>NZ_QGGX01000007.1 GCF_003148805.1 Aminobacter sp. AP02
CCGAGGCCGAGGAGCAGCATTACGCTATGCTGGACGAGCCAGCCATGGCCGCGTAACTTAAACCAAACAGCCTCCGGCAAACCCGGTGCGGTTCAATACTCTTGAAGTCGAGCGTACCGGACTGCAGCAGCTTGAGTTCGAGTTCAGAGAAATCGCAGCGAGGAGGCGGTCTTATCGTACAGCTATTGAGGGGGCAGATGATCGGCGCGCCGAAATTGAAGAGCTGCTTGCACGGTTTGCGCTGCTCTCCCTGAGCTACGAGTCCGACCTTAGACGATTGGAGGGCCTTAGGGAGGCCGGGTCGTTACTTGCAGCATTGGTACCAGGACGCTGCCCGCTTTGCGGAGCGCTACCCGACCACCAGAATCCCGATGGCGATGATTGCGACGGCAATGTCGAAGTCGTTGTTACTGCTACGGACGCTGAGACCTCGAAAATCCGCCTCCTCGCAAAAGAGCTTCAGGAGACGGTCGACCAGCTCAACGAGGAATCAGCAGAGCTGGAAGCTTCGAAGCCCGGCTTGCAAGAGCAGTTTACTGCGACAGAGGTCGAGTTGTCGCGGATCACGCCGACACTGCAGGGGCAGCGGGCGACCTATCTTGAGTTCACAGAAAAGCGCACGTCAGTAACCGCTGCCATTTCTCTTTTCCAGACAATCTCTGACCTTGAACAACGCAAGGCAGAGTTCGAGAAAGAACCCTCCGAACCGAAAGCGTCCTCGGCGCAGCCCGCGTCTGGACTTTCGGAATCCGTGCTTGATCAGTTCTCGGAACATATGCGCTTGTTGCTGCAGGCCTGGAAATTCCCCGAAACGGAGCGAGTTCATTTTGACCGGACTGCCAAGGACTTTGTGATTTCTGGGAAGCCTCGCGGGAGCCGAGGAAAAGGCATGCGTGCGATCACTCACTCAGCATTCAATATCTCTCTTCTGGAGTTCACACGGGACAAGGACTTGCCTCACCCAGGCTTTGTGGTGCTTGATACGCCACTGCTGGCTTATCGCGAGCCCGAGCACGACGAAGACGATCTGTCTGAGACTGATCTCCGAGATCACTTCTACGAGTACCTATCCAGACATGACGACCGCCAGGTCATCATCCTCGAGAACGACACGCCTTCCGAGGCGGTACTCGCCCGATCGCAGACGATATTCTTCACGAAGAACGACCAACTTGGTCGTTACGGGCTCTTTCCCCGGCCACCCGCGAAGGCGGGCTGAGTATTGGACGTGGGGGGCGCAGGCTGATCAGGGTGTATTGCGTGTCGTGACCCGCAAACGGCCTCGCCCCTACTTCCCCGCCAGCCCCTTCAGCCTGTACAGCGCGTCCAGCGCCTCGCGCGGCGTCATTTCGTCGGGGCTGAGCCCGTCCAGCGCCTTGCTCAGCGCGTCGTTGGCGACGGGTTTTGGCGTCTCGCGCTTCATCGCCACCGAAAACAGCGGCAGGTCGTCGACGAGCTTGTTGGCCTTGCCGGAGGTTTCGCCTTCCTCGAGCTGGTGCAGCACCTCCTTGGCGCGCGAAACCACAGCGTCGGGCAGGCCGGCGAGGCGGGCCACCTGCACGCCGTAGGAGCGGTCGGCGGCACCCTTGCCGACCTCGTGCAGGAACACCACGTCGCCCTCCCACTCCTTCACCCGCATCGTCACGTTGTGCAGGCGGCCGAGCTTGCCGGAAAGCGCGGTCAGCTCGTGATAATGGGTGGCGAAGATGGCGCGGCAGCGGTTCTTCTCGTGCAGGTATTCGACCGCCGCCCAGGCGATCGACAGGCCGTCGAAGGTGGCGGTGCCGCGGCCGATCTCGTCGAGGATGACAAGCGTGCGCTCGCCCGCCTGGTTGAGGATGGCCGCCGTCTCCACCATCTCGACCATGAAGGTCGAGCGCCCGCGCGCCAGATCGTCCGAGGCGCCGACGCGGGAAAACAGCCGGTCGACGACGCCGATGTGCGCACGCTCTGCAGGGACAAAAGAACCCATCTGGGCGAGGATGGCGATCAGCGCGTTCTGGCGCAGGAAGGTCGACTTGCCGCCCATGTTCGGGCCGGTCAGCAGCCAGATGGCGCCGTTCTTGTCGTTGCCGTCGGGCGAAAGCGTGCAGTCGTTGGCAACGAACGGTGCCGCCGCCTCGCGCCGCAGCGACTGCTCGACAACAGGGTGGCGCCCGCCCTTGATGTCGAAGGCGAGGCTTCCGTCGACCTCGGGCCGGCACCACGCCTCGTTTAGGGCAAGCAGCGCGAGGGCGGACGACACGTCGAGCACCGACAGTGCGTCAGCGCCGGCGCGGATCGCCTGGGCGTGGCTGACGGCCTCGCCGACCAGCTGGTCGAAGGCGGCCAGTTCGATGGTCAGTGCCTGGTCGGCGGCGTTGGCGATCTTGGTCTCGAGCCCGGCGAGCTCTGTCGTGGTGAAGCGCATCGCGCTCGCCATGGTCTGGCGGTGGATGAAGCGCGCCTTGGCCTCGTCGGTGCCGTTCAGTGCCGCCTGGTTGTTGGCCGTCACCTCGATGTAGTAGCCGAGCACGTTGTTGTGGCGGATCTTGAGCGAGCGGATGCCCGTCTCCTCGATCAGGTCGCGCTCCATGCCGGCGATCACCCGCCGCGACTGGTCGCGCAGCGCCCGCATCTCGTCGAGCTCGGCATGGTAGTTCGCACGGACGAAACCGCCGTCGCGCTTGAGCAGCGGCAGCTCTTCGCCGAGCGCCGCATCGAGATGGTCGGCGAAATCGGCCGGCAGCGCCGTGATCGCCGCGATCGCCGCCGCCAGTTCCTTCGGCAGCGTTGCCCCGGCAAACAGCCCGGCAATCGTCCGCGCCGCCGAAAAGCCCGAGCGCAGCGCGCCGAGATCGCGCGGGCCGCCACGGTTGAGCGCAAGCCTGGACAGCGCGCGCGGCATGTCGGCGACGCCCTTGAGGCTGAGCCGCACCGCTTCGCTGAGCCTTGTCTCGCCCATGAAGAACGACACCGCGTCGAGCCTTGCGCCGATGGCGTCGGGATCGGTCAGCGGCGACATCAGCCGGTCGGCGAGCAAGCGCGCGCCGCCGCCCGTCACCGTGCGGTCGATGGCCCGAAACAGCGAGCCGTCGCGGCCGCCCGACAGCGTGCGCAGCAGTTCGAGATTGGCCCGCGTCGCCGGGTCGATGAACAAGGTCGTGCCGGCCCGCTCGCGCTCGGGGCGCGACAGCGGCGGGCGCTCGGCCTTCTGGGTCTTTTCGACATAGGCGATCGCCCCCGAGATCGCCGACAGCTCGGCGCGCGAAAACGCGCCAAAGCTGTCGGGTGTCGCCACGTCATAAAAGCGCGCGATGCGCTGCGGCGCCGACGTCGAGTCGAACAGCGACGGCGGTTGCGGGTTGACGATGCGGCCCACCAGGTCGAACGTCGGCCCCAGCTCCTCGTCATGGAACGCAGGTTCGGCGACGATCAGCTCGCGCGGGTCGATGCGGAAGATGTCGGCGGCGAGCCTGTCGGGCGTCGTCTCGGCGACGCGGAAGATGCCGGTCGAGATCTCGATCCAGGCGAGCGCGAGGCTCGCTTCGCCCGCCCCCTTCACCCGCCCCAGCGCCATCAGGAAGCTGGATTCCTGCGGCGCCAGAAGCTTGTCCTCGGTGATCGTGCCTGGGGTCACCAGGCGCACCACGTCGCGCTTGACCACCGACTTCGAGCCGCGTTTCTTGGCTTCCGCAGGGTCCTCGATCTGCTCGCACACCGCGACGCGGAAACCTTGCCCGATCAGCTTCTGCAGATAGTCGTCGGCCGCATGGATCGGCACCCCGCACATCGGGATGTCCTGCCCCTGGTGCTTGCCGCGCTTGGTGAGCACGATGCCGAGCGCGCGCGACGCCTTCTCGGCGTCGTCGAAGAACAGCTCGTAGAAGTCGCCCATGCGGTAGAACAGCAGCGAATCCGGGTTCGCCGCCTTGATCTCGATATACTGCTCCATCATCGGCGTCGGCGGCGCATGCACCGGCATTTCCGCTGACATCGTCGGTCGATCGTTCACGCCTGAGCTTTCAAAAAAGGAAATCCACCGCTCTGCTTGGCGGTTTACAGCGCCGATGTGTAGCCTTAATCCAAAACGCTCCACAAAAAGAATATTTCAAGGGTAGGATCGCTTCGCACCATGGCCTCGAACAAGAAAACCGACAATTCCGGCCCCTCCGTTTCTGCTGAGGAGGCGCTCGAATTCCACGCCATGGGCCGCCCGGGCAAGCTGGAGATCGTGCCGACCAAGCCGATGGCGACCCAGCGCGACCTGTCGCTTGCCTATTCGCCCGGCGTCGCGGTTCCCGTCAAAGCCATCGCCGAGGATCCCTCCCGCGCCTACGACTACACCGCCAGGGGCAACATGGTCGCCGTCATTTCCAACGGCACCGCGATCCTGGGCTTGGGCAATCTCGGCGCGCTCGCCTCCAAGCCCGTCATGGAAGGCAAGGCGGTGCTGTTCAAGCGCTTCGCCGATGTCGATTCCATCGACCTCGAGGTCGACACCGAAGACGCCGAGGAATTCATCAACTGCGTGCGCTTCCTCGGGCCCTCCTTCGGCGGCATCAACCTCGAAGACATCAAGGCGCCCGAGTGCTTCATCATCGAGCAGCGCCTGCGCGAGCTGATGGACATCCCCGTCTTCCACGACGACCAGCACGGCACCGCCATCATCGCGGCCGCCGGCCTCATCAACGCGCTTGCCATCACCGGCCGCGACATGAAGACGGCCAAGCTCGTCTGCAATGGTGCCGGCTCCGCCGGCATCGCCTGCATCGAGCTCATCAAGTCGATGGGCTTCACCCCTGACAACGTCATCTTGTGCGACACCAAGGGCGTGGTCTACCAGGGCCGCACCGAAGGCATGAACCAGTGGAAGTCGGCGCATGCGGTCAAGACCGAGGCGCGCACGCTTGCCGACGCCATGGACGGCGCCGACATCGTCTTCGGCCTCTCCGCCAAGGGCGCGCTGACGCCCGCCATGATCCAGTCCATGGCCAAGAACCCGATCATCTTCGCCATGGCCAATCCCGATCCGGAGATCACGCCCGAGGAAGTCGCCGAGATCCGCACCGATGCCATCATGGCGACCGGCCGTTCGGACTATCCGAACCAGGTCAACAACGTGCTCGGCTTCCCCTACATTTTTCGCGGGGCGCTCGATGTCCGCGCCACCACCATCAACGACGCCATGAAGGTCGCAGCCGCCCAGGCGCTCGCCGATCTCGCCCGCCAGGACGTGCCTGACGACGTCGCCGCCGCCTATCAGGGCAACCGGCCGAAATTCGGCCCCAACTACATCATCCCGGTGCCGTTCGACCCGCGCCTGATCTCGGCGATCCCGATCGCTGTCGCCAAGGCGGCCATGGAATCGGGGGTCGCTGGCCGGCCGATCCTCGATCTCGACAAATACGCCAACGAGCTCTCCGCCCGCCGCGACCCGATCGCCTCGACCTTGCAGCGCATCTACGACCGCGTCCGGCGCCAGCCCAAGCGCATCGTCTTTGCCGAGGGCGAGGAGGAGCAGGTCATGCGCGCCGCCGTCTCCTACGTGAACCAGAAGCTCGGCACCGCCATTCTTTTGGGCCGCGACGACATCATCAAGGAAAACGCCCGCCACGCCGGCATCGACCTCAACAAGCCGGGCCTCGAGATCATCAATGCGCGCCTGTCGCGCCGCAATGCCATCTATGCCGACTTCCTCTACGAGCGCATGCAGCGCAAGGGCTATCTGCTGCGCGACTGCCAGCGCCTGATCAACAACGACCGCAACCACTTCGCCGCCTGCATGGTCGCCCTTGGCGACGCCGACGGCGTGGTCACAGGCGTCACCCGCAACTATTCGACCGTGCTCGAAGACGTTCGCCGCGTCATCGACGAAAAGCCCGGCCACCGCGTCATCGGCGTGTCGATCGTGCTGGCGCGCGGCCGCACCGTCATCGTCGCCGACACCGCCGTCCACGACATGCCCAACGCCGAGCAGATCGCCGACATCGCCGAGGAAGCCGCCCATTTTGCCCGCAAGATGGGCTACGAACCCCGCGTCGCCTTGCTTGCCTACTCGACCTTCGGCAACCCGCCCGGCGAGCGTTCCGAGCGTGTCCAGGAAGCGGTCAAGATCCTCGACAAGCGCCGCGTCGATTTCGAATATGACGGCGAAATGGCCGCCGACGTCGCCCTCAACCACCGCCTGATGCAGCAGCAATACCCCTTCTGCCGCCTCTCGGGTGCCGCCAACGTGCTCGTCATGCCGGCGTTCCACTCGGCCGCGATCTCGACCAAGATGCTGCAGGAACTCGGCGGCTCCACCGTCATCGGCCCGCTTCTCGTCGGCCTCAACAAGCCGGTCCAGATCGTCTCGCTCAACGCGAAGGACTCCGACATCGTCAACATGGCGGCGATCGCGGCGTATAACGCGGGGACTTGAGGAGCGGATACGTAGCAACCGCCGATCTCCCCCCTCGTGGGGGAGATGTCCGGCAGGACAGAGGGGGGCGCGAAGGATCGCGAGGTTTCCGATAGTTCTCCCCGAGAGACGATTGGGCGCGGCGTCGAGGCTGCTGATCTCCCCACCTGAGGGGGAGATGCCCGGCAGGGCAGAGGGGGGTGAGAAGGATCGCGACGTCTACGCTGCTCCTCGCCACGCTCTCGCGGGGCTAGGTCGCAAGGTCCGAGAGCTCGATCTACGCGTCATTCTCAACGTTGGATTCCCCAATGGAGCTGCGTGAAGAGATATCCGTGTGATCTCCTAGAATAAGCCAATCATGTATCGCAGCCACATAATCCGCCTCGTCTTTGCTGACACTATATTCGTGGTCGGCATTGTTGCGAATCGAATTAAGTTTTGCGAGCCAGCTAGTTTTGTCTTCTTTCTTTTTAGCTTCTTGTCCAGGTATGGTGTAATTCTTCTGGAACAAGGTGCTCCACTGCGCGCCGTGCATTACAATGTCGCGTATGTGGATCAAATTTAAGCAATCCCAGGGGGTCTTCTCGTCTTCATCATTTTCGATGAGACGGTTCTTCTTTGCAGCTTCGGTTGAGAGGTGGGTAAATAACTTCTCTGGCAATCCCTTTTTCAACCACATCGTGCCATGCTCTTGCATTAGTAGTTGTTTTATATCGTCGCGAAGCTTGAGCTCGATGTCGGCCACTCTAGAGTACGTTTCGATGTTGTAGAGTTTGGACTGGTCACGCCAATATTCCTTAAGTCCAATCGGACTAAAATCCTCTCGAGCCTCGTGGATCGCCTTCTGAAAGATCCTTCGAAGGCGTGTTGGGGCGCCACTACCGTACTTTTTTCTCAACTCGGCTCTGTCTGGCTCAGTCAGTTTTCTGAAGTACGGCTTTAGGCCATCGAGGTATGTTGCAGCCTTTTCGATGATACTATCCGAGCCTTCGGCCAACGGCTTGATCTGGCTGGTTCGCTCCAAGTGCTCCAAAACATCGCCGAAAACCATGATGAGTGAGGTGACGCCATCGTTAATGGTCAAAAGCCCACCGTCTTTGGGGAGCCTCGTCCATTCGGACTCATACTCGGTAGCTATGTAAGTGAAGAAAGCAGAGAGTAGGCGCCGAAGTTTTTCAACCGTACTTGTACTGTCGCCCGTATTGAACATACCTTGCTCGCGCACGGCATCCTTGGTGAACTTGCCAACAAATTTGGTCTGATTCAAACCGCGAAGAATGGCTTCCAGGGTTAGCACACGGATCTCGGTCCTCTGATCCTCTCCAACGAGAACGCGATTGAAGAGAGGAGAGGTGACGTTTTCTCCGAGTTCTTGGGCAAGCTGCTTCTTTATGCCTTCGGCCCTCTCAGCCAGATTCTTGGAATCCCACTTTAGATCTGCATCAAGGGTGTGTTTAAGGTTCTTGGAGACCGCCTTCTGGTTCTCGTTGATCTCCATGAACAGTCGGAGTTGTTCTTCCCGCGGCAATTCCATAAATGCGACGACTGGCACGCTGTTATTGTCGGCATATTCGCTGTCGCTATAGCCGTACAGCCGGTGCTGCCCATCGATCACGTAGAGTGACCTATATTGAGGCGGCAGATGCAGAATTCCGGCTCTTGAAGATGCGTTTGGGATCGGCGATGCAAATGGCTCGAAACGCGCCTTCTTGCTCTCGTTGTCTACACTCACTATTAATGAATTTGGAAAGTAGCCGCCATTGTTGATAAATTTTTTGATACTTTGAAGGCGTTTTTTCTTGATCAATCGTTGATAGCTTGGGAGTGTCTTGATCGATTTTGATCGATGAAGGACGTACCCCATTTTCAGCAGCCGCTCAGGTTCTATGCAGAACGAGTAGTACTCTATCCCGCCCATTGATGCTTGGACGGCATAGATGCGACTTTCCATTTCAGGAATGTCCTGACCCTGAAAAAGGTCTGCTTGAAATTGATAGCGAGCAGCACTGCCCAAATGTGCCACCAGCTCAGTGTAATACTCCAAGATGCCGAACGTTGCAAGTCGATCCACATCCGCTTGCCGCAAGATGTAGTTTCTTGTCGCGAGAACGTATGCGATTTTCAGCTTGGGCTTATTGAAGCGAGCTCGCAACTCCCGATGAAGGCCTGCTTTCTTCGCGCCTAAAGATTCGATTTCTGTCTTGAAGTCGCCGGGCTTCGTGCCTGCGACCTCGGCACATTTGCACTCGATGATGACCGCGCATTCGTCATCTACAGCGAGGACATCGACCTGTTGGGCCGCGCCGTCCTTCTCATCATATTGAATTCTGCAGCTGCGGTCGCGAGACAGGTGATTGAAGCTGAGGCGAGAAAGCAACACCCACAACTCATCTTCATATCTTTGGTCTGTCGGTTTGTCCTTTGCTAGCTTGACGTCGCGTTGCAGGCTGTCGTCAAGGATTCTCCACCCCACATCCGGAGAAGCAAACTCCGCTTTCCGGACTTTTCGCTCCCAATATGTCTTCGATCTTTCCCGCCGGATTTTCGTCTGATCATCCTTGTCGGCGAACACAAGCGAGAAGTTTTCGTCGTTCAGAATTGTCATGAGGCGTGGGCCTCTAGATTGGTAAATATGAACTCTGAAACAGAGCCGCGCTGGGCCTTTTTCCCACCAATCAGACTCGCTCGGCTTACCTCAATGTGCCGGTCGCCGACATCAAAGATCTCCTTTATTTTGTGATGTGCCGCATTCGTCAAAATGTAAGTCGCCCCCAAATCGCGTATATTTTGGATATACTCGGCGAGTCGAAACTGGTCGTCCAGCGAAAATAATGATTTGTTGTATTTAATAAACCCGTTGTTGTTGTGCGAGACGGTATACGGCGGGTCAATGAAGACAAGGTCCCCAGCTTTCACGTCATCGATGGTGTCAGCAAAGTCCCGGCTTCTGAGGGTCGCAAGGGCCAATCCGCTGGATGCTGACCGAAGTGCATCTTCGTCCAGAAAATTCTTGGTGCGGTTTCCGTAAGGTACGTTGTAAACGCCTTTAAGGTTAACGCGATAAATTCCATTGAATGAGGTTTGATTCAAATAGATGAATTGAGCTGCGCGCTCGAAGCGATCCGATGGATGCGATGCACGAATCCGATAATAATCATCGGCGCTATTCTCGTAGACCAGCATTCGCTCGATAACGCTCTCGCAGTCATCCTTGATGCTCTGGTAGGTCTCAATCAGTGCGTCGTTTTTGTCGGACAGGTAGGACACGGTGTGGGTAGCCGATGCAAAAAAGAAGGACCCGCCACCGAGAAATGGCTCGTGATATCGAGCAAACGTCATATTGCCGAATATTTCTTCGATCCGACGTACGAGCCAAGATTTTCCACCCGCCCAGCGCAAAAAGGCGCGGGGGGAATTGCCATTGATTTGAATTTGCGAATCCATCAGTCCCTCTTCCCGCCACGCTATGAAACCGCGTAGTAAGGGTCAAAGGGTTGTAACAAATTGTTTGTTGATGAAGTGCTAGGGGAAGCGCCCAACCGTCAGCAATTCTTGCTCAGCACTCAAGTGCTGGTCTGTTTGAACAGGAAGCCGGATATCTCAACCGCGCCGCGCCCAGCTAGGCATTCAGATATGATGCGCAATGTCCGGTTCAATCAGACTGAAACCTTCGCGTTTTACTGAAAACCAGCTCCGTTTCGCTGTCACCGTCTGTCAGCAATCAGCGTGGATAGACCACCCCCGTTTTTCCACGCCCTCAAAACCTCCCGTACAATCCCCTGAGTTCCTCCCGCGGGAACGCCGGTCGCGACGGTGACATGCGGGGAGGAGCCGGCGCCTCCGGCAGTGGGCTGACGTAGCCTGTTGCCCGGGGAGGTTCCGTCCGAGGGTTCCCCTCCGGGTAATACGGCCCGGGTGCGCTGGACGATGCGCTAGTGGGGCAAGGGCGAAAGCCCATGCCGCCGGAAGCGGAACGGACGGAAACAGAAATCGCCGGCGGAGCGCGGGTTCGCGCCATTTATCAGTTTTCGGCAGGCACGGCCCCGCGCCCCGCTTCCCGAATTTTTCATCAACAATGGCCAGACCGGAAACGGGGCGTGGCGAGGGACGAGCGCGACGTCTCCCTCCCCCTTGAGGGGAGGGTCGATCCGCGCAGCGGATCGGGGTGGGGTCGCCTGAGGCAGCGCGCGACGCCCCTTGGATGGGGACACTCGCGAAGCAAGGAGGGTAGGTTCATGTCGAGTGCGACCGCAAGGACCCCACCCGCGCCTTCGGCGCGACCTCCCCTCGAGGGGGAGGTAAGTCGCAGCTCAGAGCAACCCCGCCTGTTCGGCTTCGCGCTTCAAATTCTGCCGTGGGCGCGGGCCGATCTGCTGGATCACCAGGCCGGCGGCGAGCGAGCCGAGGTCGCCGCAATCCTTGAGCGAACGCCCTTGCGTGTAGCCATAGAGGAAACCTGCGGCATAAAGGTCGCCGGCACCGGTGGTGTCGACAAGCTCGCGGATTTCGGTCGCCTTGATCACCACCGTCTCGTCGCCGCGCACGATCACAGACCCCTTCTCCGAGCGGGTGACGGCGGCGATCTTGCAGTCCTTACGGATCTGGGCGAGCGCTTCGTCGAAGGACGACGTCTCGTAGAGCGACTTGATCTCGTGGGAGTTGGCAAAGACGATGTCGATGGTGCCCGAGCGCATCAGGTCGAGGAATTCTGCGCGATAGCGGTCGACGCAGAAAGAATCCGACAGCGTCATCGACACTTCGCGGCCGGCGGCATGCGCATGCGAGGCCGTAAGCCGAATGGCTTCCTTGGCCAGCGGCGGGTCCCACAGATAACCCTCGAAATAGGTGACCTTGGCCCCGCTCGCCTTGTCGGCCTCGACGTCGTTTGGCCCGAGCTCGACGCAGGCGCCGAGATAGGTGTTCATCGACCGCTCCCCGTCAGGCGTGACGAAGATCATCGAACGCGCCGTGGGTGGGGTGCCGTCGAGCGGTTTCGTGTCGAAGGCGACGCCCTGGGCATGGATGTCGTGGGTGAAGATGTTGCCGAGATGGTCGCGGGAAACCTTGCCGAAATAGGCGGCGCTGCCGCCGAAGCTGGCGATGCCGGCGGCCGTGTTGCCGGCCGAACCGCCCGAAGCCTCTATCGCCGGGCCCATGCGGGAATAGAGCAGTTCGGCGCGCTCGGCGTCGATCAGGTTCATCGCGCCCTTGATGATGCCGTTATCGGTCAAAAAGGCTTCGTCGCATTGCGCGATGATGTCGACGATGGCGTTGCCGATGCACAGCACGTCATATTGGCTCATCAGGGTCTCCGCGGCGGCGTGCCGTTCAGGTGGACAAAACCGCTCCGCAATAACGGCTCGCGAGGCATTTGCATACCCCGCGAATTTGTCGCGGGCTGCTTGAGGCCCGGGCGCGCGCTGCCTATCTCTTGCAGCGAACAGGGGACGACCAGACAATGATATTCGACGCCGCCCGCACCGCCGCA
This sequence comes from Aminobacter sp. AP02, assembly GCF_003148805.1. Lineage (GTDB taxonomy): Bacteria > Pseudomonadota > Alphaproteobacteria > Rhizobiales > Rhizobiaceae > Aminobacter. The sequence goes on from NZ_QGGX01000007.1 coordinate 11,871, forward strand.
AGCCAGCTTTTCACCCCGGCGTTCCGGCAGGTGTTCCTGAAGACGCTGGGCCTCACGATCCTTGCGCTGGTCGCCTTGTGGTTCGGCATCCGCGAGCTCTTCGACTGGTTGGCCATGCCGTGGATCGACGCCATGCTGCCCGGTCTGCCTGACTGGACCGGCTGGCTCGGCCTGGTCGCGGCGATCATTGCCGGCATCGGCCTGGCGCTGGGCTTGGCCTTGCTCATCGCGCCGGTGACGGCGATCGTCGCTGGCCTGTTCCTCGACGATGTCGCCGAGGTCGTCGAAAAGACCGACTATCCCAAGGATGCGCCCGGGCGCCCGGTGCCGGCGCTGCGCTCGCTGGTGCTGGCGATCAAGTTCTTCGGCATCGTCATTTTGGGCAATCTGCTGGCGCTGTTCTTGATGTTCATCCCCCTCGTCAACATCGGCGCCTTCTTCCTGGTCAACGGCTACCTGCTCGGCCGCGAGTTCTTCGAATTCGCCGCGATGCGCTTCCGCTCCGAACAGGACGCCAAGGATCTGCGCCGCCGCAACGCCGGCACGGTGTTCATGGCCGGCCTCGTCATCGCTGCCTTCCTCGCCGTGCCGATCCTCAACCTTCTGACCCCGCTCTTCGCAGCGGCGATGATGGTGCATCTGCACAAGGCGGTGTCTGCCTCGGAGATGCGGCCGGCGGGCGTCAGGGCCTAGCGCTCGTCTTCGGCAAACAGCGTCTGCAGCTTGCCATAGGCCATGCCGTCGCGGGAAAACTCGAATGTGCCGTGGCCCAGCATCTCGCGCGACGCGCGCTCCATCATGCCGAAGGCATAGGTGGTGAGCTTCGAGCCGAGCGAGATGCGCTTGGCGCCGGCTTCGGCAAGTACGGCGACCGAAAAGCCCGGCACGGCCAGCACGTTGACCGGCTTGCCGACCGAACTGCACAGCGTCCGGATCATGCCGATATCGGTTATCCCGGGGGCATAGAGCACGTCGGCGCCGGCCTTCTCGAACGCCTGCAGCCGCTTGATGGTGTCATCGAGATCGGGCCGGTCCCACAGGAAATTCTCCGAGCGCGCAGTGAGCACGAAATCGTGCTTCAGCGCCCGTGCCGCTTCGGCCGCGGCCGCCACGCGCTCGACCGCATGGGTAAACGCATAGATCGGCTTGTCGGCCTCGCCGGTGTGGTCCTCGATCGAGCAGCCGGCGAGCCCGGCGGCTTCGGCGGCGAAGATCGTCTCGCCAGCGCTTTCTGGGCTGTCGCCCTTGCCCTTCTCGAGATCGGCCGACACCGGCAATTCGGTCGCCTGGGCCATGTCGCGGCAATGATGGATCATCGTCTCGAAGCCGACGCCGCCGTCGGGCAGGCCGCGCGAAAAGGCAAAGCCGGCGCTCGTCGTCGCCAATGCCTCGAAGCCGAACGAGGCCAGGAGTTTGGCCGTGCCGACATCCCACGGATTGGGAATGATGAAGGCGCCGGGCGCCTCGTGAAGTCTTCGGAAAACCCCGCCCTTGTCCATCGTCTGGCCCTCGAGACTGAACCGCATCAAGGGATATTAGCCCGGAGTTCCGGGCCTCACAAATCCCCTTTTCAGCGGATGGGGACCAATCCTGCCAGGGTGCGCATGTCGTCGAACAAGTTGGCGCCGGCGGCGGCAAGGCCGTCGCGGTCGGCGTGCGGATCGCCGTGATAGGCAAACACCCGCATGCCTGCTGCAGCCCCCGCCTGGGCGCCGGCGACGCTGTCTTCGATGACGATGCAGTCGGCCGGATCGACGCCCATCTTGCCCGCCGCATGCAGGAAAAGATCAGGGAAGGGCTTGCCGCGCTCGACCATGGTGGCGGAAAACAGAACGTCGCGGAAATGCGCCAGGAGCCCGGTCTGGCCGAGCGTCATGTGCATCTTGTCGACGCGTGCCGAAGAGGCCACGCAATAGCCGATGCCTGCTGCCTTGACCGCCCTGATGAAGGTTTCGATGTGCGGGATCGCCTGCACGCCGCTGCCAAACAGGCTGGGCAACTCGCGGTACCAGCGTTCGACGAAATCCGGCCCGAGGCTTATGCCCGCCGCTTCGACTTCCTTCTGCACCGACACCAGGCTGCGCCCCACGAACTGCCGGCGGCATTGTTCGTAGCTCACCTCATAGCCGGCTTCGCTCAGCCACGACGACAGCCGCCGGTTGGCCAGCGGTTCGGTGTCGACGAGCACGCCGTCGCAATCGAAGATGACGAGCTTGGGCGATCTCATGCGGTGCCGGTCGAGCCGAAACCGCCATTGCCGCGTGTCGTTTCACCGGCAAGGCTGCGTTCCTCGATCGAAGCGCGGGTCACTGACGCGATCACCATCTGGGCGATGCGCATGCCGCGCTCGACATAGAAGTCCTCGTCGCCGTGGTTGATCAGCAGCACCTTGACCTCGCCGCGATAGTCGCTGTCGATGGTGCCGGGCGTATTGAGGCAGGTGATGCCGTGCTTGAAGGCGAGGCCGGAGCGCGGACGCAACTGGCCTTCGAACCCTTCGGGAATTTCGAACACCAGGCCTGTCGGCACCAATGCGCGCTTGCCGGGCAGGATCAGCAAGGGACGGTCGTCCGGCACGGCGGCGCGCAGGTCCATGCCGACGGCACCTGATGTCTCGTAGGACGGCAAGGGCAGCTCGGCTGCGTGCGGCAAGCGGACGATCCCGATGACGGGGGCGGAAGTATTTTCAAGGGCGGATTTCATGGCGGCGATCCTATGGGACGGTGATCGAGCAACGTCAATCCCGATATCTGCGCTCGGGCTTTTCGATGACACAACTGTGTGCTTTTCGCCATGCTCGGCGACACTCAACGGCAACGTGGATCAGGTAGATAATCGCACGCGTTTACGCTTTGTTAGCCATGCTGGTTGAGTCTGGGCGGGTATCTCCGCCCGCCACGTGCTGAGACATTGGGGTCGATGAGCCATGTGCCGATGGGCCGCTTATCTCGGTGAAGAGGTCTTCCTGGAAGACATCGTGACAGCGCCTTGTCATTCTCTGATCGCCCAGAGCCATTGCGCCCAGGAGGCCAAGTCACCGACGAATGGCGACGGTTTCGGCCTCGCCTGGTATGGCGAGCGGCCGGAGCCCGGCCTCTATCGCGACATCCTGCCGGCGTGGTCCGATCCAAACCTCAAGAGCCTGTGCCGGCAGATCAAGTCCGGCCTGTTTCTCGCCCATGTCAGGGCGTCGACGGGCGGCGGCACCAGCCGTTCCAACTGTCACCCGTTCATCTCGGGCCGCTGGAGCTTCATGCACAATGGCCAGATCTCGGGCTTCGAAAAGATCCGCCGGCGGCTGGAGGCTAGTATCAACGACGACCTCTATGAGCAGCGCCAGGGCACAACTGACTCCGAGCTGTTTTTCCTGCTGATGCTGGAGGAGGGGCTCGACGCCGATCCGCCAGGTGCGGTCGCGCGCGCCACCGGTCGCGTGGTTGCCGCGGCGCGCGGCGCGGGCATCGATCCGCAGCTCAAGCTGACGGCTGCGTTCAGCGACGGCCAGAACCTGTTTGCCGTGCGCTACGCCACCGACGCGCATGCGCCAACGCTTTACACCCGCGATGGCGGGGCGGGCCGATGCATCGTCTCGGAGCCGTTCGATCGCGAAGGCCAGAGCTGGCAGGCGGTGCCGCCGTCGAGCTTTGTCACCTTGACGCGGGACGGCATGTCGATCCGCCCGTTCCAGCCGGCATTGACGCAACTGGCGATGGCCGGCTGAAATCTGCTATCTGCCAGTGATGATCTGGCCGCTGAGGTGGCCATGCCCTCGCGTCTTGCGCAACGGAGAGCTGGCTTTCGAGAAATGACCTTGTCGGCTCGCTACACCGAACTGAGCCTGGCCGCCGGCCTCGGCGAAGAGGTCGAAGCGGTGTGGACTTCCGTCAGCGATCGCGCCGCAAGCTACCGTGTCCTGCCGGACGGACGTTGCGACATCATCCTCAGGTTCGATGCCGGACAGCGTCCGATCACCGGGGTGACCGTTGTCGTCACCGGCCCGACGACGCGCTTCTACGACGTGCCGATCGAACCCGGCATAGGGTTTGTCGGGCTACGGCTGCGGCCAGGCTGGTTCGAAACGGTTCTCGGGTTTGAACCGGCGGAGCTGACGAATTCGAACCTGATCGGCGCTCAAGCAATCGCCGCATGTCCCGCTCTGAAGTGCCTTTGTGCGCCGGCGCGGGATCAGAACGAACTTGTCACCAGCCTGACGGCCTTTGTTCGCAAGCGTGCGGCCGACGGCCGCTTGGTGCTGGCACCGCTGAGCCGCAGCGTGATCGGTGCCTTTCACGCCGCCGGTGGACGCCTGCGCATAAGTGACGTGGCACAGATGCATGCCGTTTCCGCGCGGACGCTGCAGCGACTTGTCGTCAAGGCAACCGGCCTGACGCCAAAAGCCCTTGCGGGGATACTTCAGTTCCACCGGGCCTTGCGGCTGCTGCGCGATCACCGTCTTAGCCCTGCAGATGCGGCAGTGGAGGCGGGCTTTTCGGATCAGGCGCATATGAGCCGTGTCATCAGGCGCATGGGCGGCTTTTCGCCGGCGCGCCTGCCAGACGTGACGCTCGTCAGCCTGGACGATTGATGTCCGATTTGTTCAAGATCGGATCAAAAAAAGGCGTATTGTAGGGCGACCAACCGGGGTCAACGGCCCCAACTGGGGGAAATTCGATGGCCGCGCGTCTTGGCTATACAATCCTTTACGTCGCCGATGTCGAGGCAACCGTCGCGTTTTACGAGGCTGCGTTTGGCCTGCCTCGCAAGTTCATCCACGAGAGCAATCTCTATGCCGAAATGGACACCGGCCAGACAACCTTGTCTTTCGCCGGCGAGCCGATGGCTGAGATGAACGGGCTCGCTATTCGCGCCAATCGCAAGACTGATGTCGCGGCAGGGTTCGAACTGGCTCTGATCTTCCACGATCCCGAGGAAGCCTATCTCAACGCGATTGCCGCGGGCGCCACGCCGGTCAAGCCGCCGGAACACAAGCCGTGGGGCCAGATCGTCGGTTATGTCCGCGATGTCAATGGCTGCCTCGTCGAGATCGCTTCGGCCATGCCGGACTGATAGCCGAGCCGCCTGCACAACCAATCGACACCTGACCAAGCGAGCCAGACATGCGCCCGACGACGGCCTCTCCCTGCATCACGACAAAGCGCGTCACCGAGACGCGTGACTTCTACATCAGGCATTTCGGCGCACACCCAGCGTTTGATTGCGGATGGTTCGTCAGCCTTGAATTTGGCGACGGGCTTTCGCTGCAGTTCATGGAACCGCCGGGGGAGCAGCCCTTATGCGAAACGGCTGGGCTGACCTACAATTTCTGCGTCGACGACGTCGACGAAGACTATCGGCTGATGACGGCGGCCGGGCTCGTGCCGATCATGCCGATCGAGGATCATCCGTGGGGCGATCGTGGTTTTGCGATCCAGGATCCAAACGGCGTCACGCTCTACATCTACTCGAACCGGGAGCCGTCCGCCGAGTTCAGGCAGTTCTACGCAACACGGGTCGGCCATGACGGCTGATCGCGTTCAAGCCTTCCTGGACGACATGCGAGGTCACCGGCCGGAGCATTTCGCCATCGTCTCGCGGGTGCGTGAAGTCGTGCTGCAATCCGGGGCCTCCATCTCCGAGGAGGTCAAATATGGCGGGATCCTGTTTTCGTCGCGGGTCGGGTTTTGTGGTGTCTTCCCATATGCCGCGCATGTGACGCTTGAGTTCAGCGAAGGCGCGACCTTGCCGGACCCGCACGGAATGCTCCAGGGGCAAGGCAAGCTGCGCCGCCACATCAAGCTCCTGTCCGTGTCGGACATAGGGGACCTGTATGTCGCCGACTATGTCGCGCTCGCGCGCCAGACGGCCGACGCCTGAAAGGCGCCTTGGCTGCGGCTCAATGATGCGTGAGCGCGCGGTTCATCGGCTCCCAGTACATCTTCGGCCAGCCTTCATCGAGCGTTGCGTGCGCCGAGCGGGGGTAGCCGGCCTGGTCGAATGTCAGTCTTGTGCCGGTGCCGTCGGCCTGGAGTTCGAAGCGCACGATCGAATAGGTGCCCTCGGGCCAGACGCGTGAGCGCCATGCCTGGACGATGCGGCGGTTGGGCACCAGTTCGACATTGCGGGCCTCGATATCGCCGCCGAACATCGAAACCTCACCGCCCTCATGCGTCGAGATGTGCGCCGCCCGCCCGCCCGTCATCGCCTGGAAGCGGGTGGAGTCGAGTAGCAGTTCATAGATGTTTTTTGGCGAACCCTTGATGTGCACTTCCTGGTGGATGGTCATGGCGACCTCCTGGAATGACGCGACATGTCTCGCGCGCCTTGAGAATATTTTCCGCCTGTCCGGCAACGACGTCAACGGCGGCGTGCGGCCTCGAAAGCGCCACCCGTCACGAGTCTCCTGACAGCGCCTTGGCAGGAGAGGGATTGTAGTTTCGAGGTGCGATTCGTATCTGCGCAGCAAGCCCTGCGTCTGGTTGGACGCCCGAGGGCGGCGCGGGGGCGCCATGCAGGACGAAAATAGATGACTGAAGACCAGACGCTAGCCGCCCCGGCACTCAAGGAAATCTTCGATCGCGAGCGCCTTCGCCATATCGCCGCGGAGACGGCTTCCATCTCGGCTGCCTTCGATGCGGAACGGTTCATGGCGCTTGCGACAGAGAACCTCGACGATCTCGGCATCATGCAGCGTATGCGCCAGACGGCGACCAGCTTGCATGGCGCGCTGCCGGGCAGCTTCGAACGCGCAATTGAAGTGCTCCATGATCTCGCGCCGCGCATCCAGCACGGCTTCGCGTCGATCGTGCTGTCCGAATATGTCGCGCTTTACGGCAAGGGCCACTTCGACCTGTCGATGCAGGCACTGCACTACTTCACCCGCTTCGGCTCGGCCGAATTCGCCATCCGCCACTTCCTGGCGCAGGACTTCGACGGGACGCTGAAGGTGATGCGCGGCTGGGCGCTCGACGACAACGAGCATGTGCGCCGCCTGGCCAGCGAAGGCTCGCGCCCGCGTCTGCCATGGTCGTTCCAGCTCAAGCAACTGATCAAGGATCCTTCGCCTACGGCACCTATCCTCGACGCGCTCAAGTGCGATTCGAGCCTCTACGTGCGCAAATCGGTGGCCAACCACCTCAACGATATCTCCAAGGACCATCCCGACAAGGTGATCGACCGTGTCTCAGGCTGGAACATGGACGATGCGCGCGCGCTTGGCGCTATCGGCACGACCGGCACGCCGATGGTCCGCGTCGAGGCGTTTGCCGTGTCGCCGGCAGCGATCATGCTCGGTGGCCGCATCACGCTCAAGGCGAGCATCGCTTCGACTGCCGAGGCAGCGCAGCAATTGGTGGTCGATTATGCCGTACACTACGTCAAGAAAAGCGGCGGCAGCTCGAAGAAGGTGTTCAAGCTGAAGGAGATCAACCTTGCGCCGGGCGGCCAGAAGGATCTTTCGATCAGCCAGGCGGTGCGTGACTTTACCACGCGCAAGCATTATCCCGGCCACCATCGCATGGAACTGATCGTCAACGGCGAGACGGTGGCCGAAGGCGGTTTCGAGTTGAGGGGATGAGTTTGGCGCGACGCTCGCGCCTCCCTCCCCCTTGTGGGGAGGGGTAAGGGGTGGGGAATCTAACAATCGCCCTACGAGCCACCGCCACCCTCTATCCCTCCCCACAAGGGGGAGGGAGGCCTGAACGCCCTGCTTCGTTCCAATTCCTCGACAGGCGCGGCGTCCGCTGTTAGAAGCCCGCCATCACAAGGAATCCCCGATGGCTGAAGACATCGAAAAGGCGGTGGCGCGCCGCCGTACGTTCGCGATCATCGCGCACCCTGACGCCGGCAAGACGACTCTGACCGAAAAGCTGCTGTTGTTCGGCGGCGCGATCCAGCTCGCCGGCGAGGTCAAGGCCAAGAAGGACAAGATCCAGACCCGCTCGGATTGGATGAAGATCGAGCGCGAGCGCGGTATCTCGGTTGTCACTTCGGTGATGACCTTCGAGTATGGCGACAACGTCTTCAACCTGCTCGACACGCCGGGCCACGAGGACTTCGCCGACGACACCTACCGCACGCTGTCGGCTGTCGACAGCGCGGTCATGGTCATCGACGCCGCCAAGGGTATCGAGCCGCGCACGCTGAAGCTGTTCGAGGTCTGCCGCCTGCGCGACATTCCGATCATCACCTTCGTCAACAAGATGGACCGCGAGGCGCGTAACACCTTCGAGATTCTCGACGAGATCGAAGAGAAGCTGGCGCTCGACACCGCGCCCATCACCTGGCCGATCGGCCAGGGCAAGACTTTTGCCGGCACTTACCATCTCGCCCAGAACGCGGTACGCCGCGGCGACGACGAGAAGGAGCGCACCGAGGTTCACGGCCCCGACTCCAACCGCGCCGCCGGGCTTCTGCCCGACAATGACCGTCCTGCCTTCATCGAAGAGCTGGAGCTTGCGCGCGAGGCGTGCCGGCCCTTCGACGAGCAGGCGTTCCGCGAGGGCCATCTGACGCCGGTCTATTTCGGCTCGGCGCTGCGCAATTTCGGCGTGCGCGACCTGATCGAGGCCCTGGGCGAGTTCGGCCCGGCACCGCGCGCCCAGGAGGCCGACACCCGCAAGGTCGAGGCGACGGAAGAGAAAATGACCTCCTTCGTCTTCAAGATCCAGGCGAACATGGACCCCAACCACCGCGACCGCATCGCCTTCGTCCGCGTCTGCTCAGGCGAGCTCAAGCGCGGCATGAAGGCCAAGCTCGTGCGCACCGGCAAGCAGATGTCGCTCTCGGCGCCGCAGTTCTTCTTCGCCCGCTCGCGCATCACCGCCGACGAGGCCTATGCCGGCGACGTGGTCGGCATTCCCAACCACGGCACGCTGCGCATCGGCGACACGCTGACCGAGGGCGAGGATATCCTGTTTCGCGGCGTGCCCAACTTCGCACCGGAAATCCTGCGCCGCGTCCGCCTCGGCGACGCGATGAAGGCCAAGAAGCTCAAGGAAGCGCTGCACCAGATGGCCGAGGAGGGCGTGGTCCAGCTGTTCCAGCCCGAAGACGGCTCGCCCGCCATCGTCGGCGTCGTCGGCGCGCTGCAGATCGACGTGCTCAAGGAGCGTCTGTCGGTGGAATACACGCTGCCGGTCGACTTCGAGATGGCGCGGTTCTCCGTCTGCCGCTGGATCGACGCCGATGACAAGGCAGACCTGCATCGCTTCATCGAAAGCCATCGCGGCGACATCGCGCGCGATCTCGACAATGATCCGGTGTTCCTCGCCCAGCACGAATTCTCGCTCAACTATGAGGCCGAGCGCTGGAAGATGATCCGCTTCGCCGCGATCAAGGACTATCAGGTCCGCGACAAGGTCGCCTGATCCGGGATGACGGAGCGGTTTTGCCGCTCCGCCTCTCCGTTTCGTCATTCCGTCATGTAAATCGCCTAAGGACATTCCGGTGCGCTGTCGGTCCCTGGTCCAAGCCAAGGTGGGTGACAGCGCGGCAGTTGAGATGTTCAATGCGCCGTTGCCTGTCCAGGGCCCCGGCGGGCCGATGCGCTGGCACGGAGGAATGACGACGCATGATGGTTTCAGCATTGATCGAGCGTGAACTGACCCAGCTTGGTTCGCCTGTCCGCAACGGCGTTTTCGTTGCCGTGGTCGGTCCAAGCGGTGCCGGCAAGGACACGCTGATCGCCTATGTCCGCGAGCGCCTTGGCGACGACGAGCATGTCGAGTTCGCCCGTCGCGTCATCACGCGTCACAGCGACGGCGCGACCGAAGATCACGACACGCTGGCGGATGCCGCCTTCGTCGAGGCCGACGCCTCCGGCGCCTTTGCATTGTCCTGGGAAGCGCATGGCCTGCGCTACGGCATTCCGGCCTCGGTCGACGATGCCATAGCTGTCGGCCACGTCGTCGTCGCCAACACCTCGCGCGGCGTCATTCCCGCCTTGCGCGAGCGCTACGCCAATGTCGCGGTTGTCGAAATCACCGCTGCCCCCGAAATCCTGGCGGAGCGGCTTGCAGCACGCGGGCGCGAGTCGCGCGGCGAGGTGCTGGCGCGGCTGGCGCGCACCGCCCCGCACGATCTGTCGGGTCCCGGCCATGTCGCCATCGACAACAGCGGCGCGGCCGAGGTTGCCGGCGAGCGGTTCCTCGCCGTGCTGCGCAAGGCGGTCGCTTTTTCCGATGTGTCAGGGTTGATATGATTGCGTAAGCAGTAGCTTACGCAAAGCGCAGCATGTGATTGTCCCACACGTGCTGCGGGTCGTTGGTTTGCTCCCCGCTGGGCGCGACGACGAGGCCGGCACCGGTGGAGGCGAGGAAGCCGTCGCGATCGGGTGCCAGGCCGCAGACCTCGACCAGCTCGTTCCTGGCGACGACCTTGCCGGTCTTCGCCTCGATCATCGCCCAGGCGTTGCCTTGCGGTGACGATACCGCAACCAGGCCGGCGTCGCGGTTGGCCGCCACCGAGCCGATATAGTTGCGGAAGCCGCCGAGGATGTCTTCGGGCATCTCGAGCATGGCGAGGTCTTCGCCGCGTCTGGCACGCCCGACGAGCAGCGGCTTTTCCGTCGCCGGCCCTTCGTGCTGGCCGCCGAACCACACGGTTCCCGCCGCGTCGATGTCCATGTGCCGGATAGAAAGCTGGTGCAGCTTTTCCGGCAACTCGTGCTTTTCCTTGAGGTCGCCGGAAATGCGGTCGACCAGCACGAAGGACGGCTTCATTGTCGGGATGTTGAGCTTTGCGCGGCCGAAATCCGGGTGGGTCTCGATGCCGCCATTGCAGATCGCAAGCGTGCGCCCGTTGCCGAGCAGGATCAGCTCGTGCGGGCCAACACCATGGGTCGGGAATTCACCGAGCCTGCGAAAGCCGTCGCGCGCGTCATAGATGCCGACCATGCCGGCGGCGTTGTCGAAATCGTTCTCGGTCGTATAGAGCAGCGCCCCGTCCGGCGAAAAGACGCCATGGCCGTAATAGTGCCGGCCTGCGATGCTCGGGATGGTGAGTGGTTCATCCTTGCCGGTATGGTCGAAGACCAGCATGAAGGTGCCGGGCTGGCGTGCGAACACCACCGACTTGCGCGAGACCGGATCGAAGGTCACGTCATGGCCGCGCTCCGGCAACGCCACGCTGTGCAGGATCTTGCCGGCCTCCGACAGCACGGCGACGCCGTACTCGCCCGTGCGCGCTTGATAAGCCGTGGCGAACATGGCGTCGGTTTCGAGCGCCAGCGCGCGCTTGGCCGGGGCGAGCGCCATCAGGAATGTCGCCCCTGCGGCCTTGAGGAAATCGCGGCGGTCAAACAGCGGCGAGCGCATCCCTTGGCTGGGCAAGACCTCGTCCGAAAACCGGCGGCCAGTTCTCGCGATCATGCTCTAGTCCCCGTCGAGCGAGGAGAAGCCCGCCGTCAGCCCGAGGCCGCCGGCAAGACGCGTGCCGAAAAGTTCCGACAGGCTGGAGGTCACGACTCCGAAATAGGCGAGCTTGGCGCGTTTTTCCGGATCGGCGAGCACGGCGTCGATCGGCCTGGTGATTTTGGTGACGGCGTTTTGAGCGTTGGCGAATTCGAAATCGATCGACTGCGCGATCCACTCGGAATCCGCCGGCAGCAGCGTGCCGAACTCCGAGGCGTCGAACAGCGCCTTCATGCCCGATATGTTGCCGCCAAACGCGGCGGCGGTGCCTTGCGAGCGCCAGTACAGCGCCTGCTTGGGCTTGTCGGTAGCCACGTCCTTGCCGAGGAAGCCGTTGACGCGCACGTCGCGCACCAGCTCGAGCCCGTTGACATAGACTTCGAGCAATTCGGTGACTGCTTCGCTGGCGTTGCGATAAAGTGGATTGGCGGCACCGGGCTTTTGCCACTGGGCAGCAAAGCCCTTGTCGTCGCGCCAGGCAGTGTCGACCTCGGCGGCGATCGTGGCGATATTGCCTGATATGGCCTTGCCGTAGGCGCAGCGATAGGCGGCGGAGGTACCGGCAAGATCGTCGGCGCCGGTGCCGAACAGGACGAATTCCAGCGCGCCGAGCCCCTGCATGGCGACACTCTTTTGCGCCAGCTTCGCAGCGTCGGTGGCCGTTTCGTCTTTGTCGGCGAGGGCGGCCTGCACCTGCTTCAGTCCGGTGCCCTTGCGGTCTGGCCAAAACAGGATGCGTTCGAGGCGGTGCTGTTCGGTGATCGGCCCAAAACGGATGATCTCGATCTCCGACCATGTCGCCGTGGTTTTGGAAAAGGCTTCGCGCGTGGCCTTCAGATTGGCGGCCGATGGGGCTGCGCAAAGCGTGTCGAGGTTCTTTCCAAGCGCTGCCGCGTCCTGAACGAGCCGGGCATAGGTGGGGCGGATGAAGCCGTCGATCGAGTTGGCGATCACCTTGTCCGAGGCCTCGTTGGCGTAGGCCGCGGTCGCGGGCAGGATGAGGCAGGCGACAAAAGCGGATGCGAGCGTATGTCTAGCCATCACAGCGACTCCAGGAATTTGACAAGGGCTGCACGGTCGTCGGTGGCGAGCCCGGCAAAGCGGTCGCGCGCGCCTTGCGCCTCGCCGCCATGCCACAGGATCGCTTCGGTCAGGTTTCGCGCCCGCCCGTCATGGAGGAAGAAGGTGTGGTCGTTGACGGTCTTGGTCAAGCCGATGCCCCACAGCGGCGGCGTGCGCCACTCGCTGCCGCTGGCGTCGCCGACCTGCTGGCCGTCTGCCAGGCCTTCGCCCATGTCGTGCAGCAGGAAGTCGGAATATGGCCAGATCAGCTGGAATGCCTGTGCCTTGTTCGGCGTGCCGCGCCGGGTCACGAATTTCGGAATGTGGCACGACGCGCAGCCGGCTTCATAAAACATCTGCTTGCCGCGCAGCACTTCAGGGTTGTCGATGTCGCGGCGGGCAGGCACGGCCAGGTTCTGGGAATAGAAGGTCACCAGATCCATGATCGGGCCAGGCGCCTCGACCGGGCCAAGCCGCTCCTGGACGCCATTGGGCATGGCAAGGCAAGCGGTCTGGGTCTCGGTGCAGTCGCCCCAGTGATGCGGAACGTCAGGCGTCGAGATGCCGATGTCGCCGGCGAAGGCGTCAGCCGACTGCTGGCGGATCGAGGGGGTCTGCGCCTTCCAGCCAAAGCGGCCCAGCGTAAGCGCCCCGGTCTTGCCGTCGCGCACGACCGAAGGCTTGCCGGAGATACCGTCGCCATCCTTGTCGTCGGGATCGGCATTGGCGAGAATGTCAGCCGGATGGATTTGTTCGATCAGACCGAGGCCGATCATTTGCGGTGTCACGCGCGGCGACAGCGTCGTTTCCGGATGCATCTGGCCGTAGGCGAGATCGCTGACTGAATAGGTTGGCTTGCGCAGTGAAAGCTTGGTGCCGTCGCCGAGTTCGACCGGCACCTCCTCATAGGAGATGACCATGTGGCCCTCGCCGGCGAGGCCGGGCACGGCCAGGTCCTGGAATTGGGCGCCATAGATGGGGTCAGGGAAGTTCAGCACCTTTCGGTCGGCAAGGGCGGCCTTTTCTTCTTCTGTTGCGGCCGGGCGGGCCAGCCTGAGGAACATCGAGGTTGCGTCCGGATTGCCCTCCGGCGGATGGCCACGGCCGTCCTTGAGGTGACAGCTCTGGCAGGCGCGCGCATTGAACAGCGGCCCCAAGCCGTCCGAGGCCTGTGTCGAAGACGGCGACGACACCCACAGCTTGCGGAACATGCCGTTACCGAGCTTGAAGGTGCCTTCTTCCTCGAAAGTGATGTTGGCCGACGAATGCGAGAAGGCATCCTGGTTGACGCGCTTCTCGGATGTTCCAGCGCCACCTTGCATCAGCTCGAACTGTTCCGGCTTCGAGAAGTCGGTGGTCGGCTTGACGATCTTTTCGACGCGCGCCTTGTCCGAGGGCTTGAGGTCGTGGCGTTCGCGCGCGAGCCCGTCCGGTTCGCCCGCAGCGGCCGGCAAGGCCGTGGCCAGCAAAAGGCTCGAAACAATCAAGCGAAGTGCCGAAGCACTTCGCTTGTCGTAAGTCTTGGTGCCGATAGGCGCACCCGGCAGCATGCGGCGCGTCAGTGAAAAAATGCGCCGCATTCCGGCATGTCCTATTCGGCCTTGTCAGCGGTCTCGGCGTTGAGCTGACCGTATTTCTCTTCGCCGATCTCCGCGAGCAGCTGCAGCTGCGTCTCGAGGAAGTCGATGTGACCTTCCTCGTCGGCAAGCAGTTCCTCGAAGAGTTTCATGGATACGTAGTCCCCATGCTGGGAGCAGATGTCCCGGGATTTCTTGTAGGAAGTGCGCGCGTCATACTCGCCGGCGAGATCGCTTTCGAGAACTTCCTTGACGTTCTGGCCAATGCGCAATGGTGCCAGCGACTGCAAATTGGGATGGCCTTCCAGGAAGATGATGCGTGCGACCAGCCTGTCGGCGTGGTGCATCTCCTCGATCGATTCCTCGCGTTCCTTCTTGGCCAGCTTGCCGTAACCCCAGTCCTCGAGCAGGCGATAGTGAACCCAATACTGGTTGACCGCGCCGAGTTCGAGGAAAAGTGCTTCGTTAAGCCGCTCGATGACCTGTTTTTCGCCCTTCATTGGCCTTGCTCCCAAATTGAACGCGCAATTCTCTGACGCGGTCCAGGTGTGAAACGATATCCATCTCGCCCGATTCAGAGCGAGCGTGGTAGGCTTCGGTGACCCGAATTATCGTTTCGACCACATTTGGGAAGCAGCCGCAACAACGTCCTCGTTTTTGCAGCGTATGATAGACCTTCGCGGGCACGATCAGTGTCCACGGGTCCCGGTCCAAAAGTTCGACGATTGTGTCTTCGATCTCCTTTTGGGTAATGAGGTTGCAATGGCAGATAAGCATGGTTTCGAATGACCGTGGCTGACGGCGCGCTCCCTTTGGCGCGCCGTTTGGCTAGAGAAATTTAGGCGTCGTGGGTCTTCACTGGAAGACCTTGTCGGGGGAATCGAGGCTGTCCGAACCTTCGAACGCGATCGCGTCGAGCTTCAGGGCAGCAACGGCACGCTCGATCGACTTGGTCTGGTCGACCAGCGCGTCGATGGCCGCCTGCACGGTGGCGTTGCCCTCGGCATTGCCTTCACCGATCTGCTGGTCGTAGGCCTCGCCGCCAACCGCGCGGGCCTGGATCGCTTCCATCTTGGCAACCGTCGTGTCCAGCTTGCCCGAAAGCTCGGTGTCGAGCGCGGCGTCGGCCTCCTTGACCATGTCGGACACCGACGGACCCTTAACGACCGAGCCGTCGATGCGCGTGTAGCTGCCGTGGTAAGCGTTGCGGATGCCGACCGCATCATAAAGGTGCGAGATATGGGTGTTGTCGGAGAAGCAGTCGTGCTCTTCCTCCGGATCGTGCAGCAGCAGGCCGAGCTTCATGCGCTCGCCGGCCAGTTCGCCGTAAGACAGCGAACCCATGCCGGTGAAGATGGTCGAGATGCCAGTCTTGGTCTCGCCGTCGAGCAGCGCCTTGCGGGCAGCGCCGTCGGCCTTCCAGTTGCCGACCATCTCTTCGAGATCGGCAACCAGCAGGTCGGAAGCGGCATTGAGATACTGGCCGCGACGATCGCAATTGCCGCCCGTGCAGGTGGCGGTGTCGTAGTCGGTATAGGGCCGATTGCCGGCGCCCGGGCCGGTGCCGTTGAGGTCCTGACCCCAGAGCAGGAACTCGATGGCGTGATAGCCGGTCGCCACATTGGCCTCGATATCGCCGGCTTCCTGCAAGGTGCCGGAGAGGAACTCGGGCGTGATCTTCGACGCATCGACCTTCTGGCCGTTGATCTCGATCGACGGGTTGGCGATCACATTTGCGGTGTAAAGCTTGTTTTCGTCGGACTCGGTGCCGTAGCTCTTGTCGACATAGTCGATCAGGCCTTCGTCGAGCGGCCAGGCATTCACGCGGCCTTCCCAATCGTCGACGATGGAATTGCCGAAGCGGTAGACTTCGGTCTGCTGGTAGGGGATGCGCGCGGCCTTCCAGGCTTCGCGCGCCGCATTGAGCGTTTCCGCCGACGGCTTGGCGATCAGCGCCTCGACAGCGGCGTCGAGCGCCTTGGCCGTTGTCAGCGAGTCCTCGTATTTGGCGAGCGCAATGTCGGAATAGGTGGTGAGAACCGCCTTGGCGTCGGTTGCCGCCTTGGCCGGCAGCACGAAGATCGCGGCGGTCAGCGCGGTCGTTGCCGCAATGGCGGCGAGCCTGGCGTAATGACGGTTGCGCGAGATGGATGCAGGCATGGTCTCTCCTCAGTGAACCAGTTGGCGCCGGCAGGCGCCGAAAAATCGTGTGCCGTCAGCACTTTGCTGGACCGGCAGCATGGATTCGAATGAAAGCTCTGGGGTGGCCCGGCTCCGGACATGCGCGCGGTTCGAGGCCCAATTGGGGCGCAACGCAACCATGCTGCAGGCACGCGCGCACTGGCGCGGTTCGACGAAGGCAGGCACCCGATAACTCCAATCGAAAGGGTTAAAGGCCCAGACATCAAAGACAGGCGCTGTAAAGCACTGCCTCATAAAAGCGTTATGGCGGGAAAAGTCAACGCGGCCCGGGCGAAAAACGTAGTCGGATCAATAGTTTAGAATAATTCTAAACTGCGATTGTCCAGTTTGCCCAGACGTGAAAACCGCCAACCCCTTGATTTGTCGAGCTGCGCGTGCACGGCCGAGGTCTCTTGATGCGCAACCCCTGCGACAACGCGTAGCGGCTCTCAGCCGGGCTGCCGCCAGCCAAAAACCGCCGGCCGCTTGACAGGCCGATGGAGGGCTGTCACCCAAAATTCGTCTTTGGCCCCTTGCGGCCACGAGGGCCAACGGCCATTTCCCCGGTAACTCCCCAACAGCGAGGCGGGCATGAAGAACGGTGTCGTTATTGTCGGTGCAGGCCATGCCGGCGTCCAGGCCGCCGCCAGCCTGCGCGAAGAGGGCTATGACGGTCCCGTGCTGCTGATCGGCGACGAAAAGGAACTGCCCTATCACAAGCCGCCGCTGTCCAAGACCTTCATCAAGGATGCCGCTGCCCAGCCACAGCCCTTGCGCGGCGAAACATTCTACACCGGCCACACCATCGAATTCAGGCCCGGAACGCTGGTCGAGCGTATCGATGCCGCTTCGCGCCGGCTCGAACTCGCCGGCGGCGGCAATCTTGCCTATGACCACCTGATCCTGGCCACCGGCTCGCGCCCGCGTATCCTGCCTCTGCCGGGCGCCGATCTTGCCGGTGTCCTGTCGCTGCGCTCGGTCGCCGACGCGCGGCTGATCCGTGACCAAAGTGTTGCGTGCGAAGAAATCGTTGTCATCGGCGGCGGCTTCATCGGCCTTGAGATCGCCGCAACCCTGTCCGCGGGCGGCCGTCGTGTCACCGTCGTCGAGGCGCTCGACCGTTTGCTGGGCCGTGCCGTCGCTCCGCTGATCGCCGAGCATGTGCGCCAGCGCCTCGCTGCCTCGGGCATCCGCATCCTGCTCAAGACCACGGTCGAGCGCATCGAAGGCGAAGACGGCCATGTCGCCGGCGTGCTGACGTCGGCGGGCGAACGACTGCCGGCGAAGATGGTCATCGTCGGCATCGGCGTCGTTCCCAATGTCGAGCTCGCCGAGACTGCGGGGCTGACCATTGCCAATGGCATCCGGGTCGACCAGGCGATGCGCAGTTCGGCGCCTGAAATCCTCGCCATCGGCGACAATGCCAGCTACCGCCACTGGCAGACAGGCGGCGACGTTAGGCTGGAGTCGGTCGAAAATGCCACCGACCAGGCCAAACTGGCCGCCCGTACGATCGTCGGCCATGATGGCAGCTACGCAGCCGTGCCGTGGTTCTGGTCCGACATTGGCGACATGAAGCTGCAGATGGTCGGCCTGGCCGCCGGCAGCGACCGCCAGATATTGTCGGGCGAGACCGCGGACAATCGATTCTCGGTGTTCCACTTCATCGGCGACCGGCTTGTCGCCATCGAATCCGTCAACCGTCCGGCCGACCACATGCTTGGCCGCAAGATGCTGGGCCTCGGCTTCTCGCCGACGGCCGAGCAGGTCGCGGGCGGGGCCGAGGCGCTGAAGGCGGCGCTCGCCGCCTTGCCTCCAGCTTAAGACTTCGCGCTCGTCGCGCCGCCCATCATCCGGACCTGGGCTTGTCTAAGGGCTTCCCCAAAACCCTCATGGTGAGCCTGTCGAACCACGGGTTTTGGGGCAAACAGGACACAGCGCCAAGCGCCCTCGTGGTTCGACAGGCTCACCATGAGGACTACTGAAGCGCCGCGCCGTTGCATTCCCTCGTTCGCCGCCCTGCCGCCGGCTTAAACGGCGACGGTCCGGCTATCGCGGATCGAGGCTTCGAGTATGTCGAGCGCCTCGGTCATGACGTCGTCCTGGATGGTGATCGGCGCCAGGAAACGGATGACGTTGCCGTAAACGCCGCAGGTGAGCAGGATCAGGCCCTTTTCCAGAGCCTTGAGCCGCACGGCGTTGGCAAATTCCGCCGAGGGCGTGCCCTTCTTGGCATCGTTGAACTCGACCGCGTTCATGAATCCGGGGCCACGGATGTCCGATATTTCGGGCACCTCGTCGCGCAACGATTCAAGCCGCTGCTTGAGCCGGGCGCCGAGCTGGTTGGCGCGATCGCACAGTTTTTCATCCTCGATCACGTCGAGCACGGCGTGGGCCGCCGCGACGCCGATCGGACTGCCGCCATAGGTGCCACCCAACCCGCCGGGTCCGGGCGCATCCATGATCTCGGCGCGGCCGGTCACTGCCGCAAGCGGGAAGCCGCCGGCAAGGCTCTTGGCCATGGTCATCAGGTCGGGCGCGACGTCGTGGTGGTCCATAGCGAACATCTTGCCGGTACGGGCGAAGCCGGTCTGCACCTCGTCGGCGATCAAAAGCATGCCGTGCTGGTCGCAGATCCTGCGCAGCGCGGTCATGAAGTCGCGCGGCACCTCGTAGAAGCCGCCTTCGCCCTGCACGGGTTCGATGATGATGGCAGCCACTCGCGCGGGATCGACATCGGCCTTGAACAGCCGGTCGAGCGCAGCCAGCGCATCTGACGTGCTGACACCATGCAAAGGCACCGGGAAGGGCGCATGGAATACGTCGCCGGGCATTGCGCCGAAGCCGGCCTTGTAGGGCTGAACCTTGCCGGTCAGCGCCATGCCCATGAAGGTGCGGCCGTGGAAGCCGCCGGCAAACGCGATCACCGCCTGGCGGCCGGTGGCGTTGCGGGCGATCTTGACCGCGTTTTCGACCGCTTCGGCACCGGTGGTGACGAAGACCGTGCGCTTGTCGCCCTTCATCGGCGCGATCGCGTTCAGCCGCTCGCCGAGCCTGACATAGCTCTCGTAGGGCACGACCTGATGACAAGTGTGGGTGAAGCGGTCGAGCTGGGCTTTCACCGCTTCGATGACGCGCGGATGGCGATGGCCGGTGTTGACCACGGCGATGCCAGAGGAGAAATCGATGTAGCGCCTGCCCTCGACATCCCAAATCTCGGAGTTCTCGGCGCGGTCGGCATAGACCTGCGTCGTCATGCCGACGCCGCGCGCGATCGTGTTCATCTTGCGCCGTGAGATTTCTGCGTTTTTCATCGCTGGTCCTCCAACCTTTGAGGCGTCTTGCACGCACTGGGCCGACGCCATATCTGCACCTCTCCTGGATTTGTACAAGCCGTCACGATGGCCGAAGACATTGGGCCTCCTGACTGCAAAAAAATGCCGAGGCCATGTCGGAATGGCCCATAGTCGCGCGTCCTAGTCACGAAGGAACTGAATCGATGCTCTACGCCATCCTTTGCTACAACAACGAAGACGTCGTCTGCGCCTGGTCCCAGGAGCAGGACGACGAAGTCATGGCGCGGCTCGCCGTGGTCACCGGCAAGCTCCGCGATCAGGGCAGGCTCGGCCCTGTGGCGCGGCTGATGCCGACGACGGCGGCCACCACCTTGCGCAAGGCCAAGGACGAGCCGCTGATCATCGACGGCCCCTTCGCCGAAACCAAGGAACAGTTCCTCGGCTTTTATGTCGTCGACTGCGAGACGCTCGACGATGCCGTCGATGTCGCCAAGGAGCTTGCCGACGCCAATCCCGGCGGCGGTTCATATGAATTGCGCCCGATAGGCGCGTTTTTCCCCGGAAAAGAGACAGCATGACCGACCCGGCCTGGATCAGCACGGCTCTTTCCTCCGCCCGGCCCCAGGCCGTGGCGGCCCTGCTGCGCTACTTCCGCGATCTCGATACCGCTGAGGAAGCGTTCCAGGAGGCCTGTCTGCGCGCGCTGCGCAACTGGCCGGAAAAGGGACCGCCGCGTGATCCGGCCGCCTGGCTGATTTTTGTCGGCCGCAATTCCGGCATTGATGCCGCCCGCCGCCGTTCGAAGCAGGCGCCGCTGCCGGCCGAGGAACTGGTTTCTGACCTGGAGGATGTCGAGGCCGGCATCGCCGAGCGTCTCGATGGTCAGCACTACCGCGACGATATCCTGCGCCTGCTGTTCATCTGCTGCCATCCCGACCTGCCTGCTACGCAACAGGTGGCGCTGGCCTTGCGCATCGTCTCGGGCCTGTCGGTCAAGCAGATCGCGCGCGCCTTCCTCGTCGGCGAAAGCGCCATGGAGCAGCGCATCACCCGCGCCAAGGCGCGCATCGCCAATGCCGACGTGCCGTTCGAGGCACCCGGTCCGGTCGAGCGCTCCGAGCGGGTCGCAGCCGTGCTGGCAATGGTCTACCTCGTCTTCAACGAGGGCTATTCGGCGGGTGCGACCGAGATCGCCAACCGCGCGCCCTTATGCGAAGAGGCAATCAGGCTGGCGCGGCTTTTGCTGCGGCTGTTCCAGACCGAGCCCGAAGTGATGGGGCTGACAGCGTTGCTGCTGCTCCAGCACGCGCGGGCGGCCGCTCGTTTCAACGCCGAGGGCGAACTGGTGCTCATGGAAGACCAGGATCGCAGCCTGTGGAACAGGTCGTTGATCGACGAGGGCCTTGCGCTGATCGACAAGGCGATGCGCCATCGCCGTTCCGGGCCGTACCAGATCCAGGCGGCGATCGCGGCGCTGCATGCCCGCGCCGCCCGCCCCGAGGATACGGACTGGGCCGAGATCGACCTGCTCTATTCGGTGCTGGAATCGATGACGCCGTCGCCGGTGGTCACGCTCAACCGCGCCGTAGCCTTTGCCAAGCTGCGCGGGCCCGAAGCAGCGCTCAAGCTGATCGAGCCGCTGGCGCCCAAGCTTGCGGGCTATTTCCACTTCTTCGGCGTCAAGGGAGGTCTGCTGATGCAGCTTGGCCGCGCCGAGGAGGCGCGCGAAGCGTTCGACCGGGCGATCGCGCTCGCCAACACGGCGGCCGAGGCGGCCCATATCCGCATGCATCTCGACCGGCTTTCGGCGCCTTCACCGAAATCGGTGAAGGCGAATACCAAGGCGCCAAGCAGTCAGCTGCAGTAGAGGCCGGCGACTACCCGCGAAGCCAATAGGGGAAGTGTTCATCCTCGCCTTTGTCGGGGGATGGTGGCAGAGGCGTCTGCTTGCCGGCCGGGACTTCGACTACCTTGCGGTAGAGGTGCCACGTCGCGTGGCCGAGCACCGGGATGACGATGGCAAGGCCTGCCAGCAGCGGCAGAGATCCGATCAGCAGCGAGACCGCGACGATCAGACCCCAAAGCAGCATCGGCACCGGATTGGTCATCACCGCCCGTACCGAGGTCTCGATAGCCGCATAGGCACCGACATCGCAGTCGAGCAGCAGCGGAAGGGCTACGACAGTGGTGCACAGAACCACCAGGGCAAACAGGAATCCGATCAGATTGCCGAGGATGATCAGCGTCCAGCCGCGCTGGGTGGTGAAGAGATCGCTGAAGAACGATGCCGTCGATTGCGGTGCGTCCGGCCCATAAAGCGAAGTGTAGAGCACCTGCGCGACCAGCAGCCACGCGACGAAAAGCGCGAGCAGCATGATGCCGATGACAACCATCGCAGGTATGGCCGGCGAATGCCTGACGTCAAAGGCATGCCTCCAGGACGTGTCGAGGTTTTGCTCGCGCCTTCGGCTGATCTCGTAGAGGCCGATTCCGAAGAATGGGCCGAGCAAGGCAAAACCCGACATCAGCGGGAAAATGAGCTGGAAGGCGTTGCCGCCCGAAGTCCATGTGATCAGGAACACCCCGACGATCGGGTAGATCAGGCACAGGAAAACGTAGTGCGAAGGCTTTTCCCAAAAATCGTCGAAGCCACGTCGCAGCGCATCAAACACATCCGCGACCGTTATCCGGCGGATGGCGGGATGCTCGACTGTATTGGTGGCGCCTGCGTACACATGGAAACTTGCCATGACCACTCCTCCATTGGGGTGGGTCGCAGCCTGCGCTTGGCATGAGTGGTCACGCCAAAACCGCGACCTTCACCTTGCCAAATCATAGCGTGTCTCGAGCGATTTGACGACCCTGGATGAACGTGCGGGGTGGCTGAAGTTCGCCGAGCACGATCGCCTTGCCCCTCACCAGGGAAACGTGACTCCCGGCTGGGATCGCAACGCGGCGATCCCAGTGCAGCCGGCCCGGCCACAAACCATTTGCCGAGGCCGAACCGCTGGTCGGCTCAGGCGCCCGTGCGCGCCACCACGGGGACATAGTTTTCGAGCTCGGGAGCCGGGAAGCTGACCGAGCCGCCGATCTCGGCGGAGCGGTAGAGCCCCATCAGGATCTCGACCACGGCGAGGCCGTCATGGAAGGTTTCGAGCGGGGTTTCGCCCTTGCGGAAGCACTCGACCATGTGGCGGTTCTCGTCGGTGTAGCCATAGACGCCGGCCTCGTCTTCCAGCACCGGCATCAGGCCCTGTTCGGCGTTCTGCTTTTCGACCAGATCCTCGCCTTCTTCGCCCTTGACCTCGCGCGACATGAATATCTTGAGCCCGGTGTTGAGGGAGTTGAACTCCATCGCATATTCAGGCCCGAGCAGTTCGAGCTGGATGCGCAGGCCTGCCCCGACATAGGCCCACGAGGTCGTCGCCTCGATGACCAGTTCGTTGCCTTCCTCGTCCTCGAGCAGGATGGTGCCGCGGGCAAAATCTTCCGACGGGCGGTTGCGGTAGTCGACCTCGGTGCCGAAACGCTTCTTGAGTTGGTCGGCATAGTTGGGCCGCGTCCATTTGAGATTGGCGACGGTGCCGCTGACCTGCTTGACGGTGAGCGACTTGCGGGCGGTACCCGGCTTGGTCAGCAGGTGGCGGGCGACCTCGACGCTGTGGCACATCATGTCGGACAAGACGCCGCCGCCCTGCTTGTCGCCCTGCCAGAACCACGGCTCGTGCGGGCCCGAGTGCTCTTCGGCCGCGCGAGCCAGATAGGGCCGGCCGGTGGCCGAAGCGGCACGACGCCAGATGATGTCCTTGCCGCGAATGACCGGCGTGCAGAACACCTGGTTCTCGAGGTAGCCATGGTTGAGGCCGGCGTCCTCGGCCAGGCGCAGCATCTCGCGCGCTTCGGCGATGGTGCGGGCAAGCGGCTTTTCGCAGGCAACCGCGATGACCTTGCTGCGCCCGGCCTTCACCTCGGCATGCAGCGTGCGCATCACGTCGAGGCGGGTGTAGTTGGGTGATAGGATCCAGATCGCGTCGACATTGTCGGCGTTGACTAGCGACTCCAGGCTGTCGTGGCTGGTGCACTCGCCAAGACCGAATTCGGCAACACGATTGGCGAAACGCGCGCGGTTTTCCGCCTTGCGGCTGAACACACCGGTAACGTCGACATTGCGTACGCCCAGCATGCCCTTGAGGTGGAATTCCGCGATGAAGCCGCTTCCTACGAAGCCGACGCGCAGCCGCTGTTTGGGCAATCCGGTCATGGTCGATCCTCTTGTCTCGGTATGAAGTTCTTGGGATTGTGATTTCATTTGGGGGCTGGCGCGGTGGTGCCGCGTATCTTCAGCGTCGTCGGCATCGTCGCTGGCTGGCGTGCCGCAAGTCCGCCCGACAGAATGTCGAGCAGCATGGTCATGGCTGTCCGGCCGATCTCGGTGCGCGGCTGGCTGACGGTGGTCAGCGGCGGGTAGAAGGCCTCGCTGAGGAACAGGTCGTCGAAGCCGACCACCGACACGTCGGCCGGAACGTCGAGCCCAAGCTTGCGCAACTCATGGATGACGCCAAAGGCCATCTCGTCATTGGCAACGAAGATCGCTGTCGGTGGTTGCGGCAGCTCGAACAGCGCATGGCACAGGCGCTGGCCGGTGTGCAGCAGGTAGTCGCCGACAGGTTCGTAGCCATCGGGGATCGGCAGGCCGGCAGCGGCCATCGCCTTGCGATAACCGTCGCGGCGATGGATGCTCATGATCTCGGGCACCGGGCCGGATACATGGGCGATGCGCTTGTGGCCAAGGCCGATGAGATGTTCGACGGCGTTTTGCGCGGCGCCTTGATTGTCGATCAGGACATGTGGAAAGCCGGCGTTCTCGATGGCCTCGAGCGCGACCACGATGGGGGCGTCCGCGACGCTGGCCAGGAAGCCTTCGCGTTCCGGCAGCTTGCCGGTCATCAGGATCATGCCGTCGGCATGGCCGTCGCGCAGCATGTCGAAATACTCGACCTCACGGTCGGAATCGTTTTCGGTATTGCCCATCAGCACGGAGTAGCCGGCGGCACGGGCGGTGGCCTCGACGCCCTTCAGGATCTCCAGATAGAACGGGTTGCCGACGTCACGCACGACCATCAGCACGGCCATCGCCTTTTTCGTGCGCAGGTTGCGTGCGCTGACATTGGGCCGGTAGTTCATCTCGCGGGCCAGATCGCGGATGCGGCTCAACGTCGGTTCGGCCACCAGCCCGCTGTCGGAGAGCGCGCGCGAAACGGTGGCCGCCGAAACGCCCAGCCGGACGGCGATGTCCTTGATCTTGGGACGATCGTTCATCCGCGCATCGCCCTTCCGCGGCCATAAAACAGCATCAGCAGCAAAAGCGTGGCTCCGAACACCATTTGCCGCCCGGACTCGTCGATATGCACCGTGGTCAGGATGCCCTGCAGGATGACGAGCAGCACAGCGCCCGCCATGGTGCCGGTATAGCCGCCCTTGCCGCCAGACAAGGGCGTGCCGCCGAAGACAACGGCAATGATCGAGGCGAGCATGTATTGCTCGCCGACATTGGCGAAGGACGAGCCGGAGTAGCCGATGAGGCAGATTCCGGTAATCGAGGCGAAGACGCCAGACAGCATGAACAGCGAAACGCGCATGCGCCTGACCGGTACGCCTGCCATATGGGCGGCCTGCTCGTTCGACCCGATGGCGTAGATGCGGTGGCCGTAGACGGTGCGGGTGAGCATGAAGGCCATGAGCAGCCCGATCGCCACCCAAAGCCAGATGATGCCAGGCAGGCCGAGCAGCAAGGGCTGGGTGACGAAACGTGACAGGCCGGGTGCTGCGAGTCCGGACGGGATGCCGTTTCGCACGACCACCAGCAGCCCTTGCAGCACGCCGAGCATGCCGAGCGTCATCACCAGTGGCGGGATGCGCAGGAGCGTGACACCCAGGCCGTTGAACAGGCCGATCAGGGCACCCGCCGCCATGCAGACGATTACCGCCGGCAGTATCGCGCTGTCGGCACCGTTCATGACGTTGCCGGCGATGATGGCGCTCAGCGAGATCACGCCGCCGACTGACAGGTCGATGCCCTCGCGGCCGCCAAGGATGACGAGGTTCTGTCCGGCAGCGACGATGCCGAGCAGGGCGGCGACGATCAAAAGCCTGAGGATCTGCTGGCCCGAGGCGAAGCCCGGCGACAGCGCCTCGCCGAGCAGCAGCAGGGCTGCGATCAGGATCAGCGCCACCACCAGCGGCCGCTTGAGGAAGGTAAGCACGGGCGAGGGCGTGGGTGCCGAGGGCGTTTGCGTCGTGGCGGTCATGCGCGTGCCCTCCGGCCAACGAGAACGCCCGCCATCAGCGCCACCAGTATGGCGAGACCCTGGACCAGGTTCTGCCATTCTGACGGGGTGCCGACAAAGAAGACGAGCGAGTTGATGAGGCCGATGATCAAGGCGCCGATGATCGAGCCGACGACCGTGCCGAAGCCGCCCGACAGCGCGCTACCCCCAAGCACCACCGCCGCAACCGAAAACAGGGTCATCTTGCCGCCGACAAGCGGGTCGCCGCTTGCCGTGTCGCCGGTAATGCAGAAGGCGGCGAGTGCCGCAAACACCCCGCACAGCGCATAGCCCTTGATGCGGATCGCCGTCACCGGCAGGCCGCTCTGGAACGCGGCCTGGGCGTCGTCGCCAACCGCCAGGAGTTGCGTCGACAGCCGGGTGCGGGCGAGGAGGTAGAGCACGAGGGCCAGCACAACGGCAGCGTAGAAGACAAAGGGGATTTCGAAGAAACGGCCGCCATAGGTGCGCCAGAAGGCGGCGGGTGCCGGCGTGCCGGCGACAGGCATGACATAGAGCGCGAGGCCGGTGAAGAAGATGCTCGTGGCGAATGTGGCGACGATCGCCTGCAGCCTGAGCGCAGCGACCACCATGCCGTTGACGATCCCGCAGGCAAGGCCGGTGAGCAGGCCGACGCAAAGGGCCGCAACCACGGAAAAACCGCTGCCGCCCATCTTTTCCATCATCACGACGATGACGACATTGACCAGCGATACGATGGCGCCGACCGACAGGTCGATGTCCCCGGCATAGACGACATAGGTCTGGGCGACCGCGAGCAGCATCAGCGCGAGATAGGTTTTCACGAGCCCGGTGAGGCCGATGAAGCTTACGCTGCGCGGCTGGTAGAAGCCGTTGAGCGCGAGCAGAACCAGCGCGATCAGCAGCGCCGGCAGAAACGGATAGCGCTCGACGAGGCGCTTCAGCCCGCCTGGCTTTGGGGAAATGGTCGCGGCGGTCATCACGCGGCCTCGTAAGCTGCCTGGTAGAGATTGTAGCGCGTACGGTCCGCGCCGGTGAGTTCGCGCCGCACCTGGCCGCCATTGAAGACGAGGATGCGGTCGGCGTTGTTGAGCAGTTCGGCGTCCTCGGAGGAATAGAGCACGATGCCCATGCCCTCGGCCGCGAGTTTGCGGATCAGCGAAAACAGGTCCGCCTTGGCTGAAAGGTCGATGCCCTTGGTAGGGTCGTCGAGCAAAAGCACGTCGGGCCGGTCGATCAGCCAGCGTGCGATGACGATCTTTTGCTGGTTGCCGCCCGACAGCGAATTGATCGGGTGGGAAAGCCCGCCGAATTTGGTGTGCAGCGCCTCGAGCGCCGGCTTGACCCGCTCGGCGAGCGCCGACGGACTGGCGAGCTTGAGCTTCTGCCTGAGATAGTGGATCGGGGTGACGTTCTCGAGGATAGGGCGGCCTGAAATGACGCCGTCGCGGCCACGGTCGCCCGAGACATATGCGCAGCCGCGCCGGATCGCGTCGCGCGGGTTCCTTGCCTGGAAAGGAGTGCCATTGAGCATGATTTCGCCCGAGGCGACCGGATTGACGCCGAAGATGGCGCGCAGCACCGCCGACTGGCCTTGCCCGTGCAGTCCGCCGAAGCCGAGGATCTCGCCCTTGGCGACTTCGAAGCTGACATTGGCGAAATTCTTGCCGGAAAGGCCGTTGAGCGCCAGCGCGATCGGCCGCCCGGATGCTGCCACGGCCGGTGGCGCGCTGCTGGCTGCTGCGAGTTCGTCCTGTCCACCGACCATCATGCGGATCACGGCGGCCGGGTTGGTGTCGGAGATCTTTTCGGTGCCAACTGTCTCGCCGTCGCGGATGACGGTGACGCGGTCGCCTATGGCGAAGATCTCGTCCATGCGGTGCGAGATGAAGATAATGCTGCGGCCTTGTTTTTTCAGATCGCGCAGGATTTCGAAGAAGCGGTCGACCTGGGCGCGGTCGAGCGCCGATGTCGGTTCGTCGAAGATGAGGACGGGCGCTTCGGTTGCCAGCGCCTTCATGATCTCGACCAGCTGGCGCTGGTCGGCGCGCAGGTTCTCGACGGTTGTGTCGGCGGAAAAGCCATCGCCGGAAACGGTGTCGAACAACGCGATGTAGCGGGCTGCGCGGGTCTCCAGCGCGGCGCGATCGACGAACCCCGCTGCGGTGGCTGGCAGATCGGGCAGGCAGATGTTTTCCGCCACCGTGCGGTGCCCGGCCAGGCTGAGCTCCTGGTAGAAGATGCCGATGCCGTGGTCGCGCGCCGAGCGCGGCCCGGTGATGGTGACGGGCTTGCCGTCGATCAAAATCTCGCCGCCATCCGGCCGCACGCTGCCTGCCAGGACCTTGCACAGCGTGCTCTTGCCCGAACCGTTCGAGCCGATGAGCACATGCACTTCACCGGCGTCGATCGAAAGGTCGCCGCGGCGTAAGGCAAGGGTAGCGCCGTAAGCCTTGCTTACGCCGCGGAGCTCAATTTTGGACATGGTGGTGGCTTCCGAAGTTACGTCGGTCCGGGGGCGGCGCCATGATTGGCACGCGCCCCCGGCTTGGGAGGAAGCTTACTTAAAGAGCTTCTCGGCGTCTTCGATGGAAAGCTGGCTGGTGTAGGAATAGTAGCCTGGCTTGCCTTCGACCGCCTTCGCAGCGTCGGCCAGATTTTTGCTGTCGATGAACGGGATCGGCAGGTACATGGCGTTCTTGTACTGGCCAGCCGTTGCCGGCTCTTTCAGTTCCTTGCCTTGCAGCATGAGCACGGCGACGTTGAGCGCGCTGGCCATGACGCCGGGCGGGTTCACCGAGGCGCCCGAGTTCAGCTTGTCCTTGGTCCACAGGTCGATGAAGTCCTTGCGGATTTCGCCGGTGGCGGCGATCGACGACTGCTTCTTGGCATCGATGATCGACTTCCACGCGCCTGCGGCCATGCCGTCCTGCACCCAGACGCCGTTGATGTCGGGGTTGGTGGCAAGCAGGTTCTGCATCGCCTGCTGGCCCTGGGCCTGATCCCAGTTGGCATTGACTTCGTTGACGATCTTGATGTCGGGATACTGGCCGAACACTTCCTTGTAGCCGGCGACGCGCATCTCGTTGGCCGGGTGGCCGGCGACGCCGTTGATGGCAACGACATTGCCCTTGCCACCGAGCGTTTCGGCGAGCCACTTGGCACCTGCCGCACCCCATGCCTTCTGGTCGATGCCGACATAGGTGGCGTCAGGCGACGACACTTCCGCGTCGGTCGAGATCACCAGGATGCCGGCTTCCTTGGCCTGGGCGAAGACCGGATCGAACGCCGTCGGGCTGTTCGGGTTGATGATGATGGCGTTGACGCCCTCGCTGATGAAGTTGCGGACATGCGCGATCTGGCCGGGCACGTCGACATTGGCGCTCTGCACCACGACCTCGACATTGACGCCCTTGTCCTTCCAAGCCGCCGCCGCTGCCTGCGCTTCCTCGATCATCTGCGTGCGCCACTCCGAGCCGACCCAGCCATTGGAGAGGCCGATCTTGAAGTCGGCTGCCTGGGTCGAGAACGCCGACACGGCCAGCGCCGCGACGGTGGTTAGGGCAAATGCTGCAAATTTCTTCATGAACTCCTCCCGGTGCAAAAACTGCTGCGCCCGATGATAGTCAGAAAATGTAATCGATTTCAATCGGCATTTTGCAGGGGTTTTCGACTGGATCGGTGTCTCTTTCCGCCAGGGCGAATCCACGACCGCATGGCACGTGATATGTTGAGGCGATCGTTCCGGGACGGTTCCAGCCTGGGAACAAGCCAAGTTGCGTCTGCTGCCTGCGGAGGTTCCACGCTTGACCATCTTGCTGACCGTCCTGGCGATGCTCGCCTTTGCCGCCAATTCGCTGCTGGCGCGTGCGGCATTGGATGGGGCGGCAATCGATGCTGCCTCCTACACCGCCATCCGCCTGGTCTCGGGTGCGCTAGCACTCATGCTGCTGATCTACTGGCAGCGCGGGCGCGACGCGTTTCACGCCGTTCCCGGCAACTGGCCATCGGCGGTCGCATTGTTTTCCTACGCACTGGCTTTCTCGCTTGCCTATCTTCGGCTTGGGGCAGCGACAGGCGCGCTGATACTTTTCGCCTCGGTCCAAGGGACCATGATCTCGTGGGGCATCGTCAAGCGCAACCGGCCAACAGGTCTCGAGTTGACCGGGCTGGTGCTGGCATTCGCAGCTTTCGTCTACCTCCTTGCACCTGGTCTCAACGCGCCTGATCCCTACGGCAGCATGCTGATGGTGGCTTCGGGCATCGCCTGGGGCGTCTATTCCTTGCGCGGCCGGGGATCGGCGACCCCGCTTGGCGACACTGCGGGCAATTTCGTCCGTTCGGCGCTGATCTGCCTGCCGCTGTCACTCTTGCCGATGTTTGCGCATCACATCACGCCCCATGGCGTTGGCCTGGCGGCGGCTTCGGGAGTCCTCGCCTCAGGCCTGGGCTATGCCATTTGGTATCGCGCCTTGCCGGGGCTTTCGACGACGCAAGCGGCTGTCGTGCAACTGACTGTTCCGGTCATCGCGGCAAGCGGTGCGACCTCCATGCTGGGGGAGTCGTTGTCCACGCGACTGGTGTTGTCCAGCCTGTGCATTCTTTGCGGGGTAGGTCTTGCGATCCTGTCCCGCAGGCCGAAATGATTTTGCAGCGGGTCCCAACAGCAACGACAAATGGGACCTGGAGCCTTGCCTGACGGGCTTTTCCCTCGGCAATGGCCATCACGGGGGCGCTTGCGTCTCGACATTGGCGCCGCTGGATATTAGGCAAGCCGCAACATCGCGCTTTCGAAAAGGCCTGAACGTGAGCAACAAAACCCTTATCGCCCCGTCGGTGCTGTCGTCGGATTTCTCCAAACTAGGCGACGAGGTCGAGGCTATTGTCGCCGCCGGCGCCGACTGGATCCATCTCGACGTCATGGACGGGCATTTCGTGCCCAACATCACCTTCGGCCCGCCCGTCATCAAGGCGATCCGCGACCGCACCGACAAGGTGTTCGACTGCCACCTGATGATCGCCCCGGCCGACCCTTACCTTGCCGCCTTCGCCGATGCCGGCTGCGACATCATCACTGTCCATGCCGAGGCCGGCCCGCATCTCGACCGCTCGCTGCAGACAATCCGCAATCTCGGCAAGAAGGCCGGCGTGTCGCTCAACCCGTCGACGCCTGAATCGGTGATCGAATATGTGCTCGACCGGCTCGACCTGGTGCTGTTGATGACCGTCAATCCGGGTTTTGGCGGCCAGGCCTTCATCCCCGCCGTCATCGACAAGGTCAAGCGCGTCAAGGCGATGATCGGCAACCGTCCGATCGACATAGAGATCGATGGCGGCGTGACGCCCGAGACCGCGCCGCTGGTTACCGCCGCCGGTGCCAATGTGCTGGTCGCCGGCAATGCCGTGTTCAAGGGCGGGCCTGCGGCCTATGCCGCAAACATCGAGGCGATCCGCGCTGCTGCGGACAAGGCTGCGATCTGAGCTAAAGAACTCGCCCCTCACCCTTACCCTCTCCCCGTGAAGAACGGGGAGAGG
This sequence comes from Aminobacter sp. AP02, assembly GCF_003148805.1. Classification (GTDB taxonomy): domain Bacteria; phylum Pseudomonadota; class Alphaproteobacteria; order Rhizobiales; family Rhizobiaceae; genus Aminobacter. The sequence goes on from NZ_QGGX01000007.1 coordinate 43,238, forward strand.
GGGGCGTCGGCGTTGCTGCCAGCCTCCTGCTCCCCCTTCATTACGGGGGGAGAAGGTCCGGCAGGGGATGAGGGGCAGCTCGGAGCTTGACGGAAGCGACCTAGGCCGCAAACACCCTGTTGCCGTCGATCCAAACGCCCGACACGTTGAGTGTATCGGTCAGCTGGACGACATTGGCGGCAAAGCCCTTGCGCAGGCGGCCAAGGCGATGGTCCTGCTTCACTGCTTCGGCCGGATAGAGCGAGGCCATGCGGATCGCCTCGCCGAGTTCCAACCCGATTTTTTCATGGATGAAGCGCACGGCCGAGATCATGTCGAGATCGGCGCCGGCCAGCGTGCCGTCTTCCAGTGTCAGGCGGCCATTTTCGCGTTTGATCGTGCGGCCGTTGAGCTGGAACGATTTCAGGTCGGTACCGATCGTCGCCATGGCATCGGTGACGAGGAAGATACGCGCCGGGCCGTTCTTGGCCCTGAGCGCGATCGTCATCGTTGCCGGGTCGACATGGACACCGTCGGCGATGAGCCCTGCCGAAAGCGTGGCGATGTTGACAGCGGCACCGGCAAGGCCGGGCTCGCGATTGCCGATCTGGCTCATCGCGTTGAACAGATGCGTAGCCATCGTCGCGCCCACCTCGGCATACTGCTTTGCCGTGCGGTAGCTAGTGTCGGTGTGGCCGAGGCTGACGACGACGCCGGCGTCCGCAAGGGCCCTGACCTGATCGGCCGTTACCGACTCGGTCGCGACCGTCGTCAGCAGCACCGGCATGGCCTCGCGCGTGGCGATCAGTGCCGCCTCGTCGTCGGCATCCATCGGCCGGATCAGGTTGGGATCGTGGGCGCCTTTGCGGGCGAGCGACAGATGCGGGCCCTCGAGATGGAGGCCAAGGAAGCCGGGCATCTTTCGCCTCGCGGCTTCCGCTCCCGCCGCGAGGGTCGAACGCGTAATCTCCCTGCTGTCGGTGATCAGCGTCGGCAGCACCGCGGTGGTGCCGAACGGCATCTGCGCCTTGCAGATGATGTCGAGCGTGTCGACGTCGGGCTTGTCGTTGAGCATGAGCCCGCCGCCGCCATTAACCTGGAGGTCGATGAAGCCGGGGGCAACAATGCCACCGCCATCCGCAACCGCAATGCCAGTCGGCACGGCATCGCGCCTGACGATGCCCTCGACCAGCCCATCGGCGACGATGAGCGCGGCATCTTCATGCCACGCCTCTCCGTCGAAGATGCGTGCCGCACCAATGGCAAAACGATTGGTCATATCGTTTCGGTCACTTTCCTGAGGTTCGGCGGGCTGTCGGGGTCGAGGCCGCGATGGCGGGCGAAAGCCTCGACGAAGCCATAGAACGAGGCGATCAGCATCAGGGGATCGGTCAGCGGGTGGCCGGTGGCGACATGCGGCAGCATATGCGCCTTCTTGGCCAGGGCCGAGGTGATGTGGATGGCGGCGCCCCGTTCGGCAAGCCCGTCGGCGGCTTCGGCGATCGATGGCTCGGAGGCGTCGCGGGCGGCGAGCGCCAGCACCGGGAAGCCGGGACGCACAAGTGCCAGCGGGCCGTGCATCACTTCAGCCGCGCTGTAGGATTCCGCGTGCATGGCGCAGGTTTCCTTGAACTTCAGCGCCGCTTCGTTGGCGATGGCGAAAGAAGGACCACGGCCGAGGATGAACAGCGAGTTGGTGTCGTCGCTGAGCGCGCCGGCGATACTCATCCAGTCGCATTCGACCGCCTTGGCAAAATAGTCGGGCAGTGCCTTGAGGGCTGCGAGCAGCTTGTCGTCGCCGGTCCAGTGGCCAAGCACGGCAAGCCCGGCGACCGCCGAATTGACGAAGGTCTTGGTCGCGGCGACGCTCTTTTCGGTCCCTGCGAGGATGTCGATGGCGTGGTCGGATGCGACTGCCAGCGGCGAGCCGGCGGTGTTGGTCAGCGCAATCGTCAGCGCGCCGCCGGCGCGCGCGCCTTCGGCCATGGCGACGATGTCGGGGCTCTTGCCCGACTGCGAAATGGCGATGCAGGCGGAGTCGGCGAGCTTGAGCTTGGCGCCGTAGATCGACGAGATCGAAGGCCCGATGGACGCGACGGGAAGTCCGGCGGTCAGCTCGATGGCGTATTTGAGGAAGGAGGCCGCGTGGTCGGACGAGCCGCGTGCCACGGTGGTGATGAAGCGCGGTGCAGCGCTCTTCAGGTGCTGGCCGGTTTCGGCAAGTTCCTTGGCGGAACCTTCGAGCAGGCGCGCTGTGGCCTCGGGGATTTCGGCGATTTCGCGCCGCATGTGCGTTGTCGCGTTCAAGCGATGTCTCCTTCTTGCCCATCCGGGCCGGGTAGCCTTAGTTCGGCGACGAAATCATAGGCGTCGCCACGATAGATCGACTTGGTGAACTCGATCACCTTGCCGCTGGCAAGGTATGAGATGCGCTCGATCTGCAGGCAGGCGGAACCCGCCGGCACCAGCAGCAGCTTGGCCTCGGCCTCGCCGAGATTGACCGCCGAGATGCGCTGTACGGCACGCACGGGCCGGTGGCCAGTCTTGCCCAGTGCCATATAGAGCGAAGATGTGACTTCACGAGGGTCGGCGAGCACCGAAGCGGAAATTGCCGCGCGCTCGATCGCCAGCGGCGTTTCGTCGGCGATGCGCAAGCGGCTCAGCCGCGACACCAGTTCGCTGGCCGACAGACCAAGCACCATCATCTCGTCGGGCGAGGGCGGGTAGACGCCGCGGTCGAGCCATTGCGAACGCGCCGCCATGCCGCGCCGGGCCATGTCTTCGGTGAACGAGGTCAGGCGCGACAGCGACTGCTCGACGCGCTCCATGCGCGGGGCAACGAAGGTGCCCGAGCCGTGGCGCTGCACCAGTACGCCCGACTTGACCAGGTCCTGCACCGCCTTGCGCACGGTGACGCGTGAAATGTCGGCCTGGGCGGCGATGTCGCGTTCCGAAGGCAGGGCGTCGCCGGGGCCGATCAGGCCGCGCTTGACCGCTTCCTCGATGTTTTTCTTGAGCTGGAGATAGAGCGGCGCCCCGCTTTGGGTGACGTCGCGCAGGGCGGCGAAAATGCGCTCGGCGGCATCATCCATGATCGCCTCCCGCGGTGCCGAAGCGCCTGGCGGCCATGGCCACCGCACCGCCGAGAGCGTCTTGCAATGGCGGATGCATGATCTGGCGGTAGCGTTGCGAAAGCAGCGGCGCGTAGAGGCCGGCGAGCCCGCCGAGCAGGCACAACCGCTCGCTGGGCGCGAGGTCGAAGACGGCGAGCGTTTCCTCGACGTCGGCAACGGCGCGGTCGGCGATGCGCTTGGCCACGACGTCGCCCTTCGCCGCGTGTTCGAAGACCATCGGCGCGAACGTGCCGTAGTCGGCGGGTTTGGCCGCGGTGGTGAACTCGACCATCTCGCCGGGCTTGCGGCCGAAGCGGTCGAGCACCAGCTCGGCGAGCGGCGAGCCCGCGCGGATGCCGTCGTGAACGAGCAACGTTTCCTGCAACAGGTCGCGGCCTATGCGGGCGCCGCTGCCGAGGTCACCGATCTGGAAGCCCCAGCCGCCAACTGGCCGAAGCTGGCCGCTTCTGCGTCCGAGATAGACCGTACCGGTGCCGAGTGCGGCGATGGCGCCGTCATTGTCGCCGAGCGCGCCCTCGAGCGAAATCAGCGAGTCGTTTTCCACGGTGCTGTTTCGGAACGGCAGGATAGCTTCGAGCTGCTGCTTGTAGTCACCGACATTGGCGCCGGCGAGGCCGAGCACGGCATCGGTCGTAATGAACAGGGCGGGGTCCAGGTCGGCGTCGGCGAAAGCCAGGCGGGCCGCTTCGACGATGTTTTCGCGCGAGCCTGCAAGATCGGTGCGGATATTCGCAGGTCCGCCGCGCCCGCGGCCCAAGATGTCGCCGGCCTGGGTAGCTACCGCCGCCCGGCAGCCGGTGCCGCCACCATCTATCCCGAGCACAAGATCCACGGCGTTTTCTCCTCGTGAACGATAATACCAATAAAATACCAATAGCCAAGCTCTAAATTCCCGCCGCTGGATCGGAATTGCCATTCAATTGAATTGTATAGATTTTTCGGCATGCCTTGCGCTGCAGCAAAGGAATTTGTTAACGCCGCTGGACAAGTGGTATTTTTTTGGTATTGTCGGCGAAAGGGAGAGACAGAATGGCGCCAAGGCGTACGGAAGCGGTGCACAAGGATGCCGGGGGCATTGATGCCCAGGCCCCCGATTCCGTTCTCCGCCTGCTTGCGGATGCCCAGGTCGAAGCTGCCCGCGCTGTCCATGCCGCCATCCCCGAAATCGCTCAAGCTGCTGCCAAAGTCGCTGCCTGCCTCGCTGCCGGCGGCCGTCTAGTCTATGCCGCTGCCGGCAGTTCCGGGCTGATGGCGCTGGCCGACGCGCTTGAGCTTCCCGGTACCTTCGGCATCCCGCGTGAGCGCGTGTTCATCCTTTTGGCCGGTGGCACCGAGGCGCTGGTCAATCTGGCTGGCGGCCCCGAAGACGATGCTGGCCAGGCCGCACGCGATGTCGCCGCAACCGGCCTTGAGGCCGGCGATTGCTTGATCGCCGTTTCCGCCAGCGGTTCGACGCCCTATGCGATGGGCGCGCTCGAAGAGGCCGCGCGGCGCGGTGCAGCGACGATTGCCTTCGCCAACAATGCGGGCGCGCCGATGTTTGGGCTCGCCGAGATCTCGGTGTTGCTGGCGACGCCGCCGGAAGTGGTTGCCGGCTCGACCCGCATGGGGGCCGGCACGGCGCAGAAGATCGCGCTCAACATGATGTCAACGCTCGCCGCCGTTCATCTCGGCCATGTCCATGACGGCTACATGGTCAATCTTCACGCCGACAACATCAAGCTGCACGAGCGCGCCGCAGGCATCGTTTCGGCCATTGCCGGTTGCGACACCGCCACAGCGATAAGCCTGCTCGAAAAGAGCGGCGGCTCGGTGAAAGTGGCGGTCCTTTTGGCCTCCGGGGCGACGAGCCCCGCTGAGGCAAACCAACTTCTTGAAGGTGCGGGCCAACGGCTCAGGCCCGCACTTTCGAAGCTCGAGGGGAGCAGAGGCTCTCATCAGTAGAGGCCCGAGAGAAAGTAAACAGGGAGAATGGAAATGAAACACAGGTTGCTTACTGGACTTCTGATGGCGTCCAGCATTCTCGGCACTGCCGGGATCGCGCTCGCCCAGGACAAGACCCTGACCATCGAGAGCTGGCGTAACGACGACCTTGCCATCTGGCAGGAAAAGCTGATCCCGGCCTTCGAGAAAGCCAATCCTGGCATCAAGGTGGTGTTCTCGCCGACGGCTCCGACCGAATACAACGCCGCGCTCAACGCCAAGCTCGACGCCGGCTCGGCTGGTGACCTGATCACCTGCCGTCCGTTCACGTCGATCGACATCTACAACAAGGGGCAAATCGCCGACCTGACCAGCCTTGCCGGCATGGAGAACTTCTCCGATGTCGCCAAGTCCGCCTGGCAGACCGACGATGGCAAGGCCACCTTCTGCGTGCCGATGGCCTCAGTCATCCATGGCTTCATCTACAACAAGGAAGCTTTCGAAAAGCTCGGCATCGCCGTGCCTGCGACCGAAGCAGAGTTCTTCGCCGCGCTCGACAAGATCAAGGCCGACGGCAACTACATCCCGATGGCGATGGGCACCAAGGATCTCTGGGAAGCCGCGACCATGGGCTACCAGAACATCGGCCCGAACTATTGGAAGGGCGAGGAAGGCCGTCTGGCCCTCATCAAGGGCGAACAGAAGCTGACCGATCCGCAGTGGGTCGCGCCGTTTGCGACGCTCGCCAAGTGGAAGCCTTATCTCGGCGACGGCTTCGAAGCCCAGACCTACCCGGATAGCCAGAACCTCTTCACGCTCGGCCGTGCCGCCATCTATCCGGCCGGCTCGTGGGAGATCTCGACCTTCAACACCCAGGCTCAGTTCAAGATGGGTGCCTTCCCGCCGCCGGTCCAGAAGGCTGGCGACACCTGCTATATCTCCGACCACACCGACATCGGCCTGGGCCTCAACGCCAAGAGCCCGAATGCCGATGCCGCCAAGACCTTCCTGACCTGGGTGGCTTCGCCAGAATTCGCGACCATCTACGCCAACGCGCTGCCGGGCTTCTTCAGCCTGAACTCGTCGCCGGTGAAGATGGACGACCCGCTGGCTCAGGAATTCGTGTCCTGGCGCGAGAAGTGCAAGCCGACGATCCGCTCGACCTACCAGATCCTGTCGCGCGGCACGCCGAACCTCGAAAACGAGACCTGGGTCAAGTCTGCCAACGTTATCAACGGCACCGAGACCCCGGAAGCCGCTGCTGCCGAGTTGCAGAAGGGCCTCGACAGCTGGTTCAAGCCGGCTAAGTAAGACGCGGCGGGCTTGATGCTCGCTCAGGAGGGCGCCGTCCCGGCGGCGCTCTCCGTCCCCTCGGCGAATTCGAACCTCGCGGAATCGGAAAGAGGGATTGAATGCTGGCGCACAAAGATGCGCTACTGCTTCCCAGGCCATTGGCGGGAAGCCCGCAGAGGTGCATCCTCGCTATGATGAACAACGGCCCTTTCGGCCGGATCCAGGGATTTTGACATGTCGCAGCAAAGCCTAGAGCATAGCCAAGACAGAAGACCGACGCGCTGGCACATCGCCGTCTTCCTTGCTCCCGCGCTGCTGGTCTATACCGCGGTGATGATCCTGCCGCTGTTCGGAACGCTGCAGCTGTCGCTGTTCCGCAACGTCGACAACGCCCAGGTGTTCGCAGGCTTCGACAATTTCCGCACGCTTTTCGGCGATCCGCGCTGGTCGGACTCGTTCTGGAACGCGCTTGGCAACAACACCTGGTTCTTCATCATCCACATGCTGGTGCAGAACCCGATCGGCATCCTGCTCGCGGCTCTTTTGTCCAGCCCAAAGCTGCGGTTTTCCGCTTTCTACCGCACGGCGATCTTCATCCCCACGATCCTGTCCTTCGTCATCGTCGGCTTCGCCTGGAAACTGATCCTGAGCCCGCTATGGGGCGTGGCGCCCAACCTGCTCGACCTCGTGGGTCTCAAGAGCCTGTTCGTGCCGTGGCTCGGCAAGGAGGAATACGCGCTGACCGCGCTCAGCCTGATCTCGGTATGGCAGTTCGTCGGTATCCCGATGATGCTGATCTACGCCGCCATGCTTTCGATCCCCGACGAGGTGATCGAAGCCGCCGAATGCGACGGCGTCACCGGCTTCTCGCAATTCTGGAAGATCAAGCTGCCTTTGATCCTGCCCGCCATCGGCATCATATCGATCCTCACCTTCGTCGGCAATTTCAACGCCTTCGACCTGATCTATTCGGCGCAAGGCGCGCTCGCCGGGCCCAACTACGCCACCGATATCCTGGGTACGTTCCTCTACCGCACCTTCTTCGGCTTCCAGCTGCAGATCGGCGATCCCAACATGGGGGCCACCATCGCCTCGATGATGTTCTTCATCATCCTTGCCGGCGTGTGCCTCTATCTGTTCCTTATCCAGCGGCGGCTGCGCCGCTACCAGTTCTGAGGGCGTCATGAGCAAGGCTGCCACATCCCTGCCACGCACCATCGGCGCCCATGCGGTGCTGCTGACCTATACGCTCATCGCGCTGTTTCCGGTGGTCGTGATCGTCGTCAACTCGTTCAAGTCGCGCAACGCCATCTTCCGTTCGCCGCTGTCGCTGCCGACCGCCGAGACCTTCGATCTCATCGGCTACAAGACGGTGATGGCGCAGGGCGACTTCATCCAGTACTTCCAGAACAGCCTGACGGTTACCGTCGCCTCACTGTTCTTCGTCTTGCTGTTCGGAGCCATGGCGGCGTTCGCGCTGTCGGAATACCGCTTCAAGGGCAATACGATGATGGGCCTTTACCTGGCCCTCGGCATCATGATCCCGATCCGCCTCGGCACCGTCGCCATCCTGCAGCTGATGGTGGCGTCGGGGCTGGTCAACACGCTGACGGCACTCGTGCTGGTCTACACCGCGCAGGGCCTGCCGCTCGCCGTCTTCATCTTGTCCGAATTCATGAAACAGGTGTCGGACGACCTGAAGAACGCCGGGCGCATAGATGGGTTGTCCGAATACCGCATCTTTTTCCGCCTCGTCCTGCCACTCGTCCGCCCGGCCATGGCCACGGTCGCCGTCTTCACCATGATCCCGATCTGGAACGATCTGTGGTTCCCGCTGATCCTGGCGCCGTCCGAAGCCACCAAGACCGTCACGCTTGGCGCCCAGGTCTTCATCGGCCAGTTCGTCACCAACTGGAACGCAGTGCTGGCAGCGCTTTCGCTGGCCATCCTGCCGGTGCTGATCCTCTACTTCTTCTTCTCGCGGCAACTGATCCGCGGCATCACTTCCGGAGCAGTCAAGTGACCACTCAAAAGCCCCTTCGCGTCGTCGTCGCCGGCCTCGGCAATATGGGCCGCAGCCACGCGCTCGCCTATCACAACAACCCCGGCTTCGAGATCGCCGCGCTCGTCAACCGTTCGGACGTTGCGCTGCCGGCCGGGATGGAAGGCTACTCCATCCAGCGCTCGTTCGAGGATGCGATCCGCGAGCTCAAGCCGGACGTTGCTTCGATCAACACCTATTCCGACAGCCATGCCGATTATGCCGTCATGGCGCTTGAGGCTGGCTGCCATGTCTTTTTGGAAAAGCCGCTGGCAACCACCGTCGCCGACGCGGAGCGTGTCGTGGCTTGCGCCAAGGCCAATGGCCGCAAGCTTGTCGTCGGCTACATCCTGCGGCATCACCCGTCGTGGATGCGCATGATCGCCGAGGCGCGTGCGCTGGGCGGTCCCTACGTCTTCCGCATGAACCTCAACCAGCAGTCCTCCGGCCACAAGTGGGAGACCCACAAGCAGCTGATGAAGACGACCTCGCCGATCGTCGACTGCGGCGTGCACTATCTCGATGTCATGTGCCAGATCACCGACGCCGATCCTGTCGAAGTGCGCGGCATGGGCCTGCGCATGACCGACGAGATCGACCCGGCGATGTACAATTACGGCCACCTCCAGGTGCTGTTCGCCGATGGTTCGGTCGGCTGGTACGAGGCGGGCTGGGGTCCGATGATGTCGGAGACGGCTTTCTTCGTGAAGGACGTCATTTCGCCCAAGGGCAGCGTCTCGATCGTCGTCAACGAGGCCGCGACCAAGTCGGACGACGTCGATTCCCACACCAAGACCAACATGATCCGCGTGCATCGCGCGGACCTCGGCGCCGACGGCCATTTCCTGCGCGCCGACGAGGACCTGTCTATGAAGGACGAGCCCGGCCACCAGGGGCTTTGCGATCGCGAGCAGGCTTTCGTGCTCAAGGCCATCCGCGAGGATATCGACCTTACCCGTCACATGGATGACGCCGTCAAATCACTGCGCGTGTGCCTGGCAGCGGACGAGAGCGTCCGCACCGGCCTGCCCGTCAAGCTCTAAAGAGAGGGAATAGCCTGTGGGATCTCTCAAGATCGAAAACGTCAAGAAGTCCTTCGGTCCGGTCGACGTGCTCAAGGGCATCGACCTCGACGTCAAGGACGGCGAGTTCGTCGTTTTCGTGGGCCCGTCGGGCTGCGGAAAGTCGACGTTGCTGCGCATCATCGCTGGCCTAGAGGACGCGACGTCGGGCGACGTGCTGATCGACGGGCAAAGGGTCACCAACGCGCCGCCATCCAAGCGCGGCATCGCCATGGTGTTCCAGACCTATGCGCTTTATCCGCACCTCACCGTGCGCGACAATATGAGCCTCGGCCTCAAGCAGGCGGGGACGCCGACCGCCGAGATCGACCAGCGCATCGCCGCGTCCTCGGCCATGCTGTCGCTCGAACCCTACCTCAAGCGCCGCCCGGCCGAACTGTCCGGCGGCCAGCGCCAGCGCGTCGCCATCGGCCGCGCCCTGGTGCGCGAACCAAAACTGTTCCTGTTCGACGAGCCGCTGTCGAACCTCGATGCCGCGCTGCGCGTCAACACGCGTCTTGAGATCGCCCAGTTGCACCACCGTCTCAAGGCGACGATGGTCTACGTCACCCACGACCAGGTCGAGGCGATGACCCTTGCCGACCGCATCGTCGTGCTCAACGCAGGCCGCATCGAGCAGGTCGGTGCGCCGATGGAGCTCTACAACAAGCCGGCTAATCTTTTCGTTGCTGGCTTCATCGGCTCGCCCAAGATGAACTTCATCGACGGTGCCCGCCTTGGCGAAACCGCCAAGACCGTCGGCGTCCGCCCCGAGCATATCCTGGTCAGCGACAAGGCGGGCGCATGGAAGGGCACTGTCATCCACGCCGAGCACCTCGGCGCCGACACCAATGTCTTTTTGGAAACCGAAAAGGCCGGTCTCATCACCATTCGTCTGTTCGGCGAATACCAGACCGGCCCAGGTGCCACGCTCTATGCCACGCCCGACGCGGCACGGACCTACCGGTTCGACGCCGACGGCAAGGCGATGGGATAGGGCTTCACAGTTTCGGCGCCCCTTGCCCCGTCCGCATGGGAAATGGCGAGGGGCGCAGTCCGTAAAGTCTACGCGTCCCGCCGTAGCCGCGCGGTCGCTTCGACGTCCACGCCGGCATCGTCAACGGCCACGCCAAACATCTCCGCCGCCTGCGCGCGCGTATAATAGCCCAGCGCGACGTCGCGCAGCACCAACTCCGGTTCGCGCGAAAGTGCATCGCCGTAGCCGCCGCCGCCCGGCGTGCCGACCAGGACCCGGTCGCCGGCCTTGAGCGGGATATCCTGCTCCTTCGACAAATGCGGCGGTACGTGGGGCTGGCCGTCGCGAAACACCGTGACGACGTTCACTGCGCCGTCCTTGCCGCCCAGCGCGCCCTGCGGGCCGAAGCGGCCATGGTCCATCACGAAGGACGCGCGCGCCTCGCCGCGCAGCAGTTCGATCTCGTAGGCAAGGCCGAAACCGCCGCGGTGCCTGCCTGCTCCGCCAGAGCCTTCGCGCAGCGCATACTGGCGGTAGAGCACGGGATAGGCCTGTTCCATGATCTCGACCGGCGGTGACTTCGAAATGCCGATGGTCGAGCAGCCGTTCGACAGCCCGTCATGGCCGGCATTGCCGCCATAGCCGCCGCCCGAGATCTGGTACATGACATAGTCGCGTCCACGCGACGGGTCGTTGCCGCCGAGCGCGAAATTGCCGCTCGATCCAGCCGGCGCCGCCGTCACGTTTTCTGGGGCCGCCTGCACCATCGCGGCGAAGACAGCCTCGGCGATGCGTTGCGAGACTTCCGCAGCACACCCCGACACCGGCCTTGGATAATGCGCGTCGAGGAATGTGCCCTCGGGGCGCTTGATCAGCAGCGGCTCGAAGGCCCCGGCACTGATCGGCACGTCGGGAAAGATGTGGCGCATGGCGAGATAGACCGACGACAAGGTTGTCGCCAGCACGCTGTTCATCGGCCCGACGCAAGGTTTCGACGAGCTGGCGAAGTCGAAGGTGAGGGTTTCGCCTGTCTTTTCGATCGAGAGCGCAATCGTCAACGGCGCGTCGACCACGCCGTCCGAATCGACGAATGCCTTCGATTGATAGGTGCCGTCGGGCAAGGCAGAGATATGCGCCCGCATCTGCTCCGCCGCCCGCCGACGCAGTTCTGCGATCGCGGTGATAACGGTTTCGTCTCCGTAACGATCCAGGATCTGGAAAAGCCTGTCTTGCCCGACATGGAGTGCCGCCGCCTGCGCACGGATGTCGCCGATGCGTTGGTCGGCCACTCGGATGTTGGAGCAGATGATGGCGTAGATCTCGGGATCCATCACGCCCTTCTTGAACAGCTTGACCGGCGGCAGGCGCAGGCCTTCCTGCTCCACCGCCGTAGCCGACGCGGAGAAGCCTCCCGGCACCGAACCGCCGATGTCGGGCCAATGGCCGGTGTTCGACAGCCAGCAAAAGATCTTGCCCTTACGCCAAACCGGCATGGCGAAACGCACATCCATCAGATGCGTGCCCCCGAGATAGGGGTCGTTGACGATGTAGATGTCGCCTTCCTCAGGCGGCAGGCAGCGTCCATCCGATATCATCTCGATGATCGTTTTCGTCGAATGTTGCATCACGCCGACAAACACCGGCAGCCCCTGCGAGCCTTGCGCGATCAGCGCGCCGTCGATGGCGGAGTAGATGCCATCGGAGCGGTCATTGGCCTCGGCGATGACAGGCGAGAACGCCGCGCGCGAAAATGCCAGGTCCATCTCGTCGCAGGTCTGCTGCAGCGCCGCCTGGATGACAGAAAGGGTGATGGCGTCAAGGCTCATGGCGTGGCCTCGCGGGGTGTTGGCGGGAGCCTCGCTTGGGGTACTGCCGTTTCATCCGGTACCCCCAACCTCGACGATAATATTCCCATCCCGGTCCGAATGCGCCCGGTCGCCCGGCTCCAGCACAGCCGTCGCGTCCATCTGTTCGAGAATCGCCGGGCCTTCGATCTCGGCATTGAGTGGCAGCTTGTCCCTGAGATAGACCGGCGTGTCGCGCCAGTTGCCGTCGAACCAAACCGGCCGCGTCTGGCGCAGCGCTTCCGCCAGCGTCGGCGCCCTGCCTGCGGGGTCGATCAGCCGGCTGAGGTCGATGTCGGGGCGCACGCCTGTCACCGAGGTGTTGAGATTGACGAGGTTGGCGCGGATTTCAGGCAGATCGACCTTGAAGCGGGCGAAATAGGCCTTTTCGAACAGCCCCTGCAGCGTTGCGCGGTCAACCTCGGGCGAAGGCAGCGGCACGTTGATGATGTGTGTTTGCCCGACAAACTGCATGTCGGCGGAGTGGCTGACACGGATGCTCTTGGGCCTGATTGCCTCCTTGGCGATCAGTGCCTCGCCATCCGCCCGATGACGTGCCAGCACATCGCGGACGCGGTCTTCATCGAGCATCGCCACTGGCTGGTTGACCGTGTTGACGAAGTCATGGCGCAGATCGGCGACGACGCAGCCGAGCGCGTTGGTGATTCCTGGCCTCGCGGGCACCAGAACGCGCGGCAGCCCGAGTTCGCGGGCCAGCGCCGAGGCGTGCAGCGGTCCGGCGCCACCGAAGGCAAACAAGGTGAAATCGCGCGGATCATGGCCACGCGACACCGACACCATGCGGATGGCCCCTGCCATCCTGATGTTGCCGAGCCGGAGCACAGCACCAGCGGCGGCCGTGCCGTCGAGCCCGATTGCCTTGCCGATACTGTTTTCGAAGATCTTTCGTACTGCCTCGACCGTCACCGGATTGTCGACGGCGAGCAGCTTCTTTGGGTCGAGCCGCCCGAGCACCAGATTGGCGTCGGTGATCGTCGGCTCACTGCCGCCACGGCCGTAGCAGATCGGTCCGGGATTGGCCCCGGCACTGTCGGGTCCGACCTGGATCAGCCCGGAGGCATCGACGCGCGCGATCGAGCCGCCGCCGGCACCGACGGTGTGCACCGCGACCATCGGCACATGGATAGGCATCGCATATTCGATCTCGATCTCGTTCGACACCGCCGGCTCGGCATTGAGGATCAGCGCGACATCGGTCGAGGTGCCGCCCATGTCATAGGTGACGAGGTTCTCGAAACCGGCGCGCCGGCCGGTATAGGCGGCGGCGATGACACCCGAGGCCGGGCCCGACATCACCGTCTTGGCTGCCTCGCGGGTGACGAAACGCGCCGAGATCATGCCGCCATTGCCGTTCATGATCAGGAAGTCGCGTGCGTAACCGCGCGTCGCGAGCTCCTGGCGCAACCGCGCAATATAGCGTTCCAGGATGGGCTGGACCGCGGCGTTGACCGAAGCGGTTACCCCGCGTTCGAATTCGCGCGCTTCCGAAAGCAGGGAATGCCCTGTCGTGATGTGGCCGTTCGGCCAGAGTTCACGGGCGATTTCGGCCGCGCGCCGCTCATGGGTGGGATTTGCATAGGAATGCAGGAAATGGATGACCAAGGCTTCGCAGCCCGCATCGATCAACTCACGCACCGAAGCACGCATGCCGTCCTCGTCGAGCGCTTCGCGCACCCGTCCCGAGGCTTCGACGCGTTCGGAGACTTCCAGCCTGAGATTGCGCGGAATGACCGGCACGAACACGCCGGTCATGCCATAGGGCTGGGGCCGCGTGCGCCTGCCGAGTTCGATCACGTCGCGAAAGCCGCGCGTGGTGATCATGCCGGTTATCGCCAGCCTGCGCTCCAGCACGGCATTGGTGGTGGTTGTCGTGCCATGGACGATGAGGTCGATGCCGGCGATGGGAAAGCCGGTTTCGGCGAGCGCGGCGATCACGCCATGTGCCTGGTTCTCGATCGTCGTCGGCGTCTTGGCGATGTGGATCGCCCCGCCATCCGCACCGTCGACCAGCAGCAGGTCGGTGAAGGTCCCGCCCACGTCGATGCCCGCCACGACATTTCCCGCCATTGCGGGAATTTTCTCGTCCATGGACTAATCCCGAAAAGCCCGGACTACGATCATGTACCAGTTTAGAAAGGCGTTTTAGGCCACAATCTTGACGTTGAGATCATTTGTATACTAATTAATAGGCTGAACAAGGCTCCACATTTTGCCTGTATTTCCGCAGCGCGCCGGTGAAAAAGCCGCCCGCGCATGGCGAGAGGTTTGATCGATGAACACCGCAGCAGCGCTGAAGACGGTCGACGCAAAGCCGCTTCAGTTCCCCATCCCTGCCAATGTCTACGCCGAAACGGTGGTTTCGGTGAAGCATTACACCGATCGCCTGTTTGCCTTCCGCATCACCCGGCCGCAGTCGCTGCGCTTCCGCTCGGGCGAATTCGTCATGATCGGCCTGCCCAATGCAGAAAAGCCGGTCTTCCGCGCCTATTCGGTGGCGAGCCCATCCTGGGATGACGAGCTTGAGTTTTTCTCGATCAAGGTGCCCGATGGTCCGCTGACCTCGGAGCTGCAGAAGATCCAGCCCGGCGATACCGTGCTGATGCGCCAGAAGTCGACCGGCACGCTGGTTCTCGACGCGCTGACCCCGGGCAAGCGCCTGTTCATGATCTCGACCGGCACCGGCATAGCGCCCTTCGCCAGCCTGCTGCGCGACCCCGACACCTATGAGCGTTTCGAGCAGGTCGTGCTGACCCACACCTGCCGCGACGTCGCCGAGCTCGCTTACGGCCAGGAACTGGTCGCCAATCTCGAAAGCGACCCGCTGATCGGGGAGCTGACGCATGGCCGCGTCACGCTCTACAATTCGACGACACGCGAAACCTCCGAGTGCATGGGCCGTATCACCGCGCTCATCTCGTCGGGCAAGTTCTATTCCGATCTCGGTATCGAAAAGCTCGATCCTGAAACCGACCGCATCATGATCTGCGGCTCGATGCACATGCTCAAGGACGTCAAGGAACTGGCTGAAAGCCTCGGCTTCGTCGAGGGCTCGCTCAGCGAGCCGGGCACTTTCGTCGTCGAGCGCGCTTTCGTCGGCTGACATGGTGCCTGATGATGCCGGATCGCTTGCCGATCCGGCCCTTTGGGCAAATTTCCCCACCGCCTTGCCGCCCACTATCAGCTGATCTTCGCCAGGAGTTCCAGCAGCGCCGCTGCATCCCTGGCCGATAGAGGCGACAGCGTTTCTTCGGTGATCGTTTGTGCTAGCGGCACAAGCTCCTGAACCACGCGCTGGCCCTCGTCGGTCAGGCGCACCATCAAGCGCCGCTTGTCGGCTTCATGCTTGGCGAGCTGCACCAGGCCGCGTGCATGGAGGCGGTCTATCACGCCCTTGACGGTCGCGGCATCCATGGCGATCAGTGCGCCCAGCTGGTTCTGCGATGTTTCGCCGACGTCATGCAGCTTGGCTAGGGCCGCGAATTGCGGCGGCGTCAGGTCGCCGATGTGGGCGGCGAAAATCGCGACATGGCGCTGATGCGCCTTGCGCAGGATGAAGCCGATCTGCTCCTGCAAATGGTAGCCTGCGGGGGGCAACACGCTGCCCGGGCTCATCGCAGGCCATCCCAGGCCTTGATGTCAGCGGTCCTCAACCCACCCATGCGATCGTGGACACGCGGCCCACAGGTCATGACGAGTGCGAACACGATCTCGTCCGGTCGTGGCCCATCGGGCACGCCGACTTCCATGGCGTCGAAATGGCTGCGCACGTAAGCGGCGTTGACATGTCCGATCGGCACGTCGAGCCGCGCCCCGAATGCGCCCACCTTCTTGGCCGAAGGCACGATCGCCTTGGCTTCGCCGAGCCTCTCGCGCATCGCGTAGCCGCCGGGCACATGCCACAGGGCGCCGTGTTCGAGCTCGCCCGCTGAGCCGACAATCGCGCCCTTGCCATAGCCGTCAATGGCTTTCGTGTCGCCGCCGAGCGCCGCGATGAGCCGGTCGGAAAGCATCAGTCCGAGCGGCTTCAAATCTTCCATCGCGCTTTGCAGGTCTTCGACATAGCGGCCGGCGAAGGGGTTCTTGACCACGGCCAATGCCGCCGCGCGTCGTCGAGGCACGTCATTTGCCGGGCCGCCGTCATGGAAAATCTCTTCGACCGTCACTGCGATCTTGCGGATCGGAAATTCAGGCATGGATCGGAATCCCCCTCGTCGAAACCTCAGATATGGGTACAAACGGCTTGCCGCTGACGCGGTGTGCGCCAGCAAGAAACAGGGCGGCGGAGTGAATCGACCCCTGCCAGCGAAACGTATCGGCGACTTTCAGCCCGGCATCGAGCGCCGCATTGATTTCAATCGGGGAGAGCGCGCCGACATCCGTCGTCACCTCCCTGCCTTCGAGGTCGCTGTCGGGGGCCAGTTCGCACGCCGGCCTGCGCCGGATTGCCGGGTGCCCGGGCAGGTCGACGGCGTTGGCGATCAGCGTTGCTGCTGCATCCGCCGCCGCCCCGCTCGTCGCCAGAACGGTGACCGCGTCTGCGATGCCCAGCGAAAAACTGCGTCCGCGCCAACCGCTGGTGGCGATGCCGCGCACAGGGTCTTCAGCGCGTATCGTCAGGCGGTCGGCGAAGCCATGATCTGTCCCGGTGATCGCAACTGAAATCCGCTCGCCACCGGCGATGTGAAGCGCGATGTCGCCGCCATTGTTGATGTAGGCACGCTTGAGCCTGCGCCCAGAGACCGTCGCCGCCATCATTTCGTCGGCGACAGAGCCGGCGACTGCCGCCATCGGCGTGATGAAGTCCAGCGCCAGCGGTGCGACGGCAGCCTCCATGCGTCGTGCGGTCGGACCCGCAAACAGCCTCGCCGTGCCGGAAGCAGGCCGGCGCAGCTCCGTCAATTCGACGACCAGTTCGCCAAGAATGGTCTGGAAGCGCTCGGCGGCCTGCTGGTAGGCAAGATCTACCTCGCGCTGCTCGCCGAATGCCTCGACGATCAGGTCGATCGGGCCGTGATTGAAGTGCAGGCGCCGCTTGTCCGGCAGCCAGCGGATCTCCGGGCCATTCATGGCGAACCGCCTGTCGCGGCCCGGCGCAACTGCGCGAGCGGCGGCCAGGGGTTGGCTGTCCCCGCTGGTCCTGTCGCCCGTTCGTTGAAATACTCGCCGCCGCGCTTGAGCACGTCGTCGATGCTCCGGATTTCGGCTTCGTAGCCGCCAAGTGCCAGATAGTCGTCGCGGCGCAGGGTGAATTCGATTGGCGCCACCAGCGCCGGCGTCGGCACATAGCCGAAAGCGTTGTCGGGTACGCGGGTCACGTCGACCATAAGCGTGATGCCGCCACCCGGCCAGACATAGACCGGCGCGCCGCCAACGGTCACATAGGTTCTCAGGCCTTGCACCGAGCGCGTCAGGTTGACCGGATTTTCCGTTACGCCGGCTCGCAAGCTGCCACCGGCGCCGCCGACAAACAGAACCGTACACAAAGCCGGCTCACAATTGTCCTCGATCAGTCCTACCGACTTTCGCAGCCGCTCCGGAAATAGCTTTGCCACGGGCTGCAGCGCCTCGTCGAGCTCGTAGTAGCCGAACTGCTCGCCGGTGGTTGAAACCATCAGCAGGCTGAGACCGGGCCGTGCGCCTTTCCTGGCGTTCCATTCCCCGAGGATGTCGAGCGGGTCGGAGATGCTCGTGCCGCCCCATCCCAACCCCGGCTCCGACACCTTGAAATAGCGGCCCGGCGTCGAGCGCCGGCCAAGGATTTTTATCCCGGTGTCTTCCCAGCCCAGGACCTTGCCAGCCTGGTGTTCGGAAACGACGCCGGTGATATGATCGTCGACCACGACCACCTCGTCGACAAGCCCGCGCCATTGCCGCGCGAACATGCCGATGGTCGCCGAACCGCAGCCGACGCGCATCCGCTGCTCGAGCGTGCCGTCGATGACGGGCGGTTTGCCGGCCTCGACGATGACAGCCGCGCCGCCGTCGATGGTCAATTCCACCGGCTTGCGGTTGCACAGGTTCAGCATCGTGTCGCAGGTCACCCGGCCTTCCGATTTTGACCCGCCCGTCAGGTGATGCACGCCGCCCAGCGACAGCATCTGCGAGCCATATTCGCCCGTCGTCACATGGCCGACCGCCTCGCCCCCGGCACGCACCGTTGCTGTTTCGGGGCCGAGATGGCGGTCGGTGTCGATCTTCACCTTGACGCCGCAGTAGGAGAAGATGCCCTCCGTCACCACCGTGACGAGATCGACGCCCTCGACCTCCTGGCTGACGATGAAGGGGGCCGGCTTGTAGTCGGGATAGGTGGTGCCGGCGCCGATGGCGGTGACGAAGCGCTGCCCGGTGCTGAGGAGTTCGCCATCCCAGGCCGCGCCTTCGAACGGCACGACGTCATGGCCGCTTTCGACCGCATAGTCGAGCACCCGCACCGGGTCGCAGCGCACGATCCTGCCGCCGAAATTGCCGTATCGGTCGCAGGCGCCGGTGCGCCCGTCGGCGATGTAGCACATCACCGGGCAGGCATCGCAGCGCAGCTTTTCTCCCGCCTCCTTGTCGCCGGCTTCGTGGGTTTCGAAACGTTCGGACAGTTCGTTCATGGCAACGACCCCGCCGCGCGGATCGCCGCGAGTATGCGCGACGGTGTAGCCGGAACCTTGGTCACCAGAACACCCGTGGCGTGGCGGATGGCGTTGAGGATGGCGGGTGCCGTCGGGATCAGCACATGCTCGCCCAAACCCTTGGCGCCAAAGGGTCCTTCCGGGTCCGGAACTTCCACCAGGATGGTCTCTATGGGCGGTACGTCACCTATCGTCGGGATCAGATAGTCGTGCAGGTTTTCCGTCCGGCCGGTGATGTATTCCTCCATCAGCGCCATACCGATGCCCTGGGCTATGCCGCCCTCGATCTGGCCCTCGGCAAGCAGCGGGTTGATCGCGCGGCCAACGTCATGTGCCGCGGTGATCTTGACCAACTTTACAGTGCCCAGTGCCAGATCGACATCAAGCTCAGCGATCTGCGCGCCATAGCCATATACGGCGTAGGGCTTGCCCTGGCCCTTGGCGTCGAGCGGCGCGGTCGGCGGGTCGTAGCTCTCCTGCGCCGAAAAAACGAGACCGTCGCCATCGGCCGCAAGCCGGGCGAGGTTGATGCGGCGGCGCTCGCCGCCCTCATTCACCAGCAGCAAGGCGTTTTCCAACTGCAGCGATGCTTGAGGCGAGACGTTGGCAAAGCGGAGGATTTGTTGGCGCAGTTCTCGCGCTGCCTTTTCGGCTGCCTTGCCCGAGACATAGGTCTGGCGCGAGGCCGATGTCTTGCCGGCATCGGGCGTGATCGCGGTGTCGGCGCCCTTCAGTTCGAAATCACCGAGCGCAAGGCCAAGCGCGTCGGCGGCAATCTGGGCGATCACCGTGTTCGCGCCCTGACCGATGTCGACGGCACCCTGATGCAGAACGACCTTGCCAACAGGCGAAATGCCCAGCTTGATCGTCGAAGGATTGGGCAGTGAGGTATTGCCGCAACCATACCAGCACGAGGCGATGCCGATGCCGCGCTTTGTGCCATGGCTGGTTGCGTTCAACCTTTCCGCATCCGCCAGCGCGCGTGCCCAATGCGGGGTCAATGCCTGAAGGCATTCCGCAATGCCAACGCCCGCCTCAAGACGGTGCCCCGTCACTGTTTCGGAGCCGTTCCGAAGCGCATTCTTCAAGCGAAGCTGCAGGCGGTCGATGCCGAGCTGGTTGGCGAGATCGTCAAAAAGCGTTTCCTGCATCAGTGTCGCTTGCGGCACGCCGAAGCCGCGAAAGGCACCCGACACCGGTCCATTGGTGTGGATGGCGCGCGCGGTGGCCCGATAATGCGGCGTGACGTATGGACCCGAGGCATGCACCGGCACGCGGTTGGCCACGGTCGGCCCGAAGCTGGCATAGGCGCCGGTATTGAACTCGCCGGAAAACACCATGCCGAGGACCGTGCCGTCGGTATCGGCCCCGATGGTAGCTCGCATCGACGCCGGATGGCGCTTGGTGGTTGACGCCATCGATTCGTTGCGGCTGTAGGCGAGGGCCGCCTGGCGACCGGTCTTGAGCGCGACGAGTCCGATCAGCGGCTGCAGCGACAGATCGATCTTGGAGCCGAAACCGCCGCCGGTTGCAGTCGGCAGGATACGCACCTTTTCCGGTGGGAGCCCTAGCACACGTGCCGTGTCGTCGCGGTCCAGATGCGGCGCTTGAGTGCAGGCAACAACCGTCAGCGTGTCGCCGGCGACGAATGCGTAGCCGGCTTCCGGTTCGATGTAGGCGTGCTCGACATAGGAGGTCTCGATGCTGCCTGATACGACGCAGGCGGCATTTTCCAGCGCTGCCTCCGGCTCACCGCGTTCGACCAATCCGCGCACCAACACGTTGCCTGGCCGGCTGGCGTGGATCGCTTCCGCTGCGAGCGCCTCCTCTGGATCCATCGTGGCCGGAAGTTCGCGCCATCGCACCGGAAACCTGGACAGATCAATTTGGCGCGCGGCCCAGTTCTCGCACGCCACCAGCGCTATCGCCTCGCCGCGAAACCGCGTCGTACCCTCTGCCAGCGCCGGTTGGTCGGCGAAGGGCGGGATCACGCCAAAGCTGTTGATGCCGGGAATGTCGCTGGCGGTAAAGACGCCGGCGACGCCGGCGTTGTCGGCAACATAGGTGTCGAGATCTCCGAACGAGAACTCCGCGTGGTGATGAGGCGAGCGGATGACCAGCACCACAAGGGCATCTTCGGGAAATGAATCGGCGCCGAATTTCTCCTCACCCGTGACCTTTGGCACGCCGTCGAGCCTGACGGGGGAGGCGCCGACGGCGTGGCCAGGAGGTGGGAGGCGGAAGTCGAGGGAAGCCGCACTTCCGTCCAAATGAGGCGCCAGGTACCGATGCGCCTCCATAACGGCCTGAGCGATCTTGCGGTAGCCGGTGCAGCGGCACAAGATCCCGCCCAGCGCGTCCTGCACGTCGTCTTCGCCTGGCCGTGCATTGCGTTCCAGAAGGGCCGTCGCCGTCACCAGCAGGCCTGGCGTGCAGATGCCGCATTGGGCCGCGCCATGCGCCAGGAACGATGCCTGCAGAGCGGACAGGCCGCCGTGGCTGAGCCCCTCCACGGTGCGCACCGAAGCACCTTCCACCGAGGCGGCCGGCAGCAGGCAGGCGCAGACAGGCTCGCCGTCGAGCAATACGGTACAGGCACCGCAGTCGCCGGCATCGCAACCCACCTTGGTGCCGGTAAGCCGCAAATCCTCGCGCAGGATGGACGACAGCCGCCGCATGGGTGCCGCCGACACCGACACCGGCGCGCCGTTGACAGTGAAACTGATCGGCGCGCGGTCGGTTTTCATGCGGCCTCCCGTTTCTGCGATCCGCCGGCCGCCTGACGCAGAGCGCGCATAACGATCTCGCGCGCCGCCACGCGCCGATATTCGGCACTGCCGCGCACATCGTCGATGGGCGACAACTCGTCGAGCGAGGCGTCGGCAACGATCTCCGAGATGGCGTCGAACGATTGCCCGACAAGTGCTGTTTCCAGTTCCCGAAGCCGTTGCGCGACCGCCGAGCACGAACCCACGGCGATCGCGGCTCCGGTAATCCGTTGGTCGGGAGCGAGCACGATCCGCGCAGCCGCCATGGCGATCGAGATGACAAGATAGCGCCGCGCGCCGAGTTTGACGAAGGCTGAATGTCCTGCAACCGAAGCTTTGGGGACGTGAAGTGCCGTGAGCAACTCGTCCTGGCGCAGCCGCGTCTTGCGGTTGCCGGTGATGAATTGGCCAAGCGGCAGGATCCGCAGTCCGTGCCGCGACCTCAGTTCCACCTCCGCATCGAGGATCAGCAGGGGCGGAACGCCGTCCGCCGCGGGCGAAGCATTGCAGATATTGCCGGCCACGGACGCCATGTTCTGGATCTGGACAGAGCCGATTTCGCGCGCTGCCTGCTTCAGAGCGTCGAAGGCCCGTGGCAGCGGTGCTTTTAGCACCTCCGTCCAGCTTGTGCGCGCGCCGATGATGAAATGGCGGTCGCTTTCGGTAACACCACGCAGCTCGGCCACGCCATTGATGTCGAGCACGTCCTCCAGAAGCGGGCGGTTGCCGAGGGCGGGGTAAAAATCGGTGGCACCAGCCAGAATTCGCCACGCCCCCTCGCTGAGCAGCGCGAGCGCTTCGTCGAGTGTTTTGGGTTTCGCGTAACGGGTCACGCAATGCCTCCCGGCTCGTCGCCGGACAAAATCATTCGCATGCAAATGATAGACCGCTGCGGCCTTTTGTCAAAGCCCGGTTTGCATGGGCGCGCGCCCCGGAGACGGCCGACTTTCCAAGTTGAAGGTTGACGCAAGCCGGCATCTGGCCGAATTTCGGCGTCCGCCGCTATCGCGGCTCGACTGGCACCAATTGATGGAGGCTCCATGGCCGCGGACGCGCTCATCGTCATCGACCTGCAGAACGACTTTTGCCCGGGCGGTGCGCTTGCCGTGACGGGCGGCGACGAGATCATTCCGCTGGTCAACGACCTTATCCGCAACACCGAGCATGTCCTGCTGACCCAGGATTGGCACCCCGCTGGCCATGCCAGCTTCGCCTCGAGCCATCAGGGCAGGCAGCCATTCGAAAGCATCGACATGCCCTATGGCGCCCAGACGCTGTGGCCCGATCACTGCATCCAGGGCAGCCGCGGCGCTGACTTCAATTCCGGCCTCGCCTGGGCCAAGGCCGAGCTCGTGGTGCGCAAGGGCTTTCGCAGCGGCATCGACAGCTATTCGGCCTTCTTCGAGAACGACCGCCTCACGCCGACCGGCCTTGCCGGCTATCTGCGCGAGCGCGGAATCGGTCAGATTACCCTTGTCGGCCTCGCCACCGATTATTGCGTTGCCTATTCGGCGCTCGATGCGGTCGAACATGGCTTTGCCACCACCGTTAGGCTCGACGGATGCCGTGCCATCGACCTGGGCGGTTCGCTCGAAACAATGATCGGCAAGATGCGCGACGCAGGCGTGACGCTCGTCTGAACCGCGAGCAAGTTTGGAATGACCGGCCCAATGGCCGGTGCAGAGGGGACGGAATGAATTTCTCGCGTTTTGCGGCAGTGCCTGTGGCGCTGGCGGGTGTGGTGTTGAGTGCTGGTTCGGCCCTTGCCGCCGAGGAAGGTTTGCCAGGGGCAGCCATGTCGTTGTGGTGGGCGCTGCCCTTCGCCGGCTTGCTGCTCTCCATCGCCACCGGTCCGCTGCTTTATCCGCATGTGTGGGAACATCATTACGGCAAGATCTCGGCCGTCTGGGCCGTGATGGTCATCGTGCCGATGGCGCTGTTCTATGGCCCCGGCATCACGACAGAGGCGGTGCTGCACACGCTCCTGCTCGAATACATGTCGTTCATCATATTGTTGTTCGGGCTGTTCACCATTGCCGGCGGCGTGCTGGTGGCGGGCAACATCCAGGGCACGCCTTTGGTGAATGCCGGACTGTTGCTCATCGGTGCGCTGCTCGCATCTGTCGTGGGCACCACCGGCGCCTCGATGATCATGATCCGCCCGGTCATCCGGGCCAACGACAATCGCCGCTTCAACGCCCATGTCGTCGTTTTCTTCATTTTCCTTGTATCCAACATTGGCGGTGCGTTGACGCCACTCGGCGACCCCCCGCTGTTTGTCGGCTTCCTGCGCGGTGTCGATTTCTTCTGGACCACCGCCCATCTCTGGCGCGAGACGCTGGTCGTCGGAGGCATCGTGCTTGCCGCTTTCCTGGCGGTCGACTGGTATTTCCACAGCCGCGAGCAGGGCCAGCCCAAGATCAAGGACCCGACGCCGCATTCGAAGGTGCGCATTCGCGGCCTCGCCAACATCGCCCTTCTGGCTGGTGTCATCGCTGCCATCTTGTTGTCGGCATCGTGGAAACCGGGCATCGCTTTCACCATCCAGGGCGTAGCGGTCGAGCTGCAGAACCTCGTCCGCGACGCCGTCATCCTGGTGCTTGCCTTTGTCTCGCTGGCCGTTACCCGCAAGGAGTATCGCGCCGCCAACGGTTTTTCCTGGGGGCCGATTCTCGAAGTGGCCAAGCTGTTCGCTGCGATTTTCATCTGCATCGTGCCGGTGATCGCCATCCTGCGCGCCGGGCTTGATGGTGCATTTGCACCATTGGTGTCATTGGTCACGACACCTTCAGGCAGTCCCAACGACCTCGCCTATTTCTGGCTCACCGGCGCACTTTCGTCGTTTCTCGACAACGCGCCGACCTATCTGGTGTTCTTCGAGCTGGCAGGCGGCGATCCCAAGGTGCTGATGACGACACTGGGCAGCACGCTGGCGGCGATCTCGGCGGGTGCTGTGTTCATGGGTGCCAACACCTATATCGGCAACGCACCCAACTTCATGGTCTACGCGATCGCGCGCGAGCGTGGCGTCAACATGCCCGGCTTCTTCGGCTACATGCTGTGGTCCGGATCTGTGCTGATCCCGACCTTCCTGATCGCCGGATTCGTCTTCTTCGGCTAACCGACGCCAACATAACGGCGCACGAGTGCCGGATCGTCCCGCAGCCGCGCGACGTCGACCGTCTCGCGGTTGCGGCCGTTTTCGATGAAGGCGACGCGGTCGGCCACGGGCAAGACCGCGTCGACGCGCTGCTCGACCAGGATGGTCGAAACCCCGCGCTCGCGCAGCGCGGCCACTGTCTCGCGTATCCTGGCGATCATCGATGGCATCAGGCCTTCGGTCGGCTCGTCGAGCAAAAGCACGTCAGGTTCCAGGCACAGCGCACGCGCCATCGCCAGCATCTGCTGCTCCCCGCCCGACAGCGTGCCGGAACGCTGCTTCAGCCGGTCGCGCAGCAGCGGGAAGAGGTCGAGCACGGCCTCGCGCACCGCGTTGCCCTTGTTGCGCGCCATCAGGCCGATCTCGATGTTTTCGGCGACCGTCAGTTCGGCAAACAGCCGCCGCCCTTGCGGCACATAGGCGACGCCCGCCTTGGGTACTTCATGCGCAGGCAGGCTTGTCAGTTCGCGCTCGCCGAGCCTTATGGAGCCCGCGCGTGCCGGCACCAATCCCATGATCGCCTTCAGAGTCGTCGTCTTGCCGGCACCGTTGCGGCCGAGCAGGCACAGAACTTCGCCCTTGTTCAGCTCAAGGTCGAGGCCGTGCAGCACTTGCACCTCGCCATAGAAGCAGTCGAGCCCGCTGATCGTCAGCGCTGCGCTCATGCTTGTGCCTCCGGCGTGGTGCCGAGGTAAGCGTCCTGGACAGCCGCGTTGCCCCTGATTTCAGCGGGCGCGCCTTCGGCCAAGATCTTGCCTGCATTGAACACGGTGATGCGCTGGGCGAGCTCCATCACCACCTGCATGTTGTGCTCGATCAAAAGCACGGTTGCGTCCTTGGCGATCTCGCGCACCAGCGCGACGAAATTCTCGATCTCGCCGTCCGACAGCCCCTGTGTCGGCTCGTCGAGGATCAAGAGCCGCGGCTTGAGCGCCAGCCCCATCGCCACTTCGAGCAGGCGCTGGTGACCATAGGCCAGAGTGCCGGCCTGTTCGTTGGCACGATTGGAAAGTCCGACGCGCTCCAGCGCTTCCATGGCACCATGCCGCACCGCGCCGCGTGAGCGCCCGTCAGTCAGCGTGCGCTGGACGGGCAGCGCCACATTGTCATAGGCGGAGAGATTGGCGAAGACGCTGGTAATCTGGAAGGTGTAGGCAATGCCGCGCCGTACCCTCATGTGGGCCGGCATTGCGGTGATGTCCTCGCCGCTGAAGGTGATCGTTCCGGCGTCCGGCGCGTAGCGGCCGCAAACGAGGCTGACGAAGGTCGTCTTGCCGGCGCCGTTGGGGCCGATGACGGCGCGGATTTCACCCGTTTCAAGCGCAAATTCGACATCGTCGACTGCACGCAGGCCGCCGAAGCGGCGCGACAGTCCCCTGGTGGTCAAAAGCGCCGTCATGGCAGCCACCCGACCCAGCGTTCGCGCACCGTTCCAAGCACGCCCTTGCGGAAAAAGAGCACGAGCAGGATAAGAACCGCGCCGACAACCAGCATGTAGGCCGAGGTGTAGCCGCTGGCGATGTCGATGACATAATACATGAACAGCGTGCCGATCAGCGGCCCGAGCGTGGTCGCGGCACCGCCGAGCAGCACCCACAACAGCGGCAGTATGGAATACTGCACGGAGGCGAAGGTCGAGCCGACATAGCCGAACAAAAGCGCATAGGCAGCACCCGCCGCAGCACAGATGACGCCCGATGTGACCACCGCCGCCAGTTTGTTGGCGAAGGTGTCGTAGCCGAGCATTCTTGTCCGCTCCTCGTTCTCGCGGATGGCAACGAGCACGCGGCCGTGGCGTGAGCGGACGAGGGCGACGGAGGCCAGCAACACGATTGCAAACAGTGCGACGGCCAACAGGTAACGCGTGGCAGGGCTTGTCAGGTCGAGTGTTTGCGCGCCAAGCGTAACCTGCCGCGCCTGCTGTTGCAGCACCAGCCCCTCGTCGCCGCGCGTCCACTCGCCGAAATAAAGCGTGGTGAGATAAAACACCTGGGCAAACATCATGGTCACGATCATGAAGGCAACGCCTGAGGTGCGCAGCGCCAGAAGCCCGATGATCAGCGACGCGACGAACCCCGCCGCGATGCCCGCGCCAAAGGCCGCCGGCACGCCCCAGCCGAGATGATAGAGCGGCAGTCCGGCACCGTAGAGCCCTGCCGCGAAGAACATGGCGTGGCCGAGGCTCAAGAGGCCCGCATAGCCAAAAAGCACGTTGTAGCCCATGGCGAAGACTGCGAGCACGAGCACGCGGGCGAGGACGCCGTGGTGATATTCGGGAAGTGCGAAATTGAGCCCGACCAGCAGTGCAACGACCGCCACGTGCAACGCATAGACCTTCGCCGTTGGACCTTCCCAGTTCATTTCGTTGCCGTTCCAAACAAGCCCTGCGGTCGAAACACCAGCACCAGGGCAACGACAAGCGTGGCGATGATCTTGGCCAGGGTCGGGGAGAAAAACACCGAGATGATGCCGTCCGACACGCCGATCAGCAGGGCGGCGACCACCGTGCCGCGAAGCGAGCCCAGCCCGCCGATGATGACGACGATGAAGGACAACAGCAGCGGGTCGAGGCCCATGAGGTAGTGGGCCTGCTGGATCGGCACGATCAGCACGGCGGCGACCGCCGCGAGCATCGCACCGAGGGCGAATACAGCACCGTAGACGCGCCCGACCGGTATGCCGAAGGCTAGGGCTGTCTCGCGGTCATACTGCGTTGCCCGCATGACGAGCCCGATCCTGGTGCGGGTCAGCACGAACCATGTGGCCAGCAGGAGGAGTGCCGAGGCCGCGATGATCGACAGCTTGTAGCCGGAATAGCCGAACCAGGGCAGCTGGATACGGTAGCTGAAGGGCGGCGCCACCGGCCGCGCCTCGGGTCCGTAGAAGGTCAGCGCCAGCTGCTGGATGATGTAGAGCAGGCCGATGGTGGCAACGATGGTGGCTTCGGGATTGTATTCGAGCCGGCGCAGCACCAGCCGTTCGGCGATCCAGGCGATGCCACCGACGATCAGCGGCGACAGCACCAGCGCAACCGCGAAGCCGAGCGCCGGGTGGCCGGTGAGCGTGATCGTGATCGCCCATGCCAGCACCGCGCCCAGCATGAAGAACTCGCCATGGGCGACATTGACGATGCGCATGACGCCGAACACCAGCGACAGGCCGAGCGCCGTCAGCGCCAGCACCGCCGAGGTGACCAGGCCCTCGAGCGTGGCAAGCAGGAGGTGGGGGAAAAAGGCCATTCAGGTGTCGATTGTCCGGCAACAGTAGCGCTGCCCCTTGCCCTCTCCCCGCAAAGACGGGGCGAGGGGTACGTGAACGTTGCAGCAGCGCCCCTTCTCCCCGTTTTTACGGGGAGAAGGTCCCGGCAGGGGGATGAGGGGCAGAACCGGCATTGGGCTTCAGCTCACAGCGGCTGCGTTGTGTAGTCCGCTTCCGGTTCGTACATGCCGTCCTCGATAGAGGTGCGGTGCACGACCTTGAGCTTGCCGCCCTCGACCTTGGAAATGTTCTGGTGGCCGAAGACCTGATGGATCTTGCCGTTGAAGATCTTGTCGCCTTGGGGATGCTCGGGGCCTTCCTTGAACTCGGTCAGCGCCTCGGTCGCCTCGACCAGCTTGGCGCGATCCTCCGGTCCCTTGTAACCGGAATCCTCCATCGCCTTCTTGATGACGTAGAGCGTTTCCCAGCAGCCGAACATGTGGGCGGCCGTGGACACGTCCTTGGCATCGCCGACCGATGCGCCATTGTCGTCGATGCCGACGGCCGCGCGATAGGCCTTCTGAGCCTCGCTGTCATTGGCCTGGGCGTAACGCGGCGAGCCCTCCCAGAAATGGCTGCCGTCGAGGAATTCGAGGCCCGGGCTGTTGATGTCGACGGCTTCCAGCGAGTCGATGAAGCCGAACAGCTGCGGCTTGTTCGAACCGTAGAATTCACCGAGTTCCTTGACGAAGGTGAGCACGCCGGGGCCGACCATGACGTGGTACAAGACCTCGGTGTCGGCTGGGATCTGCGGCAGGTACTTGGTGAAGGAGCTTTCGGTCGGCGGGATCGGAATCTGGGCGATCACATCGCCGCCCTGCGCCTTGATGGCAGGCGCGAAATAGTCCCGGTGGTCGTATCCGAACGCATAGTCCGGATAGATCATCGTCACCTTCTTGCCGATGTTGGCGGCAATCCACGGTGCCACTGAAGTGACCTGCGCACGGACATCGGTGATGCCGGGCTGGAAGACCCAGCGGTTCAGCTTGCCGGAGGCGACGTGGTAGCCCTCGCTGACAACGTAGTAGGGAATCTTGAGCTCGCCGGCGGTCGGCGCGGAGCCCACGACGACATGGCTGAAAAGCGTGCCGAAGACGATGTCGGTCTTGTGCTGCGAGGCGAACTTGCCGACAACTTCGGCGCCGCGCTTGGGATCGGTGCCGTCGTCCTCGACGATGATCTCGATCGGCCGACCGTTGATGCCGCCGGCATCGTTGATCAGCTTGACCGCGGCGTTGGTGGTCTTTTCATACCAGCGGCCATAGGCAGCACCGATGCCGGTGCGGTGGGCCTGGAAGCCGATCTTGATCGGTGCGGAAGATTGCGCCTGCGAATAGCGTACGAAGCCCGGCGCGGCCATCAGACCGGCGCCCGCGGCGAGGCCTTTCAGTGCCGTGCGGCGGGTGAGGCCGGTTTTGCCGAGATCGAAAAAGCGATTGTCTTCAGTCATGCCCTATCCCCTTGTCGCGCGTTTGACCAACGATGGT
The DNA here is from genome assembly GCF_003148805.1 of Aminobacter sp. AP02. Classification (GTDB taxonomy): domain Bacteria; phylum Pseudomonadota; class Alphaproteobacteria; order Rhizobiales; family Rhizobiaceae; genus Aminobacter. Next base: position 72,803 of record NZ_QGGX01000007.1, read on the forward strand.
GCGGATTGGCAGCTCTTCCGCCCCGGAACATAAGAAACCGGCAAAAAATCGCATGTATACAAACTAGATCACCAATCCCCAGAGGTGGCAACAGTGCCTTCCCCAAGGGCAAACCCACCTGCATTTGCACTATCCCGCAGTGGCTGTCGAGAGCAGCCACAGGCCGAAAACGGTGTAGCCGATCATCAGCATGGTCAGTGGCAGCTGGCTGAGCGAAGCACCGGCGGCGGAGGGATGCAGCCGCCAGGCGAGCACGTGCGCAACCAGCACCGCCAGCACGTGGCCAGCGACGATGGCCGCCGCCTGCAGGTTCCAGATGAGCCAGGCGGAATGCGCGCCCATGGCGATGCCTGCCTCGACAGGCATGTGCGCCGTGCCAAACAAGTTCCAGCCCCGGGCAAACGGGTCCGACAAGGCGACGAGCGCATATTGGCCGTTGACCAGAAGCGATGTCAGGTAGTGCGAGAAATGATAGGCGAGCGCGATCGGAACGATTGACCAGACCATCAACCCCGCCGCCCGCCGCAAGGGCAGGGTGCTGCCCACCAGCCTTTCGCCGATCAGGACCGCCGACAACGCGACGGCTGCAAGCAGCACGAACATCGCCACCAGGCCGACGCCGTTGGTGGCGACAAGGGCCGTGCGTCCGGGCAGCTCGAGCGGGTTGATGCCGTTGCGGCCAAGCCAGAAGAAGGTCTTGGAAAAACCGTCGAAGGAGACCGAGGCAAGCGTCAGAAGCAAAAATAGCGCGCCTGACGGCGGCAGTGTCTCGGCCTCGTAAAGCTTGGCGCCCGGCCAACATAGGGTAAGGCGCAACCGCTTGCCGTCCTGCTTGCCTTCGACAATGCCGAAGCGCCCGATCATGGCGAAGAAGGTGGAGAGGAATTCGCCCTGCCGGCTCCAGCGTTCGAAGCCGAAGGCCAGCATGGCGATGAGCGAAAACAGCCAGTAAGCGCCGGCGGCAATAGCGAGCCGTGCGGGGTCGTCGGGCGCGGGGTCGATCAGTTCGAACCAGGCGAAGCCGAAGAACAGGATGAAGGCCGGCCAGTAGCCGAGCCATGCCGGGAGCTGGAGCGGACTGTCACTGGCTGCCGCGTAGGCTCGCCTGATGAGGCGGTACGGCCCATACCACGGGTTGAGCCAGTACCAGAGATTGCCGAACAGGCCCTGGGCAAGAGTGAACCCGACCCAAAGCAGCGTCCAGATGGTGAGCGGCAACGGGTTGGATAGCGGATCGCGCGAGCCGGTGAAGCCGGCAGCGATGAACACGGCGAAGAGAGCGAAGGAGATGAGGCTGAAAGCCTGCCGCAAATCGGGGATCGCACCGAATGGCAAACGCCTGCGCCAAAGGGAGACCAGATGCTGCGGAGGCAGCAGCGCAAGCACGAGGAAACTGGCGGCCACAGCGAATGCTGCGCCGGCTATGTAATGCCCGGTCGGCAAAAGCAGAACGTGCCCACGGTCGGAGGCATGAGCGAAAGCGGGCAGGCAAGACCATAGAGAAGCGGCGAGGAAGCCTCCTGCAGCGGCCAGAGCGCGGCCGGCCATCGCGACAGCGCAGGTCCGCGCCTGCGCCATTGGCTGCTAAACCTTTACCAGCTGCTCGACGCGGTCGGTCTCGCCGAAGATACGCAGATAGCGGGCGATTTCCTTCTTGTCGCCGGTTGCCTTGGCCGGGTTGTCGGAGAGTTTGACTGCCGGGCGGCCGTTGGCTTCGGTGACCTTGCAAACCAGCGAAATGGCGTTCAGCCGATCGGTTTCGACAGGCGCGCAGCCCTCGAAGTCGTTTGTCAGATTGGTGCCCCAGCCGAAGGACATGCGTACCTTGCCCTCGAAATGCCGATAGGTCTCGATGATGGTGTCGACGTCGAGCCCGTCGGAGAAGATCAGCAGTTTGGACTTCGGGTCCTGGCCCTTCTTGCGCCACCAGTCGATGATGCGCTCGCCGCCTTCGATTGGCGGAGCGCTGTCGGGGCGGAAGCCGGTCCAGTCGGCGACCCAGTCGGGCGCATCGCGCAGGAAGGCGGCGGTGCCGAAGGCATCGGGCAGCACGATCAAAAGGTTGCCGCCATAATAGCGCTGCCAGTCGCGCAGCACCTTGTAGGGCGACTGCTTGAGTTCGTCTTCGCCATTGGCAAGCGCCGCATAGACCATCGGCAGCTCATGGGCGTTCGTGCCGAGCGCTTCAAGGTCGGTGTCCATGGCCAGGAGAACGTTGGAAGTACCGGTGAAGGCCTCGCCAATGCCCTCCTTCAGGGCTTCGACGCACCAGCGCTGCCACAGGAACGAATGCCTGCGACGCGTGCCGAAATCGGAGATCTTGATGTCGGGCAGCATCTTCAGCCGCTCGGTCTTGTCCCACATCTTGGCCTTGGCGCGGGCATAAAGTACGTCAAGGGCGAAGGGGCCAAAGGCCTTCATCACCGAGCGCGAGCGCAACTCGTTGATGATGGCGAGTGCCGGAATCTCCCACATGGAGGTTTGCATCCATGGGCCGGCGAAGGTGAGCTCATACTGGCCGTCGCGCTTTTCAAGCTCATAGGGCGGCAGCTGGAAATCCTCGAGCCAGGCCAGGAATTCCGGTTCGAAAATCTGCTTGCGGCCGTAGAAATTGTTACCGCCGAGCCAGATCATCTCCTTTTTGGAAAAGCGTAGCGTACGCGCGTGGTCGAGTTGCTCGCGCAATTCGCCTTCGTCGATCTCCTCGGCCAGCTTGACCGAAGTGGCACGGTTGATCAGCGAGAAGGTGGCGTCGACCTTGGGGTGCATGCCCCAGATCATCTGCAGCATCAAAAGCTTGTAGAAGTCCGTGTCGAGCAGCGAGCGCACGATCGGATCGAGCTTCCAGGTGTGGTTGTAAACCCGCCGTGCAATGTCGGTCCTGGCCATGCCGCTTCATTCCTCCCGGCGCATGGCCCCGAAAACCGGAATCGATTTTCACTGGCGATCATGCACAGACTTAAAGTGCTACAGCGCCACGCAGGCGCGACCTCGTTGACAGCTTTGAGATATAGCGCGCGGCCGATCAAGCTGCAGACGAGAAAAAAGCAACCCTGGCCCTATAGTCGCATCGGCTAAACAAGGTAGGCGCGAAGGCTTGCAAAGACTAGAGCCTGCTCCAAGGCCATTGGCTCGCAACTGGATCCAGTTTTCTGGCTTGGTCATCATCTTGCACGAGAACAGGTTTCCATTTTTCGTGGGTCATGCCCTAGCTGGCGACCGTGGCTTTTTGCGCGCGCCTCTTTCTTATGCTGATCTGGCCGGTAACGGCCTGCTCTGTGCGTGCCGGAAGTTCCTCGCGCTGGGCGAACAGCCAGTCGATGAACACCTGGGCGATCGGCGCCGATCTTACCTCGTTTCGGCACACGACGTAGAAGGCATCGACAGCCGGGACGGATAGATTGAACGGCGTGACCAGCTGCCCCTTGGCAAGCAGCGAACTCGCGGTCACGCTGTCGCCGAGGGCCAGGCCATGGCCGTGCACGGCGGCTTCGGTGGTGAGGCTCGCACCGGCCATGCGGTGTTGCTGCAGCGGCTTGATGTCAAGCGCGTCGGCCGCGGCGAGCCATGTGTGCCACTCCCGGCCTTCGTCGGCGTGCAGCAAAACGTGGTCGGCAAGATCGCGCACGCTGCGGATGGGCCGGTTGTTGATCAGCGTCGGGCTGACCACCGGGAAGAGTTCCAGTGTCGACCACTTCTTCATCCAGCAATCGCTCCACCTGCCGTCACCGTAGAACAGGCAGACATCGACATCGGGCGAATGAACGTCGCGGGCGTCATTGGTGGCATTCAGGGTCAGGCTGATGCCCGGATACTGCGCGGTGAAGCCTCCCAGCCTGGGCACCAGCCACAATGACAGCAGTGCCGGCACGCAGCTTACGGTCAGCTTTCCCGAACTGGTCGGCCGCGTCATGCGCGCGGTGGCCGCGGCTATGCTTTCGAAAGCGCCCGATACGGCCGGCAACAACTCCGCGCCTTGCGCAGTAAGCTTGAGGCGCGAGCCGCTGCGTTCGAGAAGCTTGACCTTCAAGGTGGCTTCGAGCGCGCGGATCTGGTGGCTGATCGCGCCATGGGTGACGTTGAGCTCACCAGCCGCCTTGGTCAGGGAGCCGTGGCGCGCAGTGGCCTCGAAGGCGCGCAGCGGGTTCAGCGGAGGCAGGCGCCTGGACATCGAAATCTCCTCGGCCTGAGCCGTCCATTGTGAGAAATTCTCACAGCGGAGACATTAACATTATCAATTGCTATTTCAACGGCACTGCCGGAGACTTGGCCCATAACAACCAAAAAGCATGCGGGGAATACGAGGTATCAGGCTGGCCGCCAGGAGCGGACGGCGACAGGCGATCGCCCGCATTGCCGTCTCGGATCACAGGAGGAAATCATGGGTTTCGACGTCAAGAAACTTGACGAGCTGCGCAAGAAATATGGCGAGGGCCATGGCGGCGATCTGTTCGACCCGAAGTTCCGCCGCGTCGCCGACAAGATCTTCAACAAGGCAGGCACCCGGCTCGCGCCCTATTCGGGCATACCCACTTTCCTGACCGCACCCTATCTCGAGGTCGACAACGACAATCCGAATTTCGGCGATCTGCAGGTGGCGATGGTCGGCGTGCCGATGGATCTCGGCGTCACCAACCGTCCCGGCTCGCGTTTCGGCCCGCGTGCGCTGCGCACCATCGAGCGCATCGGTCCCTACAACCACGTGCTCGACTGCGCGCCGGTGCAGGAACTCAGGGTCGCCGACATCGGCGACGTGCCGTTCCGCAGCCGCTACCGGCTCGAGCTCAGCCATGAGGACATCGAGCGCCGCATCGGCCAGATCGTCGACGCTGGCGTTGTGCCGCTGTCTGTCGGCGGCGACCATTCGATCACCCACCCGATCCTCAAGGCGGTGGGCAAGAAGCGCCCGGTGGGCATGATCCACATCGATGCCCATTGCGACACCGGCGGCGCCTACGACCTGACCAAGTTCCATCACGGCGGCCCGTTCCGCAACGCCGTGCTCGACGGCGTGCTCGACCCGAGCCGCGTCATCCAGATCGGCATCCGCGGCTCGGCCGAGTATCTGTGGGAGTTCTCCTACGAATCCGGCATGACAATCGTCCACGCCGAAGAGGTGACGGGCATGGGCATCCCCGCCGTCATCGAGAAGGCCAAGAAGATCGTCGGCGACGGCCCAACTTACCTGTCCTTCGACATCGACAGCCTTGATCCGGCCTTCGCGCCCGGAACCGGCACGCCGGAGGTGGGCGGGCTGACGACACGCGAAGTGCTGGAAATCATTCGCGGGCTCAAGGGTCTCAACCTGGTCGGCGGCGACGTCGTCGAGGTGGCTCCGCAGTATGATTCGACCACCAACACCGCGCACGCCGGTGCCCAGGTGCTGTTTGAAATCCTGAGCCTGATGATGTTCAGCCCCTTCGTCACCAACAAGGGTGCATAAGCAACAACAATTTCGACTGGCCGCTGTTCTGGATGCAGCGGCCAGGTGCTAACGAGACTGTTCAACAAGCAAACATTCCAGAGGGAACCACGACATGAACATCAAGACGATTATGCAATCGACGGTCGCCGCTCTGATTGTCGCTGGCACCGCCGCCTTCGCGGTGCAGCCGGCCAATGCCGATGCTCTCGAAGACATCGCCAAGGCAGGCCAGATCAATGTCGGCGTCTTCGCCGACTTCCCGCCCTTTTCCTCGGCCAGTGCCGACATGAGCCTCAAGGGCTATGACATGGATGTGGCGCAGGCGATCGCCGATACGCTCAAGGTCAAGCTCAATCCCGTGCCGGTGACCGGCCAGAACCGCATTCCCTACCTGACCGACCATCGCGTGGATCTGCTGATGAGCGTCGGCTACTCCAAGGAGCGCGAGCAGGTCATCGACTTCGCCGCCGCTTATGCGCCTTACTACATCGCCGTGATCGGCCCCGCCGAACTCAAGGTGGCTGGCAAGGATGACCTCGCCGGCAAGTCGATCGCCGTCAATCGCGGCACGCTCGAAGACACCTCGCTGACCGAGGCCGCACCCGCGACCGCCGACATCAAGCGCTTCGACAACTACAACGCCGTCATCCAGGCCTTCATCTCCGGCCAGACCCAGCTGATGGTGGTCGGCAACGACGTTGGCGCCCAGGTGCTGGCGCGCCAGGAGGCACTCAAGCCGGAGCAGAAGTTCCAGCTCTTGACCTCGCCGTCGCATATCGGCCTCAACAAGAACGAGGAAGGCCTCAAGAAGGTGATCAACGACACGGTTGCGGCGATGCTCGCCGACGGCCGTCTCAGCAAGTCGTCCGAGGCGTGGCTGAAGGTTCCGCTCAACCCCGAGAACCTCAAGGATTGATCGGTGAGCTACAGCCTCGACTTCGGCTGGCTTGAGGGGGCACTGGGCGCAATCGCGCGCGGTGCCGCCATGACGGTCTTCCTGATCGTGGTGACGACGCTGGCCGGCACGGTGATCTCCGTGCTGGCCGCCGCCGGCCGCCGCAGCGGGCCGCTCTGGCTCAAGCGGGCCATCACGGTCTATGTCGAGGTGATCAGGAACACCCCGTTCCTGGTGCAACTGTTCTTCATCTTCTTCGGCCTGCCGGCGATCGGCATCAGGCTCGATCCGATCTTCGCCGCCATCCTGGCGATGACGCTCAACATGGCCGCCTATACCACCGAGATTGTCGGTGCCGGCCTCGACGCGGTGCCGAAAGGCCAGCGTGAGGCCGCCTTTGCCTTGGGCTTGCGGCCGCGTCAGGTCTTCTTCAAGATCGTGCTGCCGCAGGCGTTGAAGGTCATCTTCCCAGCACTGACGAGCCAGATCGTGATCATGATGCTCGAATCTTCGGTCGTGTCGCAGATCGCCGTCAGCGAACTCACCTACGAAGCCGACATGCTGCAGGCGCGGACGTTCCGCCCCTTCGAGACCTATTTCGTCGTTGCCATGATCTATCTCGGCCTTTCCATCGCGCTGCGCCGACTTTTGGTCGGCATCGGCCGCCGTACGCTCTCGGCGGGTGTGTCATGATCGAGTTCACCTTCTGGGATATCCTGCGCAACCTGATCTTCGCCACGCGCTGGACCGTGCTCTTGTCGATCGCCGCCTTCGTCGGCGGCGGTATCGTCGGCATCGCCATCCTGTTTTTGCGCATTTCCAAGGGCAAATGGAAACGCCGCTTCGCCAGCGGCTACATCGCGCTGTTTCAGGGCACGCCCTTGCTCATGCAGCTGTTCCTGATGTTCTTCGGCCTGCCTATGCTCGGCTTTCGCATCGAGCCGTGGACGGCCGCCGTGCTCGGTCTAACCTTCTTTGCCAGCGCCTATCTTGCCGAGATCTGGCGCGGCGGTGTCGATGCCTTGCCGCGCGGACAGTGGGATGCCGGCGCGAGCCTTGGCCTGCACTATGTCCAGGAACTGCGCCTGATCATCCTGCCGCAGGCCTTTGCCATCACCCGCGCCCCCGTCGTCGGCTTTCTCGTACAGCTGATCAAGGCAACCGCGCTGACCTCCATCATCGGCTTCGAAGAACTGCTCAGGACCTCGAATGCCATCAACAACGCAACATTTGAGCCGTTCACCGTCTACGGGCTGGTGGCAGTGATCTTCTTCGTGCTTTGCTACCCGCTGACCCAATATGCCCGTTCGCTGGAGGCCCGCGCCGCAGCACGCTGACACGAGCCTCCGTCATAAAAAAATCATGGGAACGTCCGGCAAAAGCCGGCAATAAAGAGGAGAAGACCGATGAAAAAGATACTGAACACCCCGATCAGCCGGCGCGCCGTGCTTGGCGCCGGCGTGGCCTCGGCCAGCCTGCTCGCCATGCCGTCGATCCTTCGGGCGCAGGACAAGTCGATCAAGATCGGCGTCTATGGCGGCTACTTCAAGAAGTCGTTCGACGAGCACATCTTCCCTGAATTCACCAAGGCAACGGGCATCGCGGTCGAATCGATCGCCGAGCCGACCGGCGAAGCCTGGCTGGTGCAGCTTGAGCAGGCCGCCAAGGCGGGCCAGGCGCCGGCCGATCTTTCGATGATGTCGCAGACCTCGATGCTGAAGGGGCAGTCGACCGAACTGTGGGCGCCGCTCGATCTCGCAAAGATCAAAAACAGCGCGAACCTGATCGAGCACTTCGTCAACAAGTATCCTGACGGCCGCGTTGCAGGCATCGGTGCCGTGGCCTGGTACATCACGCTTGTGACCAACACGAATGCGTTCCCGACCGCGCCCGACAGCTGGGCGGCGTTCTGGGATCCGGCGAATGCCGACAAGCTTGGTCTTCTGGCGCTGGCCTCGAACTCCTTCCTGCTCGAAGTGACGGCGGCCACCTTCATGGGCGGCACCCAGGTGCTCGACACCGAAGAGGGTATCCTCAAGGCGCTGGACAAGCTCGCCGAGGTCAAGCCGAACGTGCGGCTTTGGTATCGCGACGAGGCGCAGTTCGAACAGGCGCTGAAGTCGGGCGAAATCCCGATGGGCCAGTACTACCACGACGTCACCGGCCTCGCCGCCGCCGAAGGCCAGCCCGTGCGCTCGACCTTCCCCAAGGAAGGCGGCATCCAGGATTCGGGTTCGTGGGTCCTGTCGCGGGCCTCGAAGAAGACCGAAGAGGCGCATGCCTTCATTGACCATATGTGCCAGCCCGCGGTGCAGGCGCTGATGTCGCGCAAGGTCGGCACCTCGCCGACAGTCAAGCGTGAATTGCTGGACCTGACGCCCGAGGAGTTCGCGGCCGTGTCGTCGGATATTCCGCCGATCATCCCACGCTACGACCTCTACACGCACAAGGCCGACTGGATTAACCAGAAGTGGACCGAACTGATCGTCGGCTGATCTGCTTTTTTCCTTCTCCCCGTTTACGGGGAGAAGGTGGCCCGTAGGGCCGGATGAGGGGCAGCGCCAGCGCGGCAAGGTTTGCACCGCCCCTCATCTGCCTGCCGGCATCTTCTCCCCGTAAACGGGGAGAAGAGACGCTTTCCGCAACGCCGCTCCAACATTTCGAGGGCCTCTCATGTCCGGACTTGAGCTTAAGGACATCACCAAGACCTTCGGCAACTTCAGGGCTGTCGATACGGCCAATCTGTCGGTGCCGCACGGCAAGTTCGTTTGCTTGCTCGGGCCGTCCGGCTGCGGCAAGACCACGCTTTTGCGCATGATTGCTGGTCTTGAGGAGCCGACCAGCGGGGAGATCCTGCTCGACGGCACCGACATCACCCCTATGCCGACGCACAAGCGCAATCTCGGCATGGTGTTCCAGTCGCTGGCGCTGTTTCCGCATCTGTCGGTCGGCGACAACATCGCCTATCCCTTGCGCATTCGCGGCGCCTCGCGCGACGAACAAAAAAAGCGCTCGGACGAACTTTTGAAGCTCATCCATCTGCCCGGCTTCGCCGACCGCCCCGTAGCCAAGCTTTCTGGCGGCCAGCGCCAGCGCGTGGCCATCGCGCGTGCGCTTGCACTGTCGCCAAAGCTGTTCCTGCTCGACGAACCGCTGTCGGCACTCGACGCAAAGTTGCGCGAGGCGATGCAGGTCGAGCTGCGCCAGCTGCAGCAGCGGCTCGGCATCACCACATTCGTCGTCACCCACGACCAGCGCGAGGCGATGACCATGGCCGACCTCGTCGTCGTCATGGGCAACGGCAAGATCCTGCAGGCAGCACCCCCGATCGAGATCTACCGCAAGCCGGCCGACGCCTTCGTCGCCGACTTCATCGGCATGACCAATCTGCTCGACGCGACCGCCGACCGGGTGGGCCGTGTTTCGGTGCTCGGCCAGGCCATCCCCAATCTGACGATTCCCGAGGGCCTGACCAAGGCCTCCGTGTCGATCCGCCCGGAGGACGTGCATCTCGGCCCGGTCGGCGGCGACGCGATCGCCGGCACCGTGACCTTCGTGCGCGACCTCGGCGGCACGATCGAGACCTTTATCGAAGCCGGCGGCAAGACAATCGTTGCGGTGGCGACGCCGCGCGAACGGCCCGAAGTCGTGGCCGGCCAGCAGGTCGGCGTGATCCTGCCGGCGGAAGCCTGCGTGGTGCTCAAGTCATGAAACGCGAGGCGCCGAAATCGATCGCCGACTACAGCCCGCTGTTCTTTCCCGGGCTGATGCTGATCGTCTTTTTCGTCATCCCGTTTTCGACGATGATCGCGGTGAGCTTTTTCCAGCGTGATCCCTCGGGCTTCTACACGCCCGACTTCGTCTTCTCGAACTATGCCCGCTTCCTCACCCCGTTCTTCGGCAAGGTGCTGGGCTTCTCGCTGATGCTCGCGGTGATGGTTGCCATCTGCTGCGTGGTCATCGCCTTTCCATTCACCTTCCTGCTCACCAAGCGGCCGCGCAAGGTGCAGACGATCTGGCTGGTGTGCTTGCTTTCGGTGCTGTCGCTGTCGGAAGTCATCATCGGTTTTGCCTGGTCGACGCTGTTTTCGCGCACCGCCGGCATCACCAATCTGTTCGTCGCCATCGGCGTGATGAAGGAGCCGGTGGCGCTGTTGCCGAGCTTCTGGGCAGTGCTGACAGGCATGGTCTACCAGGCGCTGCCCTACACCATCCTGGTGCTCTATCCCGCCTTGGTGCGTCTTGATCCAACATTGCTCGAGGCCGCGCGCACGTTGGGCGCCTCGCCGGTAAGGGCGTTCGTGAACGTGGTGGTGCCGGCATTGCGCAATACCATCGTTGCCACGCTGATCATGGTCTTCGTGTTCGCGCTGGGCTCTTATCTCTTGCCGCAGATACTTGGCCGGCCGTCGCACTGGACGCTGTCGGTGCTGATCACCGACCAGGCCATCTACCAGTCCAACATGCCCTTCGCCGCGGCGATGGCGGTGTTTCTGGTGCTGATGTCGCTGGCGCTTGTCGGCTTGACGCTGCTCGTCGGACGCAGGGAGAACGCGCTGTGAAACAGACCTTCCTTCGCCGGCTCTATTTCACCGCCGTTGCCCTGTTTCTCGCAGCACCCTTGATCGTCGTTGCCGGCGTGTCGGTCAACGAAAAGCAGGACCTCGCCTTTCCTCCGAAAGGCTTCTCGCTGGCCTGGTATGCGCAGATCTTCGCCGATCCGGAATGGCGCAAGGCGCTGATCGCCTCGCTGTCGCTGGCGGTGACCGCCGCGGCGCTGGCTGTTGCCATCGCCTTGCCGCTGGCCTGGTTCCTGTGGCGGCGCATCGCGCCCTGGGCCAACGTGTTCCAGATCCTCGGCCTGGCGCCCTTCATCCTGCCGCCTGTCATCACGGCACTTGGCATGCTGACCTTCTGGGCGACGACGGGCTTCTACGGCCAGCCATGGACGGCAGTCATCAGCCACGCGATCTTCTTTATCACCTTGCCGCTGGTGACGCTCTCGCTCGGCTTTGCCTCCATCGACCGCTCGCTGGTCGAGGCGGCGGCGACGATGGGCGCGGACGACCGCACGGTGCTCAAGACGGTCGTGCTGCCGCTGATCCGGCCCTATCTCGTCTCGGGCTATGCCTTCGCCTTCGTGCTGTCGCTCAACGAATACATCGTCGCCTACATGACGATCGGCTTCACGCTCGAAACCTTGCCGATCAAGATCTTCAACGCCCTGCGCTATGGCTACACGCCGACGATGGCCTCGGTGTCGGTGTTCTTCGTGGCGGTGGCCGCACTGGTGTTCGGACTGATCGCCAGGTTCGGCGATATCAGGAAGCTGTTGGGGGCGATGTCGTCGGAGAGTTGAGGAGCGGGCATACCCAAGCCCGTCATCCCGGAAAGCGCAGCGTAGCGAAGCTTATCCGGGACCCATTGACCAGCGCGGCCGGGTGGCGTGAAGGGCGCTGGCATGCGCCAAGGTGAGGACTCGACCGTGCTCCACGTTGGCCGGACCAATGGGTCCCCGGGTCTTACTTCGCTTCGCTCAGTCGCCCGGGATGACGCTCGTTGCGGCCTTCTCCGTCAGATCACCGGCCGGTCCATTAGGCCGAGTTTTTCGCGCCTGAGCCAACGCCATAAAAGCAGCGCCGAGACCACGGCTAGGCCCGAGAAAAGGCCTATCCAGATGCCGCTGCCTTCGAAGCCGAAGTGGAAGGCGAGGACCACGCCGAGCGGCAGGCCGACACCCCAGTAGCCGATCGCCGCATAGATCATCGGAATGGTGGTGTCCTGCAGGCCACGCAGCATGCCGGCCGACACGGCCTGCGCGCCGTCGACGACCTGGAACAGGGCGGCGAAAACAAGGAAGGTGACGGCAAGGCCGACGACAGTGGCGTTGGCCGGGTCGCTGACGTCGATAAACGCGCCGATCAGGGCATGCGGCCACAACACCATGACAAGCGCCATCAGCGCCATGAAAGAAACGCCGAGCACATAGGCGGTCCAGCCGGCGCGGGTGATGCCGTCATGGTCCTTTGCGCCATAAGCGAGCCCGACGCGCACGGTGACCGCCTGGCCGAGGCCGAGCGGGATCATGAAGGTGACCGCGCAGATTTGGATCGCGATGGCGTGAGCTGCCAGCGAGGCGGAATTGATCAGGCCCATCAGGAAGGCTGCCGCGTTGAAGATGGTGACCTCGAAGGCAAGGATGCCGGAGATCGGCGCGCCGAGCTTGAGCAGTGCCTTGAAGCGCGGCCAGTCGGCCCGCCAGAAGCGGCCGAACAGGCGGTAGCGGCGGAACTTCCTTTCCGTCACCACAACTGCGGCCATGCCGACGAACATCAGCCCGCTGGCAATGCTTGTGGCAAGGCCGGAGCCGGCGATGCCCATCTCGGGGAAGCCCCATTTGCCGAACACCAAAAGCCAGTTGCCAAGCGCGTTGGCCACGACCGCGATCGCCATGATGACCAGGGCCCAGCCGGGGCGTTCGAGCGCCGAGATGAAGGAACGCAAGACGATGTAGCCGAAGAAAGGCAGCGCCGCCCACTGCAGGTGGTGCACATAGATACCAGCTTGCTCGGCAAGCTTGGGCTCCTGGCCCATCACAAGCAGGATCGGCTCTGTGAACCACAACAGGCCCCAGATCGGGATGGAGATGAGGACCGCGAGCCACAGGCCCTGGCGCACGGTGCGACGGACATCGCGCACGGAATGGCGCTTGCGGCCAAGCTCTGCTGCCATCATCGGCGAGGTCGCATACATCAGGCCGAGCCCGAAGATCAGCGGCGCGAAGTAGAGGTTCGAGCCAAGCGCGCCGGCGGCAAGCGCATCGGGACCGAGCCGGCCGAGCATCATCACGTCGGTGGCGGTCATCGCTGTCTGCGCCAGGTTGGTGAGGATCATCGGCCAGGCAAGCACCAACATTGCCCGAATCTCGTGACGCCAAGGACTTGCCGGTGATTGCGCGCCGGTTGCGATCGCAGACATTTTTTCGTCTTTCGTGCGATATCGCGAGAAAAGGCCGCCGATATCGATCAATTTGGCCGCAAAACCTCCAAGGTTTGCCTCGCCATGATCAGGTTTTGAAGCAATCGGGCTGAAGTGGCAAGCTGTCTCAGCGGCCAAGCATTGAGCCAGGGAGTTGGGTTGGCTGTGCCGTCAGCCGCCTGTCGTATCGGTGGGGCAGTTCAGTTCGGCCATGATCCATTCGCGGAAAGCCCGGATCTTGGGCACGTTGCGGCGCCCCTCGGGATAGACCAGCCAGTAGTCGCCGCCATGGGCGGTGAGTTCGAACGGCTGGATCAGCCGGCCCTCGGCCAGCTCGGCGGTGAACAGTGCGGTGGTCAGGACGGTGACACCCTGGCCGGCCATGGCGGCATTGGCCTCGGCGGCCTGCGAACCCAGGCTGGTGTCGGGCATCCTGTCGAGTGCGTCGGCCGGCACATTGGCCTTTGCGAACCAGTCCTTCCACCAGATGTCGGCGGGGTTGAGGATCCTGAGCTTGAGCAGGTCCGCCGGCTCCTTGATGCCGCCGATGCTTTCGGCGAGGCGTGGGCTGAGCATGGGAGAATACTGCGAGCGCAGCAGGAAATGGGCGGCGAGCCCGGGCCATTTGCCTGAGCCGGAGCGGATGCCGATATCCATTTCCTCGCGCGAAAAGTCGACGAGGGCGCTCGACGTGTCGAGGCGGACCGCGATGTTGGGGTGGCGCAGCTGGAACGAGCCGATGCGGGGGGCCAGCCAGTTCGACGCGAAGGTGTGGACCGTCGAAATGCCGAGCGTGCCGCCCGAACCGGCGCGCGCCACCTGGTAGGCCTCGCTCAGCAGGCCGAATGCCTCGGTCACCGTCGGCACCATGCGGCTGCCAACCTCGGTCAGCACCACCTGGCGCGGCTTGCGCAGGAACAAAGGCGCGCCGACGCGCTCCTCGAGCAGCTTGATCTGGTAGCTGACGGCGGCCTGGGTCATGCCGAGTTCGGCTGCGGCCTTGGTGAAACTGCCCTGGCGGGCGGCGGCCTCGAACACCCTGATCGCGGTCAAAGGCGGCAGCTGAAGCGGCATCTCAGCACTCCCACACATAAGGCCATTTAATGGGTCGTGATCGACGTTCAATTGGAAAAGTCAATCATTCCAGACCAATATCTAGGTCAAGACATCAGCACATTTCAAGCATCTCACAAGGATGACGATCATGGCCACCCTACAGGCAAGCCTTATCCATTGCGAACAGATCAGCTGGACTGCGCGGCTTGTGGCCGCCTTCGGCATGCGGCCGCGCAAGCGCGTGCTCCACTTAAGGGACCTGCCGGCTCACCTCCAGCGTGACGTGGGTTACCTTGACGGCAACGATCCTTGCGGCCGGCATCTTTGAAAGGAAGCCGCACGCGCAAGTGTTTTCAGCTATCATATGGCCGGTTCAATTCCGCCGCCAAAGCTCCTAAGAGCAATGGTGTCAACAAGGACCGGTCGCATGATTCCGAAGGCAGTGTACTGGGATATGGACGGCACGCTGATCGACAGCGAGCCGCTGCACGAAAGGGCGCTGGTGGCGGCCTTGCGCGGCGCCGGCATCGAGCCGCCGGCGGACCTGCATGCGCGTGTCGTCGGCCAGGCGGCAAAGCCTGTCCATGCCGTGCTGCGCGACCAGTTCGGGCTCGGGCTCGACTTCGACGAATGGATCGCGCTCAAATACGATTACTACATGGACCATGCGCCGAGCCTTCTGCCGCGTGAAGGCGCGCTGGAGATTTTCCGCGATCTCAAGGCCAGAGGCGTGGTGCAGGCGATCGTGTCGAATTCCGACCGCATGGTGATCGACGTGAACTTGCGCGCCGTCGGCATCCACGAACCGACGATGAAGACGATCAGCCGCAACGACGTACGCAACGGCAAGCCTGATCCCGAACCTTATCTGCGCGCGGCATGGCTGACCGAGATCGATCCCGCCGACACGGTGGTGATGGAAGACAGCGTCACCGGTGCGACCGCTGGCGTTGCCGCTGGCATGCGCACCATATTCTGGCCGCAGGACAACATCGAAGGGCCGGCGGGCGCCCTGGTGGCGCACAGCGCCCAAGAGGTGAGGGCGCTGCTCGGGCTGGACTGAGCTAGCTCCGGTACACCGGCTCCTGTTCGTCGAGGATCGCCTTGAGTTCGGCGAGATGGCGTTCGGCCTGGCCCGGATAATCTTCCTGCTCGAGCGCTGCCTTTTCGGCGATCTCGTCCGACAGGGTGCGCAACGGCCGTCCGGTCCACAAAGCCTTGATGTAGGTCTCGCAGGCGCGCTCGAAATAATAGAGCCGGTTGAAGGTGTCGGCGACGCTGTCGCCGATGACCATCACGCCGTGGTTGCCCATGATCATCACCTTGACCGTGGGATCGGCGAGCAGCTGCGAGCAGCGTTCGCCCTCTTCCTCGAAGGCGAGCCCGCCATAATGGGCGTCGACGACGTGGCGGCGGAAGAAGATGGCCGTGTTCTGGTCGATCGGCGGCAACGTCGAGTCGGCGAGCGATGCGAGCACCGTGGCGTGGATCGAATGCACATGCATGACGCAGCGCGCATGGGCGCAGTTGCGGTGGACGGCACCATGCAGCCCCCAGGCAGTCGGGTCGGGCGCGTTGGGTCCGGACATGGTCTCGGGATCGTTGGCGTCGATGAGCAGGAGGTCGCTTGCCTTGATGCGCGAGAAATGGACCTGGTTGGGGTTCATCAGGAATTTCGAGCCGTCGTCGTTGACGGCAAGCGAGAAGTGGTTGGCCACCGCCTCGTGCATGTTGAGCCGTGCTGTCCAGCGGAAGGCGCAGGCGAGGTCGACGCGCTCCTCGTAGAACGGCAGGTTGGTCTGCTTGAGCTGGGTGACTGCCATTTTTTCCCTCCTTGTGGTCCAGGCAAGATTGCCGCGCGAAGCCTCGCTCGGCAACCGCCGATCAGGCTGAAATCGGCTGGTCCAGCCTCAGCCCGCCATTCTCGACGATGAAGTCGATCACCGCCTCGAGCCCCTTGCCGCGCGAAAGGTCGGTGAAGCCGAAGGGGCGCTTGCCGCGCTGGCGCGCGGCGTCGCCCTCCATGACCTCGAGATTGACGTTCACATAAGGTGCCAAGTCGCTTTTGTTGATGACCAGGAAGTCGGAGCGGGTGATGCCGGGGCCGCCCTTGCGCGGGATCTCTTCGCCCTGGCAGACCGAGATGACATAGAGCGTGAGATCGGCGAGGTCGGGCGAGAAGGTCGCGGCAAGGTTGTCGCCGCCCGACTCGATGAAGACGATGTCGAGATCGGGGAACTTGCGGTTCATCTCGGCGATGGCCTGCAGGTTGATGGACGCGTCTTCGCGGATGGCGGTATGCGGGCAACCGCCGGTTTCCACGCCCATGATGCGTTCTTCCGGCAGCGCCTGCAGGCGCGCAAGCATCAGCGCGTCTTCCTTGGTGTAGATGTCGTTGGTGACGACAGCGATGGAAAACTCGTCGCGCAGCGCCTTGCAGAGCTTTTCGGTCAGGGTCGTCTTGCCCGAGCCGACCGGGCCGCCGATGCCGATGCGAAGCGGGCCGTTTTTCGAAGTCATGGCTGAAATCCTTTGATGGCGAGGAAGGCGAAGCCGGCGCCGATGGCGAGGCAGAGCGGCGAGTAATACAGTCGGTCGAGCCGAGCGAAAGGCATCTCTGGCGTCAGCCTGCGCCATGCCGGAGTGAAGCCGGCAGTGCCGCGGCCTAGAAAGACAAGCGCGATCATCAGGGCCGAGGCGGCAAGGCCCTGGCGCGGAAACGGCGTGGCAAAGACGCCGACCAGCGCCAAAGGCCAGAGCGTGGTGACCAAGAGGCAGGCAGCGACGGCGAAGCTGGCAAAGGGCGTGGGCATTGTGTCGATGCCGCGAAAGCCGGCGACTGTGCGCGCGCAGGACGCCTGGTCGGTTCCCGGCCATACGCCGCCTAGCCCCCAATAGACATGCAGCGAGGTCAGCAGATAAAGCACGGCGGCAAGCGCGGAGGCGACTGGCATCATGAGCGGAACAGCCTCGAATGCTGGGTTTCGTGGCGCATGGCCATGATATCGGAGGTAATGGAAGCCGAGCCGAGATCGTCGAGGCTCGACAGCGCGGCACGGGCGGCGACCGAAAGCGCGGTCGGCTCGAATGACGCGACGATGCCGGTAGCCGCGGTCTGGCCGAGGACACCAAGCCGGATCGCCGCCTGGATGAGGTTGGTCGCGAAGGCCTGAAGGTAAGCTGCCAGCGCATCTTCCAACGCGATGCCATGCGCGCCGGCGACCGCGCCGACGGCGACGCAGTAAGGGCACTCGGCAGGCAGCCTTTGCCGTACCGGATGCGGCCAGGTGGAGGCGGCGGCGAGGAAGGCGGAACCCTGCAACATCGCTTCCATATGCCGCTCGCGCGAACCCGCGAGCGCTTCGCCAAGAGCGGCAAGCTCCGTCAGGTCGCCACCATCGCGGGCGCGGCGCCAGCTGTCGGCAAAAAGTACGGCGTCGTTCCAGCCTGAGCCGACCTCGGCCAGTGTCGCCAGCCAGCCGGCGAGGTCGTCGCGCGTGGCGATGAGCCCGTCATGCACGGCGCGTTCGAGGCCATGGCTGTAGGAGAAGCCGCCGACAGGAAATGCTGGCGACAGCCACGCCATCAGCCGCAGCCGCGCCGCACCGCCTGATTTGGGTTCAGTCATGGTGATGGCGGTGTTCGCCATGATGGTGGTGATGGTCGTCGTGATCGTGGGGGTGATGCCCATCATCGTGGGAATGCCCGTGGCCATGATCGTGGCCCTGGCCGGAATAGGCGCCGCGCACCGGCTCGAAAGGCTCCGAGATATCGGTAACTTGGGCGCCGAGACCTTCGAGCATCGCCTTTATGACGTGGTCGCGCAGGATCAGGATGCGGTCGGCTTCGATGGCCGCCGCCAAATGACGGTTGCCGATATGCCAGGCGAGCTTAGTCAGGTGGACCGCATCGTGGGCGCGGATTTCGTAAAGTTCTTCCTCGCCGGCAAAGATCTCGGCGTGGCGGCCGTCGTCGAGCACCAGCACGTCGCCGGTTTCGAGCACGACAGATTCCGGCAGGTCGACCAGCACGCGATCGCCATGGACAAGCTCGATGGCGCGGCGGCGGATGTGGCGCTCGTCATGGGCAAGCACGGCGAGGTCGAAGGGCAGGGGGCGCTGCGCGTCGGCCTTGACGGCCTCGGCACGGATGAAATTGGTGGCGCGCAGCATCAGAAAGAACCTCCATTGGCTTGTGCCCTGCCTCGCGCTGGCCGGGCAAGCATACGGTCGAGATAGTCGTTGACACGTTCGGAGGCGATGGGGATCTTGCCGCCACGCGCCCAACCGCCGATATCGCCCAAGATCACGTCGACGGCGCTGAAACGGTCGCCGAGCGCGAATTCTTTGCCGGCGAGTCGCTTGTCGAGCGTCGCGATCTCATTGGCGAAATCATACGCCACAGCGGGGCCGACATCGACCCTCAACTGCCGCGGCAGGATGAAGCGGTGGCGCAGCTTGTTCCACAACGGCGCTTCGAGCTCCGACTGGGCAAAATGCATCCAGCTGTCCATTTCGGCGCGGCCGCGCAGGCCGGGATTGGCACCAAGACCTTTTTCCGCGTGCTTGTCGCCGAGATAGATGCAGATCGCCGCCGAGTCGGTCAGGGTGAAATCGCCGTCGGCAAGCACCGGCAGCTTGCCGGAAGGGTTGAGCGCGTGGGCCTCGGCCGAGCGCAATCCGACCTCGACGAATTCATAGGGTTCGGCGAGTTCCTCCAGCATCCACAGGACACGCGACACGCGCGATCCGCGCGAACCGTAGGCTTTGTACATCTTGGATTTGTCCTTCTCAGGGCGGCCGGAAATCAGACAATGGTGTCGAACAGCCGCCAGATCCACGACACCTGATAAATCAGAGTGGCACTGACGAAGGCGAGATGAAATCGCTTATTGGAGGTGGCGATGGCGATCAGGCACAGCGCGACCAGGATCGGGGTGCGCAGCAGATACTCGCCGCCGAAATGGGCGAAATGGGCCTCGCCCTTGATCATCGTGTCGATGATGTCGAGCAGGTAGGTCGTGGCCAGCAGCCCGAAGAACCATGCGCGGCGCGAGTAGAAGAAGTCCTCGTAGCTCTTGTAGTCCTGCATCGAGTCGGGAAACAAAAGCGCGCACAGCAAAAAAAGGGCGATCGCGTAGCCGACGATGAACAGGTAGACGCCGAAGGTCCAGCTCTCGACGACATAGAGCCCGAACTCCCACCACCAGAAATGCACCAGCGTCAAAAGCAGCGACACCACCCAGGCGAGGTGCACCGCATAGAGCTTGTATTGCTTGGGATGCTGGACGATGCGCGCAACGCCCGACAATAGCCGCGCCATGCCAAGGGCGATGACCATGCCCATGATTATGCGGATATGTGGGAAGACTTCGGCTGCGGCCTGGGGAGCATTTTCCATGTGCGATCTCAGCAGACTGTATTGGCGCAAGCTAGATGAGATTTCTCGTCGTGGCCACGCCAACAAAAACCCCGGCGCGCTGGTGCGGCCGGGGTTTCGATCAGCGCGAAGCTCACGCCTTACGCGGCTGCGGCGACGTCGTCATTCTTGAGCGCTTCGAGAATGTTCTGCGGCGAGGAGACGCCGTAGGGATCGCTGTCGCAGTTGTCGGAGAAGCCTTCTTCCTCGAACCACTTTTCGATGCGGCCGTTGTTGACGACGGCGGCATAGCGCCACGAGCGCATGCCGAAGCCGACATTGTCCTTGGCAACCAGCATGCCCATCTTGCGGGTGAATTCGCCCGAACCGTCCGGAATGAGCTTAACCTTGTCGAGGTTCTGTGACTTGCCCCAGGCGTTCATGACGAAGGCGTCGTTGACCGACACGCAGTAGATCTCGTCGATGCCCTGTGCCTGGAACTCGCCGTGCAGCTTCTCGAAGTCGGGCAGCTGGAAGGTCGAGCAGGTCGGCGTGAATGCGCCCGGCAGCGAAAACAGCACGACGCGCTTGCCGTCGAAGTAATCGGCCGAGGTCTTGTCTTCCCAGCGGAAGGGATTGGGGCCGCCGACGGACTCGTCACGCACGCGCGTACGGAAAGTGACGGAAGGAACTTGCTTCCTGATCATGTAGGACTCCATTTCCAAGATAGCGGGAACCCCGATCTTGGGCTCGGGAATCCTGCCTGATATTTTCTTGCTAGCAGAGGCTAGATAACAATTGGCCGGTGGCGGTTCCAGCATTGCCGGCGTGGCATCAGGTCGCGGCCCGCCCCTGGAGCGCGGGGCATCCGCGCTCTAAGTCCTTGAATCCTCGTATTGTGCTTTCCAAAAATCGATTTCGATTTGCGGCCCGATATGCGGGTTCAAAACAGGAAATAACGCTGTGCCATGGGCAGCACGGTTGCGGGTTCGCAGGTCAAGAGCTCGCCGTCGGCGCGCACCTCGTAGGTTTCGGGATCGACGTCGATCTGGGGCATGGCGTCGTTGAGGATCATCGAGCGCTTGCCGATGCCGCCGCGGGTGTTTTCCACCGCTACCATCTGCTTTTCCACGCCGATCCGCTCGCGCAGGCCGCCTTCGAGCCCAGCCTTGGAGACGAAGGTGATCGAGCTGTGGGTAAGCGCCTTGCCGTAGGAGCCGAACATCGGCCTAAAATGGCTTGGCTGCGGCGTCGGGATCGAGCCATTGGGGTCGCCCATGGGGGCGGTGGCAATCCAGCCGCCGAGCAGCACCATGTCGGGCTTCACGCCGAAGAAGGCGGGGTTCCACAGCACGAGGTCGGCGCGCTTGCCGACCTCGATCGAGCCGATTTCTTTCGACATGCCGTGCGCGATGGCGGGGTTGATCGTGTATTTGGCGATGTAGCGGCGGGCGCGCAGATTGTCGTTGTCGCCTTTTTCGCCGGGCAACGCGCCCCGCTGGCGCTTCATCTTGTCGGCCGTCTGCCATGTGCGGATGATCATCTCGCCGACGCGGCCCATGGCCTGGCTGTCCGACGAGATGACGGAGAAGGCACCGAAGTCGTGCAAGATGTCTTCGGCGGCGATCGTTTCCTTGCGGATACGGCTTTCGGCGAAGGCGATGTCCTCGGGGATCGACGGCGACAAATGATGGCAGACCATCAGCATGTCGAGATGCTCGGCAACAGTGTTGACGGTGTAGGGCCTCGTCGGGTTGGTCGAGGCCGGAATGACATTGGGATACTGGCAGACCTTGATGATGTCCGGCGCGTGGCCGCCGCCGGCACCTTCGGTGTGGAACGAGTGGATTGTGCGGCCCCTGAAGGCAGCGACCGTGTCCTCGACGAATCCGCCTTCGTTGAGCGTGTCCGAGTGGATCGCGACCTGGACGTCGTAGGCGTCGGCGACCGAAAGACAGGTGTCGATGGCCGCGGGCGTCGAGCCCCAGTCCTCA
The DNA here is from genome assembly GCF_003148805.1 of Aminobacter sp. AP02. Classification (GTDB taxonomy): domain Bacteria; phylum Pseudomonadota; class Alphaproteobacteria; order Rhizobiales; family Rhizobiaceae; genus Aminobacter. The sequence goes on from NZ_QGGX01000007.1 coordinate 94,509, forward strand.
TGCAGCTTGAGGCCGCAGGCACCGGCAAGCACCATCTCTTCCAGCGCGCCGGGCAGCGAGGCGTTGCCCTTGCCGAACACGCCGATGTTCATGGGCAGGCCGTCGAAGGCCTGGATGATGCGGGCGATGTGCCAGGGACCGGGCGTGCAGGTGGTGGCGAGCGTGCCGTGGGCGGGGCCAGTGCCACCGCCGACCATGCAGGTGACGCCCGAGTTCAGCGCTTCGTCGACCTGCTGCGGCGATATGAAGTGGATGTGCGTGTCGATGCCGCCGGCGGTCAGGATCTTGCCCTCGCCGGCGATGATTTCGGTGCCCGGGCCAATGATGATGTTGACGCCAGGCTGGGTATCGGGATTGCCGGCCTTGCCGATGGCGGCGATGCGGCCGCCCCTGAGCCCGACATCGGCCTTGTAGATGCCGGTGTGATCGAGGATCAGCGCATTGGTGATGACGGTGTCGACCGCCCCCTGGGCGCGCGACAGCTGGCTTTGGCCCATGCCGTCGCGAATAACCTTGCCGCCGCCGAACTTGACCTCCTCGCCGTAGACGGTGAAGTCGCTTTCGACCTCGATGAACAGTTCGGTGTCGGCGAGCCGGACCTTGTCGCCGGTGGTCGGTCCGAACATCCTGGCGTAGGCGGCGCGGGAGATTTGTGCAGGCATCAGAGCTTTCCCATCACCTTTTTCTGGAAACCGTAGACCTCGCGCTTGCCGCCGAGCGGCACCAGCGTGACGTCGCGCTCCTGGCCGGGCTCGAACCGCACGGCGGTCCCGGCAGCGATGTCGAGCCGCATGCCGCGCGCCTTTTCACGGTCGAAAACGAGGCCGTTGTTGGTCTCGTAGAAATGGTAGTGGCTGCCGACCTGGATGGGCCGGTCGCCTGTGTTGGCGACCTTGAGCGTGACCGTCAGCTGGCCCTTGTTGAGCTCGATCGAGCCTTCGGCGGGAATGATCTCTCCGGGGATCATGACCTCACGCTCCGAGCGCCAGCCACAGGCCGCCGACAGCCGTTGCGCCGCCGGCGATGCGTGTGACGAGGCGGCCGGTGTCGCCGCCGAAGATGCGGCCGATGCCGAGGCCAAGGCCGACGCCGGTGGCGTGGAGCAGTGCGGTCGACAGGGCAAAGCCGATGCCGAAGGAAAGCGCGCCGGCCGAACCAAGCTCGCCGCCATGGGCGTGGCCGTGGAAGAAGGCGAAGAAGCCGACCATGGCCATGCCGGCCCATGCAGGCACCTTGAGCGCAACGGCAGCTGCCAGGCCGATCACCACGACCGAAGCGAGAATGACAGGCTCGACGAAGGGCAAGGGGGCGCCGCCAAGTGCCGCCGCGAAGCCTATCGCCATGGTGCCGACGAAAGCCGAAGGCACTTGCCACAGCGCGCGACCACCCAGCAGCGCCGCCCACAGGCCGACCGCGACCATGGCAAGGATGTGATCGGCGCCGAACAGCGGATGTGACACGCCGGCGAGCAGCGAGCCATGTTCCTCCGGATTGAGGTGCGCGAAGGCGGGTGCCGCCGAAAGTGACAGCAGGGGCAGGACGAGCGCGAGACGCTTCAGCATCGGGGTGACCTTTCGTTCGGGGCAATCAGGCGGTGGACTTACGCGCGCAGCCTTCGGCCTTCAGCACGCGTTTGGTCGAGGCAGGGTATTTCAAAAGCATGGCGGCCGGCCGGATCGGGCGAGCGGAAAAGTTGCCGCCGCAATTGGGGCAGGTGCCGGCAAGCACGCCCTCGGCGCATTCGGTGCAGAAGGTGCACTCGAAGGTGCAGATCATCGCATTGGCGGCTTCAGGGGGAAGGTCGCGGTCGCAGCATTCGCAATTGGGGCGCAGCTCGAGCATGGCCAAGACCTCAGCGGATCGGTTCGTGCACGGTCACGAGCTTGGTGCCGTCGGGAAAGGTGGCCTCCACCTGAACGTCGTGGATCATCTCGGCAATGCCGTCCATCACCTGCTCGCGGGTGATGACATGGGCGCCGGCTTCCATCAGTTCGGCGACCGGGCGGCCGTCGCGGGCTCCCTCGACGATGAAGTCGGAGATCAGCGCCACAGCCTCGGGGTGGTTGAGCTTGACGCCGCGTTCGAGCCGCTTGCGCGCCACCATCGCCGCCATGGCGATCAACAGCTTGTCTTTTTCCCGTGGCGTCAGGTTCATGCCGGTACCAAAATTCTAGAGTGACCACAGTCTGGGCAGGCCTGCCTGCCCGTTGAGCAGTTCGACGAGTGGAGCAAGTCGTTTACGTAGCTCGTAGCCGTCTTCAGCGTAAAGCCTCGCAAGAAGCTTGCCAGTTCCAGCCACGTTCCAGGTGCTGACGCCGCCATCGTCGCCGATGATTCGCCGCGCCGGCTCAACCAAGACCTCTGACCTGTCGGAGATCAAGAGCAGCGTCGCCATGGCGATCCGCCCGCCCGTCGAAGCCGGCCTGGCAAAGGTTGTTTCGATGTCCGGCCCAACGAAAAAATCCTCGCCATGAACCAGCCGGCCCTCGTAGCTGATGCGCCAGCGGTCGCGAAAGCTGCCGTGGACGGCACGTTCGCCCATGGCGCTGCGGCCAAAAATCGTCGCCTCGACGATCAGCGCTTCGGCGCGCGCGGCGAGGTCGGCGTCGAGGCGGCGTGAAAAGGCGGCGCGATCGTAGACGATTGTCTCCTGCGGCAGCCAGCCAAGGAAGCCGCCTTTACCGACCGAAAGGTTGACATCGACCTGGGCATGGCCGGCAAGCGCACGATAGACCTTTTCGCAGGCCTGGGTTGTGATGACACAGCGTGCGCCGTCGCCGATGCCAACCTCCCAGCCGAGCCGGTCGCCGCCGGTCAGGCCGCCCGCCATGTTGATCAGCACGGCCTCCAGCGGGTCGCTCCGCGTGCCGGGCAGTCTGATCTTGGCCGCGCCGTCCTGGTAGAGGCGGGCGAGGCGGCTGCGGCCATGGCGAAACGCGACATCGATGCGGGCATGAGCTGCCACGCGCTGCGAGGAAATTGCTGCCGCGTCCGACGCTGCGGACGATGATGCGTTGATGGTCATGATCGATGACGTTTAGCCAAGACCGCAGGTTTGTCGATATATAGGTTGTTGCCTCCCGGCGTTTCGGTTTCTATAGAGAGACGCCTTTTTGGCGCAATCCAGGGCGGGTATCGTCCAAAAAGCCCGGCTTGGGCCCGACGCGGCAACCGCGCGGCCTGGCCCGGCAAGTGCAAGAGTTCTGGGGAAGGGTACTTATGGCCGACCAGTTGGCGACGGACATCATCGACAAGATCAAGGCGCATGCCGAACCGGGTGGCGAAGAAATCACGCTCGACACCGAACTGACCTCGCTCGGCATTCACTCGCTCGAACTTACCGAGATCATTTTCGACCTCGAAGAAGAGTACGGCATCGAGATCGAGATGAACACCGCCGAAGCCTGGAGCAGCCTCAAGAATGTTCGCGACATGGTTGAAGCCGTTCGCGCCCTCATCGCAAAATCCGCCTGACATGAAGCGTCCCCGCATCGTCATCACGGGTATCGGCGGCATCTGCGGGCTCGGTACCGACGTTCCTTCCATATGGGACGCCATGCGGGCCGGCCGCTCGGCCATCGGGCCGCTGGCAAACACCGCCCTGCATGATCTCAAGATACGGGTCGGAGCTGAAATCAAGGAACTGCCCGACCACGGAATCGAGCGCAAGCAACTCGTGGCGATGGATCGTTTCAGTGTGCTTGCAGTCATCGCAGCCAAGGAAGCGATGCGGCAGTCCGGCCTGACCATCGACGAAACCAATACCCACCGCGTGGGCGCGATCGTTGGTGTCGGCATTTGCGGCTGGGAAGCGATCGAGGAAAGCTATCGGGCGATCTTGCTCGAAGGCAAGAGCCGCGCGGGCATCTTCACGGTGCCGAAGGTCATGCCGGGTGCCGCTGCCGGCCAGGTCAGCATGAGCCTTGGCCTGCGTGGGCCGGTGTTCGGCGTCACCTCGGCCTGCTCTTCGTCCAACCATGCGCTGGCAACCGCGATGGATCAGCTGCTGCTCGGCCGCGCCGACGCTGTCGTCGCCGGAGGCACAGATGCTCCGCTGGTTTGGGGCGTCATCAAGGGCTGGGAAGCCTTGCGCGTCGTTTCGCCTGACACCTGCCGGCCATTCTCCGCCGACAGGCAGGGCCTTGTGCTCGGTGAGGGTGCCGGCATGGTCGTGCTCGAGACCTACGAGCACGCGACTGGGCGTGGCGCGACCATCCTGGCCGAGCTTGCCGGAACCGGCATGTCCGGCGACGCCTCCGACATCGTGGCTCCGACCGTGGAAGGCCCGACGGCCGCCATGCGCGCCTGCCTGCTCGACGCGGGCCTTTCGCCCGAGGACGTCGACTACATCAACGCCCATGGCACCGGAACCAAGGCCAACGACCAGATCGAGACCACGGCGATACGGCGTGTCTTCGGCGCGCATGCCGACAAGTTGTCGGTGTCATCGACCAAATCGATGCACGCCCATTGCCTCGGCGCATCCGGTGCGCTCGAATTGATCGCCTGCGTCATGGCGGTGCGCGAAGGGATCGTGCCGCCGACCGCGAATTATCGCGAAGTGGATGCCGACTGCGATCTCGACGTCACGCCCAATGTTGCCCGCCAGCGTCAGGTACGGGTTGCGATCAGCAACAGCTTTGCCTTTGGCGGCACCAATGCCGTCGTGGCGGTGAAGGCGGTCTGACGAGGCGTCAGGCCGCTCGTGGAGCTTCTCGGCGAACTGGCGCATTGCATATTGATGCGGCGCTTGCGCATGCCTAACTCTTGCTTGTCCCACCAGCCGTGCCTCACGCCGGCCCATCCGAGGAACCGACGATGAGCGATCTCACTCCATTTCCGATTGCTGCCCGCTGGCCGGCAAAGTACCCCGACCGCATCCAGCTCTACTCATTCCCCACGCCGAACGGCGTGAAGGTGTCGATCGCCCTTGAGGAGCTCGACTTGCCTTATGAGGCGCATGCCATCAACATCGGCAAGAACGAAAGCTGGACGCCCGAATTCCTGGCGCTGAACCCCAACGGCAAGATCCCGGCGATCATCGATCCCAACGGTCCCGGCGGCAAGCCGATCGGCCTGTTTGAGTCGGGTGCGATCCTGCTCTATCTCGCCGAAAAGACCGGCCGCTTGATCCCCAGCGACAGGGCGCGGCACTACGAGACCGTTCAGTGGCTGTTCTTCCAGATGGCTTCGGTTGGCCCGATGTTCGGCCAGCTCGGCTTCTTCCACAAATTCGCCGGCCGCGAGATCGCCGACAAGCGTCCGCTCGAACGCTACCGCGACGAGTCGCGCCGGCTGCTTGGCGTGCTCGACCAGCGTCTTGCCGGCCGCAAATGGATCATGGACGACGACTACACCATCGCCGACATCTCGCTGCTTGGCTGGGTGCGCAACCTGATCGGCTTTTATGAAGCACGCGATCTCGTCGGTTTCGACAGCTTCGTCAATGTCGCGGCCTGGCTGGAGCGCGGCTTGGCACGGCCTGCCGTCCAGGCGGGCCTTAACATTCCGGCGCGCGGCTAAGACGCTATCCGCAAACTCGACCCTGCCGGTCATCTGATGCGGCAGGGCGAGTAATCGAACAGCCCCTACAAGCTCAGATGACCAGATCGGCGTTGCGCCGCGCGGCCAGCACGCGGTCGATATTGGGCATGTCGTTGGTGTCGATCCAATTGCGAGCCTCGGCATCCGAGCGGCCGTGCTCGCGCCAGCGCTCGACCAGGCGCCGCTCCAGTTCCTCGCGCGGCACATCGACAAAGATGGTGAAGTCGAACAGCGGCTCGAGCCGCTGCCACGGTTCTTCGTTGAGCAGCAGGTAGTTGCCCTCGACGAGAATGAATTTCACGTTGGCAGGCACGATGGCCGCCGCCGCCCGCGATAGCTCGACGCTACGGTCGAAAACGGGGATCGCGATATCGGGTTCGGCGGCGCGCAGCCGTTTGAGCAGCACCTCGAAACCGGCGAAGTCGAAGGTTTCAGGCGCACCCTTGCGGGCCCTGAGCCCGCGCTTGTCGAGCACCGCGTCGTCGAAATGGAAGCCGTCCATCGGCACAACGGCAGCGGAGCCCTCGGGCAGGACGTCGTGGAGCGCTGCCGACAGCGTCGACTTGCCAGAGCCGGGCGGTCCGGCGATGCCGATGACGAAGCGATCGGCATGATGGGCGCGTTTGAACAAGGTGGCGGCGATATGGGCGATCTCTGACATAGGCCTTCCCAACGATGTTGTGTGCATCCTGCTGGCGCATCAGTCAAAATTGAGGCGGCGGCACCGTCAGTTCAAGAGCGATTGGCCGATCCGCAAGAACGTTTCGTCGAACGGCGCGTCACGGTGGCTGCCGTCGCCGAATTTGAGGCGCAGCGTTCCCGCCATGGTTTCGACCGCAGACGGTGCTTCGCCGTTATGGGATTCCACATCGCCCACGACCTGGCGGAAGGCGACACGGCCGCCGAGCGCAAAGGCAGTTTCGACGCCCTCGCGTTTCAACCAGTTGTCGCCGAGCGAGGCGGCATGGCCGATCGCCGCGCGCCCGTCCTCGATCCCGAGCACGCCGCTGCGGCCGTTCCACGGGGCGTAATAACGGCCGCCATTGCTGATCCACAGCATGGTCACCGGCAGCTCGGCCGGGTTCTTCAGCACCAGCACCACATCGGCTTCGGCCTTGCGCGCAAGGGCCGTCCAGCCCATGCCGCGATGATCGGCCTCGACGAGGGTGACGAAATCCTCGTGCCTGATGTCGGCACGGTAGTCGGTAAGGTCAACCGTACCCCCTGCTGCGGCGGGGAATCGGGTGAGATCTTCGCTGCGGGCGGGATAAGCCAGCATGTAGGCTCCGCGCGCCGGATCGGGCTCGGTGACATCAGGCGGCGTGACAGCGTGCCGCTTCGGTGAAAACGCCAGCCTCCCGCCCTCGCGCATTTCGGTTATCGGATGGTGTGCGACAGAAATGGCGCCCGAGCCGCCGGTGAATGCATGCTCCTGATAAAGGAAGGGATGGCCGTCGCGCAGGGTGAGGGTCTTTTCGACCACGGCACCCATGATCTTGCGGACCAGGCGAAAAGTCGCGCGCCGGCCTTGCGGGATCGGTTCTTCCGAGGCGAGCTGCCATTCGCTGTTGGCGCTCCAGCCATGCAGCGGCGCTGGCTGGACATCGCTGCGTGAAAACGGTGCGCACAAGAAATCGCCGGACAATCTGACAACGCCCTCAGGCAGCCCCTCAGGCAGATCGGTCCGGTCGATCCAGGGCGCGCGATGCAGCGGCTTCAGCATGCGCCCATCGTGTTCGATGGTGAGATCGGCAATGTGGCCGACCGAAAGGTCGAGCGTGACTGAAATTCCCTCGGCCCGGAGGCTAAACTCATTCATCGCCAATTTACCTGATTGCCAAATCATCCGACCCCATGTCCCCAACAGAGCCGATTTGCCGGTCAACGCGCAAGCGTTGTTAGTGTAACCAATATTCAACACCACCAGCGCAACATGCGCCGGCAGCGACGTGCCAAATGGACGGCGCCGCTCGCATTTTGTAGCGTTGCTGCCGACCGGTATGTGACAAAGCCGGATCTTTGGCGACCACCGACAGGTTTTCCCTTGCAAGCCCAGGCCACTTCATTTTCGCTGCCGTTCAGATTTCCCTCGCTTCGGCAACTTGGGTTGGCCCGCAAGCTTGCGGTGTTGTTTGCAGCGATCGCATTGCTCGCCGGCTGCAGCACCACCGAGACCTTGACCGTTGCGCAGCCAGCAGCGGCACCGGAAAAATACTCGGCGATCGTCGTCGACGCCTCCAATGGGCGCACGCTCTATCAGGCCTATGCGACCGCGCCGCGCTATCCGGCATCGCTGACCAAGATGATGACGCTGTACCTGACCTTCGAGGCGTTGCAGCAAGGCAAGGTGTCGAAGACAACGCTGATCCCGGTGTCGAGCAACGCCGCCTCGCAGCCGCCGTCGAAGCTTGGCTTCAGGCGTGGCGAGCAGATCGAACTCGAAGCGGCGATCCGCGCTCTGGCGACCAAGTCGGCAAACGACGTCGCCGTTGCCGTCGGCGAATATCTCGGCGGCACCGAAGAAGCCTTTGCCGCCAGGATGACGGCCAAGGCGCGTCAGCTCGGCATGATCAACACCGTGTTCCGCAACGCCTCTGGCCTGCCCGACCCCCAGCAGCACACAACCGCCCGCGACATGGCCGTGCTCGGCATGGCGCTGCGCAAGCACTTTCCGCAGAACTACTATTATTTTGCCGCCACCGACTTCAATTTCCGTGGCAAGCGCGTGCGCGGCCACAACGACCTTCTCGGCCGCGTCAACGGCGTCGACGGCATCAAGACCGGCTACATCAGGGCTTCGGGCTTCAACATCGTGACGTCGGTCAACGCCGATGGCCGCAAGCTGATCATCGTGGTGATGGGCGGCGACACCGCGCGCAAGCGCAACGCCCATGTCGAGGAGCTGATCGTGCGCTACATGCCCCGGGCGGCTGGCGGCAGCATGGCCTACCAGACCGCCCCTGCGGCACCCGCGGCGCCGATGCCTGTCGTGGCCGCAACGCCGATGCCGACAATGGGCGCGATGCCGATGCAGGATACCGCGGCCGCGCCAGTGCCGATGGCGGAAGTCCAGTAGCCGGAACTGGACGCTGCTGCGCTGCTCAGGCCGGCGCCAGATATTGCGCGTCCGAGACGTGCTCCAGCCAGTCGACTGCGCTGCCGTTCAAGGCTTCCTGTAGCGCTATATGCGTCATCGCGGTTGTGGCCGCAGCACCGTGCCAGTGCTTTTCGCCGGGCGCGAACCACACCACGTCGCCGCTGCGGATTTCCTCGACCGCACCACCCCAAACCTGGGCCCAGCCGCAGCCCGACGTCACGACAAGCGTCTGGCCGAGCGGATGGGTGTGCCAGGCGGTGCGCGCGCCGGGCTCGAAGGTGACGGTGACCGCGCGCAGCCGTGCTGGCGCCGGTGCCTCGAAGATAGGGTCCTGGCGAACCGAACCGGTGAAATAGTCCGGCGAAGGCGTTGCCGAGGGTCGGGAGCCGCAGCGTTTGATTTCCATCTTTTTCTCCTTTCGAGAGGCGCGCGCCATCATAGGCCGCAACGTGACCTTTTGTGCCCTCAATCGGGCAGGGCTATCAACGCGCGCCCGCTGGTCAGATCGGCGATCATACGCACGATCGTCGACGTGTCGGCCTCGGGCAGTGCGACGGTAAGCTCGGCTCCGGTCGCGGTGAATGTCTCGGCGGTGATCCTGACGTCAGGCTGTGCCGCCAGCCGCGCCTGAACGATGGCCAGATCGGCAAAGCCGCAGGTGACCCTTGCCTCGATGGTAATGACGATGGCGGCCTTGGCGGCGGAACGCAGGCACATGGCCGCGGTTCCGCCATAGGCGCGCACAAGTCCGCCGCTGCCGAGCAATATGCCGCCGAACCAGCGCGTGACGACGACGGCGACATTATCGAGCGACTGGCCGTCAATGGCTTGGAGGATCGGTTTGCCGGCGGTGCCGCTCGGCTCGCCGTCGTCGCTGAAGCGGTAGTTCTGGCCGATGCGCCACGCCCAGCAATTGTGGTTGGCGCTGGCGTCCGAATGGGCCGCGACGAACGCTTTCGCCCCGGCCTCGTCGGCCACCGGTCCGGCAAACGCGAGGAAGCGGCTCTTCTTGACGTCCTGGCTGGAGCTTTCGAGTTGCGTAAGCGTGAACATGGCTGGCGGTCGTTAGACAATGCCGTTTGGCGATCGTCAATCGGTCGGCGATGCCGGCATGACTGCCGCAAGCAATGTTCGAGAAAAAGTCGCCGGGCGATCTTCTGCCCGACGACCTTTGCGCCCTGGGAGGCGGGTCAGATCGCGCCGGCCGACATCTGCGAGGCGATATGATCGGCTTGCCGGATCGCCAGCGTCACGATTGTCAGCGTGGGATTTTCGGCGCCACCGGTGGTGAACTGGCTGCCGTCCGAGACAAACAGGTTCTTGATGTCGTGCGTCTGGCCCCATTTGTCGACGACACCGTCTTCGGCCTTCTCGCTCATCCGGTTGGTGCCGAGATTGTGCGTCGAGGGATAGGGCGGTGTCGGAAAGGCGCGCGTGGCGCCGACCGCGCTGTAGATCGCCTGTCCCTGGGCGTAGGCGTGGTTGCGCATGGCAACGTCATTGGGATGGTCGGTGAACCACACGTCCGGAATGGGCATGCCGTAATCGTCCTTGAGTTCGGCATGAAGCTTAACCGCATTCTGCTCCTGCGGCATGTCTTCGCCGACGATCCACAGCCCCGCCATGTGGTCGTAATGGTCCAGCGCCGAGGTGAAGGAACGGCCCCAGCCGCCCGGATCGAGAAACGCCGCCATGAACGGAATGCCCAGCGCCAGCGTCTCCATTTCATAGCCGCCGACGAAGCCGCGCGATGGGTCGTGGCGAGCCTCGTCGCGCACAATGCCGGCCATGGTCGTGCCGCGGTAGAAATGCACCGGCTTTTCGAAGATGGCGTAGACCGATCCGGTCGTGTGACGCATGTAGTGCTTGCCGACGTGGCCGGACGAATTGGCCAGCCCGTTGGGGAATTTCGACGAATGCGAGTTCAAGAGCAGGCGCGGACTTTCGATCGAATTTCCGGCAACAGCCACGACGCGCGCCTTCTGTTCGTGCAGCTTGCCGTCCTTGTCGGCGTAGACGACGCCGGTAGCCTTGCCTGAGCTGTCATGCTCGATCTTCACCACATGCGATTGCGGCCTGACCTCCAGCTTGCCGGTGGCCTCGCCCTTGGGAATCTCGGTGTAGAGCGTCGACCATTTCGCGCCCCATTTGCAGCCCTGGAAGCAAAAACCGGTTTGCTGGCAGCCCATGCGGCCATCGCGGTCGGCGGAATTGATCGCCATGTGCCCGGTATGGCATTCCTTGTAGCCGAGCTTGTCGGCACCGGCCTTGAGGATCTTGAAGTTGTTGTTGCCGGGCAGGCCTTCGATGCCATGCGTGCGGGTCACGCCCATCTTGTCTTCGGCCTTGTCGTAGTAAGGTTCGAGATCGGCGAGCGTGATCGGCCAGTCGAGCAGATTGGCGCCTTCGACCTTGCCGTAATTGGTCAACGCCTTGAATTCGTGATCCTGAAAGCGCAGCGACGCGCCGGCCCAATGGGTGGTGGTGCCGCCGACCGCCTTGACGATCCAGGCTGGCAGGTTGGGGAAATCTTTGGCCACGCGCCAGCCACCACCGGTGGTGCGCTTGTCGAGCCAGGCGAGCTGGGCGAAGCTGTCCCATTCGTCGTTGATGAAGTCTTCGTATTCGTGTCTCGCGCCGGCTTCGAGAATGACGACGTCGATGCCTTTCTGCGCCAGTTCATTGCCGAGCGTTCCGCCGCCTGCGCCTGAGCCGATGATGACGACGACGCTGTCATCCTTGAGATCGTATGGGGCTGCCATTGTTTCCTCCCAGAAATTGAATCGAGGCCGCGCAATGCGCGCCAGCCGCACCTCCCGGTGCGGAACTTCGCAATCAAAGCCATTCGATGTCGTTGAAGCCGCGGGCGATGTAGCCGCCCTTGGAGTAGGACTCGCCTTCGTAGCCGAAGATCGGCCATAGCTCCTTCTGGTTATAGAGGCTGACCACGAGGTCGCCGCGCACTGCCTGGAAAAACGGCGTCGTCTCGATGTCGCGCAAGATCGCGACGCGGTCGTCTTCCCATCCGAGGCTGCGATAGCCGGCGCCTCCAGCCCGCTTGTCGAGATCGGCAACGCCGTTCTCGATCAACTCCTTGTGGGCAGCGTCCTTTCCGGCTTTCGCATCCTGCCCTTTGACAGCGATGGCATAAAAGCGATCGGCGAGTTGGTCATGTGGGTAGATGTCGCGGGCGAGCACGATCAAGGTTGCCATGGTTTCTGGCTTCAGCGCGGTCACTTCCAGTCCCCAGGCATTGCGGGGGCTGATGAGGGCGCTGCCGCTGATAACCAGCATCGCGCCGATGCTGCCGCGTTTGAGAAGTTCGCGCCGGGAAAGACCGGCCTGCATCTCGTAGATCGTAACCATGAATTCCTCCCTTGCTTGCTACTGCACCTGTTCGATGTGCTGGCTGGCGCTGCTGTCCTCCAACAGCAGTTTCGGCGGCGCTACAGGAAGCGCCCCCGTCTTTGCAAAACCTCGATCTTGTATCCGTCGGGGTCCGATATGAAGAAAAAGCGGGCTATTTCGGTGCCGTTGTTCTTGAACTCGACGATGTCGCGGGGCTCCAGCCCCAGTGCCTTCATCCGGTCGTGCTCATGGTCCAGGTCGGCGACGGAAACCGCGAGATGGCCGTAGCCGTCTCCAAGGACGTAAGGATCGGTCCGGTCCTTGTTGATCGTCAGCTCGAGCTCGAAGCTGCTTTCCTCGTTGGAAAGATAAACCAGCGTGAAGGTGTCGAAATCGAACCGCTCGGCGATCCCAAGGCCGAGCGCCTTGGCGTAGAAATCCAGCGAACGCTGCTCGTCCAGAACCCGGATCATGGAGTGGATGGTCTTTGCCAATCAGGCATCTCCTGCACTGTCATAATTATGTGTGCAGGATGCGCCATCGCGGGAAGGGGCAGGTAGCAGCCCACTACCGCAAAGTGATTTTATTTCAGGAGATAAACAGGAAGGTTTTGCTCGAAAAGCCCGCTGGAAAGGCAAATTGACCGCTGTGAGGCTGCGGGGCATACTCGCGAAAAACAGGAGGTGGAAACGCCATGTGCGAGGTTTTTGCCGGGCAGGACCCCGATCGTTACCGCCCTATCAACCGTTCGGTTCGCATTGCCGGCCATTCCACCAGCATTCAGCTGGAGGCCGCTTTCTGGGTGCTGATCGACGAGATCGCCGAGGGCCAGGGCATGGCGACATCGCGGTTCTTGTCGACGCTCTACGACGAGGCGCTGGCAATCAACGGCAGCGTGCCCAATTTCGCCTCCCTGCTGCGCACCAGCTGCCTGATCCATCTCATGAGCGGAGCGGCAGGCAATTCGCGCAGTCTGCAGATCTCGACCGCCGCCTGAAAGGAGCGTCTCCAGCGCGATCATGCGCATGGGCTGGCCCTTGCAGTGATTGAGGAGAGGCCGGCTGGATCTTATCGTCCGGTGGCGCCCGCCGGGTATCGGCCGAGCTCCATTTCTTCGGGCCTGCGACATTCCACGGCGTCCCTGTCCTCAGGAGGACAGCGCAACTCCATTTCCCCCGTTGCCGCCTGCCGCCGCATCGGTTATGAACGCGCGTCGTCCGGTGCGCCGGGCGTGGTTCGCGGCGTGGCCGTGGACGAGCACCCGTAGCTCAGCTGGATAGAGCGCTGCCCTCCGAAGGCAGAGGTCACAGGTTCGAATCCTGTCGGGTGCGCCAAAAACGCCACCTTGAGTTTGGGGCAGCCTCCTGCCGGTACGTTAGCGTGCCTTGACCGCGCGTCCCATCTTGATGACCGAATGTCCCAATGTGCACGGCAAACTCGGTCGGGCTAGTGACAGCGTCAGCGACATTGCGGACAATTATCTCCGGTTTTGAACTCAAGCCCACTCGCTGCCGTCGAGGCCGCAAGAAGTGGGCGATTGGGCAAGCACCGGGGAGGGCGCGAACATGCCAGACGACGCAGTTGAGATGCAGGCGATCGTTGAAACCGCTCACTGGCAGTCTTCGTACCTGGGCAGGGTGCTCGGCAAGGCATGGGCGCGTGTCACCTCAGCCGGCCCACGCGCGCATCCCGACCAAGTGCCGGACGGTCTGGAAGCATTCGATATGCTTGGCGGCTGGAAAGGCTCCGGCGCCAGTCGGTGCAAGATCGGCTAGCACTTTACCAGTCGACTTCACCGGCAACGGCATGCGGCAAATGACAATCCCCTTTGATCAGGAATGCCCGTCCGGCGGCGGGTTTTGTTGGTGGCGCTAGATCGCCTCGTTGATTGTCACCTGACAGCCTGCGCGCCCAACGTCGACTGACACGCGGCCGTCATTGGCAACGCTCTCCAACCCACCCGTGATACCTAGCCTGCTCTCTAGCGGTCAGACTGCGGCTGACGCCCAATGGTTCGGTTGCTGCGATTCCGCACGCGCACAGGCTGGTCATTGCCGGGGCGCCATCAGGCACGTAGCGAGGGTGGCTTCTTTGATCGCTGCAGAGCAGCCCTGCCTTCGGCAGGCCAGTGCTGGCCACGTCTTCTCGGCCGCGCCAAAGCTGCGGCCACAACTTGATGATCTGACCAGGCAGCTGTGCTGCTCACGGCCTGTCTGGCCGGCTAAAATGAAGCTGCGGCCCTAAAACGCTTGAGCCGCCGAGATTGTGACAGACTGCTGCAATGGTCGCCTGTCATGTCGCCTTCGATGAGACCACATGGCGGCCCAGACATCGCATCGACGACCAACAACAGAAGCGAACCGGCCAGGGGGAAGGCCGGGCGGCGGCCGACGCTTAGCAGAGTCCAGATTGTGGAAATGCACATATGACACGTCCCTTTAGCCACCAGACGACCATCGCGGCAGCCCTGGCCGTTTCCTTGCTGGTCAGTGCCGGCGCCGCCCAAGGCGCTGACGGCGCCGCCGCCGCCATCGTCCAGTCCCAACCCGCCAAGCGCGTGGTGTCGACCTTCGTCGTTGCCTCGGTCCTGAACGAATGGACGCTGTCGTTCAGCGGCATTCTTGCCGCCCGCGAGGAAGTCGCCGTCGGTGCTCCGCTCCAGGACCAGCGCATATCAAGCGTCGGCGTCGAGGTCGGCGACCGCGTCGAGGCTGGCCAGGTTCTGGTCAGGCTCGAAACGGCGATGCGCGACAACCAGTTGCGCGAATCCGAAGGTCGCGTCGCGCGGGCAAATGCTGCTCTTGCCCAGCAGCAGGCAAAGGCGGCGCAGGCCCAGGCAGCATTGCAGCGCGCCGGTCCGCTCAGGCAGTCGGGCATCATTTCCAGCCAGGCTCTTGCCGATCGTGCTTCCACGGCGGCGATCGAGCGCCAAGGTGTTGCCTTGGCGCAAGCCGAGGTCAACCAGGCCGAGGCCCAGCTCGCCGAATCGCGCCGGCTGCTCGAGCGTGCCGTCATCGTGGCACCCGTAGCCGGCATCGTCTCGGAGCGTCACGCCAATGCGGGTGCGCTCACCGGATCGGAACCGCTGATCCGCCTGATCCGTGGTGGCGAGGTCGAACTGGCCGCCGACATTCCCGAACGCGAGCTGTCGCAATTGGCCGCTGGCCAGCCTGCCGAGGTGCGGCTCCCCGGCAGCGACGACGTCATCCGCGGCAAGGTGCGCATGATCACGCCGAAGATCGACCGCGACACGCGCCTTGGCGGTGCCAGGGTAACGCTTGAAACCGATGCGGCACTGTTTCCAGGCGCCTTTGGACGGGCCGAAGTGGTGGTGGCGAAGCGCGAAGCCATCGTCATCGCCGATTCGGCCTTGCTTTATGGCGGTGGTGCGAACAAGGCCGCCGTCTTCGTGGTCGAGCAGGGCCGGGTCGTGCGGCGTGCTGTCGAGACCGGCCTGCGCGACAATGGCAGGCTCGAAATCCGCGCCGGGCTGAAGGCAGGCGACATCGTCGTGGCCAAGGCCGGCGCCACGCTGCGCGAAGGCGACGAGGTCGCTACCGCCGACGTCGGTGCTATCACCGGAAGCACCCGCCCATGATCAGCAATGTTTCCGCCTGGGCGATCCGCAAGCCGATCCCGACCATCGTTCTTTTCCTGGTGCTGTCGCTCGTCGGCTGGGCGTCGTTCCTGCGCCTGCCTGTCAACGCCAATCCGAGCCTGTCGTTTCCGATCGTCACGGTCACTGTTTCCCAGGCAAGTGCCGCCCCTGCCGAGATGGAAAACCAGGTCACCCGCCGCATAGAAGGGGCAGTGTCCGGTCTCGCCGGCGTCAAGCACATCCGCTCGACCATCAAGGATGGCATGTCGACGACCACCGTCGAGTTCAAGATCGGCGTCGATCCCGACCGTGCGACCAACGACGTGCGCGAGGCCGTCGGACAAGTCAGGTCCGACCTGCCGCAATCCATCCAGGAGCCGATCGTCTCGCGGGACGACACGGAAGGCGGCGCGATCCTCTACTTCACGATGCAGGCGCCCAATATGTCGGCGCTCGATGCGTCGTGGTTCGTCGAAGACACCATCAGCCGCGAGCTTCTCGCGCTTCCCGGTGTGCAGAAGGTGTCGCGCCTCGGCGGCGTCAACCGCGAAATCACCGTCTCGCTCGACCCCGACAGGTTGCTGGCCTTGGGGGTGACCGCTGACCAGGTCAATTCGGCGCTGCGCCAGATCAACGTCAATGTCCCCAGCGGGCGGGGAGAAATCGGTGAAAGGGAGCAATCGATCCGCACGCTGGGCTCCGTGAGGTCGCTCGAAGAACTGTCGGGCCTGTCGGTCTCGTTGCCGGGAAACCGCTGGGTGCAGCTCCGCGACATCGCCACGATCAAGGACGGCCCGGCCGAGCCGCGCGGTTTTGCGCGCTTCAATGGCGAGGCCGTCGTTGCGTTCTCCATCACCCGCGCCAAGGGCCACAGCGATACGACCGTCGCCGATGCCGTGACCAAGCGACTGGCCGAAATTGCGGCGCGGACGCCGGACGTCACCTTTAACGAGGTCATCTCCAACGTCGAATACACCATCGCAAGCTACAACGCCGCCGTGACCGCGCTGCTCGAAGGCGCAGCCCTGACCGTGGTGGTGGTGTTCCTGTTCCTGCGCAACTGGCGCGCGACGCTCATCGCCGCCGTCGCGATGCCCTTGTCGATCCTGCCGACCTTCTGGGTGATGGAGCTGCTTGGCTTTACGCTGAACACCATCAGCCTTCTGGCGCTGACGCTGGTGATCGGCATCCTGGTCGACGATGCCATCGTCGAGATCGAAAACATCGAACGCCATGTCGACCTGGGCAAACGGCCCTATCTCGCGGCGATCGAAGGCGCCGATGCGATCGGCCTGGCGGTCGTTGCGACGACCCTGACGATCGTGGCGGTGTTTGCCCCGGTGAGTTTCATCGGCGGTGTCGTTGGCCAGTATTTCAGGCAATTCGGCGTGACGGTGGCTGTCGCTGTCTTGATCTCGCTGGTCGTGGCGCGATTGCTCACCCCATTGATGGCGGCCTATCTGCTGCAGCCCAAGGCCGCCGGCAGCCACTCGGCCGAGCCGTCGCGGTTGTCGCGGCGCTATCTCGCCGTGTTGGGCTGGACGCTTGATCATCGCAAGACGACCTTTGCCCTGGTCGCCGCGTTTTTCGCCGGTTCGGTCTTTCTTCTAACCCAGTTGCCGACCGGTTTCGTGCCGACTGGTGACGGCAATGTTTCGCAAGTGCAGGTGACATTGCCTCCGGGCACGAGGCTGGAGGAAACAGCACGGGTCTCCGACAACATCGTACGCGAACTGAGGGCGCGGCCCGAGGTGGCGAGCGTGCTGGTGACCACCGACGAAGTCAACAAGGTGACCGTGATCATCAGGCTCAAGCCGCGCAAGGAACGCGAACTCGACCGCAAGTCGTTTGAGCTCGCCGCGCGTCCGATCCTGGCCAATACACCCGACATCCAGTTCACCTTCGTCTCGGACACCGGCGGCAAGGAAGTCTCGATCTATCTGGCCGGCAACAATCCAGAAGAGCTGAACAAGGCTGCCTATCAGCTCGAAGCCGAAATGCGTCAGCTGCCAGAACTGACCAACGTGCTGTCCGACCAGGCTCCGTTGGCGCCGGAGCTTCTGGTCAAGCCGCGCCAGGACGAGGCGGCCCGGCTTGGCGTGTCGGTGGTGTCGCTGGGTACCGTCGCGCGCATTGCCACGCTTGGCGAAACCGACACCAACTCGGCGCAGTTCAACTTGGGCGACCGGCTGGTGCCGATCCGCGTGCTGCTCGACAAATCGGTGCGCGGCGATCTCGAAACCTTGCGCAAGCTGAGCGTGAGCACGGCCGACGGCAAGGTGGTGCCGCTGACGTCCGTCGCCGACATTTCGTTCGGCGCCGAGGAAGGCAAGGTCGATCGCCTCGACCGCAAGCGGCTGGTCAAGGTCGAGGCCAATCTGAATGGCGTCGTGTTTGGCGACGCGATGAAAGCTGTCGCTGCATTGCCGGCGCTGAAGAACCTGCCCGCAAGCGTCAGCCATATCGAATATGGCGCGGCCGAAGAGATGGCGCAGATGTTTCGCGGCTTCGCACAGGCGCTGGTGGCGGGCATCCTGATGGTCGTTGCGGTGCTTGTACTGTTGTTCAGGAACTTCCTGCAGCCGGTCACCATCCTGATCGCCTTGCCCTTGTCGCTCGGTGGCGCGGCCCTGGCGCTGCTCGCTTATGGCGCGGCATTCGATCTGTCCTCGACGATCGGCATCCTGATGCTGATGGGCATTGTCTGCAAGAATTCGATCTTGCTGGTCGACTACGCCATCGAATGCCGCGCCGAAGGGCTCGACCGGCGCGCGGCATTGATGAAGGCGGGCATGACCCGAGCCCGCCCGATCATCATGACGACCATCGCCATGGTGGCCGGCATGGTCCCCGCGGTGATCGGCTTCGGCGCCGATGCCAGCTTCCGCGCACCGATGGCCGTTGCCGTGATCGGCGGGCTGATCACCTCGACGCTGCTTTCCCTGGTGGTCGTGCCTGTCATGTTCGCGACCATGGACGACCTTAACGCCTGGTTCGCGCGCCGCCT
This sequence comes from Aminobacter sp. AP02, assembly GCF_003148805.1. Classification (GTDB taxonomy): domain Bacteria; phylum Pseudomonadota; class Alphaproteobacteria; order Rhizobiales; family Rhizobiaceae; genus Aminobacter. Next base: position 113,103 of record NZ_QGGX01000007.1, read on the forward strand.
GCAGCGGCTCACCTCGGTCACCGATGCGGACCGTGCCGAGGGCGATTTGATCGCAGCACGCCAGGACGCGAGGAGCTGAGGCGCGCATGACCGAGATTTGTCCAAGGCCGGTGGGCCTTTGACCGAAGAGTTCCAGCGTGGCGGCAAATAGCCCGGCACGTTTCATTCGATAGATGGAGAGACAGATGGCAGCGACTTTCAAAGCGAAGCAATGGGCGGATTGCCGGGACAATCCGGCGATCGCCGCCCTTCAACTTGAAGATTTCAGTGCCCGCGCCGACGCGCGTGGCCGACCAGGGAAATATGCCCATGTTCAAACTCGACCCGGCACGATTTAGCGTCGCCGAACCTCTGCTTAAACGTCTCGCCGAGACCCACGCCAGCATCGACGCCGTCACTGCGGGTGTGCTTGAAGGCGACATCTGGGTGGATGATCCGCGCCACCCCAAGGTTGCGCTGCTGTGCGAAGGCGGAGACGGATACTACCTCGCCGGCGATGTCGACTATCGCCCGTCCTATGCTGCCTTGAAGCGGACGATCCCGCACACCGCCTATCTCATTCCCGATCGCGTGGAATGGGGCGAGGTCCTGGAGGAAATCTGGGACAATCGGTTCGCCCGGCTCCATCACCGCAAGGCCTTTTGCCATACGGGTGCGCCGGAGACGGCGAGCGCGCAGGAAATGGCCGATGGCTTCGAACTGGCGCTGGTGGATCGGAATCTGCTCGACCGCAGCGACCTCGTCGACCATGAGAGGATTGCCGATCACCTCGAAAGCTGGTCGTCGCCGGACGTGTTCCTGCAGCACGCCATCGGCTATTGCCTGATCCACAACAACACCATCGTCAGCCATTGCCTGGCCGACAGTGTCGTTCAGGACCGCTGCGAGCTGGGCGTTGGCACCGAGGAGGCCTATCGCGGCCTTGGCATCGGCTCGCTGGTGACGCGCGAGACCGTCGCGCGCTGCCTCGAACGCGGCATCAGGCGGATAGGCTGGCATTGCCATGCCTCCAATGCCGGATCGATGCGCGTGGCCGACGCCGCCGGGTTGGTCGAGGCCACCAACTACGTGGCGTTCAGCTCGACATTTCCGGCCGAAAATGTCGGCGACCTGCCGGCGCAGGAATGCCTGGACTGGGCGCATCACTACGAGGCGGCGAGTGCCGATATCTCCTGGTACGCCTTCCACGCGGCGGGTTCGTTCGCGCTTGCCGGCGATCACGAGCGTGCGCTTGTCAATCTCAGGCGGCTGGTCGACAGCGAATGGGAAGGCAACGCGGAATGGCTGGAGACCTACTGGACCTTCACCGCGCTACGCGATCATCCTGACCTGCCCGAAATCGTCGCCGCACAGGCGAGGAAGCTGGGCAACCGATGATGGTTGAATGACCGTCAACGACGGTTCGGGCGGCTGGCAACATGTCAGCCGCCCGATTTCGAACCCAGCTTGTTCGAAAACCGATTCCGCTTCCTTTGCTCATGCACTAAGGACTTGTTTGGATCAGGCTGCCACAAACGTCGCGTGGCACCCTGAATCCCGGCGGAGTTGGCAAAGCATGGATCTTACATTCGATCTCGGACGCGGGCCTGCGTCCTTCGGACATCGTTTCCTTATCGGCCTGCAGCCGGGGCACGTGCTCGGCGACAAGGACAAGCGGCTTTTGTCGATGCTCAAGCCGGCCGGTGTCGTGCTGTTCCGCGCCAATTTCCTCGCCGACGCCCCTTACCAGGACTGGGTGGAAAGCCACGCCAGGCTGCTCGCCGACGTGCGTGAGTATATCGAGCGCGACGAGGTCATCATTTCGATCGACCATGAGGGTGGCGGCGTGCTGCGTCCGCCGGCACCGATCACGCCGTTCGCCTATGCGCGGGAATGGCCCCGGCAGGCCGCCGATGTCGGCAAGGCAATGGGCATCGAACTTCGCTCGCTTGGCTTCAACGTCAATTTCGCCCCCGTCGTCGACGTCAATTCGAACCCGGCCAATCCGGTGATCGGCCAACGCTCCTTCGGCACGACGCCACAGGATGTGGTGCCGGCGGCGCGCGAGTTCCTCGACGCGCTCCAGGCCGAGGGCGTGCTGGGCTGTCCCAAGCATTTCCCCGGACATGGCGACGCGGCGGTGGATTCGCATTATTCTCTGCCGGTCATCGACGTCGATCCCAAGACGTTCCGAAACCGCGAGCTCGAAGCGTTCCGCCATTTCAACGATGCCGGAACGCGCATGATCATGACCGCGCATATCGTCATCTCGCAGATCGATCCGGGTATCCCGGCGACGATGTCGAAGGTGATCCTTCAGGATATCCTGCGCAAGGAACTTGGCTATGAAGGCGTGGTGGTCAGCGACGATCTCGGCATGAAGGCGATTTCGGAGCGGCTGGACAAGCCGGAGACGACGACCAGCATCACCAATGCCGGCTGCGATCTTCTGTGCATGTGCGCCTACTGGGCCGACACCGAGATCATCCTGCGCATGATCGACCATATGTCCGCCGGTCTGAAGGCGGGCGTGATCAAGGAAAGGGCGCTCGAGCAGTCTTTCACCCGCGTCGCGGGGCTGTTGTCGGACCTGCCCAACCACAAGGTCGAAGCGCTTGAAGAGGAAACCTTCCAGCGCCACGCCTCGGTCGCCCCGCTGCGCGCGCGCTCGCTGCCGGCCAATCATGGCGGTGCCACCAAGATCTAGCGACCGCCGGATGCGGCGACGCAAGTCTCTACCTTACCCCCGCGATCGAACCCCTGACCACGAGATCGACCGGCCAGACCTCGCCGCGCGCGCCGTCCTCCAGCCCAGAAATCCGTGCCGCCAGCCGCTCGGCCACGCGTGCCCCGGCAGCCCGGATCGATGAGCGTGTCGTGGTCAACGGCACCGAAAAATGCTCCGGTCGCAGCCAGGGGAAGACGTCGTCGTGGCTCACCAGCGACAAGTCTCCCGGCAGCGACAGCCTCAGGTCGCGCGCCGCGCGCACAACGCCCAATGCCATGATCAGGCTTGAGCACACGATTGCCGTCGGCGCATCGGAGGCTTCCAGCATGCCGCGCGCCGCGCGGTAGCCGTTCTCTTCGGTCATTGCCACGGAGCGGATTTGACGCGGCTCAAGCACAAGCCCGCTTTCCAACAGCGCCCGCCTGACGCCACGCTCGCGGAAAATCGCGAAGGTCTGGCTGTCGTCGCCATTGATCAGCCCCACGCGGCGATGGCCGAGCTGGAGCAATAGCCGCGTCGCGTCGTGAAAGGCGCCTTCATTGTCGATGTCGATGAAGGGATAGTCGAAATCGAGCCCCTCGCTGCGGCCATGCACGATGAAGGGGATGCCGAGCTGGTGGGCGAGCGCGACGCGTTTGTCGGCACTGCAGGGTGCCGAGATGTAGAGCGCGTCGACCTGCTTGTTTGCAACGATGCGCCGGTAGGTCGTCTCCTCGTCCTGGGCATCCGCCGGGCTCAGCACCAGGTCGAGTTCATGGCCGCGGGCATAGTCGCCGAGGCCCGACAGGAACTCGACGAAATGCGGATCGATATCGACGGCTGCACCTGTCGGCATGACGTAGCCGATCATGCCGGCCTTGCCGGTAGCCAGCCTGCGCGCACTCGGGTTCGGCCGGTAGCCGTGGCGCTTGGCGGCGTCCATGACACGGCGGCGCGTTTCCTCGCTGACCTCGGGATAGCCGTTCAGCGCGCGGCTTACCGTCGTCTGCGAAAGCTCGAGCATCAACGACAGCTGCTTGAGGTTCACCTGGGCTCCGATCTCCAAAGCGCTTTAAATCCGGCTTTGCCCGGATGTCGGGCGTGCTGGGCGCTCGATACCATTGAGAATAGGCGTGCAATTGCCTGGTTTGAAGCGAAATGTGCTGTTGCAACGCCAAAAAGCATGTTGCGGCGCACATCTTCCTCGATTCTAAATCGATTAGTCTACCGACGCTCTTGACTCTTTTCGATTCCGGTGGCGTGATGAGGGCGACCAAAGCGCTTTGAATTGCCGTTGCGTGATGCGGTTGCAGCTTGCGCAAGACTGGGGCACAGTTCGCGGCGGTGCAGGCGGGCGGAATGGAGGTTCCGTCCGGAGTTTTCGATCCATTGGGAGGAAGACCATGAGGAAGTCCCTGTTGCTGGGCGTGGCGTTTGCTGCCGTTGCCCTGAGCGCGCCCGCCTCGGCGGAGCTGAAATTCAAGCCGGGCGAGGACGCCCGTTTCACCTGGGCAAATTTCGAAGAGCTCAAGAAGGTCGACCTGAAGGGCGAGACGCTGTCGATCTTCGGCCCGTGGCGCGGCGAAGACGAAGCGCTGGCGCGTTCGGTGCTCGACTATTTCAGCGAGGCCACCGGCGCCACCATCAATTATTCGTCGTCGGAGAATTACGAACAGCAGATCGTCATCGACACGCAGGCCGGAAGCCCGCCCAATATCGCCATCCTGCCCCAGCCCGGCCTGATCCAGGATCTGGCCTCGAAAGGCCTGCTCGCCCCGCTTGACGAAGGCACGGCCAGTTTCGTCAAGGAGAATTACGGCGCCGGCCAGTCCTGGGTCGACCTCGGCACGTTCAACGGCAAGGACGGCAAGCCCGGTTTCTACGGGTTTCCGTTCAAGGCCGACCTGAAGTCGCTGGTCTGGTACGTGCCGGAAAACTTCGAGGAAGCCGGCTATCAAGTGCCCAAGACCTGGGAAGAAATGCAGGCCCTGACCGACAAGATCGTTGCCGACGGCGGCGTGCCGTGGTGCATCGGCCTCGGCTCCGGCGGCGCTACCGGCTGGCCGGCTACCGACTGGGTCGAAGACATCATGCTGCGCACGCAGGCGCCCGACGTCTACGACAAATGGACCAAGAACGAGATCCCGTTCACCGATCCGGCCGTGGTCAACGCGCTAGACATCTTCGCCAAGATCGCCACCAACGACAAATATGTCGACGGCGGCAAGGCAGCGGTTGCGGCGACCGACTTCCGCGACAGCCCCAAGGGCCTGTTTGCCGTTCCGCCCAAGTGCTACTTGCATCGCCAGGCGTCGTTCATCTCGTCCTTCTTCCCCGAAGGGACCAAGCTCGGCGAGGATGCCGACTTCTTCTACCTGCCGCCGATGGCCTCCAAGCCGGAACTCGGCAATCCGGTGCTCGGCGGCGGTACGCTGTTCACCATCGCCAAGGATTCCAAGTCCGCGCGCGCCTTCATCGACTTCCTGAAGATGCCGCTCGCTCATGAGATCTGGATGGCACAGTCGGGCTTCCTGACCCCGCTCAAGACGGCCAACAAGGACGCCTACGCCAATGACGCGCTGAAGAAGCAGGGCGACATCCTGGTCAACGCCTCGACCTTCCGCTTCGACGGCTCGGACCTGATGCCCGGCAAGATCGGCGCTGGCGCCTTCTGGACCGGCATGATCGACCTGGTCGGCGGCAAGCCCGCGCCAGATGTCGCGTCCGACATCCAGAAGAGCTGGGACGCGATCAAGTAGAGATAGCGCTTAGCCCCCTCATCTCGCCGCTTTGCGGTGCCTTCTCCCGAACGGGAGAAGGCACCGGTGGCGCCGTTCCCGGTCCCTCTCCCGCTGGGAAGAGGCTGCCTCGGGATGCCGCGGAGCGCGGGTGAGGGGGCATCTTTACCTGGACTGGCAGTCTGCTTGAACCAGCCCGTTGAAAGGGACTGATCCCATGACGGCACAGATACTTTCGGCCATTTTCACCATCATCGTCGGCGTCGGCGGCTGCGTCGTCTACTACTGGGGCGCCAACAAGATCCTCGACGCGGTCTTTCCCTCGCGCGGCGTTTCCGGCGCTGCCGCTGTCGACAATTTGCGCCGGCAGGGCCTGATCCGGCCATGGCTGTTCGTCGGCCCGGCCATGCTGATCGTCACCGTCTATCTCGTCTACCCGGTGATCGAGACGCTGAGGCTCTCCGTCATGGACCGCACTGGCCAGAATTTCGTCGGTCTCGCCAACTACAGCTGGGCTTTCGGCGACCGCGAGTTTCGAAATTCGATCTTGAACAACCTGCTGTGGCTCGCCGTCGTTCCCGCCGCCTGCACCTTCTTCGGCCTGATCATCGCCGTGCTCACCGACAAGATCTGGTGGGGCAACATCGCCAAGAGCCTGGTCTTCTTGCCGCTCGCCATTTCGTTCGTCGGCGCCAGCGTCATCTGGAAATTCGTCTACGAATATCGCGCTGAAGGACAAACCCAGATCGGTATCCTCAACGCTGCCGTGCAATATCTCGGCGGCAATCCGCAGGTGTGGATATCGACGCCGTTCTGGAACAATTTCTTCCTGATGGTCATCCTGATCTGGATCCAGACCGGCTTTGCCATGGTCATCCTGTCGTCCGCCTTGCGCGGCATTCCCGAGGAAACCATCGAGGCGGCCGTCATCGACGGGGCGAACCCGTTCCAGATTTTCTGGAAGATCATGGTCCCGCAGATCTGGGGCACCATCGCCGTTGTCTGGACGACGATCACCATCCTGGTGCTCAAGGTCTTCGACATCGTCTTGACCATGACCAACGGCCAGTGGAACAGCCAGGTGCTGGCCAATCTGATGTTCGACTGGATGTTCCGCGGCGGCGGCGATTTCGGTCGCGGCGCTGCCATTGCCGTCATCATCATGCTCGCGGTCGTGCCGATCATGATCTGGAACATACGCCAGGCCAACCGCGAAGGCGGGGGAGGGCACTGACATGGCAAACGCACGCGGAAAGTCCTTCATCGGACGCTTCGGCGTTCACATCGCGGTGCTGGTCTTCGTCGCTGTCTGGACCATCCCGACGCTTGGCATCCTGATAAGCTCGCTGCGCGACAAGGACCAGCTCATCGTCTCCGGCTGGTGGACAGCCCTTTCGACCTCGTCGCAGACCGAGGCCGGACGGCTGCCAGGTGCTTCGGCGCAGGTCGAAAAGGGCGGAAAATTCGTCATCGAGGGCAACATCTTCGGTGATGGTCCAGCGCGCAACATCAGCGCCTTCGGCACCAAGGCGGCGGCGCCGACGCAACATCAAGCGGGCGAAGTCGCCGATCTCGGGGAAGGCGTTTCGCTTTTGCTCAACGCAGACGGTTCCTTCGTCATGCAGTCGCCCAAAGCCTTCGAGGGCGACCGCGGCCAGCGCGTCTACTACGCGTCGTCGGCACCGCCGCGTTTCACCACCGACAACTACCGCACCGTGCTGTTTTCCGAAGGCATTGGCCGCTCCTTCATCAACTCGCTGACGGTGACCATTCCAGCGACCATTATCCCGATCCTGATCGCCGCCTATGCCGCTTATGCGCTCGCCTGGATGCGCTTTCCCGGTCGCGCGCTTTTGATCGCCGTCATCATCGGCCTGCTTGTCGTGCCGCTGCAGATGTCGCTGATCCCGCTGCTCAAGCTCTACAATGGCGTCGGCCTGTTCTTCGGCGTGCCGGCCAAGACCTATCTCGGCATATGGCTTGCGCATACCGGCTTCGGCCTGCCCTTCGCCATCTACCTCTTGCGCAGTTATATCGCCGGCCTGCCGCGCGAGATCATGGAGTCGGCCCGCATCGACGGCGCCAGCGATTTCGAGATCTTCGTCAAGATCGTGCTGCCGCTGTCCTTCCCCGTGCTCGCTTCCTTCGCCATCTTCCAGTTCCTGTGGGTCTGGAACGACCTTCTGGTGGCGATGGTGTTCCTGGGCAGCGGCTCCGACCAGCTAGTGCTGACCGGCAAGCTCAACGCGCTGCTCGGCTCGCGCGGCGGCGACTGGGAAATCCTCACCACCTCGGCCTTCGTCACCATCATCGTGCCGTTGATCGTGTTCTTCTCGCTCCAACGTTATTTCGTCCGCGGGCTGCTCGCGGGTTCAGTCAAGGGAGGCTAGCTCCATGCAGGCCGCAATGCGCAAGATCGAAAACCCTGAAACCGCTGTGGATCGCGACTGGTGGCGGGGGGCGGTGATCTACCAGATCTACCCCCGCAGCTTCCAGGATTCGAATGGCGACGGCATCGGCGACCTCAAGGGCATCATCGACCGCCTGCCGCACATCGCTTCCCTTGGCGCGGACGCTGTCTGGATCTCGCCCTTCTTCAAGTCGCCGATGAAGGATTTCGGCTACGACATCTCCGACTATCTCGACATCGATCCGATGTTCGGCACCCTTGCCGACTTCGACGCCATGATCGCCGAAGCCCATCGTCTCGGCCTCAAGGTGATGATCGACGGCGTGATCTCGCACACCTCCGACCTGCACCCATGGTTCAAGGAAAGCCGTTCGAGCCGCGATAACGCCAAGGCCGATTGGTACGTCTGGGCTGACGCCAAGCCCGACGGCAGCCCGCCCAACAACTGGCTGTCGATCTTCGGCGGCTCGGCCTGGCAGTGGGACACGCGCCGCATGCAGTATTACCTGCACAACTTCCTGGCCGAGCAGCCCGATCTCAACTTCCACAACCGCGACGTCCAGGACGCGCTGCTCGACGTCACCCGCTTCTGGCTCGAGCGCGGTGTCGACGGCTTCCGTCTCGACACGATCAATTTCTACTTTCATTCGGCGGGGCTGGAAGACAATCCCGCACTGCCGCCGGAACAGCGCAACGACCAGACAGCGCCTGCGGTGAACCCCTACAATTTCCAGGATCACATCTACGACAAGAGCAGGCCTGAAAACCTCGAATTCCTCGCGCGTTTCCGTGCCGTTCTCGACGAATATCCGGCGGCCGCAGCCGTCGGCGAGGTCGGCGATTCCCAGCGCGGGCTGGAGGTCGTCGCGTCCTACACCGCCGGCGGCGACAAGGTGCAGATGTGCTACGCCTTCGACTTCCTGGCGCCCGAGAAGATTAGCGCCTCCAAGGTCCGCACCGTGCTCGAAGACTTCGGCAAGGCTGCCAGCGACGGCTGGTCGTGCTGGGCTTTCTCCAACCACGACGTCGTCCGCCACGCCTCGCGCTGGGGCATGGGCGAGGCCGACCGCACCGCCTATCTCAAGGTCATTTCGGCGCTAATGATGTCGCTACGCGGCTCGGTCTGCATCTACCAGGGCGAGGAACTCGGCCTCACCGAAGCCAACCTCGCCTTCGAGGACCTGCAGGACCCCTATGGCATCCGCTTCTGGCCGGAGTTCAAGGGCCGCGACGGCTGCCGCACGCCGATGGTCTGGAAAAAGGACGCCAAAAACGGCGGTTTTTCCTCGGCCAAGCCGTGGCTGCCGGTGCCGGTGGACCATCTGGCCAAGGCGGTCGACACGCAGGAGGGCGATGCGGCTTCGCTGCTCGAGCATTACCGCCGCTTTCTCGCCTTCCGCCGTGCGCACCCAGCCCTTGCCAAGGGCGACATCTCGTTCCTGCAAGCCGAAAACGACACGGTCGCCTTCACCCGCCGCGAGGGCAACGAGGAGATCGTCTGCGTCTTCAATCTTGGCAGCACACCGGCTAACGTTGATCTAGGAGGTCGAGGCCTGCAGGCCCTGGCTGGGCATGGGCTCGACGGAAATGCAAATGCCGGCGCAGTTCGGCTCGGTGGCTACGGCGCCTGGTTCGGGCGCTTCGTCTGACCGCCGGAAAGCAAAATCTGGGAGGAAACCATGGCCGATCTAACGCTCAGGGACGTCAAGAAGTCTTACGGCAATCTGCATATTCTCCACGGCATCGACCTCGATATCAAATCGGGCGAGTTCATCGTCTTCGTCGGCCCCTCGGGCTGCGGAAAGTCGACGCTGCTGCGTTCGATCGCAGGGCTTGAGGAGATCAGTAGCGGCACGCTGGAGATCGCTGGCGAGAAGGTGAACGACGTGCCGCCATCCAAGCGCGGCATCGCCATGGTGTTCCAGTCCTACGCGCTCTACCCGCACATGACGGTCTATGACAACATGGCCTTCGGCATGAAGATCGCCAAGGAAAGCAAGGCCGAGATCGACAAGCGTGTCCGCGCCGCAGCCGAAATCCTGCAGCTGACCAAATATCTCGACCGGCTGCCCAAGGCGATGTCGGGCGGCCAGCGCCAGCGCGTCGCCATCGGCCGCGCCATCGTGCGCAACCCCAAGGTCTTCCTGTTCGACGAGCCGCTGTCCAACCTCGACGCGGCCCTACGCGTCGCCACCCGTATCGAGATCGCCAAGCTCAAGGAATCGATGCCCAATACCACGATGATCTACGTCACCCACGACCAGGTCGAGGCGATGACGCTGGCCGACCGCATCGTCGTGCTCAAGGATGGCCGCATCGAGCAGGTCGGCACGCCGATGGAGCTCTACAAGCACCCCGGCAACCTGTTCGTCGCCCAGTTCATCGGCTCGCCTGCAATGAACATCGTCGGCGGCACCATCGACAGGACGGGCGAGACCAGTCTGGTCAGCCACGTCGGCGGCCACAAGACCTCAGTGCCGGTGGCGACGCCTGCCGAGGCCCAGGGCAAGACGGTCAGCTTCGGCGTGCGGCCCGAGGACCTCTATGTCGCGACCGGCGACGACTATCTGTTTGAAGGGCTGGTCGACTATGTCGAACAGCTCGGCGAGGTCCAGCTTGTCTATGTCGACATCGGCCGCGCCGACCAGCCATTGGTGGCCAAGCTGCCCGGCAATGTCGAGGTCAAGCGCGGTGCGAAGATCCGCCTCGCCGCCAGCCCCGACGAGCTGCACATCTTTGACAGCGACGGCCATTCGTTTGCCCGTCGCCGGCTGAACGCTGCGGCGGCGGCTTGAGACGACCTCAATCCGCCGCCATCACCTGCCGCTCCCGCAGCGCTGTCCGGCGCTTCGAGATGAAGAAGGCAGCGACGAATGTCAGGCTCATCAACAGCACGATTGTTGGCGCCGGCGCGCTGTCGATGAAGAAGCTGAGATAGACACCCAAGAACGACGACAGCACCGCCACCAGCACCGACACGACGAGCATGCGCTCGAAGCGGTCGGTGAGCAGATAGGCGATCGCGCCCGGTGCGATCAGCATGGCGATGGCGATGATGATGCCGACGGCTTTCAATGCGCCGACGATGGTCAGCGACAGGATCGACAGCAGCCCGTAGTGCAACAGCTTGACCGGCAGGCCGATGGCCTGCGCGTGCTGAGGGTCGAAGGCGTGCAGCAGAAGGTCGCGGCGAAACAGGCCGATGGCACCCGTTGCGATCAGCGCGATGACGGCGGTCTGGCCGACATCGCTCCAGCTCACGCCCAACATGTCGCCAAACAATATGTGGTCGAGATGCACGTCGGTCTGGATCTTGGTGTAGAGCACGATGCCGAGGCCAAACATGCCGGAAAAGACGATACCCATGACGGTGTCTTCCTTGATCCGGCTGTTTTGCTTGAGATAGCCGGTCGCCAGCGCGCAGGTCATGCCGGCGGCAAAGGCGCCGATGGCGAGCGGAATGCCGGCGATGTAGGCCAGCACTACACCCGGCAGGACGGCATGGCTGATGGCGTCGCCCATCAGCGACCAGCCCTTGAGCACCAAAAAGCACGACAGCAGTGCCATCGGCACTGCCACCAGCAGCGCTATGACGAACGCCTGCTGCATGAAGGGAAAGGAAAAGGGCAGGGTGAGCGTTTCGATCATGATTGTTCGCCCCTCATACGCCTGCTGGCACCTTCTCCCCGCGAAGAACGGGGAGAAGGGCGCAGTTGCAACGCCGACGCCTCCCTCTCCCCGTTGTTTACGGGGAGAGGGTAAGGGTGAGGGGCAGCAATTACGGTTGGAAAGTTGCTCATGCCCCCGCCTCCAGCGCTTCCCGCGCCCGCTTTCGCGACGCCAGCAGCCCATGCTTGGGTGCGAAGACAAACGCGATCAGGAAGATCAGCGTCTGCGCGACGACAATGATGCCGCCCGTCGCACCGTCGAGGAAATAGCTGGCATAGGCGCCGACGAAGCTGGTGATCGAGCCGATGGCCACGCTGATCGCGATCAGTCGCGGGAAGCGGTCTGTAAGAAGATAGGCGGTCGCTCCCGGCGTCACCACCATGGCAATGACGAGGAAGGCGCCAACGGTCTGAAGGGCGGCTACCGTCGATGCCGACAGCAGCATGAAGAACAGCACCTTGAGCAAATCGGGCTTGAGCCCAATCGAGCGGGCATGATTCTCGTCGAAAAACGCGACCATCAGGTCCTTCCACTTGGCCAGCAGGATGGCGAGCGAAATGCCGCCGATCAGCACGAGCTGCAGCGTGTCGGAAGGCGTGATGGCGAGGATGTTGCCGAGCACGATGGTCTGGATGTTCACCGAGGCCGGCGACAGCGAGATCATGAACAGGCCAAGCCCGAAGAACGAGGTGAAGATCAGCCCGATGATGGCGTCCTCTTTCAGCTTGGTGCGCTGGTTGAGAAACAGCATGGCCCCCGCCGCAAGCCCGCCCGAAATGAAAGCGCCGAGCGCAAACGGCAGGCCGAGCATGTAGGCGCCGGCGACGCCTGGTACAATCGAGTGCGAGAGCGCGTCGCCGATCAGCGACCAGCCCTTGAGCATCAGATAGGCGGAGAGAAAGGCGCAGACGCCGCCGACAAGGGCGGACACCCACATGGCATTGAGCATGTAGCCGTAGCCGAACGGCTCCAGGAACATGGCGATCATTTCTTGCGCCCGCCCTTCTTGTCCGCACCGTCATTGCCGTTGTCGTCGCCATAGATGACGAAGGGGCGCTCGTCGTCGGTCAAGACAGTCACCTGGCGCGTGTCGGCGGCGTCCTGGTGCAACTCGGCGCCGCCGAGGATGAACTGGCGCAGCACCCCGCCAAAGGCCTTTTCCAGATTGGCCTTGGTGAAGGTCTCGGCCGTCAGCCCGGCGGCAAGGACGGTGCGGTTGACCAGCACGGCGCGGTCGCAGAAGCGCGGCACCGAGCCCAGGTTATGCGTCGACACCAGCATCACCCGGCCTTCGTCGCGCAGGCCCTGCAAAAGCGTGATGATCGCCTCTTCGGTGCGCACGTCGACGCCGGTGAAGGGCTCGTCGAGCAGGATGATCTCGCCCTCCTGGGCCAGCGCGCGGGCAAGGAAGACACGCTTCTTCTGCCCGCCCGAGAGCTCGCCGATCTGGCGCTTGCGGAAATCGGCCATGCCGACGCGTTCGATTGCGGCATCCACCGCCTCGCGGTCGATGGCGCGCGTCATGCGGAAAAAGTTCATGTGGCCGTAGCGGCCCATCATGACGACGTCTTCAACCAGCACCGGAAAGTTCCAGTCGACATCCTCGCTCTGCGGCACATAGGCAACGAGGTTCTTCTTCAGTGCCTCGCGCGCCGGCTCGCCAAAGATCGACACGCTGCCTGACGCGAGCGGCACAAAACCCATGATCGACTTGAACAGGGTCGACTTCCCTGAGCCATTGACGCCGACAAGGGCGGTGATGGTGCCGCGCGGAATGGCGAAGGACGCATTGCGCAGGGCGGTGTGGCCATTGCGGTAGGTCACCGAGATGTTGTCGGCACGCAGGCCTTCGCCTGAAGGCGCCTGGGGCGTAGGGCGCCCCTTCAGAGGCACGGTCATTGGGCGAGCCCCTTGACGATGGTTTCGGTGGTGACCCGCAGCAGGTCGAGATAGGTCGGCACGGGGCCGGTGGCGTCGCTCAGCGAGTCGACATACAGCACGCCGCCATATTTGGCGCCGGTCTCCCGCGCCACCTGCTCGGCAGGCTTCGACGACACCGTGCTTTCGCTGAAAACGGCGGGAATGTTGTTGGCCTTGACGAGGTCGATCACCTTGCGCACCTGCTGGGGCGTACCTTGCTGGTCGGCGTTGATCGGCCAAAGATAGACCTCCTTCAGGCCGAAGTCGCGCGCCAGGTAGGAGAAGGCGCCTTCGCTGGTGGCGAGCCAGCGCCGCTGCTCGGGAATGGTCTCGATGGCCGTATGGATCGGTGCAACGGTCGCCTTGATCTTGTCGGCATAAGCGGCTGCGTTCCTGGCGTAGATCTCCGCGTTCTTGGGGTCCTTGGCGGCAAAGGCCTTGCGGATGTTTTCGACATAGATGAGGGCCGCTTCGGGCGACATCCAGGCATGCGGGTTGGGCTTGCCGGTGTAGGGTCCCTCGGCGATGCCCATGGGGGCGACGCCATCCGACACCACGGCCTCGGTCACGCCGTCGAGATTGTCGAAGAACTTCTTGAACCACAGTTCGAGGTTCAGCCCGTTCCACAGGATCAGGTCGGCTTTCTGGGCGCGCAAGATGTCGCCCGGTGTCGGCTGGTAATTGTGGATCTCGGCATTGGGCTTGGTGATCGATTCCACCTCGGCCGCGTCGCCGGCGACGTTGCGGGCGATGTCGGCGATCACGGTGAATGTGGTGACGACCTTCATCTTGCCGCCCGCTTCGCTCTCTTGCGAGCAGGCTGAAAGTCCGAGCATGGCCCCCAACATGGCGATGGCGGCAAAGGTGATGCGAAACGCTTTCATGGAAAACCCGTCTAGGATGCCGCGCCGAATGGGCGGCGGATACCATGGCTTACCTAATGGCAGCCGCCCCTCTTGTCAATGCAATTGCAAATCGTTTGCAACTAGATGAGGTAAGAGGCACCTTGCTGACGTCTTTTCCACCGCAGCTCGCATGGTCCTTGCCAATCCCAACCAAGGAGCATCATCGTGTCAGCCACCTCGGGAATTCGCGAGCATATGGAAGTCATCGGTGCCGACGGCGTTCACATCGGCACTGTCGACAAGGTCGAGAATGGTCGCATCAAGCTGACCAGGAAGGACAGCGGCGAAGGCAGCCACCGTGGCCACCACCACTACATTTCCACCGCTCTTGTCGCCGAAACCGAAGGCAACAAGGTACGTCTGTCGGCCAATGCCGATGTCGCGGTGACCTTCGAGGAAGAGGGCAAGTCGGGCTGAGCTTCACGGAGAGGCAGGACCGCCGCAAGCCTCGTTCGCCGCTTTCCGCATTTCCTCATCCTGAGCCTGTCGAAGGATGACAACGGCCGGGCGCGAAAGCGGGCGTCGTGGTGAATGGCCGCATGCTTCATCTGGGGATGAAGACATACATAATCTTTTGCAACTGGGTGTCATCTGGCACATAGTCGCGCCATGATGAAGACTGCCACGAAGCCAGTTTCCAAGAAGCCCGACTACGAAAAGGCGCTGCGCAAGGCGGGCATCCGCATTACCCGCCCACGCAAGATAATCCTGGGCATTCTGGGCGAGACCGAGGATCATCCCGACGCGCTCGAAATCTTCCGCCGCGCCGAGACCATCGACAAGAGCATCTCGCTGTCCACCGTCTATAGGACGATGAAGCTTCTTGAGGAAATGGGTGCGATCCACCGCCATGCCTTCGAGGGCGGGCCGTCGCGTTTCGAGCAGGCCGGCGGCGACCATCACGACCACCTGATCGACATTGACAGCGGCGACGTCATCGAGTTCCGTTCCGACCTCATCGAACAGCTGCAGCAGGAAATCGCACGCCAGCTCGGTTACGACATCGTCCATCACCGGCTCGAGCTTTACGGGCGCCGCCGCAAGGACTAGCGCGTCCATCGTGCTCTTGGCCAAGGCACGACGAGTTGATCGGCAACACACAGATGCGCGCCGGGCCGCGAGTTGACCTTGGCCCGGGGGCGGTCAATCATGCCGCCGCCTCAGGCACGTGAAATCAGCAGACAGGATAGCGATCATGGAAAAAGCCGAAATCGGACTGATCGGATTGGGCACGATGGGCTCGAACCTGGCGCTCAACATCGCCGAAAAAGGCCACCGTATTGCCGTCTTCAACCGCACGCCGGCCCGCACGCAAGCGTTTGTCGAATCCGCCGGTGCGCTCCGCGACATGGTCGTGCCCTGCGCGTCGATCGAGGAACTGACCGCAGCCATCCGCCCGCCGCGCCCCGTCATCATCATGGTGCTGGCGGGAACCCCTGTCGATGAACAGATCGCGGCCCTGCGCGGCGTCATGTCGGCCAACGACATCATCATCGACGCCGGCAACGCCAATTTCCGCGACACCATGCGCCGCTTCAAGGAACTCGAGGGTTCGGGCCTGACCTTCATCGGCATGGGCGTTTCGGGCGGCGAGGAGGGCGCGCGCCATGGACCTTCGATCATGGTCGGCGGCACCCCGGAGTCCTACAAGCGTGTCGAGGGCGTGCTGACCGCGATCTCGGCGAAATTCAAGGGCGAGCCCTGTGCGGCCTGGCTCGGCACCGACGGTGCCGGCCACTTCGTCAAGACCATCCACAACGGCATCGAATATGCCGACATGCAGATGATCGCCGAGATCTACGGCATCCTGCGCGACGGTCTCGGCATGAAGCCGAAGGAGATCGCCCCGGTATTTGCCGGCTGGAACAAGGGCCGTCTTGAATCCTATCTCATCGAGATTACCGCATCCGTTCTCGAAGCCGACGATCCCAAGACCGGACGCCCGGTGGTCGACATCATCCTCGACCGCGCCGGCCAGAAAGGCACCGGCAAATGGTCGGTGATCGAGGCGCAGCAACTCGGCGTTCCCGCGACCGCCATCGAGGCTGCGGTGGCAGCCCGCGTGATGTCGTCGATGAAGGACGAGCGGCTGGCTGCGGAAAAGGCTTATGGCGCCAACACGCTCAAGTTTACGGGCAGCAAGGATGAGGTGCTTGGCGATCTCGAGCTTGCATTGTTCGCCGGCAAGATCGCTGCCTATGCGCAGGGTTTTGCGGTCATGGCTGCAGCCTCCAGGGAATTCGGCTGGAACCTGCCGATGCCGACGATCGCCAAGATCTGGCGCGCGGGCTGCATCATCCGTTCGCAGTTCCTCGACACCATTGCCGAGGCTTTCGGCAAGGCCGACGCTTCGACCAACCTCCTGATGGTGCCGGCCTTCGTCGAAATGATGGGCAAGGCGCATCCTTCGCTGAGGCGCATCGTAGCCCGCGCTGCCGAAGCCGGACTTCCGGTGCCGGCACTATCGTCGGCGCTTGCTTATTTCGACGGCTACCGACAGGGCCGTGGCTCGACCGACCTGACGCAGGCGCAGCGTGACTTCTTCGGGGCGCATGGCTTCGAGCGCATCGATGCGCCAGGCGCGTTCCACGGTCCGTGGGGCAGTGGCAATCAGGCGTCGTAGGCTTCGACGGCACTTGGCGTGCTGAGGCTCTGCAGCGAGGCGATGTCGCGGCCGGCGATGCGACCAATCACGGCGCGGGCGAGTTCCGCGCCGGCCAAACGCACATCTTCGTTGACCACATAGAGCTGCGGCCGAAGCAGGTGCAGCAGCTTTGACGACTGCTTGGAAACGATGTCGATGTCCTGGCCAAGCTTGAAGCCGGCGTCCTCGACACCGGCGACCAGGGCGAACGTGCCGGCACCCGCACCGCTGACGAAGCCGTCGGGACGGTTGGGCCGGCGCATCAGATCGGCGGTAAGCTTGCGGATGTCTTCGATCGAGTGATCGACGGTCGCGGTCGGGAAGGGCACTTCGCTCAAGCCGTGCTCCATCAGCGCATCGGCGAAGCCATCGCGCATGTGGTGATAGTAGCTGAGACTGGAGGGTGGGGCGAGCAGCGCCAGCCGCTTGCGCCCGAGGGCCGCAAGCTTCTTCACCGCTTCGACCGAGTAGGCATAGTTGTCGAAATCGTGGAACGCATGATCGATGCCCATATGCGTGCGGCCATGCGTGGCAAAGGGCATGCCACGCTCGCTCATGTAGCGCACGCGCTTGTCGTCGGGTTCGGTGCGCGAAATGATGACCCCGTCGGCGGAAGCCGTGTCGACGACATAACGCACCGGTTCAAGCGGGTCGTTGTTGCGCGAATAAGGTGTGACGACGAGGTGATAAGGTGTCTGCGCCAGCGCCTCCGAGATGCCGTAGATGAGGTCCGAGACAAAGCCGCCGACCTGCTCCTCGGTGTCGAGCACGAGGCTGATGACGTTGGTCTTGCCGGTTCTCAAGCGTACGCCGGCGCGATTGGGCCGGTAGCCGATCTGGCGCGCAACAAGCTGCACGCGCTGCCTGGTCGCTGCACCGATTTCCGGCGCGTCCTTCAGCGCGCGTGAAACGGTGGTGACGCCCAGGCCGGTCATGAAGGCAATGGTTTTCAGCGTCGGCGGATTGGCCTCGCCGCCGTTGGCTTGCTCCACACCTTCGTCTGGCGGTGTCTTGTCGTTCATGGCCATGCCCGCCGTGTCCCTCGCTCGGCGCATATCGCATTTGCATCATGAACCTTGCAAGGGCCTCCGGCAAGAACTGTAACGTTACAGATTGAATCGGATCGATTAAAAATCCATGCTGCCTTTTCGGCTGGACTGGCTTGGCATCGTGCGCCGCAGCATGCTTGGCTGCCATTGATTCGGTTGGAAAATTGTGCCGAAAATGCTGCATTGCGGCGGAATTCAAGGCATTTTCTGCGGCTCGGCCGTTGGCTGCTTTAGTTCGAGACGCGAATAAATTCGTTCTGCCGCTGGTGCCTGCCATTGCGCGATCTCCAGACTTCGCTTAACCTCCGTATCTGTAACGTTTCAGATTCAGGGAGGAGTACGATGCGTTATATGCTGACGACCGCTGCATTGGCGGCGGGGGTCGCGCTTGGAGCCACCGGCTTGGCTTCCGCGACAGATCTCGAAGTGACGCACTGGTGGACCTCCGGCGGCGAGGCCGCGGCGGTTGCCGAATTCGCCAAGGCGTTCGACGCCACCGGCAACAAATGGGTGGACGGCGCAATCGCCGGCTCGGGCGACGTTGCCCGCCCCGTCATGATTGGGCGCATCACCGGCGGCGATCCGATGGGCGCGACCCAGTTCAACCACGGCCGCCAGGCGGAGGAACTCGTCCAGGCCGGACTGATGCGCGACCTTACCGACCTTGCCGCCAAGGAAGGCTGGGCCAACTTCATACATCCCAAGAGCCTGCTCGACGGCTGCACTTTGGACGGCAAGATCTATTGCGTGCCGGTCAACATCCATTCGCAGCAATGGCTCTGGCTATCCAACAAGGCCTTCGCCGACGCAGGCGTGGCCGTGCCGAAGAACTGGGACGAGTTCGTGGCGGCGGCTCCGGCGCTCGAAAAGGCCGGCATCGTGCCGCTCGCGCTGGGCCAGCAGCCGTGGCAGACCACACTCGCCTTCCAGGTGATCCTCGTGGCGCTCGCCGGGCCTGAAACATTCCAGAAGGTGTTCGGCGACAAGGACGCGGCTTTGGCAGGCGGTCCCGAAATGGCCAAGGTCTTCGCCGCCGCCGACCAGGCGCGCCAGATGTCGGCGAAATCCAACGTCCAGGAATGGAACCAGGCGACGGCGCTGGTCATCAACGGCAAGGCCGGCGGGCAGATCATGGGCGACTGGGCGCAGGGCGAATTCCAGATCGCCGGCCAGACTGCCGGCAAGGACTACACCTGCCTGCCCGGGCTCGGCGTCAACGAGATCATCTCGACCGGCGGGGATGCCTTCTATTTCCCCAAGCAGACCGATCCCGAAAAGGCCAAGGCGCAGGAGGTGCTTGCTTCGGAGATGCTTTCGCCGGCAACGCAGGTCGCATTCAACCTCAAGAAAGGCTCGCTGCCGGTTCGCGGCGATATCGATCTGAAGGCGGCCAACGACTGCATGAAGAAGGGCCTCGAAATCCTGGCCAAGGGCAACATCATCGCCGCCCCGGACCAGCTTATGTCGGCGGACTCGGTCACCCAGGTCAACGACCTGTTCGTCGAGTTCTTCGCCAACAAGCAACTGACGCCGGCGGACGCGCAGAAGCGCTTCGCCGAAATCATCGCCGCTGCGGACTAGAACGATAGACGCCCCGGCTCCGTCCGGGGTGGGTGGACCTCGTTCTGATGCGACAGCAGACAGCGGCGCTCTGCCGGTCCCTTGAGGGGAGGGACCGGCAGATTGTCCAAGCACCATGGAACCCGACCGATGACCCCTGTTGAGGCGGGCCGGCAGAGCCGGTTGTTTCGAAACCTGAGCGCCAAGATCGCGTCGATCCCGATGATCCTGACCGCGCTGGTCATCTTCGTCGGTGGCACGGCCTGGACCGTGTTCTACTCCTTCACCAACTCCAAGCTTCTGCCCCGCGCGACCTTTGTCGGTCTCGAACAATATGAGCGGCTATGGGCGACGCCACGCTGGCTGATGGCGGTCGAGAATCTCGCCATCTACGGTGTCTTTTCTCTCGTCTTTTCGCTGGTCATCGGTTTTTTGCTGGCCGCGCTGATGGACCAGAAGATCCGCTTCGAAAACACGTTCCGCACGATCTTCCTGTATCCATTCGCGCTGTCGTTCATCGTCACCGGGCTTGCCTGGCAGTGGATCCTCAATCCGAGCTTCGGCATCCAGCAAGTCGTGCGCAATCTCGGCTGGCAAAGCTTCACCTTCGACCCGCTCTACGACGCCGACATCGTGATCTACGGCATCCTCATAGCCGGCCTTTGGCAAGGCACCGGCCTGATCATGTGCCTGATGCTGGCGGGCCTGCGCGGCATCGACGGCGAGATCTGGAAGGCCGCGCGCGTCGACGGCATCCCGACCTGGAAGACCTATGTCTTCATCATCATCCCGATGATGCGCCCGGTGCTGGTCACCACGCTGGTCATCATCGCCAGCGGAATCGTCAAGGTCTACGACCTCGTCGTGGCGCAGACCAGCGGCGGTCCCGGCATCGCGTCGGAAGTGCCGGCCAAGTATGTCTACAACTACATGTTCCTGGCGCAGAACCTCGGTCAGGGTTTTGCCGCCTCGACTATGATGTTGTTGTCGGTGATCATCGTTGTCGTTCCGTGGGCCTATCTCGAATTCGGGAGCAAGCGGCGTCATGGTTGATCACGTCCTTCGCGCCACTCCAGACATGGCGGCCGCCGCCGCCCCGGCAGGCCGCGCCGGTGACTTTGCCGGACCGAGCGGGCCAAGACCGCGCCGCGCATTCTCGCGCCGCAACATATTCATCTACGGCACGCTTGCCGTCGTCGCGATCTACTATCTGCTGCCGCTCTACGTGATGGTGGTGACGTCGCTGAAGGGCATGCCGGAAATACGTCTCGGCAACATCTTCTCGCCGCCGATGGAGATCACGTTCGAACCCTGGGTCAAGGCGTGGTCGAGCGCCTGCACCGGGCTTAATTGCGACGGTCTCAGCCGGGGTTTCTGGAACTCTGTACGCATCACCGTGCCTTCGGTGTTCCTGTCGATAGCCATTGCTTCGGTCAATGGCTATGCGCTCGCCAACTGGCGCTTCAAGGGCGCCGACATCTTCTTCACCATCCTCGTGATCGGCGCCTTCATTCCCTACCAGGTGATGCTTTATCCGATCGTCATCGTGTTGCGCGAAATCGGGCTCTACGGCTCGCTGTGGGGGCTGGTGCTGGTGCACTGCATCTTCGGCATGCCGATCCTGACGCTTTTGTTCCGCAACTATTTCGCCTCGCTGCCGGAGGAGCTGTTCAAGGCGGCACGTGTCGATGGCGCCGGCTTCTGGACCATCTATCTCAGGATCATGTTGCCGATGTCGCTGCCGATCTTCGTGGTGGCGATCATCCTGCAGGTGACCGGCATCTGGAACGATTTCCTGTTCGGCGTCGTCTACACCAAGCCCGACACCTACCCGATGACGGTCCAGCTCAACAACATCGTCAACGCCGTGCAGGGCGTGAAGGAGTACAACGTCAACATGGCAGCAACCCTGCTGACCGGGCTGGTCCCGCTCGTCATCTACTTCGTCTCCGGCAAGCTTTTCGTCCGCGGCATCGCCGCCGGCGCGGTCAAGGGGTGAAGCGATGACCAGCGTTGTCGTCCGCGATGTCTCGCTCAATTTCGGCGCCTTCGATGTGCTGAAAGCGCTCAATCTCAATGTGCCGGAGGGCGAGTTCCTGGTGCTGCTCGGCCCGTCGGGCTGCGGCAAGTCGACTTTGCTCAATTGCATCGCCGGCCTGCTCGACGTGTCGGAAGGGCAGATCTTCATCAACGGCAAGAACGTCACCTGGGAAGAGCCCAAGGACCGGGGCATCGGCATGGTGTTCCAGTCCTACGCGCTTTATCCGCAGATGACGGTGGAAGGAAACCTGTCTTTCGGGCTGAAGACGGCGGGCATGGCCAAGGACGAGATCGCGAGCCGTGTCGCCCGCGCCGCCGAGATCCTGCAGATCGAGCCGCTGCTCAAGCGCAAGCCGGCGGCCCTTTCGGGCGGGCAGCGCCAGCGCGTGGCGATCGGCCGGGCGCTGGTGCGCGATGTCGACGTGTTCCTGTTCGACGAACCGCTGTCCAATCTCGATGCCAAGCTGCGCTCGGAACTGCGCGTCGAGATCAAGCGGCTGCACCAGAAGCTCGCCAACACCATGATCTACGTCACCCATGACCAGATCGAGGCGATGACGCTGGCCGACCGCATCGCCGTCATGAAGGGCGGCGTGATCCAGCAGCTCGACGCACCGCAGGTGATCTACAACCGCCCGGTCAACCGCTTCGTTGCCGGTTTCCTAGGCTCGCCTGGCATGAATTTCCTCGACGGTGAGGTCGAGGCAGGTTCGAAGCCTGCATTCGCCGTTGCCGGAGCAAGGATCCCCCTCGACCGCTACGGCTTCGATGGCAAGGCGACGGGCGGCAAGGCTGTGTTCGGCATCCGCCCCGAGCACGTAGCGATTGGGGAGGCGGCAGGCGCCATGCCCTTCGCCACCGACGCTGCGGTCGAGATCGTCGAGCCGATGGGCTCGGACACGCTGGTCTGGACGCGGCTTGGCGGCCAGAGCTTTGCCTTCCGCGTCGAAGCCGAACGCCAGCTGCACTCGGGCGACCGGCTCCGCATCGGCTTCGACCCGGCGCGTGCCTCGCTGTTTGACGGCCAAAGCGGCAACCGTATCTGACATCAACCCAACCGGACAAAGAACATGGACTGGTCATTCCAACTCTACAGCGCCCGCAACTTCCAACCTTGGGAAAGCGTGCTCGAGATGCTTGCCGGGCTCGGCTATAGCGAGGTCGAGGGCTTTGGTGGGGTCTACGAGAACCCGCAGGCATTTCGCGCCGAGCTCGACAAGAACGGCCTCACCATGCCGAGCGGCCATTTCGGCATCGACCTGCTCGAAAAGGATTTTGGCCGCGCCGCGGACATCGCCACCACTCTTGGCATGAAGCTCATCGCCTGCCCCTATCTCGAGGCGGCGGAGCGTCCGGCCGATGCGGAGGGCTGGCGCGATTTCGGGCGCAGGCTGGCGCGCATTGGCGACACCGCTCGCAAGGCCGGATTCGACTTTGCCTGGCACAACCATGACTTCGAGTTCGTGCCCTTCAAATATGGGTCCATGCCCCAGCGCCTGGTCTTCGAGGCCGCCCCCGAGATCGGCTGGGAAATGGACGTCGCCTGGGTGATCCGTGGCGGCTCCGATCCGCTGCACTGGATCGAGGAATTCGGCCCGCGCATCATGGCGGTACACGTCAAGGACATTGCCCCGCATGGCGAGGCGGCCAACGAGGACGGTTGGTCCGATGTCGGCCACGGCACGGTGGATTGGGCCGGGCTGGTGACGGCGCTGCGCAAGAACACGCCGGCTAAATATTTCATCATGGAACACGACAATCCGGCCGATTTCGAACGCTTCGCGCGTCGGTCGATCGCTGCCGCCCAGACCTTCTAGGGGAACATCATATGGCAAGGAAACTCGGCGTCGGGGTGATTGGCTGCGGCAACATCTCGAAGACCTATTTTTCGCGCGCGCCGGAATTCAAGGGCATCGAGATGCGGGCCTGCGCCGACATCAACATGGGCGCGGCCAAGGCAAGGGCGAAGGAGTTCAAGCTGCGCGCCGAAACGGTCGAAGGGCTGCTGGCGTCAAAGGACATCGACATCGTCGTCAACCTGACCGTTCCGGCGGTGCATTACGAGGTTTCCAGGCAGGCGATCGACGCCGGCAAGCATGTCTACTCGGAAAAGCCGTTCGTTCTGGCGATCAAGGATGGCCTCGACCTCAAGAAGCGCGCGGACAAGAAGGGCGTGCGCATCGGTTCGGCGCCCGACACGTTCCTGGGCGGCTCCCACCAGCTGGCGCGCCACCTGATCGATACCGGCAAGCTCGGCAAGATCACCTCGGGCACCTGCCATGTGATGAGCCACGGCATGGAGCACTGGCACCCCAATCCCGATTTCTTCTTCCAGCCGGGAGGCGGGCCGATCCTCGATCTCGGCCCCTATTACATCGCCAATCTCATCCAGCTGATCGGGCCAGTGAAGCGCGTGGCAGCACTGTCGTCGATCCCGGCAAAGGAGCGCACTATCTCGTCCAAGCCTCGCGCTGGCGAAAAGATCCCGGTGACGACGCCGACGACGATCCTGGCGCTGATGGAGTTTGAAAACGGCGCTGTCTTCACCTTCAATGCCAGCTGGGATGTCTGGGAAAACGGTCATTCGCCGATGGAACTTTATGGCGAGGCCGGCACGATCCACATGCCGGATCCGAATTTCTTCGGCGGCGAATTGCGCTACACCAAGGGTAACAAGCCGGTGAAGTCGCTGCCCAAGTGGGAGCATCCGTTCGGCGTGCCCAACGAGAAGCACGACCACGGCATGATGGCCAATTATCGTACGGCCGGCCTTGCCGACATGGCGCTGGCGATCATGCAGGGCAGGCCGCACCGCTGCTCGCTGGAACTCGCCAATCATGTCATCGACGTCATGACCGGTATCCTGAAATCGGGCGAGACGAAGAAGTTTGTCGAGATGCAGACGACCTGCGAGCGGCCGGAGGCACTTGGGCCAGCAGCAGCAAGGGGGCTGCTGGCGCCAGCGAAATAGGCTAAGGGAGGGGGACGGCTTCAAGCGCCGATTCCCCTATTCTCCGAGGACAGCATCATGACCTGGCAGCCGGCCGCCAATCGCTACGAAAACATGGTCTACAACCGCTGCGGCAGATCGGGCCTCAAGCTGCCGGCGATGTCGCTCGGCCTGTGGCATAATTTCGGCGAGGACACCCCGCACAAGACCAAGCGCGCCATCTGCCAGAAGGCCTTCGACCTCGGCATCACCCATTTCGACCTCGCCAACAACTACGGCCCGCCGCCCGGCTCGGCCGAGACGGCGTTCGGCGAAATATTGCGCACCGATTTCGCCGGGTTGCGCGACGAGATGATCATCTCGACCAAGGCCGGCTACGACATGTGGCCGGGACCGTATGGCGAGTGGGGCAGCCGCAAATATGTGCTGGCGAGCCTCGACCAGAGCCTGAAGCGCATGGGGCTCGACTATGTCGACATATTCTATTCCCACCGCTTCGACCCGGACACGCCACTCGAAGAAACGATGGGTGCGCTCGACCACGCCGTACGCTCGGGCAAGGCGCTTTACGCCGGCATCTCTTCCTACAATGCCCAGCGCACCCGCGAAGCCGCCGACATCCTGAGGCAACTCGGCACGCCATGCCTGATCCACCAGCCGAGCTATTCGCTGATCAACCGCTGGGTCGAGGATGACGGCCTGCTCGATGCGCTCGACGGGCTTGGCATTGGCTCGATCGTGTTCTCGCCGCTGGCGCAGGGCATGTTGACCGGCAAGTACCTGCAGGGCGTGCCGGAAGGCAGCCGCGCCTCGCAGGGCAAGTCGCTGCGCCCGGCCTTCCTCAACGACAAGAACCTCGCCAACATCCGCGCGCTGAACGGCATCGCCGAACGTCGCGGCCAGACACTGGCGCAGATGGCGCTGGCATGGGTGCTGCGCGGCGGCCGCGTGACTTCGGCGCTGATCGGGGCAAGCCGTCCCGAGCAGGTCGAGGATTGTGTCGGCGCCCTGAAGAACGCGACCTTCACCGAGGCCGAACTGGCCGAGATCGACACCTACGCCCGCGAGGCCGACATCAACCTTTGGGCCCGCTCGTCCGAGCGCGAAGGTCCGGCGCGGCAGAAGAAATAAGCGGGCACGCCAAAACCCCGAACGTGCAGGCGGCGGGAGTTCCCGCCGGTTGCTATTGGGGCAGATTGTCTTTGCCGGCCGGACGCGCTAGCAAAACCCTTGTCCAGTCGCCATCTAAGGCGATGGATTGTTCCGTCCGGGCATCGGCCGGGCCGAGGAAGGTGAAAAAAGAAAGATGGCGGCGCGGGTTACGCTGACGAAGAACCAGCAGAAGGTTCTGGAGAAACTCGAAGCGGCGACAGGCCCTCTCAGCGCCTACACGCTGCTCGACCAGTTGCGCGACCAGGGTTTTCGCGCGCCGCTGCAGGTCTACCGTGCTCTTGAAGGGTTGATGAAGGACGGATTCGTCCATCGCCTCGAAAGCCTGAACGCCTTTGTCGCCTGCTCGGAGCCGCACGACCATAGCCACCACAACCACCGCATGACGGCCTTCGTCATCTGCGACACCTGCGGCCAGGTCACCGAAATCTCGGATGAAACGATCGGCAACCAGCTCGATCATTGGGTCGGCTCGACCGGTTTCGTTGCCAAGAAAGCGGTCATCGAGTTCCGTGGAACCTGCGCCAAATGCGCAGCGCTCGCCGCGTAAGTTTTACCGCGCCGTCGAAAACGCGAACCAGATCGCCACAGCCGCCAGCAGCGCCGAAAGTATGCGTCGTGCGATCTTTTCGATGCGCACGTCGTTGAGAAGCGGCTCAAGCCGGCTCGCAAGCACGACGATCAGCGCATGGACAGCGGTTGCGACCGCCACATAGATCGCCGTCAGCGTGATTGTCTGCGCCAATACCGGCCGTTCAGCGACGATGAAGGTCGGCAGCACGGCGACATAGAAGACCGCAGCCTTAGGATTGAGCAGGTTGGTGACGAGCCCGCGCGTAAAATAGCGCCGGTCGGCGTCGGTGTCGTTTGCGACGGCCTCGCCGCCGCCTTTCCAGCCTTCCCATGCCAGATAGAGCAGAAACAGCACGCCGGCCCAGCGCAGCCCCTCATAGAGCAGGTCCGAAGCCTGGATCAGTTCGGTGACGCCCAGGGCAGCTACGATGCCGATGGTGGCCAGACCGAGCGCGATGCCGGCCACGGTGGCGAAACCGGCGCGCCGGCCCTCGCTGGCAGATACCAGCGCTAGGTAGGTCATGTTCGGCCCCGGCGTCAGCTCGATGATGAGGGCCGTCAGCCCGAAGGACAGCAACGTCGACAGGCTCGACGACGTTGCGCCCTCCATCTCAGTGCGCCTCGTCCCAGCTGTCGGCGGCGTTGGCGTCGACATGCAGCGGCACCGACATCGACGCCGCCGGCATGGCGGCATTTTCCATCACGTGGCGCACGACCGGGATGGTCGCAGCGACTTCGCCCTCTACGGTCTCGAAGATCAATTCGTCGTGCACTTGCAACAGCATGCGTGCCGACAGGTTGGCGGCGACAAGGGCGTCTTCCATGCGGATCATGGCACGGCGGATGATGTCGGCGGCGGTGCCCTGAAGGCGCGCATTGATCGAGGCCCGCTCGTTGAAGGCGCGCACCGACGGATTGGACGAGCGGATTTCCGGATAGTGGATGCGGCGGCCGAAGATGGTCTCGACATAGCCGTTGTCGCGGCAGAACGCCTTGGTCTCGTCCATATAGGCGCGGATGCCGGGGAAGCGCTCGAAATACTTCTTGATGTAGTCGGAAGCTTCCTCGCGCGGGATCGACAGCTGGTTGGCGAGGCCAAAGGCCGAGATGCCGTAGATGATGCCGAAGTTGATCGCCTTGGCGCGGCGGCGCACTTCCGATGGCATGCCTGCCACCGGCACGGAGAACATCTCCGACGCGGTCATCGCATGGATGTCGACGCCGTCGGCGAAAGCCTGCTTGAGCTGGCCGATGTCGGCGACATGGGCGAGCACGCGCAGCTCGATCTGGCTGTAGTCGGCCGAGATCAGCTTGTTGCCCTTGTCGGCGATGAAGGCGGTGCGGATCTTGCGCCCTTCCGCGGTGCGGATCGGGATGTTCTGCAGGTTCGGATCCGACGACGAGAGCCGGCCGGTGGTGGTGGCAGCGAGGGCGTAGGAGGTGTGGACGCGCTTGGTCTCGGAGTTGATGAAGCCCGGGAGCGCGTCGGTGTAGGTCGATTTGAGCTTGGTCAACTGGCGCCAGTCGACGATCTTGCGCGGCAGTTCGTGGCCTTCGGCGGCGAGGTCTTCGAGCACCTGGGCCGAGGTCGACCATTGGCCGGTCTTGGTCTTGGTGCCGCCTGGCAGGCCCATGCGGCCGAACAGGATGTCGCCGAGCTGCTTGGGCGAGCCGATGTTGAAGCGCTCGCCGGCAAGCGTGTTGATCTCGTCCTCAAGGCGCGCCGCACCCTGTGCGAGTTCGCCCGAAAGGCGCGACAGGATCTGCCTGTCGACGGAGATGCCACGCTGCTCCATCCGTGCCAGCACCGGCACCAGCGGGCGTTCCAGCCTTTCGTAGACCGATGTCAGTCCCTTGGCGGCGAGGCGCGGCTTGAGCACGTGCCACAGGCGCAGTGTCACGTCAGCGTCCTCGGCGGCGTAGGCGGTCGCCTTGTCGATGTCGACCTGGTCAAAGCCGACGAAGCTCTTGCCCGAACCGGCGACGTCCCTGAACGGGATTGGCGTGTGGCCGAGCCATTTCTCCGACAGCGGGTCCATGCCGTGGCCGCCATTGGTGCCGCCGTCGAGCACGTAAGACAAAAGCATCGTGTCGTCGAAAGACCTGATGTCGATGCCGTGGCGGTTCATCACCACCAGGTCGTATTTCAGGTTATGCGCGATCTTCAGCACGGAAGCATCTTCGAGCAGCGGCTTGAACACGGCGATGGCGTCGCGCACCGGAATCTGGTTCTCGACCAGCCCGCCGCCCAAAAGGTCGCCGCGCCCGCTCTTGTGGGCAAGCGGTACATAGGCGGCACGGCCCGGTGCGGTGGCGAACGAAAAGCCGACCAGTTCGGCCTGCATCGGGTCGAGTGAATTGGTCTCGGTGTCGAAGGCCACGACCCCGGCCTCGGTGGCCTCGGCGACCCAGGCCTTCAGCGTCGCGAGATCACGGATGGTGACATAGGCGGCGTGGTCGAATTTCTGCGCCACCGCCGCTTCGGCGATCTTGTTGGCGAGGCCGGTTGGCGTATCGAGGCCGGTGCTTGCGCTGTCAATGGGAGCGGCAGTTGGGGCGGCGACAGCTGCAGTGTTGCCACCGTTTCGGGCTGCGGCAGGCGCTGCGGCCGGCTTGGCCGGTGCGGCGCCCGAGCCGACATCCGGCCCATGCGCATCGGCGCCCCACTGCACGGTGACGGGCACTGCCTCGATCTCGCCGGCCTCAGTGCCGGTGGCATCGGCCACGCGCCTGGTCAGCGAGGTGAATTCCATCGTCTTGAGGAAACCGATCAGCTTCGGCCCATTGGGCGGCTGCAGCTCGAAATCGGCGAGCCCATCGGTCACCGGCACGTCGTTCTTCAGCCGCACCAGCTCGCGCGAAATGCGTGCCTTGTCGGCGTTGTCGATGATCGACTGGCGCCTTTTGTCCTGCTTGATCTCTGAGGCTCGGGCGAGCAGCGTGTCGAGATCGCCGAACTGCTCGAGCAGTTGGGCCGCCGTCTTCGGTCCGATTCCGGGTACGCCCGGCACGTTGTCGACGGAATCGCCGGTCAGGGCCTGCAGGTCGATCATCTTTTCGGGTGGCACGCCCCACTTCTCGATGACCTCGGGAATGTTGATCTGGCGATCCTTCATCGGGTCGTACATCGACACGGTGGGGCCGACGAGTTGCATCAGATCCTTGTCGGACGAAACGATGGTGGTGTCGGCGCCGGCTTCGCAGGCGAGCCTGGCGTAGGTTGCGATCAAATCGTCGGCCTCAAAACCTTCCATCTCGATGCAGGGCAGCTCGAAGGCCTTGGTCGCCTGGCGGATGAGGCCAAATTGCGGGATCAGGTCTTCCGGCGGCGCCGAGCGATTGGCCTTGTATTCTGGGTAGAGTTCGTTGCGGAAGGTCTTCGAAGAATAGTCGAAGATGACGGCGAAATGGGTCGGCACGACACCGGCATCGGTGTTGCGCGCGTCGAGCATCAGTTTCCACAACATGTTGCAGAAACCCGATACCGCGCCGACCGGCAGGCCGTCCGACTTGCGTGTCAGCGGCGGCAGCGCGTGATAGGCGCGGAAGATGTAGCCGGAGCCGTCGACAAGGAAGAGATGATCGCCTTTTTTCATGGCGATAC
The DNA here is from genome assembly GCF_003148805.1 of Aminobacter sp. AP02. Taxonomy (GTDB): domain Bacteria; phylum Pseudomonadota; class Alphaproteobacteria; order Rhizobiales; family Rhizobiaceae; genus Aminobacter. The sequence goes on from NZ_QGGX01000007.1 coordinate 143,021, forward strand.
GGGTAGCTTGGCACAGGCCGGCTGTCCATGGTCAAGCAGGCCTTGCCGCCGTCTACTGACAAGTCGTTGATAGTCTGCGGTCACCGACGCCGCTGAGCCTGCCTGGAGAGGCCAGCTGCGGTTTTTGCCCGGCTCAACCCTGCCATTTGGCGGAGGCTCTTCACCGATTTGCGTAAACGGGAAAGATCGATGGTCGATGGCAGATTATGCCCAAGTATCTTAGTTCGACAAGCTGAAAAAATGGCTATCCAGGAGCGATGTCCCAAGAACGTTTTACGTCTAAATTAATCTCACACGAGAATTATCCTCAGATTGGCGGCATACGGATTTTGATCAATTAATCGGTTGATCTTGCAGTCGGTATCATTGGAAAGATTTGGCCCATAGCATTTGTCGTCGCCGACGAATTCGTTCCGACGGATTTGATCGCGGATCGCCTACGGATCATCGAATACATGAGCAAGCAGGCCAAGGGCTGGGGCCATGCGATGGGTTCAATCACGGTCATGTTACAAAAGTGTAATCTTCGTGCCCTTGAATCGCCACGTTCAAGGGAACAAATAGTAGGCATCGGCAGTTTTTGCCGAAGTCCGGTCTCAGGCCCGTCCCCCGCCTATCCGGACCCTGCGGCAGCCTCATCCCCCTCTCCGGGCTGCCGCACCGTTTAAAGATGTGCCGCCGTGGCTACCCCTCCACCACGGCGGCACTTTTTCATCCCGCTACGGCATGCATTTCCATCGTTGGTCGCTGGCCTAATCGTGCCGGCTTTTCGTTTTCGTCTGTGGTCACTAGGTTGCGCCCCAGAAGAATCGAAAGGCACAAAAATGACCGCCCTCGCGCCCGTTCTCGACCGTCTCGACAAGAACCTCGACCAGTCCCTGGAGCGCCTTTTCGGCCTGCTTCGCATCAAGTCGATCTCCACCGATCCTGCCTTTGCCGGCGATTGCCGCAAGGCCGCCGAATGGCTGGTCAAGGACCTCAGGACCATCGGCTTCGACGCCAGCGTCCGCGACACACCGGGCCACCCGATGGTCGTTGCCCATCATGACGGCCCGGCCGGCTCGCCGCATGTGCTGTTTTACGGTCACTACGACGTCCAGCCGGTCGATCCGCTGGACCTGTGGGAGAGCGATCCGTTCGACCCCAAGATCAAGGAGCTGGAGCCGGGGCGCAAGGTCATCACCGGTCGCGGGTCGTCCGACGACAAGGGCCAGCTGATGTTGTTCGTTGAGGCCTGCCGCGCCTGGAAAGAAGTGCATGGCGGCCTGCCGTGCACGATCACGCTGCTGTTTGAAGGTGAAGAAGAGTCCGGCTCGCCATCGCTCAAGCCGTTCCTCGATGCCAATGCCGAAGAACTCAAGGCCGATTTTGCCATGGTCTGCGATACCGGCATGTGGGACCGCGAAACGCCGGCGATCACGACTGCGCTGCGCGGATTGGTCGGCGAGGAGATCACGGTTCACGCCGCCGATCGCGATCTGCACTCGGGCGAGTATGGCGGTGCCGCCGCCAACCCGGTGCGCATCCTGGCCAAGGTCTTGGCCGATATCCACGATGAGACCGGCCGTGTCACCATTCCCGGCTTCTATGACGGCGTCGAAGAAACGCCCTCCCAGATCTTGAAGTCGTGGGAAACACTTGGCGAGACGGCCGAAAAGTTCCTCGGCGAAGTTGGCCTGTCGATTCCGTCGGGCGAAAAGGGACGCTCGGTGCTCGAGCTGGTCTGGGCGCGCCCGACGGCCGAGTTCAACGGCATCATCGGCGGCTATACTGGCAAGGGCTTCAAGACGGTGATCGCGGCGGAAGCCTCGGCGAAAGTATCGTTCCGTCTCGTCCACAAGCAGGATCCCGAAAAGATCCGTTCAGCCTTCCGCGATTTCGTGCGGGCGCGCGTCCCCGCCGATTGCACCGTCGAGTTCCATGAGCATGGCGGCTCGCCGGCAATACAGCTGTCTTACGAGTCGCCCTTCCTGGCAAATGCCAAAGACGCGCTGTCGGATGAGTGGTCGAAGCAGACGGTTATGATCGCCATGGGTGGCTCGATCCCGATCGTCGGCGACTTCCAGACTTATCTCGGCATGGAATCGCTGCTGGTCGGCTTCGCGCTTGCCGATGACCGCATCCATTCTCCCAACGAGAAGTACGACCTGACCTCGTTCCACAAGGGCCAACGCTCCTGGGCCCGCATTCTTGAGGCGCTGACCCGTTCGTGACCACCTAACATCAACTTTCTGTTGATTTTTCATCCGATCGCGGCGAGGACGAGCCAAGCCGCGATCGGAGAAGACCATGACCATCCGCTTCCACAAGAACGACCTGCCTGACCTTACCAACTACAATGTCGACGCGGTCGCCATCGACACCGAGACCCTGGGGCTGAACCCCCATCGCGATCGCCTCTGCGTCGTGCAAATTTCACCGGGCGATGGCACCGCCGATGTGATCCAGATCGCGCCGGGGCAGAAGAAGGCACCGAACCTCGTAAGCCTGCTCAAGAACCGCAAGATCACCAAGCTGTTTCATTTCGGGCGCTTCGACATCGCCGTCATGCACAATGCCTTCGGCGTGATGGCCGAGCCGGTGTTCTGCACCAAGATCGCCTCGCGCCTGACCCGCACCTACACCGATCGCCACGGTCTCAAGGACATTTGCAACGAGCTTCTGGGCGTCAGCCTGTCAAAGCAGCAGCAGTCGTCCGACTGGGCGGCCGAGACGCTGTCGCCCGAGCAGCTGGAATACGCCGCCTCCGACGTGCTCTATTTGCACCGCCTGCGCGACGTGCTGGCCGGTCGGCTTGAACGCGACGGACGCACCAAGGAGGCAGAGGCCTGCTTCCGCTTCCTTCCCACGCGCGCCAAGCTCGACCTGATGGGTTGGGACGAAGACGACATCTTCGCCCATAGCTGAGATTTTCCAGCCCGTTGAAATTGCGCAGTTTTTACCTCGAAAGCCGGTTCCGGCTTTCGAATGTCGAGGCTTCGGACAATCCTTTCTTTTGGAACGAACTTGGCGGCTGGGCCGTTTGGGAGCGTTACTTGATGAAAGGAAATGCCCGAATGGCTACGACCCGTGAAGAAATCCAGTCCGACCTCGAAGAGCAGGTTTCCCAGCTGACAAAGCAGGTCGCTTCGCTGACCAAGGCGATGTCCAAGCGCAGCGCGGCGGCGCTTGCCGATACGCGCGAAAGCGCCTCTGAACTCTATGACGGTTTCTACGACCGGTTTTCCGACGCGATGCCTGCCATGCGCAAGCAGGCACGGTTGGCCCAGAAGCGGGCGCAGGAAAATCCGATGACGACTGCGCTCGTGGGCGTTGCCGTTTTCGGTTTGCTGGCCGCGTTGCTGACGCGCCGATGACATTCGCCCCCGCGTGGCTTTACCGGGCCGCGCGGTGGGCTATTGTTCGTCATCACACTTGAGGGAACAGCATGAGCGCCAAACTGCCGATCGACACCGCGCCCAGGGATGGCTCGAAGGTTACGGTCTACTGGACCGACCGCGACGGCCAGGAAAATGAATCGGTGGCGCAATACCGTTCGCTGGCCCGCCTCAAGTCTGCCGGCGGCCAATGGGACGACAGCGACGAGGGCTGGTGGGCCTATGTCGACAGCGACACCCAAAAGCGCATTTCCCCGCACTCCTGGTCCAAGCCTGGCGGCGACGACGAGGAAGAATAGGCGTATGATCGGGTTGCCTGCCAGGGAGAACAGCCATGGCCGAAAAACCCGATCGCAAAGAGCCCGAACGCAAAGAGCATGAGTTCATGGTCGCTTCTGTCGAGTCGGCGAGGGACGATACACTCGACGGCATCGCCGTGACGCTTGTCGATGTCCGTGGCGGGCGCGTGCGCCTGCACATGGATCCCGACATCGCCGAGATATTGCGCGAACGCATCTCGGCCGCTCTCAACAAGACCATTGGGCCTTGAGACTTGCGGCAACCCCCGCCGCCGTAGCGCCGCTTGTCCACACCGCGTCACTTAATGCCTCCTTAAATCGCCGCATTTAATGTCCAACCGGAACGCCATTGGCATGGGGGCCGGACACACAGGTATGGCGAACCGAAGAGACAGACGCATCGAGCCAAGCTTCGATGGACCGCGCCATGACGCGGAAGACGAGGTCTTTTCGGTGCGCGAGGAGGATCGCGTCGTGCCTAGCCGCAAGGCCCCTGCAAAACGCAAATCCTCCAAGGCGAGGTCGACGCCCCGAGGCCGGGCCAGAAAACCGCGGCGCGGCATGTTCGGCATTGTCGGCCGGCTGGTCTACTGGTGCTTCGTGCTTGCCATCTGGGGCGGTATCGCTGCCGCCGGCATCGTCGTCTACTACGGCGCCAAGATGCCGAGTGCCACGACTTGGGCGATTCCCGACCGCTCGCCCAACATCAAGATCGTCGGAGTCGACGGCAAGCTGATTGCCAATCGTGGCATGACCGGCGGCGAGGCCGTCGGCCTGCACGAGATGTCGCCCTACATTCCGCAAGCCGTGATCGCGATCGAGGACAAGCGCTTCTATTCGCATTTCGGCTTCGACCCGATCGGCCTGGCGCGCGCCGTTTCCACCAGGTTCCTGCATGGGCGTTTCACCCAGGGTGGCTCGACGCTGACCCAGCAGCTCGCCAAGAACCTGTTCCTGAAGCCCGACCGCACGTTGGAGCGCAAGGTCCAGGAAGTGCTCCTGGCGATGTGGCTGGAGCAGAAGCACACCAAGGACCAGATCCTTGAAATGTATCTCAACCGGGTGTTTTTCGGCTCCGGTTCGTACGGTGTGGAAGCGGCCTCGCGGCGCTATTTCGGCAAGTCCGCGCGGGATGTGACGCTCGCCGAGGCGGCTTTGCTGGCCGGCCTGCTCAAGGCGCCGTCAAGGTTATCGCCGGCACGCGACCCAAAGGCAGCCGGCGACCGCGCGCAGCTCGTGCTGGCCGCGATGCGCGACCAGGACATGATCGGCCAAAAGGAGCTGACCACGGCCATGAGCGCGCCGGCTACGCGCGCCGCATCGTTCTGGACCGGTTCGGAAAATTATGTCGCAGACAGGGTGATGGCGGAACTGCCCGACCTGATCGGCGAGGTGCGTTCGGACATCATCGTCGATACCACTGTTGACCTGACCCTGCAGGAGCTGGCCGAAAAGTCGATCCGCCGCCTGATCGACGAGAACGGCAAGAAGCTCAATGTCAGCCAGGGCGCGCTGGTGTCGATCGACAATTCGGGCGCCGTGCGTGCCATGGTCGGCGGCTATGATTACTCAACCAGCCAGTTCGACCGCGCGTCCGAAGCGCGGCGCCAGCCTGGATCGGCCTTCAAGCCATTCGTCTACATGGCAGCCGTCGAACAGGGCCGTACGCCCGACAGCGTCCGCAACGATGCGCCGATCAAGATCGGCAAGTGGACCCCTGAAAACTACCAAGGCAAGTATTTTGGCCGCGTGACGCTGAAGACCGCACTCGCCAAGTCGCTCAACTCGGTGGCGGCCCAGCTTGCCATGGAAGTCGGGCCCAACGCGGTTGTCGAAGCGGCGCACCGTATGGGCATCGAATCCGAACTGCAGCCCAACGTCTCGATCTCGCTTGGCACGTCCGAGGTGACGCCGCTCGAGCTGACCGCAGCCTACGTGCCTTTCGCCAATGGCGGTTATCGCCCCGAGGTGCACATCATCCGCCGGGTCACCACGACCGACGGCAAGGTGCTGTACGAAAACACGTCCGGCGGCGGCCCTCGTGTCATCAGCCCGGAGGTTGTCGGCATGATGAACGCCATGATGACCGGCGCGGTGGAAGAGGGCACGGCCAGGAAGGCAGCCTTCGCATGGCCGGCTGCCGGCAAGACAGGCACCAGCCAGAACTCGCGTGATGCCTGGTTTGTCGGTTACACCGCGAACCTGACAACGGGCGTATGGTTCGGCAATGACGACGGCAAGCCGATGAAGAAAGTTACCGGCGGCGCGCTGCCGGCCCTTGCCTGGCATGAATTCATGGTCGCCGCCCACGAAGGCGTACCGGTGGCGGCATTGCCGGGCTCGTGGACGCCGAGGCCCGAGACACCTGAAGTCGCGGTCGAAAGCCAGCCGCTCGACGACAACAGTTTTCCGGCAGCGCCGCAGCCAATTCAGCGACAACAGCAACCTCGACCGGTCGAGCAGGTCGGTGATGCCGGGACGCAGGAGCAATCCTCGACGGCCTCCATCCGCCGCCCGGTGCCTCCAGGCGATGTCGGCGGCCCGACCCAGCGTCGCGAGACGTCCATCCTCGACGTTCTCTTGGGGAATTAGTCCTCCGCTTGCGAAGATGCATTGGCGCGGCCGAACTCAAGTCGCGCGCCTCACACGGTGCCTGATCAGGCAACTGCCGGTGATTGCTCGGGATCGCCTCTTGGCGGCGTGGTCTTGGCCGCCAGCACCTGCTCGACGATGCCGCGCGCGATCTCACGCTCGCCCATGATCACCTTGTCGGCGCCGAGCCCGGTGAGATGGTCGACCTCGGCGTCGGAATGGGCGCGCGCCACGATCAGCATCTCGGGATTGGCGGCCTTGGCCTTGAGGATGATCTGGCCGGCCTCGAAGGCATTGGGGATAGCCAGGATCAGCCGTTTTGCGCCGGCGGCATTGGCCGAGGCGAACACCTCGCCCTTGACCGCATTGCCCGACACCGTCTCGATGCCGTCTGCCTTGAGCTTGGCGACAGTCTTGTGGGCATCCTCGATAACCAGGAAGGGCAGGCCGGCCTCCCTCAGGGATTGGCCGACGAGCGAGCCGACGCGGCCATAGCCGATGAGGATGGTGTGGTCGGTCAGCTTGGTCGGAGGCGGCGCATCCTCGTCGTCCGCCACTGGCACGACGGTCGTGGTCGCGACCTCGCCAGGTTCGGTCGCCGGGCCGATCGGCACCGCTTCGACGGCCTCGGCAATGCCGGCGCGCTTTTCGAGCCAGGGCTTCAGGCGCGCCGCACCGGCAAAGGCCAGCGGGTTGAGCACGATAGACAGGATCGCACCGGCCAGGATCAGGTCGCGTCCTTGTTCGGGCAGCAGGTCGAGGCTGACACCCAAACTGGCGAGCATGAACGAAAACTCGCCGATCTGGGCAAGGCTGGCGGAAATGACGAGCGCCGTTGCAACAGGATATCCGAAGGCGACGACGATCAGGAAGGCGGCGACCGACTTGCCGATGACGATGATGAACAGCGTTGCAAGGATCGGCCAGGTGTTGCTGAGCAGGCTCGTCGGGTCGAACAGCATGCCGACCGAAACGAAAAACAGCACCGAAAACGCGTCCCGCAAAGGCAGGGTCTCTTCGGCCGCCTGATGGCTGAGCTCGGATTCGCTCATCACCATGCCGGCGAAGAAGGCGCCGAGCGCAAGCGACACGCCGAACAGTTTCGCGGCTCCGAAGGCGACGCCGAGCGCGATCGCCAGCACCGCGAGGCGGAACAGTTCGCGCGAGCCGGTATGGGCGACGTAGTGCAGCAGCCAGGGAATGACGCGACGGCCGACGACCATCATCAGCACGACGAAGGCGGCGACCTTGGCAAGCGTGATGCCGAGCACGCCCCAGACGCCGAAATCGAAGCGAAGGGCGAGGATGTTGGGCGCCTGTGCCGCCTGCTGCTCGCCACCGAGCACGCCGGCGAGCGCGGGCAGCAGCACCAGCGCCAGCACCATCGCCAGATCCTCGACGATGAGCCAGCCCACGGCGATGCGTCCGCGTTCGGTTTCGATCATGCGGCGCTCCTGCAGGGCGCGCAAAAGCACGACCGTCGAGGCGACCGACAGCGCCAAACCAAACACCAGGCCGGCACCGATCGACCAGCCGAGCAGCCAGGCAAGCGCTGCGCCAAGCGCGGTCGCGAAGGCGATCTGCACGATCGCGCCGGGCACCGCGATTGCGCGCACCGACAACAGGTCCTTCAGCGAGAAATGCAGGCCGACGCCGAACATCAGCAGGATGACGCCGATTTCGGCGAGCTCCAGCGCCAGTTTCTGGTCGGCGACGAAGCCGGGCGTATTCGGCCCGACCAGCATGCCGGCGATCAGATAGCCGACAAGCGGGGGAACCCTGAATCGATTGGCGAGAGCGCCGAAAATGAATGCCAGCCCCAGACCGGCGACGATGGTAGCGATGAGGGGCGTGTCATGCGGCATTGTCCCGGCGGCACCTTTCGGAAATTTGACGATTTGTTGGGGTGCGGCGGTGAAATCCGCTGCGTTTCCAATATGGTGGGCGCAAGCGCGCATGCGCAACCCTGAGCGGCCAAGAAACTTGGCATATGGCAAAAAAAATGCCGGCAATCGCTGCCGGCACACATCACGAGGTTGCTTGGAACTACTGTAGCGGGTCAGGCCGCCATCAGGATCGTCTCGATGTCGGCGACGCTGTGATTGGTCAGTGTCTTGGGAAGTTCAGCCAAAACGCGCTGGTCGACTTCCTTGTGCAGCTTCTTGCGCAGTTCGCCGAGCACCACAGGTGGAGCGACCAGCACGATCTCGCGAAAATCGCCAGCGTGGGCAAATTTGTAGAGCCGTGCAGCGATCTCGTCGGCGAAACGCTCCTTGGCGACCCTGTGCCAGTCGGTGTCGTCGACAGCACTGCGATGGGCCGAGGGACCGTCGCTGTAGCGGCCGGGGCGATCGCTGCCTTGCTCGCGTGTCGGCGGGTTTTCCTGTTCCATTTCGCGCACGATTTCGAGGTTCGGGTACTTCGTGTCGCCTTGGTTTCGCAAAAACAGCGCCTTTTCGCCATCCGCCACCAGCACCCAGATCCCGTGCTTCAGATTGATGTGCGTCATGTCGTGCTCCTTTTTCTGGCGAGGCGTTGTGCCCCGCTTGGGGAACGCGAGGTGCCCGCGGATGTTCCGAAAAGTTTGGCGGCAAGGTTGCCTGGCTTAATTCTACTAAGTTAGTAGAAATTAGCAAAAACGAGCCGAACATGCTTCATGTGCGCGCCTGGCCGATGGCCTGGTCGGCTGTGCTGCACGCTTGGCAATTCCTTGCGATGCAAGGGTTGTAGGCCCTGATCCTGGCGCTGAGGCTCATGAGACGTCGCCGAGCGGAAATGGCCGTTCCGGCCACGGCGCGGAATAATATTCTATTGCCTCAATGGCGCGGGCAAAAGCGATTGCCTCCCATGCCGGGGCGCGCGAGTGCGTTTCTTCTGTGCCGCGGCAAGGGCAGCTAAAAATGGCGGGTATCCCGGAACCCCTGACATGACGCAAGCCGCCGCCAAGCTGAATGCCTTTCCGATCTTCCTGAAGGTCGAAGGCCGAGTCGTGGCCATCGTTGGCGGTGGCGACGAGGCGCTGGCAAAGGCCCGCCTGCTCAGCCAGTCCAGCGCGGAAATCCGCATTATCGCCGAGCATGTCGAGCCTCAGCTGCGCGACTGGATCGCTGCCAACGGCGCAACCCGCATCCACGCGACTTATGAGTCAGCGCTGGTCGAGGGCGCGGTGCTGGTGTTCGCGGCCACCGGTAACGAGTTGCTCGACCGTCGCATCTCCCAAGACGCCCGCCGCCTCGGAATCGCCGTCAATGCCGTCGACCGCCCCGAACTCTGCGATTTCTTCACGCCCGCACTCGTCAACCGTGCGCCGGTGGCCGTAGCCATCGGCACCGAAGGGGCGGGGCCAGTGCTTGCCCAGATGATCCGCGCCCGTGTCGACCGCATGCTGTCGCCTCAGCTGGGCGCGCTGGCAACGCTGGGCGCGAGCTTCCGTGACGCGGTCGAGCGCTTGCTGCCCAAGGGCAATGTGCGTCGCGGTTTCTGGCGCGAATTCTTTGAAGGCGCCCCCGCCCACGCCCTCGACAACGGCCAGCTTGCCGACGCGCATGACGCCGCAACCGAGCTGTTGCTGCAAAATGGCTCGACCAAGGGCCATGTTGCGCTCGTCGGCGCAGGCCCCGGCGCCGAGGATCTTCTGACCCTGCGCGCCCATCGCCTTTTGATGGAAGCCGATGTCATCGTGCATGACGCGCTGGTGCCGGAGGCGGTGATCTCAATGGGCCGCCGCGACGCCGAGCGGCTGCCGGTCGGCAAGCGCAAGGGTTGCCATTCCAAGACGCAAAGCGAGATCAACGATCTGCTCGTCGAACTGGCACAGGCCGGCAAGCGCGTGGTGCGCCTCAAGTCGGGCGATCCCCTGGTCTTCGGCCGCGCCGGCGAGGAGATGCAAGCGATGCGCGATGCCGGCGTCTCCTACGAGGTCGTGCCGGGCGTAACCTCCGCCTTTGCCGCCGCCGCGGATTTCGAGCTGCCGCTGACGTTGCGCGGCGTGACCTCGTCGATGGTCTTTACCACCGGCCATGATCTCAAGGGCGGCTCGCTGCCCGACTGGGCCAAGCTCGCGATCTCAGGTGCTACCGTCGCCGTCTACATGGGCCGCTCCGTCGCCGCCGACGTTGCTGGCCGTCTCATCGCTGCGGGGCTTTCGCCCGATACGGCGGTGGCCGTCGTCGAGAATGCCAGCCTGAAAAACCGCCGCCGCTTCCACGGCACGCTCGCCGACCTTCCTTCGCTCGAAGGCCGCGGCGACCTCACAGGTCCAGTCATGACCATCATCGGCGACGCGGTTGCGGGTGCGAATTTCGAACTCTCCGAGCCGCTCGCGGCACACAGGCACGAACAGGCCGCATTCGCGGCGCTCGAAGGAAGCAGGGCATGAAGATCCTTACCGCCAACCGCCTGACCGATGGCGAGGCCGTGTGGTTTTCAACCGACGGCAACTGGGCCGAGACGATCGATGTCGCTGCGACCGTCTACGACAAGGCTGGCGAAGCGCGCCTCGAGGCGATCGGCAAGGCTGCCTACGACAACAACGAGGTGGTCGACGTCAATTTGATCGACGTCAGCGTCGTCGATGGCGCGATCCACCCGCTCAGGCTGCGCGAAGTGATCCGCGCGGCCGGCCCCACCAACCGCCTCGACCTTGGCAAGCAGGCCCGGCCCGCAGCCGGCGCCGCCTGAAGATAGACCGGAAGACGACCATGTACCGTTACGACGAATTCGATCATGACTTCGTGAAGGCCCGCGTCGCCGAGTTCAGCGATCAGGTCGAGCGCCGCCTTGCCGGCGAGATCACCGAGGACCAGTTCAGGCCGCTGCGTCTGATGAACGGCGTCTATCTCCAACTGCACGCCTACATGCTGCGCATCGCCGTGCCCTATGGCACGATGAACTCCAAGCAGATGCGCATGCTCAGCCACATCGCGCGCAAATACGACAAGGGCTACGGCCATTTCACCACGCGCCAGAACATCCAGTTCAACTGGCCGGCCCTGTCGGACATTCCGGCGATCCTGGCCGATCTCGCCAGCGTCGAGATGCACGCCATCCAGACCTCCGGCAACTGCATCCGCAACGTCACCGCCGATCACTTTGCCGGTGCGGCCGCCGACGAGGCCGCCGACCCGCGTCCCTACGCCGAGATCCTGCGCCAGTGGTCTTCGGTGCATCCCGAATTCTCGTACCTGCCGCGCAAGTTCAAGATCGCGGTAACTGGCGCCGAGCGCGATCGCGCGGCGATCCAGACGCACGATATCGGCCTGCATCTGAAGAAAAACGAAACGGGCGAGCTCGGTTTCGCCGTCTATATCGGCGGCGGCCAGGGCCGCACGCCGATGGTTGCCAAGAAGATCCGCGACTTCCTGCCCGAAGAACACCTGCTGTCCTACACCACCGCGATCCTGCGCGTATACAACCTCTATGGACGCCGCGACAACAAGTACAAGGCGCGCATCAAGATACTGGTCCACGAGACCGGCGTCGACGAGATCGTGCGACAGGTCGAGGCTGAATGGCAGGCGCTCAAGGACGGCGAACTGAAGCTGCCGGAAGCGGACGTTGCGGCGATCCAGTCCTATTTCGCGCCGCCGGCGCTGAAGCCACGGCCGGAGGGCGACGAGGTGATCAAGCTCGCACGGCTCGATTCCAGGAGCTTCGGCGAATGGCTCGACCAGAACGTGTTCACCCACTGCAATCCCGACTACGCTGCCGTGACGATTTCGCTCAAAGGCATCGGCGAGGTGCCGGGCGACGCCACCGACAGCCAGATGGAGGCAGTGGCCGACATCGCCGAGCAATACGGTTTCGACGAAATTCGCGTCAGCCACGAGCAGAACCTGATCCTGCCGCATGTCGCGCGCGCCGACCTCAAGGCGGTCTACGACGCGCTGGTGGCGATCGAGCTTGCCACCGCGAATTCGAACCTGATCAGCGACATCATCGCTTGCCCGGGCCTCGACTACTGCGCTTTGGCCAACGCCCGTTCCATCCCGGTGGCGCAGGAAATCTCCAGGCGTTTCGCTTCGCTGGAGCGTCAGCGCGACATCGGCGAGCTGAAGCTCAAGATCTCGGGCTGCATCAATGCCTGCGGCCACCACCATGTCGGCCACATCGGCATACTGGGGGTTGAGAAGAAGGGCGCGGAGCTTTACCAGGTGACGCTTGGCGGTTCGGCCGACGAGCACACGTCGGTCGGCGAGATCATCGGCCGCGGCTTCGGCCCGGAGGAGATCACCGACGCCATCGAAACCATCGTCGAGACCTATCTTCAGATCAGGCTCGACCGTTCGGAAAAATTCCTCGACGCTTACCGCCGCGTAGGCCCAGCGCCGTTCAAGGAGGCGCTCTATGCTAGCGAAGCCAAGGCAGCCTGACGGCGACACCGAGGCGCAGGTTCTGGCTGAGGCCGCATCGCTCGACGCGCTTTACGGGCATCTGACGCCCGTGGAGATCATCGAGCGCGCCGCAATCGAGCGCTTTGCAGGCGAAATCGCCGCCGTTTCCTCCTTCGGGGCGGATTCGGCGGTCTTGCTGCACATGATCTCTGAAGTCGACCGCAAGCTGCCGGTGATCTTCCTCGATACCGGCAAGCATTTCGGCGAAACACTCGACTATCGCGACGCACTCGCCGCCGATTTCGGCCTGACCGATATCCGCATCATCACGCCTGACGAGGCGGCATTGGCGCGCGTCGATCCGACTGGCGAGTTGCACAAGACAAGTACGGACGCCTGCTGCGACGTGCGCAAGGTCGAGCCCATGGCACGCGGCGTCGAGCCGTTCCGCGCCTGGTTCACCGGCCGCAAGCGGTTTCAGGCGGCGACACGTGCCGCTCTGCCGGTGTTCGAGCAGGTCGGTCCGCGCTTTCGCATCAATCCGCTCGCCCGTTGGACGACCGCCGACCTCGCCGAATACATGCGCAAGCACGCGTTGCGCGAAAACCCGCTGGTCGCTTATGGTTACCTGTCGATCGGCTGCTTTCCGTGCACGCAGGTCGTCAAGCCGGGCGAGGATGCCCGCAGCGGACGTTGGGCCGGGCAGGGCAAGACCGAATGCGGCATCCACCTTTCCGGCCTCGAACAGTCGCTGACCGACGCATCCCTCTAGGAATTTCTACATGACCGAAGCGACACCGGAGACAAAGATCCGCCTCTGGACATCCCAGGGCTTCCGCGACGACGGCTGGGTCCATGCCGAGGACGCTGGCGCGCTTGCCGGCAACAGCCGGGTCATCCTGCCGCTCCAGGCCTTTCTCGAACTGGATCCGGCGCAGCGCAATGCCGCCAAGGAGCGTCTTGGCGTGTCGCTACAGCCGGGCGACCAGCTTGAGGCGATCGTCGAGTTTCTGGACGATCTTGCGCTGGTGGCACTTGCCTTCCCGGCGTTCAACGACGGCCGTTCGTTCTCGAAGGCTGAACTTCTGCGTAGCCGGCACAATTTCGAAGGCGCCGTGCGGGCAACCGGGCAGGTTCTGATCGACCAGTTGCCGCACATGCTGCGTGTCGGCTTCAACGAGTTCGAGGTCTCGCACCCGGTGCTGCTGAAGCGGCTCGAAGCAGGCGAGGTTGGTGGCTTGCCGCTTCATTACCAGCCCGCGGCCAAGGCAGCTCAACCATCGGAAAAGGGCGCCAAATACACGTGGCGCCGCGCCGCGGCGACATAAGACGGCTTCAGCCTTTTGACAGCGGCTGGGCTTGCTCAGCGGCCTCGAGCTTCTTCAGGAGCTTTCTGAGCTTCTTGGGAAGGGTGCCATCTGCCCGGAACACCGGCATGGATTCGAGCACGCGCACATTGCTTTGCGAGGCAAGCTGGCGCCTGATGTCAGTGGCGACCTTGGCTGTGGTTTTGCTGTTGTGTGTGCTTGGCATGACAAAAGGCCTGTTCTTCATCGTGAGAACTCCTGCCAGATGCAAATGGTTCCCATATTGGTGGCCCCGCCATGGCAATCGTCGCCCTGTATGGTAAAACTTGAATTAACTTGGAATTGCCGGCGCTTGCCGAACCGGGGCTGAGGGCGCCGCAAGGCGCGGCATCCCGTCCCCTGCGACCCTTGCCCCTTGATTTTTGGCACCCAAACCTCGATATCGGGCGCAACTTCAAACGTATCCGAACAACGGGAAATGGCGATGAGCGACCAGGCAAAAGACGAACGCGCGCCCGATGAGACGGCGGCTGCCGAGGCCCAGGCCGAAAAGATCGAGGGCGCTGTCGACGGCGACTATGAAGCTGTCGTGCGACTGCTGAAAGAAAACGAAGAACTCAAGGACCGCGCTTTGCGCACGGTCGCCGAGATGGAGAACCTGCGCCGCCGCACCGCGCGCGACGTCCAGGATGCCCGCGCCTATTCGGTGGCCAATTTCGCCCGCGACATGCTTTCCGTGTCGGACAATCTGCGTCGCGCCATCGAGGCGGTTTCCGACGAGGCGAAGGCTGCCGGCGGCGCTGGACTTGCAAGCCTCATCGAGGGCGTCGAGGTGACCGAGCGTTCGATGCTCGCGGCTCTGGAGCGTCACGGCGTGCGCAAGCTCGACCCGCAAGGCGAGAAGTTCGACCCCAATTTCCACCAGGCAATGTTCGAGGTGCCGAACCCCGACGTGCCCGCCAACACGGTCGTGCAGGTCGTGCAGTCGGGCTACACCATCGGCGACCGCGTCCTGCGTCCTGCCATGGTCGGCGTCGCCAAGGGCGGCCCCAAGCATGTCGCCGAAGCGCCGGCCGAGCCCGGTCCGGTCAACGAGCAAGCCGAAAAGGACGCCTGATCGGCGAATAGAGGACAGGGAGTAGTGAGTAGGGAATAGATTTAGAGCGGCTCTGGCTTCGGTGCCCGACGCTGCTATTCTCGCTCACTATTCGCTACTCGTTACTCGCTGGCAGCATGAACCTACTGCTCTACCTCGACTATGCCGGCGTGGCGGTGTTTGCCGCCACCGGCGCGCTTGCTGCTTCGCGCAAGCAACTCGACATCATCGGGTTCTTGTTCCTGGCAAGCTTCACCGGCATCGGCGGCGGCACCGTGCGTGACGTGATTCTTGGCCTGCCGGTGTTTTGGGTGGTCAATCCGGCTTACATCCTGGTTTGTGTCGCCGTGGCCTGGGTGGTCTTCTTCACCGCCCATCTCGTCGAATCCCGCTACAAGCTTTTGCTCTGGCTTGATGCGCTCGGCATGTCGGCCTACGCCGCCATAGGCGCTGCCAAGGGGATGGAGGCAACCGGTTCGCCGACGGTCGCCATCGTCATGGGGCTTTTGACCGCCACTTTCGGGGGCATCCTGCGCGACCTGCTTGCCGGCGAACCATCCGTGCTGCTCAAGCCCGAAATCTATGTCTCCGCTGCGATGGTCGGGGCCGGCATCTACACGCTCGCCGAGATCGCCGAACTGCCGCCTCAGGCATCAGCGGTTGTCGCCTTCGTCGCCGCCTTCATGGTGCGCGGTGGGGCGCTGAAATTCGGGTGGACCTTCCCCGCCTACCGCAGCCGTCCCGGCCGAAATCCGGAGGATATTCCGTGAGGATCATGGCCGCGCCCCGGTTCCAAGGCGCGGTTTCGCAGGTGCCGCATCAGCAGAGGATACCCGCCATGCAACAGCGAATAGTGGTTGTCGGCGCAGGTTTTGGCGGCCTGGAGGTCGTCAAGGGACTGGCCGGCGCACCGGTCGACATCACCTTCATCGACCGGCGCAATCACCATCTTTTTCAGCCGCTGCTTTATCAGGTTGCCACGGCCTCGCTGGCCACATCCGAGATCGCCTGGCCGATCCGTTCGCTTGTTTGGGACAGGCCGGGAGTTACGACCGTCCTGGCCAATGTGACGGGTGTCGACGCGAAGCGACGCCTTGTGCTGCTCGAAGACGGCGCAACGGTGCCATACGACACGCTGGTGCTGGCGACCGGAGCTCGCCACGCCTATTTCGGGCACGACGAATGGGAGCCTTACGCCCTTGGCTTGAAGACGCTGGAGGATGCAACGACGATCCGGCGGCGCATCCTGGTGGCTTTCGAACGAGCCGAGCAGGAGGCCGATCCTGAAAAGCAGGCCGCGCTGTTGACCTTCGTCATCGTGGGCGCCGGTCCGACCGGGGTGGAGCTGGCCGGAACGATTGCCGAATTGGCGCGCGATACGTTGCCGCGCGAATTCCGTAACATCGACACGGGCCGGGCACGGGTCGTGCTGATCGAAGCAGGCCAGCGTGTTCTGGCAGGATTTCCCGAAGACCTGTCTGACTATGCGCTACGCTCGCTTCGCAAGCTTGGCGTCGAGGTCGAGCTTGGGCGAGCGGTCTCCGACTGCTCCGCCGACAGCGTCACTTATGGCGACATCAGGCTGGCGACCAGGACGATCATCTGGGTTGCCGGCGTGCGCGCATCACCCGCTGCCGAGTGGCTGGGGGCACCTGCAGACAGGGTGGGACGCATCCAGGTGATGCCCGACCTTACGGTGCCCGGTCACCCCGAGATCTTTGCCATCGGCGACACGGTGACGGTGAACGGGCCGGACGGAAAGCCCGCACCGGGGATCGCACCCGCCGCCAAGCAGGAGGGCCGGTATGTCGCCGCCGTCATCAAGCAGCGGCTGCGCGGTGATGCCGAGCCGCAGCCGTTCCACTACCGCCATCAGGGTAGCCTTGCCCAGATAGGCAAACGACGCGCGGTCATCGATTTCGGTTGGATGAGACTGCGAGGCGCGCTGGCTTGGTGGCTGTGGGGCATCGCCCATATCTACTTCCTCATTGGCTCGCGAGCCCGGCTCAGCGTCGCCATCAACTGGCTTTGGGTTCATGCCCGCAATCAGCGTAGCGCACGGCTGATCACACAAGGCGAGGCGCAAATCGAATCGCCTGAAAATCCGACGGCCAAGGGCGCTGTCAAAGCAAATTCGCCGCTGGGTTAGCGATCGGGCCCCGCGACATCGCGGCGAGGCCTCGGCAGCTGCCAGATGAAGATCGTGCCGAAGCGGCGCGGTTTAGGCTTTGTACTGCCGCGTTTTCAGCAGGCTCTTCGGAGCCTGCATCATCCAGGCGCGTTCGAGCCGCGTTCTGAGCTGATCGAGCGGGATTTCGTGGACGCGCACCAACATGGCCGGCCAGCCCTTGTAGTGAGCGGTTTCGAAGTAGAGCCGTGGGTCGGCCGCCACCAACATCTCTTTTTCCTCGAGCGCGCACATCACCACGACCGTGTCGGCGTCCTTGACGCGGCAGAGGAATTTCTTGCGGACCTGAAGGGACGGTGTGCCGTAGGACGTGCTTTCGACAATCTCCGGAAGGCCTTCGGCCGCTGTTCGCAGCATCTCGAAGGCCCTGGAGAGATCGTCGACCATTGCTCTAGGCGGCGAAGCGCTGGGCTTCCCCGCCATAATAGTTGATGTAGCGGGCGCCGATTTCCTTGACCGGCATGACGATGAAGACGTCTGTCGTGCCGAAGTCGTGGTCGATGACGCAGCCGTCGCCGATCTTGGCGCCGACGCGCAGGTAGCCTTTGACCAGTGGCGGCATGGCAGCGATCGCCGACTTGGCGTTGATCGCTTCGATCGGCATCAAGTCCATGGCGCAATAGCGCGACGCGACCGCGCGCACGTCCCAGTCGGCACTCGTGCGGCAATGATGGGCAAGATAGGTCAGCGCCTCGGCATGTGCCGCTGGCACCGTGCCGTGGAACGAGGCGCAGCCAGTCATGACGTCGATGTCGTAGCGGTTGAGATAGGCCCAGATGCCCTGCCACAGCGCCTCGATGGTTCGCTTGGAGCGGTATTCGGGCAACACGCAGGAGCGGCCTAGCTCGAGAAAGCGCTGGCCGGGATGGCGCGCGATGAGCTTGTTGAGTTCGAATTCGTCGTCGGAGTAAAAACCGCCGGCTTCGGTCGCGCGCTCCTGGCGCAGCAGCCGATAGGTTCCAACGATGCGGCGATGCTCGGGGCCGTTGATCGACGTGTCCAAGACCAGCAGGTGGTCGCAAACGTCGTCGAAGCGGTCGGCGTCGCGGCGTTCGATCGAGTGCGCCGCCTGCTTCCGGGCACCCAGTTCGTCGAAGAACACGCGGTAGCGCACTTCCTGTGCGGCGGCGATCTCTGATTCGTCTCTGGCGAGGCGAACTTCCAGCGTACCTATCCGTCCGAGCGGTGTACCTGGCAGCAAAGGTTTGGAAGGCACTGTCAACTTGGCGCCGTTGGCTTTCTGAGTGTCACTGTCCGGCAAGGCTGTATGCACGGGTGATTCTCCTTCGAGCCATCCCTCCTGGCGCGGGGATACGGTGTCGGTGCTACAGGATTGTGACAGTATCGTGATCAACCGGCACGGGCAAGACTTCCAAGGCAAGCAACGGCGTCTAGCCGGCTAGGGAATCGGCAGGAATAGTTCAGGCGGCGGCGCGCTGTTCGACAAGATTTATCAGAACATCGGGGTCGAGCGGCTTGGTGACGAAGCCGCTCGCACCATGCGCCAGGACTGCATGGCGGGTCTTTTCCTGGCTGTCAGCCGACAAGACCATGATCGGAACGGCTGAAAGGCCATGCTGCTCTTCATGCCTGCGGATGGCCGAAATCGCGTCCAAACCGTCCATTACGGGCATGTGCATGTCCATCAGCACCACGTCGTAGCGGCGTTTGCGCGCCGCACCCGTGACCGCCTCAACGGCAGCCTTGCCGTTGTTGACGACGTCGACCCGGTGCCCAGCCTTGAGCAGCACGGCGCGCGCGAGCATGGCGTTGATATCATTGTCTTCGGCGATCAGAACCGACAGGCCATGAAGATGTGGATGAGCCGCAGGTTTGCTCGCCGCGCGACGTTTTGTGAGCTGCGGCTGCACTTGGACGACGCCCTGATTCGCCAGCAACACGCGAAGCAAGGTCTCGCCACGCACCGGCCGGGCGAGGAAAGTCGCATAGCCGCTGGCGCGCAATTCGCCCAGCAGTCCGCGGTCGTTGGGAGCGATCAGCGTCACCGCTTCGCTTGCGGCGAAGCCGCTCTCGCGCAGTTGCCTCAGCATGCGCCCGTCATTTTCTTCCAGTGCCGCATCGATGAGGATCGTGTTGCAGCCCGCGGCCAGGCCTTGAGCCTGTTCTGGCGTGACGGCGATGTCGGCACTGCCGCCATGTGCGCGGATCGTCTCGGCGATTGCCTCGGCCTCGGTGGTGTTGCGGGACAGGATCACCGCGCGGCGGCCGGCAAGCATTTCAGTGCTGGCTTGTGTGTCGTCGGCGGCGCCAACGGCGGGCAGGTCGAAGGAAAACTCCGAGCCTTCGCCTGCAATGCTGTTGGCCCGTATCGTTCCGCCCATCGACGTCACCAGGCGCTTGGAGATGGCCAGGCCGAGGCCAGCGCCACCATGCGAGCGGGTCGAGGTGCCGTCGGCCTGTTCGAACTCCTCGAAGATGCGGTCCATGTCCTCGGCGCGCAGGCCGGGTCCGGTATCGGTAACGGTGAAGCGGATCATGTCGCCGATGCGTTCGACGGAAAGCCTGATACCACCGGCGTCCGTGAACTTGATGGCGTTGCCAATCAGGTTGAGCAGCACCTGGCGCACCCGGCCCGGGTCGGCGGTGATCATCTGCGGCACGTTCGGCGCGACGTGGCAGCCCAGTCCGATGCCCTTGCCGAAGGCGCGCGAGGCCAGCAGCTCGACCACATTGTCGGCGATCTCGCGCGGCGACATCGGCTGCGGTTCGGGATCGAAGCGTCCTGCCTCGATCTTCGAATAGTCAAGCAGGTCCTCGATCAGGGCCAGAAGCGCACTTGCCGACGTCGAGACCGCACCGACATAGGTGCGTTGCTCGGGCGAAAGTTCGGTATCGTGCAGAAGCTTTGCCATGCCCATGATGCCGTTCATCGGCGTGCGGATTTCGTGGCTGACCGTGGCAAGGAAACGCGACTTTGCCTGGCTTGCATATTCTGCGCGCTCTCGCGCGCTGATCAATGCTGTTTCGGCACGTTTCCGGGCGGTGATGTCGCGGGCAATCGCCCTGTGCGATACCGTGTTGCTGGCCTTGTCGCGCACCGAAAGTTCGATCCAGGAGAACCAGCGCACGGCTCCGTTCGAGCGAATGCCGACGTCGGTGGAGCTCAGGCATTCGCCCTGGGAGAAGGCGGCATCGGGAACGACGCCGACATCGACGCCGAGTTCCGACAAAGTGCGCCCGGCGATATCGCGCTCATCCTGGCCGATGAGCTCGGCGAAAACCTTGTTGGCATAGACGATACGGCCGTCACGGTCGCGGTGCACGACCAGGTCGCCAAGCGCATCGATGAGCCCGCGAAAGCGTTCTTCGCTTTCCTGCAGCTCCCACATGCGGTCGGCGAGGGTTTCGATCTCAGCGCGGTTGCGTGAAGCGCTTTCGGTAATCGCTTCGGCGGCGCGCTCACGCTCGCCAAGGCTGCGCGAAATAAGCACGAGGCCGGTGATGGCGGCAGCTATCAGGCCGATGCTGATGAAAGCCGGCGCGCCGGTCAGGTGGGCCATACCCGCGAGCACGAATACGGTCACGATCGTGATGAAATAGAGTCCGCGTGGCGGCTCCTTCGGCAATTGTAGCTCAAGCGACGGCAGCGTCATGGCAAGGCGACTGGACAGCGTTTCGGCGCCGCCGCTGGGCGCGCCCTGCGTCGTCGTTGCTTTCGCTGTGCCAGGCTCCGTCATCATGGCGGAAGCCTAGCACCGAGTGCTTAGGGAAGATTTGGACGGATCGTTCGAATTTTAGCTGTCGCGCCGATTTGCGCTACACGTTGGGTCCAGCGTGCGTAGTTGGTGCGTTCGTTCGGACGCGTGGCACTCTACTGGATGTAGGTTTTGAAGACGTAGCCGCGCTTGCCGTTGAAAACGATTTCACACCATTGCGTACACGCCACCAGTTCCACAGAGGTCTTGGCCGGGATGACGCCCAGGACCTGACCGCCCTTTTGCGGTTTGGCGCGCATGTTCACCGAACGCTTGATGGTGGCCTCGCGACCGCCTTTGCCAGCTTGGCCGGCGGGCTTGACCTCGGCCTCCATCGCTTTGACGGCGGCGGTTTCAGCAGGATCTGGCCTGGTGGTTTCGGCCAGCGCGAGTGGAGCTGAATCGACAGGATCCGCAGCGACGACCTTCTCTGCACCAGGTATGGCAGGCATCGCTTCCAGCGGCCGGTTCGCGGCCGCTGCCACCACCTGTGCCCAGCGTGGGTCGGCCGCTAGCGGCATGTCGGAGGCTTCTTCGGCAGAGGCGTCGGAAACCAGGATCGAAGTGCGGCTGGTGGCGACGCGTTCCTTGCGACCGGTCGGTTCGGCGGCGATCGCTGTGATCTTTTCCTTTGCCGGCGCGGCTGCGGCCTGTTGGGCATCTAGCGCGGTATTTGCCGAATGCTGGCCCATATGCGGCACGATGAACAGTGCCGAAACGGCTGTCACGCTCATAAGCGCGGTCATTGCCAATACGCCGCAGACCAGCCCGCGGTTCGGCGCGTTTTCGCGCCAGGAAGCCGGCTCGGCTTTCATGAACATCATCGCGGAGCGCGACCTGTTGGCTGCGCCCAACCCGAAGGGCATTTTCACTAGCAACTCTCCACTCAGGCCCCAAGCGCTCGGAAAAATGAGCGTCCCCACCTGTCGTTTCGACCCGCAAATCTACGCCGCGTAGCCGCAAGACAGTTTAGTCGGTACCTATCGGCCCGTCCACCGATCGCACCATGATGACCGATTGTGGCAGACCTTGGACCCGATTGCGACCATGCTGAAAAAATTCTTAACCGCCAAGAGAAGTCTGTCCGGGAGCCGCGATCGACTTCACGCATAAGTCACAAAGCGTATTGTAACTTGATCGGCAAAGAAGGCCGTTACTTGTCGGAGGTGGTGGTTTCCCTGCGGCCACGCCGCCAGCTCAGGAATTCGTCCAGCACCACCAGAGCGGCACCTATCGAGATGAAGGCGTCGGCGAGATTGAAGATCGCAAACGACCACACCGGAGTGTGGAACAAGATGTAGTCGATGACGTGGCCGTAGACGGTGCGGTCGATGAGATTGCCGAGCGCACCACCCACGATCAGCGCGAAGCCAAAGCGCGAGATGACCTGCTGCGGTGTCGTGCGGATGGCCAGGTAGGTCACGAGTGCGATGACGATTGCGGTCAGTGCGATCAGACCGGTGTCGCCGACATTCGAAAACATCGAAAAGGCGATACCTGTGTTGTAGGTACGAAAAAGCGCCAGGAATGGCAGCACGTCGACTTTCTCGTGCATGACGAGATTGGCTTCGACGAGGATTTTGATCCACTGGTCGAGCGCCACGGCCAATGCCGTCACAAGGCCATAGAATGCTACTGACTTCACTTGGCGCGGCCTCCTTCAGCGCCACGCGCCCAAGAGGGCGCGCAAAGGACGCTGTAACGCTTTGAATTTGTGCATGATCCTTTCCAAAAATCGATTCCGGTCCTTGGGGTCATGCACTGAGTGTGAGCGCGTTGCGCCGAATCTCGAACAGCATGACGCCGGTGGCGACCGCGAGATTGAGCGAATCGGCACGGCCCGCCTGCGGAATACGCAGGAGCTTGTCGCAGGCGTCCGCAAGATTGTCGGGCAGGCCCTGCTGTTCGTTGCCCATCATCAAAAGCACTGGGCGGTTGCCGAAATCGACCGAACGGTAATCGACGGCGCCCTTGAGATGGGTGCCGGCGACTGTGCCGGCAAAATCCTTGCGCCAGGCAAGAAACGCCTCCGGACTGGTCTTGGCGACCGGAACCGCGAAGATCGAGCCCATGGTGGCGCGCACGGTTTCGAGAGAGAAAGGATCGGTCGTCTCGCCAACGAGGATGATGCCCTTGGCACCAACGGCATCGACCGTGCGGATGACGGTGCCGAGATTGCCGGGATCGCGCACCCGGTCGAGCGCCACCCAGACATCGTTGCCCTTGGGGCGCACGTCCTTGAGCGGCACGAAGCGTTGGCTGAACACGCCGACCACTGCCTGCGGGTTATCGCGGCGGGTGATCGCTGTCAGCACCTTTTCGGAAACCTCGAGCACGTCGCCGCCTGAGGCAACCGAGCGCGCCGCGACCTTTTCCACGGCGGCGTTGCCGAGAGCGGACTTGGCAAAAATCAGCGTCTTGATCGTCCAGCCGAGATCAAGCGCGTCGATGACGAGCTTCAGTCCTTCGGCGATGAACGCGTTCTGCTGGTCGCGAAACTTCTTCTGCGCCAGCGCCTTGATGTCCTTGACCAGCGGATTGGCGAGGCTCGTCACTTCCTTGACGCGGCCAGGTGCCCCGGTACGGTGTTCGCTCATTTGGCCACCCAGCGCGAAAACAGAGAAGTCGAAAGCGCGCGTCCCGCCGATTTTTCGCGGA
Organism: Aminobacter sp. AP02; assembly: GCF_003148805.1. GTDB lineage: Bacteria > Pseudomonadota > Alphaproteobacteria > Rhizobiales > Rhizobiaceae > Aminobacter. The sequence goes on from NZ_QGGX01000007.1 coordinate 166,586, forward strand.
TGACGAGTTCGCCCGATTCGATGGTGCCGCCCATGCCGGCGAAGGTGTCGCGCATCAAGGCGTGGATGGCGAAGAACGAGGCGCGGATCGAATAGGCCGTCAGCACCACGGCCAGCGGATTGGGCGTCAGGATCGAGCGGCAGATGTCGGTCATCGCGGGCAGGCTCTCGAACAGTTGCCAGACCTCGCCCTTGGGACCGCGGCCATAGGCCGGCGGGTCGAACAGGATGATGTCGTAGCGGCTGCCGCGACGCTCCTCGCGCTCGACGAATTTCATGGCGTCCTCGCAGATCCAGCGGATCGGCTTGTTGGCGAGACCGGCCATTTCCTGGTTCTCGCGGGCCCAGCCGATGGCCTTCTTGGAGGCGTCGACATGGGTGACCTCGGCGCCGCTGCGGGCGGCAACCAGCGAGGCCAGCCCGGTATAGCCAAACAGGTTGAGCACCTTGACCGGGCGCTTGGCACCTTTGATCAGCCGGGCCATGTGGTCCCAGTGGGTCGCCTGCTCGGGAAAAACGCCCACATGGCGGAATGAGGTGAAGCGGCCCTGATAGTGAAGCCCGTCATGGCGCATCGGCCAGGTTTCGCCGAGCGGGGTCTTGGGGAAGCGCCAGCGGCCCAGGCCTTCCTCGTCGGTATCGCCGGTGAAGACGGCGTCGACGTTTTCCCACTGCTTTGCCGGCAGGGCCGGTTGCCAGATCGCCTGGCCCTCAGGCCGCACGATCCGGTAGGGGCCATACTGCTCGAGCTTGAGGCCAGCACCGCTGTCGAGCAGCGCATAGTCGTCATTGGGCGCGACTTCGAGGATCAGCGGCAGGTGTTCGGCCGGCAATGCGCCTTCGCGGCGGACGAGCTTGCGCGGCTCGCTCTTGGGCTCCGGGGCAGTCTCCTGTCGCGGGCTGGGGCGCTGTTCTGGCTTGCCCTCCTGCTGCCGCTCGACGCGATCTCGTATCTGCGCGGGGGCGGCACCGCCCTTGCGGGGCGGTTGCGGGCGGCTGTCGCGGCGTTTGTCGCGCGGGTGCTTCAAGGAACGGCGTCTCCGGGTGGTTGGCCGCTTTTGGCACAGGCCACCGCGCACCGCAACCGGACGGGCGGTCGCGGCGGGGAGGCAGGTTCCGCCAAAGTCCTCATGGTGAGCCTGTCGAACCATGTGTTCGGGCGCAAGCAGGCGCGGCTCGACAGGCTCACCATGAGGGCTATTGACGGGCTTTCGCCACTCCATGCCTTCCGGCGAGCAAGGCCCCAGCCTATCGTATCCGCCAAACCCACCCGAGAATCATGTCGCGCTCCGAACGCCTGCTTGACCTCATCCAAATCCTGCGCCGCCATCGCCGGCCGGTGAATGGGCTGACGCTTGCCCGCGAACTCGACGTGTCGATCCGCACGCTCTATCGCGACATCGCCACTTTGCAGGGGCAGGGCGCACCGATCGAGGGCGAGCCGGGGGTCGGCTATGTGCTGAAGCCGGGCTTCATGCTGCCGCCGCTGATGTTCACCGATGAGGAGATCGAGGCGATCGTGCTCGGGTCGCGCTGGGTCGCCAAGCAGCCCGATGCGCGCCTTTCGGCGGCGGCGGCCGACGCGCTCGCCAAGATCGCGGCTGTCCTGCCCGACGATCTGCGTGAGGAACTCGACACGACCGCATTGCTGGTCGGTCCGGGCGCGGAGATGACACGCGAAAGCGTCGATCTCGGTGCTATTCGGCAGTCAATCCGCACCGAGCGCAAGATCGAAATGACCTACCAGGACGCCAATGGCTCGCATTCGAGGCGGACGATCTGGCCTTTCGCGCTCGGTTTCTTCGACAAGGTTCGGGTGGTCGTTGCGTGGTGCGAGATGCGGCAGGACTTCCGGCATTTTCGTACCGACCGCATTTCCGATCTCAACGCCACCGACAAACGTTACCCCAGGCGCCGGCAGGCAATGCTGAAGGAGTGGCGGACTACGCTCGACATGCCGAAAAGATCGTGATGGCTACTGCCAGAATCTGACAGTGGTGCGCCTTATGCTCTCCAAATCGAAACCTCTGGAGAGTAAAAATGCGCACCCCCAACTTCATCATTCTCTATGTCGACCAGCCGCAGCACAGCGGTGCCTTCTACAGCGGACTGCTTGGTCGCGAGCCGGTCGAATCCTCGCCGACCTTCGTCATGTTCGTCCTCGACGGCGGCTTCAAGCTCGGCCTGTGGTCGCGCCATACGGTGGAACCGGCCGCGGCTGCGGCGGGTGGCGGCGCGGAGATCGTCTTTGCTCTCGATACGCCTATGGCTGTCGACGTAACCCACGCCGAATGGACCCGGCGCGGGCTGAGGATTCTCCAGGCCCCGAAGGATATGGAGTTCGGCCGCAGCTTTGTCGCGCTTGACCCCGACAATCATCGCCTGCGCGTCTATTGCCTCGACGAAGCAGCGGCAGCACGGCCATGAGCACCGGCTGCTGGCTTGCGGTCGCTTCGGCCGACCATGTCAGGCGCGGCCGCGCGGGTGGCTTCATGCAGGTTTGCCACGGCAGGGCGGCACCCTTGCGCCGCATCGCTGCAGGAGACGGCATTGTCTATTACTCGCCGTCCACTGACATGGGCGGCAAGGACGGCCCGAGCGCCGTCACGGCCATCGCCACCGTGCGCGATGGCGACCCCTACCAGCTCGACATGGGTGGCGGATTTTGCCCGTTCCGTCGCGACGTCGAATGGGCGGCCTCGTGCGAAACGCCGATATCGACATTGCTCGGTCGGCTTGATTTCACGTCCGTCCGAAACTGGGGCTATCAGCTGCGCCTCGGGCTTTGTCAGCTCACGGAGCGCGACTTCGCCCTGATCGCCGAAGCCATGGGCGCCGATTGCAGAGCTATCGCTTGAGCGCCTTGTAGACGGCGATGCCGGCGGCGAGGTCTTCGAGTGCCGCACCCACCGACTTGAACAGCGTGATCTCGTCAACCGACTGGCGGGCAGGTTTCTGGCCCCGGGCCAATTCGTGCAGGTCGGCGACGATGTCTTCCGCCTTGAGAACGCCCGATGCGATCGGCTGGACGATATCGCCGGCTTCCTTGGTGGCGCCCGCGCGGGTGTCGACATAGACGCGAGCCTTGCCGATCGCTGCGTCGTCGGCCTCGCGCATGCCGGGCGTGAAGCCGCCGACGAGATCGACGTGGCAACCCGGCTTGAGCCTTTCGCCCTTGACAAGCGGCGTGGTCGAGATCGTGCCGGCGGTGACGATGTCGGCCCAGCCAAGTTCGGCATCGAGGTCGGAGACCGCACTTGCCTCAAAGCCCTCGCCGCGCAGCGACGCAGCCAGCGTCTCGGCGTTGGCGGTCGTCCGGTTCCAGATGCGGATCTGCTTGATCGGCCGCACGGCAGCGTGCGCCCGGGCCAGAAACTTGCACTGCGCGCCAGCACCGATCACCAGAAGCTTCGAAGCATCCGCGCGCGCCAGATAGGACGCCGCGAGCGCCGAGGCGCAAGCCGTCCGCCACTGTGTCAGGCGCGGGCCGTCCATCAATGCCTGCGGCTCGCCGGTGACGCCGTCGAGCAGCAGATAGAGCCCGACGACCGCTGGCTTGGCGATGTCGTTGTTGTCGGGCGAGACGGTGACGATCTTGACCCCGATATGCCCATCGGTTCCAGCACCCGGCGCCTTGAAGTCGGTCCAGGCCGGCATCAAAAGCAGGGTCGAATCCGTGCCTTGGGCGCGTTCGACTGTGTGGTGGTGGCGCACCGGCTGTACCGCGCCCTCGCGGAAGGCGGTGCGCAATGTCTCGACCAATCCGGGAAAGCTCAGCGCCCGGTCGATGTCATCGGCCGAAAATTGCAGCATTGAATTCTCCCTGAAGGCGCAAGGCGGGCCAGTCTCGATCAGTTGGGGCGTGGCAGGGCCGGGCCTTGGGCTACGGGAGGCCGCTGGGCCGCTGCCTGGCGCAGGCTTTCGGCCTCGAGCCCGCGCTGGCGCGCCACCTTGCGGTAGCGGCCCTGCTTGAACCATGTCACGGCACCGCCGAGGATCACGCCGAGGGCGAGCGCCGCAAACAACAGCACAAACAGCGGCGCCTGGATGGTCAGTGCGGGATTGCCCGGATTGAACGGGTCGAGCGTGAATGCGGTGGCGGCACGGTTGGCGACGGCAAGCGCGATGAGCACGATTGCCACCGGCACGAAGACGACGATGAGCATGAAGCGATTGAACATGGATATTCCCGTTTAAAGCCCCGCCGCTTTGGCCGCTCGCCGGCCTATTTCGCGGAGTTCAGCCGCTCGCGCAGCTCTTTGCCGGTCTTGAAGAACGGCACCCACTTTTCCTCGACCTCGACGGATTCGCCGGTGCGCGGGTTGCGGCCGGTACGCGCGGGGCGGTTCTTGACCGAAAACGCACCGAAACCGCGAAGTTCGACGCGGTTTCCGTCGGCGAGGGCATCGGTGATTTCGTCGAAAATGGCGCTGACGATGTTCTCGACATCCCGCAGGAAAAGATGCGGATTGCGTGTGGCAATGATTTGCACCAGTTCAGACTTGATCATATGCGCGGTCCCCGTCCAGATGGTGATGATTTTATTTGTTTTTCAGCCGCCTGACACGGCTTTTTCAGCCTGCCAGAGCGACAGCATACCGTCAAGGAACAAGCGGTCGGCGCCCATCTCCTTGAGCAGTTCCGACGAAAGATCGCCAGCCCCGAGTGCGCGGCCCAGCGCCTGGGCGAGCGCGTTGGGCAGGAAGAAGCTGCCGCTGCGCGCCGGTTTCCACTCGACCACCGACAGCTTGGCATCGACGCCTTTGGTGCCGAGCCAGGCAACGGCCTGATCTTCGCCCCCGACCTCGTCGATCAACTTGTTGGTGAGCGCCTGGCGGCCGGTGTAGACCCTGCCGTCGGCAAGTGCGATGGCTTCGGCCTTGGACATCGAGCGGCGGTCGGCCACGATGCCGACGAACCAGTCGTAGCTGTCCATGATCATGTTGCGCACCATGGCGCGCTCTTCCTCGGTCGTCGGCTTGAACGGCGAGGGCGCTGCCTTCAGCGGTGATGACTTCACCTCTTCGAGCTTGACGCCGATCTTGTCCATCAGGCCCGTCAGATCAGGGTATTGTACGAGAACGCCGATCGAGCCGACGATGGATGACTTGCGTGCCACGATATGGTCGGTGGCCGAGGCGATCATGTAGCCGGCCGAAGCAGCCAGCGTGCCGACCTGGGCGACGACAGGCTTTTCGGCGGCAAGCTTGCGCACCGCATCGTAGATCGCTTCGCCGCCGGCGGTGGTGCCGCCGGGCGAATCGATCGACAAGATCACGCCCTTGACCGCGCCCGACTTGCGGACGTCATCGATGCGCTTGAGCAGTTCCTCGTCCTCGGTGATCGTTCCGTCGATCCGGATCTTGGCGATATGGTCGCTCGTGACGCCGGGAATCCGCTCGCCAGCGAGCCAGGTCGACATGCCGACAATGGCCAGTGCTGCAATGATAAAGGCGATGACGCGCCAGAAGGTCACTTTGCGCCGCAACCGGCGTCGGTCGATCAGATCGTCGGCTTTCATGGACATGGCGTGCCTCGCATACTGTGCAGGCCTGCGCTTTTATCGCAACGCTTTGGCGAGAGCCACCGCTTTCCTGACGCACCTGACGTTGCGGGAACTTGGATTTGTAATGTAAATAGCCATATTGGGGTTTGCTTTTTGGCAGCTGAACGACGGGGCTTGTACGTTCGGCAGCAACACTTTGACCTTGCGGTCATATTTTCGTGGCTTTCATCCGCTTCACGTGCCGGCCTGCACACGGCCTGGATAGTTCGAAGAAGGACATTTGCGTTGGCGCGACCAATCGATACGAGCGGCGGCAGCGGTGGCGTTGCGGTGGATAGCGCAATTGCGCTCGCGACTTCGCGTGGCGATGCTTTCAATCTCGCTGCGCGCCATTCGCGCCGCGTGCGATTCCTGAAGCTCGTCTTGCCGCTGGCGGCGGTGGTTCTTGCCGTGCTGTTTGGCGGCTATTCCTATCTCTCGGCGCCGCCTTCCATTAAGGCAAAGGCTGAAGGCGCTGCCTTCTCCGAAGGCAAGCTGGTCATGGCCAAGCCACAGCTCAGCGGCTTCACCCGGGACAACCTGCCCTATTCGATGACCGCCGATCGTGCCGTGCAGGATCCGGCCAATCAAGGCGTCGTCGAATTGATCGGCATCGATGCCAATCTGCCTATCGCGGCAGGCAACACTGCCGAGGTCATTGCGGCGCGCGGTGTTTACGATCGTGAGGGCAATACGCTCAATCTGTCCGAGCAAGTAACTGTAAAGACAAGCGATGGTATGGTCGCCAGGCTCAAATCGGCGTATCTGCATATGGGCAGCGGCGAGATGAAGACCGACGAGCCGGTTGAGATAAGTCTTGACGGTTCGAAGATCACGTCCGATTCGATGTCCATGCTCGAACACGGCAAGGTCGTCGTCTTCGAAAAGAGGGTACGCGTCGACATTGACCCGGCGCGATTGAAGGCGGCGCAGAATGATAGCGGAGGCGGGAGTGCGGCAAATTAGGACTTGGCGGTCGACGGCCGCGTTAACATGCGCTGGCGTTGTGCTTTGCACCGCCGGCGCTTTTGCGCAGGATAGCCAAAGCAGGCTCTCGGGCCTCAAACTCTCCGGTGACCAGCCGATCCAGATTGAAAGCGACAAGCTCGAGGTCCGCGAATCGGAAAACCTTGCGATCTTCACAGGCAACGTCAACGTCACCCAGGGCCCGACGCTGATGAAGTCGGGCAAGATGACCGTCTACTACGCCAAGGATGGCGGCTCGGCGGCGACCGGTTCGGCCAACATCGACAGGCTCGAAGTCGACGACAAGGTCTATGTGAAGTCGGACAATCAGGTCGCGACAGGCGATCGCGGCACGTTCGACATGAAGACCGAGGTGCTGGTGATGTCCGGCAAGGAAGTTGTTCTGTCGGAAGGCGACAATGTACTGGTCGGCTGCAAGCTCACCGTGCAGATGAAGACCGGGCTCGCGCAGGTCGACGGCTGCAACAAGGGCACCACGGGCAATGGCCGCGTCATGATGTCGATTACGCCGGGTTCGCAGAAGAAATAAATGACTGACCTATCGCAGATGTTGTCGCGTCTGAAACCTGGCTCGGCGCAAAAGCTTGCCGCGCCAGCGACAACTGGCAGCGCCAGGAACGGCAAGTTCAAGGGTACGCTGATCGCCAAGGGCCTGACCAAGAGCTACAAGGGCAGGCAGGTGGTGTCAGGCGTGACGCTTGGCGTGCGTGCCGGCGAGGCCGTCGGGCTGCTCGGCCCCAATGGCGCCGGCAAGACAACCTGCTTCTACATGGTCACGGGCCTGGTGCCGGTCGACCAGGGCACAATCGAGATCGACGGCTTCGACGTGACGGCGATGCCGATGTACCGCCGCGCCCGCCTCGGCATCGGCTATCTGCCGCAGGAAGCGTCTATCTTTCGTGGCCTGTCGGTCGAAAACAACATCCGCGCCATCCTCGAAGTGGTCGAAAAAAGCCGCAAGGAACGAGAAAAGTCGCTCGATTCGCTGCTTGAGGAGTTCCACATCAGCCATCTCAGGAAGTCGCCGGCCATCGCCCTTTCGGGCGGCGAGCGGCGGCGTCTCGAAATCGCGCGCGCGCTGGCCAGCCGGCCCAACTACATGTTGCTCGACGAGCCCTTTGCCGGCATCGATCCGATCGCCGTCGCCGACATCCAGCAGCTCGTCCGGCATCTGACCAAGCGCGGCATCGGCGTTCTGATCACCGACCACAATGTCCGCGAGACGCTGGGCCTTATCGACCGCGCCTATATCATCCATGCCGGCGAGGTGCTGACGCATGGCCGCGCCGACGAGGTCGTCGCCAATCCGGATGTCCGCCGCCTCTATCTCGGCGAGGGCTTCACGCTCTGACCGCCGAACGCCCCCGGCGCTCCGTGCGTCGGGTAGCCGGTCGGCAATAACACTGCCAAACCCCCAATCTGCTTGACATGCAAAAGCCGGGCCAGTTTTATCGCGGCTGGTAGGTGGCCGGCTTTCGGCCGCTCTCTGCGGGATCGGGTCTCAACAGCTGATGGCACTGTCGGCGAAACTACAGCTACGGCAGTCGCAATCGCTCGTGATGACGCCACAGCTGATGCAGTCGATCAGGCTGCTTCAGTTCACCCACGCCGAACTCGAGCGCTTCATCGATGACGAGATCGAGCGTAATCCCCTTTTGGAACGCGTCGACGCGCCTGAAGACGCGCCCGACCAGTTTCCAAAGATCGAAACGCCCAGCGAGGCGACCGACACGGCCAGCGAGGACTGGTTCGAGGGCGAAGCCGGCTGGAGCTCGGAGGCGATCTCCGACAAGCTCGATACCTCGCTTGAAAACCTGTTTCCCGACGATCCCGGCGCTGTCGAGCGCATGGGGCCGGACCTTGCCATGCAATGGAAGTCCTCGGCTGCGGGCTCAGGCTCGGGCGGTTCATCCGATGGTTTCGACATGGAGGACATGGCGGCAGCGGCCGTGACGCTACGTGACCATGTCGGCGAGCAGATTTCCTTCGCTTTCGTCGATCCTGCCGAGCGCCTCGTCGCCTCCGAGCTGACCGACTGGCTCGACGAGGCCGGCTATTTCCGCGGTGATCCGGCGGAAATCGCCGCTCGATTCGGTGTCGAAGAGGCATTTGTCCTGAGGGTGCTGGCAGCCTGCCAGGCTTTTGACCCAGCCGGGCTCTTCGCCCGCGATCTTGCCGAGTGCCTGGCAATCCAGCTTGCCCGGCGAGACCGGCTCGATCCGGTGATGGCCGCGCTTGTCGACAATCTCGACCTTCTGGCAAAGCGTGATTTTCAGACCCTCAAGCGCCTCTGCGGCGTCGACGAGGAGGACCTGCTGGCGATGCTGGCAGAAATCCGCGCGCTCGATCCCAGGCCCGGCGGCGCGTTCGCAGGCGGGGCGGCAGACACCATCGTGCCCGACGTCGAGGTGCGCCAGGCCGCCGACGGTAGCTGGGCGGTGGAACTCAATCCTGAAACCCTGCCGCGCGTGCTGGTCGACCAGGTCTATTTTGCCGAGGTGACGGGGCGAACCAAGGATGCGTCGGAACGCAACTTCCTCAGCGAGTGCCTGCAGAACGCCAACTGGCTGACCCGCAGCCTCGACCAGCGCGCCAAGACCATCCTCAAGGTCGCCTCGGAGATTGTTCGCCAGCAGGATGCCTTCCTGGTCCACGGCGTGCGCCATCTGAGGCCGCTCAACCTGCGCACAGTGGCCGACGCCATCGGCATGCATGAATCGACCGTAAGCCGCGTCACGGCCAACAAATACATGCTGACCCCACGTGGTGTGTTTGAACTGCGCTATTTCTTCACCGCTTCCATCGCCTCGGCCGAAGGCGGCGATGCGCACTCGTCCGAAGCGGTGCGCGACCGCATCCGCCAGATGATCGAGGAAGAAGAAGCCGCCGAGGTCCTATCCGACGACGCCATTGTGGATATCTTGAGGAAGGGTGGTGTCGATATCGCCCGGCGGACCGTGGCCAAGTACCGCGAAGGCATGAACATCGCCTCCTCGGTGCAGCGCCGGCGCGAAAAGCGCGCGATGGCTGGTCGCAATGCCTAGGCGCAAAAGCGCGCATTCGCGCCGATCAGCGGCCTTGATTGACAATCCCTAATGAAGTGTCTAGAAGCCCGCCCGCATGAGAGGGCAAAGCCCGCCAGAGAAAGATGCGGCACAGGATGGCTTGTGACACGAGCCAGCGGCTGCCGGTGGGTGGCCCAAGATCAGCCGACAGGTTTGGACTTAAATTCGATGCTTCGAGCGAGCCAACGCTTGTTTGCATCGGCCACGGGTATAAACTCGGACCGGTTTGAAGTCTGAACAGAAAAGGTCAGTTTTCAGATGAGCCTGCGTATTTCAGGAAAACACATGGACGTCGGCGATGCGTTTCGTACGCGTATCGAAGGTCGTATCGGCGAAGCGATCGGAAAATACTTCGATCGCGGCTTCTCCGGACACGTCAACGTCGTGAAGGCCGGCTCGCGCTACACTGCCGATTGCGTGGTGCGGCTAGATTCGGGCATGTCGTTGCAAGCGACTGGCGAGGCCCAGGAACCGACTGCCGCGTTCGACGCGGCAGCCGACAAGCTTGAAACCCGCTTGAGGCGCTACAAGCGCCGGCTCAAGTCGCACAATCTGGGTGCGGGCAACGGTCAGCTGACCGATGTCTCCTATTCGGTGGTTGCTGCCCTCGTCGACGACGACGAGGAAGTGCCCGAGGATTTCGCACCCGCCATCGTCGCCGAATCGACGATGGTGCTGAAGACGATGTCGGTGGCCTCCGCCGTCATCGAACTCGATACCAAGGACAGCCCCGTTGTCGTCTTCCGCAATGCCGGCAACGAGCACGTCAACATTGTCTACCGCCGGCCGGATGGAAACATCGGCTGGATAGATCCCTCGACCGCTAAGGTCGCCCAGGGATAGTCGCCGCCGACCGCATGTGGGGTTTTGGGGCAATGCGGCGGTGAGCACAGCAAGGGAATTTCAGCATGGATCTGAGTGATCTAATCGAGGTACCGGCGATCATGCCGGCCTTGAAGGCGAATTCGAAGAAGCAACTTCTGCAACTTCTCGCCGAAAGGGCCGCAGCGATCTCCGGCATCCCCGAGCGGGAGGTGTTCGACACCATACTCCAGCGCGAGCGCTTGGGGTCCACCGGCGTCGGCAATGGCATTGCCATTCCCCATGGAAAGCTCGCAGGGGTTAAGCGGATAACCGGCGTGTTCGCCCGGTTGGAAACGCCCGTCGATTTCGAGGCGCTGGACGACCAGCCGGTCGACCTCGTCTTCCTGCTCCTGGCCCCTGAAGGGGCAGGAGCCGATCATCTCAAGGCGCTGTCGCGCATCGCACGCGTTCTGCGCGATACCGATACTGTGGCCAAGATTCGCGGCACCCGCGATGCATCGGCGATCCACGCGCTTCTGTCGGAAACGCCGGCTTCGCACGCCGCCTGATTTCATTGTTGGGAAAAGCAGGGGAAGGGCCGCGTCTCGCGGCCCTTTTCGGTTTCGCCGTCCGCGTCGTCTCCCGAAAAGGAGACGAAAAGGTCAGTGGATGGCGACGGTCGTCAGATCGTTTTCCATCGCGCCGGCAAGGGCGCGGTCACGGGCATCGGACAACAGGATCGGCTCGCCATTGGCGGCAAACAGCGCCCACAGCTCAAGGCCGGGATCAATCTGCGTCAGGCCTGGGAAACGGCCGCGCAGGTCGTCGCTGGATACCTTCCTGAGATAGGCGACGGAGCCTTCGCCGAGATGGGCCAATTCGCCCGTGGTCATGGTGTGTCTCTGGTCAGTACTGGGCATTGTAGCCTCCTTCTAGCCAGGATGCCGATTCGGCCATCCCGCATGAGAGCCATCGGTAAGTCTTAGTCTGCTACCGATATGTTTATTTTCCGTACCAGCCGTTCGGCTTCCGGGCGGTCTAGATCGACCGAGAGCAGACCGTTCTTCAGATCGGCCGCGATAACCCGCATCCCGTCGGCCAAAACGAAGCAGCGTTGGAACTGTCGTGATGCGATGCCGCGATGCAGGAACTCGCGCTCCTTGTCGTCGCTCTGGCGGCCACGCACGATGAGCTGGTTCTCCTCGACGGTGACTTCGAGATCGTTTTCGGCGAAACCGGCCACCGCAAGCGTGATCCGCAGCCTTTCACCCCGTTCGTCGGCATCCCTGATGCGTTCGATATTGTAGGGCGGATAGCTGTCGCCCGACTTGGCAAGGCGCTCCAGCGTCTTTTCCATCGTGTCGAAGCCCAGAAGAAGCGGGCTCGAAAAGGGCGTCATACGGCTCATGTTACAGCTTGTCCTCCGAGAGCGACATAAAGCGGAAAAACCCAGGTGGCATTTTCCCGACTGTTGTTGATATGGTCCGCCGCGTCGGCAACTTCAAGACTGCAAAAAACCTGCCCAACAAGGAAAGAAAATGCCCATACCGCGCAAGATTATCATCGACACCGACCCCGGTCAGGACGATGCCGTCGCCATATTGCTGGCGCTTGGAAGTCCCGAACTCGACATCCTGGGCATCACCGCCGTCGCCGGCAATGTGCCGTTGAAACTGACCGAGAAGAACGCCCGCAAGATCTGCGAGCTGGCCGGCCGCCCCGAGACCAAGGTTTTCTCGGGCGCCATCCGTCCGCTGATCCGCGAACTCGTCACCGCCGAGGAAGTTCACGGCAAGACCGGCCTCAATGGCCCCGAACTGCCCGAACCCAAGATGAAGCTTCAGGAGCAGCACGCGGTCGACTACCTCGTCGAGACGCTGATGCGCGAGGAAGCCGGCTCCATCACGCTGTGCCCGCTCGGGCCCCTCACCAATATCGCGCTCGCCATGATCCGCGAGCCCAAGATCGCCCCGCGCATCAAGGAAATCGTCCTGATGGGTGGCGGCTTCTTTGAAGGCGGCAATGTCACGCCTTCGGCCGAGTTCAACATCTATGTCGATCCGCATGCCGCCGACGTGGTGTTCCGTTCGGGCGTTCCGATCGTCATGATGCCGCTCGACGTCACCCACAAGGCGCTGACCACGACCAAGCGCATCGACGCCTTCCGCAAGCTCGGCACCAAGGTTGGCATCGCCACCGCCCAGATGCTGGAATTCTTCGAGCGCTATGACGAAGGCAAGTATGGCACCGACGGCGGTCCGCTGCATGATCCGTGTGTCATTGCTTACCTATTGAAGCCCGATCTGTTCCAGGGCCGTCACTGCAACGTCACCGTCGAGACGGCGTCGGAACTGACGATGGGCATGACCGTTGTCGACTGGTGGGGTGTCACCAAGCGCGAGAAAAACGCGACCGTCATGCGCGACATCGACCATGACGGCTTCTTTGCGCTGCTCGTCGAGCGCCTCGGCCGGCTCTGAGACCGTAAGACTAGAGCATTTTCGACTCAGACGAAAACTGCCCCTCACCCTTACCCTCTCCCCGTGAAGGACGGGGAGAGGGGGCGGCGGCGTTGCGGCCATCCTCCTTCTCCCCGTCATTACGGGGAGAAGGTCCGGCAGGGGATGAGGGGCGATTCTCCCTGAAACGCAGGCAGGCGAATGCTCTATCTCGCCCTTGAAAAAGCCAGCCACACGCCGCCACCGACAAGAAACGTGCCGCTGATGCGGGTCATCAGTTTGAGGCGCTTGGCTGACAGGAACTTGCCGGCACGGCCCGCGGCCACCGCATAGGTGGAATCCGACAGTGCCGCAAAGACCATGGCGGTGATGCCCATGATGACGATCTGCTGAGCATAGTTGGCGGCAGGGTCGATGAACTGCGGGATGAAGGCGCCGAAGAAGATCAGCGTCTTGGGATTGCTGATGGCAACCAGGAAACCCTGCAGGAAGAAGCCGCCACGCGGCCGCCTGGGCAGGCCATCGGCGGCCAACTCGCCGCCCGAGCGAAACACCTGGATGCCGAGCCAGATCAGATAGGCGGCGCCCAGAAGCCTGACCCACTCGAACCAGTGGCCCATGGCCTCGATCATCTGGTTGAGGCCGATGCCGACGATGGCGATCATCACGGCCACGCCGATCTGAGTGCCGGCGGCGTTGAGCAGCCCGGCGCGTGTGCCGTGGCGTATGCTGGAGGCGATGATCAAAGTGACGGTCGGGCCCGGTATCAGGACGATGACGATGCAGGCAACGACATAGGCAGCATAGAGTTCGAGCGACATTTCCTTTTCTCCGGCGGTCGCTCGACACTAAGCACTCAGATTCAGAGCGTGTCCAGAAGGCTGAAAGCTCAGCCCTTGAGTGCGGCATCCACCTCGACGGCGAGCGGAATGGCCGGCTGGGCGCCGGGCTTCAGGCAGGCGAGCGAGCCGGCGACGGCTGCGCGGCGAAGCGCGTCCTTGAGGTCGAGCCCAGTCGACAGGCTCGCGGCGAGATAGCCGCAGAAAGTGTCGCCTGCACCCACAGTATCGACAGGTGTGATCTTGAGCGCGTCGACATGGACGAGTTCGTCGCCCTTTGCCGCAAGAACGCCTTCACCGCCCAGCGTGACGATGACGGTCGCCCCGGTGCGACGGGCAAACTCGCCCATGCGCGCAGTCCGCTCACCGGCAGGCAGGGCGAGTGCCTCGGCATAGAGGTCGAATTCGGTTTCGTTGGCGACGACATAGTCGGCCTTGCCGACGAAGCTTGCTGCTTCAGCGCGGAAGGGGGCCGTGTTGAGCATGGTCACCGCCCCCGCCTTGCGTGCCGCCTCGAGCGCCGCATCCACTGTCGCAAGCGGGATCTCGTGCTGGAGCAGGACGATATCGCCCTTCTTGAACTGGGCCTTGGCGAGATCGCCCGGCACCACCGAGCCATTGGCGCCGGGCACGACCGCGATCATGTTCTCGCCGTCGCCCCCGACCAGGATCAACGCGATGCCGGTTGCCGCCTGGATTTCGGCAACGCCCGAAAGATCAACGCGGCCATCCCTGAGATAGGCGGTGGCTTCGCCGGCAAAGGCGTCCTTGCCGACCGCGCCCACCATGCGCACCGGAACACCGGCGCGCGCCGCCGCAAGCGCCTGGTTTGCGCCCTTGCCGCCCGGCGCCGACTTGAAGTCACCGCCAGGAACGGTCTCGCCGGGTCCGGGAAGTCGGCCGACGGTGGCGATGAGGTCGAGGTTGATGGATCCGACAACAGTGATCACGGAAGTCTCCTGAAAAATCGGCCGGAAACTAACCTGTGTCGCGCTCACTTGCCAGATGTCGCGTGGTCATTTGGATCGCCTCAACGCGCGATCTGGCCAGCCTCCCAGCCGAGGATCGCACGCTTTCGCGTCAGTCCCCAGTGATAACCGGTCAGCGCCCCCGACTTTCCGAGCGCGCGGTGGCATGGCACGACGAAAGAAAGCGGGTTGGCGCCGACGGCGGCACCTACGGCGCGGCTTGCCTTGGGCGAGCCTATTTCCGAGGCGATTGATGAATAGGTGCAGGCCCGGCCCATCGGGATCTTCAGCAATGCTTCCCACACGCGCACCTGGAAGTCGGTGCCGATCATCACCACGCGCAACGGCTGGTCCTGCCGCCAGCGGGTCGGATCGAAGATGTGCGCGGCATAAGGTGCCGTAGCACTCATGTCCTCGACATAGGTGGCGTTTGGCCAGCGCCCAGCCATGTCGGCAAAGGCGGCGCGCTCTTCGCCGGCATCGTTGAAGGACAGGCCGGCGAGCCCGCGATCGGTGACCATGACGAGTGCTACGCCAAATGGCGAGATGTGAAAGCCGTAGCGGATGGTAAGGCCGGCACCACGCGTCTTGTAGTCGCCCGGCGACATCGCCTCATGGGTGACGAACAGGTCGTGGAGCCGCCCCGGCCCCGACATGCCTACCTCAAAGGAGGTTTCGAGCAGCGGAAGGCCGTCATCGAGCAGCTTGCGGGCGTGATCGAGCGTCACTGCCTGCAAAAAAGCCTTTGGCGACAAGCCGGCCCAGCGGCTGAACAGCTTCTGCAAGCCGGTCGGCGTTTCTCCGACCTCGTCGGCGAGGGTTTCGAGCGAAGGCTGGTCGCGATAATCGAGGCTGATCTTTTCGATCACCCGGCGCACCGTCTCATATTCCGAGCCGACGGGCGTGATGTCGTGCTGCAGCGTGGCGACCGGCTTTGTTTGCGTCTGGGCGTTCATGGCAATATCTCCTTGGACGCCAATATTGCGTTGGCGGTGGGTATTTCCCACCCGATTCCTGCTCATCTGCTCCTTGCGGTTGCAAGGGCCCGTGAAAAGGCCTTGGCAAAGCTCTCGCGGTCGTCGGGGTTGAGGAAACCGCCGATCGGCACGTTTTTTTCCCGTGATACCACAGCCATGTTGGTGATGCCGATCTCGGAGTGACGCGAGACGGCAAAGCGCGCCCAGAACGGGTTGAAATGATGCTTCTCCGACTTGCCCGATGGCGCGGTCTTGAGGATGTCGAGGCTGGTGCGGGAGACGCTCACTTCCTCGCGAGCGCGAGCGGCGCGATAGTTGAGCCTGAAGGCGATGTAGAGGCCTATCACGTCGAGGCCGAAGAAGCCGAAGATCGGCCAGGCGCCGTGGCTCAGGAATATGATGCCGGTGACGATCCAGCCAAACACCATTGCGCCCATTACGATGATGAAGCCGGTCCGGCCAAGCGACCGGTGCGGCAGCAATAGCGCCTTGAAGAAGGGTTCGTCGGCGGCAAAAGTGGCGTTTGTCTCGCTCATGCCGGTTAATTATAGAGAGGCGATGAAAAACCCCAAGTCCAAAGATAAGCCAAAGACGTCGCAGGCCAGGGGCCGCGTCGCTTCGGCCACCAAGCCGAAGCCCCGCGCCCGTACAGCGCGCGCCCGGTCGCTCTACGCGGCTGCGGAAGTGCGTGAAATCTTCCGTCGTTTCCAGGTCCAGCGGCCCGCGCCGAAAGGCGAACTCGAGCACGTCAACCCGTTCACGCTCCTGGTTGCGGTGGCGCTGTCGGCCCAGGCGACCGACGCCGGCGTCAACAAGGCAACGCGCGCGCTTTTCGCCATTGCCGACACACCCGCAAAGATGCTGGCCTTGGGCGAAGAGGCGGTTGGCCAGCATATCCGCACCATCGGCCTGTGGCGCAACAAGGCCAAGAACGTGATCGCCCTGTCGGAGGCGCTGATCCGCGACCATGGCGGGGAGGTGCCCGACGATCGCGACATGCTGGTCAAGCTCCCTGGCGTCGGCCGCAAGACCGCCAATGTCGTGCTCAACATGGCCTTCGGCCACCACACCATGGCGGTCGACACCCATATCCTGCGCATCGGCAACAGGATCGGACTGGCACCCGGCAAGACACCCGATCTGATCGAGGCGATCCTGGTGAAGATCATCCCCGACGAGTTCATGCTGCACGCCCATCACTGGCTGATCCTGCATGGCCGCTATGTCTGCAAGGCACGCAAGCCCGATTGTTGGCGCTGCGTCATCGCCGACATCTGCAAGTCGCCGGAAAAGTCCACGAGCGAGCCCGCGCCGCTGGTGCCGCTGGACGAGCTTGACCCGGTCGAGGTCGCGGAAGCCGAAGTGGCGGCTCACTAACCTGTTGTGAAGGAGGGGCAGGGCGTAAGCGGCGATGTCTCTGTGATTGACGGGCGTTTGCCGAACCCGCAAGATCAGCCATGGCCCTGACCCGCGACATCATTCCAATGCCGGACTGGATCCGCAGCGAGCTTTTGTCGCGCGGCATGCTGACGGCCTATGAGGCGCGGCCGGAGTATCAGCGCAACGACTATCTCGGCTGGATCACCCGCGCCAAGCTCGAAGCGACCCGCCGCAAGCGGCTCGACGAGCTCGAACGCGGTGGCGTCTATATGCGGATGGTTTGGCGCGGGCTGAGCCCACTGGCGGATGCCGCCGCGTCGATCTGGCCTGCTGCGTGGCCCTCGGACCGTGCTAAATCCCCCGCAACGATGGATGGAGCCTGACCGATGACCACTTTTGCCCTTGCCGATATTCCCGTCATCGAGACCGAGCGCACCATCCTGCGGCCGCATCGCCTGGCCGATTTCGACGCCTATGCCGAGATGTGGGCCGACCCGGTCGTCACGCGTTTCATCGCCAAGCCACGGACACGCGAGGAAAGCTGGCAGCGTTTCCTGCGCCATGCCGGCTCCTGGTCGCTGATCGGCTATGGCTTCTGGGCGGTTGAGGAAAAGGCCACAGGCCGTTTCATCGGCGAGGCTGGCTTCCACGACCTCAAGCGCGACATCGAACCTTCGATCGAAGGCATCCCCGAGGCCGGATGGGGATTTGTCGCCGACAAACACGGCCAAGGCATTGCGAGCGAGGTGGTGGGCGCCTTCGTGACCTGGGCCGACGGCCGCTTCGGCGGCCGCACTGTCTGCATCATCGATCCGCGCAATGGCGCTTCGTTGCGCGTCGCCGAAAAGCACGGCTACCGCGAGATCGACCGCACCACCTATCACGACGAACCTACGATCCTGCTCGAACGCCTGGGCTAAGAAGCCTGTCTTCAGTTGCCGACTGCGGTCGACTCGATGGGCCTGGCATTGCCGATGCGTTCCCAACGGTGGCCGTTGCCTTGCGCCTGGCGGGCAAAGTAGTTGTAGGGCGTGCTCGACCAGTCGCGGATCGAGCTGGTCATGTTGTCGAGGATGAGGTCGCCCGAACTGGTTCGTACGGTCAGGACCGTATGACCTGCGCCGCGATAGCGCGCCACGGTCAGCAGAAGCGCGGATGCTGGCCAGCCACGCCTCAACAGCTCGCGCTTCTTGAGGATCGCGAAGTCTTCGCAATCGCCGTAAGCGACAGGCACGCGCCAATCGTCGTCCTTGCCGACATTGACGAGGTCGCTGCGCTCCTTGATGCGCGAATTGACCGCACGGTTGACCTGCTGCAGCTCGGCGCTAAGCTTGGGCCGCAGCGATACGATCTTCCTGCCGCCCGACGTGCTGCACAGGCCGGGCTCGCGGCCGCAGAATGAGGCGAAGGCGGGCGGCGCAAAGGCGTTGCCCCTGGTTTCCATCGTCGTGCCAGCTTGGGCGGCAAGCGGGCTAGCGAATGTGGCCGCAAGTGCGGCCAGCGCGGCATAACGTTTCACGGTTTTGTACCCCGCAAGCTAGCTTAATGGATGATGGGTATCGCTTAATGAGTGGTTTCTAAAGTGGTGATCCGACCGATAAGTGGCGGGATGCTTAACAAATTGTAACTTGCCAAAATATGAGTTGAATAAGAAGCGTAAACCCGGCTGCTGCGTCTTGGGTTTGGGAAAAATCTTTGCGCAATAGAAGTATATTATCAAATCCATTGGTTTAGAGATAGAAAATCCGCGCGAGTTTGATAATGTAAAGTAAATGTGCGCGCTAATTTCCGAATATGTTATTTTGATAATGTGCCGGATGTAAATGAATTTGTGCAAGACTGTTTACTATCGTGGACGATAGTTGCTACCTCAAATTCGGTTCTTGTCATTTCCCTCCAATGATAGCGAATGCGATGCGATCGCTCACGACCGCCGAAAGCGATCGCGATCATTTTTGCAACTGCGGTGGATCCGGAATAGCGTAAGCATTCGTCTGGCACCCGGCCAATCGAGGCAAATCCAGCAGCTTCGGTGGACGTCAGGTCCTTGCTGCCAGCGAGAATTCCTTTCTGAAAAACTGAAAACACAGGCCGCGCGGGCGTTGACATCGCCTTGGTCGTTTTGCAGAGTGAAACCGGTTTCACTTTGAGAATGTGCCGCTTGAAGTTCGATCTGTCGATCCTTGCGAAGCATATCCCCTTCCTGCTGGAAGGGGCGTGGCTGACGCTGCAGGCCTGCACGCTTGCCGTCATCGGCTCCCTCGTGCTCGGCCTTGCGGTCGGTGCGATGCGTACGTCGGCCTCGCCGCTGCTCAACAGGCTCGCCGCGGTCTATGTCGACATCTTCCGCAACATCCCCTTCATCGTGCAGCTGTTTTTCTTCTATTTCGGCCTGCCCGAGATCGGCATCTATATAGATGCCTTCACCACCGGCGTGGTCGCCCTTTCGGTCGCCGGCGGCGCCTTCACCTCTGATGTCATCCGCTCGGGCATCCTGGCAATCGACCCCGGAATTATCGAGGCCGCGCAGGTCAGTGGGCTCAGGAAAAGCACGATCTTCCGCAAGATCATTCTGCCGATCGCGCTCCGCGCCTCGGTGCGGCCGCTGGGTTCGGTTTTCATCAACCTGATCCTGACGTCGTCGATCCTGTCGACCATCACGCTCAACGAACTGACCGGCTCGGCCAAGATCGTCGCCTCCAACACCTTCAGGCCGTTCGAGGTCTATTTCGTACTTCTGGTGGCCTATGCCGCGCTGACATATGCCGTCTCGATCATCATCGGCATGCTCCACCGCTATCTCAACCGCAACCAGTCGGAGGGGGCGGTCTGATGCGCTACGGGGATTTCACGCCGTTCGACATTGTCCTGCTTTTGCAAGGCTTGGGCGTATCGCTCGCGCTGTTTGTCTCGACCACGTTGATCGGGCTTGTCATCGGCACGATCTGGGCAGTCATCCGCTTCTACCGCGTGCCGGTATTGACGCAGATCGTCACCTTTGTCGCCGAGTTGCTCAAGAACTCGCCGGTGCTGGTGCAGCTGTTTCTGGTGTTCTTCGGCCTGCCCGCCTTCTTCAAGATCAACGTCACGCCGACCGAGGCGGCAGTCATCACCCTGTCCGGCAACAGTGCCGCCTTCATCTATGTCATCGCCGTTTCGGCGATCGAGTCGGTCGGCAAAGACCAGCTGGAGGCCGCGCGTGTTTTCGGCTTGACCCGCTGGCAGATCCTGCGCCGGGTGATCGCCCCGCAAGCGGCTGCATTTGCCATCGGCCCGCTCACCGGGCTGCTGGTCAACCAGCTGCAGGTCACCTCGCTGATTTCTGTGATCGGCGTCATGGACCTGACCAAGGTCGGCAACATCCTCAACCTGCGCACGCTGAAGCCGTTCATCGTCTGGACCGCCGTCGGCGCGCTCTACTACCTGACCGCGAAGCTGGTCGCCTACGCCGGAGGCCGCTTCGAAAAGCGGCTCAGGGCGCACACGGCATGGAGAGGCCTCTGATGATCAGCGTATCGGGCGTGCGCAAATCCTTTGGCGCGGCCACCGTGCTCAACGGCGTAGACCTCGAAATCCGCCAGGGCGAGGTCGTCTCGGTGCTGGGCTCGTCGGGCTCCGGCAAGTCGACGCTCATCCGCTGCATCAACGGTCTGGAGAAGATCGACGCGGGCAAGATCACCGTCGACGGCTTCGATGTCTCCAAGCCGCGCGAGCTCAGTGAGGCGCGAAAACGCTCGGGCACGGTGTTCCAGCTGTTCAACCTTTACCCGCACATGACCGCCGTTCAGAACATCGCCCTGGCTCCGGTCGAAGTGCTGAAGGTGCCGCGCAGGCAGGCCGAGGATGAGGCGCGTGAGCTGCTGCGGTCGGTCGGCTTGTCCGAGCGCGCCGAGGCCTATCCCTCGCAGCTCTCCGGCGGCCAGCGCCAGCGTGTCGGCATCTGCCGGGCACTCGCGATGAAGCCGAGCTATCTCCTGCTCGACGAAGTAACGAGCGCGCTCGATCCTGAGATGACGTCCGAGGTGCTGTCGATCCTCGCCGCACTCGCCAAGACCGGCACCACCATGGTGTTCGTCACCCACGAGATCGAGTTCGCGCGCTCCATCTCCACGCGCATTGCCTTCCTCGACAAGGGCCAGCTGATCGCCGACCTGCCTACCGCCGAGTTCTTCTCCGACAAGGGCATGGCCTTGCCGCGCGTGGCTCAATTCCTCTCCAAGATGCGTAAAGACTGAAAATGATCCTGCTTGCCAATTCCGAGGCCTGGCCCGGCTTCTCCAAGAGCGTCGACCTGCTGAAGGCCGGCCGCCACGGCATCGATGCCATGGTCGCCGGCATCAGCGAGGTCGAGCGCGAGGTCAAGGTGCGCTCCGTCGGCTTCGGCGGCTGGCCCAACATGCTCGGACGCATGGAGTTCGACGCCGGCGTCATGGACGGCACCACCCGCGAAGTGGGTTCGGTCGGCGCCGTGCCCGACACGCTGCCGGTGGCGGCACTCGCCCATGAGGTGATGAAGCGCCTGCCGCATGTCATGCTCACGGGTGAGGGCGCCCGCCGCTTCGCCACCGAGATCGGTTTCCCCGTTGACGAGACGCTCTACGAAGACAGCAAGCGCGTCTGGTGGAATCGCCTCGAAAAGGAGCTTACGCCGGAAGAGCTGGCGCAGTTCCCCGACATTCCGCTGGCCCCGCTCAGCCGCACCATCACCGATCCGGAGCGTGTTCGCGACACCACCGTGTTCCTGTCGCAGGACAGTCTTGGCGGCCTCAACGTCGTGACCTCGACTTCGGGCTGGGCCTGGAAGTATCCCGGCCGGCTCGGCGACTCGCCGATCCCGGGCGCTGGCTTCTACGCCGACAGTCGCTTCGGCGCCGCAGCCTGCACCCATACCGGCGAAATGACCATGCGCTGCGGCACCGCGCGCACCATCGTGCTTGCCATGCGCCTCGGACACACGCTGGAGCAGGCGATAGCGCTCGCGGTCGAGGAACTGCTCGAGCTCAAGCAGGGCTTCCTGGCCGGCGTCGTCATCCATGCGCTCGACGCACATGGCAACCACAAGGTCGTCAGCCTGAATTGCGAAGAACAGATCAAATACTGGTTCTGGGATACCGACATGCCAGAGCCGGAACACCGCTTCGCCGAACCTTTCACATCCTAGAAACCCGAGGGAGGGAAAAAATGAAGAACCTGATTGCGAAACTGGCAGGCATGGCGCTTGCCATCGGCCTTGCGGCCACGGGCGCGGCCCAGGCCGGCAAGATCGACGAGATCCGCGAGCGCGGCACCGTGCGCATCGGCGTGTCGCTCGGCGGCGAGCCGATCGGCTTCCGCGACGCCCAGAACAACCCGGTCGGCTATGACGTCGACGTTGCCACCAGGCTCGCCGAGAAGCTTGGCGTGCCGGTCGAGTTCGTCGATGTGTCGGGCGACGCCCGTATCTCGATGCTGGTCTCGGGCCAGATCGACATCGCGGTTGCCAACACCTCGGCGACACTCGAGCGCGCAAAGTCGGTGGATTTTTCGATCCCCTACAACCGCGCCGGTCTGCGCATCATCGTCCAGAAGGATGCCGGCATCACCAAGATGGAAGACCTCGCCGGCAAGAAGATCGTCGTCGGCCGCGGCTCGACGGGCGAGACCTTTATCAAGACCGCTGCCCCGCAGGCCGAGCTCGTCTACACCGATACCTTCGCGCCCGAGGGCGTGCTGCTGCTCCAGCAAAAGCGTGTCGACGCGGCGATCGAAGACTCCTCGCTGCTCGACTACCTCGCCACCAAGAACGAGAACCTGGTGACGCTGCCCGGCCTCTACTCCAACGACCCGATCGGCATCGCCGTTGCCAAGGGCGACGAGGGCTTCGTCCGCTGGATCGACATGTTCGTGTCGGACTACATCCAGAGTGGCGCCTATGAGGCGAACTACAAGAAGTGGTGGGGCGAGAAGGCCAACCCGCCGGCACTGACCCCGCTCTGGTAACATCTGTTGAGGGGACCTTCTCCCCGTAAGGATGGGAGAAGGAAGCCGGCCGCAACGCGGGCACCAATGAAGAGAGCCGCAACGCCGACGCCCCCTCTCCCCGTTCTTCACGGGGAGAGGGTAAGGGTGAGGGGCAGCTCGGTTTTGGTCGTCAGGCTTGTCCTACGACGTCGCCCGCGGCACGAAGAAGGTCGGCACCGTCACTTCGGCCTCGCCATTGGCAAACTCGCCAGGTCGGGCGAGGAAGCGCAGGATCTCGCCGACATAAGTCTTCTTGTCGTAGCCGATCGACGAGATCGGATAGGCCTCGAAGTCGGTCAGCGACAGGTTGTCGAAGCCGTAGAGGCGAAAGCCCTCGGGCCTGTTGCCGGGAAAGGCATCGCGGTGAACATCCATGATCCCCATGGCCATGGCGTCGGAGGTGCAGAACACGGCGTCGGTCGCCGGCCATTCCGGCGATTGCGCGACGTGGCGGCCGCTCTGGTAGGAATAGTCGCCCCGCAGTTCGGCAATCAGGCGGATGCCGCGCTGCTCCATCTCGGACTTGTAGTTGGCAATGCGCGACCGCTCGACCGGCGACGATACGCGTCCCGTCACGAGTGCTGCAGTCGCAACACCCTTGCCGGCTGCGTCGGCGACGGCTTCGGCGATGCCGATCGCCTCGTTGGGCACGACCGAGGGGGACGAGCCGTCATGCATGCCGTTGAGCATCAGCACGTCGTCGCTGCGGAACATCTTGCGCACGCTTTCGGCGTCGGCGAAGTCGGAGAAAACCAGTGCAGCATCGACATGATAGGCAACGCCGTTGCGCAGGAATTCCTCGATCCTTTCGACCGAGCCGACCCGCAGGAAGATGACCTGCTTGCCGATAGACTGTATGTCGCTGATCAGAAGGTCGAACAGGTCGAGGTCGGAGAAGTCGTGGATGTGGTTGACGATCACCGCGATCAGGTTGACCGTCTTGGTCGTCAGGCTGCGGGCGAGCAGATTGGGCTTGAAGCCGAGTGTTTGGGCTGCTTCAAGCACACGCGCCCGCTTGTCGGCCGACACCGGGCGGTTTTCGCTCGACAGCGCCCGCGAGGCGATCGCGCGCGATACGCCGGCCAGCTCCGCGACATCGGCGATTGTCGGCTGGGTGCGTCGTTTGCGCGAACTGTCCATGAGGGCCTTTGCGAGTCTTGAAATTCGGGCGCCGTGGCCAGACGTCCCGCGGCTATCATCTATTCGGGAACTGATTTCATGCTTACCTGCTTCGACATTGGCGGTTCAACGATAAAAAGCGCCCGTGCCCGCTCGGCCGGCGAAATCGAGATCATCGACCGTGTGGCGACGCCGCTGGACGATTTTGGCGCCTTCGCAGCCGTCATCGCCGAGCGTGTCGCGCTTGACCGGAACGCCACTAAAGGCGTTTCGATTTCGATCGCCGGCGTGGTCGATCCGGCCAGCGGCAGCCTGAAATGCGCCAACATCCCTTGCGTCGACGGTCGCATCATTGCCGCCGACCTCGAAGCCGAAATCGGCACGCCGGTATGGATTGCCAACGATGCCGATTGCTTTGCGCTCGCCGAGGCGACCAGCGGGGCAGGGCGCGGCCATCGCAACGTGTTCGGCATCATCCTGGGCACTGGCGTCGGCGGCGGCCTCGTCATCGACGGCCGCATCGTGGCGGGTGCCGGCGGTTACGCCGGCGAGTGGGGACACGGCCAGGCGCTGGCGACGCGCGTCGGCACACCACCGGTCGAAGTCCCGCATTTTGCCTGCGGCTGCGGCCAGTCTGGCTGCGTCGACACCATCGGCGGCGCGCGCGGGGTGCAGAAGCTGCACCACTTGTTGTGCGGCGAGGTGCTCTCGAGCACCGAGATCATCGACCGCTGGCGTGAAGGCGAAGCACGCGCACGCCGTACCATGGACATCTATCTCGAATTGGTCGGCGTGCCGCTGGCGCTGACGATGAACATCATCGGCTCGTCGATCGTTCCGGTCGGGGGCGGGCTGTCCAACGTGCCCGAGCTGATCGCCGCCCTCGACAATGAGGTGCGCGGCCGCACGCTTCGGCGCGCGCAAAGCCCTTTGCTGGTTAAGGCAGCCTTGACCACCGAACCGGGCCTGATCGGCGCCGCTGCCCTCGGTATCCAGGAGCTGACCCATGCCTGAGATATTGCTCGAAGTCTGCGTCGACAGCCCGCAAAGCCTGGCAGCGGCGATCGAAGGCGGTGCCGACCGCATCGAATTGTGCGCGGCACTTGAGACCGGAGGCCTCACGCCATCGCCTGGCCTCATGGCGCTTGCCGCCAAGGCGCCAATCCCGGTCTATGCGATGATCCGTTCGCGCCCTGGCGATTTCGTCTTCGACGATGCCGACATGACAACCCTGCTCGCTGACATCGACGCGGTGCGCGCTGCCGGTCTCGAAGGTGTGGTGCTTGGCGCAAACAGGGCCGACGGCACGCTTGATCGCAAAGTCCTCTCGCGTCTGGTGGGCAACGCAAAGGGTCTCGGCATGACGCTTCACCGCGCCTTCGATCTCGCCGGTCCGGATTTCGCACCTTCCATCGAGCTTGCGGTAGAACTTGGCTTCGAGCGTATCCTGACATCTGGTGGCGAAACGTCCGCGCTGAAGGGCCTCGACAGGCTGGCGGAATGCTTCGACAAAGCGCGTGGCCGCATCGCCATCATGCCGGGGTCGAGCGTCAATCTCGACACGGTCGACGCCATCCGGTCACGGCTGCCTCTGGCTGAAATCCACTCGTCCTGCTCGGCCGCTGCCGATGCGACGAACCTGAAAGCGCTGGAACTCGGCTTCGTTGCGCCACGACCCAAGCACACCGATGCGAACATCGTCAGGAAAATGAAGGCCGCCCTCGGCTAGACCTTCTCGGCCAGTTCCTTCGACGAGAACTCGTAGAGCGTCTTGTCGGTTGCGGCGTCGACCCCGACAATGCTGACCTCGTGGCCCCACAGGCGCTGGATGTAGCGGATCGTTTCGTTGCGGGTCTCTTCCACCAGCGTCGCGCCATTGTGGACGGTATGCTTGATGCGCAGCTTGCGGTCGCCCTTGAGGTCGGCATCCACGGCCTGGATATCGGGCTGGGTCGCCCCGACGTCGTAATTGTCGGCGAGCCGCGAGCGCACCCGCTCATAACCGCGCTCGTCGTGGATCGCCGTTACCTCGTAATACGGGTCGGAAGCTTCTTCCTGCAGTGAAAACAGCCGCATGTCGCGGATCAGCGCCGGGCTTAGGAACTGCCGGATGAAGGATTCGTCGCGATGGGTCGCCCATGCGTCGAGCAAGGTTCCGCACCAGTCGCCATTGCCGGCGAAATCCGGGAACCAGTCGCGGTCTTCGGCGGTCGGCGCCGTGCAGATGCGCTGGATATCGCGCATCATGTTGAAGCCCAGCGTGTAGGGGTTGAGGCCGCCATAGCGCGGGTCGTCGAAGCTGGGTTGAAACACCACGTTGGAATGGTTCTGCAACACCTCCAGCATTGAGCCTTCGCTGATCTGGCCCTTGTCGTAGAGGCGGTTCATGATCGTGTAGTGGACGAAGGTGGCGCAGCCTTCGTTCATCACCTTGGTCTGGCGCTGCGGATAGAAATACTGGGCAATGATGCGCACGATGCGCAGGATTTCCCGTTGCCAGGCCTTCAGCACGGGGCTGTATTTTTCCAGGAAGTAGAGCAGGTTTTCTTCAGGGTATTCGATCGCCGATTGCCGTTCCGCAAGATCGGCCTGCGGTTCGCGGGGCGCCGCGATCTCGGCGGCCTGCGGCAAGGTTCGCCAGAGGTCGCTGAACGTGCGCTCCTCGTGCTCTAGCCGCTCGCGGATGCGCGCCTGCTCGCGCACGACCGAAAGGCGCGGGCGCCGCCGGTAGCGGAACACGGCTTGCGGCATCAGCGCGTGCGCGGCATCGAGCACGGCCTCGACCGCGGCTGGGCCATATCGTTCCTCGCAGCGCGCGATGTAGCTCTTGGCGAACTCCATATAGGGCAGAATGGCGCCGGCATCGGTCCATTGCTGGAACAGGTAGTTGTTCTTGAAGAAGTGGTTGTGGCCGAAGGAAGCGTGCGCGATCACCAGCGCCTGCAACGCCATGGTGTTTTCTTCCATGAGATAGGTGATGCAGGGGTTGGAGTTGATTACGAGCTCGTAGGCGAGCCCCATGCGCCCTTTGCGATAAAGGTTCGACTCGTGGACGAAATGTTTTCCGAAGGACCAGTGCTGGTACATCAGCGGCATGCCGATGGAAGAGTACGCATCGAGCATCTGCTCGGACGAGATCACCTCGATCTGGTTGGGGTAGAAGTCGAGGCGAAGTTCGTCGACGGCGATCTCCTTGATCGCGTCATAGGCGCGTGACAGGTCGTCGAAGTTCCAGTCGGAGCTCGTAAACAGCAGCGAAGAGGTTTTCGCGCGCTTTTCCACCTTGCACCCTCAACCGCGTTTTGCTGGCGCCGGAGCCTTGGCGAACAGCTCGTGAAAGACGGGATAGATGTCGGACGGCTTGGCGATGCGCGTCATCGCGAAGTTCGGCCATGCGGCACTCACCTCGCGATAGGCGTTCCACAACGAGGTGCCGTTGTCGGCATGGCGGAACATTTCGCTTTCGCGTTCGTCGATGATCTCGACATAGGCGTAGTACTGGCACAACGACATCAGCGTGTTGTCGAGTATCGACACGCAGCGCTCGGAATCGTTGGGGATGTTGTCGCCGTCGGAAGCCTGCGCGGCGTAGATGTTCCAGTCCTTGGCGGGATAGCGCTCGCGGATGACACGCAACATTTCGTCGAGCGCGGTGGAAACGACAGTGCCGCCGCTTTGGGTGCTGTAGAAGAATGTGTCCTCATCGACCTCCGAGGCCTCGTGGGTATGGCGGATGAAGACGATGTCGGTCTTTTCGTAGCGCCGCTTCAGAAACAGGTGCAACAGCACGAAGAAGCGCTTGGCCAGATCTTTTTCGCGCTCGCCCATCGAGCCCGAAACATCCATCAGGCAAAACATCACCGCATTGGCGTTGGGCACCGGCTGCGGCTCGAAGCGGTTGAAGCGGATGTCGATGGGGTCGATGTAGGGAATCAGCTTGCGGCGGCGCGCGAGCGTCGCATGTTCCTCGCGCAGCTCTGCGATACGTTGCTGAGTGGCGGCGCTAGGCCGCCTTTCACCCTCCAGCTTGAGAAGTTCTGCCGCGATGGCGTCGATCTCGGCCTGTCGCGGACGCCTGAGCGCGATGCGGCGGCCGAAGCTGTTGAACATCGTTCGCCCGACGCTGATGCTGGTCGGATTGCCGCTCATCGTGTAGCCGGCGCGGCGCGGCCTGAACGTCACCACTTCCTTGAGGTTGAGCTTCACCAGGTCGGGCAGCTCGAGATCCTCGAAGAACAGGTCGAGCACTTCCTCGCGCGACAGGGCGAACTGGAAATCGTCTTCGCCATCGCCCGACGCCGATGGCTCCGACCCCTTGCCGCCGCCCGCCGCCGGCCTTGGGATACGGTCGCCGGTGCCGAAGGTCTTGTTGCCGGGAAGGACCTCCTCCCGGCGGCCCGAATGCGGTGCGCGTTGAAAGGTCGGCTCGCCGATGCCTTTGCGTGGGATCGGGATGATCTGGTCCTGGTCGGCCGTTCCGATCTTGCCGGACTTGATCCGGTCGTTGATCGCCCGTTTCAGCTCTTCGCGGGCGCGCCTCAGGAAACGCTGCCTGTTGCCAAGGCTCTTGTCCTTGGGATTGAGGCGCCGATCGATGAAGTTCGGCATGTGGGTCCCCGTCGCTCCCCGCTCAGCCTGCCTTGTTGACCCGCATGTACCAATCGACGAGACGCCTGACCTGCCGCTGCGTGTAGCCGCGCTCGGTCATGCGTTCGACGAATTCGGCATGCTGCTTTTCGGTGGTGCTGTCACGCTTGGCGCCGAAGCTGATCACCGGCAACAGGTCCTCGACCTGGCCGAACATCCGTTTTTCGATCACCTCGCGCAGCTTCTCATAGCTGGTCCAGGACGGGTTGCGGCCGTTGTTCTTGGCACGTGCCCTCAGCGTGAACTTCACCACCTCGTTGCGGAAGTCCTTCGGGTTGGCGATGCCGGCCGGCTTTTCGATCTGCGACAGTTCGGAATCGAGGATGCCGCGGTTGAGGATCTGGCCTGTGTCGGGGTCCTTGTAGTCCTGGTCCTCGATCCAGGCGTCGGCATAGGCGATGTAGCGGTCGAACAGGTTCTGGCCGTATTCGCTGTAGGATTCGAGATAGGCCTTCTGGATCTCGTGGCCGATGAACTCGGCGTAGCGCGTGGCGATCTCGGACTTGATGAAATCGAGATAGGACTGCTCGATCTCGCTTGGGAACTGCTCGCGCTTGATTGCCTGTTCGAGCACGTACATCAGGTGAACCGGATCGGCGGCGATCTCCTTGGTATCGTAGTTGAACGTCTCCGACAGCACCTTGAAGGCAAAGCGCGTGCTGACGCCGGTCATGCCTTCGTCGACACCGGCGGCGTCGCGATACTCCTGCATCGACTTGGCCTTGGGGTCGACGTCCTTCAGGTTCTCGCCGTCATAGACGCGCATCTTGGTGTAGAGCGGCGAGTTCTCGTGCTCGGTCAGGCGCGTCGAAACGGTGAAGCGGCTCAAGATGTCGAGCACCTCGGGCGCGCATGGATTGCTCACCAGTTCGCTTTCGCGCAACAGCTTTTCGTAGATCTGCCGCTCTTCGGTGACGCGCAGGCAGTAGGGCACCTTGACCACCAGGATGCGGTCGAGGAAAGCCTCGTTGTTCCTGTTGCTCTTGAACTGCAGCCATTCCGACTCGTTGGAGTGGGCAAGCACGATGCCTTGATAGGGGAAGGCGCCAAAACTCTCGGTGCCGTTGTAATTGCTCTCCTGGGTCGCGGTCAGCAACGGGTGCAGCACCTTGATCGGCGCCTTGAACATCTCGACGAATTCGAGAAGCCCTTGCGTCGTGCGGTTCAGGCCGCCGCTGTAGGAGTAGGCGTCGGGATCGGACTGGCTGAAATTTTCGAGCTTGCGGATGTCGACCTTGCCGACCAGGGCGGACACGTCCTGGTTGTTTTCGTCGCCGGGTTCGGTCTTGGCGATGCAGATCTGGCGCAGCCGCGACGGCATCAGCTTGACCACGGAGAACTTGGAGACATCGCCGCCGATTTCTTCGAGCCGCTTGGCCGCCCAGGGCGAAATCAGGCCGTTTAGCCGGCGTCGGGCAATGCCATACTTGTCTTCGAGCAGGTCGGCCATGCGTTCCGGATGGAACAGGCCAAGGGGTGATTCGAAAATCGGGCTGACTTGGCCATTGACCTTGAGCGTGTAGATCGGCCGCTCCTCCATCAGCTTCTTCAGCCGCTCTGCGAGCGACGACTTGCCGCCGCCGACGGGGCCGAGCAGATACAGGATCTGCTTGCGCTCTTCGAGGCCTTGGGCGGCGTAGCGGAAGTAGCCCACGATGCGCTCGATCGTGTCTTCCATGCCGTAGAACTCGGCAAATGCCGGATATATCTTGATTGTTCGGTTGGCGAAGATCCGCCCTAGCCGGGCGTCGGCGCTGGTATCGACCAGAGTGGGGGCGCCAATGGCGTCCACCATTCGTTCGGCAGCCGTGGCATACATGGCTGGCTGATCGCGGCAAGCGAGCAGATATTGCTGAAGGCTCATCTCCTCGGTTGTCTGACTGGAGTAGATTTCCGAGAAGAGATTGAAGACGTCGGATTCACGTGTTTGCATGGCACCCTCACAATGCCGAAGTCACGACTGAGTGTATCACCACTTCGACTCTTTGCCTTCATCTCAACTTCCCTGAACAGCCAAAGTTCCGCACAGAATGTCGTGATCGTACATTTACCGTGATCGAGTTGATCAGCCGTCCGATGCGGACGTCGATCCGCAATCGCCAGCACTCGTTTTCCCACGACGGACAGGGCAACCTTCGGCTGTATTCGTTGCGGGAGACACCGGCGCGTTGGCGCCGCGCCAGCGCAATCCTCGGGCGCTGCGTCTTGCGCGTCATCTAAATCCGTATCGCGGGACGCAGAGACATTCTCTGGTACATGAACTTGCGCTAGACCACTGGCCGGCTAACGCGTGGAGGGGACATGCCAACTCAGGGTGAGGGTCGGATGATCGGACATCTGGCAACAGGTATTCTGGTCCTGGCGCTCATGCATTTTGCGCAATCGATCTTCGTGCCGCTGGTCTTTTCGCTGTTTCTGATCGCCCTTGTCTGGCCAGTCCAGTTCGCGCTGCAACGCAAGTTGCCGAAGCTTCTGGCGCTCCTCATTACGATCACTGTCACCATTGCCATCGTCCTTGCCGTCGGCTCCGCGGTGATCTGGGGTTTCGGCAAGCTTGGCCAGTGGCTGTTTGCCAACGCTGGACATTTTCAGGCCGTCTACACCGATTGGACCGATTGGCTGGAAGGGCATGGCGTCGCCGTCGCCGGGCCGCTCGCCGATCGTTTCGACATGAACTGGCTGGTCCGTTTCACCCAGACCATTGCCGGGCGGCTCAATAGCTTTGCCGGTTTCGCCATACTGGTCTTCATTTTCGTCATGCTTGGCTTGCTCGAGGTCGAGGACTTCAACCGGCGCCTCCAGTCGCCAAACGCCCAGCCCCAGGGGCAGCGGGTATTGCTGGCCAATCGTGAGATCGGTGCCAAGCTGCGCCGCTTCATGGTCGTGCGCACCTTTGCCAGCATTCTCACAGGGCTTGTCGTCTGGGGCTTCGCGCTCGTTGCCGGGCTGGAACTGGCGACTGCATGGGGCGCCATCGCCTTCGCGCTCAATTACATCCCCTTCCTCGGGCCGTTCGTCGCCACGATGTTTCCCACCATGTTTGCCATCGCCCAGTTCGAATCCTGGCAGATGGCGGTTGTGGTCTTTCTCGGGCTCAATCTCATCCAGTTCATCATCGGCAGCTATCTTGAACCGCTGCTCACCGGTGCCTCGCTTGCAATCTCGCCATTCGCGGTCATCTTCGCGGTGTTCTTTGGCAGCTTCCTGTGGGGCATTTCGGGCGCGTTCCTGGGCGTGCCGGTGCTGATCGCCTTCATCGTCTATAGTGGCCAGTCACCCTCGACCCGCTGGCTGGCGACGTTGCTCTCGGGAAAACCTGTGGGCGAATCGGATGGCTCGGCCTCCTGAAAATCCGTCCGCGACAGATCGTGGCACTCGACGCTGCGGCCCGCATCCGGCTATGAACTTGGACCGCAAAATCGCGGAAAGCTTTGCATGGAAGGATCGCTGTCATGAAGGCACGCATCAAATGGGTTGAAGGTCGCACCTTCGTTGGCGAATCCGGCAGCGGGCATAAGATCGTGCTCGGAACCGCCGCCGAGCCAGGTGGCCAGACGCCCGGCCCAAGCCCGATGGAACTGATGCTGATCGGTGCCGGCGGCTGCTCTGCCTATGACGTCGTCCACATCCTCGAGAAGGGCCGCGAAGCGATCGAGGATTGCACCGTCGAGCTCGATGCCGATCGCGCCGAGACCGACCCCAAGGTCTTCACCCGCATCCACATGCATTTCGTGGTCAAGGGCCGCAGCCTCGCACCGGCCAAGGTCGAGCGCGCCGTCAACCTGTCCATCGAAAAGTACTGCTCGGCATCGGCCATGCTCGCCATGTCGGCCAAACTGACCCATGACTTCGAGGTCGTCGATACGGCGTCTGCTCAGGCTTGAGTTCAACAAACCGGTAGCCAGCTACCGCCTTCAAGGCTTACCCTGAATGCAGCAACATCTGTTGCCGCATTCAGGGTAGCCGAATTTGGAGATGACGATCCTCATCATGCGGGCTGCGGCCTGCCAAGTAATCTGGAGCCTGACATGAAACATCACATCGTGTGGGCAACAATTGCGGCTGTTTGGGCGGGAGCGCTTGGGCAGGCCCTGGCCGAACCGCTCAACACCATGGACGAGGTCGGCGCAGCGCTCTTGAACTGCTGGAGCGCGCCACCTGGCAGCCAAGGGTCGTCTGTCACCTTGGCCTTCAGCTTCAAGCGGGATGGCACGCTGATGGGCAAGCCGAGGCCGACAGCGATCAGCGTCAACGGTGACGAGAAGATGCGAAAGGCCTTTGTCGACGCAGCCGTAGCGGCCGCTCAACGCTGCACGCCATTGAGCTTTTCCCCCACGATCGCCTCAGGCATTGCGGGCAATGTCTTCACTTTGCAGTTCGCGTCGCCGGCCATTTGAAAGCAAGCTCCCGCAAGACCTTTGGTCGGAATCGGAATGAGGCGGCGCACGCCAGCCACCCCGTTTGTCAATCGCGGGGCGGCTGTGTTTCCGGGCAGCCAGAATTCGGCAAATTGGTCGCGCGAACTATTGCGCGTGCACCATCTTGGTCGGCGCTTCCAAAATGCTGAAATCGGACCCGTCGCATGTCACATCGGGGTTCGTGGGGCTGAACATCCCCAGCGGGTTGTCCTTGAACAGCCAGGCATGAAGATCGTAGTGGACGAAGTCTTTCGGAATAAGCGGTTCGTGCCCTTCCATCGGGCCCTGGAAGGGCTGGCCAAACAGGCTTGGCCGCTCCTTGGCGGCGGCAAGCGGAACCAGCCACTCGGCAGCCACCAGGCGCAGTTTCTTGCCGTCGGGCTCATAGATCAGCACGTTTGGCTTGGTGGGATCAGGCGGGCCCTGCAGCGTGACGTTGACGAAGTGAATCCCCATGGCTCCCTTGGGATAGTCCATGGCCCCCTCGATCTTTTCGCCGCTGTAGTGAACGCAGCCAACAGTCGAGAGATAGAGGTCACGCACCGCTACATACGGATCCTGGTACTTCTCCAGCGCCTTGCGCGCGGCGTCGATTTCAGCCTTTTTCGGTTCCTCCGCCAGGGCCGGTGCGGCACCCCAAAAACCAGCCAGAGCAATGACGGCGCAACGAACGAGACTTGCAGTCCTCATGGCAGTTCCTCCAATTTGTGTTTCGCATAAGCAATACAGACAATCTGGACGACGCCGTGAATGTCGCTCCGTTCGCGCCCCTTTGCAAACGGTTCGGTGCGCGGCGTGCGGGCGCGAGCGGCAGGTAGGCGAGAGCGACCTGTCCGTGATCGGATGCACCCGTCAGGTCATGAGGAGTGGAAGGAAGTGTGCTTCTTCTGGCGCGCGGCCATGACGAGCATTGTTGAGGTTGGGGTCATCGGCGCGCTTGGGGGCGACAGCGGAGAGGTCGGCTCCAAGGCAACGCGCCCGGCATCTCGCAAGTCAATGCCGGGCGCGATCTCCATCTGTCCGGCTTTTGCGCCGGAGGAATGGATACGGCTATTTGTAGATCGGTGCGGGCGTGACGACAGGCGGCGGAGCCTTTCCTTTGCCCTTGCCAATGGTGCCGCAGGCGCTCAACCCGACGACAGCGAACATTGCGACCAGTACAATCAGAATCTTGCTCATTGCAGTCCTCTCCTTTGCTGAGTACTAGGCTATATTTTCCAGTTCGCCGTCTTCATGGTAAATATGCGACGGCAGGAAATCATTCGACTGCATCCAGTCGCAAACAATGTCGGCTATTAACTCAGCCTTGGTCATGCCTACCTCAGCTGCAAGTGATGTCACCGCATGATCGACCTTCGTATCGATTTTCATGAATTCATTGTCGCGAAGCATGATTGCAGCACGCAGTAGAAGATCTCGTAAATATTCTGGTGAAGCGCTGTCGATTGCTTTGGCTGTTGAATCCAATATTTCGACGAACGTCTGACTTTGTGCCAGCATCATGACGCCTCACATCGAGCCCTGTTTGTCAGCGTATCAAACTTTGGCCTGTGCTCAACAAATTACATTAGAGATGATTAATGCAGCCTTCAGGAAATCGGAATCAGCAGGCAAAGGGCGAAGCCGCCAAGGCGGGCGAGAGCCCGGGGCCTCCGATCGAGACGCACGCTCGTCCCGGCCAGTGCATGGCAGCAGGTCGAACCAGGCGTAGGCAGCTAAATCGAGCCAAGGGAGAAGCCGGGGATCATCGGCGCGGTAGCAGGCGTGGCAAGCTATCGTCGGGAGTTGCCACAACGGCGTCAAATGCGCCAAGGATGCCGAACCGTGCCAATTTATCAAATGGAATCAATGCGATATGGCGGAGAGAGCGGGATTCGAACCCGCGATACGGTTCCCCGTATACACACTTTCCAGGCGTGCGCCTTCAACCACTCGGCCACCTCTCCGCATACGCGCCTTGCGCCGGCCGGTTTCGCCGGGCTGGTTGGGAGTGCGCGCATCTCCTGGGCGTTGTTTTGCGACTCTGAAAGAGCCGGCACTCGGGTGCGGTCAACCTGCCGCCCCCCATCCGCCTGCCGCCGAACACGATGTCGTGCGTCCGGCTGCCGGGCTCATCTAGTCGATCCTGCGGCACTTGCCAAGCGCTGACGTGGCAAATCTTGCAGCGGGCGTTGGCCTTGCCGGCAAAATACGAAAAGAGCGCAGCCCAGTCGTCGCCGGCCGTGGAAATCGAGCCGCATGTTTCCCGGCTTCCTTGTCATGGGCCGCCGCTTTGCCGCAGATTGGAATTGCGCGGGAAATCCGCTGTCGAGGGGAAGCGATGCCGGCACGAACGCAATCGAACGCCTGGGGCGCGGTGGGCTGGCTGCCGGTGGTGTGGCTTTGCCTGGTCATGGCCCTCAGCGCGCGGGGTTTCGACCAGAGCCTCGTCGTCATGCAAGGTTTTGACCTGCCGGACGCCGCCCTCTACCTGGTCTATGCCTCGATGATCGTGGCCGTGGTGACGATTCTCTGGGGCCTGTATCTGCTCAGCCTTGCCTTCAGCCGCTCGACACGGTTCCGGCGCGCATTCATCTTGTGGCAGTTGACCATCATGGCCTTCCTGCTCGCCAAGCAGGTCTATGTGCTGGTCGCGCCGAATTTCGCCTTCAGCATCGAGGGTCTCGCCTGGGACGGTGGCGAGATCGTTATCGGCCTGCTGCTGATCTTTCTGGTTGGCCGAACGGACAAGGGGGAGACCCTGTTCGGCAGCGACCAGCGCGCCCGCCCGAGCTTGCTTGTCTCGGCCATCGCCGCTGTGCTTGGCGTCGTCGTTGGCGGAGCCGTCGGCGCGGGTGTCGGGCTTGCGGGCGGCAGCGCGATCTCCGAACTCACGGATATGAGCTGTTTCGAGGGTGCCTGCGGCTACTTCGTGGTGCTGGTCGGTCTTGCAGCCATGCTGGTCGGTGCCATCGGCGGCGGCATCTTCGCTGTATGGCGCGTCAATCGCCGCAAGCCGAGTGCGGCCGCGTGAGCCATTCGCCTGTCAATTCGCCGTGTCCGCGATTGCGCTGGCACGCCACCCATCCTATTTCTCGTCTCGAAACTGATATCCAGGACAGCTGATGATCCGCTTCGTGTTCCGTCTCGCCGCTGCGATCGCGCTTTCGGTGGCCGTCATCATGGCGGTGCTCGATGCCACGCGTACCGTGGCCGTGTCCCGGCTGGTGATGACGCCGCTCGATACGAGCTGGTCGACGGCGTCGCCGAGCACGCTTGCCGCTACCGAGACGTTTGTCAGCGACAGGGCAAGCCCGGCGTTGTGGGACTCCGTCGTCATGCCGGTGCTCAACCTGCCCGGCTTCGCAGTCTTCGCCGTCCTTGCTTTCCTGCTTTACGCAATTGGCCACAGGCGCCGTCCGGGCCGCTTCACTGCCGAGGTGTGAAACCGCGCGCGCGGTTTCATCGTATCGGCAAGGGATAAAGGGAGAATTTGCCATGTTTTTCCTGAGCGACATGCTGAACAAGAAGCTCAAGATGCCGGCACCCGGCGAGGCGCTGCCCGGCCGCGAGCGGCCGATCCCGACCGCTTCCAAGCACTACGTATCAAAGCGCCCGCTCAAGGGGCCGTATCCCGAAGGGTTTGAGACGGCGATGTTCGGCCTCGGCTGCTTCTGGGGTGCGGAGCGGCTGTTCTGGCAGACGCCGGGCGTGTGGGTCACCGCTGTGGGATATGCCGGCGGGCTCACGCCCAACCCGACCTATCAGGAAACCTGCACAGGCCTCACCGGTCATGCCGAGGTCGTGCTGGTGGTGTTCGATCCCAAGGAAGTATCTTATGCCGCGTTGCTGAAGATATTCTGGGAGGCGCACGACCCCACGCAAGGTATGCGTCAAGGCAACGATGTCGGCACGACCTATCGCTCGGCGATCTATACCTTCTCCGAAGGCCAGCAAGCCGAAGCCATTGCCTCGCGCGATGCCTATCAGGCAGCGCTCAAGGGTGCTGGCCGCGAAAAGATCACCACCGAGATCGAGCCGGCGCCTGAGTTCTACTTCGCCGAGGAAGACCACCAGCAATATCTGGCCAAGAATCCCTATGGCTATTGTGGGCTGAAGGGCACCGGCGTTGCTTGCGCGATCCCCCAGCCGGCGGCCGTTTAGGCATACGTTTCACGATCCATTTGCAACGCCTGTGCATTTTTCCAAAAGGTCAAGATTCCGCGTGAATTTTGTCTTGGCCCGTGCAAGATATGCCAATGCGCAGGGGGAGCTAAGCCCCTGCCATGTGCTGTGCGCGGGCCCGAGGAACGGCTCGCGCGGCAATCGCAAAAAGACAACCGACAGGGTGTGGATCACATGAAACGTATCGTCCTCGGCCTTCTGGCGGCCACCGCCATGTGCCTTCCGGCGCTCGCTGCTGATGTTCAGCCGGCGCTGCTCTATGATCTCGGTGGCAAGTTCGACAAGTCGTTCAACGAAGCGTCCTTCAACGGCGCCGAGAAGTTCAAGGCCGAGACCGGCATTCCTTACGTCGAGTTCGAAGTCTCCAACGCCTCGCAGCGCGACCAGGCGCTTCGCCGCTTCGCCGAGGATGGCCGCAACCCGATCGTCATGGCGGGCTTTGCCTGGTCCGAGGCTCTCTCCAAGGTCGCTGCCGACTATCCGGACCTCAAGTTCGCCATCATCGACATGGTCGTCGAGCAGCCCAACGTGAAGTCGATCGTGTTCAAGGAGCATGAAGGCTCCTACCTCGTCGGCGTCATGGCTGCCCTTGCTTCCAAGTCCAAGAAGGTCGGCTTCGTCGGCGGCATGGATGTTCCGCTGATCCGCAAGTTCGGCTGCGGTTATGTCGGCGGCGCCAAGGCTGCCGGTGCCACCGAAGTGATCCAGAACATGACCGGCGACACGCCTG
Organism: Aminobacter sp. AP02; assembly: GCF_003148805.1. GTDB lineage: Bacteria > Pseudomonadota > Alphaproteobacteria > Rhizobiales > Rhizobiaceae > Aminobacter. Next base: position 204,687 of record NZ_QGGX01000007.1, read on the forward strand.
CTGCCTGGAACGACCCGACCAAGGGCGGCGAAATCACCAAGACCCAGATCTCGCAGGGCGCGGACGTCATCTACGCTGCGGCCGGCGGCACCGGCGTCGGCGTGCTCCAGGCTGCTGCTGACGGCGGCAGGCTCGGCATCGGCGTCGATTCCAACCAGAACGGCCTGCAGCCGGGCAAGGTGCTGACCTCGATGCTCAAGCGCGTCGACGTTGCCGTCTACAATGCCTTCATGGATGCCAAGAACGACAAGTTCGAAGGCGGCATCAACAATCTCGGCCTCAAGGAAGGTGGCGTCGACTACGCCATGGACGACAACAACAAGGCGCTCGTCACCGACGAGATGAAGGCTGCCGTCGAAAAGGCCAAGGCCGACATCATTGCCGGTACCGTCCAGGTGCATGACTACACCTCGGACGACAAGTGCCCCTATTGATCCTTGCCTGAATGAAGCGCGCCGCCGGACCCCAGGTCCGGCGGCGTCGATCATTGTGGCCCAGTCCTCGGGACGGCAGTCGATGTTCACCGTGACCGGAATTGGCGGCTTTTTCTATCGCGCCAGGGATCCCCTGGCGCTCGCTGCCTGGTACGAAAAGCACCTCGGCATCTCGGACATTTCGCGTGAAGTCTGGAAACAGCAGGCGGGGCCGACGATCCTTGCGCCGTTCAGCCGGGACACCGAATATTTCGGCCGCCCGGAGCAGCAATGGCTGATCAATCTGCGCGTCGATGACCTCGATGCCGCGATGGCCGACCTGAAGGCTTCAGGCATCGCGGTGGAAACGCGGGCGGAGTGGGACTCGGAGGTCGGCCGGTTTTGCCGGATCCACGATCCCGAGGGCAATCCGATTGAGCTGTGGCAACCCTCCGACGCCGCCGGTCTGGCCTGAATCTTGGCCGGAATTCGAGGCTTACCAGTGGGGCGGCTTGGTCACCGGCGTGTCGGGCGCGGTCTGTTCCTCGAGTACCAGGAAGCGCTCGGTCAGCGCATCGAGCTTCTTCTGCATGCGCTCGATGGTCTTCCACTGTTCGGCGATCTGGCCGGAAAGCTCATCGATCGTGTGCTCCTGTTCGGCGGCGCGTATTTCCAGCGTCGTCAGCCGGTCATCGGGCGTGGTCATGGGCGATCCTCATTGGGCGTTCACATCGGTCGTCGCATCGAAATCGGCTACGGTCGGGCCAATTCCATGGGGCAGCAAGGCGAGCCGATTGGCAGGGCAGTATCGGCGTGCTAGCTCTTTCGGCAAGCCATAACAAGAACATAAGAAACCTGAGGTGGGACGGTCGTATGGCGGAAGCAGCTATCGAACTGATCGGCATCAACAAGAGCTTTGGTGCTGTCCGCGCCAACCGCGACATCGCGCTCGAAATCCCGCGTGGCACCATCCACGGCATCATCGGCGAAAACGGCGCCGGCAAATCCACGCTGATGTCGATCCTCTACGGCTTCTACCAGGCCGACAGCGGCGAAATCCGGGTCAATGGCAAGCCGACAGCGATCAAGACACCGAACGACGCGATTGCCGCCGGCATCGGCATGGTCCACCAGCACTTCATGCTGGTTGAGAACTTCTCGGTGCTGGAAAACGTTATCCTCGGCGCCGAAGGCGAGGCACTGCTCAACAGGTCGATATCGAAGGCGCGCTCCGAGCTGCGCCGGCTGGAGCAGGAGTATGGCCTCGAGGTCGATCCCGATGCGCTCATCGAAGAGCTGCCGGTCGGCCTGCAGCAGCGCGTCGAAATCCTCAAGGCGCTCTATCGCGGCGCCGAGATCCTGATCCTCGACGAGCCGACCGGCGTTTTGACACCCGCCGAGGCCGACCATTTGTTCCGCATCCTCCAGCAGCTCAAGGAGCAGGGCAAGACGGTGGTGCTGATCACGCACAAGCTGCGCGAGATCATGGCCATCACCGACAATGTATCGGTCATGCGCCAGGGCACGATGGTCGCCACCCGCAAGACCAGCGAGACGACGGTCGAGGAACTGGCCGAACTGATGGTGGGCCGCCGCGTGCTTTTGCGCGTCGAAAAAGGCGAGGCTTCGCCCGGCGACGTCAAGCTTTCGGTCAAGAACCTCACGGTCAAGGACTCGCGCGGCGTCACCATGGTCGACGACGTTTCCTTCGACATCCGCGCCGGCGAAATCGTCGGCATCGCCGGTGTCGCCGGCAACGGCCAGTCCGAGCTGATGGAGGCCGTTTCCGGCATCCGCAAGGCGGTTTCGGGCACGGTCATGCTCGACGGCAAGCCGATCGACCTGACCGGCCAGGCCGACCCCGGCGAGTTGCGTGACCGCGGTCTCGCCCATGTACCGGAAGACCGCCATCATGTCGGCCTCGTGCTCGCCTTCGACGAGAGCGAGAACTCGATCCTCGGCTATCATGACAAGCCGCAATATCTGAAGGGGCCGTTCCTCAATCTCGACGCAATCCAGAAGGACGCGCAGGAAAAGATCGAGAAATACGACATCCGCCCGGCAAATCCCAAGCTCAAGACCGCCAATTTCTCGGGCGGCAACCAGCAGAAGATCGTGCTCGCCCGTGAGATCGAACAGGATCCCGGCGTGCTGATCGTCGGCCAGCCGACCCGCGGCGTCGATGTCGGCGCCATCGAATTCATCCACAAGCGGCTGATCGCCATGCGCGACCAGGGCAAGGCCGTGCTGCTGATCTCGGTCGAGCTCGACGAGATCCGCTCACTGTCCGACCGCATCCTGGTGATGTTCGCAGGCCGCATCGTCGGCGAGCGTGGGCCCGAAACCAGCGAAGGCGAGCTTGGTCTGCTGATGGCCGGCGTCGAGCACAAGGAAGCCGCCGAATGAGCACCCCTTACGCAAAACTGCCGGCCTGGGCCGACTACGGCCTCATTCCGCTCATCAACCTGCTCGTCGCATTCGCGGTGGCCGGTCTCGTCGTGCTGCTGGTCGGCGAAAACCCGCTGCGCGCCGCCGTCATCCTCGTCGAAGGCGCCTTCGGCAGCGGCCAGGGCCTCGCCTACACGCTCTACTATGCCACCAACTTCATCTTCACCGGCCTTGCCGTTGCAGTCGCGTTCCATTGCGGCCTGTTCAACATCGGCGGCGAGGGCCAGGCCTATATCGCCGGTCTTGGGATCGCCATCGTTGCCCTGTCCTTCGACAGCATCTTGCCTTGGTGGCTGACCTTTCCGCTGGCGATCCTTGCCTCTGCCCTTATGGGGGCATTGTGGGCATTGATTCCGGCCTATCTCCAGGCCAAGCGGGGCTCGCACATCGTCATCACCACCATCATGTTCAACTTCATCGCCGCCTCGGTGATGGTCTACATGCTGGTCAACGTGTTGAAGCCGGCCGGCTCGATGGCGCCGCAAACGCGCCAGTTCCTAGAAGGCGGGCAACTGCCCAAGCTCGGCTGGTTGCTGGCCGAATTCGGACTCAAGGTCAGGCCATCGGCGCCGCTCAACATCTCCTTCCTGCTCGCGCTGGTCATGGCATTCCTCGTCTGGGTGCTGATATGGCGCACCAAGCTTGGCTATAAGATCCGTACCTTCGGCTTCAGCTCCAAGGCGGCGCGCTACGCCGGCATTTCTGAAACGCGCATCATCATCGTCACCATGCTGATCTCGGGTGCGCTGGCAGGCATGATGGCGCTCAATCCGATCATGGGCGACCAGCACAATGTGCCGCTCGATTTCGTTGGCGGCGCAGGCTTCGTCGGCATTGCCGTTGCGCTGATGGGCCGCTCGCATCCGGCCGGAATCGTGCCCGCTGCGATCCTGTTTGGCATGCTCTACCAGGGCGGCGCCGAACTCGCCTTCGAGATGCCCAACATCTCCCGCGACATGATCGTCATCATCCAGGGCCTGGTGATCCTGTTCGCCGGCGCGCTGGAGAACATGTTCCGCCCGACGATCCAGGGCATTTTCGCGAGCTTCAGTCCGCGATCGGTCGGAATTTCGGCGACCAAAGGGGAGCGTGCCTGAAATGGAATTCATAGACGCGCTCATCAACATCCTGAACTCGACGATCCGCGTTTCGGTGCCGCTGTTGCTCGCCTGCCTGGCCGGCCTCTATTCCGAACGCGCCGGCGTCTTCGACATCGGCCTGGAAGGCAAGATGCTCGCCGGTGCCTTTGCCGGCGCGGCTGCCGCTGCCGTCTTTGCCTCGGCGTGGATCGGCCTGCTCGTCGCGGTCCTGGTTTCGATCGGCATGGCGCTGGTTCACGGCTTTGCCTCGATCACCCATCGCGGCAACCAGATCGTGTCGGGCGTGGCGATCAACTTCATCGCCGCCGGCTCGACCATCATCCTTGGCCAGGCTTGGTTCCAGCAGGGCGGACGCACGCCCTCGCTGCCACCCGAGGCCCGTTTCGGCGCCATCAACCTGCCCGGCGCCGATGCGCTGCGCGACGTGCCTGTCATCGGCCAGCTCTATTCCGGGTTGCTGTCGGGCCATTCGCTGCTGACCTACGTCGCCTTCCTGGCCGTGCCATTCACCTGGTGGGTGCTGTTTCGCACGCGCTTTGGCCTGCGCCTGCGCGCCGTCGGCGAAAACCCCGCCGCAGTCGATACCGCCGGTATCTCGGTCGCCTGGCTGCGTTACCGTGCCGTCATCTGTACCGGCATCCTGACCGGGCTCGCCGGCTCCTACATGGCGCTCGCCCAGAATGCAGGCTTCGTCAAGGACATGACCGCCGGACGCGGCTACATCGCGCTGGCGGCATTGATCTTCGCCAAGTGGAAACCCGTGCCGGCGATGTTCGCATGCCTGCTGTTTGGCTTCCTCGACGCGCTGTCGATCCGACTGCAGGGCTCGCCGCTGCCGGTCATCGGCAAGGTGCCGGTTCAGTTGATGCAGGCGCTGCCCTACGTCCTCACCGTCATTCTGCTCGCAGGTTTCATCGGCAAGGCCATCCCGCCGCGCGCTGGCGGCGTGCCTTATGTGAAGGAGCGCTGAGCGTGATCGAATTTACCCCCACCCCTAACCCCTCCCCACAAGGGGGAGGGGAACAATGCAGCGCCACCGCCAAGTTCCCCTCCCCCTTGTGGGGAGGGGTTAGGGGTGGGGGTGCTCATTCAGACAGGTGTCTGCGATGAGCCACGACCTGTTCGAAGCGGCGACCGCCGCCATGGCCAAGGCCTACGCGCCCTACTCGAAATTCCCGGTAGGCGCGGCACTCCGCACCGAGGATGGCCGGGTCTTCTCAGGCGCCAATATCGAGGTCGCGTCCTATCCGGAGGGCTGGTGTGCCGAGACCACCGCCCTTGGCCATTACATCATGGCCGGCGGCGGCAAGATCACCGAAATCGCCGTGGTCGCCGAACGCATGGCCCGCATCACGCCATGCGGCGGCTGTCGCCAGAGGCTGGCCGAATTCGCCAGCGCCGACACCAAGCTCTATCTCTGTGACGATGCCGGTATCGTAGAAACGGTGACCATGGGCCAGATGCTGCCTTATGGCTTTGAAGGCGAGATTCTCAAATGAAGGAAGCCATCGACCGCCTCGTTGAGCAGCTTGACGGGTTGGCGCCTGCCACAGCCATGGTGCTGGGTTCGGGTCTCGGCGGCCTGGTCGACGAGGTCGAAAACGCCATCCGCATTCCTTATGCCGCCTTGCCCGGCTTCCCCAAGGGGGGCGTCACCGGCCATGCCGGCGAACTCGTGGCTGGCATCTTCGGTGGCCAGCCAGTGATCATGATGGCTGGCCGCGCCCACTACTACGAACGGGGCGATGCGTCCGCCATGCGCCCGGCACTCGAGACGTTGGCCGGTATCGGCGTCACCCAGCTGGTGCTGACCAACGCCGCCGGCTCCGTCGATCCAGAGATGCTGCCCGGCTCGATCATGATGATCGAGGATCACATCAATTTCTCCGGCACCAATCCGCTGTTTGGCGAACCGACAGACCGTCGTTTCGTCGGCCTGACCGAGGCTTATGACGCGCGCCTGCGCAAGTCGTTCGAGGCAGCCGCCGCGGCAGCCGGCATCGAGCTGCACAAGGGCGTCTACATGTGGTTCTCGGGCCCGTCCTTCGAGACCCCGGCCGAGATCCGCATGGCGCGGATGTTCGGCGCCAACGCGGTTGGCATGTCGACGGTTCCTGAAGTGATCATCGCCCGCTTCCTCGGTCTCAAGGTGCTTGCCTGCTCGGTCATCACCAACCTTGCCGCCGGCATGACGGGGGCCGAGCTTTCGCATGGCGAGACCAAGGACATGGCGCCCATCGGCGGCGGTCGCCTCGCCACCGTGTTCCGCAAGATGTTCGAGAAAGACATGCCTAATGAGTGAGGATTGGGCGGCACCCGGCGCGAGCGCCCGCTAGATGCTCCCCCAGGAGATCATCCGCCGCAAGCGCGACGGCAAGCCGCTCGCCTCCCAAGAGATTGCGGCTTTCGTCAAGGGTATCGCTGCGGGTACGGTCTCGGAAGGCCAGGTCGCGGCATTCGGCATGGCGATCTTCTTCAACGGCATGAATCGCAGCGAAGCAGTAGCGCTGACGCTTGCCATGCGCGATTCCGGCGACGTGCTCGACTGGTCGGAACTGCCCGGACCGGTCACCGACAAGCATTCCACCGGCGGTGTCGGCGACAACGTCTCGCTGATGCTGGCGCCCATCGTTGCCGCCTGCGGCGCCTATGTGCCGATGATCTCCGGGCGCGGCCTCGGCCATACCGGCGGCACGCTCGACAAGATGGACTCGATCCCCGGTTATGCCAGCCAGCCGGATCTTGCGCTGTTTCGGCGTACGGTCCGCGAAACCGGCTGCGCCATCATAGGCCAGACCGCCGACCTCGCCCCCGCCGACAAGCGTTTTTACGGTATCCGCGACGTCACCGCGACCGTCGAATCCGTGCCACTGATCACCGCCTCGATCCTTTCGAAGAAGCTCGCCGCCGGGCTCCAGTCACTGGTGCTCGACGTCAAGATCGGCAACGGCGCCTTCATGGAAAGCGCGCGCGACGCCGCAGCACTTGCCACCAGCCTGGTCGAGGTCGCCAATGGCGCGGGTCTCAAGACCACGGCCCTCATCACCGGCATGAACGAGCCGCTGGCCTCCGCAGCCGGCAACGCGGTCGAAGTCACCAGTGCGGTCGATTTCCTCACCGGACGTTTCCGCGACCCACGCCTCGAGCAGGTGACGCTCGCGCTTGCCGCCGAGATGCTTGTGTCAGCTGGCATCGCTGCGTCCAACAAGCAGGCATCCCGCCTGGCACGCGCGGCGTTGGATGACGGCCGTGCCGCCGAGATCTTCGGTCGTATGGTTGCTGTCCTTGGTGGCCCCAGGGACTTCATGTCCAGGCCGCAGCATCATTTGCCCAGGGTTGACATCGAACATGCGGTGAAGGCTCCCCGCAGTGGCTTTGTGTCCGGCATTTCCACGCGCGATGTCGGCCTGGCGGTTGTTGCCCTCGGCGGCGGGCGCAAGCGGCCGCAAGACAAGGTCGATCACGCTGTCGGCATCACGAGGCTGTTGCCTGTCGGAGCAGAGGTCAAGACTGGCGAGCCACTCGCGCTGATACATGCCCGCAAGGGCTCAGACGCGGAGGCCGCGGCCGCCGTGGTGCGTGCTGCCTACAGTTTCGGCGACATCAAGCCTGTCGCCGCCAAGGCAATCGTCAGGCGGATTTCACCGCGCGGCTAGGCAGTGTGCCAAGCCGCGGGGTCAATGAAGCGAATTACGCCGTGCGCTTCGGGCCGAGGACGAAGACGGCGAGTGCCGCGAGCAAGGTAGCCATCCCGCTATAGGCGAAGGCGCTGCCAACGCCGGAATTGTCGACCAGGAGGCCGCCGAAAACGGCTCCCATCGCAATCGCCACCTGGAAGGTTGCGACCATCAGGCCGCCGGCACTTTCCGCCTGTTCGGGAGCGGCGCGCACCATCCAAGTCTGCACGCCGACCGGCACCGCTCCGAAGGCAAAGCCCCAGGCTGTGACAGCGACGATCGAGACCGCAGGCGCTGCCCCGTCCAGCAGGAGTGCAAGTGCGGCTATCGCGATCAACAAGGGAGCGAGCGTCACGGCCGCCTTGAGGCTGCGTTCAGCCATGAAGCCGCCGGCAAAATTGCCGAAGAAGCCACCTATGCCGAAGGCGAGCAGCACCAGCGAGATGGTCTCGATGTCGAATGCCGGAACCTGTTCCAGAAAGGCCCTGATATAGGTGAAGCCGGCAAAATGCCCGGAGGCGGTCAGAAGGATCACCAGCAGTCCGACCTTGATCATCGGGTTCTTCGAAACATCGAGCAGCGCGCGGAAGCTGGCCACACCCAACGGAGGCAGCTTGGGGAGGGTCGCGAACTGGACGATCAGGGTGACGACGCCGACCATGGCTGCGAGCATGAAGGCGGTGCGCCAGCCCCAGACTTCGCCGACATAGGCCCCGACAGGGGCCGCGCAGACTGTGGCGACGGAAACGCCGGTCAGGATGATGGACATGGCGCGCGGGAAGACATCGCTCGGCACGACCCGCATCGCGATCGCCGCCGACATGGACCAGAAGCCGCCAAGCGCTACGCCAAGCACGACGCGCGCGAACAACAGGGAAGGCAGCGACCACGCAATGGCGGCCAGTACGCTAGAAGCGATCAGCAAAAGTGTCAGGCCCAGCATGACGTGCCGGCGGTCGATGCGCTTGGTGGCGATCGCCATGGTGGGTGCCGCTATCGCGGCGACAACCGCCGTCGCCGTCACCGCCTGGCCGGCGGTGCCTTCGGTGATGCCAAGGTCCTGCGCCAGCGGCGTCAGCAGGCTGGCCGGCAGGAATTCTGCGGTGACAAGTCCGAATACGCCGAGCGCAAGGGAGACGACAGCTCCCCATGCTGGATCGGATCGCTCCTGGGGTGTCGATGGGGCGAGCGAAATGCCGTCCATAGCGGCTGTCGCAGGTTCGATCATGGTCAGTCTCCGATTGAATGCAGTGCAAGGTGGGAGTGACCGTCTGGAGTTTCCATGCTAGAAACGCCAACATGAATGATCGTTCGTCCAAACTTCCGATTGCTGGCGATCCACTGACCGACATCCTGCGTGGCTTGCGCCTCGAAGGTGTCGAGTACGGTCGCTGGGAGTTGAAAGAGCCGTGGAACATCGAATATCCGGCCCAGGCCACGGCGCGTTTTTACTTCGTCGGCCAGAAGGCCTGCTGGCTGCGGCAGCCTTCAGGCGAGTGGGTGGAGCTCGAATGCGGCGATGCCGTGCTTCTGCCGCGCGGCGTGGCACATGCGCTTGCGAGCGAACCGGGCGCCAAATCGTCGCCAATCAACGGCTACGAGATCCAGCAGATCTGCGAGAAGGTCTTTTGCCTGTCGACCCAAGGCTGCCGGCCCGGAACGCTGCTGTTCTGCGGCAGCATGTACTTCAACCTCGACGGACTCCACCCGCTGCTCGGCATGATGCCCGACGTCATGCGCACCACCGAGCTCGAGGCCCATGATCCCGGCATCACGCATCTGCTTGAGACCATGGCGCGCGAGGTCAAGCTCGAGCGCGTCGGTTCCGCCGGCATCGTTGCCCGCCTTGCCGACGTGCTTGCCGCCATAATCATCCGCTCGTGGGTCGAACGCGGTTGCGGCGATTCGAGCGGCTGGATCGCTGCCGTCAGGGATCCGAAGATCGGCAAGGTGCTGGCTGCGGTCCATCTCGAGCCAAGCCGCGACTGGTCGGTCGAGGTACTGGCCCGCATGATGGGGGCCTCGCGCTCGGGTTTCGCCGAGCGCTTTGCGGCCATTGTCGGTGAAACGCCGGCGAAATATGTCACCCAGGTCAGGATGCATCAGGCGCGGCAGTGGCTGGTTCGCGACCGGCTCAAGATCTCGGTTGTCGCTTCCCGGCTGGGTTATGAATCCGAAGCCGCCTTCAGCCGTGCCTTCAAGCGCGTCATCGGGTTGCCGCCCGGCCATTTCCGCAGTGCAGATCAGGCAGCGGGTTAGAGCATTCCACCCAAATGTGGGGCCGGTCTTCCAACAAGATCATGCTTCGCTGGAATGTCTGGTGATCACTGTACCAGAAGCAGCGCGCCGTTCTCGACCTGGTATTTCTTCAGCCGCGACAGGAAACTCATGCCGATCAAGGTGCCGTCGAGCGCCTGGTCTTCGAGCACGACCACCGGCACGTCGTCGACGCTGATCCGGCCGATCTGCAGCCTGTCGATGCGGGCGAGTGCGGCCCGCGCCGTGCCGTTGGCGGTATTGACCTTTTGGGTGAAGTCGGCGGCTGAAACCTTGACCCCGGCCCGCCGCGCCGTCGACATGTTGATCGCAACCAGGGTGGCGCCGGTGTCGACCATGGCGTCGACCTCACGGCCATTGAGCTTGAAGCTCGCTGTGAAATGGCCGCGCATGTCGGCGTCGATCGTGATGCGTCGGCCCGCAGTCGTTGCCGTGGCAGCGCTCGCCTCGATTGGCCCAGGCGCGGGGGTTTCGCTGCCGGCGCTCATCCCGAGCAGGGCCTGCACCATGCCGCCGTGTTTCTCGTAAAGCGATGGCAGCGCCGCCGACGCGCTGGCACAAAGGCTGAAAATGATGATCTTGCGCAGCATGGTGACGCCTCGAATTCAGGCGTCACCCTAGGCGGCTGATGGTGATCGCGCCTTTAACGGCGCAGCCCCATCGTCAAAGGCGGTAAATGCCTGGTTATTTGGTGCCGTACATGCGGTCGCCGGCGTCGCCGAGGCCAGGGATGATGTAGCCCTTCTCATTGAGCTCCCGGTCGATCGAGGCGGTGAACACCGGCACGTCGGGATGCGCCTTGGTGAAGCGCTCGATACCCTCTGGCGAAGCGAGCAGGCACAGGAAGCGCAGGTTGGTGGCGCCGCGTCCCTTCAGCTTGTCGATGGCGGCGATCGCCGAATTGGCGGTTGCCAGCATCGGGTCGACGACGATCACCAACCGGTCGCCAAGGTCGCTCGGCGCCTTGAAGAAATACTCCACCGCCTCGAGCGTCTCGTGATCGCGGTAGAGCCCGACATGGGCGACACGCGCAGCCGGCACCAGATCGAGCAGGCCCTCGAGCAAGCCGTTGCCGGCGCGCAGTACCGAGGCGAATACCAGCTTCTTGCCTTCGAGCGTCGGCGCTTCCATCGTCTCGATCGGCGTTTCGATCATCTTGGTGGTCAATTCGAGGTCACGCGTCACCTCATAGCCGAGCAACAGCGAGATCTCGCGCAGCAGGCGCCGGAAGCCGGCCGTCGAGGTTTCCTTGTCGCGCATGATGGTCAGCTTGTGCTGGACAAGCGGATGGTCGACGACGGTCACGGTCATGGCTTACACTCCTGGAACTCGGGTAATTGGCGGCATTCTATCGGCTGGCCGCCCGCCAACCAATGACTTGCCGCCTTGAACCACAGTTTTGTCGCCCGAACTCAGCGTTTTTGGCCGTCAAGACGGGCAAGAAGCGCAGCTTTGGTCTTCTTGTCGACGAAGGCCGCCTCGATCGCCGTCCTCGTGATTGCCGACAATGCCTTGTCGTCCATGCCGAAATGTTCGGTTGCGATATCGTATTCGCGCTTCAGGCTCGTCCAGAAATAGGGCGGATCGTCGGAGTTGAGCGTCACCTTGCAGCCGGCGTCGCGCAGCTTGGGGAAGGGGTGGTCGCCAAAATTGTCGAACACCTTGAGCGCGATGTTGGAGCCGGGGCAGATCTCCAGCACCACACCTTCGTCGGCGATGCGCTTGACCAGGTCAAGGTTTTCGATGGCGCGCACGCCATGGCCGATGCGCGAGGGGCGGATGTGGTCGAGTGCTGCAGCGACGCTTTCCCATCCCAGAAGTTCGCCGGCATGAATGGTGATGCCCAAGCCTGCTTCGCGGGCGATCTCGAAGGCGCGCACGTAGTCCTCGAACTCGCCCATGCGTTCGTCGCCGGCGACGCCGAAACCGGTCACCAGGGGGTGCCCGCATTTGGCGGCGAAACGCGCCGCGGCCTCGATCGATTCGACGCCGACATGGCGCACGCCGGTCACGATCATGCGGGCCTCCATTCCGGTCTTGGCCTTGGCGCGGGCCATGCCTTCGCCTAGCGCGTTGGTGTAGGCCATGGGCGACAGTCCGGCCTTGATCGCATGGTCGGGCGATGTGAACACTTCCGAATAGATCGCACCGTCGCGGGCCAGGCTCGTCAGGTAGTGTTCCGACAGCCTGGCATAGTCGTCTTCGGTGCGGAAAAGGTCGGCGGCAAAGTCGTAGGCGGCAAGAAACGAAGTGAAATCGTTCCACACGAAGGAGCCGTCCTTGATGAAGGGCGAAACGTCCTTGTTGTATTTTTGGGCCTGGCGGATGACGAGCTCTGGTGCAGCTGCACCTTCTATGTGGCAGTGCAGCTCGGCTTTCAAAGGCATTCTCTGTTCCTCGTCGTGTCGGCGCGGGCGCGGCCGAAAACCGCGCCTCAAACAATAGCGCCCGCTGGTGTGATCGGCTATGGTCCCGCCGGATTTGATTGGACAAGAAAATGTCAGAACAACGGACGACAGCTGTCGGCGGCATGGAAACTTCTTACGGTTTCCGAAATGTCGGCGCGGGCGACAAGCAGGGCCTGGTCAACGAGGTCTTCCACAAGGTCGCCAACCGCTACGACATGATGAACGACCTGATGTCGGGCGGTCTGCACCGGGTGTGGAAGGACGCCATGGTTGCCTGGCTCAATCCGCCCAAGCGTCCGGGTTGGAAAGTGCTGGACGTTGCCGGCGGCACCGGCGATATCGCCTTCCGCATCATCGATGCCTCGCAGGGCAACGCGCACGCCACAGTGCTCGACATCAACGGCTCGATGCTTGGCGTCGGCCGCGAGCGTGCCGAAAAGCGCGGCCTTGCCGACAAGACCGATTTCGTCGAGGCTAACGCCGAGGAACTGCCCTTCGCAGACGAGACCTTCGACGCCTATACGATTGCCTTCGGCATCCGCAACGTGCCGCGCATCGATGTCGCGCTGTCGGAAGCGTACCGTGTACTCAAGCCGGGCGGGCGCCTGCTTTGCCTCGAATTCTCCGAGGTCGAGATGCCGCTGCTCGACAAGGTCTACGAGGCCTGGTCGTTCAATGCCATCCCGCGCATCGGCCAGGCTGTCACCGGTGACGGCGAGCCCTATGCCTACCTCGTCGAATCGATCCGCAAGTTTCCCAACCAGCAGAACTTTGCCGCGATGATCACGCGCGCCGGCTTCGACCGCGTCACCTTCCGCAACTACACCGGCGGCATCGCAGCCCTTCACTCGGGCTGGAAGCTTTGAGAGACGGCGCGCGATGAGCAGTCTCGGAGCGTCTTTCCGGCTCGCGCGCGCGGGCTGGGTGCTGGTGCGCGAGGGCGTGGTCGCGGCGTTGCCGGGAGACCAGCTCACGGGCCTGCCGAAATTTGGCTGGCAGGTCGCCAAGCTGTTCACTCGCCGCCGGGCCAGGAAAAGCGTGCGCAGTGATCGACTCGCCAATGCGGTCGCCCGGCTCGGGCCGTCCTACGTCAAGCTCGGCCAGTTCCTGGCGACGCGCCCCGACGTCGTGGGCGACGACATCGCGCTCGACCTCGCACTGCTCCAGGACAGCATGGCGACCTTCCCGATGTCGGAAGCCGTCGAGGCCATCGAAGGTTCGCTCGGCCGCAAGGTCTCCGACCTGTACATTCGCATCGACGAGCCGGTGGCCGCAGCCTCCATCGCCCAGGTTCATCCGGCTGAGGTCGATACGCCGGATGGTCCGCGCAAGGTCGCGGTCAAGGTCATCCGCCCCGGTGTACGCCGCCGCTTTTTCCAGGATCTCGAAAGCTATTTCCTCGCCGCCCGGCTGCAGGAGCGCTTCGTCCCGTCGAGCCGCCGGCTGCGCCCGGTCGAGATCACGGAGACGATGGCCCAGACCACCAAGATCGAGATGGATTTCCGGCTCGAGGCGGCCGCCTATTCCGAGCTTGGAGAAAACACCAAGGACGATCCCGGCTTCCGCGTGCCGGCCGTCGACTGGGAGCGCACCGGCCGCGACGTGCTCACCATGGAGTGGATCGACGGCGTCAAGCTCAACGACATCGAAGGGCTTCGTGCCGGCGGCTACGATCTCAAGGCGATCGCCGCGACGCTGGTCCAGTCGTTCCTGCGCCACACCTTGCGCGACGGCTTCTTCCATGCCGACATGCACCCCGGCAACATGTTCGTCGACGCCAAGGGCGACATCGTTGCCGTCGATCTCGGCATCTCGGGCCGGCTCGGCAAGAAGGAGCAGCGCTTCCTCGCCGAGATCCTCTACGGCTTCATCACCCGCAACTACATGCGTGTCGCCGAGGTCCATTTCGAGGCCGGCTACGTGCCGCGCCACCACAATGTCGCGGCTTTCGCCCAGGCCATCCGCGCCATCGGCGAGCCGATCCACGGCCAGCCGGCGGAAACCATTTCGATGGCCAAGCTTCTGACCTTGCTGTTCGAGGTCACCGAACTGTTCGACATGGAAACGCGGCCCGAACTGGTGCTGCTGCAAAAGACGATGGTCGTGGTCGAAGGCGTTGCCCGCACGCTCGATCCGGCTTTCAACATGTGGAAGACCGCCGAACCCGTCGTTGGCCACTGGATCGCCGGCAATCTGGGCCCGCAGGGCCTTCTGATCGACGCTCGCGATGGCCTCGGCGCTCTGATGTCGCTCGTCCGCCAGGCTCCCGATCTCGCCGCCCGCACCGAGCGGCTGTCGCGCCAGATCGACGCCATGGCCGAAAACGGCCTGCGCTTCGATCCCGAGACCGCCAGGGCGATCGGCAAAGCCGAAGCGCGCCACACGCGATCCGGCCGCATAGCGCTGTGGGTGATTGCGCTGACGTTGGTCTACATCGCCTGGCAACTGCTCTGAGACCGCCACGCGGTTTGACGCAGGTGCTGTCAATGACTACATTGCAGTCAATGACAGCATGGAGGCGTCCATGGCTACCCTCACCATCAGAAACGTGCCCGAAGATGTGAAGCAGGCTCTGCGCGTCAAGGCCGCGCAGAACGGCAATTCGCTCGAAGAGGCTCTTCGCCAGATCCTTTCGGATGAGGTCGCTGCGCGGGATGTGCCGGCGTCGCGCATCAGCGCGGACGAGATTATGCGTCGTGCCGCGGAGCTTGCGTCCGATCCGCCGACAGACAACCGCTACAAGTATTATTCACAGAAAGAGCTGAGCGATGCGCTTAGCGGCGAGTATGAGGGGATCTGATGGTTGTCGACACCTCGGTCATCGTTGCGATTGCGCGCGGTGAGCCCGAGGCGCTGGCGTTCAGCAAGATGCTGGAGCAGACGCCGAACAAGCTGATGGCTGTTCCGACCTATCTCGAATGCGTCTTCGTGCTGGCAGGCATAGCGCCAACAAAGGGCCTGGAGTTTCTGCGAGGTTTGGTCGCCGACACGTTGATCACGCTCGTGCCCTTTGGCGAACAGGAATTGGAGGCCGCCGTCGCGGCAAGGATGCAGTACAGCCGCGGTTCTGGCCACGCAGCGAAGCTCAACTTCGGCGACTGCTTCGCCTATGCGCTGGCCAAGACCCGAAACGTCCCGCTGCTTTTCAAGGGCGACGATTTCATCCATACCGACATCGAGCCGGCGCTAAGGCCGGCCTGAGAATACGGCGGACCAGGCATGATCCTCAACGGCAAGCGCATCCTGCTCATCATCGGCGGCGGCATCGCGGCCTACAAGTCGCTCGACCTCATCAGGCGTTTGCGCGAGCGCGGCGCTTCGGTGCGGGCGGTCATGACATCTGCCGCGCAGGAGTTCGTCACGCCACTGTCGGTCGGCGCACTCACCGCCGACCACGTATTTTCCGATCTCTTCGACCGGCAGGACGAGCACGACATCGGCCACATCAGGCTGTCGCGCGAAGCCGACCTTTTGGTCGTGGCACCCGCCACCGCCGACCTGATGGCCAAGCTCGCCAATGGCCACGCCAACGACCTAGCCTCCACGGTGCTGCTCGCCACCGACAAGAAGGTGCTCTTGGCGCCTGCCATGAACCCGAAGATGTGGTCGCATCCAGCCACGCGGCGCAACCGCGCCACGCTCGAAAAGGACGGTACCCATTTCGTCGGTCCAAAGAGCGGCGAGATGGCCGAAAGCGGCGAGGCCGGCGAGGGCCGCATGGCCGAGCCGCTGGAGATCGTTTCGGCCATCGAGGCGCTGCTCGACGTCGGGCCAAGGCCGCTTTCGGGCAGAAAGATCATCGTCACCTCGGGCCCGACGCACGAACCCATCGACCCGGTGCGCTACATCGCCAACCGCTCGTCGGGCAAGCAGGGCCATGCCATCGCCGCGGCCCTGGCCAGGCTTGGCGCCGATGTGCGCCTTGTCTCCGGTCCGGTCACCATCGCCGACCCGGCGGGCGTGAACACGGTCCATGTCGAGAGTGCGCGCGAGATGCGCGACGCGGTCGAGCAGCTTTTGCCTGCCGATGCCGCGGTGTTCGTCGCCGCCGTCGCCGACTGGCGCACCGACAATGCCGCCGGCGAGAAGATCAAGAAGGTGGCGGGCGAAGGACCTCCTGCACTGCAAATGGTTGAAAACCCCGACATCCTTGCCGGTGTCGGACATCACAAGCAGCGGCCCTACCTTGTTGTCGGCTTCGCCGCCGAGACCCAGGACGTGCTCAAGAACGCCCAGGCCAAGCTGGCAAAAAAGGGTGCCGATTTCATCGTCGCCAACGATGTCAGCCACGAGGGCGGCGTCATGGGTGGCGATCGCAACCGCGTTCGCATCGTCAGCGGGGGCGGTGTCGACGAATGGCCGGATCTCTCCAAGCAAGAGGTCGCCGCGCGGCTGGCGGCGCTTGTCGCCGAAAGGCTGAAGACAATCACCGTCTGAGCCGCCTCGCTTCGGCAACATAGTGTTCACCGATTGGGTGCTTGGAGACTTCTCCCGCGCGTGCGAGGGGAGGGCATCAACATTCGGAGTTTCCCCGCGAAATGAAGCTTTTCTACATGCCCGGCGCCTGCTCGTTGGCCCCGCACATCGTCGCCAACGAAGTTGGCATCGACCTCGAGCTAGTCAAGGTCGACGGCAAGACCAAGACCACCGAAGCCCAGCAGGACTTCCTCGCCACCAACCCCAATGGCTACGTTCCGGCGCTGGTGCTCGGCGACGGCGAGCTGATGACCGAATCTTCCGTTCTGGTGCAGTACCTCGCCGACCAGAAGCCCGAGAGCGGCCTTATGCCCAAGGCCGGCGACATGGCGCGCTACCGTGTCCAGCAGTGGCTGGCCTTCGTCGCCACCGAACTGCACAAGGTCTTCGGCGCGTTCTTCAAGCCCAACACGCCCGAGGCCACCAAGGAAATCAACCGCGAGCTGCTCGCCAAGCGCCTCGCTTATGTCGACGGCAAGCTCGAAGGCCGCTCCTACCTGATGGGCGATGCCTTCACCGCCGCAGACGCCTATCTCTGGACGATCCTCGGCTGGGCCAAGCACGTCGGCATCGACCTGTCGTCCTTTGCCAACATCCAGCGTTATCTCGGCACTGTGGCCGCCCGCCCGGCGGTACAGAAGGCTCTGCGCGCCGAAGGCCTGGCTTGATCCTTGCCTGACCTGCCGCTGCCATCGCGGCAGCCTCGAACCTGACGATCGACGGCCCTCAGGCAACCGCCTGGGGGCCGTTTTGTTTATGGAATTCCTATTTCTTTCCGCGCCCCGCGCTCTCGAACCTTAATGCGGTTCGGGACCACATTGTCTCCTGAAATCCCAGCGTATCGGCCCCAAGACCTATCCGGTCTTCGGCAAGCACGATGCGTCAAGCAGATGCCACGTCCAACGTCGTCAGCTGAGCTGACGCCGTTGTTTCGCGTGGCTCATGGTCTTTTGCGCCACGGTGCAAGGCCGCAACGGAACAGGAGCCTTCGAAGATGGACATCTTCGTTCTCGCCATAGGCGTCGTCTTCTTCGCCTTGTGTTTTGCCTACGTCAAAGCCTGCGACATCCTCTGAGCGGAAGGACGCAAACATGTTGCTCGAATACATTCTTGGCGGCGCAGTGACCGTGTTCCTGCTTGCCTATCTGACCTACGCGCTCATCCGCCCCGAACGGTTCTGACCGTCCAGCGCTCGCACGGAAAGTTTCCCAAATGACCATCAATGGCTGGATACAGATCGCCGCGTTCTGCGGAGTTATCATTCTGCTCGTGAAGCCGCTCGGCGGCTACATGACCCGCGTCTTCAGTGGCGAACGCACGCTTTTGTCGCCCGTTCTCGGCCCCGTCGAGCGTGTGCTCTACCGGCTCGCCGGCACCAGCGAGCGCGAGGACCAGCACTGGACCGGCTATGCCGCTGCCATGCTGTCGTTCAACATCGCCGGCTTCCTGCTGCTTTACATGCTGCAGCGGTTCCAGGGCTCGCTGCCCTTCAACCCGGCTGCCATGGGTGCTGTGCCGCCGGAACTCTCCTTCAACACCGCCGTCAGCTTTGTCACCAACACCAACTGGCAGAACTACGGCGGCGAAAGCACGATGTCTTATCTTGTGCAGATGGCCGGCCTGACCGTCCAGAATTTCGTTTCCGCCGCCACCGGCATCGCCGTCGGCATGGCGCTGATCCGCGGCTTTGCCCGCGCCTCGGGCAAGTCGATCGGCAATTTCTGGGTCGACCTGACCCGTTCCACGCTCTACGTGCTGCTGCCGCTCTGCGTCGTGCTGACGCTCGCCTATGTCTGGCTCGGCGTGCCGCAGACGATCGGCTACTATGTTGCGGCGACCACTGTCGAGGGCGCCCAGCAGACAATCGCCGTCGGCCCGGTTGCCTCGCAGCTGGCCATCAAGATGCTCGGCACCAATGGCGGCGGCTTCTTCAACGCCAACTCCGCGCACCCGTTCGAAAACCCCGACGCCATCTCCAACTTCATCCAGATCGTGTCGATCTTTGCCATTGGCGCGGCGCTGACCAACGTCTTCGGCCGCATGGTCGGCAACCAGCGCCAGGGCTGGGCGATCTTCGCCACCATGGGCATCCTGTTTGTCGCTGGCGTTGCCGTCACCTACTGGGCCGAAGCCGCTGGTAACCCGCTGGTCCATGCGCTCGGAATCGACGGTGGCAACATGGAAGGCAAGGAAGTGCGCTTCGGCATTGTCCTGTCGTCGCTCTTTGCTGTGGTCACCACCGCCGCCTCCTGCGGCGCGGTCAACGCCATGCATGGGTCGTTCACCGCACTTGGCGGCCTCATCCCGCTCATCAACATGGAGCTCGGCGAAGTCATCGTCGGCGGCGTCGGCGCCGGTTTCTACGGCATCTTGATGTTCGTCGTCATCGCCATCTTCGTCGCTGGCCTGATGGTTGGGCGCACGCCGGAATATCTCGGCAAGAAGATCGAGGCCAAGGAGATCAATATGGCGGTGCTGGCCATCCTGTGCCTGCCGCTCGCCATGCTCGGCTTCACCGCGATCGCGGTGCTGATCCCTAGTGCCGTGGCGTCCGTCGGCACACCCGGCCCGCACGGCTTCTCCGAGATCCTCTATGCCTACACCTCAGGCGCCGCCAACAACGGCTCGGCCTTCGGCGGCCTGACCGGCAACACGCCCTGGTACAACATCACAATTGGCCTCGCCATGCTGATGGGCCGCTTCCTGGTCATCATCCCCGCATTGGCAATCGCCGGTTCGCTGGTCACCAAGAAAACGGTACCCGCTTCCGCCGGCACCTTCCCGACCGACAGTGCGCTGTTCGTCGGCCTGCTTGCCGGTGTCGTGGTCATCGTTGGCGGCCTGACCTTCTTCCCGGCACTTGCCGTCGGCCCGATCGTCGAGCACCTCGCCATGATCGTCGGCCAGACCTTCTGATGCAGCGCCGCAAAACTAAAGGACTGGAGTCTCTCACATGAGTGCCCACAAATCCGCGAGCCTGCTCGACGCTCGCATCATCCTCCCCGCCGTCGGCGACGCGTTCAAGAAGCTTGACCCGCGCAGCCTGTCCAGGAACCCGGTCATGTTCGTCGTCGCCGTCGTTTCGGCGCTGACCACCGTTCTGTTCGTCAAGGATCTGGTCACCGGCGCGGGCGGCCTCGGCTTCTCGTTCCAGATCATCCTGTGGCTGTGGTTCACCGTGCTGTTCGCCAACTTCGCCGAGGCCGTCGCCGAAGGCCGCGGCAAGGCTCAGGCAGACTCGCTGCGCAAGGCGCGCACCGAAACCCAGGCCAAGCTGCTCGATGGGGAAAGCCGTACCGCCTACAAGATGGTGCCGGGCACGGCCCTCAAGGTCGGCCAGGTCGTGCTCGTCGAAGCCGGCGACATCATCCCTTCCGACGGCGAAGTCATCGAAGGTGTCGCCTCCGTCAACGAAGCCGCCATCACCGGTGAATCGGCTCCCGTCATTCGCGAGTCCGGTGGCGACCGCTCGGCCGTGACGGGTGGCACGCAGGTACTGTCCGACTGGATCCGCGTGCGCATTACCGCTGCCGCCGGCTCGACCTTCCTCGACCGCATGATTTCGCTGGTCGAGGGTGCCGAGCGCCAGAAGACGCCGAACGAAATCGCGCTCAACATCCTGCTTGCCGGCATGACGCTGATCTTCGTTCTCGCCGTCGCCACCATCCCGAGCTTCGCCACCTATGCCGGCGGCTATATCCCGGTCATCGTGCTGGTCGCGCTGTTCGTCACGCTGATTCCCACCACCATCGGCGCGCTTCTCTCGGCCATCGGCATTGCCGGCATGGACCGTCTGGTGCGCTTCAACGTGCTTGCGATGTCGGGCCGCGCCGTCGAGGCAGCAGGCGACGTCGACACGCTTCTGCTCGACAAGACAGGCACCATCACGCTCGGCAACCGCCAGGCCACCGAGTTCCGCCCGGTCAAGGGCGTCACCGAACAGCAACTGGCCGACGCAGCCCAGCTGGCCTCGCTCGCCGACGAAACGCCCGAAGGCCGCTCGATCGTCGTGCTCGCCAAGGAACGTTATGGCATCCGCGCCCGCGATATGGGCACGCTGCACGCCCATTTCGTGCCCTTCACCGCCCAGAGCCGGATGAGCGGCGTCGATTTCGACGGCTCCTCCATCCGCAAGGGTGCGGTGGATTCGGTGCTCGAATACGTCAGGTCCTGCGCCGCGTCGGCTTCAGGCACGCGTGTCGACACGGAAGCCGTGCGTGGTATCCAGGCGATCTCCGACGAGATCGCCAAGCTCGGCGGCACCCCGCTTGCGGTTGTTCGCGATGCCCGCCTGCTCGGCGTCATCTACCTCAAGGACATCGTCAAGGGCGGCATCAAGGAACGCTTCACCGAGCTGCGCCGCATGGGCATCCGCACCGTGATGATCACCGGCGACAACCCGATGACGGCAGCCGCCATCGCAGCCGAAGCCGGCGTCGACGATTTCCTCGCCCAGGCGACGCCGGAGAACAAGCTCGGCCTCATCCGCGAGGAGCAGGCCAAGGGCAAGCTGGTCGCCATGTGCGGCGACGGCACCAACGATGCCCCGGCACTCGCCCAGGCTGACGTCGGTGTCGCGATGAACACCGGCACTGTCGCAGCGCGTGAGGCCGGCAACATGGTCGACCTCGATAGCGACCCGACCAAGCTCATCGAGATCGTCGAGATCGGCAAGCAGTTGCTGATGACCCGTGGCGCGCTCACCACCTTTTCGATCGCCAACGACATCGCCAAGTATTTCGCCATCATCCCGGCGATGTTCCTGGCCTTCTACCCGCAACTCGGCGCGCTCAACATCATGGGGCTGGTAACGCCGCAGAGCGCCATCTTGTCGGCGATCATCTTCAACGCGCTGGTCATCGTCGCCCTCATCCCGCTGTCGTTGAAGGGCGTGAAGTACCGGGCGATCGGTGCCGGCTCGCTGCTCCGCCGCAACCTGCTCGTCTACGGCCTCGGCGGCATCATCGTGCCCTTCATCGGCATCAAGGCCATCGACATGGCGATCAACGCCATCGGCCTCGTGTAAAGGACCTTCATTATGTTGAAGCAACTCAGGCCTGCACTTGTCATGATCGCGGCGCTCACCGTCATCACCGGCCTCATCTATCCCCTGGGCATGACCGGCATCGCGCAAGCGCTGTTTCCCCATCAGGCCAATGGCAGCCTGGTCGTCAAGGACGGCAAGGTCGTCGGCTCCGAGCTGATCGGCCAGGCCTTCACCGGCGAGCGCTACTTTCATGGCCGCCCCTCGGCCGCCGGCGACGGCTACAATGCCGCCGGCTCCAGCGGCTCCAACCTCGGCCCGACCAGCGCCAAGCTGATCGAACGCATCAAGACCGAGGCGGACACGCTCAAGCAGACCGATCCTGGCGCGCCGGTGCCGATGGATCTGGTCACCGCATCGGGCAGCGGCCTTGATCCGCACCTGTCGCCCGAGGCCGCCTACTTCCAGGTGGCACGGGTGGCCAAGGCGCGTGGCGCCAACGAAGCTGTCATCCGCAGCCTCGTCGACCAGTATGTCGAGGCACGAGAACTCGGCTTCATGGGCGAACCGGTGGTCAACGTGCTCAAGCTCAATTTGGCCCTCGACGCAGCGGTTGCGCCCTGACAAGGTCGCGCCGGAGTTCCAGCAGAACTCCGGCGCGCCAGACTGTAAAAGAACAGATGCCAGACGATATCAGGGACAAGGAAGCCAGGCCTTCGCCGGACGCGCTGCTTGAGACAGCCGAGCGTGAAGGACGAGGCCGTCTGAAGATCTTCCTCGGTGCTGCCCCCGGCGTCGGCAAGACCTATGAGATGCTGATGTCGGGCCGTGCCCGGCTCGCCGACCACACCGACGTCGTCATCGGCGTGGTCGAGACCCATGGCCGGCGCGAGACCCAGGCGCTGGTCGAAGGCTTCGAGGTCATCCCGCGCAAGGCGGTCGACTACAAGGGCCGCAAGCTCGACGAGATGGACCTCGACGCCATCATCGCGCGCAGGCCGGCACTGGCCCTTGTCGACGAACTTGCCCACACCAACGCGCCCGGCAGCCGCCATCCCAAGCGTTATCTCGATGTCCAGGAACTGCTGACCCAGGGCATCGACGTCTACACCACGCTCAACATCCAGCATGTCGAGAGCCTCAACGATATCGTCGCCCAGATCACCCGCGTTACCGTGCGCGAGACGGTGCCGGACTCGATCATCGACCGCGCCGACGACGTCGAGATCATCGACCTCACGCCCGACGACCTGATCAAGCGCCTGCATGAAGGCAAGGTCTATGTCCCGAGCACGGCGCGCCGCGCCATCGAGAACTACTTTTCGCCAGGCAACCTGACGGCCCTGCGCGAACTGGCACTGCGCCGCACCGCCCAGCGCGTCGACGAACAGCTTCTCACCCACATGCAGGCCCATGCCATCGAGGGGCCTTGGGCCGCCGGCGATCGCCTGCTTGTCGCCGTCGACGAGGATCCGCGCGGTGCTTCGCTGGTTCGTTACGCCCGCCGCCAGGCCGACCGCTTGCGCGCGCCGTGGGCGGCGATCCATGTCGAGACCTCGCGTTCGGCCAATCTGCCAGATGCCGACAAGGACAGGCTCGCCGCCACCATGCGCCTGGCCGAACAGCTCGGCGGCGAGGCGGTCACCATTCCTGGGCAGTCGGTCGCCGAAGACATTGTCCGCCATGCCAGCACCCACAATTTCACCCACATCGTCGTCGGCAAGGCGAGCAAGCCGCGCTGGCGCGAATATTTCGAAGGCTCGGTCACCCACGCTCTGATCCGCCAGGCCGGCAACATCAGCGTCCATGTCACTTCGGGTAGCGAGCAGGATGCGGCCCTCGCTGCGCAGGGCGTGAAGACGGCTCCCCAGCGCCGGCGTTTCGATCCGTGGCCTTATCTGACGACAGCGCTCCATGTCGTTGGCGCGCTCTTTGTCGGCATTGCGTTGCAGCAGTTCCTCGACGTTCGCAACATCGCCCTGGTCTTCCTGATGGCGGTGCTGAGTTCGGCCGTGACGTTCGGCCTGTGGCCGGCATTGTTCGCTTCCTTGCTCAGTGCCGTCGCCTATAATTTCTTCTTCCTTGCGCCGCTCTACACGCTCGACATTTCCGACCCCGAAAGCGTTGTCGCGCTGCTGTTTTTCCTCATTGTCGCGGTCATCGCCTCCAATCTGACCGGACGTGTCCAGCGCCAGGCTGCCGCCGCACGCGAGCGTGCGCGCATGACCGAGGACCTCTATCTCTTCTCGAAAAAGCTCGCCGGTACCGGCACGCTCGACGACGTGCTTTGGGCAACCGCCTTCCAGATCGCGTCGATGCTCAAAGTCCGCGTCGTGCTGCTTTTGCCCGAGGACGGCACCATCGCAGTCAAGGCCGGCTATCCGCCCGACGATACGCTTGTCGATGCCGACATCGCCGCCGCCAAATGGGCCTGGGAGCACAACCGCGCCGCCGGCCGTGGCGCCGACACCTTGCCAGGCGCCAAGCGCCTTTATCTGCCACTGCGCACCGGGCGCATGGCGGTCGGTGTCGTTGGTCTCGACAATGACCGCCAGGGCCCGCTTCTGACGCCCGAACAGCAACGCCTGTTCGATGCCCTCGCCGACCAGGCGGCAGTCGCCATCGAGCGTATTCAACTTGTCGCCGACGTTGACCGCGCCCGCCTTGCCGTCGAGGCCGACAGGTTGCGTTCGGCGCTGCTGACGTCGATCTCGCACGATCTCAAGACCCCGCTCGCCAGCATCATGGGAGCTGCCGGCGCGTTGCGCGAATTCGGCGTTTCGTTGCCAGAGGAGGGCAGGGCCGAGCTTGTCTCGACCGTGCTCGACGAATCCGAACGGCTCAACCGTTTCATTGCCAATCTGCTCGACATGACCAAGATCGAGTCGGGCGCCATGGAGCCCAACTACGCGCTCCACTACCCCGGTGACATCGTCGGCAGCGCGCTCCGCCGCGCCGCCAAGATCACTGCCAATCACAAGCCCGAAGTCGACATGCCGGCCGACCTGCCGATGCTGAAGCTCGACCCGGTGCTGTTCGAGCAGGTGTTGTTCAACCTGCTCGACAACGCCGCGAAATATGCCCCCGAGGGATCGACCATCCGCATCCGCGGCTGGGCCGACAGTGCGTCGGTTGCGATCCAGATCATGGACGAAGGCCCGGGCATTCCGCAGGCCGATCTCGAACGCGTCTTCGATACGTTCTATCGCGTGCGCAAGGGCGATCATGTCCGCGCCGGCACCGGGCTCGGCCTGTCGATCTGCCGTGGTTTCGTCGAGGCGATGGGCGGCACCATTGTCGCCTCGAACCGTGCCGACCGGCCCGGCGCGGTCTTCACCATCACCATGCCGGTACCGGCCGAGCGGCCAAACTTGGACGGACCAAACTTGGACGGAATTGCATGACCAACGCTTCGGTGAAGATCCTGATCGTCGACGACGAGCCGCCGATCCGCAAGCTGTTGCGCGTCGGTCTGTCGACGCAGGATTACGCCATCCTTGAAGCGCCGGCTGCAAAGCCGGCCATGGTGATGGTCAAGGCCGAGAAACCCGACCTCATCCTGCTCGACCTCGGCTTGCCCGACATGGGCGGCCACGACCTGCTCGCCATGTGGCGCCAGGAGGGCCTTGAGGTGCCGGTCATCATCCTGTCGAGCCGCACCGACGAGGCCGGTATCGTCAAGGCGCTCGAACTCGGCGCCGACGACTACGTGACAAAACCTTTCGGCATGAACGAATTGGCCGCGCGCATCCGCACCGCCCTTCGCCACCGCCTGCAGCAGCAGGGCGAAAAGCCGGTGTTCCAGACCGGCGAACTGTCGGTCGACCTGGTCAAGCGCATCGTCAGGCTGGGCGGCCAGGAGGTGAAGCTCTCGCCCAAGGAATACGACATCCTGCGCGTGCTGGTTCAGCATGCCGGCAAGGTCTTGACCCACCGCTACCTGCTCGAGCATGTCTGGGGCGGCTCGGCCGACGTGCAGTATCTCAGGGTCTATGTCCGCCAGTTGCGCCAGAAGATCGAAAAGACCCCCGACGAGCCGCAATACATCACCACCGAAACCGGCGTCGGCTACAGGCTGCGCGAGGCTGATTAGCGCCGCCATCGCACCGCCGGCGCTGGTTTCATTGGCAAGACGCCTGCCTTGAAAACGAAATCGCCCCCTCCGTGTTACGGAGAGGGCGATGAAGTTTGTCCGAACGAGCGTCTTAGACGTCCAGGTTGGCGACGCTGAGCGCGTTCTCCTGGATGAAGTCGCGGCGCGGCTCGACCTCGTCGCCCATCAGGCGCGAGAACAGCGCATCGGCGTCGGTGGCATCGTTCACCTTCACTTGCAGCAGCGAACGGACATTGGGATCGAGCGTCGTCTCCCAAAGCTGCTCGGCGTTCATTTCGCCAAGGCCCTTGTAGCGCTGCATGGTCAGGCCCTTGCGGCCCGAGGAAAACACGGCGTTCAACAGGGCCAGCGGTCCTGCCAGGGTTTCCGATGTCTCCTTGCGGCGCAGCACCGGCGGTTGGGCATAAATCTCGTTGAGGCGGCCGGCATACCGGTCGAGCGCGCGGGCGTCGGCCGAATTGATCAGCGCCATGTCGAGATGAATGCTTTCCTTGACGCTGCGTAGCGTGCGCTCGAAGACATAGCCGCCCGAACCGTCATTGGAGGTGGAGATGTGGCCGGTCCAGCCGCGCTCGATGTCCTCGGAGATCAGGTCGAGGCGCTGGGCGATTGTTTCGGTCATCGCCTTGGCGCTGCCGAGATCGTTGAAGATGTCGGGGTTGAGCGCGCCGGCGATCGCCGCCTGCTCGACCACGGGGCGCGAATAGCGCGTGTGCAGGCCTTCGATCAGCGTGCGCACGCCAAGCGCGTCGGTCACCGCCGCGCGCAGGTCCTGCCCGGTGCGCACCTCGCCCGACGGCAGCGTCAGCGACGCCTCGTCAAGGCCGACATCGATCAGATACTCCTCGAAGGCGCTTTCGTCCTTGAGGTACTGCGAGCTCTTGCCGCGCGTTACCTTGTAGAGCGGCGGCTGGGCGATATAGAGGTGCCCGCGCTCGATCAGCACCGGCATCTGGCGGAAGAAGAACGTCAACAGCAGCGTACGAATGTGCGCGCCGTCGACGTCGGCGTCCGTCATGATGATGATCTTGTGGTAGCGCAGCTTGTCGGCGTTGAACTCATCCTTGCCGATCGAGGTGCCGAGCGCGGTGATCAGCGTGCCGATCATGTCCGACGACAGCATGCGGTCGAAGCGCGCGCGCTCGACGTTCAGGATCTTGCCGCGCAAGGGCAGGATCGCCTGGTTCTGCCGCGAACGCCCGCTCTTTGCCGAGCCGCCTGCCGAGTCACCCTCGACGATGAAGATTTCGGACTTGGCCGGATCGCGTTCCTGGCAGTCGGCGAGCTTGCCGGGCAGCGAGGTGATGTCGAGCACGCCCTTGCGGCGGGTCAGTTCGCGCGCCTTGCGCGCCGCCTCGCGCGCCGCTGCGGCTTCCACCACCTTGGCGATCAGCGTCTTGGCTTCGGCAGGGTGTTCCTCGAACCAGGTCCCGAGCGCTTCGTTGACCAGGCTTTCCACGACAGGGCGGACTTCCGAGGAAACCAGCTTGTCCTTGGTCTGCGACGAGAATTTGGGGTCCGGAACCTTGACCGAAAGCACCGCCGTAAGGCCCTCGCGGCTATCGTCGCCGGTGATCGAGACCTTTTCCTTCTTGGAGATGCCGGACGTTTCGGCGTAGCTGGTCACCTGGCGGGTTAGGGCACCGCGGAAGCCGGCAAGGTGTGTGCCGCCGTCGCGCTGCGGGATGTTGTTGGTGAAGGCCAGCACGTTTTCGTGGTAGCTGTCGTTCCACCACATCGCCACTTCGACGGTGATGCCGTCGCGCTCGGCACGGATGGCGATCGGCGCGCTGATCAGGGGCTTCTTGGCGCGATCGAGATATTTCACGAATTCGATCAGGCCGCCGTCATAGAGCAGTTCCTGCACCTTCACGTCGGCATGGCGCTTGTCCGAAAGCACGATGCGCACGCCCGAATTCAGGAACGCCAGCTCGCGCAGGCGATGCTCCAGCGTGTTGTAGTCGAACTCGACCATGGTGAAGGTTTCGGACGAGGGCAGGAAGGTCACTTCCGTGCCGGTCTCGTCGCCGGCCTGACCGACAACCTTCAGCGGCGCAACCGCGTTGCCGTGGTTGAAGGTCATCTCGTGGATTTCGCCCTTGCGGCGGATCCTGAGCTTCAGCCACACCGAAAGCGCGTTGACCACCGACACGCCGACGCCATGCAGGCCGCCCGAAACCTTGTAGGAATTCTGGTCGAACTTACCGCCGGCATGCAGCTGCGTCATGATGACCTCGGCGGCGGAAACGCCTTCCGAGGGGTGGATGTCGGTCGGAATGCCACGGCCGTTGTCGGTGACGGTCACGGAGCCGTCGGGATTGAGCGAAACCGTCACCAGCGTGGCGTGGCCGGCCAGCGCCTCGTCGATGGCGTTGTCGACGACTTCGTAGACCATGTGGTGCAGGCCCGAACCATCGTCGGTGTCGCCGATATACATGCCAGGGCGCTTGCGGACAGCGTCCAACCCCTTCAAAACCTTGATGGAATCTGCGCCGTACTCGGCTTGTTCGCCGGGAAGGTTCTCGGACTGGTCGCTCATGAAAAACTTTCGTCTGACTGCCGCAGGAGGACGCGGCAAAATCGGCCCCGAATCGCACGCCCGTTGGTCTCCAAGATATAGGCGTTAAGTGTGGTTTTTCCAAGTTTTACGGGCCGTTTGCGCGGAGATAACCGCCTCTCGCTACAGCGTGCCATGGCGCACAGGTCGGCTTGGCATATCCCCCCGCCGGCAGGCCGAGCCTGGCTGGCGAAAACGGCAAACAGGTCCGCTCACATGCAGCCGCGCCGACATGCCGCATGCCTCACCTTCCGGTGCGAATAGCAGTACTGGCGTTCCCCAGCGGAATGATCGGAGTTGTTGGCAGGCGGCTGGATTTATGTGACTTTCCGGTCTCTTGTGCCGCACGGGTTCGGAACGAATTCCGCTTTGGCGCATTCCTGCTGGTCAATACTATGAGCGCCGCTTCCGTTTCACGCTGCGGGGCCGATTTTTACTGGCAGACACTTGCCGCAACGGATTTGAGCCGAGAACATACGCACCCATGCCCACCACAAGACCATTGAAGGCCAGCGACAAAGTTTCAAATCCGATCGTTTCGGGCGAATTGGCGGGGCTTATCGAGGCGCTCGACTGGTCGTCGACATCGATCGGCCCTATCGCTTCCTGGCCGGCGGTGGTGCGCATGACGATCCGCATCATGCTGGCTTCGGCCATGCCGATGTGCCTGCTCATCGGCCGCAAGGGCGTGATGATCTACAACGACGCCTATCGCGATATTGCCGGCGGCCGGCACCCGGACTGCCTGGGTACGTCGGTGTTCGACAGCTGGCCCGAAGTCGCGGAGTTCAACCATGTCGTCATGGAGCGCGTCTTTTCTGGGGAGACGTTGACCTTCGAGGACCAGGAGTTGGTGCTTCTGCGCAATGGCAGGCCCGAGCGCGTCTGGCTTGAACTCGACTACAGCCCGCTGCTCGACGACGATGGCGAAGCTGTCGGCGCGCTTGCCCTCCTGTCGGAAACCACAAAGCGCGTGCGGGCGGAAAGAGCACTTGCCCGTAGCGAGGAACGCCTGTCGCTGGCGCTGGAGGCGTCGGGCATCGTTGGCACCTGGGAACTCGACGTGACCAGCAGACTGGTAACTGCTGATGCGCGTTTCGCCGAAATGTTCGGCGTCGAGGTTGCGGACGCCGAACAGGGCATTTCGGACGACACCTTCTTGCGGCGCGTCCATCCCGCCGATCGCGATTTGGTCCTGCGCAAGACGGAAGAGGCGATCGCCACCCGTGGCGGTCTTCGAACCGAGTATCGTCTCATTGATGGCGACGGCGGTATCCGCTGGGTTCTCGCAACCGGCAGGTTCTTTGGCAATGCCCTCGGCGGCAATCCGCGCCTGCCGGGCGTTGTCATCGACATCACAGAGCGCAAGGCGGTCGAGGCCGCGTTGGCGGCCAGCGAGGCCGGCTTCCGTACGCTTGCCGACACAATGCCGCAGATGGTCTGGTCGACGCGGCCCGACGGCCACCACGACTACTACAACGCCCGCTGGTACGAATTCACAGGCGTTCCACAGGGCTCGACCGATGGCGAGGCCTGGAACGGCATGTTTCATCCAGACGACCAGGACCGTGCCTGGGAGCTGTGGCGCCATTCGCTGGCGACCGGCGAGCCTTACCAGATCGAATATCGCCTGCGCCACGCCAGCGGCGAATATCGCTGGACGCTTGGCCGTGCACTGCCCATCCGCAACGAGGCCGGGGAGATCATCCGCTGGTTTGGCACCTGCACCGACATTCACGAAACCAAGCTGGTTGCGGAGGAGCGCGAGGTTGTCGCGCATGAGCTCAGCCATCGCATCAAGAACATTTTTTCCGTGCTCAACGGCATCATCAGCCTTTCGGCACGCTCGTATCCCGACATCAAGCCGCTGGCTGATGAGCTCCGGCAGCGCATCAGCGCCATGGGAAAAGCACATGATTTCGTGCGTCCGCACAGTCAGGCGTCGCGGCCGCAAGGCAATCAGTCGTCGCTGCGGGCGCTGGTTGAGCTGTTGCTCGCGCCGCATGTTGGCGAAGTGCCCGGCCGCTTCGCATTCAATGGCGACGACGCCACAATCGACGATGGTGCCGCGACCCCGCTGGCGCTGCTGTTTCATGAGCTTGCCACCAATGCGGCGAAATACGGTGCGCTGGCCGAGGCCGATGGCCGCGTGGTCATCGACGCCGCTCGCGCCGGCGATCAGTTTCACATCGTCTGGAGGGAAACGGGCGGTGCACCGGTGTCGGGTCCGCCCCCTGGCGAAGGATTCGGCAGCCGCCTGATCACGCTCAGTGTCCAGGGGCAGCTTGGCGGTAGGCTTGAGCGCCGCTGGCTCCGCGACGGCCTCGAGGTCGAGATCGTCGTGCCGGCCTGCCAGTTGGACCGCTCAACGACGCTTCGCCGCTAGTTTTGGGCGACCAAGGGCGTACGGCATAGGCCTGAGCGCCCTTGCATCATCAATTGGCTCCGTCAGGCTCTCGCCTCGAGACCGTCTTCGGGATCGTTGGAATTATCAGCCGCAAACAGCTTCAGCCGCGCTGGCGGTTCGGCGGGCAAACGGTGGCGGCGTGCAACCGCGTATCGCACCGCTTGGCGCAATTCATCGTCAATCACCGGCTTGGGTAGCAC
Organism: Aminobacter sp. AP02; assembly: GCF_003148805.1. Classification (GTDB taxonomy): domain Bacteria; phylum Pseudomonadota; class Alphaproteobacteria; order Rhizobiales; family Rhizobiaceae; genus Aminobacter. The sequence goes on from NZ_QGGX01000007.1 coordinate 235,748, forward strand.
TCCGATCGTGCCGGGAACGCCGTCGCCGAGTTGCGATGGATTGGCAGTCATGAACAGGACCGTCACGCCGAATTTCTCGGCCAGAATTCTGCCCAGCAAAGGTCCGGTGGGTCCGTCCCGGAGATTGAGGTCAACGAGCGCCACTTCGGCATGCTGCGCCAAGTCGAGTGCGCTCGTCGAATCCATGGCGATGCCGACCGGACGGTGCCCGAGCTCTTCGATCATGCTTTCGATTTCGGTGGCAACGAAAATCTCGTCTTCGACAACCATGATGTTGCAGTTCGTCATGTCACTCTTACACGCGTATTCCCTGTTTCCCGGTCGTTGGCCTAACGCTGCCACCAGCGATAGGTTGCACGTGAATCCGTTGATTTCTGGCAAAGATAATGCCGTTGCCCCGGGGTTTGGCCCGGGTGGCAATCGTTCATGCAGCCCGCAGGGGCTTCAGCGCCACGCTCCAGCGGAACAGCTCGTCGAGCATTACCTTGGCGCTGTCGTCGATCAGTGCGTTCGACTTGAACTCGCCGTTCTCGTCGAGATGCTGGGTGAAGGCCGGGATCGCGATTGCCTCGGGGATCGGCATGATCTTGACGGTGGTCAGCAGCATCTTTTCCGACTGCACGGCGCGCAGGCCGGCCGAAACGCCGCCATAGCTCAGGAAGCCGGCTGGCTTGTAGTTCCATTCGCGGGAGAGATAGTCGATGGCGTTCACCAGCGCGGGCGCCGCGAAGTAGTTGTATTCGGGCGTCACGAACACGAAGGCGTCGGCGGGATTGATCGCTTCCGACCACTGCTTGGTGTGCTCGTTTTCGTATTGGCCCAGGCGCGGGTGCTTGGGTTCGTCGAAGATCGGCAGGCCGAAGGCGTCGATATCGGTGATCACGGGTTCGAACTTGCCGTGCTCGCGCGCATAGGCTTCGAGCCAGCGCGCGAAAACGGGGCCGACGCGGCCAGGCCGGGTGCTGGCGACGACGATGTTGAGCTGGTGTTTCAAGATTTTCAGTCCTTGGTGCAAGGTATACAATGGTAACTGTCGGGGACATAGTCGCCGGAACCCTCCAGTGGCAAGAAGGCACTTTCCGGTAACCCAATCACATCCGGGTTACCTCGGCATGTCGGCCGCATGGACGCCTGCATCCCCTGCGCCTACATTGCGCCTGTGAGGCAGAGCATTTGATGGATACCAGACCAGAACCCTTCGTTCCCCCGGCGCCGACACCGCGAGCCACGCCGCCCTCGACACTGGAGATGATGCGGATCGTCTACCGCAACCCGCTCGAGCTGTGGGGCGAGCCTTCCTACAACGAGCCATGGATTTCGGTCACGGGCATTGGCGGCCCCTTGGTCATCGCCAACGATCCCGGCCTCATCCGCCACGTCCTGGTCGACAATGCCAGGAACTACAAGATGGCGACGGTCCGCCAGATGATCCTGCGCCCGATCCTGCGCGATGGGCTCCTGACCGCCGAGGGCGATGTCTGGAAGCGCTCGCGCAAGGCCATGGCGCCGGTCTTCACGCCGCGCCACATCTTCGGTTTCGCCAGGCCGATGCTTGCCTGCACGCTCGACTTCGTCAAACGTTACGACGACGTCTCCGACCCGGTCGACGTCGCCCACGACATGACCATGCTGACCTACGATATTCTGGCCGAGACGCTGTTTTCGGGCGAGATTTCAGGCGAGCCGGGCAGCTTTGCCCATGAGATCGACCGTCTTTTCGAGACCATGGGCCGCGTCGACCCGTTCGACTTTTTGCGGGCGCCGGAGTGGCTGCCGCGATTGACGCGCCTGCGCGGCCGCAAGACCATGGCCTATTTCCGCAAGATCGTCACCGATACGGTGGCGATGCGCAGCGAGAAGCTCGCGCGTGACGCCGACAGCGCGCCGGAGGATTTCCTGACCCTGCTTTTGCGCGCGGAAGGCCCCGACGGGCTGTCGCGCCAGGAGATCGAAGACAACATCATCACCTTCATCGGCGCTGGCCACGAGACCACCGCACGTGCGCTCGGCTGGACCATCTACTGCCTTGCCGAGGCGACCTGGGAGCGTGACCGCGTCGAGCAGGAGATCGATGGTGTGCTTGCGCGCGAGCCCGACCCGGTCAAGTGGCTCGACGCCATGCCCTATACCCGCGCCGCCTTCGAAGAGGCGCTCCGCCTCTATCCGCCGGCGCCCTCGATCAACCGCGAGCCGATCGTCGAGGACGAATACAAGGGCTTCAAGATTCCGCGCAAGGCGCAGGTGCTGGTCATGCCCTGGACGGTGCACCGCCACCGCAAGCTCTGGGACAGGCCCGACGCCTTCATGCCCGAGCGTTTCCATCCCGAAAACCGCGACAGGATCGACCGCTACCAGTACCTGCCGTTCGGGGCTGGCCCGCGTGTCTGCATCGGCATGAGCTTCGCCATGCAGGAAGCGATCATCGCGCTCGCCATCCTGCTCTCCCGCTTCCGCCTCGACACCACCGCCGAAACCAGACCATGGCCGGTGCAGAAACTGACCACTCAGCCGCAGGGTGGCCTGCCGATGCGGGTAACGAGACGTTAGGCGGCCTCATCCTGAGCCTGTCGAAGGATGGGGCAAGCGTCCTGAGCCTGTCGAAGGATGGGGCAAGCGCCACGCCGACGCCTCCCTCCCCCTTGTGGGGAGGGATAAAGGGTGGGGGTAAATCGAGGGGCGACGACGCTTGGGGCACCCCCATCCCTAACCCCTCCCCACAAGGGGGAGGGGAATCCTCGCGGTAGGAGGCCTCATGCCAGACGACCAGAAAGCCGTTCTCGTCCGCATATCAGGCCACGTCCAAGGCGTCAGCTTCCGCGTCTGGACGCAGCGCGAGGCAAGGCGTCTCGGCCTGAATGGCTGGGTCCGCAATGAGCGCGACGGTTCCGTCACCGCCCTGATTTCAGGCCCGGAAGAAGCGGTCGCGTCGATGCTGGAAGCGTTCTGGCAGGGGCCGCCGGGCGCCGAAGTCAGGAGCATCGTACCGGAGCCGGCCGATCCGTCCGGCGTGGCCGCAGGCTTCGATATCACCGGCTGACAAGTACACGTCGGGTCGTGTTCGCGCGCATGCCGGCTGATCGTGGGGCAGCGGCCGCAATGACTGGTGCTTCCTCTCCCCGGGCAGGGGGAGAGATGGTTCGCGCAGCGAACCGGAGTGGGGGTGCTTACCGCCTACGCCTGGCGGCAAGCCGCTATCACGGCTTCGGGAACGGCTCGACAGTGCCCTTGAGCTTGATGGTGATCGGCTCGCCGTAGCGGTCCTTGGACTTGCCGGCCGGCACGCGGATCCAGCCTTCGCTGACGCAATACTCGCTCACGTCCTGGCGCTCCTTGCCGTTGAACAGGATGCCGACGCCCGCCTGCAGCGCCTCGGCGTTGAAAAACGGGCTGCGCGGGTCGTTGCTCAGGCGGTCGGGAAGGGACATGGCCATCTCCAGTAACTCAGGCGCCTTCCGGCGCGAACCTTCATTTCCCGCATCGCGAGCTTTGCGAGGCCTGTTAAGGGCATTGGCGCCGAGCGTAAAGGCCTCGCCGCATCTGCTATGCAATCAGAACCGTTTTTCGGCATGCGCGATGCGCGGGATCGAGCTCAATTCCGCCCGTAAAACGCGTTCTCGACATGCACCGGCCAGCGCCACGGCAGCACCGCCACCATGTCGAAGCGTACCGACAGCCGGCCATAGTCGGGCTGGCGGGCGAGCCATAGGTCGGCGGCGCCCTCGATGCGCCGCTCGGAGCCATGGGCCACCGCCTCCATCGCCTCAACAAGTGTTTTCCGCGCCTTCACCTCGACGATCAGCACCAGGTCGCCGCGCCGGGCGATCAGGTCGATCTCGCCGAGCTTGGTCTTGTAGCGCCGGGCAACGATGCGAAAACCCTTGAGCATCAGCGCCAATGCCGCCAGCCACTCGCCGCGATGTCCGAGGCGCTGTGCTTTCTGGCGGCCAAGGCGGTCAGTCATCCGACCCTTCGCGCAGTTCCAGCAGGCGGCGATAGAGAGCTGGCTTTTGCCCGCCGGTCATGCGCGCTGCTTCCGCTGCCGCCTTCGATGCCGGCATCTCCTTGGCCAGCGAAAGCAAGAGCTTGTCGACATCCTCGGCCGTCTCGGCCCGCTCCTCGGGCGGCGCCACGCAGATGACGATCTCGCCCTTGGGCGTGTCCGCCTCGGCATAATGCGCGGCGAGCTCAGCCAGCGTGCCGGTGCGGATTTCCTCGAACGCCTTGGTCAGTTCGCGGCCGATCGCCGCCTGCCTGATCCCGAGCACGTCGGCCATGGCCGCGAGCGTATCGGCCAGCCGGCGCGGCGATTCGAAAAAGATCAGCGTACCCGGCACGGCCTTCACTTCCTCAAGGCGCGTCCGCTTCTGGCCGTCCTTCACCGGCAGGAAGCCGGCGAAGAAAAACGCATCCGACGGCAGGCCCGAGGCGGTAAGTGCGGCAAGCACCGCCGAGGCACCGGGAATCGGCACGACGCGGATGCCGCGCTCCTGTGCCTGCCCGACAAGGCGAAAGCCGGGGTCGGAAACCAGCGGCGTTCCGGCGTCCGAAACCAGTGCCACGCTGCGGCCGTTCTCCAACGCCTCGATCAGCCGTGGCCCGGCTTCGCTGGCATTGTGCTCATGATAGGCGGTCGGCCGCTGGCGGATGCCGTAGCGGTCGAGGAGGACGCGCGTCACCCTCGTATCCTCGCAGGCGACATGGTCGGCCGCAGCCAGCGTTTCGAGCGCCCTGAGCGTGATATCACCCAGATTGCCGATCGGCGTCGCCACCAGATAGAGCGCGGGCGTCAGCGGCCGCGCCGCGATTTCGGTCTGGCCGATGACATAGACCCGCTTGTTTTCGTTGTTCTGCACGCCGCCTCTCTTTCAGCCTTTCATTGGCATGGCGCCGAAGCACATGCAAAAGGATGTGATCGCTTTTGCCTTGGCTTTGCCACAGTGCGGGAAACAAATCGCCGCCGCGGATCGGAAACACAGCGATTCGTAAACAGAGGCAATCGTACTGGCCATGTCCCATCGCTTCGACGCCTTCATCTCCCGCCTTGACGCAGCCACCAAGGCGGCACCACCCTCACGCCTTGTAGGCGACCAGCACCGCTCCCGCCGCGATCAGCGCGACGCCGAGCCAGTTCGCCGTGCTAAGTCGCTCGCCAAGGAAAATGACGCCAAACACCGCAACAAGAACGACGCTTAGCTTGTCGATCGGCGCCACCTGCGCCGCGTTTCCGAGCTTCAGCGCGCGGAAGTAGCACAGCCACGACGCTCCCGTGGCGAGCCCCGAGAGCACCAGAAACAGATAGGTCTTGCGCGAGATTTCGCCCAGCGGCTGGAACTGGCCGGTGGCGGCGATGATCGCGCCGAGCACTAGAAGGATCACCACCGTACGAATCAGCGTGGCGAAGTCGGAATTGATGTTTTCGATGCCGACCTTGGCGAAGATCGCCGTAAGTGCTGCGAAAACAGCGGAAAGTATCGCCCAGAATTGCCAGGTTTCGTAGGTCATGTCTGGCTCCGTGATTATGATCTGTTGGCCGCTGGATATTTGCTCATGCGCCTTGTACCAGTCGCCGCCTCTTCGAAAGTCCCGAATAGGCAGCAGGCACCATGACGCACAAGACGTATTCCATCTCCGATCTTCGCGACAGGCCGGAATTCGCCGCCGATGTCGCCGACCGCATCTGGAATGCGTGGTGGCGTGACGACGGCCACGAACTCGCTTTCATCAGGGGCCTTGTGGACGAGAATTTTGCCTCGACCGGCCCGCGGGCGCTCGTCGCCCATGATGGCGACAGCTTCCTCGGCACGGCGCATCTGATCGACAACGATCTTGAATCACGGCCCCAATATTCGCCGTGGGTCGCGGCGGTCTGGGTCGATGAAGCCGCCAGAAAATCCGGTATCGGCGCGGCGCTGGTGCGGGCAGGTGCCGAGGCCGCGTTCGGCCAAGGCTTCGACACCGTCTATCTCTGCGCAAAACCAGCCAAGTCTGCCTTCTACGAGCGGCTGGGCTGGCAGCGGATCGAAGAGGACGTCGAAGGCCTCAACGTGTTTTTGATGAAGCGCCCGGCCTGATCGCTACCGCGCCAGGTCGGCAACCACCGCGTCGAGCACGATCATGCCTTCGGGCGTGGCGCGCAGGCGCGAATTGCCGATCGGCGCCACCAGGCCCTCGCCCTGCAGGATCGACAGCCGCGCCGATGACAGCGACTTGCCTGACAGCACCTCGTAGCGCGCGAGGTCGATGCCCTCGACAAGCCTGAGGCCCATCAGCAGGAATTCGTCGGCCTCTTCCGAGCGGTTGAGCATCTCGCCACCGGTGATGCCGTGGCCGCGTTCCTCGACCAGTTCGGCCCAGCGTTCAGGCAACCGTTCAGCAATCGTCACCACCCGGGTGCCGTTTTCGACAAAGCGGCCATGCGCGCCAGGGCCAACGCCGACGTATTCGCCGTATCGCCAGTAGGTCAGGTTGTGGCGGCTCTCGGCGCCCGGCTTGGCGTGGTTGGAAATCTCGTAGGCTGGCAGGCCGTGCGCCGCCGTCACCTCTTGGGTGATCGCATACAGCTCCGCAGCGTGCTCGCCATCCGGAATCTCGAACTTGCCGGCGTTGTAGAGCTGGAAGAAGCGCGTGCCTTCCTCGATTGTCAGCTGGTACAGCGACAGGTGGTCGACGGCATAGCTGATCGCCTGCTCAAGCTCGGCGGCCCAGGCGTCGGGTGTCTGGCCGGGACGGGCGTAGATCAGGTCGAACGACAGGCGCGGGAAGATTTCGCGCGCGAGCCCGATGGCATGCAGCGCTTCGGGAACATTGTGGAGCCGGCCAAGAAAGCGCAGATCGGCGTCGTTCAGCGCCTGCACGCCGAGCGACACCCGGTTGACGCCGGCTGCGCGATAGCCGCGAAAGCGTTCTGCCTCCACCGACGAGGGGTTGGCCTCGAGCGTGATCTCGGCATTGCCGGCAATCGTCCAGTTGGCGGCGATCGCATCGAGTACCGCCCCCACCGTCTCGGGTTTCATCAGCGACGGAGTTCCGCCGCCCAAAAAGACGCTCGTCACCTCGCGCGGACCGGTGCGGGCGCGCATCGTCGCAAGCTCGGTGGCGAAGGCGCGGGCGAAGCGCTCCTGGTCTACCGGCTGGTGGCGGACATGGCTGTTGAAGTCGCAGTAAGGGCATTTGGCCGCGCAAAACGGCCAGTGCACATAGACGCCGAAGCCGGGCGAACGGTCGTGCATCATCGCGCGATCCTCGAAGCCTGGCGCCGCCCCTCATCCCCCTGCCGGGACCTTCTCCCCGTGAACGGGGAGAAGGAGGCTGGCCGCAGCCGCGCCGCTCTTCCTTCTCCCCGTTCACGGAGAGAAGGTGCCCGAAGGGCGGATGAGGGGCGGCGCTGGTGTTCCAAGGGCAATAACATTCCTTACGCCGAACCGAGCATGGCGCGGGCGAATTTCTGGAAGGCCCGCGCCCGGTGCGACAGGGCATCCGCCTGGCCGGGCTTCCAGCCGTGCTTTTCCTCGGCGCTCATCTCGCCGAAGGTCTTGTCGAAGCCATCGGGCAAGAACACCGGGTCGTAGCCAAAGCCCTTTTCGCCGCGCGGTGGCCACACCAGGTTGCCCTCGGCCTCGCCACGGAAATATTCGGCGTGCCCGTCCGGCCAGGCCAGGCAGATGACGGCGACGAAGCGGCCGGTTCGCTGGTCGGAAGCCTTTGCGCCGCGTTCCTGCATGGCGTCTTCGGTGCGCTGCATCGCCATGGCGAAGTCGCGCGTGCCGTCGGGTCTCTCGGCCCAGTTGGCGGTGTAGACGCCCGGTGCGCCGTCGAGCGCGTCGACGACAAGCCCGGAATCGTCCGACATAGCCGGCAGTCCCGTCGCGGTCGCCGCGGCAAGCGCCTTGATGTAGGCGTTTTCCTCAAAGGTCGTGCCGGTTTCGTCGGGCTCCGGCAGGCCGTATTCCTTGGCCGATTTGGCGGCGATGCCGAACGGCGCCATCAAGTCGGCGAATTCGCGCAGCTTGCCGGCATTGTGGCTGGCGATCACGATCTCATTTTCGGCAAGCTTGCGCATCAAAGGCCCCATATTCTCGGCTCGGCGATTTCAAGCGAATTGCCTGATGGATCGCGGAAATAGATGGAGCGGCCGCCCTTCAATTGCTTGTCGGGGGAGGGCCACTCGAAATCGGCTTCGATGGCGATGCCTTCGCCTTCGAGCCGCGTCTTCCATTGATCGACTTCTTCGGCGGTCGCCGAAAAGCACAGATGTCCCTGACCCGTCGTGCCATGTGGTGGCACCGGCAGCCTGGCATCGGGCTTCGGTGGTTGCCGAGTTGCTTCCGCGTTGAACAAGAGCAGCACGCCTCGTCCGCAGCGGAAGAACACATGCCGCCCGGGCACCTTGGCGATCCGCTCCAGCCCCATCACCTCGCCGTAGAACGCCTCGGCGGCGTCAAGGTCGGTGACATAGAGTGCGGATTCGAGGATCGCCGAGGGCCGCATGGCGAATGTCTCAGCCCACCGCCATCTTCTGCAGGTCGACCAGCCGGGTAATGCCCTTGCGGGCAAGGCTCATCAGCGACAGGAACTCTTCTTCCGAGAAAGGCAGGCCTTCGGCGGTGCCCTGGATCTCGACGATGCCGCCCTTGCCGGTCATGACGAAATTGGCGTCGGTGCCGGCCGAGGAGTCTTCGACATAGTCGAGGTCGATCACTGGCTGGCCGTCATGGATGCCGCACGAGATCGCCGCGATATGGTCTTTCAGCACCTTGTCGACGCTGACCATCTGGCGCGCTTCCATCCAGCGCAGGCAGTCGTAGAGCGCGATCCACGCGCCGGTGATCGAAGCGGTGCGAGTACCGCCGTCGGCCTGGATCACGTCGCAGTCGACGGTGATCTGGCGCTCGCCCAGCGCCTGCATGTCGACGACAGCGCGCAAGCTGCGGCCGATCAGCCGCTGGATTTCCTGCGTGCGTCCGCCCTGCTTGCCGGCCGAAGCCTCGCGGCGCATACGCTCGCCGGTCGAGCGCGGCAGCATCCCGTATTCGGCCGTCACCCAGCCCTTGCCGGAGTTGCGCATCCAGCCCGGCACCTTTTCTTCAAGGCTCGCGGTGCACAAGACATGGGTGTCGCCGAACTTCACCAGGCACGAGCCTTCGGCATGCTTGGAAACGTTGCGCTCGAAGGAGATGGCGCGCATTTCGTCGGGTTGGCGTTTGGAAGGGCGCATACGGCTACTTTCTATGGCGAAATCGGAAAATTGTTGCCGGCTTGTAGCTCCATGGCAGCACCAGCGCAAAGGAAAACCGGTTCCGCTGCTGGAGCTGTTGTGTTCGCAGCCGTGCGGTCTATATCATTTTAGACGGAGTCCATGAAGCAGATGACCAAAGCGGTACCCGATCCCACGCTGCAATCGCTCGACATGCGCTCGCGCGACATCTTCCGGCGCATCGTCGATTCCTACCTCAGGGACGGCGAGCCGGTCGGTTCGCGCAACCTGTCGCGCATGCTGCCTTCGTCGCTGTCGCCGGCAACCGTGCGCAACGTCATGAGCGACCTGGAGCATCTCGGTCTCGTCTATGCCCCGCATATCTCCGCCGGCCGCCTGCCGACCCAAAAGGGCCTGCGCTTTTTCGTCGACGCTTTCATGGAACTCGGCGACCTCTCCGACGAGGAGCGCCGCACCATCGAGGCACAGGTCAAGGCCTCGGGCGAGGGTGCTTCGCTGGAGCACATGCTGACCGAGGCGAGCCAGATGCTGTCGGGCATGTCGCGCGGCGCGGGCCTCGTGCTCGCCGCCAAGAACGAGGTCGCCCTCAAGCATATCGAGTTCATCCAGCTCGAACCGACCAAGGCTCTCGCCGTGCTGGTGTCGCAGAATGGCGATGTCGAAAACCGCGTCGTCGAACTGCCGCTCGGCGTCACCGTCTCCCAGCTTCACGAAGCGTCCAACTTCCTCAACGCCCATATCCGTGGCCGCACCCTTGCCGAGGCCCGGATCGAAATCGCCCGCATCAAGGACGAGACCAAGGCAGCCCTCGACACGCTGTCGCAGGATCTCGTCGAAAAGGGCCTTGCCGTCTGGGCTGGCGCCGAAAGCGGCCTGCCGGCACGCCTCATCGTGCGTGGCCGTGCCAATTTGCTCGAAAACGTCACCGCCCAGGCCGACATCGAACTGCTCAAGCACCTGTTCGAGGACATGGAAACCCAGGACGGGCTGATCCAGCTTCTCGACCTCGCCGAAGAAGGATCGGGCGTACGCATCTTCATCGGTTCGGAGAACCGGCTGTTTTCGCTGTCGGGCTCATCTCTGGTCGTCGCGCCCTATCGCGACAAGGACGCCCGCGTCGTCGGCGCGCTCGGCGTCATCGGCCCGACGCGGCTCAACTACGCCCGCATCGTGCCGATGGTCGACTATACGGCGCAGTTGATCTCGCGCATGCTCAGGTGAGATAGTCGGCTGCCCTTACCCAGGAGGAAGCAATGGCATTCGAACAGATCAAGGCCGAGATTGCGGTCCTCTTGCAGGAGATGGTCAACCAGCCCGAAGACGAGCACGAACTGCACGAGCGCCTGCGCGAGAAGCTGGCCGAATTGCGGGCGCAAGGCTTGCCCGTGCCCGCCGACCTCGTCGAACTGGAAAAGCGTCTCGACGAGGATTTCTACAAGGCAGGCGCCTGAGACCTACAGCGCCGTTGCACTTCGATTAGCCGAACTTCCGCTGCGCATCGAGCGCAAGGCCCAGGCCCACGCTGCCGAAGGCGTCGCCCTGGACGATGTTGGCGCCCGGCACCAGCGCCAGGATGCTCTGGCGCGCCAGCGGGATGGCGGTCGAGCCACCGGTCAAGAACACCGCGGTGATGTCTTCAGCGCGCACCTGCGCTTCTTCGAGCGTATCGGCGACCGTCGCGGTCACGCGATCGACCGCGCTGCGAATGGTGTCTTCCAGCCCTTGCCTGGTCAGTGATGCATCAAAGCGCGCGCCCGGCAGCGCAACCTCGATCGTTGCTTCGTCGGCGTCGGTCAGTTCGATCTTGGCCTTTTCGACCTTGGTCGCCAAGGCATGGCCGAAACGCTGGTCGACGACCTCGATCAGCCTGTCGATCAGGTCGGGGCGCTCAGCCTCGAAGCGGATCTGGCGCAGGTCGAGCTTGGCCTTGGGCGTGTAGAGCAGGTTGATGCGCTGCCAGGTCGCGAGATCGATGAAATAACCCGCCGGCAGGTTGCGCTTGCCGTCCTTGGTCGGCGTGAGATAGCCGAGCTCGGGCATGACATGGGCAATGCTCAGCAGGCGGTCGAAATCTGTACCGCCGATATGGACGCCGCGATTGGCCAGGATGTCGGCCTTGCGGTCGCTGGAGGCAGCCCGTTTGGGCGAGACGCGGACGATGGAAAAGTCCGACGTGCCGCCGCCCATGTCGACGATCAGCGCCAGTTCTTCGCGCGTCACCGTGCACTCGTAGTCGAGTGCGGCGGCGATCGGCTCGAACTGGAAGTCTATGTGCTTGAAGCCTTGGGCGCGGGCAGCCTTCTCAAGCTCGCTCTGGGCTGCCGCGTCGGCCTCGGGATTGTCGTCGACGAACTGCACCGGGCGGCCGAGCACGACGTTTTCGACCGGCTCGCCGACATGGCCTTCGAGCCGATCCTTGAGGTGGCCGACAAACATGCCGATGATGTCGGTGAAGGCGATCTGGCGTGCCTTGATGCGGGTCTTTTCATGCACCAGCGAGGAGCCGAGCACGCTTTTCAGTGCGCGCATCAGGCGGCCTTCCGCACCGTCGGTGTATTCGCCGATGGCGCGGCGGCCAAGGGCGGTCTGGTTGTCTTCGAAGTTGAAGAAGATGGCCGACGGCAGCGTGACGTTTTCACCCTCGAGCGCAACGAGGCGCGGCCGGCCGTTCTCGATAACGCCGACGGTCGAATTGGAGGTGCCGAAGTCTATGCCGCCGAAAGCCGGTCGCATCGCCTAGTCCTGAATTTTCTGCATGAACGTGCCGCCCTCATGCTCTCGCGGGGCCGCAATGGGACAGTGCGCCTACACGACGGGGCGGCGAATGTCGATGACTTCAAGGTATTTTCCGGGAAAATGTGATCGCTGGCCCAACCCACGCGACATTCCCAGGATACCGCTTTCATGCCATATCAGCGCTGTCCAACCGGCTCCGAGCAACTCCCATGACCCTGACAGGATTCCTTGCCTATAGCGGCGCACTCGCGGTGGCTGCCGCCATTCCCGGCCCGGGCGTCACGGCACTCGTGGCGCGCGCGCTCGGCTCGGGTTTCCGCTCGTCGCTTGCCATGTCGCTTGGACTTGTGGTCGGCGACCTCACCTATCTCACCGCCGTCGTGCTTGGCTTGGCTTTCGTCGCCCAGTCCTTCGGCATGGTGTTTCTGGCGATCAAGTGGCTCGGCGTTGCCTATCTTGCCTGGCTCGCCTGGAATTTCTGGACCAGCGGCATCACGCCCGAGACGGTCGAGGCGAAGAACGGCAGGGGCGGGTTGTTTTCGAGCTTCCTCGCCGGGCTGACCGTGACCTTGGGCAATCCCAAGACGATGATCTTCTACCTGGCGATCACGCCGACGGTCGTTGACCTGCATTCGCTGACGCTTGCCGACTATGGCATTCTCGTTGCCATCACCATCGCCGTTTTGATGATCGTGCTCGTACCGTATCTGCTGCTTGCGTCCAAGGCACGCTGGTTCCTCAAGACGCCGCGCGCGCTCAAGCTGCTCAACCGCACTGCCGCCGGGTTCATGGTGGGTGCGGCGGCTGCGATCGCTGTTCGTCAGTAGCGATACTGTCTGGAATTTCATTCCCTTGGATTGGTGTTCACGGAAACATGTTTCCGTGAATTGCCCCTAATCAGCACGACGTCCACTCGGAATTTGCCCTGCGACACCCTATCTTCGTCGCACAAAATCTCAGGGAGCGAAATCGATGAACAAGCCCGTTACCTCCACGCGCGTGCCCGGTCGTGGTCGCGTCTATGGCTCGATCACCGAGACCATCGGCGATACGCCCCTGGTGCGGCTCGACAAGTTCGCCAAGGAAAAAGGCGTGGTGGCGAACCTCATCGCCAAGCTCGAATTCTTCAACCCCATCGCCAGCGTCAAGGACCGCATCGGCGTCGCGATGATCGAAGCACTTGAGGCTGACGGCCGCATCGTGCCGGGCAAGAGCACGCTGATCGAGCCGACATCGGGCAATACCGGCATCGCGCTCGCCTTCGCCGCCGCCGCCAAGGGCTACAAGCTGATCCTGACCATGCCCGAGACGATGTCGATCGAGCGCCGCAAGATGCTGGCGCTGCTCGGTGCCGAACTGGTGCTGACCGAAGGCGCCAAGGGCATGAAGGGCGCTATCGCCAAGGCCGAGGAGCTGGTGCAGACCATTCCCGATGCGATCATCCCGCAGCAGTTCGAAAACCCTGCCAACCCCGAGATCCACCGCGAAACCACCGCCGAGGAAATCTGGAACGACACCCAAGGCTCGATCGACATCTTCGTTGCCGGCATCGGCACCGGTGGTACCATCACCGGCGTCGGCCAGGTCATCAAGAAGCGCAAGCCTTCGCTGCACGTCGTGGCTGTCGAGCCCGAAGGCTCGCCGGTTCTGTCGGGTGGCCAGCCCGGACCGCACAAGATCCAGGGCATAGGCGCCGGTTTCGCGCCCAAGGTGCTGGACACGACCATCTATGACGAGATCGTCAAGGTCTCCAACGAGGACGCGGTCGCCAATGCCCGCCTCGTCGCCCGCCTCGAAGGCGTGCCGGTCGGCATCTCCTCGGGTGCCGCCCTTCAAGCCGCCGTCATCGTCGGCTCGCGCCCGGAAAACGCCGGCAAGAACATCGTCGTCATCATCCCGTCCTTTGCCGAACGTTATCTTTCGACGGTGCTGTTCGAAGGCCTGGGGAACTAAGCAATACTGCCCCTCAGCCTTACGCTCTCCCCGTTAAGAACCGGGAGAGGGGGTGTCGACGATTCCGCTTGTCCCTTCTCCCCGTCATTACGGGGAGAAGGTGCCGGCAGGCGGATGAGGGGCAGCGCAACCTGTGGCCGGGTTTCTGATTCTTCATCCGCTCACCGACCATCGAGGTCCGCCCGTTTTCGCTTGAGGAAAGCGCGTACAGCGTGGTCGGTCTCGAGGCCTATGGCGAGCGCATACGCCTTGTCGGCCTCTTCTGACATACCGAGGAGCGACAGAAGTTCAGCCCGCGCCGCCCAATAAGGCTGATACTGGTCGAGCCTCGCATCGCCGATGGCGTCGAGCATGGCGAGGCCTTCGACGGGCTCGCCCGCATATGCCACCGCGACCGCATGGTTGACGGCGACAACGGGCGAGGTCGAGATCGTCATCAGGCCGGCATAAAGCGTGGCGATTGCCGCCCAGTCGGTGGTGCCGGCAAAGCGCCGCGCCGCGTGAGCCGACTGGATCGCCCCTTCGATCTGGTAGCGGTCGATCGTGCCGAATGCGCCCGCCCGCACCAGCAGCGCGTCGGCCTCGGCAAGCAAGCTGGCGTCCCATGAAAGCGTATCCTGTTCGCTGAGCGGCACGAACGCGCCTTCACCGTTGCGGCGGGCGGGGCGGCGCGCCTCGGCATGCAGCATCAGCGACAGCAGCCCCAGTGCCTCCGGCTCGCCTGGCATCAGCTGAACCACCAGCCTGCCGAGCCAAATGGCTTCCGAGGCCAGGTTGCGGTGGCGGGATTCGGCGCCGCTGGCATCGGCCCAGCCCTCGGAGAAGGCGGCATAGATCGCCTCCAGAACGGCGGCGAGCCTTTCGCCGAGCTCCGCCGTTTCGGGGATGCGGAACGGCACGCCGGCCTGTTTGATGCGCGATTTCGCCCGCACCAGGCGCTGGCTCATGGTCGACGGTGAAACCAGGAAGGCCGAGGCAATGGTCGCCGCGTCGAAGCCGAGGACGGTCTGCAGGATCAGCGGCGCCCGCACGCCGGCTTCGATCGCTGGATGGGCGCAGGCAAAGATCAGGCCGAGCCGGTCATCGGGAAACTTCTCGCGCGCCATCTCCTGTTCCAGTTCTTCGCCGATCAGGCGCAGATGGGCCTGGCCTGCTTCGCCGGTCATTCGCCGCCGCTGCTGGTCGATCGAGCGCCGCCGCGCCACCGTCAGAAGCCAGGCCTCGGGATGGTCCGGCACGCCCGTCTGCGGCCATCTGGCCAGCGCTGCGGCAAAGGCATCGGCGAGCGCGTCCTCGGCACCCGCGACGTCGCGGGTGCGCGACGCCACATAGGCGACGAGCCTGCCATAACTTTGCCGGGCAGCGGCTTCCGCCGCCGCCCGTGCCTGTTCGGCCCCAGCGGTCATGCCTAGCGTGTCGGCCAGATGGGCCGTACCTCGACGGTGCCAAAGCTGGCGCTCGGGCAACGTGCCGCCCAGCCGATGGCTGCGTCGAGATCGGGCGCCTCGATGATGTAGAAGCCGCCGAGCTGCTCCTTGGTGGCGGCGAAGGGGCCGTCGAGTACCTCGGTCTTGTCGTTGCGCACGCGCACCACGGTTGCTGCGGACGCCCCGCGAAGGCGTTCGCCTGACACCATTGCGCCGGCTTTGATCAATGCCTCGTTGTAGGCCATGTAGGGCGCCGACATCTTCTCCTGTTCATCATGGCTTGCCGTCACGAACGGAGTGTCATCGTGGTGGAGTAGAAGCATGTACTGCATTGTCGTCTCCTGTTGGTTCCGAGCCGCATCGTCGCGGCCAAACGGAAGTCGGCTGAGAATGGCCTAATTCGACAGGCCAGCAGGTTTTTTTGGTGGGCGAGCCTAGCACAAGGAATTGGCTTGCTGGACCGGCGAAAAATCACCGCTGGCGAGTGCTCACGCGGCTTGAGCAGCGCCTAGCCACCATGTCATATCCGCCGCTGGGGATCCGGCTGGGGGACGAGAATGTACAGGCTTTATACGCGCGCCGGCAGCGGCGGCTTTGTCGTTGAGGCGGCGTTCGAACTGGCGGGTGTGCCATACGAGCGCATCGAGGTCGTCAAGGGTGTCGAGCCCGATCCGGAATTCCGCAAGATCAGCCCGCTGGGCCAGGTGCCGGCGCTGGTTTTGCCGGACGGTCATGCGATGACCGAGTCGGCGGCCATGTGCCAGCTGCTCGCCGAGCGCCATCCATATGCGCGCCTCTCACCGGCAGCCGAGGCTCCAGCGCGCGCCCACTTCCTGCGCTGGCTCACATTCATGTCGTCTGTGATGTATCCGGCAATCCTGCGCTACTACTACGCGCAGCGCTACACGGCGGATCCGCAAGGCGTCGAAGCGGTGAAAGTCGCAGCCGTCTGCGAGTTCGAAAGAGGCCTTGGCATCCTCGATGCCACGCTCGAGGGTCGCGATTGGCTCGCCGGCGAGCGCATGTCGGTCGCCGACGTCTACCTGCTGATGCTTGCCCACTGGCACCCCGAGGCCGGCAAGCTCGCTGCGGCCTGGCCGAATATCGAACGTGCCTGCGCGGCGCTGCGAGAGCACACTGTGCTCAAGCAGCTTAACGCCAGCCATGAGATGTGGTGAGCCCGGAGCCGCACTCCAGGGCTTGGCAAGTCAGCTTTTCAATGATGCGGCCGGGTTTGAGCTCCCGGCAGGCTGGGCCGCGGCTTAGAGCACGATCCCGAAAAGTGGAAACCGGTTTTCAGCCCCATCCCATCGGGATGGAATAGGCTCTAAAGCCGGGTAGAAACGATCGCCCGGCGTTCGCCGCGCAATGTCGTTGAGCGGTGGTCGCTGGTCGGGCGGGCAATGCGGCTTTCGTGACGTCCGGTAACGGTCATGATCAGTGGAACGTCACGCGTGCCTGGAGCGTGTTGGAGCGGCGCGCGCAGGCCGGTCCCGGACCGCGCATGTAGTGGCGCTCGGGGCGATAGGTCGGAGCGATGAACTCGCGAAACGCCACAGCGGCGTGAGTGAGGTGGTTCCAGATAGCCATTGTTCTTATCCCTGTCCTTTCGGGGCTCGTCCCGAACGTGGAAGTGATGATAGCCGGCGGATGTGAATCTTCGGTGAACGCGATGTTAATCTTCGTGTGAAAATGCGCCCGATCGCGGCTGAATTGCGTTCTTTTCTAGGCATTTAGGCCTGATCGGGCGGCATTGGTTAAGATGTGGCTTTTAGGCCACGAATGTATCCGCAAATTGCCGTGCCGCTATCCACAGGTTTCAGGCGCGGTTGCATCGAGCCAGCCCGCCGGCAATGGATTTTGCGGTCAGGCCAGGAAGAGTTTTTCGAACGCCTTGCGTCCGGGCGGGGTGAACTCGACGACCCTGCTGCCGGCTGGCCGGCGCGCCCATTTTTCGGCGATGATCTTGTCGAGGATCGCCGTGCCAAGCGATCCCGCGAGATGGGCGCGGCGAACGCTCCAGTCGAGACAAGCCCGGCACATCGGCCGGCGCGAATTGCCGAGCCCGGACGTGTCGATACCGACACCCGCAAAGAAGCTTGGTCCGGCCGGCCCTAGCCGAAGGGTTTCGTCGTCGCGCACGATGATTTCTTCGGCGACAAAGCGGTCGAACATCGCCACTGCGTGCTCGCCGGCGAGATGGTCGTAGCAGACGCGGGCCTCGCGCATCGACTTGTCGCGCGGCCCTGGCCGGGCGCGTTGCGGACCGGAATGGGCGGCCACGCCGCTGATGGCCTCGATCATCGCAGCCACTTCCGTGCCGGCAAGCGCGTAGTAGCGATGCCGGCCCTGGCTCGCCACTGTCAAGAGTTTGCCGTCCATCAGCTTGGCGAGATGCGAACTTGCCGTCGGCAGGCTGACGCCGGCTTCCAGTGCGAGTTCGCTTGCCGTCAGCGCTCCGCCATCCATCAGCGCGGTCAGCATGTTTGCGCGCGCCGGGTCGCCGACCAGGCTGGCGATGCGGGCGATATCGGGACCTTCCTTCATGGCGCTACCTCCATGGTTCGATGCTAGTCGAAGCATACTCGTCAGGCAATGCGTATTCTCCGAGCAGAGAAAGGATCTCGCCATGACGATGAAAACCGAACTTGCAGCGACGCCGAAACGTCTGGGCCTTGGCGCGATTGGCCGCGTGCTCGGCTTCTTCGCGCGCGGCTACGATCGCTATTTGCAACGGCTCGACCTTTCCGAACTGACCGACGAACAGCTGGACGACATTGGTCTGGTCCGTCGCGACGTCGAGCGCGAGAGCGCAAAACCCTTCTGGCGCTAGCCTCCCATACGATTTCGGCCGGACGCTTCGATGCGGGACGAACTATTGCCAACCGACGGAGACCAAAATGACCATCACCTGTTTCATCCGCTACGAGATCGACCCTTTCGGCAAGGCGGCATTCGAGCAATATGCCCGTAACTGGGGACAGGCGATCCCGCGCTGCGGTGCTGACCTGATCGGCTATTTCGCCCCGCACGAGGGCTCGGCCACGACCGCCTACGGCGTCTACGGCATTGAAAATCTGGCTGCCTACGAGGCCTATCGCGCACGGCTTGCGGCCGACCCGCTCGGACGTGAGAATTATGAGTTCGCCAGGCGCGAAAAATTCATCCTGAAGGAGGACCGCATCTTCCTCAAGCTGGCGTCGGGCCCGCATGCCCAGCGCATCATTCCATGATCGCAGTCATCCCGCCGAAGCGCGCTGCGGGTGCACGGTAGGATCTCTTGGCAATTGCTCCGCCGGACGGTCCGGCGGAGCAGAGCACGTATTTCTCAGGCGTTGCCGATCAGTACGCCTGCCGCAAACACCAGTGCGCCGCCAAGCACCACCTGGAAGGCGGCGCGCAGGAACGGCGTCTGCATGTAGCGGTTCTGGATATAGGCGATGATCCAGAGCTCGAAGAACACGACGACCGCGGCAACTGTGGTCGCGGTCCAGAAATGCGGGATCAGGTAGGGCAGGGCATGGCCAAGCCCGCCCAGCGTCGTCATGAGGCCCGTGGTGATGCCGCGCTTGACCGGTGAGCCGCGCCCCGACAACTTGCCGTCGTCCGAAGCGACCTCGGTGAAACCCATCGAGATTCCGGCGCCGATCGAGGCGGCAAGGCCGACGAGAAAGGTCTGCCAGGTGTCGTGCGTGGCGAAAGCCGCCGCGAAGATCGGCGCCAGCGTCGACACCGACCCGTCCATCAGCCCGGCCAGCCCCGGTTGCACATAGGTCAGGATGAACTGGCGCCGCTCGGCCGCCGTCTCCTTTTCGCTGACATGCTCGGGCACGTGTTCCTGTTCAAGCTTCTGGGCGAGCGACTCATGGCTCTGTTCGGCAACGGCCAGGTCGTCCAGCAGCTTCCGGGTCGATGCATCGGACGTGCGCTTGGCCGCCTCGACATAGAAGCGGTAAGCCTGCCGCTCCATCTGCTCGGCCTGCTCACGCACCTTGTCGATGCCGAGCGGCCGCACCAGCCAGTCCGGCTTGCGCTCGTAATAGCCGCGCACATGCTCGCGCCTGATCAGCGGGATGCGTTCTCCGAAGCGCTTTCGATGCTGCTCGATGAGCTGGTCGCGATGACCGTCCTCCTCCTCGGCCATGCCGTCGAACACCTTGGCCGACTGCGGAAACTCGTCGCGCAGCCCGTCCGCATAGGCTCGGTAGATACGGCCGTCGTCCTCCTCCGACGAGATGGCGAGCGCCAGGATCTCTTGTTCGGAAAGGGAATCGAAGGCGCGGCGGCCAAAGCCGAAGACACGGGATAACATGAGAAAATTCCCTCAGTTTAGAATGATTCTAAACTAGGTTGTCAGCGCTTGCAGGTCAATGCGCGTGCCGGCTTGTGACTTTTTTGCCGCATCGTTTTGTGTCCGCGACACAGCTTCTTGTTATAGCGAAATGTTTGGCTATATAGCCTAATCTCAAGCGATAGAGAGGATGTCCCGATGGCGGCCAAGCCAGCACACCACTTCGACCCCAAGCCCGTGCTCGAGCTGATTGCCAGCATCGAGGCCGACTTGCTGCGCCTCAAGGGCATGCTCGAGCCTGCACCCGAGAAGTTCGATCCGGCAAACCCGCACAACAAGACTTGCGATGGCAAGCTCACCCCCGACGGCGTGGAGTGCTGCTACCGCATGTTCGACGAGGGCAATTCGCGCTACTCGGTGGCGCGCGCCATGAAGATCTCGTTCGCCGCCGCCACCCACCGCTTCAATGCCTGGCGCAAGGCCGGCGGCGAAAAGCGGGTTCGGTCGCTGCTGGGGTGAGAAACGTCCGGCCGCGGGCCGGCGAAAAGCCAACGATTTGGCTTTTCGAGTTTCGAACGCCCGGAGCCATAGCGGAGGGCCGGGGCGAACGAATGGCGCTACTTGCTTTCTCCCGTTTTGGATGCGCCCGCTAAGGATCGCCATGCCCCGACAGCACCTGTGCCGCGCCGGCGACGGCATTGCGGAAGGCGTCGTCGAAGCCGACTCCTGAAATGCCCCAGTTGTGGTTCTCGCCATCGGCTTCGGTCCGCCAGTTGGCGACCCAGCCGAGGTCTTCCTCGCTCCACATGAGCGTGCCGACGAGCGCGACGTCGCCCCCGGCGATCCTCGCCAGCGTGTCGAGCCGCGCGGGATCGGCGCTGCCCAGTGTCTTGGCCACCAACCCGGCCTGCGACAATTGCCGTTGGCTGGGCACCACCAGCGGCAGCGCCAGCCTGTCGGCCGCGCTCAGCAGCGCCGTTCGCATGTCCTGGTCGCGTTGACCGTTGCTGTCGCTGGCGAGCATGCTTTCGACACTCTTGGTGTCGCGAATGGCAACGACGGCGACGAGCCGGGGACGTGTGAGCCACGGCTCGCGGCCGAGCGTATGCAAGAAGGCGTCGAGTTTCGGCGGATCGAAGACGCAGGTCAGATCATGCGGCCGGTCGTAGCTGCCTTGCTCGTCATGGAGCGGGATGCCGCCCATGCGGTCGCGAAACGTATGGCTGGCGACGAGCTCGCCGGCATGTTTGGCCTGTTGCGCCAGTGCCTGCTCGTTGAGCAGCCGGCTGTCGCCCGTCACCTTCACCACCACGTCGCGCAGGCACTGGGCGAAACCGATGTCGCGGCGCTCAGGCGCGGTACCACTGGTGATGACCCGGGTTGTGTAGAGGTCGGACGCTGGCATTGGGCCAAGCAAAGCCATGACCCAAAGCGCCACCCCAAGCCCAATTCCGCCGCGAAGCATGCCCGCACTCTCCGTTCGGAGGCTGCAAGCTATCAGAGCAGGCGCCCGTAAAGAAGATCAGTCGAGCGTGCGCCGGAACCTGAGCAGGGCCAGGGCGGCAAAAAACATGACGAACAGGCCGAGAATACCGACTTCGGTGGCGATTGCCGGGAATTCCGCGCCCTTAAGCATGACGGCGCGGATGATGCGCAGGAAATGCGTCAAAGGCAGGATCTCGCCAAGCGCCTGCGCCCAGCCGGGCATGCCGCGATAGGGAAACATGAAGCCCGACAGCATGATCGAGGGAAGGAAGAAGAAGAAGGTCAGCTGCATCGCCTGCATCTGTGTGCGGGCCATGGTCGAGATGGTGTAGCCCAGCAGCACCAGCGCCATGACGAAGACCAGGATCGCCGACAAGAGCAGCGACAGCGATCCGACGAAGGGGATGGCAAACAAAAGCTTCGAAGCGATCAGCACGACCGCCACCTGCACCGCGCCGACGACGAGATAGGGCAGGACCTTGCCGAGCATGATCTCGAAAGGGCTCGCCGGCATGGCAAGCAGGTTTTCCATGGTGCCGCGCTCGGTTTCGCGGGTCAGCGCCATCGAGGTCATCATCACCATGGTCATCTGCAAGATGACGCCGAGTAGGCCCGGCACGATGTTGTATTGCGAGATGCCCTCGGGGTTGTAGCGGCGATGCACGACCACTTCGAGCTGGCCTTTCGCCGCCTCGGCCGCTGCTGCCTGCATGCCCTGCGCCCGTAGCAGCGCCTGGCCGGCTACCGTGCCGAGCGTCGACACCGCGCCGCTCGAGGCCGAGGGGTCAGTGGCGTCGGCCTCGATCAGGATCTGGGGCGAGTTGCCGCTTGCCACCCGGCGCCCGAAGTCGGCGGGGATGGTGACGACAAAGGCGACAGTGCCGCTGGCCATCAGCTCCTCCGCCTCCGCGGCGGTCGTGGCGACATGTTCGAAGCGGTAGTAGTCGGTGTTTTGCAGGGCGGCCACGATCGCGCGGGTGTACTCGTCGTTGTTCATGGCAAGCAGAGCCGCGGGCAGGCTCTTGGGGTCGCTGTTGATGGCAAAGCCAAACAGCACCAGCTGCATCAACGGCACGCCCAGCATCATGGCGAAGGTGATGCGGTCGCGCCGCATCTGGATGAACTCCTTGGCCAGCAATGCGCCGAGCCGGGCGAAGGAGAAGAAGCTGTTGCTGATGCTGCTCGTCATGACATGTTGTCCTTGGAGCCGGCCATGAACTGGATGAACACGTCCTCCAGGCTGGTCTCGCCCGGCTCGACGGTGATGCCGCCTTGGCCGCTGATGTCGGCAAGGGCCGCTTCGAGCTTCTGGCGGTCGGAGCCGACGACATGCAGTGTGGCGCCGAATGGCGCGACCTGGTCGATGCCGGGCCGGCCTTCGAGTGCCGTCGCCACCTGGTCGAGCCGGGGGCCCGACACCACGAACGTCGTCAGGCCGGCGTTGCGCACCACCTCCTCGACGGTGCCCGATGCCAGCATCTTGCCATAGGAGATGTAGCTGATGCGATGGCAGCGCTCTGCCTCGTCCATGTAGTGGGTCGACACCAGCACGGTCAGCCCGCCACGGGCGAGGCGATGGATCTCATCCCAGAACTCGCGCCGCGCCTTGGGATCGACGCCGGCCGTCGGCTCGTCGAGCAGCAGGAGCTTGGGCTTGTGCATGATGCAGGCGGCGAGTGCCAGGCGCTGCTTCCAGCCGCCCGACAGCGTCCCGGCGAGCTGGTCGCGCCGGCTGGTCAGGCCAAGTTCGTCCAGCGTTCTCGCCACCTGCTCCTCGACCGGCCTCAGCTTGTAGAGCCGGGCTACGAATTCGAGATTTTCTCCGATCGTCAGGTCCTCGTAGAACGAGAACTTCTGCGTCATGTAGCCGACTTCGCGCTTGATCTTCAGGCTGTCTTTCCGCAGGTCGTATCCCAGCACCTTGCCTTCGCCCTCGTCAGGCGTGAGCAGCCCGCACATGATGCGGATCGTCGTGGTCTTGCCCGAGCCGTTGGGTCCGAGGAAGCCGACGATCTCGCCCTCGGCCACCGTCATGGTGACGTGGTCGACGACGGTCTTGTTGCCGAAGCGCTTGACCAGGTTCTTGACTTCGATGGCGTTCATTGCTGCCTCCGGCAAGGGACCAGTCAGGCAGTAGGGCAAGATGTTCAGCCGCTTTTCCTACTGCCCTAACTGCCTCAATGCCCTATTCCCCTGCCTTGATTGCCACATCGACGATCTGCCCCGGCTGCAACACCGAGTTGGCTTCCTCCGGACGTGCCTCGACGAGATAGACCAGCTTCTGGCGGGTCTCGAGCGAGTAGATGACCGGCGGGGTAAACTCGGGATCGGGCGAGACGTAACTGATCTTGGCCGTCAGCCCGTCAGGACAACCGTCGCAGCGCACAGCAAGTCGGGTGCCGATGCTGAGCTTGGAGAAGTCGGTCTCGGGAATATAGACCACCAGCTTGACCGCACCGTCCGGCAGCATTTCGAGCACCGGCGCAGAAGGACCGGCAAGGTCGCCGGGATTTCGGATGACGTCGGTGACACGGCCGGGTGCGGGTGCCGCAAGGGTGCGTTGCGACAGGCGCCATTGGGCCTGGCTCAGCTGCTGCTCGGCCACTTTCACTGCGTTTTCCGCGGCATTGATCGTCTCGACGCGGGCCGGCAGGCGGCCGACCGCCAGATTGGCCGTCGCCTGTCCGACTGCGGCCTGGGCAACCTCGAGCTGCGTGGTCGCGTCATCGAGCTGGGCCTGGGTCGCGACGCCGCGCTTGGTCAGGTCCTGGGTGCGGGTCAAGGTGCGCTGCGCTTCGTCGACCTGTGCCTGTGCCGAGCGCAATGTCGCTTCGAGGACCGCGATTTCTTCGGGCCGCTTGCCGATCTGGAGGTCTGCGAGCAGGGCCTTCGCCTGGGCGAGGGCGGCCTCCGCCTGCGCGACGGCAATGTTGGCGTCGGCCGTTTCCATCAGCGCCACGGGCTTGCCTGCTTCGACACGGTCGCCACGCCTGACGGCGATCGAATTCACCTGGGTGACCTCTATGGGCGCAAGCAGGACAAAATCGCCCTCGACATAGCCCACAGCGAGCGGTGCCGGCCCGGCGCACGCCGAAAACAGCGAAGCCGCGAAGGGGATCGAACACAGAATGCTCATGGCTTTGCTGCCTTCCGCGCGGCGATGATTGCCGTGATGTTTTCCTTTGCGATGCCGATGATCTTGCTGGCCTCGACTGGTCCGATATCCGCCCAGCCCATGCGGCGCAGGACGGCGGCGCGGGCGATGCGGAAGTAGATCACCTGGCCGATGATCATGAACACGGTGATGCGGGCGCGCTCGCTCTCGGCCTCGTCGCCGGTGGCGGTCGCCCACAGCAGGCACAGCCTGCGGTGTACCGGCTCGAACACGCCGGTGTAGATGCGGTCGAGCGCGTCGGTGGGCTGCGACAGCTCGCGCAGCACGAATTGCACGATCTCGCCGGCCTCGGGGCGAGCGACGATGAACCTGACCATGCGTTCCACCGCCGCCTCGATCTGGGCTTCGGCTTCTTCAGGTGTGACGGGGTGCGGCCGCGCCGGTGCCATATTGCCTAGCGCCTGTCCGGCAATGGTCTGGATCGTTTCAATGATGTAGTCGGCGGCGGCGAGCCTAAGTCCCTCCTTGCTGCCGAAATGATAGGCGATCGAACCGATATTGGCGTTCGCTGCGCCGGCGATCTCGCGGGTCGAGGTGCCATCGAAGCCCTGGCGTCCAAAAAGCTTCAGCGCGGCGATGATCAGCCCCATGCGGGTGGCGTCGGCGGCGGAAGCGTTTTGTGGGGTTCGCGTCTTGCTCATATGCATAGTTTAATCAATCGATTGATTAAAGTCAAGAACGATGTTGCCCTGCGCGCGGCGCTACGCTTTACTGGCTTCATGGCAAAGGAAATCGAACGCAAGTTCCTGGTGACGGGACCGGAGTGGCGCAGCCTTGTCGAAGCCGAGATTCGAATCCGGCAATTCTATCTGGCCTCCAACCACGGGCGTTCGGTCCGTTTGCGCATCTCGGATGGCAAGGCGGCGACGCTGACCCTCAAATTCGGTTCGAGGGGCCGCGAGCGCGACGAGTTCGAATACGCGGTGCCGCTGGCCGAGGCCGAGGAGATGCAGGATTTCGCCATCGGCCGTGTCATTGAGAAGACACGCCATCATGTTAGCCATCGTGGCCGTCTCTATGAGGTCGATGTCTTTGGCGGCGATTTGAGCGGGCTGATCATCGCGGAGCTCGAGACGCCAGAGGATGTTCCAGCCGCGGAGCTGCCGGCGTGGATTGGCCAGGAGGTCACTGGCGACCCGCGTTACTACAACGCGTCGCTTGCGCTCAGCGATGCCCCGGAAGCCGCTGCATGAGCTTTCGCATCGATCCGCGGCTGCCGCTCACCCAAGAGGTTCGCCGCATCGCCGGCGATGAGATCGACAAGATAGTCACGCATCTTGATACCGCCCGCGACAATCCGGAAAAGGCGCTGCACAGCGCCCGCAAGCGCATCAAGGCGCTGCGGGCGCTGTTGCACCTTGTGCGCCCGGGCGACGAGGCCTTCTGCCGCGCCGAGAATGATCGCTATCGCGCCATCTCCAGGTCGATTTCCGGTCCGCGCCAGGCAACGGCATTGATCGAGACGATCGACCGGCTGATCGCAGGTTTCCAAGAAGAGGCGGAACCCGCAGGCCTTGCCGGCATCCGCGCGATGCTGGTGCGCCACCGCACCGAAAGGGCCTATGGCGAGACAGGGCTTGGTGCTGTGCTCGACAGCGCGGTTGCCGAGTGCCAGGCTGGCCGAGCGGCGATCCAGGCGCTTTCACTTCCCGATTTGCCTGAAAATGCCGCCGATGTGCTCGCCGATGGCGCGCTTGCCACGCTGCGGCGCGCACGCAAGGCGCTGGGCCACGCGCGCGAACGCGGCGAACCCGACGATTTTCACGACCTGCGCAAGGCGGCGAAAACGCATGCCGATCACCTCTCCTTGCTGCGCAAGCTGTGGCCATCGCCGGTCAAGCCTCTGCGTGAGCGCGTCGAGGCCCTTGGCGAAAGTCTGGGCGAACTGCACGACATCTTCGTCATGCGCGCCCTGGTCGAGGCACGCGAAGCGCCGTTCGATAGTGCGGAGCCGAAGCATCTGCTGCGGCTGCTCAAGCGCTCGGAAAGGACTTTGCGCAAGCTGTGTCTCGCTGATGCCGCCGAACTGTTCGACGACAAGCCCAGGCGCACGGTGCGCAAGCTGGCCAGCAAGTGTCGCGACGATCTCATCATGGTCGAAGCCGAAGTAGATTGACGTCGGGTCTGGCTGGCTTCTTCTGTCGGCACCATGTTACTTGCTCGGTGTCATGACCGAGAAGACCGATACACTGCTCGACCGCATAGGCCGCTGGCTTGCTTCACGCCTGCAGGTGGCATCGTCCGGCTACGAGCCCTACACGCCCTCCGATCCCGAAACGCTTCGCCGCACGCTCGAACCGGGCGACATCCTGCTGATCGAGGGCAACCAGCGCATTTCGGCCGTCATCAAGTACCTGACCCAGTCGACCTGGTCGCATTCGGCGCTTTATGTCGGCGACGTGCTGCCCGAACCGGCCGACGGTTCCGAGCGGCCGCGCCTCATCGAGGTCAATCTCGGCGAAGGCTGCGTCGCCGTGCCCTTGTCCAAGTACCGCACCTACAACACCCGCATTTGCCGCGCCAACGGCCTGTCGCCGGAGGATCGCGAGCATGTCGTTCGCTTTATGGTCAAAAGGCTTGGGCTGAAATACGATCTCAAGAACATCTTCGACATGCTGCGCTACTTCATGCCGAGGCCGCCGGTACCGGTGCGCTGGCGCCGCCGCATGATCGCCTTCGGCTCGGGCGACCCGACCCGCGCCATCTGCTCGACGATGATCGCCGAGGCTTATGGCGAGATCCGCTACCCGATCCTGCCCGAGATCACCCGGGCGCCGGGCCGCGCCTCGGCCCAGTCCAACTACATGCGCCGCGAGATCCTGCATATTCGCCACCATTCGCTCTACACGCCACGCGACTTCGACCTGTCGCCCTATTTCCGCATCGTCAAGCCGACGCTGGAATATGGCTTCGACTACAAGCAGGTCAGTTGGGGCGATCAGGAGCACTCGGGCGAAAGCCGGCCTATGTCACCTCAGCCTTGAGCAGGTCTAGAGCGTCCTGCACGGTCGCCGCGTAGCTAACGGCGGGCTGCTTGACGCCGTGGGTGATCAGCATCCGGCGTGTCTGTGGCGACGCCCCCGTGATGAAGAAACGAACGCCTGCCTGGTGCGCCTTGCGTGCGGCGCCCTCCAGAACGTTCGCCGCCGTCGAATCGAGAAACGGAACACCCGAGCAGTCGAGGATGAAGTTCTTGCGCTGGTCGGCGATGCGGTCGAGCACGGCTCCCACCGTCGACGCTGCGCCAAAGAAGAACGCACCCGAGATCCGGTAGATGACGGTGTCAGCGTCCCCCGCGTCGCTTGCCTCATAGGCGTGGCGGCTGCCATTGGTCGTGTCCGCGACATCTTCCTGCACCAGCGGCTGGTCGCTCTCCACCGCGATGCTTCTTGCCATGCGGTCGATGAACAGCACCGAACCGAGCGCGAAGCCGACGACGATGCCTTCGGTCAGGTCGCGGAACACCACCAGCAGGAACGTCACCATAAGTACCAGCGAGTCGCCCCAAGACGAGCGTATCAGCGTGGCGAAGGCCTGCTTCTCGACCATGTTCCATGCCACCACGGCGAGCACTCCGGCAAGGGCGGCAAGCGGAATATAGCTCGCCAGAGGTGCCGCGATCAGCATGAAGGCGAGCAGGAAAAGGGCGTGCAGCATGCCGGCCACCGGCCCGTGTGCGCCTGCCCGCACGTTGGTCGCGGTGCGTGCGATGGTGCCTGTCACGCAGATGCCGCCAAACAGCCCCGAGCCGATGTTGGCGAGGCCCTGCGCCACCAGTTCGCAGTTCGAGCGGTGGCGGCGGCCGGTCATGCCGTCGGCAACCACTGCCGACAGCAGCGACTCGATGGCGCCCAGCAACGCGAAGGCCACCGCATCCGGCAGCACTGATATCGCCTTGTCGACGCTGAAGGCGGGCAGGGCAGGCAATGGCAGGCTGCGCGGAATGCCGCCGAAGCGCGTGCCGATGGTTTCCACCTGCAGCGCCAGCAAGGCGACGGCGACTGAGCCTATTCCGACCGCGATCAGCATGCCCGGCCAGCTTGGGCGTAAGCGCTTGAGCGCAACGATCGTGCCGATGGTCAGCACCGCGACCGCCACGGCCGACACGTTGACCGTGCCGGCTGCCTGCGCCAGCGCTGTCAGCTTCGGCACCAGTGCTCCCGGCTCCTTACCAGCCAGCGTCAGCCCAAACATTTCGCTGAGCTGGCTGGCGAAGATGATGACGGCGATACCGGTAGTGAACCCAACCGTCACCGGATAGGGGATGAACTTGATGTAGGTGCCGAGCCGGAGATAGCCGATCGCCATCAGGATCAGGCCCGACATGACAGTGGCGAGGACCAGACCGTCGACGCCTTCGCGCGCCACGGTCGCGGCCACCAGGACGATGAAGGCGCCTGCCGGTCCGCCGATCTGGAAACGGCTGCCGCCAAGCGCCGAAACGAGGAAGCCGCCAACGATCGCCGTGAACAGGCCCTTATCGGGTGAAACGCCCGAGACAATGGCGATCGCCATGGACAAGGGCAGTGCGACGATCGCCACCGTCAGCCCGGCAACCGCGTCGGCCCGAAGCTGGGCAGGACCATAGCCTTCGCGCAGAACCGTCACCAGCTTGGGCGTGAACAGCTCGGCGAATGTAGGCTTCTTGTGTCGGGCCAAGTCAGGGTTTGCGTCCATGATCCATTCCGCGGCATGCGACGGGATCGTCGGCAACAACTGTCGGCGGTCGCCGTCACGACTATCTCTCGCGGACCGTCAGGCTCGAGCCACGGTCTTCTTCAGGCGCACGCCCCGACCGCCGGTCTCGTTTTCGCCGATCAGTTCTACCCCAGCATTTTCGATCGCCTGGATGACCTTGGTCAGCGTATCGACCACGCCGCGCACAACGCCTTCGCTCGCTTCCATGCGCTGGATGGTCGGCACAGAAACCCCGGCCATTTCAGCCAGCGTCTTCTGGTCGATGCCTGCCAGCGCTCGTGCGGCGCGCATCTGTGCGGCTGTGATCACCTGGAATGTTCCTGTCTTCGTCCGCAGAATGAATGTATCATACATTCATGGTAATGTTTCAAGCATGAATACAGATGGCTAGCGCATGTCCATGTCGGCGCCTTGGTCCTTCAGCAGGACGCGGCTGACCAGCCAGCACAGGGTTGCCCAGGCAAAGCCGGCGCACCAGCCGGCGAGCACGTCGGATGGCCAGTGCACGCCGAGATAGACCCGGCTGATGCCGACCATCAGCGTGGTCAGAATGGCAATGGCGAAGACGAAGATCGTCGTTGCGCGCCCCGGCAGGAATCGCGCGAGCAACGCGCCCAGCGTCAGGTAGGTCACCGCCGACAGCATCGCGTGCCCGCTTGGAAAGCTCATCGTGTAGACCTGCGCCAGATGCGGCACCAGGTCGGGCCGCGGACGGTCGATGCCGAGTTTCAACAGGCTCGACAGGACCTGGCCGCCGGCCACCGAGGCGAACACGAACAGCGCCGGGCCCCAGCGCCTGGTCATGCAGAGATAGATGATGGTGATGGCGGTGATGTAGATCAGCACCGAGGCGCTGCCGAGCGCGGTGATGTCGCGCATCGCCTCTTCCATCCACAGCGGGCCGATCGGATCGGCCGTGTTGCCGGCCTCGCGGAAGAACAGCAATATGTCGGTGTCGAAGGCATGCGGGGCGGCATCGCGGGCGATTTCGGAAAGCTCGACGAAGCCCCACAGGCCGCCGGCGATGATGATGCCCGCCGCCAGCAGCGAAAATTCGATTCTATTCCACAAGCTCTGATGCATCGTCCTGCCGTTCTGTTCCGCTCTCGGGATGGCCGCTTCCGGGCCAATGCGCAACAAGTGGGGACGCCTTTCCCAAAGAAAAGGCGTGCAATCAACAGGTCGCAGCGCATGAGGGCCAATCACACTTTCTAGCGAGGGCTGATTTCCGGCGAGACTGTCATGCTACTGTTATCTCGTCCGATTAGCGGTCTCGGCGAACCCCAAGCCGAACACCAGCCAGAGGTCGAGACGATGAACCAGCACACACCGGGCGATCGCAAATTCCGCACCAGCATGCTCGAGGCAAATGACGGTCCCGGTCACAACCCGACCGACAACCGCACCATGGGCGACATCATCGCCAAGCGCTTCTCCCGCCGCAGCTTCCTCCAGGGTTCGCTTGCCGTCTCGGCCATCGCCGCCACCGTCAGCCCCATTGCCATCCTGCTCGCCGACGACGCCCGCGCCGCCACGGCATCCGCCTTCGCCTTCGACGAGATCGAGGCCGGCATCGACGACAAGCACCACGTTGCGCAAGGCTACGACGCCGACATCCTGCTGCGCTGGGGCGATCCTATCTTCGCCGACGCGCCCGAATTCGATCCGGCCAACCAGTCGGCGGAAGCGCAGGCCAAACAGTTCGGCTACAACAACGACTATGTCGGCTACATCGCGCTAGAAGGTTCGGCCGAGCACGGCCTGCTCGTCGTCAACCACGAATACACCAACGATCACCTGATGTTCCCCGGCATCGTCAAGATCGTCGAAGGCAAGATCGACGTAACGCCCGCCGACCAGAAGCGCGTCGACATCGAGATGGCCGCCCATGGCGGTTCGGTCGTCGAGATCCGCAAGGACGCGGGCAAGTGGCAGGTGGTGCGCGACGGCAAGCTCAACCGCCGCATCACCTCGACGACCGAGATGGAGCTGACCGGCCCGGCCGCCGGCCACGACCGCCTCAAGACCAACGCTGATGCCACCGGCACCAAGGTGTTCGGTACGCTCAACAACTGCGCCGGCGGCGTGACGCCCTGGGGCACCTACATCATGGCCGAGGAAAACTTCCACGGCTATTTCGGCGGCGAGCTGCCGGCCGATCACCCAGAAGCCGCCAACTACAAGCGCCTCGGCGTGCCGGAAGGCACCTATGAGTGGCTGAAGTTCTACGACCGCTTCGACGTCTCCAAGGAGCCGAACGAGCCCAACCGCTTCGGCTGGATCGTCGAGGTCGACGTCCAGGACCCCAATTCCGTCCCGAAGAAGCGCACCGCCCTTGGCCGCTTCAAGCACGAGGGCGCCGAGTCCATCGTCGCCGCCGACGGCCGCGTCGTCTTCTATCTCGGCGACGACGAACGCTTCGACTACGTCTACAAGTTCGTGACCGCGGGCAAGTTCAATCCCGACGACCGCGCCGCCAATCTCGACCTGCTCGACGAAGGCACGCTCTACGTCGCCAAGTTCGCCGAGGACGGCTCGTTCGTTTGGCTGCCGCTGGTCCAGGGCGAGGGCCCGCTGACGGCCGACAACGGCTTTGCCAGCCAGGCCGACGTCGTCATCGAGGCGCGCCGCGCCGGCGACCTGCTCGGCGCAACCAAGATGGATCGCCCCGAAGACATCCAGCCCAATGCCGTCAACGGCAAGGTCTATGTCATGCTGACCAACAACTCCAAGCGCAAGGCCGACCAGGTCGACGCCGCCAACCCGCGCGCCGAAAACGCCTTCGGCCACATCATCGAGCTGATCGAGGAAGGCGGCGATTTCACCGCCACCAGGGGCAAGTGGGAAGTACTGCTGAAATGCGGTGATCCTTCGGTCGCCGAGGTCGGCGCCTCGTTCTCGACCTCGACCACGGACAATGGCTGGTTCGGCATGCCCGACAACTGCGCCGTCGATTCGGCCGGCCGCCTGTGGGTCGCCACCGACGGCAACTCGCCGAAGGCCACCGGCCGCACCGACGGCCTCTGGGCCGTCGACACCGAGGGCGATGCGCGCGCCACCTCCAAGCTGTTCTTCCGCGTGCCCGTCGGTGCCGAGATGTGCGGCCCGCTGTTTGCGCCAGATGATCAGACCGCCTTCGTCGCCGTCCAGCATCCGGGCGACGGCGGCGAGGATTGGGAAGGATTTGGCCGTCCGTCCTACTATGAGGACCTGTCGACCCGTTGGCCCGACTTCAAGCCCAATATGCCTGTGCGTCCGGCCGTCGTTGCGATCACGAAACAGGGCGGCGGCAAGATCGCCGTCTGAGCGGTGAAGCTTCGAAACAGGAGACGGCCGCGCTCAGCGGCCGTTTTCATTTGCCGGCCAGTGCCGGCCCGAGCGTGATCAGCGCAACGGCCACTACCGCCAGGCCTACGCCAATGCCCTGGATGCCGCTCAGCTTCTCGCCGAAATAGACGATTGCCACCAGGTTGACCGCGATCAGCTGGATCACCGCCGACAGCGAAAACGATACCGACATGCCGAAGTCGCGCACCAGGCGCAGCATGATCAGATTGCCCAGCGAATACAGCACCAGCGTAACCACCAGCTTGCCGATGGTCGGTTCGATGCCCCAGGTCTTGGCCACCATCGCCGCGATCAGGAAGATGACGGTCGAAAAACCGAGCAACGAAAGGCCAATGACGGACATTTTTTGAAAGCTCCCAGGAAACTGTCCGCGATTTGCGCCAAATGCTCCCCAAGCGTCAAGCGTGCCTACGGCTGACGATCGCCGACCGGGATCGTTGAAACGATCCGCGCGGAAAGCGCCAGATCGTCGTTGGTCGATTGAATGGCCAGGGATTTGACCGCGAGGTGGGCAAGAACGCGATGGCGCCATTGCTCCACCAGCCCTGCAAGCTCATCCGTCTCGGCAGGCGTGAGCGACGAGGCGAAATGATAGTAGCCGATCAGGTAGAGCCGGGTTTGCATGGCGCCGCACGCGTCCTGGATCAAGGCGAAGATGTCGTTGCCGCCGCGCTGTTCGGGATAGACCGGAAAATAGATCCTGCCGGTGTTGAACTCCCCCAGGAACGGTCCGCCAATCCGTACCGAAAACCCTCTTGTCGATCTCAGCACCGTGGCAGCGGCATCCGCGCAACGGCCGAATTCCGGCTCGGCAAGACCGTTGACGATTGTCGCATGAAGCTTCGATGCGCGCTGCTGCGACAGGGTCCACTCGATCTTGTCGCTGAATGAAAACGCGCGAAGCTCTCTTTCGAACGCTCCAAACACCTCGGACCGGGCAAGTTCGCCCGCGTCGATCGGCAAGACCAGCGAATGTCGCGCTATCTCATATCTTCCGTCGAGATAATCGGTGCCTTCCTTGCTGGCTATGGCATCGGGATGGCCCGGCGACACCAGAGGCAGATGCGCGAGCCGATAGGCAGCGTCGAATGTCAGCGCCCCGCCTGGCAAAAAGACCCGGCGCGCAGCCTCATATGCCATCACCGTGTCGTCGCAATACTTTGTGTCTGCAGGACCGTCCATTTGTTTTCTCGAAGCGCGAGCGGATCTAGCCAATGCGGCTCACGGCTTCACCATCAGCACCCAGTTCTCGCCCGGATTGTCCCAGCCTTCCTTGACCATCGGCCGTGTCGCCACCACCCGGTAGCCGGCATTGTCGTAGAGATGGCGGGCCGTCGCATTGGCGTCCGACACGATCAGGCTGGTTCCGGTGCAGCCGGTCGCCTCCGCGATCACGTCGGCCATGGCGAGCAGCCTGGAGCCGAAGCCCCGGCCGCGCGCTTCGGGCACCGTCGCCACGACGTTGACATACCAGCTGCCGGTCGCCATCGCCTCCAGCTCGTTCATCGGCACGAACATCGCCGGCGTGTCGGGGTCGGCGGGTGCCGGCACGATGGGATAGCCGATCAGGCAGGCCAGCACCTTGCCGTGCTCCAGGACCACCGCATTGCGGTAGGAAAAGCTGCCTGCTTCGCGCTGCGCCCGCTGGCGCCCCACTTCCCATGGGTCGCCGCCATCGGCCATCTTGGTCCAGAGATACAACGGCAGGCCATGGCCGGCCATGTTGACCAGCTTGGCAAGTACGGTCGCATCGTCCTTGGTGGCCGGACGCGCTTCGGCGACCCAGCCCTCGTCGCTATGCTCAGCCTTTTCGGCCATGACCGCTTCTCCCATGCCAGCCACCCCTGGAGCCCGTGCCTCCGCTGGCAGACATATAGGAGCGCGCGCCAACACCCCAGTCAACCGCCTCTTTCGGCAGGCATCCTGGCTGGCGGCACGCCCGTTTGGCATCGAGGCAGGTCGCCGAAAAGTTGTGTTTTTAAACTTGATATTTTTAGTCCAGTTTTGTATTGGCTCGTCCTGGGTGGCGGGTTAGGCTCACCATGGCCGCGCATCGAAACATGCGTGGCCATGGTCGGGAATGGAAACAGGAGGCGAACCAAATGATTCATGTCGCTCCCATCGCAGGTTTTGCTGAGCACCAGCAAGCGGACGCCGGCCGCTATCTCGCGCTTCTTGGCCGTGTCGAGGCGCTGTGCCGGCAGGTCGACAGCGCTCGCCAGACCGCCAATGACAGCCTTGGCCGGCTCAACGCGCTCCCCCAGCCCGAGGTCGGCGACAGCTCCATGCTTGTCGCCTTGCTCGATATCCACCGGCGCGACCGGGAGGCCCTGTTCGAGGCGATGCGCCAACTCGAGTCGGCACGCGAAGCCTTGCGGGCCGCTGCCTCGACGATCGCTCCTTCGAGTGTTGCCCCGCTGCATGAGGACATGCAGCAACTCAACCGCCGATAACTTGCAGCCCATTGAGGCGCCAAAAATTGATCTGGAGACTTCCGTTGGCACATGCGATTGAAGATGAACGGCGTCACGAGGAAGCGCAGGCGCATATCCGCGCGACGATCATGAACGAATTCTGCGAGGTCATGCGCAAGACAGGCCTGCCGCCGATGGTCGTGATGCGCCTCGCCGCCCAGGCGGTGGGCTCGGTCTATCGCGAGACCGCCGATGCCCATTCGGGCCCTGGCGCCTGTGCCTGCGGCTGGTGCCCGCGCCAGGAGTCAGACGTCGACATGCTGTGTTCGGCGCTGCTCGCCGCCTGCGGCCGTCGCTCAAGCCGCAATCTGCATCTGATGCCGATTGCCGGCACGGCCTGACCGCGGCCCGCCCGACCGAGCGGAGGGGCCGCGGGAACAGCTTTGCTTCAGGCCGGCAGGCAGGCCTCGCAGATCGCCGCGACGTGGCGATGGTCGGTGCCGCAGCAGCCGCCAAGGATGCGCATGGTCGGAAACGATGCCGTCAGCGCACTGTAGTGCCGTCCGAGATCGGCCGGGTCGCCAGCGTCCAGCGTTTCTGAGTTGTCGAGTTCGGCATGGCTCTTGGTCGAGGCGTTCGCCTTCACGCCGCGCACGCGCTCCAGCCATGGCTCTCCGGCCGCCAGTGCCGAGGCGAAATGGCTCGGATGGGCGCAGTTGATCATGTAGTAAAGCGGATAGGCCCCGGTCTCGCTGTCGGTGGTCTCGATCGCTTCCTGCAGCGTTCGCCCGGTCACCAGTCTGCCGTCCGTCTCCACCGTGAACGAGATCATGCAAGGCATGCCGAGTGTCTTGGCTGCACGGACGATGCCGATCGCCTCGTCGATGTTGTTCATCGTGTAGGCCGCCACCATATCGGCGCCTGCCTCCTCAAAGGTGGCGATCTGGGCGGCGTGGTAGGCCTCGTATGCGGCGGCATTCATGTTGCCGGCCTTGTAGCCGTCGCCGCGCGGACCGATGGCGCCGCTCACCACCAGTGGCGTTTCAGGCGTCTCCCATATGTCGCGCAGCTCTTCGAGCAAGCGGATCGAGCTTGTGTTGACCGCCTCCAGGGCCTCGCTGTCGTAGCCAAGCTTTTTGCCCCAGTCCGGATTGGCGCGCCACGTCGCGCTGTCGAGCACGAAACCGGTGCGGCGCCGGCGGGCGATGTCGAGATATCTTTCGTAGTATCCCTTCAGCCGCTGTCGGCCCTCGGCCGTGTCGAGCAGCACGAACGAAGCGAAATGCGGCAGCTCGACACCGTCGTGAAAGATCAGTGTTGTTTCCATGCCGCCGTCACTGAGGAACAGGCCGCCATTCATCTGCGGCAGGTTGTTGCGATACTTGGCCATGACATTCTCCAACAAGCTCCCGTCCTGCCGCACGGCCCGGCATCGGGAATGCCGTGTTTTTGCCTCAAGCCGGCGATCGAGACTAGAAATCTCGCGGTCCGGTCGTGGTGGCGCCGCAAATTATGCCGAAACGTCAATGGGTTGGCCCGCCGTGTGGCGGCATATGCATTCTTGGTGATATTGTCAGGGTGCCGAAAACCGTACTTCAAGTACAGTGTTTTGGAGGTCGGACATGGGCAAGGGCCTGGAAACCCGTGAGCGCATTCTCGCGATAGCCGAGGCGTCGGTGCTCGCCAAGGGTTTCGGCGCCACCTCCATCGACGAGATCATCGCCGATGCCGGCATTACCAAGAGCGGCTTTTTCTATCATTTCAAGGATAAGAACGAACTCGCCCGCGCCATGCTGTTGCGCTACGTCCGTTCCAACAACCACCTTTTTGACGATGTCTTTGGCCGCGGCACGCAGCTGTCCGACGACCCGCTGCAGGCTTTCCTCATCGGCCTCAAGCTGCTGGCCGAGGTCATGGCCGACCTGCCCAATGGCCATCCCGGCTGCCTCATCGCCTCGGTCTGCTACCAGGAGCGCATGTTCGACCGCGAGGTCCGCGCCATCGCTGCAAACTCGGTCCAGGGCTGGAACGCCCGCTTCCGCGCCACGCTCGACGAGATCGCCAAAGTCCATCCGCCGCACGAGGCGGTCGATCTCGACACCGTCGCCGACATGATGTCGTGCATCGTCGATGGCGGCATCATCATGTCCAAGCTGATGGATGACCCGCGCCGGCTCGAGAAGCAGGTGCTGGCCTTCCGCGCCTTCGTCAAGATGCTGTTTGCGCCCGCGCCAGCCAGCCGGCCGGCCCACGCCGTCTCCGCCGCTTGAGCCGCTACCGCAGCAAAAGCCGCGCTTGTGAAGCCTTTCCGCCCCTGCTAAAGCGCGCGCATGACCACACCGCTCGACCACATCCGCAATTTCTCCATCGTTGCCCATATCGATCACGGCAAGTCGACGCTTGCCGATCGGCTGATCCAGTCCACAGGTGGGCTGGAGCTGCGCGAGATGACCGAACAGGTCCTCGACAATATGGACATCGAGCGCGAGCGCGGCATCACCATCAAGGCCCAGACCGTTCGCCTCAACTACAAGGCCAAGAACGGCGAGGACTATGTCCTCAACCTGATCGACACGCCCGGCCACGTCGACTTCGCCTACGAAGTCTCGCGCTCGCTGTCGGCCTGCGAGGGCTCGCTGCTCGTCGTCGACGCCTCGCAAGGCGTCGAGGCGCAGACGCTGGCCAACGTCTACCAGGCCATCGACAACAACCACGAGATCGTCGTCGTCCTCAACAAGATCGACCTGCCCGCCGCCGAGCCCGAGCGCATCAAGGAGCAGGTCGAGGAAGTCATCGGCATCGACGCCTCGCAAGCCGTCTACATCTCGGCCAAGACAGGCCTCGGCATCCCCGACGTGCTGGAGGCGATCGTCACCCAGCTGCCACCGCCGCGCGAGGGCGACGCCGACGCGCCGCTGAAGGCGATGCTGGTCGACAGCTGGTACGACACCTATCTCGGCGTCATCGTCCTGGTCCGCATCATCGATGGCAAGCTCAAGAAGGGCCAGACCATCCGCATGATGGAGACCAACGCCAAATACCTGGTCGAGCGCACCGGCGTCTTCACCCCCAAGATGGTCCAGGTCGACGAGCTCGGCCCCGGCGAGTTCGGCTTCTTCACCGGCTCGATCAAGGAAGTGGCCGACACCCGCGTCGGCGACACCATCACCGAGGACAAGCGCCCCACCGCCAAGGCCCTGCCGGGCTTCAAGCCGGCCCAGCCGGTGGTGTTCTGCGGCCTGTTCCCGGTCGACGCCGCCGACTTCGAGGACCTGCGCGCCGCGATGGGCAAGCTGCGCCTCAACGACGCGTCGTTCTCGTTTGAAATGGAAACCTCGGCAGCGCTGGGCTTCGGCTTCCGCTGCGGCTTCCTCGGCCTTTTGCACCTCGAGATCATCCAGGAACGGCTTGAGCGCGAGTTCAACCTCGACCTCATCGCCACCGCGCCTTCCGTCGTCTACCGCATGAACCTCAACGACGGTTCGACCAAGGAGTTGCACAACCCCGCCGACATGCCCGACGTGGTCAAGATCGCCTCGATCGAGGAGCCGTGGATCCGCGCCACCATCCTCACCCCGGACGACTATCTCGGCTCGATCCTGAAACTCTGCCAGGAGCGCCGCGGCATCCAGGCGGACCTCAGCTATGTCGGCAAGCGCGCCATGCTGGTCTACGACCTGCCGCTCAACGAGGTCGTGTTCGACTTCTACGACCGCCTCAAGTCGATCTCCAAGGGCTACGCCTCCTTCGACTACCACCTCACCGACTACCGCGAGGGCGACCTCGTCAAGATGTCGATCCTGGTCAACGAGGAGCCGGTCGACGCGCTCTCGATGCTCGTCCACCGCACGGCCGCCGAAAAGCGCGGCCGCGTCATGGTCGAGAAGCTGAAGGAGCTGATCCCGCAGCACATGTTCAAGATCCCGGTCCAGGCCGCCATCGGCGGCAAGGTCATTGCGCGTGAGACCATCTCGGCGCTCCGCAAGGACGTCACCGCCAAGTGCTACGGCGGCGACGTCACCCGCAAGCGCAAGCTGCTCGAGAAGCAGAAAGAGGGCAAGAAGCGCATGCGCCAGTTCGGCAAGGTCGACATCCCCCAGGAAGCCTTCATCCAGGCCCTCAAGATGGGCGATAACTAGTCTGCCTTTTTCCTTCTCCCCTCCTGAGCCGCGAGCCTGCCGAGCGGTCGAAGGGGCGGGGAGAAGGTGGCGGGGGCGAGGGCCGGATGAGGGGCGGCGCCAAGCTTGCCGGCTTCGTCCAGGCATCAATGGCGCGCGCCGAAAGGCGGGCCACCCCACCTCATTCCACAGTCATCCCGCAATGCAAACTCGTATTGCACTGCAGCGTCGAATTATTCGCCGCGGCATAGTCTTCGACTGTTCTGTCGATTTACTGACACAGTGAAGATGGCTAGCCTTCCCCTCGCATTCTGCCAGGGGAATCATCATGAACTGGACTGAAAAGGACAAGAAGCTGGGTATGGATCGCGCCATATCCAGGCGCGATTTCATGGACGGCGTGGCGATGGCGATCGGCGGCGCGGTTGCCTTGCGCGCCATGGGCCCCGGCCGGGCGCATGCGCAATCCGCCCCCGTTGCCTACCCGCCCGCAGCAAGCGGCCTGCAGGGCCAGACCGACACTGCCCAAAACGTCATGCACGCCGTCCGCGACGGCACCTACTGGTCCGACGCCGGGCCGGTCACCGCGAGCGCCGAGAGCTACGACCTCGTCGTCGTCGGTGCCGGCATTTCGGGTCTTGCGGCCGCCCACACCTTCCGCAAGCAGGCCGGCGCCGACAAGCGTGTGCTGATCGTCGATCCGCTCGAGGACTTCGGCGGCCACGCCAAGCGCAACGAATTCACCGCCTCGAACGGCGCCAAGCTCATCGGTTATGGCGGCAGCCAGTCGATGCAGACGCCGAGCTTCTTCAGCCCCGCCGTCAACGCGCTGCTCACCGACATCGGCATCGATCCCAAGCGCTTCGAGACCTTCTACGACCAGAAATGGTCCGAGGATCGTGGCCTTGCGGGCGCCATCTTCTTCTCCAAGGAGCAGTGGGGCGAGGACAGGCTGGTCATCCGCTCGGGCAAGCCGTCCGAGTGGGTGGCCAAAACGCCGCTCAACGACAAGGCCAAGGCCGACCTGATCCAGCTCATGGAAGCGCCCGGCGACTATCTGCCCGGCCTGACCAGCGAGCAGCGCCTGGAGAAGCTCGCCGAGATCACCTACAAGTCGTTCCTGCTCGACCACGCCAAGGTCGATCCCCAGCTGGTCGACTATTTCGCCACCTCCACGGCGGGTTATTTCGGCGTCGGCATCGACGCGGCCAGCGCGCTCGACGCCCGCGCCAACGGCAATCCCGGCTTCGACGCAATGGACCTCGGCGAGGACGTGTCGAAATACAACAGCCCCTCGGGCCGTCTCGCCTTCACCGACCCGGACGACTACATCTACCATTTCCCCGACGGCAATGCCGGCATCGCCCGCGCCCTGGTGCGCGCTTTGGTGCCGGCAGCACTCGCCGGCTCGACGATGGAACAGCTTGTCACCGAAAAGGTCGACTATTCGGCGCTCGACAAGCCCGAAAGCCCGGTCCGCATCCGGCTCAACGCGACAGTCGTCAAGGTCGCCCATGACGGCGCTCCCGATGCCGCCAAATCGGTCACCGTCACCTACGCCGACAAGGACGGCAAGCCGGTCAGCGTCAAGGCAGGTAACGTCGTGCTCGCCTGCTGGCACCGCGTCATCCCCTACCTCACCGACGAGCTCGGCCCCGACCAGGTCACCGCCCTCAACGACCAGCAGAAGGTGCCGCTGATCTACACCAACGTGCAGCTGCGCAACTGGCAGGCCTTCGACAAGCTCAAGATCGACGGTTTTCGCGCGCGCGGCGATTTCTGGTCCGGCGCCGAGATCGATTTTCCTGTCTCGATGGGCGACTACAAATTCGCCGACAAGCCGGGCGATCCCGTCATCCTGCACCTCTCCAAGGTGATGACCAGCCCCGGCCTCGCCCCACGCGAGCAGGCGCTCGCCGGCCGCCGCGCCCTGATGACGCTGAGCTTCGAGGAGATGGAGCGCTCGATCCGCGACCTGCTCGGCCGCGCTTTGTCAGGCGGCGGCTTCGACCCCGCCCGCGACATCGAGGCCATCACCTGCAATCGCTGGTCGCACGGCTACGCCTACGAATACATGCGCCCTGGCGACGCCTTCTGGCCCGACGGCCCGCTGCCCATCGAAGCCGCCCGCAAGCCCTGGGGCCGCATCGCAATCGCCAACGCCGACAGCGGCGCCTACGCCTACGCCAACTCGGCCATAGACCAGGGCGTGCGTGCTGTGCGCGATTTGCTCGGAACGCCTGAGGGAGCGCCTGACCATGCACGCTTCCCGGGGCCGCCGGCGGAGAAGATCGGGTTGTAAGGGCGCATCAGGCGCACGCTCTTCCTACTCCCCTCCTGAGCTTGTCGAAGGGACGGGGAGAGGTGGCCCGAAGGGTCGGATGAGGGGCGGAGCAAGCTGATCGGGAGGTGCAAGGAAACGGAATACTAGGTGCCTGCCTGAATCTGCTGAAATTTCAGTTGATACTTTGCGTAAGCTCTAGAAAATTCGGGGTCCAAAGAGTCTGCACTATGATCATGGAAGAGCTTAATCGCGTCGTCGGCGACACTCCAATCGCCAGAAAGTCGCATGAATTGAATACCAGAATCACAATAAATTTCATGCAGTGAGGTGTCATCTGGGAATCGCTCAAGCGACTTCCGTGACATAGTTGCTGCATTACGTACAAGAGTTATCCTATCTTCCGTCATCAGACCGGCCGAATGCCGCGCGCGCTCTAAACTGAGATTTATTTTGAAACGAAGAAGTGGTGCGTCAGCTCGCATGTCTGACTCAAATATCCTGATTTCGTTTGCCGCACGTTCGTACCGGCCCATGCGGATAAGATTGTCGATAAGTCGATGCCTAGGGACTCGTAATGTCGGCGCCTTTGATATTATTTTCGCTAAGATACTGTTCTGACGATCTCGGCTTGCAAGGCGACCTAGTCCCCTTCTGGCGCAAAGCTCCATTAGATTGAGACGCTCAATGTCAAAGGTCGGGTTAACTAGATCAACAAATTTATCATATAGGTCTGCTATTTCGGACTCCGCTGAGAATTTCGATTTCATAATTATTTCTGAAATTACGATGTGACGACCACTCCACGCATATATTCCGAGAGATTTGTTGACCGTGTTCTCAACGACCATCCCGTCCAAGTCGTTAAGTATGTCTGAGATGTCACCCATTGGAATACCAAGCATGCGTATTATCATTTGCCGGTGTAGCTTCAGCCCGGATGCTTCCAATGCAGAAAGAGTTTTATATATTTCTTGGTAGTTCTTTCTAAGCCCTGCAAATTCT
This sequence comes from Aminobacter sp. AP02, assembly GCF_003148805.1. Taxonomy (GTDB): domain Bacteria; phylum Pseudomonadota; class Alphaproteobacteria; order Rhizobiales; family Rhizobiaceae; genus Aminobacter. Next base: position 277,893 of record NZ_QGGX01000007.1, read on the forward strand.
TTTAGAACTATTTCGTCAAGTAGCTCGTTTGAGAAGATATTCTTCAAACATACGAAGAAGTCTGCTTCACATTTCTGCTCTAGTCGACGTTGTCTCTCTTGACGAGAAAAGCCTGAGAATTCTTTTTCGACAAGCGAGGATATCGAGCTGTTAAAGTCAAATAAATCTAGCAGGCGCTGAATTTCTGATCGTGACAGCCGCCGAATGTCGATTCTTTTCCCGAAAACAAAAAGGTTTGGGGACTTTGTTCGGTAAGACCATTGCTCAAGCGTCGTTGAAATAACAATCTTGAGGCATCGGTTGGATGAGGCGGAAAGCAAGTCAACAAGTTCATTTATTTCACGGATGTATTTGTGAGCGTTGTCTACGTACAGATAGCCCCGCTCTCCTGAGGTCTTGAGCCGCTCGGCTAGGCTTGCCCAAAGTGACGACTTCAGGTCGGTGCCCTCAACGTGCTCCCATGCATGGCTGCCCGTCCGGAAGGCATTGATGAGGAACTGCCTACAGAGCGTAGTTTTGCCTACTCCCGCTACGCCCAGAACATATACAGCTAGGGCATCATCGACCTCGAAATAGTTCCGCATGAGCGCAAGTGCGTCGCGTTCAAACGTCAGATCGTTTGTAATGTCGGAGTAGGTCGGCGGTGACCCATAAAACATACGGGTTACATCAGTATTGCCGAGTGTTGCAGCGTGCGGAATGTCGACGGTCGTTGGCCTAAGATGGGGGAAAAAGCTGAGAATATCGTCCGTAGCTACGGAAGTCAGGGTGCTAGACGCATTCCGATCCAATGCGGCAACGAAGTCGTCTAGTCCGCCAAAGGCAACTCGTAGGCCGCGTTGTTCGAGCAGAAGAGCTCGATTTTCGTCTGGCTTATACGCAAGTACGTAGATGCGTCCTGGAGAGAACGACGTACGCTTTCTACGTACGGCTTCGTCGATTATCTCCATCAAGTCGGGGTCGGACAGGCTATAGCCAATTATCAATAGATCTGAAGACGAAGTTGTAATTAGGAAGCGCTCGTATAGAGTTTCACGGTATTGTGAACTTATAGTATAGTCTTCCTGTGTGATTATGATTCTAGAAAGATCTCCGTCGACCGTGTCTTTTTCGATGCTCCCGTGAAGCTAAACAATTTCTGTGCATCGTCGTACGATTTATCAAACTCATAGTTTGCACTTATTGTTGATAATTGCTGCCCGGCCTTTGCGTACGACTTCTCAATTACCTTATCGTAGTTTGTCGTAAAAATATCCCGCCACTTGTAATTCGGTATGTTTAATATACCGCCGGTAGGTTTGATCTTCGACAAGAGAGCTCGTAGCTCGCTAATGAGCTTCTCGCGGCTGTGTTTCAACTCGATCAGGGTGGAAACCTCAACTAGATTTAGTCCTGCAGCATCTAGGTGAAAACGTTCTGCTAAAGAATCAGCAAGTCCTTGGCCAGTCGGCGCTCCCGAAGGGAAGGAAGATCCTGCACCAAATAGAATTGCCGTCCGTTCGGTCTGTATCTCTTTACAAAGACTATCCAAGTTAATGGGCATACCACCTTACCTGATGCTGATTCGAGCGAAGTCGATTGCATCGTAAGGCTGTGTTTCGCGTAGTGGTAGTGGGGATTGAGAGTTGGAATTTGCACTCCACATCTATTGTTAGGGGGAGGGTGCTTTCCCTCAACTCCCAAACCGCATCACCCAATTCATCTCCCACGTCTCCCCGTCATCCCTAGACATCGCCTGTTCCCAGCGCGGTTCCTCCCCGCCCGTCCAGACAAACCGCACCTTCACCGGCACATCGCCCTCGACATCATCGCCATAAAATTCGCCGCGACCGTCCGTGAACCGCCCCACCATCGGCGGGAACAGCCTAAAGCTCCTGGTGTCGCTCCAGTAAATTGACCAAAGCCCTGTCTCGGGGTTGTAGAGGCGCAGCGTCATGCCAGTGAAGCCGCGCTCGGGCACCGCCATCTGGTCGAGATTGCCGCCAAATGTGCCGTCGGGCGCCCGCATCACCTTTTCCACACGGGAGAAGGCGGAAAACGTCTCCCACTCGGTCGAGCCGACCAGCCGCTCGCGCAGGCGTTCGTTGGTCACGGTCCAATCGCCGATCAGGAAATCGAAATCGTCAAAGCCGCTCATGCCGTCCTCCTCTGGTTTCCCAGGGATAGCAGATGCCTCCTGACAGGCTTATGTCAGGAGCTGTCAGGGGCGGCTTGACCTTGCCGGCGCGCCGGGCTTGTCTGCCGCCGCGATAACGCCACACCTTCCACCTAACGCCGCTCGATGAAATCGCTCGCCATCCTCCTAGCTCTCGCGACCTTGCCCGCCTGCGCTGCCCACGCCCCGGTGCCGGCGGTACCCGTGGCCGCGCCAGTGTCCGTCATCGCGCCCCATCAGGTGGTCGAGCCGATGCCTGAGGGGGTGAAGCCGCTGACCGTCGAGCAGGACGAGCAGATTTCACGGGGCTGAGCGGGGACAATTTCTCCACGCTTGCAGAAGTTTTTCGCTTTTTTTGCTTCCTATCATTCCTTCGCGCCCCCCTCTGGCCTGCCGGCCATCTCCCCCTCAGGTGGGGAGATCAGGCCTTCATCGCCGCGGCAGCTAATCACTGAGGCAGCATGGGCAAGCCCTGCAATCTTGCAGGATAGGCGCCGCCGTTGACGTGACTAATCTCCCCGCCTGAGGGGGAGATGCCCGGCAGGGCAGCGGGGGGCGTGAAGGAACACAAGCCCTCGGGACCTGCGCCAAGCGCGACCACCCCCCGTGGAAATCCCGCCCCGTTTCTCCACGCCCGCAAAACCTGCGCCATAATCCATCCGTCCCTGCCGCGGGAACACCGGTCATGACGGTGATTGCGTGGGCAGGGGCCGGCGCCTCCGGCAATAGGCCAACGTAGCCTGCTGCCCGGGGAGGTTCCGTCCAAGGGTTCCCCTCCGGGTATTACGGCCCGGGTGCGCTGGACGATGCGCTAGTGGGGCAGGGGCGTTAATGCCCATGCCTGCGGAAGCGGAACGGACGGGAACATAAATCGCCGGACGGGCGGTCGCGAGATCGCACCTAAGATATAGCCGAGCGATCCCGCGACCGCCCGTCTTCCCGACCTTCCCAACAAAACCCGGCTCGGTTCGAGCGCGGCAACGGAGGCGCATGTGTCCGACTGGCAGCATCCCGTCTTTGCCATCCCCGAGATGGAGCGCGAGCCCTCGTGCACCGACGCGCAATGGGCCTGCGTGATGCGCGACCAGCAGCGTCATGCCGAGGTCAAGGGTGCCTATCTCGGCCTGTTCCAGCTTTTGTGCGGCCACCTCGGATTTCACCGCCATTGCCCGCTGCGCGGTTGCCGGCGGCTGAAACGATGTGTCGGCCGCCGCGCCGAGGACGATTGGTCCTTTGCCTTTCGCCCGTTGATCCCGCCCTGCGTGCCGCTGGAGGAAAAGCTCGTCGAGGCGATGCGGGCCGAAATCCGCGCCGAGGTCGCGCGTATCATTGCCGCGAAGGGCGCGGAATGAACCCTTGCCAGTCTCCCTTGGTGGCGTAAGCTCGGCGCCTGACCACGGAGGCAGCGCAACGAAATGTCCAAGGGCATGGTCGAGGGCGAGAAGATCGATGTCGGTTTTTCCGGCCGGCGCTGCATCCATTCGCGCAACTGCGTGCTCGGCAATCCGCATGTCTTCGAGCCCAACGCGCCGGGCGAATGGATCCATCCCGACGCGGCCTCCGTCGAGCAGGTCGTCGCACTTGCCGAAAGCTGCCCCTCGGGTGCCATCACCTACCGCCGCAAGGACGGCGGCCCGCAGGAGGCGCCGCCGGTCGTCAACACCGTGCGCATCCGCGAGAATGGCCCGCTCGCGCTGCATGCCGAGATCTTCTTCAATGGCGAGACCTTCTATCGCGCCACCTTGTGCCGTTGTGGCGCGTCCCAGAACAAGCCGTTCTGCGACGGCAGCCACACCAAGGCAGGCTTTGCCGCCACCGGCGAGCCGGCGCCGAAGGAGTCCCAGCCGCTCGCCGCGCGCGACGGCCCGCTGGTCGTCACCCCCCAGCCCAACGGCAACCTCAAGCTCGAGGGTAATGTCGAAATCGTCACCGGCACCGGCAAGACGGTCGAGCGCGCCACAAAAGTCTGGCTCTGCCGCTGCGGCCACTCGGCCAACAAGCCCTGGTGCGACAACACCCACAAGAGCGTGTCGTGGTCGACCGAAGGTCGATGACAAGCCAACGATTTGGCTTGTCAAGCGACTAAGCGCCCGGAGCGATAGCGGAGGGCAGGCTTCGTCGCGCCTGGCTGAGCCGGTCGTTTGGCCGGGCTGGCCGGTTTCCCTTTGCCGGCCATATCGGCTAGAGCGGGCGGACCACCAAAGCCCGGACCGACTGAATGACTTCCAGCCCCCGCCCGCATCCGCTTTTCCTCGGCATCGACACCGGCGGCACCTACACCGACGCGGTCCTGTGGTCCGAGGACCACGGGGTCGCCGCCAAGGCCAAGGCGCTGACAACTCGCCACGATCTCGCCGTTGGCATTTCGGGCGCGGTGGACGCGGTTTTGGAAAAAGCCCATGTCGACCCCGCCGCCATCAAGCTGGTTTCGATGTCGACGACGCTCGCCACCAACGCGCTTGTCGAGGGCCAGGGCGGGCGCGTGGCGCTGGTCATGATCGGATTTTCCGAGGCCGACCTTGCCCGCGACGGTCTCAAGACCGCCCTCGGCACCGATCCGCTGGTGCTGTGCGAAGGCGGCCACGATGTCCACGGCAACGCCCGGATGCTCGACCTCGCTCCCCTCGAGGCAGCGTTGCCGGAGCTCGAAAAGTCCGTGTCGGGCTTTGCCGTCTGCGCCTATTTCGCCACCCGCAACCCCGCCCACGAGATCGCCGCGCGCGACCTGATCCGCGAGATGACAGGGCTGCCCGTCACCACCAGCCACGAGCTTTCCGCCAAGCTCGGCGGCCCGCGCCGGGCGCTGACGACGCTTCTCAACGCGCGGCTGATCTCGATGATCGACCGCCTGGTCGCGGCGACCGAAGGCTTCCTGGAGGAGCGCAAGATCAAGGCGCCGCTGATGGTGGTGCGTGGCGACGGCGCGCTGGTGTCGGCCGAATTCGCCCGCCAGCGCCCGATCGAGACCATTTTGTCGGGCCCCGCCGCCAGTCTCGTCGGCGCCCGCCACATGACCGGGCTCGACAATGCCGTCGTTTCCGACATCGGCGGCACCACAACCGACGTCGCCGTGCTCGACCATGGCCGCCCGCGTCTCGACCCCGAGGGTGCTACCGTCGGTGGCTTTCGCACCATGGTCGAGGCGGTCGCGATGCGCACCTTCGGTCTCGGCGGCGATTCAGAGGTTTCGTTGGAAGAGGGCGGGCTGAAGCCGAGGATGTCGCTTGGCCCGCGCCGCCTGGTGCCGCTTGCGCTTGCCGGCATGGTCCATGGCGAGGCGGTGACGAACGAGCTGGAGCGTCAGTTGCGCGCGCCCAATCCGGGTCGCATGGACGGGCGCTTTGCCGTCCGCACCGGCGTGCCGGAACATCTGGCCGCCGGGTTGACGGCGCCGGAGGCCAAGCTTTACGACACGATCACGGCGGTGCCTCAGCCCATCGACCGACTTTTGACCTCCAACGCCCAGAGCGCGACGCTCAATCGCCTGGTGTCGCGCGGGCTGGTTCATGTCGCGGGCTTTACCCCCTCCGACGCTGCCCATGTGCTTGGCAGGCAGGCCAATTGGGACGAGGCGGCGGCGAGGCTGGGTGCCGAGCTGTTTGCCCGCAAGCGTGACGGGCGCGGCCAGCCGATCGCGCCTTCGCCCGAAGCATTGTCCGAGCGCGTGCTGGCGACGCTGACCCGCCTCTCGGCCGAGGTGGTTCTCGAAACCGCCTTCGCCGAGGATGGGCTCGATGGGGCGGCGACCGTTGCTCATGCGCTGGTGCAGCGCGCGGTCGACGGTCATGAGGGCATCGCGCGGCTGTCGGTCGCGCTCGACCGCCCGGTGATCGGCCTGGGGGCGTCGGCGCCGCTGCATTATGCCGGACTGCCGCAGCTTGTCGGCAACGAGTGCGTGGTGCCCGAGGATACCGACGTCGCCAACGCGCTTGGCGCGGTCGTCGGCCAGGTCAGGGTGACGGCCGAGGCACGTGTCAGCCAGCCCAAGGAGGGGCTGTTTCGGGTGAGCGTGGGCGAGGTGCTGCGCGATTTCACCGAGGAGGGACCCGCAATGGCGTTGGCCGAGGAGGAGGTGCGCATGATCGTCGCCGCCAAGGCGCGCGATGCCGGCACAGACGCGGCCGAGGTCGAGATCTTGACCGAGATAAACGTGTCGACCGTCGAAGGGCAGCGGATGTTCATCGAGGCGCATGTCGTGGCGATCGCCGCGGGGCGGCCCCGCATAGCCGTCTGACGGCTAAATCGGTTCGCTGCGGCGATAGGCGGCAAGTCAAATGCCGGCTTGCGGCACTGTGCGAATTGACCCTGTGCGCTTTGCGTGCCAAACGCCCGAAAACCTTGTTTTGACCGCCGCAGTGGCGCCGGAATTTTGGAGCTTGTATTATGACCGACCTCGTTGAGCTTTTTGGCCTTCGCATATCTCGCGAACTTCACGACTTTGTTGTTTCGGAGGCTTTGCCGGGGACTGGGGTCGGTGCTGGAAAGTTCTGGGAGGGTTTTGCCGATATCGTGCATGATCTTGGCCCGAAGAACCGGGCGCTGCTCGAAAAGCGCGACGACTTCCAGCTCA
>NZ_QGGX01000008.1 GCF_003148805.1 Aminobacter sp. AP02
CCGAGGCCGAGGAGCAGCATTACGCTATGCTGGACGAGCCAGCCATGGCCGCGTAACTTAAACCAAACAGCCTCCGGCAAACCCGGTGCGGTTCATTATCCGCGGAGCGCTATCTATTGAGTAAAGTCGATTATCCATTTTGTTGATGTCGTTGAAATACCCACCGACTGGAAACCAGATAAACAAAAGCTGGAGCTATGAACGTTCCCAAGGCGATACAAAGAAGTTTGTACGGAACAAACAAACTTGCAGCAATTACGATTGAGTTGTTGATCAGCAGGCCCAGAACGCTTGTGAAGAAATATTTCCACGCGGATCCCGATCGTTTGAACGTAAAACGCGCATGCCCCAAGTATGAAACAAAAACGGCGACGCAGAATGCAATGGTGTTGACCGAAAGGGCATGCAATGACGGATTGAGGCCGAGCAAGATTGCCGCTACGCACAGATGCGTCAGGGTCGCACCCACTCCAACTATTGCAAAGCGGACGACGGACGATTTCAGCATGAGGCCATACAAGTCGAGAGAACACGCGTTTTTTGAGCAGGTAGCATTCGGCATTTCAAATCACAACCGGATATGCTTGGCCCAAAACCACCCCTCGCGCCACCGCAGGCGTTCGCAGTGGTGCTGCAATCGCTGTACCGGGCCTCTGACATTACCTTCCAGCCCAACAGCGGCCCGCGCCAGTAGTGCGCTACTGAGCAACCTCCGACAACATCACAGGACCCGCGTTCACAAAGGCGCGGGTCTTTTCGTTTCCACGAGCTGAACGTCCGATTCCGCGCAGATCTTGCGGATGCTTGGAATGTCGCAATGATCGGTAATGAAGGTGTCCATCTGCGACAGATGGGCGATGCGCACCGGCGCGGTGCGTTCGAATTTCGTCCGGTCCGAAACCAAAATGACGTGGCGCGCGTTGGCGATGATTGCCTGAGCAACCTTCACCTCGCGAAAATCGAAGTCGAGCAGCGCGCCGTCATGGTCGATCGCCGACGCTCCGATCACGGCATAGTCGACCTTGAACTGACGGATGAAATCGACAGCGGCTTCGCCGACAATGCCGCCGTCGGACCCGCGCACAACGCCTCCGGCGATCACCACTTCCATATCAGGATAAACGCGCATCCTGTTGGCAACATTGATGTTGTTAGTGATGACCATCAGGCCCTTATGGTCGAGCAGCGCCTTGCCGACGGCCTCGGTCGTAGTGCCGATGTTGACGAACAACGAAGCATTGTCGGGGATGATGCGTGCCGCCGCCTGCCCGATCGCATCCTTTTCGTCAGCCGCGATCTTGCGCCGCGCCTCATATTCGAGGTTTTCGATTCCCGAAGGAAACAGCGCCCCGCCGTGAATGCGGCTCAGCAGGCGCTGGTCGCAGAGATCGTTGAGATCCTTGCGGATGGTCTGCGGCGTAACCTGGAAATGCGAAGCCAGATCGTCGACCAGCACACGGCCATTGTCCTTGGCGAGTTGGATGATTTCGGACTGGCGCGGTGAAAGGTACATCTTGGCGTTCCCCGAATTTCGTTTTGAACAACGATAGGGGAAAACGAAAGCAGTGAAAAGGCATCTCGAAAGCGTTCACTTTTGCCGCGCAAGCTCGGTGATCACCTCGAAAGCTTTGTCGACATCGGCCTCGGTCGCTTCGAACTGCCCCGCCTGGAAACGGATCACGGCGCGGCCATCGACGCGGGTCTGGGTCAGATAGATGCGGCCGTCGCGATTGATCGCTTCCACCAGAGCCAGATTGTGCTGGTCGAGATCGATTACGCCCGCAGGGGCATGTCGGAAGGAAAACAACGACAACATCGGCACGCTGGTGATCTCGAAATCGGGTTCCCGTCCGAGCCGGTCGGCCAACTTGCCGCTCCACGACACATGGTTGCGGATCATCGTTCGCAAGCCTTCCAGCCCATGGGCTCTGAGCAGGAACCACAGCTTAAGTGCCCTGAAACGCCGGCCAAGCGGCACAGACCATTCGGAATAATTGGTGATTCCCTCACGGCCTTGCGTCTTCAAAAACTCCGGCCGGATGGCCAGTGTCCGCACCAGGCTTTCGGGATCGCGGATGAACTGGATCGAGCAGTCGAACTGGGCGCCGAGCCATTTGTGCGGATTGAAGACGATCGAATCGGCACCGTCGACGCCGGCCCAGAAGTGCCGAAACTCCGGACAGATCATTGCTGAGCCAGCCCAGGCCGCGTCGACATGGGTGTAGAGACCGTGCCGCCTGGCGACATCCACCACAGTGGCAATATCGTCGGTGCCACCTACACTGGTGCCACCGACGCAAGCAATCACGCCAGCTGGCAGAAAACCCTGCTCCCGGTCCTTGGCTATCGCCGCGTCCAGTGCCTGGGTCGACATCGCGCGATAGCGCCCGCCGGTTGGGATGCGAACGAGGTTTTCCTCACCAATCCCCGCAACCCAGATGGCCCGGTCGATGGACGTGTGCACGTGTTCGGAACAATAGATCCGCAGGCGCGGGGCACCCGCAAGGCCAGACTTGTTGCCTTGCCAGTCGAGCGTGCGCTCGCGCATGGTCAGCACCGCCGCGAGGGTCGCAGACGAAGCCGAATCCTGGATGACGCCGGAAAAATCGGTAGGCAGGCCGAGCGCCTGGCGCAGCCAGTCGACCACGCGCGTTTCCAGTTCGGTCGCTGCCGGAGAGGTCTGCCAGAGCATGCACTGCGCCGCCATGGCGCTGACGAGATATTCCGCCACCACGGAGACAGGTGCCGCATTGGCGGGAAAATAGGCGAAGAAGCGCGGATGCTGCCAGTGCGTCATGCCTGGCACGATCGTCGCCTCGAAGTCGGCGAAAATCGCTTCCATCGGCTCGGCTGCTTCAGGGGGGCTCGCCGCAATCGCGTTCAAAACCTGGCCTGGCTCGACCTTCGGCCGCACCGGCCGGTCGCGCAACCCGGCGCGGTAATCGACGCCCCATTCGGCCGCCTTCACCGACCAATGGCGAAACTCGTTGCTGTCCATGGTCGTCCTCCGATGAGCGTATTGGGCCAGACTTGGCGGCTATTCGATGAAATCAGGCAAGCTTTGAAACGCTGCCTTCAGCGCGTCGGACCAGCCCTCCGAAACGCTCCGGTAATAGGGATCGTCAGCACCGATCCGCTTCTTCAGGCCGATCTTGAAGCTGTCTTTTTCGTAGAATGCCAGGTCGAGCGGCAGCCCGACCGACAGGTTCGATTTCAGCGTCGAATCGAACGACACCAACAGCAGCTTGACCGTTTCGGCGAAGCTCATCGTCTTGTCATAGGCGCGTACGATGATCGGCTTGCCGTATTTGGTCTCGCCGATCTGGAAGAATGGCGTGTCGTCGCTGCATTCGATGAAATTGCCTTCGGGATAGATCATGAACAGCCTGGGTTCGCTTCCCTTGATCTGGCCACCGAGGATGAACGAGGCGTTGAATGCCGCATCAGCGGTCTGTCCAGCGGGTGCCGACTGCGCGATCACTTCCTTGACCGTGTCGCCGACCAGCCGCGCGATCTGGTACATGGATGGTGCTTCGAGCAGTGTCGGCGCGCGTTCGGCCGTAGCCTTCGTCCGTTCGTCGAGCAGACTGACCACGGCCTGGGTGGTGGCCAGATTGCCAGCCGACATCAAGACGACCACGCGCTCGCCTGGTAGCTCCCAGATCCGCATCTTGCGAAAGGTCGAGATGCTGTCGACCCCGGCATTGGTCCGCGTGTCCGACATGAACACCAGGCCGCGATCAATCTTCAGTCCGACGCAATAGGTCATCGATTCCAGTCCGGCGAACGCTTCTATGCCGGATTACTGCTCTACGGTGATGTGGACTGCAAGCCGTTCCTGGGCGTTCCCGATCAGAATGCCCGAAATCGGCATCGCCTCGCGATAGTCGCGCCCTACTGCCACGCGCACATAGCGCCCATCAGGCGACACGCCGTTGGCAGCGTCAAAGCCGACCCAGCCCAGACCGTTGACATAGGCCTCCGCCCAGGCGTGGCTCGCCACCTGCTCGATCGTATCGTTCATCATCAGATAGCCGCTGACGTAACGCGCCGGAAATCCAAGCAGCCGGGCCGAGGCGGCAAAGACATGGGCGTGGTCCTGGCAAACGCCGGTACCTTTCTCAAGCGCCTCTTCGGCGGTCGTGCGGGAGTCGGTCGTGCCGGTCACGTAGGCCACGCGTTGCTGGATCGTTGCCATCAAGGCGTGCAGCCGCTCCAGTTCGCCACCCTCCCCGACATCGGCCGCAAGGTCGCGGATCGCAGCGCCTGGGGCGGTCAGCGGTGTCTGGTGCTCGAACAGCCACAGCGGCGCAAAGCCACGATGCGGCCCCGAAATGCCTGTGGTTTCGTTGGTCTCCACCTCGCCTTCGGCGACGATGCTGATCGTGTGCGGCTCGCCGTCGATGCTGAGCAGTCGGGTGTCATTGCCGAACTGGTCGAGGAAACGTACCTCCTCGCGCGCGCCTTCGATACGCAACGTCCAGGTCAGCACCGTCTGCGCCGGCCCACTCACCGGCCACAGGCGCACACGCTGCAGGCCATAGCGGATCGGCTCGTCGTAATTGTACTCGGTGCGGTGGCTGACCTTGAGCCGCATCTTCCTATCCGTTCAATAAAAGCCGAAATCCTGGGCGACCTGATCGCCCAGCCGATTATTGTCCTGAATGAAGTCGGCCAGGAACTCGTGCAGACCGGTTTCGAAAATGTCCTTGATCTCGGTGCCGCGCAGCCTGGCATATGTCCGTTCGGCGATCTCCTGCGCCGGCTGCCTGGTGCCGTAGTCCTCGCCAAGAAATTTCAGGTGTTCGGCCAGGAATCGATAACTGAAGGTGAGAGAGCGCGGCATGCGCACATTGAGGATCAGGTACTCGGCGATGTTTGTCGGCTTGTATTCGGCCTCGTAGACCCAGCGATAGGACCTGTGGGCCGCCACCGACCGCAGGATCGACTCCCATTGGTAGTTGTCGAGTGACGAGCCTACCCATGCGACCGACGGCAAGAGGACGTAATATTTGACGTCGAGTATGCGCGCGGTGTTGTCGGCGCGTTCGACGTAGGTACCGAGTTGCGCAAAATCGAATATCTCGTTGCGCAGCATGGTGCCGTAGAACGAGCCGCGGATCAGCGCCGTCTCGCGCTTGACGGCGTCGAGCACGCTCGGCAATTCACGCTGGTCGATCGGGCTTTCGAGCATGCGCTTCATCGCCATCCAGGCTTCGTTGATGCTTTCCCAGGTCTCCCGGGTCAGAGCCGTGCGCACCATGCGGGCATTGTTGCGTGCGGTCTCGATGGCAGCGACCGCGCTCGAGGGGTTCGACATGTCGCGCAGAAGAAAGTCGGCCACGTTTTCAGCCGTATAGTCGCTGTGTTTGGCGGCGAACGCCCCGGCAGCACCGGCCGACAGCAGCACCGAGTTCCATTCCTCCGAGGCATCCTGGCTGCGGGTCAGCGCCATGCGCAGACCGGCATCGATCAGCCTTGCCATGTTTTCGGTCCGCTCGATGTAGCGGTTCATCCAGTAGAGGCCGTTGGCGGTGCGTCCCAGAAGCATGTCAGGGCATCCGAAGCGAATGGCGAATAGTGAGTAGCGAATAGAGAGCAGTTGTCATGGCTTTTGTTGCAGGCTCCTGATCATCGATCGCAGCATTCGGCCGATCTCGTCCGATTGCTCGAGTAACTTCCTCGTCTCAGCATCACGCATCAACCCAACCCGACCAGACAAGATAATGTGTGTTTCCAGCTCTTTGAGAGAACCTTGAGCGACCCTGAGAAACTGAATGAATGACCCGGTACTCTCTCTTCCATGTCCCTCGGCGATGTTCGCCGCGATCGACGTAGAGGCCCGTCTAATCTGCGCTGTCATCCCGAAGGCTTCATTTGTCGGAAAGACCTTGGTGGCGGAATAGCAGTTCACGGCCAGCTCAACTGAGACCTGCCATACGACCAGATCCTTGTATGAGTTGATCACTCCCGGCAGTGCTTCCTCCCTATTCGCTACTCACTATTCGCTATTCGCCCCTCTAGTCATCCAGAACCCAGGTGTCCTTCGTCCCTCCGCCTTGCGACGAATTCACCACCAGCGACCCTTCCTTGAGCGCCACTCGCGTCAGGCCTCCGGGCACGATGCGAATGCGGTCGGAAACCAGCACGAACGGCCTGAGATCGACATGGCGCGGTGCGAGCCCCTTCTCGGTGAGGATCGGACAGGTCGATAGCGATAGCGTCGGCTGGGCGATGTAGTTGGAAGGCCGCACCGCGAGCTTCTTGGAAAACTCCTCGCGCTCTTTCTTGGAGGCCGCTGGTCCCACAAGCATGCCGTAGCCGCCCGAGCCGTGCACTTCCTTGACCACCAGTTCGGCCAGGTGCTCCTGGACATATTTCAGGCTGTCGGGCTCGGAGCAGCGCCAGGTCGGGATATTGCCGAGGATCGGCTTGCGGCCGGTGTAGAACTCGATGATCTCGGGCATGTAGGAATAGATCGCCTTGTCATCGGCGATGCCGGTGCCCGGAGCGTTGGCAATGGTGATGTTGCCGGCGCGGTAGATGTCCATGATGCCGGGCACGCCAAGTGCCGAATCCGGCTTGAAGGTCAGCGGATCGAGATAGGCGTCGTCGACACGGCGATAGAGCACGTCGATCTGCTTGTAGCCCTCCGTGGTGCGCATCGCCACGCGCCCGTCGACGACGCGCAGATCCTGACCTTCGACAAGTTGCACCCCCATCTGGTCGGCCAGGAACGCATGCTCGAAATAGGCAGAGTTGAAGCTGCCAGGCGTCAGCACGGCGATCGTCGGCGTGCCGCTCACCCCATTCGGCCTCACCGCCGCGAGCGACTGCCTGAGCAATTGCGGGTAGTTCTCGACGGGATGCACCTTGATGCGCTGGAACAGCTCGGGAAATAGCTGCAGCATCGTTTCGCGGTTCTCCAGCATGTAGGAGACGCCCGAAGGCGTGCGCGCGTTGTCCTCGAGTACATAGAACTCGTTTTCGGCGATGCGCACGATGTCCACGCCGATGATGTGGGTGTAGACCCCCGCCGGTGGCCTGACCCCGATCATCTCGGGCAGGAATGCCTCGTTGGTGGCGATCAGCTCACGCGGCACGCGGCCGGCGCGCAAAATCTCCTGGCGGTGATAGATATCGTCGAGGAAGGCGTTGAGCGCCTGCACCCGCTGTTCGATGCCTTGCGTCAGTCGTCGCCACTCATTGCCGGAAATGATCCGTGGCACGATGTCGAAGGGGATCAGCCTTTCGGAGGCTTCCTGCTCGCCATAGACGGCAAAGGTGATGCCGGTCTTGCGGAATACCCGCTCGGCATCGCGCATCTTTTCGGTAAGTCGTGCGGGGTCCTGGTTTTTCAGCCAGCTGTCATAGGCTTCGTAGGGTTTTCTCAATCCGGCTTCGGCCGGGAGCATTTCATCGAACGCGACCACTGGCTAACTCCCCATGTGGTCAGTGAAATGACCTCATGGGAGAAAATCAAGCGCAATCGCCGGTTTCAGGCGCAGCCGGCTACATATTCGGGAAATTGCCCAATGTTTCGGCAAAAAGCCGGGGATTTGGGCGCATCCCTGCCCTTTCCGCGCTCAGAACGCGCGGAAGGTCACGGTCGTGAATGTGTCCCTGATGTTGCCGATGGCATGGACCTTTTCGTTGACGAAGTGGCCGATGTCTTCCTCGTCGTCGACATAGAACTTCACCAGCAGGTCGAAATTGCCAGCCGTCGAATAGATCTCCGAGGCGATCTCGGCATCCGCCAGCGCACTCGCCACCTCATAGGCCTTGCCGAGTTCGCATTTGATCTGCACGAAAAAGGTCTTCATCGCGTCATCCGTTCCGGGCCTGCCCTTGTTGCCGGTCTTGTCGCAGAACGCACCAGCGCTTTCAAGCCAATGCCTGGCAACGTTCCAGAGACAAATCGCGCATTCGCCTGAAACCGCAGCCGCACCACTTGCGTATGATACAATGTGAATGTGGCACCGGCCAATGGCCCGCCACGAAGTGGGAGACGTCATGATGCGCTGTGCGGCAATCATTGTTGTTTCGCTGTTTTTCGCCTTGCCAGCGCTTGCCGGCGATGCCGAGATCAAGGCGGCGCAGGACAGCATCTCCGGCCAGCTCCATGCTTTTCGCACCGGCGACGATGCCGGTGCCTATGGCTACGCCGCGCCCAATGTGAAGCGCATCTCCCCCACACTCGACACATTCATGAGCATGGTCACCGGGGCCTACAAGCCGGTGCAGAAGCCACAGAGTTTTTCCTTCGGCAAGTCCAAGGAAACCAGTTCGACAGCGATCGTCCAGCAAGTGCTGATCGTCGGGCCGGATGGCAAGGACTATGAAGCCGTCTACACACTCGAATTGCAGCCCGACGGCATCTGGCGCATCACCGGCGTGAGCCTGCACGCAGCGAAGTCGCTGAGCACCTGATATCAGACCGGGCGGCGCGCCTCGAAGCTGATCGTGTCACAGCCCGTTGCCGGTGCCTGCCCGTAGCTATAATTGCCGGAGGCAACGATGTCGACGAAACCCGCCTCGCGCAGCGCCATGGCGAATTCCTCGACGCCCCACCAGCGCAGGCTGAACAGTTCCAGTTCGGTGCCAGCGAGTTTGGTGCCCTTCCACAGCTCGTAGCGCAGATGCGTCACCGTCGTCTGCGCGATGAAATCAGTGGAAACGCGCGCGTCGGTCAGCGTCAGCAGGTCGCCGTCATCAGTGGTCCAACTGCGCACCCGGCCGCCCTCACCCAAGAACCCGCCGATGGCGTCGAGATCGATCATCAACTGGCCGCCTGGCGCCAGATAGTCGAAGAACCGCCGCAACACCGATCTGGCCACAGCCACGTCGGTGATCAGATGGAACGAGCCCAGTGGCACGACGATAGCCGCGAACGTGGTGTCGTAGTTGAAGTGTTCGAACGTCTGGCGGCTCAGCCGGCCTTCGAGCATTTCAGCCGCTCGGGCGTTGCGGCAGTAGCCGAGCATTTCCTCGGAAGGATCGAAACCACGGATATCGATCCCCGCCTCGAGTATAGGAACCAGGAAACGACCATTGCCGACGGCAGGCTCCAGCACCGGACCTGCGCAACCTGAAAGACGTTCACTATAATATTCGATGTCGCCAAAAGAGCGGCCCACCGGTTTGTCGAGGTTGTATACCCAGGAGGCAAGCGTTCCGTATCTGTTGTTCACGCGCACCCGCCTCACCGACTTTCAGCTATCGTTCCAGACCTTCGCGAGGTCAAGCATAACCAGCGCCATAGGACGGAATTGCTTGCTGCGTCCAGTCGCGAACTCTTCGGCTCGAGAGCTTTGCGCAGCGCCTGTGGCGCAGGCACCACGCCTTGCAGCGAGAAGGTCCGCGTGCGCCGCCTTAATGTCAGGCGCCGGCGAAAAACCCGCTCAACGCCTTGAGATCGACGTTGCCGCCGCTCAGAACGATGCCGACGCGTTTTCCCGCGCAATCGACGACATTGTTGAGCGCCGCGGACGCGCCAAGGCAACCAGTTGGCTCGACGATGATCTTCATGCGCTCCGCAAAGAAGCGCATCGTCGATACCAGCTGTCCGTCGCTGACGGTGACGATGCCGTCCACCTTGGACTGCAGGATCGGAAAATTGTGGTAGCCGACGAATGTCGTCAGCGCCCCGTCGGCAATCGACTTCGGCGGCGCGATGCGAACCACCTCGCCTTTCTGCAGCGATTGCTGGCCATCGTTGCCTGCCTCGGGTTCGACGCCGATGACCCGGCAATCCGGGTTCAATGCCTTGGCGCTGAGCGCGCAGCCGGCGAGCAGCCCGCCGCCGCCCAGCGGCGTGATCAGCATGTCGAGCTCTCCGACCTCCTCGATCAATTCCAATGCCGCAGTGCCCTGCCCGGCAATGATGTCGGGATGATCGAATGGCGGGATCATCGCCATGCCGCGTTCCTCGGAAATAGCGCGCGCGATTGCCTCGCGGTCATCGCTGTAGCGGTCGAAGAACACGACCTCCGCGCCATACCCCCTCGTTGCCGCAACCTTGATCTCGGGCGCATCCTTGGGCATGACTATCACCGACGGCGCACCGAGCAGCGTAGCCGCATAGGCGAGCGCCTGGGCATGATTGCCGGACGAAAAGGCAACGACGCCCTTGCGACGCGCATCCGCGTCGAGCGCGGAAACGGCGTTGTAGGCGCCCCGGAACTTGAACGCACCGGCCCGCTGCAGGTTCTCGGCCTTGAAGAAGAGTTCACCGTCGACCATTGCATTGGCGGTGCGCGAGGTCAGCACCGGCGTGCGATGGGCATTGCCCGCTATGCGCGCCTGTGCGTCTCGTACGTCCTCGAAGGTCGGAATTCGCAACTTCGCAATCATGTCGCCCCCTTTTCACGCGAGCCCGGCTGAAGGGCGTATTCGCTTCCGCTGACGCAGCTGGCTCAGAGCCCGGAATGTACCGGCAAATCGCCCCGCACCCAACCCTCGGTGATTTCTGCCGCGCGATCGACGAACTTGCCGGCTTCGATAGAAACGCGGATCTCGCCCATCAGCTGTTGGTAATAAGACAGGTTGTTCCAGGTCAACAGCATGGCGCCCAGCGCCTCGCCCGATTTCACCAGATGATGCAGGTAGGCGCGGCTGTAGTCGCGCGCGGCTGGGCAATCGCTCTCTTCGTCCAGCGGACGGGGGTCGTCGGCATGGCGTGCGTTGCGAAGATTGACCTTGCCGCGACGGGTGTAGGCCAGGCCGTGGCGGCCGGCGCGGGTCGGCATAACGCAGTCGAACATGTCGATGCCGCGCGCTACCGATTTGATGATGTCGTCGGGGGTGCCCACGCCCATCAGATAGCGTGGCTTTTCCTGGGGCAGCTCCGGGCAGGTGATGTCGAGCATGTCGAGCATCACTTCCTGCGGCTCGCCGACGGCAAGTCCGCCCACGGCATAACCCTTGAGGTCGAGCCCCTTCAGCGCCTGCGCCGAGCGCACGCGCATGTCAGGGATGTCGCCGCCCTGGACGATACCGAACATCGCCTTGCCAGGCTGGTGACCGAAGGCGGTCTTGCAGCGATCGGCCCAGCGCAACGACAGCTCCATTGCGCGCTCGATTTCCTTCGGCGTCGCTGGCAGAGCGGTACATTCGTCGAGCTGCATCTGGATGTCGGAATCGAGCAGGCCCTGGATCTCGATAGAACGTTCCGGCGACATCTCGTAGGCCGCGCCGTCGATATGCGAGCGGAAAGTCACGCCCTTTTCGCTCAGCTTGCGCAGCTTGGACAACGACATCACCTGGAAACCGCCGGAATCGGTCAGGATCGGGTGCGGCCAGCGGGCGAACTCGTGCAGGCCGCCAAGCCTCGCCACCCGTTCGGCGCCCGGGCGTAACATCAGGTGGTAGGTGTTGCCCAGGATGATATCGGCGCCCACGCCGCGCACCTGGTCCATATACATCGCCTTGACCGTGCCGCCGGTGCCGACCGGCATGAAGGCCGGCGTCCGGATCGTACCGCGCGGCATGGTGATCTCGCCGCGGCGCGCCTTGCCGTCGGTGGCAAGTACGTTGAACTTGAACTCTTCACTCATCGGTCGTTCCTGAACAGCAGGCTGGCATCACCATAGGAGTAGAAGCGGTAGCCGCTGGAAATAGCGTGCGCATAGACCTCATGCATCCGCTCGAGCCCGCGAAAGGCCGAAACCAGCATGAACAACGTTGAGCGCGGCAAATGGAAATTGGTCATCAGCGCATCGACGAATTTGAAGCGGTAGCCGGGCGTGATGAAGATGTCGGTCGGTCCCGACCATGCGGCGATGGTGCCGTCGGCGCGCGCAGCACTTTCCATCAGACGCAGCGACGTCGTGCCCACCGCGACAACCTGGTTGCCGCGCGCCCTGGCAGCATTCAAGGCCTGCGCTGTTTCTTCCGAGACATGGCCGATCTCGGAGTGCATCTTGTGCTCGGCCGTGTCGTCGGCCTTCACTGGCAGGAAGGTGCCAGCACCGACATGAAGCGTCACGAATTGGCGTTCGATTCCCTTGGCTTCCAATTGGGCGAACAGCTCCGGCGTGAAGTGCAGCCCGGCGGTAGGGGCTGCGACAGCGCCCTCTTCCTTGGCATACACGGTCTGGTAGTCGCTGCGGTCGCGAGCGTCGTCGGGACGCTTGGAAGCGATGTAAGGCGGCAGCGGGATATGGCCCACAGCATGCAGCGCCTCGTCGAGAGCGGCACCGGAGAAGTCGAAAGCAAGCAAAGCCTCTCCCGCCTCGCCCTTTTCGATTACAGTGGCGTCGAGCTGGCCGATCGCGCAGACCTCGCCGCTGTGGCCGAAATGGATACGGTCGCCGACAGCCACGCGCTTGCCGGGCCGCATGAAGGCGAGCCAACGGTCGGGACCGACACGCATATGCAGCGTTGCGTCGACATGGGCCTGGGCCTCGCCGCGCACGCGCGTACCCTTGAGCTGTGCCGGGATCACGCGCGTGTCGTTGAGCACCAGGACGTCGCCCGGCTCAAGCAGCGACGGCAGGTCGCGCACACTGAAATCAGCTAGCTTGTCGTCGGGACGCACCACCAGCATGCGCGCGGAATCGCGCGGTTCGGCCGGGCGCAGCGCGATCCGTTCCTCGGGAAGCTCGAAATCGAAAAGGTCAACACGCATCAGTAGATACGGATCATCATTGCTCCAGCGAGCAGCAACATGGCGCCGACAACACGGCCCATGGAGATTTCACGGACCGCAACGCCTAGATAGCCGGCCCTGTCGACCAGCATTCCAGCCAGTAGTTGGCCTGCAACCAGAAAAGCCATCAGTGCCGCCGCACCTATGCGTGGCGTGAGCAGCACCGAGCTTGTAACATAGACCGCGCCTAGCGCGCCGCCGGCAACGAAAAGCCAGGGCGCGGGCGCACGCCAATCAATGGAAACGCCCTGCGCGCGGGTGGTCACCAAGGTGACGATGCCCAGCACAACGGCGCCGGCAAGAAACGAAATCGCAGCCGCCGCGACGGGCACACCGAGCCCGCGCGCCAGCTGCGAATTGATCGGCGCTTGAATGGCAATGAAGGCGCCCGCCAGAACGCCGAGAAGCGACCAGAGAACGCCCGAGATTGCCATTTTATTCCGCGACGTCCGCCGCGACCTTCATCGACACGATCTTGTCGGGATCCTGCACCGGCTCGCCACGCTTGATCTTGTCGACGTTTTCCATGCCTTCGATGACCTGGCCCCACACCGTGTACTGGCGGTTGAGGAAGCCGGCGTCTTCGAAGCAGATGAAGAACTGCGAGTTGGCCGAGTTCGGGTTCTGCGAACGTGCCATCGAGCAGGTGCCACGTGCGTGGTTCATGTTGGAGAACTCCGCCTTGAGGTCGGCCTTGTCCGAGCCGCCCATGCCAGCGCGCGACGGGTTGAAAGACGGCTTGGTCGAGTTGCCGTACTGCACGTCGCCGGTCTGGGCCATGAAGCCCTCGATGACGCGATGGAACACGACGCCATCATAGGCGCCTTCGCGTGCCAGTTCCTTGATCCGGCCGACATGGCCGGGAGCCAGGTCCGGCAACAATTCGATTACCACCTTGCCCTTGGTGGTTTCCATGATCAGCGCGTTTTCGCGATCCTTGATCTCGGCCATGATGGATATCCTTTTTCGTTTTAGGTTTACTTGGCGTCCGCGGCGATGCGGACCTTGATCATGCGGTCGGGGTCGCTGACGGCGCCGTTGTCAGCCGCATCGCCCTTCTTGATCCCGTCAACAAGATCCATGCCCTTCTCGACGTCGCCGACGATCGTGTACTGGCCGTCGAGCGAGGATGCGGTGTCGAACATGATGAAGAACTGCGAGTTCGCCGAATTGGGATCCTGCGAACGCGCCATGCCGACGACACCGCGCTTGAAATTCTCCTTCGAGAATTCCGCTGGCAGGTCAGGCAACTTCGAGCCGCCAGTGCCGGCGCGGGCGGCATTGTAGCCGTCCTTCATGTCTCCGAACTCGACGTCGCCGGTCTGGGCCATGAAACCGTCGATGACACGGTGGAAGGCGACATTGTCATAAGCGCCTTCGCGCACCAGTTCCTTGATCTGAGCGACATGCTTGGGCGCGAGGTCGGGGCGCAGCGCCACGGTCACGTCGCCACCCTTGAGCGTGATGATCATCGTATTTTCCGGCTCCGCGGCGAACGCCGCGACCGACCCGGCCAGCAGGCCGGTGAGAACAACGAAGGACGAGGCAAGCTTCCTGAGCTGCATTTTCCGATACTCCGAAATTATTTCGCGAATTTGGACGTGAGCGCGCCGGCGACAGCCGCCGGCACGAACGGGCGAATGTCGCCGCCCATCGAGGCTATCTGGCGGACAAGTGTGGCGGTAATCGTGCGAACCGAAGGGCTCGCGGGCAGGAAAACCGTCTGCAGTTCCGGCGCCATGGTCTCGTTCATGCCTGCCATCTGCATTTCGTAGTCGAGGTCGGTGCCATCGCGCAGGCCGCGGATCATGATCGAGGCGCCTTGCTTGCGCGCGGCGTCGATCACCAGCCCGTCGAAGGCCACCACCTTGATGCGGCTGCCGTCCTGGCCAAATTCATCCTTCGCCGCTTCCTCGATAAGCGCCACGCGCTCCTCGAATGAAAACAACGGCTTCTTGCCAGGATGGATGCCGATTGCCGCGTAAACGACGTCGGCCACCGCCAACGACGCCTTCAGCACGTCGAGATGGCCGTTGGTCAGCGGGTCAAACGACCCTGCGTAGATGGCGATACGATCAGTCATGGGCTGCTTCTAGAACATCGGGGCCAAAGGTGGAAGCTCACATTGCCGCCAACGTGCCCCTGTTGGAGCAGGCGATTGGTTTACGAAATGAATGGGCGATGAACGGCAATCTCAGGATCAGTTCAAGCGGTTGTGAATAAACCGTCGATATAGTCGATGAAACCAAACGGCGTCTCGTCCGTTGTTTCGAGCAGGAGAACAGCGCCATGATGATCTTTATGCTCGCCGCGGCCATGACCCTGGCCATGCTTGTCGCCACAGCCTTCAGCCTCCATCATGAGGCCCATCGCATTCGCACCAAGGTGCAGACCGCGCGCGTCCAGCTTCCTGGCTGGCGCAACTCGCGCACCCAACGCTGAACAGTTTCTGCCCCTCCAGGCAAAGCGGCGCCTCGGCGCCGCTTCTTTCTCTTCTTTATTATCTTTCCTAACGCCCTAAACAGACGAGCTGTTTGGCGTTTGGACGCGATCAGGCTTCCTCGCCCGTCGGGGTTTCGCCATTGGCTGCTTCGTCAGCTTCATCCTCGCCTTGCGGTTCGGAAATACGCTCGACCGACACTACCTTCTCGCCGTCGGCAGTGTTGAAGATCGTGACGCCCTTGGTGGCGCGGCTGGCAAAGCGAATACCCTCGACCGGCACCCGGATCACCTGTCCGCCGTCCGACACCAGCATGATCTGGTCGTCGTTGCCGACAGGGAACGTAGCCACCAGCTTGCCGATTTCCGCGACCTTCGACACGTCGGTGGCACGGATGCCCTTGCCGCCGCGATTGGTCAGCCGGAAATCGTAGGACGACGAGCGCTTTCCATAGCCATATTCCGTAACCGTCAGCACGAACTGTTCGTGCTGGGTCAGGAACTGGTAGCGCTCCTCGGAGATGTCGGCTTCCTCGCCGACCTCCTCGTTCGTCAGGGCAATATCCTCGTCTTCGCCGGCAGCTGCTCCAGCGGCCAAGCGTCGTTCGGCAACCGACCGCTTGAGATAGGCAGCACGTTCCGCAGGGCTCGCCTCGACATGCTCGATGATCGCCATCGAGATGACCCGATCGCCCTCGCCCATGCTGATGCCGCGCACGCCGACCGAATTTCGGCTCTGGAACACGCGCACGTCGTCGACGCGGAAGCGGATGCACTGGCCGGAATCGGCTGTCAAAAGCACGTCGTCATTGTCGGTGCAGGTTTCGACGCCGAGGATCTCGTCGCCTTCTTCCTCCAGCTTCATGGCGATCTTGCCGTTGCGGTTGACCTGGACGAACTCGCTGAGCTTGTTGCGGCGGACGGTGCCGCGCGTTGTCGCAAACATCACGTCGAGCTCGGCCCAGCTCGCCTCGTCCTCGGGCAGCGGCATGATCGTTGTGATGCGTTCGCCCTGCTGCAGCGGCAGCAGATTGATCAGGGCCTTGCCACGCGACTGCGGATTGCCGATCGGCAGGCGCCAGACTTTTTCCTTATAGACGATGCCGCGCGAGGAGAAGAACAGCACCGGTGTATGCGTGTTGACCACGAATAGTCGGGTGACGAAATCCTCGTCCTTGGTCGACATGCCCGAGCGGCCCTTGCCGCCGCGGCGCTGCGCCCGGTAGAGCGAAAGCGGCACGCGCTTGATGTAGCCGGAATGACTGACGGTGACGACCATGTCCTCGCGCGGGATCAGGTCCTCGTCTTCCATGTCGGCGCCGCCGTCGGTGATTTCCGTACGGCGCGGCACGCCAAATTCGTCGCGCACCGCGACGAGTTCGTCCTTGACGATCTGCTGGATGCGCGCGCGCGAAGACAGAATATCCAGGTAATCAGTGATCTCGGCGCCGATCTTGTTCAGTTCATCGGCGATTTCGTCACGGCCAAGTGCCGTCAGGCGCTGCAGGCGCAGTTCGAGAATGGCGCGCGCCTGCTCTTCCGACAGGTTGTAGGTACCATCGTCATTGATGCGATGACGCGGGTCGTCGATCAGGCGGATCAGCGACTCTACGTCGGACGCCGGCCAGCGGCGCGTCATCAATTGCTCGCGCGCCGTCTGCGGATCTGGCGCTGTGCGGATCAGCTTGATGACTTCGTCGATGTTGGCAACCGCAATCGCCAGGCCGACCAAGATGTGGGCTCGGTCGCGCACCTTCTTGAGCAGGAATTTGGTGCGGCGGCTGATCACCTCTTCGCGGAAGGCAACGAACGCCCTCAGCATGTCGAGCAGCGTCAGCACTTCCGGCTTGCCGCCGTTCAGCGCAACCATATTGGCGCCAAACGAAGTCTGCAGCGGCGTGAAGCGGTAGAGCTGGTTGAGAATGACCTCGGCATTGGCATCGCGCTTGAGCTCGATGACGACCCGGTAGCCCTGGCGGTCGCTCTCGTCGCGAATGTCAGAGATGCCCTCGATGCGCTTGTCACGCACCAGTTCGGCCATCTTCTCGATCATCGTCGCCTTGTTCACCTGATAGGGAACTTCGGTGATGACGATCGCTTCGCGGTCGCCGCGGCTCTGCTCGATATTGACCTTGCCGCGCATGATTACCGAGCCACGGCCGGTCGAATAGGCATTGTAGATGCCCGAGCGTCCGAGGATCAGGCCGCCGGTCGGGAAGTCCGGACCGGGGATGATCTCCATCAGGTCAGGCAGGTCGATACTAGGGTTTTCCATGACGGCGATGGTGCCGTTACAGATTTCGACCAGATTGTGCGGCGGTATGTTGGTCGCCATGCCGACGGCGATACCGCCCGCGCCATTGACCAGCAGGGCAGGAAAGCGCGCCGGCAGCACGCGGGGCTCCTGCCCCGATGCGTCGTAGGTATCCTGGAAATCGACGGTATCCTTGTCGATATCCTCGAGCAGTTCGTGCGCCACCTTGGTCAGGCGCGCTTCGGTGTAGCGCATCGCCGCGGGCGGATCACCGTCGATCGAGCCGAAATTGCCCTGCCCATCGATCAGCGGCACGCTCATCGACCAGTCTTGCGCCATGCGCACCAAGGCGTCGTAGATCGAAGCGTCGCCGTGCGGGTGATATTTACCCATCACGTCGGCGACGGGACGCGCCGACTTCACATATTTGCGGTTCCAGTGGTAGCCGCTCTCATGCGAGGCATAGAGGATGCGCCGGTGCACCGGCTTCATGCCGTCGCGCACGTCGGGCAGCGCACGGCTCACGATCACGCTCATGGCGTAATCGAGATAGGAGCGCTGCATCTCCTCGATGATGGAAATCGGCTCGATGCCGGAGGGACCCTCAGGTCCGCGCGGTGATTTCTGGTCGGTCAACTCTGATCACGCATGTTGGGAATCATTTACACCTTATATAGGAATGGCCCGAGATTGACCAATTTTGGGCGCGCTTTTCCAATGCTGATTTAGCATTAAATATCAACAAGATAGATAATGCGATCTGATCCGCGACAGTCTGTCCGGCGGACCCGTGCCCCTTGCGGGCGCACAGCGCATCAATCATACGCATTGGCTCTGGCGCTGCGGACGCGCTCGGGTTAGCCTGCAGCCGCCGGGGAGATGCCGAATGCCGCTTTTCGACACTGTTTTCAACGCTTTCGTCACCATCCTCGTCACCATCGACCCGCCCGGCTTGGCGCCGCTGTTTTTGGCGGTGACGCGCGGCATGAACCGCGACCAACGCCTGCAGGTCTCGGTGCGGGCCAGCGTCATTGCCTTTGTCGTACTCGCCATCTTCGCCATCGCCGGCAAGGCAATCCTCACGGTGTTTGGCATTACGCTGCCGGCGTTCCGCGTCGCTGGCGGCTTCCTTTTGTTCTTCATTGCGTTCGAGATGGTTTTCGAAAAGCGGCAGGACCGTAAGGAAAAGATCTCGGATGTCGCGATCACCCGCGACCACATTCATAATATCGCCGCCTTCCCGCTCGCCATTCCGCTGATCGCCGGCCCCGGCGCCATTTCCGCGACGGTGCTGCTATCAGGTTCATTCCAGGGATGGGCAGGCCAGGCAGCACTCGTGCTCATCATACTCGCCTGCCTGGCGGCAACCTATCTGGTATTCATCCTGGCCGAGCGCATCGACCAGTTCCTCGGGCAGACTGGCCGGTCGATCCTCACCCGCCTGCTGGGCGTCATCCTTGCCGCGCTCGCCGTGCAGTTCGTCGCCGACGGGATCAAGGAACTGGCGGCGATGTGAGTAGCCTCACACGCTCTCCTGAAAGACCACATGAGTGCACGAACAGCAATTGACCACGACGCGTGCAGCGCGTGGTGCCCGACTGAATCAAAGTATCAAGACCTTGGTGTATCGTCGGCGGGTGGGCCCTCGACTTGTGGCATAGTCGCCAGACCCGCGATCACGATGACCTGGAATTCACGATCCTGCGCGATGACCTCGACATCTTCCGCCAGGCACTGACAGGAATGGAACTCTATACGGCCGGAAACGGCATGGTTGAGCTCTTGCCTTGGAGCTGCGAGCCGCAACCTGAGATTTCGCAAATATGGTGCCAAGACGTCGAGCAACGTTGCCGGCGAGTCGATATGATGATCGAGCCAGGGTCGCCGGACCTGAGGTCTGCAAGAGGAACTCCAACATCGTCAGGCCGAGAGCCGACGTAGTTGCAAAGTCCTCTGATGGCCTGCCCTACTTGAAGCCGGCGGCCATTCTCCCGCTCAAGGTAAAATACCGCCGCCCCCGAGGACGGGCCGAAGCTGGAGCAAACGGAACGGAGTGTATCGAGATCTGCCACCCTGGCCATGAATGGGCAGAGATATTGTGGCCGCCTACGCCGAACAGAGCTTCCTCCGAAGGTGCCATCGCCGTGACCAGCCTACTGCTTGAAGCATTGTTCGCGATGCCATCGCAGAAAATGCGGATGGGGTCGCTCGGAAAAGCGCTTTGGGCCGATCGCTTGGCCACTGCGATTGACGATACCCCTGACTCCGTCAGGATCGTTCACCTGGCGCGAAATCAAGATTTCGAGATCATCGGACAGGCTGATGAGTCCCCGGTCAAACATCCAATGAGCCGTGCCTGAAAGAGCGATGCCGTTATTGATTACGTCTGGCCCGTCTGCCTCGACGGGTCGAATATGGGCTGCCGCAACTTCCGCGCGTCCGCCGCCGTTGATAAGTTTCAATCCAGTTATCGCGCAGCGCTCATCATAGGCGCGCAAGACGATCTGCCGAAAGACGCGGTCGCGCACGATCCGAGACGTTAGGAATTGAACTCGCTCTCGGCTCCCTTCAAAAACGAAGGGTGCTTGGTCTTCAGACAGCCCTGCATCAGTCGCTACTGTATCGACCCTCGGCAGCAAGGAAGTCGCCTGACCCAACCCCAGCGTGACGATCTTGCCGAAGTCACTTGCTGAGAGTGGCCGCACAGCCGACTGGGCCCGGCCTGAAATTCGCCCTTCAACGTTCAGTACACCACGTTCGGCCACGCCATCGGCGCTACTGAACGGAACTGGGTTCGCGAAATCGAGATAAGTACCTGGCTCGATAAGAGCGAGAAACATGCCCTGCGCTGCGGCATCAGGGATAACTTGCTGCACCTTGGCGACCGCAAAGTATCCTCGTGTGTCGGCAACCTTGCGCGGCTCGTAGTAGATGATCCAGTCGCCGATGCAGCCCTTGACCCTGCCAAGGTACTGGGCAGGAAACTGGTATTGTTCAGCCGGACTGTCGTCGTAAATCGAATCCGATCTGTGAATGAAGACCCCGTACCCCATGTCCCCTAGTAGCGCGATCCGTAAAGATTCGCGATGCGGATCTGCCGGATATTTGGAAGCGCGATCATTCGCGGGAACAACTCAGCGTGATGATGCGGTCGGCGGCGTATTCGCAACATCTGCGCTGCCGTCTTGCGCCTGCTTGCTCAAGTGCCGTGCCAGCAGATCATAGGCGACATAATATTTGAAAATGTTGCTGACATACTGGACGGTTTCCCGACCGACGATCTCGGCCGCCGAATTCTCGACGTTGCCGAACCAGACATTCGGATCAAGCCCCATATCCGTTGCCTTGGCCCGGAATTTGCGAAGGTTCGCCGGCCCGGCATTGTAGGCCGCAAATGCCAGCAGCACGCGGTCGCGCGGCGCGATACCAGGATCATCGACATAGTTATCGATTAGGTAGCGAAGATATTTCGAGCCCGCCTCTACATTCTTGTCTTCGTCCTTGTCGATGCCCAGGATGTTGACTGACTTGTCGGCGGCGGTAGACGGCAGCAACTGCATGATACCCACCGCACCACGTCCACTGCGCAAGGATTGGTCGAGCTGCGACTCCTGGTAGCCCTGCGCCATCAGCATCAGGTAGTCGAACGAATAAGTACTGCCATGCTTGCGGAATATCTCGACAAGGGTCTTGAACTTTTCGACGTCTGCCGGCGCATAGGCGCGCTTCAGCATCTTGTCGCTCTTGTAGTAGGTGTTCCGGACAATATTGCCGAAAGTGGTACCTATGCGGTGCGTCTTGACGTAATCATTGAGCACCGATTTGAGTTGGGGGCTGTCCTTGCGGATCGCCCAGGCAATCTGGCCATGCTCCGAAATCACGACGTCGGAGCGCACTGCAAGGTCGGCAAAGACATCGCCCCAGATTTCGGCCTTGTGCTTGTCGACGACGGTCCAGTTCAACAGGCCGGCATTGACCATTTCGAGCAGGTCTTCATCCTCGAGATTTTCGTCGATCTTATCGATCTGGACGGGTTTGAGGCCCTTCCTCTCGAAATCCGCGTTCAAGGCAGTCAGGTGCTCATGGTAGCTGCTGGAGCGTCGGACGGGGATCGCTTGTCCCGCAAGATCGGTTATCGAAGCGATGGCGGGTGCCGCCGGGCCGGTGACGAGCACTTCGTTTGCTTCGCCAAACAACGGTTCGGTAAAATCGACCAGCGACTTCCGTGCTTCGGTGACAGTCAGGTTGGCCATGACGATGTCACCGGTTCCATCCACGAGAGCCGGCAAAAGACGAGCGCGCGGCAACGGAACGAAGCCAACGCGGATCTTGTCGACCTCCCTCTTCTTGCCCTTGTTGAGCACTTCCTCCAGAGCCCGGCCAAACTCGACAGCGGTTCCGAGTTGCTTTCCCCTGTCGACGAAATAGATGGTCTTGCTGAACGGCACGATGATCCGCACGATCCGCCGCTGGGCCATCCCGTCGAAATCAGTGAGATGCTTGCCGAGTAGCAAAGGCATCGCAGCGTCATTCGACTGCGCAAACACTGCTATCATCGACGCCCAAAGCATCGCCCAGATGCCGATTGCGACGAAGGCAGACGCCGTCATCGCGCGCGCCCGCGAAGCCCACCCACCAACCATCTCCGCCCCCACGGTTTGTTGCCGAACCGAGAACCGCACCGGAAGTCAAGTATAGCCGTCCTGGCACTGCCCAGGTGCCGCATGCCCTATCAAAAAGCCGCCGATTGTCTCTGGCGACCGCAATCGCCAGAAGTGGCGCACGGATCGCGCGCCACTTTCTTGCGACTACTCAGTATTTTCTGCCGCCAATTACGGGCATCAGCAGCCAACCTTGTCAATCGCTCCAGCGCTGGGCGAAAGACGAACTCCAGTTGGTCGAACGTCCCATCTCGGCGATCAGAATGGAATTTCGTCGTCGAGGTCGCGCGACGAACCGCCGCCCATGCCACCCTGGCCACCGCTGCGTCCGCCACCCGATCCGCCGCGACCACCGCCGTAGCTGTCGGTCGGGCTCGACTGGCCGAAGTCGGAACCACGTCCGCCGCCGTAGCCGCCACCGCCCTGGCCACCGCCATAACCAACCTGGCCGCCACCGCCGCCATAGCCGGCGTCACCGCCCTGGCCACGTGCATCGAGCATCTGCAGTTCGCCACGGAATTTCTGCAGCACGATCTCGGTGGTGTAGCGCTCGATGCCGTCCTTTTCCCATTTGCGGGTCTGGAGCTGGCCTTCGATGTAAACCTTCATGCCCTTCTTCAGGTACTGCTCGGCGACCTTGGCGAGATTGTCATTGAAGATGACGACCTGGTGCCACTCGGTCTTTTCCTTGCGCTCGCCGGAATTCTTGTCGCGCCAGCTTTCCGAGGTCGCGATGCGCAGGTTGACCACCGGCTCGCCGGAATTGAGCCGCCGGATTTCAGGGTCCGCGCCCAGATTGCCGACCAGAATGACCTTGTTGACGCTACCTGCCATGACACCGCTCCGCGCTCGTCCGAAACCAATTCCAAGAAAATGTGAGGGCGCACACTAGCCCATCGCCCACCCGCATGCGCGCCCGCCGACGGAAAAGCACATGCTGTCCACAGTAGTTTTGTTCTATTTTTGTTCTAACTCCAACGGCAGGAGTTGGCAAGAGGCTCCCATTCAGCGTCGACCGCAATCGCCGTTCTCGCCTTCTCGCGGCCGTCGAGATCGCTTCCTGGCGTCGATCAAACACCCTTGCAGCAACAGGTTGCAACCAGGCCTTCAAGCTGGCCGGCCATTCAGCGATATTTAACAGGCTGGCGGGTACCCATTAAGTCATCGGGACGCGAGCGGGCGGGTGGTTGGGCGATGATTTCCGGAGAGGTTCTTGACGCGGCTTTAAGAGACCTGTTCGAGCTGTCTCCTGTGCCGTTTTCGATTTCCACGATCGACCACAATTCTCGCTACATCAAGGTGAACCCGGCCTATCTCCGAATGATCGGACGCATGGGGGACAAGATCGAGGGGCAGCCTCTGGGGCAAGATCTGCCTTACTCGATTGACGATCCGGCGCGCGGCGAGAGGATGAAGCTGCTTGAGACGCGCGGCTTTTATGAACTCGCCGAAGTGGAGATGCAGCACGCTAGCGGGCGCATCATACCAACGCTCATCAGCGCGCAGCGACGGCGGATCGCCGGCGAGAGCTTCGATATCGAGATCCTCCTCGACAACTCTGAACGCAAGGCGTTCGAGCAGGCGATCTTGCAGGCTGCGCGGGTCGACGTCATGACCGGCATCCAGAACCGGTCGTCCTTCGAAACGCATCTGCGCGCAGCGTTGGCCGGTTTGTCGTCGCAATCCCGGTTGTTTCTGGCTTACATCGACCTCAACCGCTTCAAGCGCGTCAACGACAAGTTCGGGCATTCGATAGGCGACCGGCTGCTCCAGGTCATTGCCAACCGGTTGGTCGAATGGGGGAACAAAGGGGATTTCGTGGCCCGCCTCGGCGGCGACGAGTTCGGGATCGTATCTTCCTACCAGGCCTGCGATCCGTTCTCGCTTGCCCGCTTCTTCGATCTGGCAAAAGCGATCGCAGAACTCGTCGTGATCGACGAAAACCTGATCCAGGTAGGTGCTGCCATTGGCCTGGCCGAAGCATCTGCTGGCGTGTCGTTCGACGCGCTCCTCGACCAGGCAGACAGGCTGATGTACGCGGCAAAATCCAGCGGCGATCTCATCGATGTGCGCTCGGAGCTGGTCGACCAGCCGCTGGCAGTATCTCAACCTTCCGCGAGGGCTCGGTCCACTGCCGCCTCGGCATGAAGAGTGACCCACGTCGAAGGCAGGCATGGGATAGTCGTTGATATCGAGCAGTAGCGGCAGCTCGGTGCAAGCGACGACAATGGCTTCAGCACCTCGCGCCCCCAGATCTTTCGCCAGATGCAGTAGAATTGCTGCCGATTCCGTTCGCACCACTCCAAGGGTCAGCTCGTCGATGATGATCCGGTGCAACGTGGTGCGCTGCTCCTCGGACGGAACGATCACCTCGATGCCGAACCGTGTCTGCAAGCGCTCGGCGAAGAAGCCCAGCTCCCAACGCGCGCGAGGCCCTTGGCAAGGATCGCCTCGCCGGTCGGGTCGGCGATATGCAACATCGGCATGCCGATCGCCCCGGCCAGCTGGTCGGCGACCGTGTGAGGAGTGACCGCCGTGAGCAGGGCGAACTCAGCGCCTGCCTTTTCAAGGGTGGCTGCAGCATCGGAAACCACCGCCGCGACCCCAGTCCAGTCGCCTTGAGCGGCAAGCGCGTTGAGCTCGTCAAAATCGGGCCTAAACATCTGCGAGCGCGCATTGTGATGCCCACCCATGCGGCGATGTGCGACCTGGTTGATCAGCCGGTAATAAAGCACGCTGGCTTCCCAGCTCATGTCGCCCAGCAATCCGATCAGCTTTGTCTGGCGAACAGTCATGACAATCCTCCCCGGTCTCGCCCTCGCCGTCATTCACAACATGCGCAACACAGGTTGGCATCACCAGCTTGCTGCGCAAGAGGATGTTTCAGCACAAGGTCGCAAGCTGCCGCTCAGCCAAAAATATGGCCCCGCCGCTCCAAGGAGCGCACGGGGCCTTGTGTCGGGTTATACCCTTGGCTGCCGGGAGTGGTTTACCGGCTTTCTATCTCGGATGCTTCGTGGCTCACGGCCAACGATCCGACCAATGGTTTCAAATTGTAGGGGATCAACAATCCGCGGTTTGCTGGGCTTTCAAAAAGGAAGCTCCAGGCACCTGCGCCTGCTGCGGTTCCGTCTTGTTAGCGGAACCTTTCGGGACTGTCCGGTGGAGTCATGCCTAGCTCCTACGTCAGTTGCGCCATGTGTGCGCCTGCTGCTCAACTCGCGTGTCTGCGGCGTCTCGCAGACCGACCGTAGCATGGTGAGGAGCCCTCAAGGGAGGCTCGGCTTCAGGCGACCTCTGGAGTTTGCATCGCTGATTCGGCCACGTCAACCACAACATTGTTAGAGGGGAAAAATGTGATCGAAGCCCGGATTCCGTGGGCTGGATGCGCGCGAGCCTCCTGCCATACCGTTGTCAGGAGGGCGTTCGGCCTTTGTTCTTTTCACTTGCCCCTGCCCGCCAAAGGCGCTTAAACGCATTGGGTTAAAACGCCTCTCGACCGGGCGGCGAAAATACCTACATGAGGGGATGGTCGGGCAAACCCGCCACTCCAAGCAATTCCAGATTTGAGGCGGCGGCGCGGCAATGGCCGATCACAAGTACATTTCCATTCGCGGTGCGCGCGAACACAATCTCAAGAATGTTGACCTCGACCTGCCGCGTGACAAGCTGATTGTCATGACCGGCCTGTCGGGCTCGGGCAAATCCTCGCTCGCCTTCGACACGATCTATGCCGAGGGCCAGCGCCGTTATGTCGAAAGCCTGTCGGCCTACGCGCGCCAGTTCCTCGAGATGATGCAGAAGCCCGATGTCGACCAGATCGACGGCCTGTCGCCGGCGATCTCGATCGAGCAGAAGACGACGTCGAAGAACCCGCGCTCGACGGTCGGCACGGTCACCGAGATCTACGACTACATGCGCCTGCTGTTTGCGCGTGTCGGCGTGCCCTATTCGCCGGCCACCGGCCTGCCGATCGAGAGCCAGACGGTGTCGCAGATGGTCGACCGGGTGCTGGCGCTCGACGAAGGTACCCGCCTGTTCATCCTTGCGCCCGTCGTTCGCGGCCGTAAGGGCGAATACAAGAAAGAGCTCGCCGAGCTCCAGAAGAAGGGCTTTCAGCGCGTCAAGATCGACGGCGCCTTTTACGAGATCGGCGAGGCGCCGGTGCTCGACAAGAAATACAAGCACGACATCGACGTCGTCGTCGACCGCATCGTGGTGCGGCCCGACCTCGCCACCCGCCTGGCGGATTCGATGGAGACCGCCCTCAAGCTCGCCGAAGGCCTGGCCGTCGCCGAATTCGCCGACAAGCCGCTCGACGCCAGCCTCACCGGCGCGGAGTCGGTCAACAAATCGGCGAACGAAACCCACGAACGCATTCTTTTCTCGGAAAAATTCGCCTGCCCAGTGTCCGGGTTCACCATCCCCGAGATCGAGCCGCGCCTGTTTTCCTTCAACAACCCGTTCGGCGCCTGCCCGACCTGCGACGGCCTCGGCAACCAGCGTGCCATCGACCCAGACCTGATCGTTCCAGAAGACCACGTCTCGCTACGCGAAGGCGCCGTCGCCCCCTGGGCCAAGTCGACCTCGCCCTATTACACCCAGACTCTGGAGGCGCTCGGCAAGGTCTATGGCTTCAAGATCGGCGATCGCTGGCGCGACCTTTCGGCTGAGGCGCAGGAAGCGATCCTGCGCGGCACCGGCTCGAAGGAAATCACCTTCAACTATGACGATGGCCTCCGCTCCTACAAGACGACCAAGACCTTCGAGGGCGTGATCCCCAATCTCGAACGGCGCTGGAAAGAAACCGAATCCGCATGGATGCGCGAGGAAATCGAACGCTTCATGTCGGCGACGCCCTGCCCGGCCTGCGCCGGCTACCGGCTCAAGCCGGAATCGCTTGCCGTCAAGGTCGGCGGCAAGCATATCGGCGAAGTCACTGAGCAATCGATCCGCAAGGCCAACGCATGGTTCGAGGCATTGCCTGCGTCCCTCAACGACAAGCAGAACGAAATCGCCGTTCGCGTCCTCAAGGAGATCCGCGAGCGCCTGCGCTTTCTCAATGACGTCGGCCTCGAATACCTGACGCTGTCGCGCAACTCCGGCACGCTGTCGGGCGGCGAAAGCCAGCGCATCCGGCTGGCCTCGCAGATCGGCTCGGGGCTGACCGGCGTGCTCTACGTGCTCGACGAGCCGTCGATCGGCCTGCACCAGCGCGACAATGCCCGCCTGCTCGACACGCTGCGCCACCTCAGGGACATCGGCAACACGGTGATCGTCGTCGAGCATGACGAGGATGCGGTTCTCACCGCCGACTATGTCGTCGACATGGGCCCGGCCGCCGGTATCCATGGTGGCGAGATCATCGCCGAAGGCACGCCGCAGCAGGTCATGGCCAATCCGAACTCGATCACCGGCAAGTATCTGTCGGGAGAGCTCGAGATCGCCACGCCCGCGACGCGTCGCGAACTGAAGAAAAACAAGCGCATCAAGGTCGTCGGCGCGCGCGGTAACAATTTGAAGAACGTCAGCGCCGAAATCCCGCTGGGCACCTTTACCGCCGTCACCGGCGTGTCGGGCGGCGGCAAGTCGACCTTCCTGATCGAAACGCTGTTCAAGGCTGCGTCGCGCCGCATCATGGGGTCGCGCGAGCATCCGGCCGAGCACGACCGCATCGAGGGCCTCGAATTCATCGACAAGGTCATCGACATCGACCAGTCGCCGATCGGCCGCACGCCGCGCTCGAACCCGGCGACCTACACCGGCGCCTTCACGCCGATCCGCGACTGGTTCGCCGGCCTGCCGGAAGCCAAGGCGCGCGGTTACCAGCCCGGGCGCTTCTCCTTCAACGTCAAGGGCGGCCGCTGCGAGGCCTGCCAGGGTGACGGCGTCATCAAGATCGAGATGCATTTCCTGCCCGACGTCTACGTCACCTGCGACGTCTGCCACGGCAAGCGCTACAACCGCGAAACGCTCGACGTGCTGTTCAAAGGCAAGTCGATCGCCGACGTGCTCGACATGACGGTCGAGGAAGGCGTCGAGTTCTTCGCCGCCGTGCCCGTCGTGCGCGACAAGCTGATGACGCTCAACCAGGTCGGCCTCGGCTACATCCATATCGGCCAGCAGGCCAACACCTTGTCGGGGGGCGAGGCCCAGCGCATCAAGCTCGCCAAGGAGCTGTCGCGGAAGGCGACCGGCAAGACGCTCTACATCCTGGACGAGCCGACCACCGGCCTGCACTTCCACGACGTTGCCAAGCTGCTCGAAGTCCTCCACGAACTGGTCGACCAGGGCAATACGGTGATCGTCATCGAGCACAATCTCGAAGTCATCAAGACCGCCGACTGGGTGCTTGACCTCGGCCCCGAGGGCGGCGACGGCGGCGGACAACTCGTCGCTTCAGGCCGCCCCGAGGATATCGTCGCCGAACCGCGCAGCTACACCGGCCAGTTCCTCAAGGAGTTGCTGGAACGCCGGCCGGGGGCAAGGAAACGCGAGGCGGCGGAATAGCGTGCGCGGCGCCGGACGGCTGCGCTAGCTACTGGCGCGCTTGCTCGCAGAGCGCAGGCGTAATGCCTTATGCGGCGCGGGGGCGCCACGGCTCGTGCTCGTGCGCGAGCCAGACCAGTTCTGGGTCGAGTGCGAGCACCCCTAGCTGACCCTCGCTGTGGGGCTCGTCAAGCTCGCCGAACCAGACGGCCACATCGCCGCCAACGACGACCGGGCGCCCGCCGGTCTCGACCACGACGACCTGCATGCCGGCTGTGTGGCCCGGCGCGGGGACGAGCCTGAGCCCGGGAAGCAATTCAAATTCGCCTTCGACCAGCACATAGCGCACGCCGGGCGCGTCGACCCACTCGCGAATGGTGTAGTCGTCCTCGCTGCGGGCGTCGTCGAGTTCGCGGCGCTGCACGTAGATCGGCTTGCCGGCGAACAGGTGGTTGCCGCCACAATGATCGGCGTGCAGGTGTGTGTTGACGACGATGTCGATGCCGGCAAGGTCGAAGTCCTGCTTGCTCAGCGGATAGAGGCGAGGATCGAAGGCCGCCACCACCGCCGGGTGCAGTTCTGTCATGCCCGTGTCGACCAGTATGCGCGCGTCGGGATGGTTGATGACGTGCACGTAGACTGGCATCCGCTCGCCCTCGACGTTCAAATCGGCAACGAGGATTGGTGTGATGGTGATTGAGGCGTAGGCGTTCATCTTTCCATCTCCTTCAACATCTTGCACGCTGCCTCGCACGTCCCAATGAAGTGGCGGAAGAGCGTGGGTTTGGCTCAAACGCCATATGGCCGACGCAGCCGTCCGGTGACTGGCTCATTTCCGAACGTCGGTTCGGCAACGTCACTTCCTTTGCTAACGTCGGCGCAGTCATTGTGATTGCATAATGCAACTGGTGTCAACGTCAGCTAACTTCTGCAACCGGTTTTTGGAGTGCACATGAACGACGCACGATCGAATTGCCTCTTCAGTTGCCTAGCCCCGAACGGAAGCGGCACGGCACCACAGCTGAAGGCAAGCCTTAAGCTGCCGGTCACCTCGCAAGCCAGCCTGCATCGCCGCGACTTGTGAACAGCCACCAGCCATATGCCGCTATGATGCCGGGGATCAGCAACTCGCGGATCTCCGACAGCTCGTAGCCATCCAACATGCGGTGCCCGCCAAAGACGAAAACGAGTTGGGAAACGGGCAGCAGGATCGCCATCATCAGCCCGGCGACGCGGGGAGCTGGCCGCTCATGCCGAAGTTCCGCGGCCAGCAATATGGCGATCAGCAGCCCCATGAAGAACCAGACCTGATACGGTACGACGTTCCATTCCTCGTAGAGAAAGCCGGTCAGTGGCAGGCTTGCCAGTGCGAGGAGCTTGGGCGGAACGAAACTTTCCACCTGCTTCCACCAACCGCCAACCCTGGCGGGCCAGAACGCCGGCAAGGCGACGAAGAACAGGAACGCGGCCGAATAATAGGCGGCTTCGAATTTGTAGGTCGCGAAGTTGTGTAGGTTCGTCTCGTCCTGGGCGTTGCCTTCGAACATCGGCCCGGCCGACCAGCCGATCCAATGCTGGCCCCACGACATTTCCTCCATCAAAATGAGGAACGTGACGACAAACATCCCTGCAAAGATCACCGGCACCGGCAGACCGAAAACCCTCGCCCGCTCGCGGCGCGCACGCCACCCGGCAGCACCGAGGCCAGCAAGCGCGATCAGGAACACCAACTCCGTCAGATTGCTGACCGGCCCCCCTTCCCGCACAGTATCGAACAGCACTTGCGGAGCCAGAACGACGCTTGCAGCGGCAAGCAGCAACAGCCCGCCCATCACATAAACCACCGCAAGCAATCCCGATTGGTTTTCCAATGGGCGGGCGTTCGACGGATGGGGCCTCAAGCCGAGGACAGGCAGGCAAGCCGCAACGAACGTTACCACAGGCCTGACCAAGCCAAACATCGTCCAGTCCACCCTGTCTTTTTCGAGCAGGTCGCGGTCATGGACGACAGCATCATATGTCACCAGGCACAGAAGAGCGACAATTGCAGTACCGATCATTCCGAATCGCGCCGGCAATGAGGAAGGTGTCTGTGCCTGGTGTGAGTTGATAGGTGCTAATTCTGACACTGAGACTATCCTTTGCGCCAAATTGATATTTATAAAATACTTATCATACAGCGCAATACAAATGGTAAAACTTCCGGCAAGAGTTTGACTTACCTGAACGTGCGGCGTGCGAGCGATCGCATCCGGCGAGTGCGCCAATTTTGTCAGTATGATATTCCCAAGCACAACTGCATCTGTGACCTGGGTTGCGACTTCGGTTAGTAATGGCCCGACATGGGGCCACATATTCGCAGGGATGGTAGCGATGACCGGAAAGATTCGTGCAGGCATGGGCGGCTGGACGTTCGAGCCGTGGGAAGGCACCTTCTATCCCGAAAAACTGGCCAAGACGAAACAGCTGCAGTTCGCCGCACAGCAAGTTCCGACCATCGAGGTCAACGGCACATACTACTCAGGCTTCAAGGAGCCCACGTTCCTGAAATGGGCGAGCGAGGCTCCCGACGGCTTCGTATTCACCCTCAAGGGCAACCGCTTCGTCACCAATCGCCGCATCCTCGCGGAAGCCGGCGAGTCGATTACGCGCTTCGTTACCCAGGGCATCACGGCCCTTGGCGAAAAGCTTGGGCCCATCCTGTGGCAGTTCGCGCCGACCAAGAAATTCGACGCGGACGATTTCGAAGCCTTCCTCAAACTCCTGCCGGAAAAGCAGGACGGCGTGAAATTGCGCCATGCGGTTGAGGTGCGCCATGACTCCTTCGTCGTCCCGGAATTCGTCGCCCTGGCCCGGAAGCACGATGTCGCCATCGTTTATGCCGACCACGCCAAATATCCTGCGATAGCGGATGTGACGGGGGATTTCGTCTATGTCCGGCTGCAGACGGGCAGCGATGAAAATCACGACTGCTACACGCCGAGGGCACTCGACGAATGGACCGAGCGGGCAAAAGTCTGGTCTGCCGGCGGCACACCCGCCGACCAGCCCCGCGCCGATCCCAACACCGAGGCGCCAGCCAAGCCGCGCGACGTCTTTGTCTACTTCATAACCGAAGGCAAGACGCGTGCGCCGTTCGGCGCCATGGCGTTGATGAAGCGGATCAACGGTTAGATGTCGAAGTGCCAATTGTAGCGGCGGCGTAGCCGGACCGGCAACGCGTGCGGACCGCGGGCTCGTTGCGCCCGAACGAACGGTCGCGCAATTTCCGTTCAAGAGGGCTTGATGCTGGCC
Source organism: Aminobacter sp. AP02 (assembly GCF_003148805.1). Classification (GTDB taxonomy): domain Bacteria; phylum Pseudomonadota; class Alphaproteobacteria; order Rhizobiales; family Rhizobiaceae; genus Aminobacter. Next base: position 31,787 of record NZ_QGGX01000008.1, read on the forward strand.
ATCTTGCCCTTGAGCCACGCAGCACCGATCGCTTCACGGAGTTCCTTGTCAGTTATCGGCTTGTGCAGGATGAGGCTGCCGCTGGCGCTCACTTCCTGCAGGCGCGACGGCGAGGTGTCACCGGTAACAATGATGGCGGGGACCGCGCGGCCAAGATATGCGCAAAGCGCCTCGATTGCCTCAACGCCGGTGGCGCCATCTGCAAGGCGGTAGTCGGAGATGATGAGGTCGACCGCGACCTTGGCGCTCGCGTCTGCGTGCGAATAGGTTCTTTCCACCTCGGCGACGGACCGGCCTGCGTAGACCCGATGGCCGTCAAGCTCGAGCAAGATAGCCATCGCCTCGAGAATATCGCCCTCGTCTTCCACGACCATGATGCCCGCACTGCCTACTTCGGGCAGCGCCTCAACGTTGCACTCCGGCACCTTGGCCGTGCGAACTATCGGCACCGCGACCGAAAACATCGAGCCACGCCCGGGCGTCGAACTGAGCTTAAGCGGGTGCCTCAATAGCTCGGCCGTGCGACGGACAATGGCGAGGCCGAGCCCCAGGCCCTGCGTGCGGTCCCGCGCCGGGTTCTGCAACTGTACGAACTCCTCGAAAATCGCCGCTTGCTGATCGGCGGGAATACCAGGACCAGTGTCCCACACCTGGATCTCCACGACATCGCCACGCTTGCGGCAACCGAGCAGAACGCCGCCTTCCTTGGTGTAGCGGAACGCATTGGTCAGCAGGTTGTTGAGAATGCGCCTGAGCATCATCGGGTCGCTTTCGACCTCAAGGTCGCTATCGACCACTCGCCAGCTCAAGCCCCGCTGACTTGCCTCGGCGGCGAACTCGTCGCGAAAATCGCGGAAAAGCTCGCGCATTCCCACCGTTTCCCTGGCAACCGTGACGATGCCCGCATCGAGCTTTGAGATGTCGAGCAGCGCGTTCAAAAGGCCGCTCAGGTTGCCGATGATCAATTTCGCCCTGCCCGCAAGGTCGCGAGCCTGGCCGGAAGGCACGTTGCCGCGCTGGCCGAGCACGGCGATGGTCGATACCAGCAGGCTCAAGGCATGGATCGGTTGGCGCAGGTCATGGCTCGCCGCCGCCAGAAAGCGTGTCTTTGCGCGGTCCGCGCTCTGCGCCCGGTCGCGTTCTTCCTGCAGGTGCTCGACAAGCCTTTCGTTTTCCAGTCGCAGGCTGATTGTCTCGCGCAGCATGCGGTAGGTGATGCGGCAATAGTAGAAATTAATCACCACAAGCGACACTAGTAGGAACAGGAAGCCACCTGATATCGCGCTCCCGCTGGTGATAACGCGTGCGGCGACCGGCAAGACTGTGGCGAGAATCGAGCCCATGAGAGCCGGCGGAAAGGCCGACAACGATGGCACCGTGCCGCAGACCAGGCCAGTCAGCACGACAACTGTGAATGAAAGCAGAAGCGGCGCTTCGGGCATGAATCCAACCCAGCCGAATACGCCCCACAGCAGGCCCGAAACCCAGGAAAATGCCGCCGCAAGCCACGCCCACCGCAAGATTGACACCGCATCCCGAGTGCGGCTGAAAAAGCGGCGTGAAGCGAATACCCGAATGGCTGTCAGCAGATACAGGGCGCCGAGCCACGCGGCCAGCCAGGTCGCGGAGATGCCGTCGCTCAGAACATAGACGGCAGCGAGCGAAATAACGATGTTTGAAATGACCACGCCATAGGAGTTGCGATACAGAAGCTCAACAAGAGCCTGTCGTATCTTGTCTTCCTGCATCGCATTCCTCCAAAGTCGGACGAAAGTTGTGCGAGCCACCCTTCCCGCCGACGGTTGATTAGCGGAAACTTGTTTCTCATAAGTTCGCAATAGACGGGCAGCTTCCGCCGCTACATGAATGGACCAGATGAATCGAAAGCTCACCTTCATCCTTGCTGATGACCACGCCATTGTGCGCGAGGGGCTGAAGCTTCTCATCTCCGCAATGGAAAACATGTCGGTCGTCGGCGAAGCAGCCGATGGCGAAGCCCTGTTGGGGCTTGTTCGCTCCGTTCGCGCGGATTTTTTGATCCTCGATCTCGGCATGCCCGGCGTTGCCGGCATCCAATTTATTGCCGACATCGGCGAATTCGCGCCTCGCCTGAAGATCGTTGTCCTCACTGCCAATATCGAACCGCGGACGGTGCGAGCCACGCTCGAAGCCGGCGCCAGCGCCTATCTGACCAAGGACGGCGATCCCGAGGAACTCGCCGAGGCCATAGCTGCGGTCAGAAGCGGGAGCACTTATCTGGCACGCACCGTTCGGTTCGCGATCACCGAACCGAACCGAAACAGCAGGCCACACGCCGCGCAGGATATCCTTTCTCCGGTACCGTTGACACGGCGGGAACGAGAGATCCTTGCGCTGGTGGCGCAGGGACTGACGGCGCGCGAGACCGCCGAACGGCTGGGCATCAGCCCGCTGACCGCTCGCAAGCACCGGGAAAACCTGATGGGTAAGCTCAATCTTCACAGTGCCGCCGAACTGACCGCCTACGCGGTTCGCCTTGGATTGCCCACGGCGTGACAGCCGGGAACTGTTTCCGCGGCTTCGAGCTGGCGGAAAGGTCTGCTTAACCATCGCCAGACTAGCCAAGCCCGAGTGCGAGCCAAATACGGCATCTGCCGTATGTTCTCTTCCCAAGGCACCGCCTACTCCTCACCGCGATTGCATCATCCGGGAGGAGGCATCATGCCGTCGCTGGAACTGTGGGTGCCGTTTGCCGTTGCAACGCTTGCCTTCGCTTGCATGCCTGGACCAGCGATACTTTACATGACCGCCCAGACCGTCGCCCTTGGCCGCAGGGCTGGATTGATGGCAGCGCTTGGCGTCCACGTTGGCTGCTATGCCCACATCATCGCCGCCACCATTGGCCTCGCCTCGCTGATCGAACAAGCGCCAACGTTTTTTGCCGCAATCAAATTCGCTGGCGCCGCCTATCTGGTCTGGCTCGGCCTCTCCATGTTCCTTGGCTGGACCAAGACCGGAGACAAAGCCGTAAATCCAGCCTCGAGCACATTGCGCGACAGCGTCGTGGTCGAGGTCCTCAATCCGAAGACCGCGCTTTTCTTCCTGACCTTCCTGCCGCAATTCGTGGACCCTGCAGCCGCCGCTCCGGTTTGGCTGCAGTTCCTCATGCTTGGCGTTTTCGTCAATCTGGTCTTTTCGATCGCCGATTTGGCGGCGGTCGTCATCGCCTCGTTCACCCTTGCCCGGTTTTCAGCAGGCAAAGCAGGATGGATCGTCCCCAAGACCTGCGGTTCGATCCTCGTCGGTCTTGGAGTGGCGCTCGTCAGCCATCAGATTTGACGGAAGCTCTCTTTTAGTTCACCGACCACGAAATATGACAAGGGCGGGCAATGGATAGACGTGCGACCTACTGGCCTAAGGTTCCAAGCACATCCCGCAGCGCCAGCGGCAGGTCCTCGGCGATCAGCCCAGGCCCAAAGCGCCGCGCCGCCTCGGCGTGCATCCACACCGCAGCGCATGCCGCCTCGAAGGGTGGCATGGCTTGCGCGATGAGGGCCGCAACGATGCCCGACAGCACGTCGCCCGAGCCGGCGGTCGCCAGATGCGGCGTGCCGTTGGTATTGATCGCCGCCCGACCGTCCGACGCTGCAATCACCGTGTCCGGCCCTTTGTAGACAATTGTCGCAATGGCACGCCTGGCTGCCGCTCGCGCCCGCTCCAGCTTCGACAGCGTGCCGTCTGCCGCAATGTCGGGAAACAGGCGCCCGAACTCGCCGTGATGTGGCGTCAGCACCAGCGCCGGCGCACTCGACCGCTTCGCCGCCTCGAAAAAGGCCGCACGCTGATGCGCAAGCGAGGTGATGCCGTCGGCATCGAGCACGAGCGCGCCAAATCGTCCGTCGGCGACCGACATCAGTTCGACAGCGAAACGCCCGATCTCAGGCTCGGGTCCGAGGCCAGGGCCATAGACCAGAACCTCGGGCTTGCGCGCGCCCAGAAAGGCCAGTGCGTCCGCGAGCGTGTCCGAGCGCCTCAGGATGATCGAAGTAAGATGTGCGGCGTTGGCGGCCAATGACGCGCTTGGTGACAGCACCGTCACCGCCCCCGCCCCAGCCCGGGCCGCAGCCATGGCGGACAGGCGCGCAGCACCGGTTGCCGACGGACCGCCGGAAAAAACACCGACATGGCCGCGACTGTACTTATGGGCATCACTGGCCGGCGCCGGAAACAGCTGTCGCCACCACGCTGGGTCGTTTTCAAGGCATTGTGTGCCCGTGGCGATAACTGTGGGATCGGCAATACCGATATCGGCGACGACGATCTCGCCGCAATGCGCCCGCCCCGGAAAGAGCAGGTGTCCCGGCTTCTTGCGGGCAAAAGTCACGGTCAAGGCGGCCTTGAACGCATCGCCAAGCACTTCGCCCGACGCGCCCGACACACCCGACGGCAGGTCGACCGCGACAACGGGCACGCCAGTCTCCACCGTCTGCGCGATCACTGCAAGAACCTCGTCCGCCAACGGCTTGGACAAGCCTGCCCCGTAAAGCGCGTCGACCACCACTGAGCCTGTTTCGGGTGCGAAAGCCGCCAACGCCTGAACCTCGACTGGACATTCGGCGGCAGCAAGTGCTCCATCGCTGCCGGCGCGTGGGTCGCCTGTGGCGAAAATCCTGACGTCGACACCGCTCTCGGCTAGCAGGCGCGCAACGACATAGCCGTCGCCGCCATTGTTGCCTGGCCCGCAAAGCACATGCACCGGTGCAGCCCCGCCGAAGCGCGCAAGGATGACATCGGCGATGGCCCCGCCAGCCCGTCGCATCAGGCCAATTCCGTCCACTGGCCCGGCAGCGATCGTCAAGCGGTCTGCCTCGGCCATCTCGCTTGGGGTCAGCAGTTCAAACGCCATGACGGTCATCCCAGGTCGGTTGCGACGGAGGCCTGAGAGTTAGCACGCCGCCAAATCCGGCCCAAACGGCAATGCGGCTGGATCGTTGCGTACAAATCATGAGCACGTTGCTGATTTTTTATGCATGAACTCGAGGAGCGAAGCGATGAAATTTTGTGCGCATCTCGACCAACCGGGCGGAATCGGCTCCAATCACCACGTCTTCGGCTGCCTTCAGGGCAAACCGAACAAAGTCACTTAGTCCACTCGACTTGGCACGCTTCGTGCTTGAAAGATGCGCGAGTGGGTGCATCACCCCCTGGTTACGGCATCGGAGGCCATATTCGCATGAAAAAGATCGAAGCGATCATCAAGCCGTTCAAGCTCGACGAAGTGAAGGAAGCGCTTCAGGAAGCCGGCCTGCAAGGCATCACGGTCACCGAAGCCAAGGGTTTCGGCCGCCAGAAGGGGCATACTGAGCTCTATCGCGGCGCCGAATATGTCGTCGACTTTCTGCCCAAGGTGAAGATCGAAGTCGTGCTCGGCGACGAATCGGTCGAAGCCGCGATCGAAGCCATTCGCAAGGCCGCCCAGACCGGCCGCATCGGCGACGGCAAGATTTTTGTGTCCAACATCGAGGAAGTCGTGCGCATTCGCACCGGCGAGACCGGCGTCGACGCGATCTGACCTCGATACATTCTCGTTCAAACGTCATCACACAGGGAAACATCATGACGACAGCCAAAGACATCATGAAGCAGATCAAGGACAACGACGTGAAGTTCGTTGACCTGCGCTTCACCGACCCGAAGGGCAAGCTCCAGCACGTCACCATGGACATCGCTGAAGTCGAGGAAGAAATGTTCGCCGACGGCGTCATGTTCGATGGATCGTCGATCGCCGGCTGGAAGGCCATCAACGAGTCCGACATGGTGCTGATGCCCGACATGGACACTGTCCATATGGACCCGTTCTTCGCCCAGTCGACGATGGTCATCCTGTGCGACATCCTCGACCCGGTTTCGGGCGAAGCCTACAACCGCGACCCGCGCGGCATCGCCAAGAAGGCAGAAGCCTACCTCAAGGCCGAAGGGATCGGAGATACCGTCTATGTCGGTCCTGAAGCCGAGTTCTTCGTCTTTGACGACGTCAAGTACAAGGCCGACCCCTACAACACCGGCTTCAAGCTCGACTCGACCGAATTGCCGTCGAACGACGATACCGACTATGAAACCGGCAACCTCGGCCACCGTCCGCGCGTCAAGGGCGGCTATTTCCCGGTCCCGCCGATCGACAGCTGCCAGGACATGCGCTCCGAAATGCTGACCGTGCTGACCGAAATGGGCGTGCGCGTGGAAAAGCATCACCACGAGGTGGCGGCCGCCCAGCACGAACTCGGCGTCAAGTTCGACACCCTGGTCCGCAACGCCGACAAGATGCTGATCTACAAGTATGTGGTTCACCAGGTCGCCAACGCCTATGGCAAGACGGCCACCTTCATGCCCAAGCCGATCTTCGGCGACAATGGCTCGGGCATGCACGTCCACCTGTCGATCTGGAAGGGTGGCAAGCCGACCTTCGCCGGCAACGAGTACGCCGGCCTGTCGGAGAACTGCCTCTATTTCATCGGCGGCATCATCAAGCATGCCAAGGCGATCAACGCCTTCACCAACCCGCTGACCAACTCCTACAAGCGCCTGGTGCCGGGCTATGAGGCCCCGGTCCTGCTCGCCTATTCCGCGCGCAACCGCTCGGCCTCCTGCCGCATTCCGTTCGGCAATTCGCCAAAGTCCAAGCGCGTCGAAGTTCGCTTCCCCGATCCGGGCGCGAACCCCTATCTCGCTTTCGCCGCCCTGCTGATGGCCGGCCTCGACGGCATCAAGAACAAGATCCACCCCGGCCAGCCGATGGACAAGGATCTCTATGACCTGCCGGCCAAGGAACTCAAGAAGATCCCGACCGTCTGCGGCAGCCTGCGCGAAGCGCTTCAGAGCCTCGACAAGGATCGCGGCTTCCTGAAGGCCGGCGGTGTGTTCGACGACGACCAGATCGACTCGTTCATCGAGCTGAAGATGGCAGAGGTGATGCGCTTCGAAATGACCCCGCACCCGGTCGAATACGACATGTACTACTCGGTGTAGCACCAGAGAATTCGACAAAAAGAGGCCCCGGAGCGATCCGGGGCCTCTTTTGTTTGCGCAGAGGTCGCATCGACGTGGCCCACTGCCCCGGCAACATCCAAGCGTACAAAAAAAACCCGGGGTCGCCCCGGGTTTTTTCCGAAACACTCGTCTCGAAAGATTATGCGGCAGCCTTCTTCTCGAAGCTGGTTGGCACGGCCGAGATCGTCTTCAGGATCTGCGAGGCGATCTGGTAGGGGTCGCCCTGCGAGTTCGGGCGACGATCCTCGAGATAACCGCGATAGTCGTCGCGTACAAAGCTGTGCGGCACGCGCACCGACGCGCCGCGGTCGGCGACGCCCCAGGTGAACACGTTGATCGAGGCGGTTTCATGCTTGCCGGTCAGTCGCAGGTGGTTGTCGGGACCGTAGACGGCGATGTGCTCTTCGCGCGCTTCGCCGAAGGCGGTCATCAGAGCTTCAAAATAGGCCTTGCCGCCGGCCTCGCGCATGAAGGCGGTCGAGAAGTTGGCGTGCATGCCCGAGCCGTTCCAGTCGGTGTCGCCGAGCGGCTTGCAGTGATACTCGATGTCGATGCAGTACTTTTCGGTCAGACGCTGCAGCAGATAGCGAGCGAGCCAGATCTCGTCGGCCGCCTTCTTCGAGCCCTTGCCGAAAATCTGGAATTCCCACTGGCCCTTGGCCACTTCGGCGTTGATACCTTCATGGTTGATGCCGGCGTCGAGGCACAGGTCGAGATGTTCCTCGACGATCTGGCGGGCAATGTCGCCGACGTTCTTGTAGCCGACGCCGGTGTAGTACTCGCCCTGCGGTGCCGGGGAGCCGGTTTCGGGGAAGCCGAGCGGACGACCGTCCTTGTAGAAGAAATACTCCTGCTCGAAACCGAACCAGGCGCCATCATCCTCAAGCACGGTGGCGCGGGTGTTCGAAGGGTGAGGCGTAACACCATCCGGCATCATCACTTCGCACATGACGAGCACGCCGTTCTTACGCGCGGGGTCTGGATAGACGGCGACGGGCTTCAGAACGCAATCCGAGCTCTTGCCTTCCGCCTGCATCGTCGAGCTGCCGTCGAAGCCCCAATAAGGAAGCTGCTCCAGCTTGGGGAACTCGGCGTATTCCTTGACCTGCGTCTTACCGCGAAGGTTCGGCGTCGGCGTATATCCGTCCAGCCAAATATACTCGAGCTTGTACTTCGTCATGCTAACCTCTCAGTGTCGTGTCTGTCCGCCATCGGCGGCCTTCGTCGACCTGAGATATGCAAGCCCCGTGCCAATTGAAAATCCCCGCATTTGCGCCTGACGTTTATGGCGCAAAAACGGGGATGCACAAGGAATGGGCAAATTTGGACAGGACTGCTGACGTTCTGCTCAAGGACTGAGCGAAGGGCGGCCGCGTGTCAGTCCGCCCTCAGCGCCTCAAGCAGCGCCACCGCGGCCAGCATGTCGCGTTTGCGGTTCGCACGGCGAGCTACTGCCTCGGAATCCTGGCCCCAGTGCTCGATCTGCCAATCTTCGTCGACATGGGCTGCGGCCCAGGCCTCATCGACCGTCATTTCGCCCATCTCCACCGCCAGCGCCAACAATGCCGAACCGGTCAGCGTGGTCATGACATGGAGTGCCGCGAGCGTCATCGGCTCGGCGCGCTGGGACAGGTGTACGCCGAGCGCGGCAATCGCTTCGCGCGGCTGGTCGACATGCATGACGCCTTCGGCCAGAACGAAGCGTGCGCCAAGCGAAGCGCGCGCCCAGTCGAGGACAGGGTCCCAAGCCTCGGCCTGCCGTTCGACCAGCCGCTCAGGCTGGTCGGCGCGGTAGCAAAGCAGGTCGGACGACGAAAAGCGCAGGATATCCTCAAGCACCGCCTGCGGGTCGGTCGCAACGCCGTCGATCGCCGTGTTGACCAGACGCAGAACGGGCATCGTAAAGGGATCGATGACCTCGACCTGGGCCGCGAATTCGTCGGCGACCAGCTGTGCCGCGGCTGCGGTCGGCAAGGCCAGCAGCGCCCTGCCGGGCGTGCGCACATTCTTGCCATCGAGTTGGACCGCATGATCTTCGTCCAAAGCGGCAACGGCTGCAGTTTTATAGAAGCGCTTGGGCAGCTGCTTCTGCATCGAGCTCTGGGCGCGGCGGATCGGATCGGGATCGGACAGCCCGTCGCTGGTTTCAAGGTCGCTCAATATGTCTCGCATGTCTACTCCGTTACGCCAGCCCGAATTCGCTGCGGCCGGTTCACCACAACCAGCCCGGCGGCAATCAGGCCAAGGGCCAGAAATATCTTCCAGGTTAAAGGCTGACCCAGCACCAGCCATCCGCATATCACGCTGAATGCCGGCGCCAGAAAGGCAAAGCTGGAAAGTGCCGCTGCCGGATATCGCCGCATCAGCCAGAACCATAGAATATAGGTGAAGGCAACGACATAAACAGACTGGAACAGTAACGCACCCATGGCCACCGGAGTCACCTCGCGTAAGGCTGGTCCGGCCAGTGGCACCAGCGGGATTGCCATCAACGACGACACGACCAGTTGGTAGAGCAGCACCTTTTCGGCCCCGGCAGTGGCAAGTCTGGTCTTCTTGATGGCAAGCGTGGTCAGCGCCCAGAGAAGGCCGGCAATCAGGCTGAGTATGTCGCCCAACAGCGTGGAAGACATTTCGCCGCCCAGCTTGTCGGAAAAGATCACGACCACGCCGCAGAACGCCAGCACGAGGCCGCAAAACTTCTGCACCGACATGCGCTCGCCAAGCCAGAAATGCGCACCGACAAGGATCCAGAACGGCATCGTGCTGACAAGCAGGGAGTTGCGCGCCACCGTGGTGTATTCGAGCGCGATGAACACCAGGATGAATTCGCTGCCGAACAGCAAACCGGCAAGGATGCCGCCCCAGAGTGTGCCATCCTTGTTGAACAGCGGTATGCCGCGATAAAGGCACCACAAGAACACCACCAGGCAGCCGATGCCCGAGCGCGCGACATTGAGGAAGATCGGGTTGAAACCGCCTGTGGCGAGCTTTGCGGCGACGCCGTTCATGCCCCACGAAAAGGTGAGCAGAAGCATGAGGCCCACGGCTGCGGTATCGATGCTGTCGCGGCGGTCGAGCGGCTGGGTTGCGGCTGTCATGAAAATTCCTCCGCGCCGGGCGAGCGCGATCCGATGGGTCGACCAGTCCGTCGACGCCATGCAGCGGATCCAGACCGGCAATGCGGCTTGGCGCGGAACATATCGCAGGCCGCAGCACGCGGGTTGGTCCAGCTAGTCGATAAGGGTGAGCAGTTCGGCCGGTGTGTCGAGCACGGCGTGCGCGCCTGTGGCAAACAGGCCCTCGCGATGATGGTAGCCCCATGAAACGCCGATGGCGCGGGCGCCGGCACTTCTGGCCATCTGCATGTCATAGACGGCGTCGCCAACCACATAGGTCGAAGCCGGGTCGATGCCGGTTTCAGCACAACATTCCAGCACCATCGCCGGATGCGGCTTCGACGGACAATCGTCTGCGGTACGAATGGTCAAGAAATGGTGCTCGTAGCCATAGGTTTCGAGCACCCGTTGCACCCCGCGCCGCGACTTGCCGGTGACCATGCCGATGATGACATCGTCGCGACGGGAAAGCGCTTCGATAAGTTCGGCGATGCCATCGTAGAGCGGTTCATGAAAACTTGGCAGCTGACGCCAAGCTATGAAATGCTCCTTGTAGCGCTCGGCCAGGCGCGCGCATTCGGCGTCGCGCGGACGTCCCAACAAGGTCGCGATGGCGAGATCGAGCGTCAGCCCGATAATGCTCTTGGTCGCCTCGGTCGTCGGCTCCGGCAGGTCGGCCTCACGAAACGTCGCCACCATGCAGCCATGGATGATGTCAGCGCTGTCGACCAACGTGCCGTCGCAATCGAACAGGACCAGCTTCAGCGATTGGGACGCGTTGCCAGCCGACGAAGCAGCCGTCACGCCGGCTCACCGCTTTCATCGTCGAAGCCGATCAGGTTCCAGCTCTGGCGCATATGCGGTGGCATCGGTGCGGTAACATCGATGACGCCATGATCGGGATGCGGAATAACGATGCGGCGCGCATGCAGATGCAGCTTGTTCTGCAGGCCGCCGGGGAATTCCCAGTTGGTGTCGTGTTCGAAATATTTCGGATCGCCGATGATCGGGCAGCCGATATAGGCCGCGTGCACGCGCAACTGGTGGGTGCGGCCGGTATAGGGCTCCATTTCGAGCCAGGTCAGCGCCTGAGCTGCCTGTTCGAGCACACGGTAATAAGAAACCGCATGGTCGGCGCCCTTTTCGCCATGTTTTGCGACGCGCATGCGGTCGCCGTCTGGCGTCTGTTCCTTGATCAGCCAGGTCGAGATCTTGTCTTCGCGCTTGGGTGGCGCGCCCTTGACCAGGGCCCAATAGGTCTTCTTGGTTTCGCGGGCGCGGAAGGCCTCGGCGAGCTTCATAGCGGCAAGACGCGTACGCGCCACGACCAGAACACCAGAGGTGTCGCGGTCAAGCCGGTGCACCAGGCGCGGCTTTTCGCCCTTCTTGTTGCGCCAGGCTTCAAGCATGTCGTCGAGGTGACGCACCACGCCCGACCCGCCCTGGACGGCGAGGCCGGCTGGCTTGTTGAAGACGAAAACCTTGGGGTCTTCGTAAAGCAGCATCTGCGCCAGCACGTCGCCGTCGTCCTGATTGCGCATGGTGCGAGCAGTCAGCGGGCCGTCACCCTTCTTGTCGACTTCAAGCGGCGGGATGCGGACGACCTGGCCGGGCTCGACACGTGTGTCGGCCTTGACGCGCCCGCCATCGACCCGGATCTGGCCCGAGCGCAGCAGTTTTTGCAGGTGGCCGAAGCCGAGTCCCGGAAAATGGGCCTTGAACCAGCGGTCGAGCCTCATGCCCGTTTCGCCGGCTTCCACCGTGATCTGTTCTACGCCAGCCATTTTTCAATCGTCCTTTTCGAAGCGGCCCAATAGCATCAGCCGATGCTTCTTGCGAGCCACAATCCCAGGAACAGGGCCAGAATGGCTGAAATGACGCTGGCAAACGCATATCCGAGAGCCGGAAGTGCCGATCCGCGCTCCCACAAAGTGGCGAAATCGAGTGAAAATGCTGAAAAGGTCGTGAAGCCACCGAGGATACCTGTGGCAACGAACAACCTGAGTTCGTTCGATGCGCCGCCGCGGCGCGCAAGCCAGCCGATGAACAGGCCCATGGCAAACGAGCCAACAATGTTGATGACCATTGTCCCCCACGGGAAATTCGGTCCCATGAGCCTTAGTGCCAACAAGTTGACGACATGGCGCAGCGACGCGCCGATGGCGCCGCCGACTGCAACGAGCGATAGATGAAGCATCGAGATGTCCTGCCTGCGCGGATATCAGGTCAATAGCACAGCTCCCGCCCGCCCCGGTGTGATGGCTGGGCGAGCAACGGATTAGGCTGTGGACAAGGCACCCCTGCCGCAGACCATTGTTGGGAAGGCCGCTGCCGGGCTATAGCATCGCCTCATGCAACCTTCCAAAGACATCTCCCGCCTGATCGAGATCATGGCAGCGCTTCGCGAACCGGAAACTGGCTGTCCGTGGGACATCGAGCAGAATTTCGCGACGATCGCGCCCTACACGATCGAGGAGGCCTACGAGGTCGCCGACGCGATTTCGCGCAACGACATCGACCACCTTCGCGAGGAACTTGGGGACCTGCTGCTGCAGGTGGTTTATCACGCGCAAATGGCTGAAGAGGCCGGCGAGTTTGCCTTCGGCGACGTGGTTCAAGCCATCACCACCAAGATGATCCGCCGCCACCCGCATGTCTTCGGCGACGCTCAGGCGCGCGAGGCACGTTCGGCAAAGGGAATGTGGGAAAAGATAAAGGCGGAGGAAAAAGCCGAAAGGCGCGCCGCCCGCCTCGCCCGCGGGCTCGATCCCGAAGATCACGGCAAGGGTTTTCTCGACAGCGTGCCGGTGGCGCTGCCGGCTCTGACTCGTGCGCTCAAGCTTCAGGAAAAGGCCGCACGCGTCGGCTTCGACTGGGGCGAAGCGGCCCCTATCCTTGACAAGATCGAAGAAGAGATCGGCGAATTGCGCGAAGCCATGGCCAAGGGCGAACAGGCTGCGGTCAAGGATGAATTCGGCGACATGCTGTTTGCGCTGGTCAATCTCGGCCGCCACCTGCAACTCGATTCCGAGGCGGCGCTTTCAGGAACCAACGACAAGTTCCGCAAACGCTTCCACTACGTCGAAAAGTCGCTGGACGACGCAGGACACAGCCTGGAGGCTGCGACACTCGACGAAATGGAAGCATTGTGGCAGCAAGCAAAGACCGCGAAGTAGCGCGCTCTAGCCTTTGTTCTTGCGCAAGATTTTCGCCGCGATCTCATCACGTGCCGAGGCTGTCGCCCGGATTGTCATCGACACGCTGCCATCGTCATTATCAGTGCGCGAGACGACATCGCCATTGCGGTAAAGCCAGTCGATCTGCCCAAGCTGGCTGGGTTCGAGCGTGACATCGATCGATTCTAGTTCGCCCGAAACACGTTGCTCGATCAGACCGGTCAGTGCTGGAATGCCCTCGCCTGTGATCGCCGAAATGGCGATCGGTGGCGTCTTGCTGCCATTGGCGCTGTCGGCAAGCAGACGTTCGCGATTGCCTTCGTCAAGCTGGTCGATCTTGTTCCAGACTTCGATTACGCGCTCCGTATCGGCCGCATCGACCCCGAGATCAGACAAAATCTGTTCGACATCGGAAGCTTGAGCGGCCGTATCCGGGTCGGAAATGTTGCGCAGATGGATCACCAGATCGGCCTCGACGACCTCTTCGAGCGTAGCACGGAAGGCTGCGATGAGATGTGTCGGCAGGTCGGAGATGAAACCGACGGTGTCGGACAGGATGATTGGCGTACCATGCGGCAATCGCACCCGGCGCAAGGTCGGATCGAGCGTCGCAAACAGCATGTCTTCGGCCAGGACACCTGCGCCGGTCAGGCGATTGAACAGCGTCGACTTGCCCGCATTGGTGTAGCCGACGATGGCGACCACCGGAAACGGCACCTTGCGGCGCTTTGCGCGATGCAGGTCGCGTGTGCGAACCACGGTCTCCAGCTCGCGCTTGAGCTTGATGATCTTTTCCTGCAGCGCGCGCCTGTCGGATTCGATCTGGGTTTCACCGGGGCCGCCGAGGAAGCCTGCGCCGCCGCGCTGGCGCTCAAGGTGGGTCCAGCTGCGGACCAGCCTGCCCTTCTGGTAATTGAGATGGGCGAGCTCGACCTGCAGCGTGCCTTCCTTGGTGCGCGCGCGCCGGCCGAAAATCTCGAGGATCAGCCCGGTGCGGTCCAGCACCTTGGCGTTCAGCTCTTTTTCAAGGTTGCGCTGCTGCACGGGCGTCAGCGGATGATCGACGATGACCAGTTCCGCTCCGAGCTCCTTCACGATAGCAGCGAACTCCTCGACCTTGCCGCTGCCCAGCAATGTCGCTGGACGCGGGTCGTTGAGGGTCACGATCGCTGTGTGAACGGGTTCGAGATCGATCGCCCGTGTCAGCCCGACAGCCTCGTCGTGACGAGCATCGACCGAACGCTGTAAGCGTGGGCGCGCGGTGTCGTCGTCACCCTTGGGCTGGCGCGTCAGCACCGGCACGATGACGACCGCGCGCGTGGGGGCACCGTCGCCCCCTACCGATTCGGGTCCATTGCTGTCACCGGCCTTGTTGCCGGCGTTTCTGTCGCGTGCCAATCAGCCGCCCTGGCTTTCCTCGCCATCGAACATCTGAACCGGCTGGCTCGGCATGATCGTGGAGATGGCGTGCTTGTAGACGAGCTGGGAGTGCCCGTCACGGCGCAACAAAACACAGAAATTGTCGAAGGAGGTCACAACTCCGGTCAATTTCACGCCGTTAATGAGGAAAATGGTGAGTGGGTTTTTGCTCTTGCGAACTGAATTCAGGAACAGGTCCTGAAGATTCTGCGATCGTTCCGCCATTGTTTTTTTCTTTCGCCGATCCCTGTCTGCTGCCAATGCGCCAAATTACCAGGCCCATGTCAAGCCAACAAACACCCCCTTGCCACAACGCATGGCAAGCTGAATGAGAGGAATTTAACCATTTACGCCCAAGCGGTTATCAGGCTTGGATTTTTTCCGCAATGTCAAAAAAGGCATCCCGAAGGGAAAGCGCAACCGACCCGGGGTGCCCGTTGGCGACCGGCTGGCCGTCAATCTCGACAATCGGCATGATCAAGGTGGTTGCAGCGGTGATAAACGCTTCGCGCGCCGTTTTGGCCTCATCGACGGTGAAGCCGCGCTCTTCGATCTTCAATCCAAGCTTGTCGGCGACCGCAAACAGGGTGGTGCGGGTAATGCCGCGCAGGATGCCGCTTTCGGCCGGACGTGTGACGAGTCGCCCGTCCTTGGTGACGATCCAGGCGTTGGTTGCGGCGCCTTCGGTGACCTTGCCGTCGGAATCGACGAACCACGCCTCCTGGGCGCCGGCCTCCTTGGCCTGCTGGCGTGCCAGAACATTGGGCAAAAGGCCAACGCTCTTGATATCGACGCGGTCCCAGCGATTCTCCGGGACGGTTATCACCTTGATCCCCCTGCTTGCCCGCTTGGCGGCAGCAGCCGGATCGGTGCGCTTGGCGGTCACCACCAGCGCGGGTCGCGTGCCGTTGGCCGGGAAGACGTGATCGCGCGGTGCCACGCCACGCGTCACCTGCAGATAGACCATGCCATTGCGGACACGATTGCGGCCGATGACCTCGCGCATGATGTGCACGAGCGCCTTGCGGTTGACCGGCCAGTCGATCCTGAGTTCGGAAAGCGACCGCTCAAGCCGGTTGAGATGGCCGACGCTATCGACGATGAAGCCGCGCGCCACCTCGCAAACCTCGTAGACGCCGTCGGCGAATTGATAGCCCCGGTCTTCGATATGCACGAAGGCGTCCGAATGGGCGACGTAACGCCCGTTGACATAGGCAATGCGCGGCATGGTTTTTCGTACCCTTGAGATTTCACGGCGTTCTAGACGATGTGCCCCATTCGGCAATGAGCAAAGGGCTGATCCCGATCAGAAGAATTCGAGGCTGACCCTAAACATCTGCTCGACTTGCTTGACCGCCTTGTCGAGCGCAAAAATGACGACACGGTCCTTGGGCTTGATCTTCACCGACCCGCTCGGCTTGACCACGTGGCCGTCGCGATAAATCGCGCCGATGCGCATGCCGTCGGGCAATTCCAGATCGCGCAGCAGCGTGCCTACCAAAGGAGAGGTTTCGAGCGCCTCGGCTTCGATGATCTCGGCGGCACCACGCTGGATCGAATGCACCTGTCTGATTCGTCCGCGCCGGACATGCTGGAGCACACGCGAAATGGTAACCGCGCTCGGATTGACGTGAGCATCGATGCCCAGTGGCTTGGTCAGGTCGTGATAGGCCGGGTTGTTGATGAGCACGAGGTTGCCCTTGCAGCCAAGGCGCTTGGCCATGACGCTCGACAAGATGTTGACCTGGTCGTTGTTGGTCAGCGCCACCATCAGGTCGGCATCCTGGATATCTGCTTCCATCAGCAGCTTCTGGTCGAGCGCGCTGCCATTGAGCACCACCGTCCGGCGCAATTCGTCGGCGACCTTGACCGCCCTCTCCCGGGTCGCCTCGATGATCTTGATCTTGGTGCGGCTCTGCCGTTGTTCGAGCGTGCGTGCGACGAACAGTCCGATGTTGCCACCGCCGGCAATGACGATGCGCGTTGCCTCCTGCTCGTCATGCCCGAACAGGCCAAGGGTGCGGCGCACCTGATCCTTGGTTGTCACCACATAGGCGAGATCGCCCGCCACCAGCTGGTCGGCCGAATGCGGGATGAAAAGGCGGTCGTTGCGGGTGATGCCCACCACCGTCGACGGCAGATCCGGAAAAAGCTCGCTGAGCTGTGCCAAGGGCGTATTGATGACCGGGCAATCTTCCAGGCACTCGATCGCCACCATGATGATGTGGTTTTCGGCGAACCGGACCACGTCGGTAGCGCCCGGCAGCGAGATGCGCCGAAGCACCATTTCGCCAACCTCGAGCTCGGGCGAGATGATCACGTCGATGGGGAGGTGTTCGCGCGAAAACAGATCCTGATAGTGCGGCTGCAGGTAGGATTGCGAGCGGATGCGCGCGACCTTCATCGGTACGTTGAACAACGCATGCGCCACCTCGCAGGCGACGATATTGACCTCGTCGAACAAGGTCACAGCGATGATCATGTCGGCGTTCTGCGCGCCGGCCGCCTCCAGAACTTCCGGGTGCGAACCATGGCCGACGAAACCGCGCACATCGAGCTGGTCACGCACCGCATGGATCAGATCAGGCGCGGTGTCGATGATCGAGACATCGTTTTTTTCAGCAGCAAGCCGCTCGGCGATGCCGTAGCCGACCTGTCCAGCCCCGCAGATGATTACGCGCATGTGGGAAGTCTATCCTGGCTGGCGGCCGGCATTCTTAGGGAGCGAAATCCGGTTTCGATCTTCGGAATCACGCCTCAGACGCCAAGCGACTTAAGTTTGCGGTGAAGTGCTGAGCGCTCCATACCAATAAACTCGGCCGTCTTCGAGATGTTGCCGCCGAAGCGATTGATCTGGGCGATGAGATACTCCTTTTCGAACATCTCACGTGCCTCGCGAAGCGGCAGCGCCATGATGTGCTGGTCCGACTGGCTTGGCGCGCGTGGCATCACGTCGCCGATCTCCGATGGCAGCAAATCGGCGGTGATCGGCTGTTCGGGATTATCGCCGCGCGCGAGAATCAGCAGCCGCTCGACATTGTTGCGCAGTTGTCGAACGTTGCCTGGCCAGTTGTGTGCCTGAAGCACGGCGAGCGCGTCGTCGCCGATCCGGCGCGGCTTGATGCCGGCCTGCTTTGCCATCTGCTTCATGAAGTTGTCGACGAGATAAGGAATGTCTTCCCTGCGCTCGGCGAGCCCCGGCACCATGACCGGCACGACGGCCAGGCGGTGATAGAGGTCCTCGCGGAAGCGCCCTTCGGCGATCATCGCCTCCAGGTTCTGCGCCGTCGACGAAATGATGCGCACGTCGACCTTGACGCGCTTGGTGCCGCCTACGCGCTCGAACTGCTGCTCGACAAGTACGCGCAGGATCTTGTTTTGCGTCTCGCGCGGCATGTCGGCGATTTCGTCGAGGTAAAGGATGCCCTGATGAGCCTCTTCCAGCGCGCCGACCTTGCGCTCGCCACCGTTGGATTCGGTGCCGAACAGCTCGATCTCCATGCGCTCGGGCGTGATGGTCGCGGCGTTCAAAGCTACAAACGGGCCGGACTTGCGTGCCGACAATGCATGGATGGCGCGCGCTGCCATCTCCTTGCCGGAACCCGACGGGCCGATGATCATGATACGGCTGTTAGTCGGGGCGACGCGGTCGATGGTCTGGCGCAATTGACTCATGGCCGACGACATGCCGATCAGATCGTGGGTTTCGCCGCTGCGCATCTTGAGGTCGGAAACTTCGCGCTTGAGCTTCGACGTTTCCAGCGCCCGTTCGGCGATCAGAATCAGCCGATCCGCCTTGAAAGGCTTTTCGATGAAGTCATAGGCGCCGCGCCGGATCGCCGAGACAGCGGTCTCGATGTTGCCGTGGCCCGAGATCATCACGACAGGCAGGTTGGGGTGCAGCGTCCTGATCTCGTCGAGCAACGCCAGGCCATCGAGTCTTGAGCCCTGGAGCCAGATGTCGAGGAACACCAGACGCGGCGCTCGGTCCGCGATGGCGGCAAGCGCACTGTCGGCGTCGAATGCCGTGCGGGTTTCATGCCCTTCGTCGCTAAGGATGCCCGCGACCAGTTCGCGGATGTCTTCCTCGTCGTCAACGATAAGAATATCAGACGCCATTTCTGACCTTTTCGGTTTCTCTGACCTGCACTGCGTCCCCGGCCCCTTTGGGTGCCGTAGCTTCTTCGGCTGCCGCAGGCAGGATCATGCTGATCATCGCGCCGCGCCCGCCATGGAAATCGGCTGGTGCGTCGTGAAGTTCCAATCTTCCGCCGTGGTCCTCGACAATCTTCTTGACGATAGCGAGGCCGAGGCCCGTGCCCTTCTCGCGGGTCGTCATATAGGGCTCGAGAAGCCGTTGGCGATTTTCTCGCGGCAATCCCTTGCCGTTGTCGATGATATCGATGCGGATCGAATTGCCGTCATGGTGTGCACGGATCTTGATGACCCCTGATTCACCAGTCTGGCGCTCCGCCGCTTCGATCGCTTCGGCCGCATTCTTGATGACGTTGCCGAAGGCCTGGGCCATCAGACGGCTGTCGAATGTACCTTTGAGTGGGCCGGGGGTGATTTCGCGTTCAAAGGCGATGTCGGAGCGGCTGACCTCAACCAGGAACGACGCCTCGCGCAGCGGCTCGCGGATGTCGACCACCTTCATCTCCGGCTTGGGCATGCGCGCGAATGCGGAGAATTCATCGACCATGCGACCAATGTCGCCGACTTGACGAATGATGGTATCGGTACATTGGTCGAAGATCTCGCGGTCCTCGGTGATGACCTTGCCGTAGCGGCGACGGATTCGCTCCGCCGAGAGCTGGATCGGGGTGAGCGGATTCTTGATCTCATGGGCGATGCGTCGCGCAACATCCGCCCAGGCAGAGCTGCGCTGCGCGGTGACCAGATCGGTGATGTCGTCGATGGTGACGACGTAGGACTTGTCCCCGACTTCGCTTTCGCCTTCTTCCACCGTCACCTGGACGTTGAATGTCCGCTCTGCGCCTGCACGATAGAAGGTCACCTGCTCGCGATAGACGGCACGGCCCGACTTGCGGCCGATTTCGAAGACGCGGCCGACATGCGGCAGCAGGATCGACAGGTTCTGACCCAGCGACTGCGAAGCCGAGATCGCCAGCATCTCCTCGGCCGACGGATTGACGATGGTTATGCTGCCATAGGGATCGACACCGATGACGCCTGCGGTGACGCCCGAAAGCACGGCCTCGGAGAAGCGCCGCCGCTCGTCGATGACGTCCTTGGCGGTCAGGATCTCGTTGCGCTGCGACTTGAGTTCCAGCAGCATGTTGTTGAAAGTGTCGCTGAGCGCGCCGACATCGCCATCCGATTGGCGCACGGGCACCGAAACGTCGAGATTGCCGGTCGCCACCTCGTCGGCGGCGCCGATCAGCTGGCGGATCGGCCGCACCAGGCGGTCGGCGACGGCAATACCGGTCCAAATGGCCGAAAGCACCACGATCAGTGTCAGCCCGAGGTAAAGCAGCGCGAAGGCAATTTGCGTCGTGCGCCGGTTGGCGCCGAGATCACGATACTCGTCGGTGTTGGCGGTGACGATCTGGCGCGCCCTGATCACGTCGGGATCGACCAGCCGGATCGTGTAGAGGTACAGCCCTTCGATATCGCGCAGCTTGACGATAGCGCCGACGATATTGCGAGTCCGGGGATCGATCAGCACCGGCTTGCCGTCGGCTGCCGCTTCCACGGCTGCCGCTGGTGGTTCAGGCATGGCAAAATCAGCGCCCGTCTTGGCGCTCATGACGAACGAACCGTCGGGCCTGATCAGTGCTGCGTGCGCGAGCGCGCGCAATTGCGCCTGCCTGCCCATGAAATCGAGGAATCCGCTGCGATCCAGACCGTATAGCGAACGCGCATTGTCGAGATCGTTGGCCATCGACAACGTCGTGCCCTGCAGGTTACGCGCGTTTTCCTGAACATAGGCTTCGGCAATCGACAGCGACGAATTGATGATGGTCTTCGTCCGGATTTCGAACCAGCGATCGAGCCCTATATCAAGAGTGATCGACGCGACGATGGCGACCAGCAGCGCCGGCAGTGCGGCCACCAGCGCGAACATGGTGACGATGCGCACATGCAACCGCGACGCCGCCTTGCCGCGCTTGCGCGCCATGACGATGCGTTGGACCTCGATGACGATCAGCACAACGAGGATCAGAACGAAAACCGCGTTGATGCCGATCAGCGTCAGTGTCGTCGTCGAATCGGGCGTAATCGGCGTGACGCCGACGAGGATGGCGAACGACACCGCAGCGGAAACCAGCGCGGCAGCAATAGCCACCACGCCCGGAAGCGCAAGGAGGCGACGGCCTTCCTTCTGCGCCCGTTCGGGAAAGAGCTTTTCGTTCTGAGGTTGTGCCTGGCTCGCCATGCTGCCGTGTAGAGACATTGATTGCGGCGCATCTATGCAACGCATTGTGGCGATTATGCAACATTTTCGCCGCGAGCGGAAATGTTTCAGCAGGCTTTCGACAGTTTAGCTGTTGGTGCCCGCCCCCTCAGGCGGGGCGCGACGACTTGTAAACGTTGACGCCGAGTTCGCGGATCTTTTTGCGGAGCGTGTTGCGGTTGAGCCCCAGAAGCTCGGCGGCCTTGATCTGGTTGCCACGAGTAGCCGTCATCGAGGCCAGCACGAGGGGGTATTCGACTTCGGCCAGAATGCGCTGGTAAAGCCCGGGCGGCGGCAGGTCGCCGGTAAACATGGCAAAATAGCGCTGGAGGAAATGCTCGACCGCCTGGCCGACCGACAGGTCATCGGGAATGAGATTGCCGCCGGGTACGACGGGCTGTTCGCCGGTCTTGAGTTCGGCCTCGATGATTTCGGCCGAAATCTCGTCCTGCGGATAAAGTGCCGCCAGTCGCCGCACCAGGTTTTCCAGCTCGCGCACGTTGCCTGGCCATGGATAGCGCTTCATCAGTTCGACGCCACCAGACGAGATGCGCTTGGCCTGCAGGCCTTCGCTCACGCCCTGCTTGAAAAAATGGCGGACAAGGTCGGGCACGTCTTCGGAGCGCTCGCGCAGTGCTGGAAGACGAAGCGGTACCACGTTGAGACGATAGAACAAATCTTCGCGAAAGAGGCCCTGATTGATCAGGCTTCGCAGATCCTTGTTGGTCGCCGCAACGATGCGTACATCGGTCTTGATCGGCGTGCGACCGCCGACAGTCGTATACTCGCCTTGCTGCAGCACACGCAGCAGCCTCGTCTGCGCCTCCATCGGCATGTCGCCGATCTCGTCGAGGAACAGAGTGCCACCGTCGGCCTGCTCGAACCTGCCCGTCGAGCGGTTCTGCGCCCCGGTGAAAGCACCCTTTTCGTGGCCGAAGAGCTCGGATTCGATGAGGTCGCGCGGGATCGCAGCCATGTTGATGGCTACGAATGGGCCGTTGCGCCGGCGGCCATATTCATGAAGCGCGCGCGCCACCAGCTCCTTGCCCGTGCCCGATTCGCCCGAGATCATGACGGTCAGGTCCGTCTGCATCATGCGGGCGAGCATGCGGTAGATGTCCTGCATCGCCGCGGAGCGCCCGACAAGCGGCATGGTTTCAGGCTGGTCGTCGTGGCGCTCGTCGATCTTCGGCCGGCGCGGCTCGGTGAGAGCCCGGTTGACGATGCTGAGCAATTCGGTGAGGTCGAAGGGCTTCGGCAGATATTCGTAGGCGCCAGTTTCCGAGGCGCGGATGGCGGTCATGAAGGTATTTTGCGCGCTCATCACGACAACAGGCAGTTCGGGTCGCGCCTTCTTGATGCGCGGCAGCATGTCGAAGGCATTTTCGTCGGGCATCACCACGTCGGTTATGACCAGATCGCCCTCGCCGGCCGCCACCCAACGCCACAGCGTCGCTGCATTAGAGGTGACGCGGACATCGTGCCCCATGCGCGAAAGCGCCTGATTGAGCACCGTGCGGATAGCCGCGTCATCATCGGCGACAAGGATATTACCGCGCACGCTCATCGATTGGCTCCCTCGCTATCGTCGTCCAGATGCACAGGCATTTCCTTCCAGGCGGGCATGAGGATGCGGAAGGTCGTGCCTCGCGGTGTCGATTCGCACTCGATCACCCCGCCATGGTCGCCCACGATCTTGGCGACGAGCGCGAGGCCGAGCCCCGACCCGTTGGGCTTGGTGGTGATGAACGGGTCGAACAAGATGGGCAAAATGTCCTCTGACACCCCCGGCCCGTTGTCGTGCACACAGAACTCAAGCGGCAGCGACACGCGATCCTGGGTGCCTGGAACCGACATGCGGATTCCAGGGCGGAAGGCGGTCGACAAGGTGATCTCGCCATGCGGTTCGTGACCGATGGCCTCGGCGGCATTCTTGACCAGATTGAGGAAGATCTGCACCAACTGGTCGCGGTTCGCATAGACCGGAGGCAACGATGGATCATAATCCTCCAGGATCTTGATCCCATTGGCAAAACCGTTCTTGGCAAGTGCCTTCACATGGTCAAGAACGACATGGATGTTGACCGGATATCGGTCAATCGGGCGTTCATCGGAGAAGACCTCCATACGGTCGACAAGCTTGACGATCCTGTCTGTTTCGTCGGTGATCAGCCGAGTCAGGGCGCGATCCTCGTCCGAGGCGGACAACTCCAGAAGCTGTGCTGCGCCCCTTATCCCGGACAGCGGATTCTTGATCTCGTGGGCAAGCATGGCGGCAAGACCTGTGACCGAGCGCGCAGCCCCCCGATGGGTCATCTGGCGGTCGATCTTGTCGGCCATCGAGCGTTCCTGAAACATCACCACGACCGAGCCCGGCAGCTCCGAGGCGGGGGCGACGTAAAGATCGACCATCTTTTCGATACCAAGGCGCGGCGACGAAACGTCGACACGGTATTCGTTGACCGGCGTATTACGCTCACGTACCTGCTCGACCAGCGTCAGGATGGGACTGCCGAAGGGCACGAAACGCGACAGCTCGCTGCGCGCCAGCATGGTGGCGCTGGAGCGGAAAAAGTCCTCGGCGTCGGCATTGGCGAAGGTGATGAAATTGTCGGGCCCTATCATGATGACGGGTCGACGGATGGTGTTGAGCACGATCTGCGCTGCATCAACTGCAACCGGCGCGGGGTTGAAGCTCATGCGGCATTCCTTTCGAAAGCACTTTCACCGAAGGACATAAGTGCCTCTCTCAGCGACGAAATAACCTGTTTCGGTTCGAATGACGTCAGCACACCACGGCGGAGAGCGTCCGGGACGTTTGACGTGTGCCGATCAAGATACCAGCCGAGATGTTTGCGCGCCTGGCGCAGCCCGCTCTCGATGCCGTAGAGCGCAAGCATGTCTTCGTAGTGGGTGGCGACATAGTCGGCCATTTCGGCTGATGATTGCGGCACGCCAGCTGCGGTGCCATTGGTGGAGGCAGCGGCGATCATGCCCGCTGTCCACGGCGCGCCATAATGCGAGCGCCCGGCCATGACCGCATCGGCACCTGATTGCTGGAGAATTTCAGCCGCATCCTGCGCCGTGCCGACATCGCCGTTGGCGACGACCGGGATGCCGACGGACTGCTTCACGCGTGCGATCGCGCGCCAGTCGGCCTTGCCCTGATAAAATTGGCAGCGCGTACGGCCATGTACGGTAACCATCTTGACGCCTGCCTGTTCGGCGCGTTGAGCCAGTTCCGGCGCGTTGAGCACGTCGTCGTCCCAACCAAGGCGCATCTTCAGCGTCACAGGCACTTCGACAGCGCCAACAACCGCATCGATCAGCGTGAGCGCATAGTCGAGATCGCGCATCAGCGCCGAACCGGCATAACCGCCTGTTACCTTCTTGGCTGGGCAACCCATGTTGATGTCGATGACATTGGCACCCTCGCCAACCGCGATGCGGGCGCCTTCGGCCATGTGGGCGGCCTCGCGCCCCGCAAGCTGCACCATATGAACCGGCAGGCCGGAATGGCGGATGCGGAAGCCGCTGGAGCCACGCCCCTTGGCGAGTTCGCCGCTGGCGACCATCTCCGACACGACCAGACCAGCACCATGGGCATAGGCGCGCGTGCGAAGCGCCTCGTCGGTGACGCCTGACATGGGCGCCAGAAACACCCGATTGCGGATCGTCACATCGCCGATCGAAAGCGGCTCGCCGAGTTTACCGAGATCATTCATGCACAAAAACAAAGCACCATTTGCCTCTGCACAATGAGTAGCCATGATCGGGTCATTGTGCAACTGCGAAATGACAGCCGAATGCGGCGCTTTCTGGATTCCACTGGCCTTCCGCAGCCCTCGCGGCTAAGCCTCTGCACATGAACGAAGAAGCCTTGTCGAACCCTCAGAAATCAAAAGTCGCAGTCGTCATCGTGGCTGCCGGCCGAGGCGAACGCGCCGGCCAGGGCGACGGTCCCAAGCAGTACCGCAAGATCGGCGGCAGGGCCGTCATCTGGCATACATTGAAGGCCTTTCTTGACCATCCACGCATCGGCACGGTTGCCGTTGCCATTCATGCCGATGATGCCGAGCTTTTTTCTGCTGCGGCAGGTGAACACGCAGATCGGGTGATAACCGTAATAGGCGGTGCGACAAGGCAGGAATCGACTCGCCTGGCACTCCTTGCGCTGCGAGATAGCGGTGCGGAATCGGTATTGATCCACGACGGCGTCAGGCCGTTCATCGGCGCCGATGTCATAGATCGCACAATATCCGGCATCGACGAAAAACACGGTTCCCTGCCGTCGCTGCCTGTGTCGGACACCCTGAAGAAAGAAACCTCCGATCGCACGGTTGCTGAAACCGTTTCGCGCGCAGGCCTGCATTCGGCACAGACACCGCAAGGCTTTCCCTTCGAGCCGATCGTCGCCGCGCACCAGCGCGCCTTCGAGGCCGGCAGAAGTGATTTCACGGACGACTCCGCCATCGCCGAATGGGCCGACATTCCGGTCCGGCTGGTGCTCGGCTCACCCGACAACATCAAACTCACCTGGGCAAAGGACATAGCCATGGCCGACCAGCGCCTTTCCGGCCAGACACCAAGCTTTCCCGACGTCCGCACCGGCAATGGCTATGACGTGCACTCATTTGAAGCCGGCGACCACGTCTGGCTGTGCGGAGTGAAAATCCCCCACTCCAAGAAGCTATCAGGTCATTCAGATGCCGATGTCGGGCTGCACGCCCTGACCGACGCGCTGCTGGCCACCTGCGGGGCCGGTGACATCGGCACGCATTTCCCGCCCTCCGACCCGCAATGGAAGGGTGCTGCCTCGCGACAGTTTGTCGAACACGCCGCAAAAATCGTTCGCGCGCGCGGTGGGCGCATTGCCAACGCCGACATCACCTTGATCTGCGAGGCACCGCGCGTCGGGCCTCATCGCGAGGCCATGACCGCGGAACTTTCCGACATGCTGCGCATTGCCCCCGAACGCGTCTCGATCAAGGCCACGACCAACGAAAAGCTGGGCTTCGTCGGCCGCGAAGAAGGGATCGCCGCGATCGCGACCGCAAGCGTGGTTTACCCCGGAGAACTGCCGGAATGAGCGACATCGGCGCCCTCGCCGCAGCACTGCTCGAAGCCTGCGAGGCGCATGGCATCATGATGGCCACCGCCGAAAGCTGCACCGGCGGCATGATCATTGCTGCCCTCACCGACATCGCCGGCTCGTCGTCAGTGGTCGATCGAGGCTTCATCACCTATTCCAACGAAGCCAAGATGGAGATGCTCGGCGTTTCCGATGCCACCCTCGAAGCAGATGGGGCGGTGTCGCGCGAGACGGCACTCGAAATGGCTGCAGGCGCACTTGCCCATTCGCGCGCCAGCCTTGCACTGGCGGTCACCGGTGTGGCCGGCCCGGGTGGCGGCTCGGCCGAAAAGCCGGTTGGCCTCGTCTGGTTCGGCGTCGCACGGAAAGGCGCGCCGCCCGAGGCAGAGTTCCGGATATTCGATGACAAGGGCCGCGATTTCATCCGCCGCGAAACGGTCAGGACGGCACTTGGGCTCGGATTGCGGGCCGTCGATCAGACGGTCTACGCTGGTCCGTAGATCACGTCGGCGCGCTTCTCGAAGGCTTCGGCGAACATGCGGAAGGCGCGGTCGAACATCGTGCCCATGAGCACGCCGAGGATGCGGCTCTTGAACTCGTAGTCGATGAAGAACTCGACATCGGAGCCGCCGCCCGCTGCTGCCACGAACTTCCACTCATTGGTGAGATAGCGAAACGGGCCATCGAGATATTTGACGTCGATGGTGTTCTCCTCAGGCGTGAGCAGCACCTGCGTCGTGAACGTCTCGCGGATCGCCTTGTAGCCGACAGTCATGTCGGCGACGAGTATCTCGCGGCCATCGCGCTCGCGCCGCGAGCGCACGGTAAGCGCCTCGCACAACGGCAGGAATTCCGGATATTTTTCCACGTCGGCCACGAGCGCGTACATTTCGTCCGGCGAGTGGCTGACGCGGCGCGTGGTTTCGAACTTCGGCATTCCGCGTTGATCAGGCCTTCTTTGCCAGCAGCGCCTCGCGCGCGGCGCGCAGCTTGGCGAAATCGTCGCCGGCATGGTGCGACGAGCGTGTAAGCGGGCTCGAAGCGACCAGCAGGAATCCTTTCGACTTGCCGACCGTAGCATAGGACTGGAACTCGTCCGGCGTAACGAACTTCTTGACCGGGTGGTGCTTCTTGGTCGGCTGCAGATACTGGCCAATGGTCATGAAGTCGACATTGGCGGTGCGCAGGTCGTCCATCAACTGGAGCACTTCATTGCGCTCCTCGCCGAGGCCGACCATGATGCCCGACTTGGTGAAGATGCTGGGGTCAAGCTCCTTGACCCGCTGCAACAGGCGGATCGAGTGGAAGTAGCGCGCGCCGGGACGCACCGTCAGGTAGTTCGACGGCACGGTTTCCAGATTGTGGTTGAAGACGTCGGGACGGGCGGCAACGACGATCTCGAGAGCGCCTTCCTTGCGCAGGAAGTCGGGCGTCAGGATTTCGATGGTCGTCTGGGGCGTCAGCCTGCGGATGGCGTGAATGACGTCGGCGAAATGCTGCGCGCCGCCGTCCGCCAGGTCGTCGCGGTCGACCGAGGTGATGACGACATGGGTCAGCCCCATCTGGGCCACGGCCTTGGCCACGCTCTCCGGTTCGTTGGGATCGACCGCCGTCGGGATGCCGGTTGCGACATTGCAGAAGGCGCAGGCGCGCGTGCAGATCTCGCCCAGGATCATAAAGGTGGCGTGCTTCTTTTCCCAGCACTCGCCGATATTAGGGCAACCGGCCTCTTCGCAAACGGTGACCAGCTTGTGCGACTTCACGATGTCGCGCGTCTCCTGATAGCCGCGCGAGACCGGCGCCTTGACGCGGATCCAGTCCGGCTTGCGCAAGACCTCCTGATCGGGCCGGTGGGCCTTTTCGGGGTGCCGCGCGCGCGGACGGTCGTTCAGATCGAGCACAGTGACCATCAGTCTATCCTATCAAGGCCGACGCGCTTGCGAGCGGCCGAAAATCCAGAGCAGTATCAGCGCGCCGGCAATGGCGACGATGAGATTGCCCATGAACCCGTAATAATGGATGCCGAGCAGCCCCGCCAGAGTGCCGCCGACAAACGATCCGGCGATGCCAACAAGGATGTTGGTCAAGAAGCCGTGGTCGCGGTTCATCGTGCGTTCGGCGACATAGCCGGCAAGGAAACCAACCAGAAGCATGCCGAAGAAACCGACACCTGGCATGCCGAGAATTCCGTAGCTTTGTTCCATCAGTCGCCTCCGGCCAATCGCTAGGTTGAGCGCATATAGTGCCAATTGGCGCGCCGCAACAGGCGCACCAGCGCTGCCCTGTTATGCGTTGAGCGCGCGACCATAGGCGTCGAGGACGCTTTCCTTCATCGTTTCCGAAATCGTCGGATGCGGGAAGATCGTGTGCATCAGCTCTTCTTCGGTGGTTTCGAGATTCATCGCCACGACAAAGCCCTGGATCAACTCGGTCACCTCTGCGCCGACAAGATGGGCGCCGAGAAGTTGGCCGGTCTTCTTGTCGAAGATGGTCTTGACCATGCCCTGGTCCTCGCCGAGAGCGATCGCCTTGCCATTGGCGACAAAGGGGAAGCGGCCGACGCGGATGTCCTTGCCTTCGGCCTTGGCCCTGGCTTCAGTAAGACCAACGGAGGCGACCTGCGGGTTGCAATAGGTGCAGCCCGGGATCTTGAGCTTGTCCATCGGATGCACATTCGGCAGGCCGGCGATCTTTTCGACGCAGATGACCGCTTCGTGCTCGGCCTTGTGGGCGAGCATGGGTGGGCCGGCAACGTCACCAATCGCGTAGATGCCTGCCACGTTGGTCTTGCCGTAGCCGTCGATGACGATGCAGCCGCGATCGGTCTTGATGCCAAGCGCTTCAAGGCCGATGTTTTCGATATTGCCCTGAACGCCGACGGCCGAAATCATCCGGTCGGCGGTGATCTTCTCGACCTTGCCGTCCTTCATCTCGACATGTGCGGTGACGGAGTTGGCGCCCTTCTCGACCTTGGTGACCTTGGCCTCGAGATGGATCTTCATGCCCTGCTTTTCGAACTGCTTCTTGGCGAAGGCCGAGATTTCGGCGTCCTCCACCGGCATCACGGCGGGCATGACCTCGACGACCGTCACGTCGACGCCCATCGTGCGGTAGAACGAGGCGAACTCGATGCCGATCGCACCCGAGCCCATGACCAGCAGCGACTTCGGCATTTCCGGCGGCACCATCGCCTCGAAATAGGTCCAGATCAGCTTGCCGTCCGGCTCGATGCCGGGCAGTGCGCGCGGACGGGCGCCAGTGGCGACAATGATGTGCTTGGCTGAGTAGGTGCCCTCGCCCAGCGTGTTCTTGGGCAGCGGCGCCTGCGGCTCCATCGGCTTCTTCGTCGATTTTGAGACGACGATCTGGCCGGGCTTGGTAAGCTTGGCCTCGCCCCAGATGACGTCGACCTTGTTCTTCTTCATCAGGAAGCCGACGCCGCCGTTCATGCGCTGGGCAATGCCGCGCGAGCGGTCGACGATGGCCTTGAGGTCGGGCGAGATCGAACCTTCGAGCTTGAGGCCGTAGTTCTTGGCATGCTCGGCGAGGTGCAGAACCTCGGCAGAACGCAGCAGCGCCTTGGTCGGGATGCAGCCCCAGTTGGAGCAGATGCCGGCGAGGTGCTCGCGCTCGACGACCGCGGTCTTGAGGCCGAGCTGGGCGGCGCGGATCGCCGCGATGTAGCCGCCGGGGCCGGAGCCTATAACGATGACGTCGTAATTGTCAGCCATGAGTGTGCCTCTTGTTCAGGTCGCGCTGCGCGTGAGCAGCACCCAGTCGTGTTGTTTGCTGTAGGTCTCGGTCGTTACGGATGGCCGGCGTGCGACCTCTTCAAATCCGCAGGACTTGTAAAGCCCAAGCGCTACGTCATTGTCACTTTCGGTAATCAGGCTGACCGGCAGGGCGCCAGTGCGCTTGAGTTCATGCTCAACGAGCTTGCGGCCTATGCCCTTGCCACGGTGGTGCGAATAGACGCCGACGCTGTCGATGAACCAGTGCCCGATGGTCCCTTGCTGAAGGACAAGGATCGGCTCGAAGACAGGGTGCGGCGCTTCCTCCTCGGCGAAGGACGGCTCCACGACGTGGCCGATCACCAGGCCTGCAATCTCGCCGTCGACTTCGGCCAGGCTGGCATTCTTCCAGCCGGCGCGGTCGTCGTCGCAGCGCAGCTGGTTGCGGCCGTGTTCAAGCGCAGTCTGCGTCGAACCGTCGAGCACCGCGCCGTACCAGAGCCAGGAAGCAAGGCCGTGCGACGACAGGTCGACGAGGATGGCAATCTCCGCGGCATCGCGCCGATCGGCCCTGCGGATGATAATGTCGCCCGCCAAGTTCTAGAGCTCCAGCATCACGCGCACGATGGGCGCTATGGCGTGCCCAATCGCGCGGGTATTTTCGGCATCGAGATGAACGCCATCAAGCGGCGTGGTTTCCGCCACCGATCCGGCATCGAAGAAGCCGCAGCCAACCTCGTCCGCGAGCGCGGCATAGAGCGGCGCGAGTTCTTTGGAGGCCGCGTCGCCGCCTGCGAACATTTCCTTGAACTCGGCATTGGCTGTACGGCTGACCACCGGCGGCGAAACCAGCAGAATTCCAGGTGCCGGGTATCCCATACCGTGGTCGTAGGCGCGAACGATCGATACAAGTCGCGCCATGCCTTGTTTGGCCGCCAGCGGATTGCCGTGGA
Organism: Aminobacter sp. AP02; assembly: GCF_003148805.1. Classification (GTDB taxonomy): domain Bacteria; phylum Pseudomonadota; class Alphaproteobacteria; order Rhizobiales; family Rhizobiaceae; genus Aminobacter. Next base: position 62,721 of record NZ_QGGX01000008.1, read on the forward strand.
TCCACGGCTTCATGTCATTTGCGCCGAGCATGATGACGACTAGATCGAGCGGCGCATGCGTGCCCAGGATCGTCGGCAATAGCCGTGCACCGTTGCGGTCGGTGGCGGCCAAGCTGTCATCGAAGGCCGTCGTACGGCCGTTAAGGCCCTCGGCGATGACACTGACGCCGTCGCCCAGTTCCTTTTGCAGGACGCTCGTCCAGCGATCCTCGTAGTGATGACGCCCCGGGCCGGCCGCATCATAGCCCCAGGTGAGCGAGTCGCCGTAGCAAAGCACAGTTTTCATGATTGAAGTCCTCGACTCCCCTCCCTTGTGGGGAGGGGAAATGGGGGAACTACACCAGCATGCCCATCGGGTTTTCGATGAAGCGCTTGAAGGCCGAGAGAAGCTCGGCGCCAAGCGCGCCGTCGACGGCGCGGTGGTCGGTCGACAGCGTCACCGACATCACGTTGGCGATCTTGATCTCGCCGTTCTTGACAACCGCCCGCTCCTCACCCGCGCCGACAGCCAGGATGGTGGCGTGCGGCGGGTTGATGACGGCCGAGAAGTCCTTGATGCCGAACATGCCGAGGTTGGACACCGCACTGGAGCCGCCCTGATATTCTTCGGGCTTGAGCTTGCGGTTGCGCGCCCGACCGGCCATGTCCTTCATCTCGTTGGAGATGACCGACAAGGTCTTGATGTCGGCCTTGCGGATGATCGGGGTGATCAGGCCGCCCGGGATCGACACTGCCACGCCGACATCGGCATGCTTGTGCTTGACCATCGCCTGGTCCGTCCACGACACATTGGCGTCGGGCACAGCTGTCAGGGCCAGCGCCATCGCCTTGATGATCATGTCGTTGACCGACAGCTTGTAGGCCGGCACGTCGCCCTTTTCGGTCTTGCGCACCGGAGCCGCAGCGTTGAGCTGGGCGCGAAGCGCCAGCAGCGCGTCGATCTCGCAGTCGAGCGTCAGGTAGAAGTGCGGGATGGTGCTCTTGGCCTCGACAAGACGGCGCGCGATGGTCTTGCGCATGTTGTCGTGCGGGATGAGCTCGTAGCTGCCTTCTTCGAACAGCTTGAGCACCTGGTCGTCCGACATGCCCTTGGCAGCAGGAGCCGAAGCCGGCGCACCGGCAGGGGCCTTGGCCGCAGGAGCCGCCGTTGCGCCGCCACCCGAGATCGCGGCCTCGACGTCGGCCTTGACGACACGGCCATGCGGGCCGGTGCCGGTGACAGCCGAAAGGTCGACGCCGGAATCCTTGGCGATGCGGCGGGCGAGCGGGGATGCGAAGGTGCGGCCGTCAGCGGCAGAACCGTTGGCAGCAGCGGCGGCAGGCTTTGCAGCCGGAGCAGCGGCAACCGGTGCGGCAGCAGGAGCCGCTGGTGCGGCCGCCGCGGCAGGTGCTTCCGCCTTGGCAGGCTCTGCCTTGGCCGGGGCGGCATCGCCGCCCTTGGCCGCGGCAGCGACATCCTCGCCGTCGCCGGCAAGAATGGCGATCAGCGCGTTGACCTTGACGCCTTCGGTGCCGGCCGGAACCAGCAGCTTGGCGACGGTGCCTTCATCGACGGATTCGACTTCCATCGTCGCCTTGTCGGTCTCGATCTCGGCGATCACGTCGCCGGGCGAAACCTTGTCGCCTTCCTTGACCAGCCACTTGGCCAGATTGCCCTCTTCCATCGTCGGCGAAAGGGCAGGCATGGTGATATTGATCGGCATGGTGTCCTCCCGCCCCGTCAGCGATACGTGACTGCTTTGACCGCCTCGATCACTTCGCCGACATTCGGCAGAGCGAGCTTTTCGAGATTGGCGGCGTAAGGCATCGGCACGTCCTTGCCGGCGATGGTGATGACAGGCGCATCGAGGTGATCGAAGGCGCGCTGCGACACCTGATTGGCGATGTGGTCGCCGACAGAGGACTGCGGAAAGCCCTCTTCGACCACGATCAGCCTGTTGGTCTTCTTGACCGAGGCGATGATGGTATCGAAGTCGAGCGGACGGATGGTGCGCAGATCGATGATCTCGGCGTCGATGCCCATGCCGCGCAACTCGGCCTCGGCCTTGATCGCGTAGGTCATGCCGATGCCGAACGACACGATGGTGACGTCCTTGCCGGTCTTGTGGATGCGCGCCTTGCCGATCGGCAGCACGAAATCGTCGAGCTTCGGCACATCGAAAGAGTGACCGTAGAGGATTTCGTTCTCGAGGAAGATGACCGGGTTCGGATCGCGGATCGCTGCCTTGAGCAGGCCCTTGGCGTCGGCTGCCGAGTACGGCATCACCACCTTGAGCCCCGGAATGTGGCTGTACCATGCGGCATAGCACTGCGAGTGCTGGGCAGCGACGCGGGCAGCCGCACCGCTGGGGCCACGAAAGACGATCGGCGCGCCCATCTGGCCGCCAGACATGTAGAGCGTCTTGGCTGCCGAGTTGACGATCTGGTCGATCGCCTGCATGGCGAAGTTGAAAGTCATGAACTCGACGATCGGCTTGAGGCCGGCCATCGCGGCACCGACGCCGACGCCGGCAAACCCGTGCTCGGTGATCGGGGTGTCGACGACGCGACGCGGGCCGAACTCCTGTAGCAGGCCTTGCGTGATCTTGTAGGCGCCCTGGTACTCGGCAACCTCCTCACCCATGATGAAGACATCCCCATCGCGGCGCATCTCTTCGGCCATGGCATCGCGCAGCGCTTCGCGCACCGTCGTCGAGACCATTTCGGTGCCGGCGGGGATGTCGGGATCGGCAGCGACTTCGGTCTTCGGAGCAGCCGCGACCGGAGCAGCAGCAGCCGGAGCAGCGGCAGGTGCCTCGACCTTGGCGGGAGTTGCTCCCTTGCCGATGTCGGCAGCACTTTCGCCGTCCTGCAAGAGCACGGCGATCGGCGTGTTGACCTTGACGCCTTCGGTACCGGCGGCGATCAGCAGTTTGCCCAAAACGCCTTCGTCGACGGCTTCCACTTCCATGGTCGCCTTGTCGGTTTCGATTTCGGCGATAACGTCACCGGCGGCGACCTTGTCGCCCTCGTTCTTCAACCACTTGGACAGATTGCCCTCTTCCATCGTCGGCGAGAGCGCAGGCATGAGAATTTCGATCGGCATGTTCGCGCCCTCCCTTAGATCAGAATGTCGGTCCAGAGCTCGGAAGCATCCGGCTCGGGATCGGTCTGGGCGAAGTCAGCGGCGTCAGCCACAATGTCGCGAACATCCTTGTCGACCGCCTTGAGATCGTCCTCGCTCGCCCACTTCTTGGCGATGAGGCGTGCCTTGACCTGTTCGATCGGGTCGTGCTCGGAGCGCATCTTCTGCACTTCGTCCTTGGAGCGGTACTTCGCCGGGTCGGACATGGAGTGGCCGCGATAACGGTAGGTCTCCATCTCGAGGATGATCGGGCCGTTGCCCGAACGGCACCATTCGGTGGCAAGATCGCCAGCGGCCTTGACCGCGCGCACGTCCATGCCGTCGACCTTGATGCCCGGAATCTTGAAGGAAACGCCGCGCTGCGAGAAATCGGTCTCGGCCGAAGCGCGCGTAACGGCGGTGCCCATGGCGTAGCGGTTGTTTTCGATGACGTAGATCACCGGCAGCTTCCACAGCGCGGCCATGTTGAAGCTCTCGTAGACCTGGCCCTGATTGGCAGCGCCGTCGCCGAAATAGGTCACCGAGACATTGGGGTTCTCGCGGTAGCGGTTGGCGAAGGCCAGACCCGTGCCGAGCGACACCTGGGCGCCGACGATGCCGTGGCCGCCGTAAAAGTGCTTTTCCTTGGAGAACATGTGCATGGAGCCGCCCTTGCCTTTCGACAAGCCGCCCCGACGCCCGGTCAGTTCCGCCATGACGCCGCGCGCCGACAGACCCATGGCAAGCATGTGGCCATGGTCGCGATAGGCGGTGATCATCTGGTCGCCTTCAATCAGCGACATCTGCAGGCCGGTAACAACCGCTTCCTGGCCGATATAGAGATGGCAGAAGCCGCCGATGAAGCCCATGCCGTAGAGCTGGCCGGCCTTTTCCTCGAAGCGGCGGATCAGAAGCATCTCGCGATAGGCGGCGAGATCCTGTTCCTTGGTAAAATCGACCGGCTTGGGCGTTACCGGCGCTGATAGGGATTTTGTGTCAGATTTAGATTTGGCAGGCGCTTTTTTGGCTGCGGTGGCCATGCATCACTCCCTAGTGGCGTCTCTTTGCGGACAATGAGGAGATCATGCATAATCTCTCCTCTCCATGACCGAAACGCTAGCATGTAGAATGACGCCGCGCCATGCGGAAAAATGCATAGCTGGCATGCGGTTAAGCACCTAAAAACGTTGGATTTCTTGTTGATTAACTGATCTTCAGTTAATGCGACGCTGGGATGGCCGCATTATGGTCAGCTCATCTGCATGGGACATATTGAGGGCGTTTCGCGCCTGCTCGTCAAGCATGTCCTTCTCCAATGAGCCGTCATGCAACATCTGCACGCGCCGCTCGACAGACATGCGCTGAGCCCTGACAGCATCCAGCCGAGCCTGCAGCTCGACCGCGCGCGCTTCGAGCCGGTACTTGGAATAGATGCCGAATTCACCGTGATAGGCATGAAAGCCGAAATAGGACAGGAACATCGCCGCCAATGCAGGGACGATCAAGCGCCCGGTTTTTCTCTGCTTGTGCTGGCGTGTCCACATGGTCAGAACCTCTTTCAGGTTCTTGTCGCTCCATTGTGCTTAATGGACGGTTACGGACAATCCGCCGGAGGCTCCGCGACAACAAAAAAGGCGGGAAACATCCCGCCTTTCCAGTTCGTCGATTTTTGAAAGGATCAGCCGCGCAGGATCGACCGGCCGGCAAAACGCGCCTGACGGCCCAGCTCTTCTTCAATGCGGATGAGCTGGTTGTACTTGGCGGTACGGTCCGAACGGGCCAGCGAGCCGGTCTTGATCTGTCCGCAGTTGGTGGCGACAGCGAGATCAGCGATGGTCGAATCCTCGGTTTCGCCCGAACGGTGCGACATGACGGCGGTGTAGCTCGCCTTGTGAGCGGTCTCGACGGCATCGAGCGTCTCGGTCAGCGAACCGATCTGGTTGACCTTGACTAGGATGGAATTGGCAACGCCCATCTTGATGCCGTCACGGAGACGCGCAGAATTGGTGACAAACAGATCGTCGCCGACCAGCTGAACCTTGTCCCCGCAAAGGTCGGTCAGGTACTTCCAGCCTTCCCAGTCGTCCTCGGACATGCCGTCTTCGATCGAGATGATCGGGTAGTCGGCGGCGAGTTTGGCGAGATACTTGGCCTGCGCCTTGGGATCGCGGGTTTTCTTTTCACCTTCGTAGACGTAGTTGCCGCCCTTGAAGAATTCGGTCGCGGCACAATCGAGCGCGAGCGCCACGTCTTCGCCCGGCTTGAAACCGGCCTTCTCGATCGAGGCCATGACGAAATCGAGCGCCGCCTGTGCGCTCTTGAGGTTCGGCGCAAAGCCGCCCTCGTCGCCGACATTGGTGTTGTGGCCGGCTTCCTTGAGGCCCTTCTTCAAGGTGTGGAAGATTTCCGAACCCCAGCGCACCGCGTCGCGCAGCGAAGGCGCGCCGATGGGCATGATCATGAATTCCTGGAAGTCGATCGGATTGTCAGCGTGCGCGCCGCCATTGATGATGTTCATCATCGGCACTGGTAGCACACGGGCGTTGGGTCCACCGACGTAGCGATAGAGCGGCAGGCCCGAAGCCTCGGCGGCAGCCTTGGCAACAGCAAGCGAAACACCGAGGATCGCATTGGCGCCGAGTCGGCTCTTGTTGGGGGTCCCGTCGAGCTCGATCATCGTCTGGTCGATATGGATCTGGTTTTCGGCTTCCATGCCGCCGATCGCCTCGAATAGCTCGCCATTGACGGCTTCGACGGCGCGCTCGACGCCCTTGCCGAGATAGCGCGGGCCCCCGTCGCGCAGCTCCATCGCCTCATGGGCGCCGGTCGATGCACCCGAAGGAACCGCCGCACGGCCCATCGAGCCGTCTTCAAGGATGACGTCGACCTCGACGGTTGGATTGCCGCGGCTGTCGAGAATCTCGCGGCCGACGATATCGATGATTGCTGTCATGTGAGGCATCCCCGGGAGCTGATCGCAGATGGATCGGTTGGATTTCCGCGCCCGTCTTAGCCAAAGCAGAAGAAAAGGCAATCGCGGCCGACCAAATATCACGCAGCGTCATCCACCGGATTCACTTTCGGCAAAGCGCTGTCACCATAATTCATCCTGCCGGGCAGGCTTTGGCCACACTTTCGGGTAAACTGTGCCTGCGCGGGGCGAAACAGAGGGAGTTTCGCCATGTCCGAGTTGAGTGGTATCTTGAGTTTGTTTTTCATCGCCGCGGCATTCCTGACCTCTTGCGACAGTCAACCGCCCCCTCAGGGGGCGTCGCAGGTGCGGATCATTCCGACGCCCAGGTAGCTGCCGGCACAAAAAAAGCCCCGCTACACGCGGGGCTTTTTTCCAGATGCACAGGCTCAGTGCCAGTACGGCTCGACGTGGTAGTGCTGAAAGGACGCGTCACGTGCCAGGCGACCGTCATCTTCGGTCAATTCGCTGATCGAATAGGCAGGCGCAGCCTTGAGCTGATCCTTGGAGAACGGGACGACATAGCCGCCGCGGCCCTTGTCGTAGTCCAGCGTTGACCATGGAATGGCGTGGTACTTTTCTCCGATGCCAAGAAAGCCACCGAATCCGATGACAGCGAACATGATGCCGTTGGACATCTTGTCGAGCATGACATCTTCTATCGTCCCGATCGTTTCGCCGGCGGTATTGTAAACATTTGTGCCGATTACGCGCGATGCGGGGATAGCCTCGGTATGACCGGTATGGGTCGTCATTATCCTGCTCCTCGTTAGCTGTGGATGCAGGGGTAACGCTCCCTCAAAGCGTAGGTTCCAAACTTCCTGACGATGCGGGAAGCCGACCAGTGCTCAGTCCGTGAGGATGAACGTCACCTTCATGTTGACGCGGTAGGCGACGATCTTGCCGTTTTCGACGACGACCTTCTGGTCCTGAATCCAGGCACCCTCGACATTCTTCAGGGTCTTGGACGCGCGGGCGATGCCATCTTCAATGGCGTCCTTGAAGCTCTTTGTCGACGAGGCGGTGATTTCCGTAACGCGGGCAACAGTCATAGGACTCCTCCTGCCGAAACGCTCAGTCACGGAAGGAAGACTACGCCCAGCACCTGCCGGGCTCAAGCACCGTAGCAGAGTCACTGCGCGCCAGAAGGCGCGCAGATGCAGCTCAAGGGCTGTGTTAGCCCTTGGCGATACGGTCGAACGCCATCAAGCGCTCGAGCAAGGCCGGCATGTCCTTGAACGGAACCATGTTGGGGCCATCCGATGACGTCGAGTTGTCGGGATCCTCATGCGTTTCGATGAACACGCCTGCAACGCCAACGGCAACGGCTGCACGCGCCAGCGTTTCGACGAAACGGCGCTCTCCGCCCGAAGTTGCGCCCTGCCCGCCCGGCTGCTGCACCGAGTGGGTGGCATCGAAGATTACGGGCGCGCCCATGTCGGCCATGATTGGCAGGCCGCGCATGTCGGAGACCAGCGTGTTGTAGCCGAAGGACGTGCCACGCTCGGTCACCAGCACGTTGGCATTGCCCGAACCGGTGACCTTGGCGATGACGTTCTTCATGTCCCAGGGCGCCAGGAACTGGCCCTTCTTGACGTTGACGACCTTGCCCGTCTTTGCGGCGGCGATGAGCAGATCGGTCTGGCGGCTGAGGAAGGCCGGGATCTGCAGCACGTCGACCACTTCGCCAACGATCGCGCACTGCTCTTCGGTATGGACGTCGGTGATGACGGTGACGCCGAGTTCCTTGCGCAGGTCGGCGAAGGCAGGCAACGCCGCGTCGAGACCCGCACCGCGCGTGCTCGACAGCGAGCTGCGGTTGGCTTTGTCGAAACTCGACTTGTAGACGAAGCCGATGCCGAGCTTGAGGGTAAGTTCCTTAAGCTTGCCGGCCATGTCGAAGGCGTGCTGGCGCGATTCGAACTGGCACGGGCCAGCTATCAGCGAAAGCGGCGCATCATTGGCGAAGAGGGTCTTGCCGACCGTCACATTTGCATTCGGCTTGTTCATCTCTGTTCCTCGAATATGAAAATAGCACCCTGCCCCGGTGCCGCAGGTACCACCAGGCGCTTGCCGTCTAGATCGTACTCGATGGCGTGCCTTGCAAGGAGCGCATGCGCTGCTGCCAGGTCGTCGACGGCAAAGACGATGGCGTCGAGCTGGATGTTGCTGGCGTCCGTCTTGGCGCCAACGACGAAGTCGGCATTAGCGAGCGGCACCTTGAGGCCACCGGAGATGCCTTCTGCCTTGCTGCGCGCAATCGTCGCCAGGTAGGCGGCAGCTGCCGAAGTGCCGGCGCTTGCGTGGATGGCCAGCATGCGACGCACGCCATTGGCATGGACCTCCAGCGCGCTACGGTCAACCTTGGGTGCATTGGCGCGCTCGCAACCGAAGAAGAAGGCGCCGTCCGCATTGTCAGGCTCTGCCGTGAAGGCAAGCCGGAACGAGGCAATGTCGGCGCGGCCGCTGGCATCGACGAACGGCCGGCAGAAATCGAGGCGCGGACCGGCGGAGACGCCTGCCTTGACGAATTCGCGGTGGTCGGCGTCAGCTTCGTCGGCGGCGAAAACGACAGCGGAAAAGCCCTCGTCCCCATGGGCTGCGCGGAAAGAGCGGTCGCGAGCCACGAAGACGTTGTTTTCCGAGACGGCACGATCCGCAGCCAAGGCGTCACCGACAGCCAGCGGCTCCATGAAGGTGCCGTCGCCAAGGTAGATGCAGCAATTGACCGTACCGAAGGGGTGCACGCCCTCTGGTGACACGGTGAAACCAAGCGAAGACAGGCGCGCGCGCGCAACAGCCAGGCTTACGGTCGGCAAGACGACGTGATCGAGGGCGCGGGGCCCACTCTGGACATTGTTGGTCATGAGCCAGCGCTGTGCCTCAATTCAGCGATTTTCGCAAGGAGAAGCCCCTCAAAGCCCCGCAACCATGTCGCCGAGCCGGCGCACGGTGTTCCAGTTGCGCGACGTGCCGATTCCGCCGGCACGCTTGGGCGTCATCGCGCCGAGCAGCCGCGACGAAGCGGTGTTGCGCGAGAAATAGAGCCAGATGTCGCCGTCGACCGCCATGAGCTTTTCGTCTTCGGCGGCGCAAGCACGGAGCCGCTCGATGACATCAGCCGTCACCGGCTCGCGCATCACACGGACGCCGACCTGATCGGCGTGAAGCTCGGCTTCCCTGGGAAACGGATTGGCCGCGACGAGCGTCCGCCACGCCGCGGCATCGCGGACGACGATGTCGACATGCTTGCCAAATTTTGGCGCAAACGCCGCTTCGAGCTCGCGCTCCAGCGTTGCAACCGTCTTGCCTTCAGCCTCAAAGACGAGATTGCCCGTCGCGACCAAAGTGCGCGGGTTTTCAAGGCCGAGTTCCGTCGCCATGTCGCGCAGGTCGGACATCACAACCCGCCGCCCTTCACCCAGAACGATACTGTAGAGCAGCGCGACATAGGTGGTCATGACCGAGGCATGACCACGGCAGGTTTGCGCGCCAACGGTGTCACGCCGGCGCGCATGCCAATCAGACGAGCCGGCTCTGTTCGACGGCAGCCTCGATAAAGCTCGCGAACAACGGATGCGGGTCGAGCGGACGGCTCTTCAGCTCCGGATGGTACTGGACGCCGATGAACCAGGGATGGTCGGGATATTCGACCGTCTCGGGCAGCACGCCGTCGGGCGACATGCCAGCGAAGACCAGTCCGCACTCTTCGAGGCGGTCCTTGTAGTCGATATTCACCTCATAGCGGTGGCGGTGACGCTCGGAGATGTCGGTGTCGCCGTAGATCTCGGCGATCTTCGAGCCTTCGGTGAGCTTAGCGTCGAACGCGCCGAGACGCATCGTGCCGCCGAGATCGCCCGACGCCCTGCGCTTCTCCAGCATGTTGCCCTTGAGCCATTCGGTCATCAGACCGACGACCGGCTCCTTGGTCGAGCCGAACTCGGTCGACGAAGCGTTCTCGATGCCGGCAAGCGACCGGGCGGCCTCGATGCAGGCCATCTGCATGCCGAAGCAGATGCCGAAATACGGCACCTTGCGCTCACGGGCGAACTTGGCCGCCAGGATCTTGCCTTCCGAACCGCGCTCGCCGAAGCCGCCGGGAACCAGGATGCCGTGGACCTTTTCGAGGAACGGTGCCGGGTCTTCCTTCTCGAAGACCTCGCTCTCGATCCAGTCGAGCTTGACCTTGACGTTGTTGGCCAGGCCGCCATGCGACAGCGCTTCGATAAGCGACTTATAGGCATCCTTGAGGCCGGTGTATTTGCCGACCACCGCGATGGTGACTTCGCCTTCGGGATTGTGGATGAGTTGCGAGACGTTCTGCCAGGCATCGAGACGCGGCTTGGGCGCGGGGTCGATACCGAACGCAGCCAGCACTTCCGAATCGAGACCTTCCTTATGGTAGGCCAGCGGCACGTCGTAGATATGGCCGACGTCGAGCGCCTGGATCACAGCCGATTCGCGGACATTGCAGAACAGCGACAGCTTGCGGCGCTCTTCCTTGGGGATGTTGCGGTCGGCGCGAACCAGAAGGATGTCCGGTGCGATACCGATCGAGCGCAGTTCCTTGACCGAATGCTGGGTCGGCTTGGTCTTCAGTTCGCCAGCCGTCGGGATGTAAGGCATCAGCGTCAGATGGACATAGACCGCATTGTTACGCGGCAGATCGTTGCCAAGCTGGCGGATCGCTTCGAGGAACGGCATCGCTTCGATGTCGCCGACAGTGCCACCGATCTCGCACAGCACGAAGTCGAACTCGTCATTGCCGTCGAGGATGAAGTTCTTGATCTCGTCGGTGACGTGCGGAATGACCTGCACCGTCGCGCCGAGGTAGTCGCCGCGCCGCTCGCGTTCGATGATGTTCTTGTAGATGCGGCCGGTGGTGATGTTGTCGCTCTGGTTCGCCGAACGGCCGGTGAAGCGTTCGTAGTGACCGAGATCGAGATCGGTTTCCGCCCCGTCATCGGTCACGAAGACCTCACCATGCTGGTAAGGTGACATCGTTCCGGGATCGACGTTCAGATACGGATCGAGTTTACGGATGCGCACGCGATATCCGCGTGCTTGCAGAAGAGCCCCGAGGGCCGCTGCGGCTATGCCTTTTCCAAGGGAAGAGACCACGCCGCCGGTAATGAAAACATATCGCGCCATGGGATTCATCGCTTAACGCGGCCAAATCGATTCCGCCAGAGAAAAATCCGCCGCGTCGGACTTTTCCCTATATGGCTGTTCATTGTTGCTGCCGGGCAGGCCGTGCAAACAAAAAGGCCGGCGCGACCGCCGGCCAACTTCGAGCGTTGTTGAAACGCTTTACATGACGATGACTTCAGAGCCCATCTTCACGCGATTGTAGAGGTCCATGACATGATCATTGACCATTCGGAAGCACCCGTTCGAAGAATTCGTGCCGATCGTCTGCGGCTGATTGGTACCATGGATACGGATATGGGTATCCTTCTTGCCCTGGTAAAGGTAGATGGCGCGCGCACCGAGCGGATTTTCCGGCCCGCCGTTCATGCCGTCCTTGTAGCGCCCGTACTTCTGGGGCTCGCGTTCCTGCATATCCTTGGTCGGAATCCAGCGCGGCCATTCCTGCTTGTCGCCGATGGTGGCCTTGCCCTTGAACTCCAGCCCCTCGCGGCCGACCGCAATCGCATAGCGACGAGCGGTCGACGATGATTCGACCAGATAGAGATAGCGCGCGCCGGTATCGACCACGATCTGTCCGCGCTCATAGCCCGAGAACGTCACTTCCTGCGGCTCGTAGTCGGCCTTCACCTTGAACTGCTTGTTGGCCTGCTTGGCCTGCAGGACGGCGTCGAGGGCACGCGTCTGCGGCAGCATCGACTGCTGTGGCGCAGTGCTGCCACCGAAGATGCCGGCGAGCAGACCGGCCTGCTGAGGCTTGGCCTGCACTTCGCTGCGCAGTTCGCCACTGTTGCCGGTCGAAGCAACCGTGAGTGCATCGGGCGTAAGTGGTGCTACCGGCTGCAGCAGTTCGACAGGCTGGACGGGCTTGGGCAACGCAGGTGCAACCTCGGCAACCTGGGTTGCTGCCCTTTCGGTCTTCTTCAACCGGGCGAGTTCGCGCGCCTTGTCGGCCTTTTCCTTGGCCGCAGCCCGCATCGCCATCTTCTTGGCTTCGAGCATCTTGAGGCGGGCGAGTTCCTTGTCGGCCTTGATCTTGGCTTCGAGGTCCTTGATTCGCGCCAAATCTTCTTCGGTCGGCTTCTTCTTTTTCTTGAGAAGCTTGAGTTCCGCGGCGTCGCTCTTGGCGGCGACCAAAACGACATCGCTTGCACCCACAAATTGTGGTGCCGCTGCCGTGCCGGCCGAGGTGGCGGCAAAGGCTGTCGAACTCATGAAAGTAGCGCAAAGACCAGCAAGAAGGATGCGGCGGAGCTGCATGGCGAGGGATCCCGAACGTTCAACGCAAATTTTCGCGCGACAAACGCGCGGTGCCCCCCAAAGGCGCCCCCGCCGAAATGCCGCAAGCCCGCTAATATCGATTAGCCGGAGATGCCTCAAGGGAGGCACCACCGGTGAATTGATCGAATTGTAATTATCGATGCAGCATTTGCCGCAACTGTGTTCAAACAACAACAGGTTGCGGCAGAGGCTTAATACTTAGTTAGGAACTTGCGGTGCTGCCGGGGCAGTAGCGCCGCCTGCGGCGGGCTGCTCGGTGCCCGGAGCGGCTGGCGCAGTGGCAGGTGCGGCCGGCTGCGCTGCGCTCGGAGCAGCAGGAGCGGCGGAATCAGTTGCAGGCGCAGCAGCGCCAGGTGCAGGCGTGGTCGAACCGCCGAGCTGATCGAGAACGCCCTTGCCGCCAGTCGTGCCACTTTGGGTGGTCGGCGCGCGATCAAGGATATCGGTCGGCTTTGCTCCATAGCGGGCAACGATCGACAATGTCAGCGACGTCACGAAAAACACGGTCGCCAGGATAGCGGTTGCACGGGTCAGCGCGTTGGCCGCGCCGCGTGCGGTCATGAAGCCCGAACCACCACCGATGCCGAGGCCACCGCCTTCAGAGCGCTGCAGGAGCACAACGCCAACAAGGGCGAGCACGACCATCAAGTGAATGACGATGAGGACGGTTTCCATTGCGCTTCCTGGGATCTTTCCTGACGGGGACTTGCCGCGCGCCGAAGCGCCCGGCCTTCCGGAGGCGGCTCAATACAATGCTTTCTAGGCATTTCCAAGCCCGCCGGCCGAATATGGGGTGACACGCTGCCTTTGCAACGGTTACGCTGGGTGAAATCAGAGCTTGCGATAGGCTTCGGCAATGCCAAGGAAGTCGGCTGCCTTGAGGCTGGCGCCACCGACCAGCGCGCCGTCGACATTGGCGACTGCCAGCAATTCGACGGCGTTGGACGGCTTTACCGATCCACCATAGAGAATGCGCATCTTGCCAGCCGCCGCACCCAGCTTCTCCGCCAGGCGCGCACGGATATGCGCATGCGCCTCGGCCACGTCGGCCACGGTCGGCGTCAAGCCGGTGCCTATCGCCCAGACTGGTTCGTAGGCAATGATCGCATTTGCCGGTGTCGCCGTCGTCGGCACCGAGCCTTCGATCTGGCGCGACAGCACCGACAAGGTTGCGCCGCTTTCGCGCTCGGCATGGGTCTCGCCAATGCAAATGACGGCGACTAGCCCGGCGCGCCATGCCGCTTCAGCCTTGGCACGAACCACAGCGTCGGTTTCACCATGGTCGGTGCGGCGTTCCGAATGCCCGACAATGACGTGGCTCGCGCCGGCGTCCTTCAGCATTTCCGACGACACGTCGCCCGTGTGGGCACCACTTTCCTTTGCGTGGCAATCCTGACCGCCAGCCTTGACTGGCGAGCGGTGGAGAATTTCAGCCGCACGTGACAGAAGCGTCGCCGGAACACACAAGAGTGCTTCAGTCTCGGCGTCGAGGCCGCTCATGAAACCGCCGGCGATGTTGCGCAATTCGTTGAGCGAAGCACTGGTGCCGTTCATTTTCCAGTTACCTGCAACGAGTGGGCGTATTCCTGGCGTCATGTACTCTTCCCTCGAAATCGATGTTCGTTCGGGCAACCTCACTACCAAAAACAGGCCACAAAGCAATCGACAGTGGCCCTGAAGGGCGCTATTGCGCTTCGTTCATGCAGGCGCATGCGGAAATGCGCGTATACGGGATCTGATACATGCTGGAATCGATGCGAAGTGCTGCCGGTACCTGGGTTGCTAAGCTGCTGCTTCTGCTGCTCGTCGTCAGCTTCGCGATCTGGGGTATCTCAGGGCGTATGCTGAACCAGTTCGGTGGCGACAAGGTGGTGACTGCCGGCGGCACGTCCGTTTCAGGCGTCGAATATCGCCTCGCCTATGACCGTCAGCTCAATGTCATGTCGCAGCAATTCGGTCAGCGCCTGACCCGCGACCAGGCGAACGCGCTCGGTATCGACAACCAGGTGCTGTCGCAATTGGTCGCAGGTGCCGTGCTCGACGAGCAGGCCCGCAAGCTTGGCCTCGGCCTGTCCAAGGACCGCCTTGCCCAGTTGACCTGGGACGATCCGACCTTCCGCGGCCCCGATGGCCAGTTCGACCGCCAGGCCTTCGAATACATCCTGCGCCAAATCGGCATGCGCCCAGAGGATTACCTCAAGAACCGCGCCCAGGTCGCCGTCCGCCAGCAGATCGTCGAAGCCGTTTCCGATGGTCTTGTCGCCCCTGACACCTTCCTGCGCGCTGTGGCGCTGTATCGCGGCGAAGACCGCACCATCGACTATCTGCCTCTGCCAAAATCGTTGGTGGAGCCTATCGCGGCACCGAGCGACGAAGTTCTGAAGGCGTGGTTTGAGGAAAACAAGAAGAACTACGCCGCGCCGGAATTCCGCAAGCTGAGCTACGTCAAGCTCGAGCCGGAAGACATCATGGATGTCGCGTCGATCACTGACGAGCAGGTTCGCCAGGACTACGACAAGAACAAATCGCACTTTACCACTGCCGAGACGCGCAAGATCGATCAGTTGGTTCTCGCCAACGCCGAGGCAGCCAAGGCCGCTTCCGACGCCATCAAGGCAGGCGCGACCTTCGACAAGGTCGTTGCCGATCAGGGCAAGACTGCGGCCGACGTCACGCTCGGCACGCTGACCAAGGAACAGATTGCCGACAAGGCTGTCGCCGAGGCGGCTTTCGCGCTGCAGGCAAACCAGGTCAGCGATGTCGTCCAGGGCGCTTTCGGCCCGGTGCTGGTGCGCGTCAGCGAGATCACGCCACAGACGGTGAAGACGCTCGATGAGGTCAAGGACCAGATCCGCAAGGAACTCGCCCTCGCCGAGGCTAATCGTATCCTGCTCGACGTGCATGATTCCTACGAGGACGCCCGCGCTGGCGGCGACACGATGCAGGCGGCGGCCGACAAGCTGAAGCTCAAGGTGGTGACGATCGACGCCATCGATCGCGCCGGCCAAGACGCCGAAGGTACCGTCATCAGCACGCTGCCGGATTCGCGCAACCTGATCCAGGCGGCCTTCGAAGCCGAAGCCGGCGCTGAAAACCCGCCGCTCAACCTCGGCTCCAACGGCTTCGTGTTCTATGAGGTCGTGGATGTGACGCCGGCACGTGACCGCACGCTCGATGAAGTACGGGCAAAGGTGGTCGCCGACTGGACCGCAGCGGAAGCCACGAAACGTCTTCAGGACAAGGCGAACGAACTTGAAAAACGCCTTAAGGACGGCACCGCGCTGGATGTCATCGCAGGCGAACTGAAGCTCGAAAAACAGACCAAGCGCGGCCTCAAGCGCGAAACCGACGACGCCGATTTCGGCCGTGAGGGTGCGGCGGCGATGTTCGCCATGGGCCAGGGTGGAACTGGCGTCATTGCAGCACCGGCCGGCGATGCGCAGATCCTGTTCAAGGTCGCGGAAGTGTTCGAACCCGCCGGAGCGGACAAGAGTGCCGTGCCAGAGGACGCGCAGAAGACCTTTGCCTCCGGCATGTCGGACGACCTGCTCGACCAGCTCGTCGCCCAGCTTCAGGGTGAATATCAGGCCACCATCGACCGGGAGGCAATCACCCGGGCACTTGCGGTGGGAACGCCATGAGCGCACTGAAGCCGCATATAGCAAAGGTAGCTTCGGGCGCCCCCCTCACCTTCGAGGAGGCCCGAGAGGCTTTCGACATCATCATGTCGGGCGAAGCGACGCCCGGCCAGATTGGCGGCTTCCTGATGGCGCTGCGCGTGCGCGGCGAGACAGTCAGCGAGATTTCAGGCGCCGTTGCCACCATGCGCGACAAGATGCTTCGCGTCGAAGCGCCTGCCGATGCCATCGATATCGTCGGCACCGGCGGCGACGGTTCGCACAGCGTCAACATCTCGACCGCTTCGGCCTTCGTCATTGCGGGTGCCGGCGTGCCGGTCGCCAAGCACGGCAATCGCGGTCTGTCATCGCTGACCGGTGCTGCTGATGTGCTCACCGCGCTCGGGGTCAACATCGACCTGTCCCCCGAGGCGATCGGCCGTTGCATCCACCAGGCAGGCGTCGGCTTCATGTTCGCCCCGGCGCATCATCCGGCGATGAAACATGTCGGCGCGACCCGCGTCGAACTCGGCACCCGGACCATCTTCAACCTGCTCGGTCCGCTTTCCAATCCAGCCGGCGTCAATCGCCAACTCGTTGGCGTGTTCTCCCCTGAATGGGTCGAACCTGTAGCTGCAACGCTGAAGGAACTCGGCGCCCAGCACGTGTGGGTGGTGCATGGCGACGGCTATGACGAGATCACGACCACTGGCGAGACTCACATCGCGGCACTCACCAATGGCAGCATCAGCACGTTCACGCTGACGCCCGAGCAGGTTGGGCTTGCGCGCCATACACGCGAAGAGTTGCGCGGGGGCGATTCCGCCTACAATGCTGCGGCTCTGCGCGGCGTTCTCGAAGGCGCCAAAGGCGCCTACCGGGACACTGTATTGATGAATGCCGGTGCCGGGCTTGTCGTCGCCGACAAGGCGGCAAGCCTCGAGGACGGCGTTGCACTGGCCGCCGAGTCGATCGACAGCGGTAGGGCGCTTGGTGTGCTCGGTCGTCTGGTCAGCGTTTCGAACGGATAAGTTATGGCAGATATCCTGCGCCGCATCGAAGCCTACAAGCGCGACGAGATCGCAGCAGCCAAGGCGCTGCTGCCGCTCGTCGAGGTCAAGGCACGGGCCCGCGACGCATCCCAGCCGCGCGGGTTTCTTGCCGCCCTTGAGGCCAAGCGCCGCGACAACCGCTTCGGCCTTATCGCCGAGATCAAGAAGGCAAGCCCGTCGAAGGGGCTGATCCGTCCCGATTTCGACCCACCAGCACTGGCTCACGCCTATGCCGAAGGCGGCGCGGCCTGCCTGTCGGTCTTGACCGATACACCATCCTTCCAGGGTGCTCCCGAATTCCTGACCGCGGCTCGCTGTGCTTGCGCCCTGCCCGCTCTGCGCAAGGATTTCATGTTCGAGCCTTACCAGGTGCATGAAGCCCGCGCCTGGGGTGCGGACGCCATCCTCATCATCATGGCAAGCCTCAGCGACGACGACGCCAAGCGGCTTGAGGACACGGCCTTCGAGCACGGGATGGACGTCCTCGTCGAAGTGCACGACGAGGAAGAAACCGAGCGCGCACTAAAGCTCTCTTCGCGCCTGCTCGGCATCAACAACCGCAACCTGCGCACCTTCGAGGTCAGTCTCGACACCTCCGAGCGGCTTGCCCCCATGGTCCCGGCCGATCGTCTTCTGGTCGGGGAAAGCGGTATCTTCACGCACGCCGATTGCCTGCGCCTGGAAAAATCCGGCATTGGCAGCTTCCTCGTCGGAGAAAGCCTGATGCGGCAGGCCGATGTGGCAGCCGCCACACGAGCGCTTCTCAACGGCGCGGCCATCTGACATGGCAACCACCCTCACCCACATCGGCGCTACCGGCGAAGCCAACATGGTCGATGTCGGCGACAAGGCCGAGACCACGCGCACCGCAATCGCCGAAGGCTGTGTCAGCATGCGCGCCGAAACCCTGGCGTTGATCCTTTCGGGCAATGCCAAGAAGGGCGACGTACTTGGCACCGCGCGCATCGCAGGCATCATGGCTGCCAAGCGCACCCATGAACTCGTGCCCCTCTGCCATCCCATCCTGCTGACCAAGGTTTCGGTCGAGATCGAAGCGGACGAGGCCCTGCCCGGCCTTCGCGTGACAGCGCTTGCGCGCGTCACCGGCAAGACAGGCGTCGAGATGGAAGCGCTGACCGCCGCATCGGTCGCTTGCCTCACCATCTACGACATGGCCAAGGCTGCCGACCGCGCCATGGTGATTTCCGGCATCAGGCTGGTCGAGAAGACCGGCGGCAAGTCGGGCGACTACAAGGCAGGCGCGTAGATGGCCCTGCTGCCCGTCGCCGATGCGCTCGGACGCCTGCTCGATGGCGCCGAACCCAGAGCCGTGGAAACGGTCGGCCTCGGCGAAGCCTCAGGGCGCGTGCTCGCAAGCCCGTTGTATGCCCTGCGCACCCAACCCCCATTCGATGCCTCGGCCATGGACGGATATGCCGTCCGCGCAGACGATATCGCGTCGCTGCCGGCGCGATTGAAGGTCGTAGGGACCGCAGCCGCAGGAAGACAGTTCAGCGGTGCGATTGCGCAAGGCGAGAGCGTGCGCATCTTCACCGGCGCGCCTGTGCCACAAGGTGCTGATACCGTCGTTATCCAGGAAAACGTCCGCGATCTCGGCAATGGCGAGGTCGAAGTGCTGGAGCCAGCTGTGCTTGGACGCAACATCCGCGCCAAGGGCCTCGATTTCAAACAGGGCGATCTCATTCTCGACACCGGGCGCTTGCTTGATCCGGCAGCCCTATCGCTCATCGCTGCCGCCAATCATCCCGAGATGTCAGTCGTCCGCGCGCCGCTGGTCGCCATCATCGCCACCGGAGACGAACTGTTGCCGCCCGGCAGCAACCCCGGTCCCGACCAGATCATCGCGTCCAACGCCTACGGCGTCGCCGCGATCGTTCGCTCGGTAGGCGCACGCGTGCTAGACCTCGGCATCGCAGCCGACCGCAATGACGCGATCTCGACACTCGTCACCCAGGCCCTCGATGCCGAGGCCGACGTCATCGTCACCCTCGGCGGCGCTTCGGTCGGCGACCACGACCTGATCCATGGCGTCTTGACCGGACTCGGCATGGATCTCGACTTCTGGAAGATAGCCATGCGCCCCGGCAAGCCGCTGATGTTCGGCCGCCTTGGCAAGACGCGCTGCGTCGGCCTGCCCGGCAATCCAGTAGCGAGCCTGATCTGCTCGCATATCTTCCTGAAGCCGCTGTTGGCGAAGCTTGGCGGTCGGCCTTACTCGCCCGATATCCGCAACGGCATCCTCGACACAGCCGTTGCGGCCAACGATTTGCGTCAGGATTTCGTCCGTGCCGTGGCGCGCGAGACGCCGGACGGCCTCATCGTCACGCCATACATGGTTCAGGATTCGTCGATGCTACGCACGCTCGCCGACGCCAATTGCGCCCTTATGCGCGAACCCTTCGCACCGGCAGCCGAATCTGGCAGTGCCTGCCAGGTAATGATGCTGCGCTGAACAACACAGCGCGTCCCCTTCACGAAATATAAACAGTTGCGGAACACAACTGGAACAGATAGTGTTTGTTCTGGGTTTGTTTTTCTTCTGATTCCTCGGGGGTGGCGATGCTGACGCGCAAACAACACGAGCTTCTGCTGTTCATCCACGAGCGTTTGAAAGAGACGGGCATCCCCCCATCTTTCGACGAAATGAAGGAAGCGCTCGACCTCGCCTCCAAATCCGGCATCCATCGCCTGATCACGGCACTGGAGGAGCGTGGCTTCATCCGACGCCTGCCAAATCGTGCACGCGCACTCGAAGTGCTGCGCATGCCCGATTCGATTGCGCCTGGCCTCAACGCGGCGCGAAAGTTCTCGCCCAGCGTCATCGAAGGCAGTCTCGGCCGTCGGCCTGAGCCTTCGCGCTCGATGTCGGCGGGTAACGACGACGACGCCGGTTCGGCCGTCACCATCCCGGTGATGGGTCGTATCGCCGCCGGCGTGCCGATCGACGCGATCCAGCACAAGACCCATTCCATTACCGTTCCGCCGGATATGATCATGGGCGGCGAGCATTACGCGCTCGAGGTCAAGGGCGACTCGATGATCGAGGCTGGCATCTTTGACGGCGATACGGTCGTCATCCGCAGTTCGACCACCGCCAATCCCGGTGAGATCATCGTGGCACTTGTCGACGATGAGGAAGCGACCCTCAAGCGATTCCGTCGCAAGGGCGCCTCGATCGCGCTCGAAGCAGCCAATCCGGCCTACGAAACGCGCATCTTCGGGCCCGACAGGGTCAAGGTACAAGGCAAGCTTGTCGGACTTATCCGCCGCTATTGATTTTTGCACAGCGGGGTCGAGCCTGCCTGCCCAGCCATAGGGTGGGACCTGCCTGAATTTCGGCTATTTGGCCGAGATCGCGGCTTTCGGCGTTTTGGGGCGTTTGTCTGTGTGCTGGTAGGGCGCCAGCCCCCTCGCCTCGCGTGAGAATGCGCGCTGCATGTGCCATGGACGATATGGTTCGGGCACGGCGTGACGGATCTCGATTTCTTGGCGTTTGTTGTCCGTTGTCGGCTTCAGGAATATCGCCGCACTGCCCAGACGCGCGAGCTCTCGGCTGGTGAGCACGGTTGCATCTGATCTTGGGCAAGTGTCGTTTGCGGTGGCGTCGTTCACGACAATGAGGTCAGCGTTTGCGCAAACGCGCCGGGCGGCCATTACATCCTCCGCATGCACGATCAATCCGGCCGACGTGTGTTGAACCTGACAAAGGCCGCCGCTGCAGACAAATGCAGCCTCGTTGGCACTGCCGTTTGGATTGCCGGATTTGACAGCGCCTTTCGCATCAGTGCGAAGAGGTCCGACGAGTTCCTCTGCGACCAGTGCGCGCATCCAGTTGTCGACCGTGAACTCATTTGGCCGGGAACGATTGACGGCAAGCCTTTTGTCCGCCGTTGGCACCCCCACCAGGCGGCCATCCTCGGAGACGAGGCCGACAGGTGTTTCGGTTTCCATCAGCGTCAGAATTCCAAGGGCCGCAAATGGCAAGGCGGCGGCACGCAGCCACGTCGTGGCTATTGATGCGATGACCAATGCGGCGGTGATGAGGACGACAGCTTCCGCGGAGACCAGCCCGACTGCATCGACGGGCGACCTCTCGGAAAACCACTTTGAGAGTTCGATCATGGCCTTCAGACCGACACCCATAGTATCGAGGAATAGGCCGTCGAGGCCCAATGGCATGAAGATGCCGGCCAAGACCGCAAACGGCATCACCAAGACGGAGACGATCGGCATGACAGCGAGATTGGCGACAAGGCTGAGCGGCGAGACTCGCTGGAAATGCCAGGCGCCGAAGACGCTGGTGGCAAGGCCTGCGATCAGCGAGGTAGCAATGAGCCCGATCGCAACAGTTGCAAGCCAGCGCCACAATTTCGACGGCAGCGACCTTTGCACGAGAGGTTGAGCTTGCTCCTCCCGCCTATCCGACCACCAGGCATAGGCGCCGACAAGTGCGGCTGTTGCCGCAAACGACATCTGGAAGCTCGGGCCAACCACCTCATGCGGCGAGATTACGATGACGACGATCGCCGAGATCGCCAGATTGCGCATGGTGAGTGCCGCACGATCGAACAGCACGGCGGTCAGCATCACGGCCAGCATGATGAAACTGCGTTGTGCCGCGACCTCGGCACCAGAGATGAACAGATAGCCGCCCGTCGAGACCAAGGCAGCGCTCGCAGCGTATTTCTTGACCGGCCAACGTGATGCGAAGGTAGGAAAGCCAGCGAGGGCAAGCCGCATCAACACCATGACAGTACCCGCGACCATCGCCATATGCAGGCCCGAGATCGAAATGATGTGGTAGAGGCCGGTGCGCCGCAGCGCCTCGTTGATATCCTCGGGAATGCCGCCGCGCACACCGACCACCAGCGCTGCCGCTATTTCGCCTTCGGCTCCACCGATCCGGTCCCGAATGCGCTGGGCAATCTCTTCACGCACGTTCTCTATCGAAGCAAAGGCTCGATCGCTGGCCGACGGCGGCTGTGTTGAGGCGGCAAGGTCCGGCCCCTTCATGAAGAAGCCACTGGCGCCAATGCCGTCGAAGTAGCTTTCGAAGGAAAAATCATAGCTGCCAGGTCGCACCGGGCCCGAAGGCGGCATGAGGCGGACATAGCCGGTCACCTGCGCCCCCGCGACCACGCCTTCTGGAACCTTGCGCGCGGTCAGCCTCACGCGCTCCGGGGCATAGCGCAAAACCGGACGCGCGGTTGCGAGGACATCAAGCGTCAACCGTACCCGGCCATTGTCGAGATGGTCGAGTCCGATGACCCGACCGGTGATCCCAGTCGATATTTCGGCCCCTAGCATCCTGGTTGCCATTCCAGCCGTTTCAAGCTTTGCCAGCGTCATGCCGAGCAGGCAGGTCGCAGCGGCGGCAAGCCCGTAATGGACCAACCTGTGCGAACGCATGACGAAGGCGAGCGAGCCCACGACTGCGAAAGCGATCATCAGCGGTGCGATCGCCGGTTCAACCCGCAGGGCAAAATAGATAAGCGCGCCGATAGCCAGAAACACCGGAATCAACAGAAAGGCGGCTCCACGGTCGAGTTCGGTTTGGATTGCGGAAAGTGCTGATCGCCCGTTGATCCGGTGGCGAACCAGAAGTCGTGCCCATCGATGCCGCCGTGGCAAGTGAGACGACGCGCCGGTCGCTGCGATTGCGACCTCCGCCGTGGCTGTGTCGGCTGCTGGAGTTCTGGGCTTCGCCCATGCCACGGGAAGCAAGGACGAGGCTGCCAGCAAGCTGCGCTCGCTGGCCTCAGCCACCGGATTGTTACCGGCCTGCCCCTCCCGCACGTGCTCGCCCATCGGGCCTGCCCCTTGCGCCCCAGACCTTCTATGCTACATCAACGCCACCGAAACGCCATGCGCCGCCGGTCTCCGGCCGGGCGACGCCATGCCTCCCTTGGAATTTGCTATGTCCGTCGTGACCCGCTTCGCCCCCTCGCCCACCGGCTACCTGCATATCGGTGGCGCGCGCACCGCGCTATTCAACTGGCTCTATTCCCGTCACACCGGCGGCAAGATGCTGCTGCGCATCGAAGACACCGACCGCGAGCGCTCGACCGATGCCGCAACAGCAGCGATCCTCGAAGGCCTGACCTGGCTTGGCCTGACATGGGAAGGCGAGCCGATCTCCCAGTTCGAGCGTGCGCCGCGCCATCGCGAGGTCGCGGAAGAACTCGTGCGTTTGGGCAAGGCCTATTATTGCTATGCTTCTCAGGAAGAGCTCACCGAAATGCGGGAGAAGGCGCGCGCCGAGGGGCGGCCGCCGCGCTATGACGGCCGCTGGCGCGACCGCGACCCGTCCGAGGCACCCGCCGGCGTCAAGCCGGTCATCCGCATCAAGGCGCCGACCGAAGGCGAAACACTTGTGCGCGACCGCGTGCAGGGCGACGTGCGCTTTCCCAACAAGGATCTCGACGATTTCATCATCCTGCGCTCGGACGGTGTGCCGACCTACATGCATGCGGTCGTCGTCGACGATCACGACATGGGCGTCACCCACATCATCCGCGGCGACGACCACCTGACCAACGCCGCGCGCCAGACGGTCATTTATGTCGCCATGGGCTGGGACGTGCCTGTGATGGCGCATATCCCGCTGATCCACGGTGCCGACGGCGCCAAGCTGTCCAAGCGTCACGGCGCGCTCGGCGTTGATGCCTATCGCGCCATGGGCTACCTGCCTGAAGCGCTGCTCAACTATCTCGCCCGCCTCGGATGGAGCCATGGCGACGACGAGGTGATGAGCATCGAAGACATGATCCGCTGGTTCGAGATCGAGGACGTCAACAAGGGGGCCGCCCGCTTCGACTTCGCCAAGCTCGAGGCGCTGAACGGCGTCCACATGCGCCAGATGGATGACAGCAAGCTGTTCGACATCTTTGTTGCCACATTGCCCTACCTGCCGGGTGGCGACGCGATCCTCAGCAAGCTCGACGACAAACGCACGGCGCAGCTGATTGCAGCCATGCCTGGTCTCAAGGAGCGCGCCAAGACGCTGATCGAGTTGGCGGAGGGTGCAGCCTTCCTGTTTGCCGAACGGCCGTTGGCCTTGGACGAGAAGGCTGCCAGCCTGCTGGCTGGTCCGGCCAAGGACATCCTCAAGGGCGCCCATGCGGCCCTTTCGACGGTGGCTGACGCGGATTGGAACGCGGCCTCCGCCGAGGCTGCAATCCGCGAGTTTGCCGGTCGCGAGAATGTGAAATTGGGCGGAGTCGCCCAGCCTTTGCGTGCCGCTTTGACAGGCAAAAGCACCTCCCCGGGGGTGTTCGATGTGTTGGCTGTTCTGGGCCGCGACGAAAGTCTGGGCCGCATTTCCGATCAAATCGATTAGGTCAGCAGTGCTTTCCTAGTTTTGCATTGAAATGAGGCTGTTGCGGTGCAACATTGCGGCAACAGGTCAATTTGAAAGCAGCGGGGAAGCTGGGAAGCGTGTTCGAGCGTTCCGGGCCTATTGGTTGCCTTGTTATGACGATTGCGCCGCGTGAAGCGGCAACTCAGCACTAAGGAGTATGCGATGACTGATTCGACCGCCAAACTGGAATTCCGCGGCCAGACCCATGACTTCAAGGTACGCAGCGGCACGGTCGGACCAGATGTGATCGACATCGCATCGCTCTATGCCACAACGGGCGCTTTCACCTACGATCCCGGCTTTACCTCGACGGCGAGCTGTGAGTCGGAAATCACCTTCATCGACGGCGATGCAGGTATCCTTCTTCATCGCGGCTACCCGATCGACCAGCTGGCCGAGCACGGCGACTTCCTGGAAGTCTGCTATCTGCTGCTCTACGGTGAACTGCCGACCAAGGCCCAAAAGGACGACTTCGACTACCGCGTCACGCGCCACACCATGGTGCATGAGCAGATGTCGCGCTTCTTCACCGGCTTCCGCCGCGACGCGCATCCGATGGCCGTGATGTGCGGCGTGGTCGGCGCCCTTTCGGCCTTCTATCACGACTCGACCGACATCTCCGACCCGCACCAGCGCATGGTCGCCTCGATCCGCCTGATCGCCAAGATGCCGACGATCGCGGCGATGGCCTACAAGTACCACATCGGCCAGCCCTTCGTTTACCCCAAGAACGAGCTGAACTTCGCCGCCAACTTCCTGCACATGTGCTTTGCGGTGCCGTGCGAGGAGTACAAGGTCAATCCGGTGCTCGCCCGCGCCATGGAGCGCATCTTCATCCTGCACGCCGACCACGAGCAGAACGCCTCGACCTCGACCGTGCGCCTCGCCGGCTCATCGGGCGCCAACCCGTTCGCTTGCATCGCTGCCGGCATCGCCTGCCTGTGGGGCCCGGCACATGGCGGCGCCAATGAAGCGGCGCTCAACATGCTGTCCGAGATCGGCCATGTCGACCGCATTCCGGAATTCGTCGCCCGCGCCAAGGACAAGAACGATCCGTTCCGCCTGATGGGCTTTGGCCACCGCGTCTACAAAAACTACGACCCACGCGCCAAGATCATGCAGAAGACCACGCATGAGGTACTGGGCGAGCTGGGCATCAAGGACGATCCAATGCTGGACGTCGCCATGGAGCTCGAGCGTATCGCTCTGACCGACGATTATTTCATCGAAAAGAAGCTCTATCCGAACATCGACTTCTATTCGGGCATCACGCTCAAGGCATTGGGCTTCCCCACCACCATGTTCACCGTGCTGTTCGCGCTCGCCCGCACCGTCGGCTGGATCGCACAGTGGAAGGAAATGATCGAAGATCCGCGCCAGAAGATCGGCCGTCCACGCCAGCTTTATACCGGCGCGGCAGAGCGCGATTACGTTCCGATCGCCAAGCGCTAAACGCAGCTGCCAACTCAGATACGCCCGCCAAGTTCTTGCTTGGCGGGCGTATTTCATTTCAAGATGTGTTTGAGAACCGCTTCGGCGGCAAGCTCGCCCGAAGGCCGCTCTGTCGCCAGGCGGCGGGCGATTTCGGCAAAGCCCTCCTTCTGCCAGCGCCGCAGGCCGCTGTCGTCGAACAGGCCCTCGACATAACGCGCCATCCATTGTGGCCGCACATACTGGTTGTAGTTTTCCTGGATGACGGGGCGGTCTGCGATCAGATTGGGCAGAGCAGCGCTCCACACAGTGATCAGGCTTTGAACCGCGCGCATGAACGTATCGAGCTTGTAGGAAGACAGCATCGGCACGCCGGCAAGCGCAAGCTCCAGAGACACGGTTCCCGATGCGATCAAGGCCGCATCGGCCTCGCCGAATGCCTGCCACTTGTGCTGCTTGTCGAGGATGATCTCGGGCTTTTGCGCCCAACCGGAAACGGCTTCTTCGACCATGCCGGCAACATGTGGCACGGTTGGCAAAAGCAAGCGCATCCGGTGGCCACGGGCGCGCAGGATCGACACAGTCTCGCCGAACGGCCCGATCAGGCCGCGGACTTCGCTGCGGCGCGACCCAGGCAGCAGCAGCAGTGTTTTTTCGCGACCGGGCGCAAGCGTGCCTTTGCCTTCCTGCATCGCCGCGGCAATCGCTATTCCGGGATCTGTCGCCAGGCGGTGGCCAACGAAGGTACCATGCGGGCCGCCGAGGCGCGCGAGTTCATCCGGCTCGAACGGCAGGATGCACAGTATCTCGTCGACATGTGGCTTCATGGCCTTGGCACGCCCTGGCCGCCAGGCCCAGACGCTCGGGCATATGTAGTGAACGATCGGGACCTTGGGGTCGAGCGCGCGAACCTTCTTGGCAACCCGCAACGAAAAATCAGGGCTGTCGATGGTGATCAGGCAGTCCGGCTGCTCCTTGGCGACAAAGCGCGCTGTCTCACCAATGCGCCGCAACAGGCGCGGCAGATCGCGGATGACCGCCGTCAGCCCCATAAGTGCGATTTCGCCGGCATCGAACAGGGGCGAAAGACCGAGTTCCTGCAGATGACGACCACCGGTGCCAACCAGCTTGACGTCGCGCCCAGTCAGCCGCTGCAGCGCCTGCACCAGGTCGGCTCCCAGAAGGTCGCCCGACTCCTCACCTGCGACAACGGCTATCTTGAGCGGTGGCAAGCTCATGTGTTGTTTCCCTTGCCAGTGAGGCCGACGACAAACAGGCCCAACCTGTCCGCGCGTTCGACCATCTCGCCAAAATCAAGCACAAGCGAGCGGCCTGCCTCGACTCCAATTCCAGCAAGGCCTGCCGCGTGGGCTGCTTCGACCGTCGCGGGGCCTATGGTTGGCAGATCGGCGCGAAGTTCCTGGTGCGGCTTGGCGCATTTGACCAGAACGCCGCGTTTGCGGCCGGCGATGCGTCCATTGTTGCGCAGGTCGCGAACGCGTTCGAGCAGAAGGTCGGTGCCCTCTATGCCTTCCAGGGCAATAGCTCGTCCGCCGATGGCGACCGCGGCCTGCCCGACATCGAGTGCGCCGATGGCATGGGCGGCCTCCAGGCCGGCATACAGGTCGACCCAATCACCCTTCTGAGGCTTATGGGTGCCCATTGCTCCTTCGACCGCCAACAGTTCCGGCACGATTTGATGGGCACCGACAACCTTGATGCCGTAGTCCTCAAACGTATTGACCAATATGCGCAACAACCCGTCGTCACCGCGCGCGAGGGCAGTCAGAGCACGCGGCAGCAGGCGAAACAACATCAGGCTCGGACGGATCGCGCGCAGTCTCGGCCGACGACTGACACCGCCGGCGAGCACGACATGCGTGACGCCCTTCTGCCTGAGAAGCGGCAGCAGCGAAGGAAATTGCTCGATAGCGAGCACTTCACCCTCATAGCCCGTCAGGCTGGTGCCAGAGTCAGTCTCACCATCGAGGCGGACCACAAAGGGCTGATGGCCGGAATGGGCAAGGGTGTCTGCGACGTTGACCGGTAACCGGCCGCTGCCTGCGACGACAGCGACACGGTCAGTCGCGGAAAGGTTTATCTTCTTTCCGCACTCAGCTTTCGTCATCGGCGGCGTCGTCGGAGACGGCGTTGCGGATCGGCGGAACGGTGAAGTGCCGCTTGCCACGTGCCTGGATGAAATCCAGAACGTCGCGAACGATCGCCGACCCGGCGAATTCGCGCTCGACGGCCGGGATGTTTTCGGCCACCGATCGAGCGGGATCGAAGATCATCTTGTAGGCCTTGCGCAGGGCAAAGATTTCCGCGCGCGGCAAACCCGAGCGCTTCATGCCGATGATATTGAGGCCGCGCAATTTAGCGCGATTCCCCATCACCATGCCGTAAGGGATGATGTCGCCGTCAATGATGGCAGCACCACCGGCAAAGGCATGATGCCCGATACGCGTCATCTGGTGGACAGCGGCAAGTCCGCCAATCGTGACGTTGTTGCCGACCTCGACATGGCCACCCAGTGTTGCGACGTTTGCCATGGTGACATTGTCGCCAACGATGCAGTCATGCGCGATGTGCGCATAGGCCAAAAACAGTCCGTTGTCGCCAACAGTGGTCTCGCCGCGGCTGGTGTCGGTGCCGACATGCATCGTCACGCCTTCGCGGATGGTGCAGTTCTTGCCGATGACGAGCGTCGTGCGGCCGCCCTTGTGCTTGTTGTTCTGCGGTGCCGCGCCGAGTGTTGCCTGCGGGAAGACCTTGCAGCCTTCGCCCACCGTCGTTGCGCCCATCACAGCAACATGGCTGATCAAGTCGACCCGGTCGCCGATGACGGCGTCGGCACTGACGTGGCAGAATGGCCCGATCCGAACACCGGCGCCCAGCTTGGCACCAGCTTCTACGACGGCGGCGGGATGAATGAATGTTTCGGTCTGCATCAACGTTCTAGCTTATTCCTTGGGCACCATCATCGCCGCAACCTCGGCTTCCGCCACCGTGACTCCGTCGACGCGCGCGTCGCAGGCAAATTTCAGGATGTTGCCGCGCTTCTTGATCTTCTTGACGTGGATTCTCAGCTGGTCGCCCGGAACGACCGGTTTACGGAATTTTGCGCCGTCTACAGTCATCAAATAGACCAGCGACGGCGTTTCGTCGATAACGAGCCGCAGGCAGATAGCCCCGGCTGTCTGGGCCATCGCTTCGATGATCAGCACCCCCGGCATGACCGGATGCGCGGGGAAATGGCCCTGAAAATGCGGCTCGTTGACGGTGACGTTCTTGATGCCAACCGCCGAGTCGTCGCCATCGATCTCGACGATACGATCGATCAAAAGAAACGGGTAGCGGTGTGGAAGTATCTTGAAGAGGCCCTGGATATCGACGGCTTCGAGCGTCCTGGTTGCCTGGTCAGTCATTGCGCCCGCCCTCCTTTGGTTTTCCCTTGGCCAACTTCTTCAGCAATGCGAATTCGCGCATTGCCTCTTTCATCGGCTTGGCCGGATAGCCGGCCCAAACCTCGCCCGCGGGCACGTCATGCATGAAGCCGCTGCGCGCCGCCAGTTGTGCGCCAGCGCCGATCGTCAAATGATCGGCAAGGCCGACGCCTCCGCCCATCATGACGTTGTCGCCAACGACGACGGAGCCCGAAATACCCGTAAGGCCAGCAATGACGCAATTGCGGCCAATGCGCACGTTGTGGGCAATCTGGACCAGATTGTCGATCTTGGTGTTCTCGCCGATGACGGTATCCGCCATCGCCCCACGATCGACAGTCGAATTGGCGCCGATCTCGACATTGTCCTGGATGATCACGCGTCCGATCTGCGGAATGCGTTCGGGTCCACGCGCGCCGCCCGCGAAACCAAATCCATCCTGGCCGATGCGAGCACCCGCATGGATGATGACGCCATTGCCGATCAGCGCATACTGGATCGAGCAATGTGGGCCGATGTAGCAATCACGCCCGACCTGCGACGAGCGTCCGATCACCGCATTTGCAGCTATGACGGTGCCACTGCCAACAGCGGCATTGGCGCCGATGACAGCACCTGCTTCGACCACCGCACCCGCTTCGACGTGAGCCGACGGATCGATATGAGCGAAGGGGGAAACGCCTGAAACACCCGTCACGCCGACAGGGCGTTCAGCCTCGGGATAAAGCAGCCGGCCGATGCGCGCGAAGGCCTGCTGCGGACGCGGTGTGATCAGAACGGCAATGCCGTCCGGTACCATGCCTGCAACGTCAGGCGTACAAAGCACAGCCGCAGCTACCAGAGTCGCCAGTGGCTTTGCGTTGCGCTTGCCGTCGACAAACACCAGCGCGCCATCGCCGCCACTGCTCGCGGCAGCAATGGTTGTAAGCGTGATGGGAGAATGCTTATGGTCGACGAGCGTCGCGCCGGTAAGGTCGGCCACCTCGCCTACCGTATAGTGGCGTGACGGCACAAAGAATACCGGATCCGTCATAAAATGCTGTTCCAGCCAAGCCGGGCAACCGTCTTCCGGGCCAGTATGGCCCGGAAGTATCGTACCACGCGATTAGAAGCGGGTCGAAATGCCGAAGTTGAATTCCTGCGTATTGTCGGTGTCCTGCTTGGCCACCGGCACCGCATAGTCGATACGCAGCGGGCCGAACGGCGACGCCCAGAGCAGGCCGATACCCACGGAAGCGCGCCACTGCATGTCGGTCGAAGTACCGAAATTGACCGGCGGGGTCGTTTCGATCTTGCTTCCGTAAAGCGTTGCGGCATCCGCGAACACCGCACCACGCAAGCCGAAGCTCTCGGGAACGACGGGGATCGGGAACTGCGCCTCGGCAGTGGCATTGAAGTAAGTCGTGCCGCCAAGGTGCTCGCCGGTTGCCGTATCAACCGGGCCGATGCCGTTGTACTCGAAACCGCGGATCATGCGATCGTTGTTCTTGAACTGGTCGAACACACGCAGACCATCGTCGCCGAAGCCCTGAACATGACCGCCGCCAGCCGAAAGAAGGGCAACAATATCAAGCTCTTCCGACAGAGTCTGATAGTAGGTACCGCGACCGGAGACCTTCACGAACTTGGCGTCGCCGCCCAGACCTGCCACTTCGGTGGTGAAGTTGGCATAGATACCAGCGTGCGGGCTCTTCATGTCGTCGATGGTGTTGTAGACAAGCGTGCCGCTGACCGACGACTTGATCCACGGGCTGTCCGCGACACCGTCAAGGATAGCGATAGAGACGTTACACCTGGATGGGTCGTACGCGCCGCTGGAGTTCACGCAGTCGTCGGAGAGGTTATACTCCTCCTTCGAAATGTTGTAGGCCAGCTGCGTCGAGACGTTGTCGGTGATCGGAAGGCCGAAGCGGATCGTGCCACCGGTGATGTCGCTGTCGTAGTGATCGTAGTTACGCGTCTGGCGATAGATGTCGAAGCCAGCAGCAATACGGCGACCGAGGAAATATGGCTCGGTGAACGAGAAGCTGTAGTCACGCGAGTTCTTGCCGCCGCCGGCCGAGAACTTGATGAACTGGCCACGGCCGAGGAAGTTGCGCTCCGTGATCGAGCCTTCGATCGACGGTCCGGCATTGTCGCCGCCTGTCGAGTAACCAGCGCCAATCGAGAACTCGCCGGTCGACTTCTCGACCAGATCGACAACAAGCACAACCTGATCGGGCTGCGAGCCGGGAGCCGTCGAAACTTCGACCTTCTCAAAGAAGTTCAGCGCTTCGAGACGCTTCTTCGCGCGCTGGATCAAAACCTGGTTGAAGGCATCGCCTTCGCTGACGTCGAATTCACGGCGGATGACGAAGTCGCGGGTGCGCTCGTTGCCACGGATTTCGATGCGCTCGACGTAAGCCTTGGCACCCTGGTCGACCGTATAGACGACGTTGATGGTGCGCGACTCGAAGTTGCGGTCACCGCGCGGCGTCACCTTGGCGAAGGCATAACCCTTGCCTGCGACATTCTCGGTGATGGCAATGATCGAGTCTTCGACATTCTTGGCGTTGTAGACATCGCCCTTGCGGGTTTCGACCAGCGACTGCAGCTGGGCGCCATCAATCTCGGCGATCGTGCTCTCGACCGAAACGTCACCGAACGTGTAACGCTGACCTTCATCAACGGTGATCGTGATCGTGTACTGGTTGGTCGCCTCATCGAGTTCGCCAAAGGCGGACACGACCTGGAAATCAGCATAACCGCGATTGAAATAGAAGCGACGCAGCGCTTCCTCATCGGCGCGCAGACGGTCTTCGTCATAGATGTCGTCACGCAACATGAACGACAGGACCGAGGAACGCTTGGTCGAGATGACATCCGAGAGACGACGATCGCCAAAAGCGGAGTTGCCGACGAAATTGATCGCCGCGATCTTGGTGCGACCGCCTTCATTGATCTCGAACACCACGTTGACGCGGTTTTCGCCGAGATCCATGACCTTGGTGCCGACAGTGACGTCGTCGCGGCCAACGCGCTTGTATGCTTCTTTGATCGTCGCTGCGTCAGCATCGAGCGCTGCCTGCGAAAACGCGCCGCGCGGCTTGAGCTGAACTGCGCCGCTAAGCTGCGCGTCCTTGAGCTTCTTGTTGCCCTGGAACAGCACCTGGTTGACGACCTGGTACTCGGAAACCTGGACCACCAGCGTCGAGCCGACCTGGTTGATTCGAACGTCGGAGAACAGGCCGCTGCCGAACAGTGCCTTCACGGCGTCGTCGATGTCGGTGTTCGAAAACGACTTGCCTGGCTTGATGGTGATGTAATTACGAACAGTGTCCGCATCGACGCGCTGATTGCCGCGAACTTCGATCCGATTGACCACCGCCGCCTGAGCGGCAGACACGGCAACAAACTGAACCGCCACTGCTCCCGGTACGGCCAGCGCGGCGGAAAGAGCTACCGCGGACGCGGCGCTCGCAAACTTAAATGCTGCCTTCATTGGCCCTTGTAACCTTTTTCTCGAAGTCCCCACGGCGAGAAAACCGGACGTCGCGGTAAATTTCCCGTACCGTATTAACCGGATTTTCCCTACACGCAAGGCTTCTAGTTAATTTGTATTTACTTACCTTGCGAGCGTGACTTTCGCGTCACGCATATCGTCCCGGATGGTAAACGCCCCCTCAACAGGACCCTTGTCCGTCCAAAATTTCTTCATGATTTCAGCAACCAAACAAATCGTTCCAGAAAACGAAACCCATAAAAGCAAGAACCAGAATCATCCCCACGCGGTATATCGCTTCCATCGCCCGCTCGGAAACAGGGCGCCGGATCACAGCCTCTACCGCATAGAATGCGAGGTGGCCGCCGTCCAGCGGCGGAATCGGCAGAAGGTTAAGAAAACCGATCCCGACAGACAAGAGCGCCACGAGTTGGACCAGCCATACAAAGCCCATCTGAGCCGCCTTGCCGGCCATGTCGGCGATCTTCACCGGTCCGCCGAGCTGGCACTTGTCCTCGCGACCGACAACGAACCGCTTGAGGAACTGCCCCGTGCGCTCGATGATGTGCCCCGTCTCGGACACCGCCTGAACGAAGGCGCCGCCAGGGCTGTAGCTGATCAGCCGCGGCTGTCCCAACTCCTCGTTGTTGACCACGCCGATGACGGCGACCTTGACCGAATTGCCGAGCGCATCTTTCTGCTCCACCAACTCCGGCGTTGCCGTGACGGTGACGTCCTTACCGTCGCGCAACATCACGAAAGTAATGGGATCGCCGCCACGGCCCGAAACTAGGCGCTGAACGTCGGAGAAGGTTTCCACCGGGCTGCCGTCGACGCTGACGAATCGGTCGCCCGGCTGAATGCCGGCATTCGCCGCTGGACTTGCCGCACGAACCTCGGCGACCGTCGGCTCCATGACATAGCGGCCATAGGCCGAAAACATCACCGTGAAGACGGCAATCGTCAGAAGGAAGTTGAACAAAGGGCCGGCAACCACAGTCGCGGCACGCTTCCAGACCGGCTGGGTGTGAAAGGCGACCTTGCGTTCATCGGGACTGAGATGGTCGTCCTCGGCTCCCGGCGCGGAGGTAACATTCATGTCGCCGACGAATTTGACATAGCCGCCCAGAGGGATCGCGCAAAGCTTCCAGCGCGTGCCGCGGCGGTCGTTGAAACCCAGCAACTCGGGCCCGAAGCCGATCGAAAAGGCCTTCACCCCGATCCCACACCAGCGACCGACGAGATAGTGGCCCATCTCATGCACGAACACGACGATGGTGAGCACGAACAGGAACGGCACAATGGTGCCGATCAACAGACCGTCAGTACTCAGGAAGCCGGGTATATACTCGTTCAAATCAAGCCCTCAACCAGATCGAGCCTCAAGTGAGGCACCGTGCCTTGCCCGAGGCTTGCGACCCCGTGCTGCGGTCGCTCAGGCCGGAAACAGTCCTTGCGCCGGATGATTGGCCGAGCCCGACATCCAGCCGATGACGTATAGGGCAAACGCCGCCGCGACAAGCCCATCGACCCGATCCATCACGCCGCCGTGGCCGGGTATGAGCGAACCCGAATCCTTGTAACCATGTCGGCGCTTGACCCAGGATTCGAAAAGATCTCCCGCCTGCGAGATTATCGAGAGCGCCAAGGCAACGATTGCCAGGGCAAAGAGATTGCCAGCCCCAAGGACACTCGCAAGCAGAAGTCCTGCCACGACGCCGCCGATCGCCCCGCCAAGCGCTCCGCTGCGGGTCTTGCCGGGCGAGATTGCAGGCGCAAGCTTAGGTCCGCCGATCCTGCGGCCGACGAAATAGGCGAAGATGTCGGTCGCCCAGACAACCGCGAACAGAAACAGGATGGCGATCAGGCCGGCTGCGTCATTGCCGCGCAGCAGCGCCAGAGACAGGCCGGAGAGCGCAGCGTAGCCAAATCCGGTGGCTTCCCAGGCCGCTTCACCGCGTAGCCGACCCACGACCCACAGAATCACCGCAAAGACAGCAGTGAGGCCGATCAGCACAAGCGCCGGCACTCCAGCGACCAGGGCACCTGCAAACAGCAAGATCGCCACTTCGGGCAGCATGGCAAGACCACCCATGGGCGAGCCCGCATCGCTCTTCGGTCGCGACATGCGCGACCACTCGTAGAATATGGCAAGGGCAATGGCCGCCGACAGCAGCCTGAACGGCATGCCGCCGAGCCAGGTCAGGAGCAGCACCGCCGCCGCGAGCACGATCGCCGAAATTGTCCGGAGCTGGAGATTACTCATGTCAGTGGTCACGAAGCGACGTCGCGCGCAGCAAGCCCGCCAAAGCGGCGTTCTCGGCCGGTATACTCGTGCAAGGCCTCGCTCAGATGCTCGCGAGTAAAGTCCGGCCAGTAGCAGGGCAGGAAAACAAGTTCGCTGTACGCCGACTGCCAGGGCAAGAAATTGGATAGCCGAATTTCGCCGCTGGTACGAATCACCAGATCGGGATCAGGGATCCCCGATGTGTCGAGCTCTTCGGCGAACAGTTCCGGCGTGATCGCTTCGCTGGTGATCTCGCCACGCTTGACCGCTTCGGCGAGCCTGCGCGCCGCGCGCGCGATCTCGTCGCGCCCACCATAGTTGAATGCGATGACCAAGGTCAGGGATTCGTTGGCGGCAGTCAGCGTTTCAGCTTCCTCCAGCAGGGAACGGATGTCGGGCTGCAACGTCGCGCGATCACCAATGATGCGAACACGCACACCGCTGTTGTGGAGCTCGGCCAAGTCGCGGCGAATGAAGATCTTGAGCAGCCCCATGAGGTCGGTGACCTCGGACTTCGGCCGCGACCAATTTTCCGACGAAAACGCGTAGACCGTCAGCCAAGAAATGCCAAGGTCCGCAGCCGCACGGACGGTGCGGCGCAGCGCCTCGACCCCGGCACGGTGCCCCGCAACGCGCGGCAGGCCGCGAGCTTTCGCCCAGCGACCGTTACCGTCCATGATGATCGCGACATGCGCGGGCGTAGTCATCCGTTCGCTTCCGGGCCAGACAGTGGCCGCTAGACCTGCATGATCTCGGCTTCTTTTCCTGCAAGCAAGCTGTCTATCTGGCTGATCGTGTCGTCGGTCAGCTTCTGCACCTTGTCGGACTGGACGCGCTGGTCATCCTGGCTGATATCGCCATCCTTCTCGGCCTTCTTGAGCGCGTCCATGCCGTCACGGCGCACGTGGCGCGCGGCGACCTTCGCGTTCTCGGCATAGGTGTGGGCGATCTTGACCAGTTCCTTGCGGCGCTGCTCGTTGAGTTCCGGCAGCGGAATGCGCAGGTTGGTGCCGTCAACGATCGGATTGAAGCCAAGGTTCGATTCGCGGATCGCGCGATCGACAGCGCCGACCATCGACTTGTCCCACACCGAGACCGAGATCATGCGCGGCTCCGGCACCGACACCGTCGCAACCTGGTTGAGCGGCATGGACGATCCGTAGGCCTGGACATGGATCGGGTCGAGCAGGTTGCTCGAGGCGCGGCCCGTGCGCAGCGAAGCAAGATCGTGCTTGAAGGCGTTGATAGCGCCTTCCATGCGGCGCTGAAGATCGCTGTAATCCGTGCTCATTGCAGTCTCCTTGGTCTCGAAGTCTCGGGACCGTCGTTCCAATGTCAGGCGTCCGCAACAACCGTGCAGCGACCGCCACCTTTCAATATTTCGCCGAACCCGCCTTTTTCATGGATCGAATAGACGATTATCGGAATGTTGTTTTCGCGCGCAAGAGCAATCGCTGCCGTGTCCATGATCGACAGGCCTTTTGTGATGACTTCTGCATGGGTAATGCGCTCGAAGCGGGTCGCGTCGGGATCCTTCTTCGGATCGGCCGAGTAGACGCCGTCGACCTGCGTGCCCTTGAACAGCGCATCCGCGCCGATTTCGGCTGCGCGAAGAGCTGCGGCCGAATCGGTGGTGAAGAACGGATTTCCCGTACCGCCCGCGAAGATCACAACCTTGCCCGCATCCATATACGCGGTTGCCTGGCGCTGCGAGAAGCTTTCGCAAAGCTCCGGCATGGCGATGGCCGAAAGGACGACCGCATCGACGCCGAGCTTGACGAGTGACGTGCGCAAAGCCAGCGAATTGATGACGGTCGCGAGCATGCCCATGTGGTCGCCGGTGACCCGGTCGCCGCCCTTGGAGGCAACTGCCACGCCGCGGAAGATGTTACCGCCGCCAATAACGACGCCAACCTCGACGCCAAG
Organism: Aminobacter sp. AP02; assembly: GCF_003148805.1. Classification (GTDB taxonomy): domain Bacteria; phylum Pseudomonadota; class Alphaproteobacteria; order Rhizobiales; family Rhizobiaceae; genus Aminobacter. The sequence goes on from NZ_QGGX01000008.1 coordinate 99,845, forward strand.
CGCCCTCGCCTCGGCGATATCGGATGCGATGCGGTCGACAACCGAAACGTCGATGCCGAAATGCTGCTCGCCCATCAGGGCTTCACCCGACGCCTTAAGCAGTACGCGCCGGTAGAGCGGCTTGTCGGTCATGGGTTCCTCGCGGCAATTGAAGTTGGGTTCCGATACACGAAGGGCGCCGCGATGTCACGCGGCGCCCTTCGGCTATCCTCAGGAAGCGCTTGATGCAGCGCTACTTTTTAGCCCTTAACGGCAGCAGCAACTTCAGCTGCGAAGTCGCTCTCTTCCTTCTCGATGCCTTCACCGAGCGCGAAGCGGACGTAGCCGCTGATCTTTGCCGGCGCACCGATCTGCTTTTCGGCATCCTTCAGTGCTGCCTCGACGGTAAGGTCGGGGTTGAGCACGAACGCCTGCTTGAGCAGCACGACTTCCTCGTAGAACTTGCGCATGCGGCCTTCGACCATCTTTTCGATGATGTTTTCCGGCTTGCCCGACTGGCGTGCCTGATCAGCGAAGATCGCCTTTTCACGCTCGACAGCCGAAGCGTCGACTTCATCGGGCGTCAGTGCCAGCGGGTTGGTAGCTGCGACATGCATGGCGACCTGACGCGCGAAGGCGCGGGCCGCATCGTGGTTGCCGGCGGTCTCGATGGCGACCAGAACGCCGAGCTTGCCGAGATTGTCGGCAACAGCGTTGTGGACGTAGGTGGCGACGACGCCTTCAGAAACCGAAAGCTTGACCGAGCGGCGGAAGCTCATGTTTTCGCCGATGGTGCCGACAGCATCCTTGATGGTGTCAGCGACCGTCTTGTCCGAACCCGGATACTTCGCAGCGGCAACCGCGTCGGTATCGCCATAAGCAAGAGCGACCTTGGCGACGTTGGCGACGATTTCCTGGAAGGCCGCGTTGCGGGCAACGAAGTCGGTTTCCGAATTGACTTCGACGACAACTGCTTCGCGCACGCCGGCATCGACGCCGACCAGGCCCTCGGCGGCGGTGCGGCTGGCCTTCTTGTCGGCCTTGGAGATACCCTTCTTGCGCAGCCAGTCGACCGCAGCTTCCATGTCGCCGCCGGTCTCGGTGAGAGCCGCCTTACAATCCATCATGCCCGCGCCGCTAAGTTCGCGGAGTTCTTTAACCTGTGCTGCCGAAATGCTCATTGTGGCCTCTTTGCTTCAAAATGCGCGAGCGCACCACCGAGGGTTCGATGATGCGCCGAACGCCGGCGCTAGTTGCGCCCAATCCTGAAAAGGAAGGCCGGTTGCCCGGCCTTCGCGATTACGCCTGGGGCGTTTCGGTCGTCGGAGCCGCATCGAGCGCAGGCTCGACCGGGACTTCGGCCGATGCGCCGATGTCGACGCCGAGCGCGCCCTGCTGGCGTGCGATACCGTCGATCGCTGCCTTTGCAACCAGATCGCAGTAGAGCTGGATGGCGCGGGCGGCGTCGTCATTGCCGGGGATCGGGAAGTCGATCTTGTCCGGATCGCAGTTGGAGTCGATGATCGCGACAACCGGAATGCCAAGACGCTTGGCTTCCTGGATGGCGATTGCTTCCTTGTTGGTGTCGATGACGAACATCAGGTCCGGCGTCGAGCCCATGTCCTTGATGCCGCCGAGGGCCTTGTCCAGCTTCTCGCGCTCGCGCTCGAGGTTCAGGCGCTCCTTCTTGGTGAAGCCCTGGGCTTCGCCAGCGAGCAGCTCGTCGAGCTTGCGCAGGCGCTGGATCGAGTTCGAGATCGTCTTCCAGTTGGTCAGCATGCCGCCGAGCCAACGCGAGTTGACGTAATACTGAGCCGAACGCTGGGCAGCGTCAGCAACGATGTCCGAAGCCTGACGCTTGGTGCCGACGAAGAGAACACGGCCGCCGCGCGAAACGGTGTCCGAAATCTGCTTCAGCGCCTGGTGCAGCAGCGGCACGGTCTGGCTGAGGTCGATGATGTGGATGTTGTTGCGGGCGCCATAGATGTAAGGCGCCATCTTCGGGTTCCAGCGGTGGGTCTGGTGGCCGAAGTGAGAACCAGCTTCAAGAAGCTGGCGCATGCTGAAATCAGGCAGAGCCATTCTCTATTTCCTTTTCCGGTTAGCCTCCACGGACCATGACGCTCTTTGCGAGATTGCTCGAAACGCCACCGGGCGGTCTCAGCCGGATTTCTCCCGGTCGGAAACCAAAGTCCGTGTGTGGAATGCGGCGGCATATAAACGCATTGCCCGCCCTGCGCAACCCCGAGACCGGGCCAACATCGGCACAAACCGAGGCTTTCTGCGCCTCAGCGCCGCATAACGATGGATGCAGGCATTCAGCGCCGAGATTCCGGCACTTGCAATCCAGTCCTCGATTCTAGTGACCGGAACGAATTCAGCTACCGGCCGCCCAACGCGACATGCCGGGCTCTTCCCGCACCGGCTCCGCCACGGGCTTGGGTTCGCGGCGCTTGAAATTGCGGACACGTACCCGGCGGAACACAGCCACGATCTCGTCGCGGCTGCATTCGATAGCGCCCAGGCGCACGGCCCTGTCGCGCTCGAACCCAGTGATGTCATAGTGCGGGGCAGATGTTTTCGGCGGCCCCTGGTAGGACGACCGCTTCAGTCCAAGCTGGGCGGCAAAGCGATGCAACTGGTCAGTGTCGTCGGCGAGCAGGTGGCACCAGCGATGGCCCACCCACTTCCAGATTGCCGCATCGACATAAACAGCCACGGCGCGCGCTTACGGCTTGCAATTGCCTTGCGGCACGGGAAACAGCGCCAGATTGACCAGTTTGCCAGTCATCGAGAAGTCGCCATAATCCATGACCAGGTCCCGCGTCAGGCCGTTCTCGTGCAGCTTGAAGCTGATGCGATACTCAGGCACTTCCTCGCCGCCGCCCTTGCTCTCGTCAAAATAGGCGATGTCGACAGGCCAGTACTTGTCCTTGGCAAGCCCGGCAAGCGCGGGAATCTCGGGATCTGTCTTGGGCGCTTCGCTCTTCTTGCCAACGATGACGGTCGTGGTCATCACCTTGTCGGCATCTTCCGAACCATCGAACAGGCTGGTTTCATAGAAGGTCTCGCCCTTCTCTGCCTTGTTGATCAGTTCGACCAGATGCTGGGTCGGAAACTGGGTCTTGGCCAGATCGACGGAACCGGCCTCCGGCTTTTCCAGCGACACCTTGAGCCCGTTTTCCGAGCGCGTCGCCGTGCCCTTGACCTCGCGATCGAGATTTTGGTCGACAAAGGACTTTGTGACGAAGGAGAAGGTCTTGCCTTCGCCATCCTCGAAGGTGGTCGTTTGCTGATCGGTCAACTGGGTGTTTTCGTTGGTCGCGATCCTGGTCACGAAGCGGAACTTGACCGTGTAGCCTTCGCAAGCCGAACCGTTGAACTCATAGACCATGCGACCGGAAAGGCCGGTGATTCCGGACTTGTCCGACGCTTGATCGAGCACAAGGTCGTAGACCGCGCGATGAGGTGCGAGCACTGGTGCAGCAAATGCCGGCGCCAAGGGCAGCACCGAGGTGGACAGGGTAGCGAGAAGGACAAGGCGCGTTGCGCGCATACACTGGCTCCGATCGGTGCGGCCACGGCAGGCCGCCTTGAATGATGGTCCACCTTAAAAAAAGTCGTGGCGGAAGCGAGGCAAACATAGCACTTTCGGCGCAACCTCACCTACCACCCGAGACTCAGAGATAAGGAAAGACGATGGGCGAAACAATCGAAAAGCGGCTAAGCGATCTCGGGATCACCCTGCCCGCTGCCGCAGCGCCGGCCGCCAATTACGTGCCGTTCATGGCAAGTGGCAATTTCGTCTTTACCGCAGGCCAGTTGCCGCTCAAGGACGGCAAGCTCATCGCAACCGGCCTGCTTGGCCGCGAAGTCGACGTTGCGGCAGGCAAGGAAGCGGCCAAGCAGTGCGCCGTCAACATCCTGGCCCAGGCAAAGGCGGCTCTTGGCGACCTGGAAAAAATCCGGCGCCTGGTCAAGATCACCGTCTTCGTTGCTTCTACGGCAGATTTCACCGAACAACACCTCGTCGCCAACGGTGCCTCCGATTTCCTGGTCGCCGCCATTGGCGAACGTGGCAAACATGCACGCTCAGCCGTCGGCGTTGCCGCGCTGCCGCTGAACGCGGCGGTCGAAATCGAAGCCATCATCGAAACCGAGTGAATGTCCATGACCGATCTCTCATGGCTGACTGCCCGGCCAATTGCCCATCGCGGCCTGCATGACCTCAACAAGACCTGCTGGGAAAACACGCTTTCGGCATTCGAACGGGCGGCCCAACGCGGCTTTGCCATCGAATGCGACGTGCATTTGAGCGCCGATGGAGATGTCGTTGTCTTTCACGACGATGTGCTGAAGCGGCTGACCGGCACGGACGGCTATATCTGGCAGCGCACGGCGGGTGAACTTGCGGCCCTTCGTATTGGCGGCACCGCAGATCATGTGCCGACGCTCGCCGAACTGCTCAGGCTCGTCGACGGACGCGTGCCGCTTGTGATCGAACTCAAGGGGATTCCCGGGCATGATGACGGCCTCGTCGCCAAGGTCGGCGCGGCCCTCAAGGGCTATGACGGCAAGGTGGCGATCATGTCCTTCGACCACTGGCTGATCCGCGATTTTGCCAAGCATGCGGCTGGAATCCCTGCCGGTCTGACCGCATCGGGCGACCAGGACCACGAGCTGGAAGCTCATTTTTCCATGCTCGCGCACGGCATTTCCTTCGTCTCCTATAGCGTGATGCATCTGCCGAACCGCTTCATCGGCTTCGTGCGCGAGAAACTCGCCATGCCTGTCATCACCTGGACGGTGCGCGACCAGGATGCGGTGAAGCGGACTTTCGCCCATGGCGACCAGATGACGTTCGAGGGATTTGATCCCGGTGCGACGCCTGTGGCGTAAGGCCTTGCATCGCCTGCTATCGTGCGTAAGTAACAACGCATGAGCACTGCGAATGAAGCTGGAGCGAAGAGTGCGGATGGCGGCTATTCCGTCCGCGTCGTGTCAAGCATCAGCGAATTCGGCCGCAACGAATGGAACGGGCTTGTCGGGACCTCAAAACGCGCGCCAGGAACGTCTTATAACCCATTTGTATCCTTTGACTTTCTGAGCATCCTCGAGGAGTCCGGCTGCGCCGTACGCAAGACCGGCTGGCAGGGGCATCACCTCAGGCTTGAGAGCCCCGATGGCAAATTCCTTGGCGCTCTACCCTGTTTCGCCAAGTCGCACAGCCAGGGCGAATATGTCTTCGACCACGGTTGGGCTGACGCCTTCGAACGCGCCGGCGGACGCTACTACCCCAAGCTACAATGTTCGATCCCTTTCACGCCAGCGACGGGGCCCCGGCTGCTGACATCAGGCAGCGCGGATGCGGACAGGACATGGTCGGCCCTGGCGACAGCGCTCAGAAGTATCGCGGACGGAGTGGGCGTGTCGTCGGCGCATGTGACCTTCGCCGAAGCGGAGGAAGTCGCCGTTCTCGAAGCCACTGGTTTCCTGCGCCGTACCGACCAGCAGTTCCACTTCTTCAACGAAGGCTTTGGAAGCTATGAGGATTTTCTCGCAACCCTTGCCTCGCGCAAACGCAAGGCGCTGAAGAAAGAACGGCGCGAGGCACTTGCAGACGACATTTCCATCGAGCGGCTGACCGGCAAGGAAATCACCGAAGCCCACTGGGACGACTTTTTCGCCTTCTACATGGACACTGGCGGCCGCAAATGGGGCCGCCCCTACCTCAACCGCACATTCTTCTCGTTGGTGGGCGAGCGCATGGCCGACGACGTGCTGCTGGTCATGGCGAAGCGCGGCCGTCGCTACATCGCCGGGGCCATCAACTTCATCGGCTCCGACACACTCTACGGCCGCAACTGGGGCTGCATCGAGGACCATCCCTTCCTGCATTTCGAAGTCTGCTATCATCAGGCCATCGACTTCGCCATCGAACGCAAGCTGAGGGTCGTCGAGGCAGGTGCCCAGGGCGAACACAAGCTCGCGCGTGGCTACAGACCAGTCACCACCCAGTCGGCGCACTACATCGTACATCCCGGGCTCAGGCGGGCGATTGCCGAGTATCTGGAGCGTGAGCGGCGGGAAGTTGCTCAGATCGGCGAATATCTCGAAGATCACGGCCCGTTCCGCCGCGACTGAACGGCGCTCAGTGCGCGACCGACTTCGAAAACAGATTGATGACGATGACGCCGGCCATGATCAAGCCAATGCCCAGCAGGGCCGGCAAATCGAGCGATTGGCGGAACCAGACCCAGGCGATGGCTGTGATGAAGACGATACCCGCGCCCGACCACATCGCATAAACGATGCCGACCGGCACCACTTTGAGGACCAGGGACAAGAAATAGAATGCGGCGGCATAGCCTGCGACAGTGACGAGCGAAGGCAACAGCCTGGTAAACCCGTGCGTTTCCTTCAGTGCTGTCGTGGCGACGACTTCGAACGCCACCGCTATGATCAGATAGATGTAAGTCAACTCAACTCCTCCTGGCCCCGCAGCTTGACGTCGGCGGCGTCAGCGCCGAAACATCGATCACGAAACCGCAGCAAACGGGATAGGCCATGTCGAGCACCGCGTACGATCCAAACAACATCTTTGCCAAGATCCTGCGCGGCGAAATCCCCTCGCACCGGGTCTACGAGGACGAGTCGGTCGTGGCGTTCATGGATGTGATGCCGCAGGGCACAGGCCATACGCTGGTTGTACCCAAGGCACCGTCGCGCAACCTGCTCGATGCCGAACCCGCAGCGCTCGGCCAGCTCGCCATCGCCGTCCAGAAGCTGGCCCGGGCGGTCAAGGCCGCTTTTGTGGCGGACGGCGTGACGGTCCTGCAGTTCAACGAACCCGCATCCGGGCAGACGGTCTACCATCTGCACGTGCACGTCATTCCGCGCTTCGAAGGCGTTCCGCTCAAGCCGCATACAGGCGATATGGAAAAGCCCGACGTGCTGGCGGCGAATGCGGACAAGATCAGGGCAGTACTGAAAGGCTGAGTTCGTCAGGCTGGCGCGCCACGGGGTTGGGACTGGACTGCACGCCGCATCGCGGCATTGCCCGTCAAATAGCCGGCGAGCTTCCAAAGCAAGACAACGCCGATGACGGAGACGTAGGCGTCAATTGCATAGTGCCAGCCGAGATGAATGGATCCGATGAAGATCGTCAGTCCGAAAATTGCGGTGGCTACGGCCAGCCAACGATTGACATGACGAGCAGCCAAGAAAAGCAGCACGCACATCGCGTTGTGGATAGAGGGCATTGCTGAAATACCGGAAATGACCGTCGCAGTGTCGTCCACGTAGGCGCTCCAGAGTACCTCTCGCACCTGCATTGTGGTCAAGCCCCAGGCACTGTCAGTCCGCACCAGATTTTGTACCAAATCGGTGAAGTGTGACGGACCACCGTAGACCCGATCATAGTAGATAGGACCAACGGAAGAGAACGCAGTCGCGCAGACGATCCCCAAGATGGCCCAAACAAGGACATAAGTGAGCAGGAACTGATGGCGAATGCCAAATCGATCGGGCATGCCAACCACGGCGGCTGTTGGTACAAAGACCGCAATAAACCAAAGATAATAGATCCGGTCGATGATGACGGTAACTCCGCCATATTCAAAAAAATGGCCTACGATCCGCCAAGGGTCGACGCCAAAATGTACGAAACGATCGACACGTTGGAACAGTTCGTCAGCCGCGTAGGGGTGAAAAACCGGGATACTGGATTTGAACTGGCTGAAAGTGTTCATCACCAAGGCCAAAGCGACGATAGCTGGTGCGACGACCGCAAAATTTCTCCAGGTAAATATCTCGGACCACAGATATTCGAAGCTTTTCGACAAGGACCGCGTGCGGATTGTCTCGGGCACCAGATAAAGACATATCGCGATCGCGCACGAAACAACAAATACACGCAAGCTCTGCAGCGACGTGTTCGACATCACGACCAAGGCATTTGGCAGAAACAGTAGCCGAGCAACCACAACTATCGACGCGGCCACCAGGAACACTCCCTGGACGCGCCAGTTCGTCTTGAAAAAGCCCACCAATCCGGGGGTATCGTTCGTTCTCAACCAATAGGCTTGAGACATGGGGAAGCGGACGTCGGCGCTCCGCTCATCCATCAGACAGTCAACTCCGAAGCGGAGCGTCCAGCGCTGCACATTTCCAGCAGCTTTTTTGCTAACCGCCAAGCAACAAGCGCCACAACAATCCCTCCGAGCGCATCGGCAAGGTGGTGCCCCCCATCAATGGGGGTTGAAAGGATCACCGCGACATTGATGGCGAGCACGGGCCAGAACCAGAACCGCACTCGCGCAAAAGCTAGAATGATCAGAACTGAAAGCGTGCAATGGTAAGACGGGAAGGCAATGAGCCCACGCGGTTCGTCTAGTGAAATGAACCTTGCCAGGCCATTGCGAAGATCGAAAAACGCCTGCTTGTATTCGAGATCCACGATCGGATTGTTCAACATCATGAATTCGGCCGGTGGGCGAACCGTTGCCAGTGCCCCGGCGGCCGGCAGCACGGCCGAAATCACGATGCAGATCAGGGCACCAAACATCACAGCAAGGACAAACCGCTGAACTCGTTCGACCTGCCCAACCAGCCCCAGTGCAACAACAGTTAGGGCCACTTGGGTCAACGTCGTGACATAGACCAGCGACGATAGCGTACCGAGCCAGGGCCTCTGATTGACGAAGCCGACATATGACAGCCAGTCAAAACCCAAGGCACCATCGATGACAGTCAGTTGGTCGTCGACCAATGGCAGGTTGATTGACGTCATCAGGATGCTGAGGACCGCCGCCGCTGCGGAAAACACCAGCAAGACGGCCGTTTCGGTGCAAAGAACCTCAAACCGCTTCATCGGACGCTTGACGCGGTAAAACCACGCAATCGCCACGAGCAAGCCCGTGATCGCGCCGACAGTCAACGTGCTGGGAATGTCGAACTCAAAATCGGTTCCGGCAATCCACACGAAGTCGATCACGACAATGGCAACAACTATGGCGACCTTCACCGCAAGCTGCGTGCCAAGACCGGCGACCAACGAAGGCACCCGCGTCGACGTCGAATATGTTTCAGCCATGCCCTCGCCCCTTGCCCGGCAAGAAGGTTAGGAAACAGCCGTTAAGTTGACGTGAATCGCCGAGCTCTCAACCTGGCCGTGGCCTCCGCTGACCGCACAATCACCTTCAATGCGAAAGCCACATCCCCGCCAGCAAGACCACTTCGGCTGCGATGATGCCGACCAATATCTTCCGCCGGAGGCAGAGGTAGGCAAGAAAACCGCACGCGGCGGCACCGACGCGCAGGGCAAGTGTCGTATCTGCAAGCGCCCCACTGGGAAATACGATCAAATTGCCAATGACGGCGGCCACGAGTGCGGTGGCGAGCGCACGCACCAGTACGAGCAGATCCGAGTCCTCGGAAATACGGTCCCCTAGATAGACACCGAGGAAACGCCAGGCGTCGGTCGCAAGCCAACCGCCGATCAGGATGAACAGGAACGGCCACCACCAGGACTCGACCGCATCGAAAGTCATGCCGTCGCCCTTCGACGCGAAAGGCGGTGAAAGGCGCAGGCCACTCCTCCGCCGATGAGCCCTGCGCCGAGCAGATCGAACCCGGGCACCACCAAGTGCAGAGCCGGGCCAAGAATGAGCCCGAGTACCATAGCCACATGCCCTGCCCGCTCGCGCGCCGAGCCCCACAACGAGGTCAGGAAATACATCGGCGTGAGCAGGAAGAGTGCGGCCGAGACCGCAGGCGGCAAGCTGTCAGCGACGAGATAGACCACAGCGGCCACGCCCATGTTGAACAGCACCAGCGTCGAACCGAGCCCGGCATAGTAGCTCGTGCGCAGCTCCCGCGGGATGCCACGCAGCCGCTCCATAGCCAGCACCCAGGAGGTCACGGCAACGAAATGCGAAAGGAAATAGAGCACCCAGCGCGGCGTTTTCGGCCCGCGAAGCTCGGGCACGAGCGCGACGACCATGGGCGTCAGCCGGATCGAAGACAGCGCGACGGCAAAGGCCGCGGCAGGCAGCGACGCTCCCGACAGGATCGCGCCGATCAGTACGACCTTGGCCGGCAGAGCCCAGACCATGCCAACCATGAACACGGTCTGCGCAAGTGTCAGCCCTGCCTCCTTGGCAAGCCCGGCAAAGCCAATGAAGGCACTGGCGAGGATCAAGCCCGGGATCGAGAACGCAGCTCCCACGCCCCGCAGATACCATAGGCGGCGCATCGAAAAATCAGGGGATGAGGACGCGTCGTCAGCAAGCATTGCCGACGCGCATAGCACGGGTTCCCGGCCAAGTCAGCGCTTCTGTCTAGCTGCGCGACAGACTTGCGCGTGTGCCTACTGCCTGCGTCATAACGATATATGCCGACGACCGAGCAAGGTGGCATTTTTGCGGTTTACCCATGGCGAATGTGCAGGTAGGCGTTGATGTGGGACGCGAGGAACAGTCACACATGACAGGTGCATTTCTGCTCGTTTTGCAGGCGCTCATCTACCTGGCAACGATGGCGGCGGTGTTCCACTCACGCCACAGATTCGGCATCGGAATCTTCTTCTGCGTGCTTGGGGTGATGCACTTCCTCGAGACCTATCTCGCCGCGATTTTCTTTGTTCAACTGCCCTTCGGCTTGATCTCGCCCGGCTCGACGGTGATGTTTTCCGGCAAGCTGATGATGTTCCTGCTGCTTTACATCAAGGAGGACGCGGAGACGGTCCGTCAGCCGATCTACGGGCTCCTGATCGGCAATTGCTTGATGGTTGCCCTGGCCTCGATCCTGCGCCTGTACGGCGATGTCGCGGAACTGCCCGGCTACCGGCCGGACCTGACCTTTCTCGACGACATGGGCGTGCTGATGATCTGGGGCACTGCGTTGCTTTTCCTGGACAGCATCGCACTCATCCTGATCTACGAAAAGCTCGGGCAGCGCATCGCCAACACGCTGTTCAAACGCATTTTCCTCAGCGCAGCCCTAGTGCTCTCCTTCGATCAGCTGCTGTTTTTTTTCGGACTTCACCTCGTATCGGGCGTACCGATCAGCGCACTCTACGGCGGCTGGATCGCAAAAATGGCGGCAGCCGCGCTCTACAGCGCGATGCTCGTGGTCTATCTTCGCTTCATCGAAACCAGGCCGGCACTGCCGGGTCCAGAGCCATTGCTCAAGGTCTTCGACCGCCTGACTTTCCGTCACCGCTACGAGGACCTGCTTGAGAAAACCGGCAAGGATATGCTGACCGGCACGAGCGACCGCGGCCAATTCGAGACGGTGGCCCAGTCGCTGATCGACCGCGCGCTGACCGACCGCAAGCCGATAAGCCTGCTGATGATCGACATCGATCATTTCAAGAGCATCAACGACCAGTACGGACATGTGGCGGGAGACAAGGTGCTCAAGGATGTGGCGCGCTCGCTAGCGGGCTCATTGCGCAGCGGCGATCGTCTGTTCCGCTATGGAGGTGAAGAGTTTGTCGCCGTGTGCCAGGATTTGAATGCCGGCGATGCCACAGTTTTGGCAGAACGCCTTCGCGTCGCGGTCGAGGCCACCGACCTTGCCGAGCCCGGTCTGCGTACCACCGTCAGCATCGGCGTGACCACTGCAGACAGCGGGCCAATTTCGGTCGAACAGATGATCAGGGACGCAGATACCTGGCTGTACACGGCAAAACGGCTGGGCCGAAACCGGGTCGAGAGCGCGATCGTCGACTGATCGCCGCAACATGATGACGGCATAAAAAGAGCCCCGTTTCCGGGGCTCCTTCTTTCAAAATCAACCCTTGCGGGGAAGTTGCGGAACCAGGCTGCGCTTGCCGCCGTCCTTGCCCTTGGTGTCGGGCTTGGACTTCGAAGCCACGACCTTCTTGGCGACAGGCTTCTTGGCGGTCGTCTTCTTGAGCTTCGGACGGTCGGCCGGGTCTTCCTTCTTAGGCTTCACCGGCACTTCGTCGGCCAGTGTCTCGAGTTTCAGGCCGGTCTCGCCGGTTTCCTTCTTCTCGACGGTGACACGCACCGTGCCGCCCTTCTTGAGCTTCCCGAACAGCACTTCGTCGGCCAGCGGCTTCTTGATGTGCTCCTGGATCACGCGACCGAGCGGGCGAGCGCCCATGCGTTCGTCGTAACCCTTCTCGGCGAGCCAGGCGATGGCATCCGGCGACAGGTCGAAGGTCACGCCACGCTCCGAAAGCTGCGCTTCCAGCTGCATGACGAACTTCTGCACGACCTGATGCACCACCGGCACCGGCAGCGAGCCGAACGGGATGATGGCGTCGAGGCGGTTGCGGAACTCCGGCGTGAACAGCCGGTTGATCGCCTCGACATCGTCGCCTTCGCGCTTGGTCGACCCGAATCCGATCGCCGCGCGCTGCGCGTCCGACGCGCCCGCATTGGTGGTCATGATCAGGATGACGTTGCGGAAGTCGATCTGCTTGCCGTTGTGGTCGGTCAGCTTGCCGTGGTCCATGACCTGCAACAGGATGTTGAACAGGTCGGGATGGGCCTTTTCGACCTCGTCGAGCAGCAGCACGCAGTGCGGATGCTGGTCGACACCGTCAGTCAGCAGTCCGCCCTGATCGAAGCCGACATAGCCGGGAGGCGCGCCGATCAGGCGGCTGACTGTGTGACGCTCCATGTATTCGGACATGTCGAAGCGGATCAGTTCGACACCCAGCGACAAGGCCAGTTGCTTCGCCACCTCGGTCTTGCCGACGCCGGTCGGGCCCGAGAACAGGTAGGAGCCGATCGGCTTTTCCGGTTCGCGCAGGCCGGCGCGTGCCAGCTTGATCGCCGAGGTAAGCGCCGTGATCGCCGTGTCCTGACCGTAGACGACTCGCTGCAGTTCAACCTCGAGGCCGGCCAGCACCTTCTCGTCGTCGGCGGAGACGGTCTTCGGCGGGATTCGCGCCATGGTGGCGATCGTCGCTTCGATCTCCTTGATGCCGATCGTCTTCTTGCGCTTGTTTTCGGGCAGCAGCATCTGCGAGGCACCCGTCTCGTCGATCACGTCGATCGCCTTGTCGGGCAACTTGCGGTCATTGATGTAGCGCGCCGAAAGCTCGACAGCGGCCTTGATCGCCTCGTTGGTGAACTTCACCTTGTGGAAGTTCTCATAGTAGGGCTTGAGGCCCTTCATGATCTCGATGGCATCGTCGACCGTCGGCTCGTTGACGTCGATCTTCTGGAAACGACGCACCAGCGCCCTGTCCTTTTCGAAAAACTGACGGAACTCCTTGTAGGTGGTCGAGCCAATGCAGCGAATGGCACCCGAAGACAGCGCAGGCTTCAGCAGGTTGGACGCATCCATCGCGCCGCCCGACGTCGCGCCAGCACCGATCACGGTGTGGATCTCGTCGATGAACAGCACCGCTCCCGGATACTCCTCGAGTTCCTTGACGACCTGCTTCAGTCGTTCCTCGAAATCGCCGCGATAGCGCGTGCCGGCAAGCAACGTGCCCATGTCGAGCGCGAAGATCGTGGCATCCAGAAGCACTTCCGGCACATCGCCTTCGACGATACGCTTGGCCAGGCCCTCTGCGATCGCCGTCTTGCCCACACCTGGATCGCCGACATAGAGCGGATTGTTCTTGGAACGGCGGCACAGCACCTGGATGGTGCGGTTGATCTCGGATTCACGGCCGATCAGCGGATCGATCTTGCCTGCGCGAGCCTTGGCATTGAGATTGACGCAGTAGGCCGTGAGCGCGTCCTGCTGCTTCTTGTTCTTGCCGCCCTCTTCGTTCGATTCGCCGTTGGGGCCGTGCTGTTCTTCATCAGCACCGCGCGGCGCACGGTTCTCGGTGGCGCCGGGGCGCTTGGCGATGCCATGGGAAATGTAGTTGACCGCGTCGTAGCGGGTCATCTGCTGTTCCTGCAGGAAATAGGCTGCATGGCTCTCGCGCTCGGCAAAGATCGCCACGAGCACGTTGGCACCGGACACTTCCTCGCGTCCGGACGATTGCACATGGATCACGGCGCGCTGGATAACGCGCTGAAAACCGGCGGTCGGCTTGGAATCCTCGTCATAGCCTGTGACGAGATTATCGAGCTCGGTGTCGATGTAGGTGAGCACGGTCTGCTTGAGCTCGTCGAGATCGACGTTGCAGGCGCGCATGACAGCCGCCGCCTCATTGTCGTCGATGAGGGCGAGCAGCAGATGTTCGAGCGTCGCATATTCATGGTGACGCTCATTGGCGAGCGTCAGCGCCTGATGCAGCGCCTTTTCGAGGCCTTGGGAGAAAGCCGGCATTCAATACCTCACTTCTTCTCCATCACGCATTGCAGCGGATGCTGGTTCTGTCTGGCGAAATCCATGACCTGGGACACTTTGGTCTCGGCCACTTCGAAGGTGTAGATCCCGCATTCGCCGACGCCATGGTTATGAACGTGCAACATGATACGGGTAGCGGCCTCCCTGTCCTTCTGGAAGAAGCGTTCGAGCACATGCACGACGAATTCCATCGGGGTGTAGTCGTCGTTGAGGATGAGCACCCGATATAGGCTCGGCCGCTTGGTCTTGGTCTTTGTCCGGGTGATGACGGCCGTGCCACGGCCTGGACCGTTGCCTCCCTCGTCACCGTTCTGCATCCGCGCCACATCAAGCTTCGTGGCTTCCAAGCCGGTCGTCAATCTGGTTCTGCCCTTCGTCAATTCCGACACACTTCGTCATGTAGGTGTCATCAGATGGATTTTAAGCCCTTCTTGCGTGCTGACAATATGGCGAGCGAGCTAGCAGGGCCCGATTTGGCATAAACGTGAAGCGCTTATGCAAAGAAAAACAAAAAACCCGGCTGCGCGGGCGCAACCGGGTCTCGTTCGACGGGTCTTTCGACCCAGCCCCCTGAAATGGAGGGTCAGCCGTTACTTCGCCTTGGCGACGAGCGACTCGAAAGGCTTGTAAGCGTCCTTGGCCAGCTCGGCATAAAGCTCACCGAGCTTGGTCGCCTCGGCGACGAAACCCTCATAGGCCTGCTTGGCGTAATCGGTCTGAATTTCGACGGCCTTTTCGAGCGACTTGACGCCGAGCAGCTTTTCGAAGGTAGCGGCACCGGTCTCGAAGCTCTTCTTGGTGTAGTCGGTCGTCTCGGTAGCGATCGCCTGGGCACCCTTGGAGAGCGAGGCAAAGCTCTTCAGGCCGGTGTCGACGAATTCCTTGCCGTATTTGCTGAAATCTTCATAGGTCTGGGTCATCGCT
This sequence comes from Aminobacter sp. AP02, assembly GCF_003148805.1. Taxonomy (GTDB): domain Bacteria; phylum Pseudomonadota; class Alphaproteobacteria; order Rhizobiales; family Rhizobiaceae; genus Aminobacter. The sequence continues at coordinate 115,037 of NZ_QGGX01000008.1, forward strand.
ACATCCTTTCGGGTTGGGAGCGCTGCGCTATGCGATTGTGCGATGCAGCCTAGATATTGTGCAGCGCACAAGATGTCAACTGACCCTGCGTTACCCCTAGGCTCGTGAGGCAACCGCCCCATTCGCTAAAGTTCGACTAAAGACCCAGCAAAAGTGTGAACGAGCCGGTTACCATAAACCTATTGGTAACGCTGTGACCCTACTGTGCGTGGATACGGGGCAGGAACCTTTGCCGCCCTTCATGCAACAATAATTCAAGGGTGTAACAGTGCGTCAAGCGTTGCCGGGCAAAGTCCTAAAGTCGGCTATCTCCATCAAATCGTTTATGGTTTTTACCCTCGCCGCGGCCATTGGCCTGGCGTCGGCCGCCCCTACCTCGGCGGCGAAAGACAGCAGATACGCAGCGATCGTCGTCGACGCGAATACAGGCGAGACGCTGCACTCATCCAATGCGGATTCCCGGCGCTATCCGGCGTCGCTGACCAAGATGATGACGCTCTATTTGACCTTCGAGGCGCTGTCCAAAGGCCGGATTCAGAAAGACTCCAAGGTCGTGTTCTCCAAGAATGCCGCCGCTGAGCCTCCGACCAAGATTGGCGTGAAGGCCGGCGGATCGATCTCGGTTGAATCGGCAATCCTGTCGCTCATCACCCGTTCGGCCAATGATTCGGCGACTGCGCTCGCTGAAATGATCGGCGGCTCGGAAGCGGACTTCGCCCGCATGATGACGGCAAAGGCGCGCAGCCTCGGCATGAACGGCACCGTCTTCCGCAACGCCAACGGCCTGCCCAATACCGCTCAATTCACCACGGCGCGCGACATGGCCAAGCTCGGCATCGCGCTGCGCGAGCATTTCCCGCAATACTATGGCTACTTCTCGACCCGCAGCTTCGCCTTCGGCCGGCAGCGCATCGCCAACCACAACCGCCTGCTCGGCCGCATCAAGGGCGTCGACGGCATCAAGACCGGCTATACCCGGGCTTCGGGCTTCAATTTGGTTTCGTCGGTGCAGGACGGCAACCGCCGCGTCGTTGCTGTCGTCATGGGTGGAACCAGCGGTGCAAGCCGCGACAATCAGATGGCTGAGCTGCTCAAGACCTACATTCCGCAAGCCTCCAAGCGCGGCGGCGGTGGCGACCTGATCGCCAAGACCGATACCCCCGCTTTGATGGCAAAGCTGCCCAAGAGCAATGCGCCGACGCCGGACATCCGCCCCGTGGCTGCAGAAATCGAAGTTGCCGACGCATCGGCGGACGAAGCAGTGGCAACCGACGATGCGGTAGCAGTAGCTGCAGTCGCCATTCCCGCGCCAAAGCCGGTCATCGGGCTTGCAGCGCAGCCTAAGATCGCCATGGCCTCCGCCGAGCGTTTTGGCGGCAAGCTTCCTTTCCAGATCCGCAAGGCCAAGGATAGCGTGCCCGCCGCCTCCGACGCCGGCGTCGAACAGGCATATGCAGCGCCGGCCCCTGCTGTTGCCGCACTCGACCAGATGAAGACCGCATCGCTTCCTTCCGGCTGGGCCATCCAGGTAGCCTCCTCGCCCAGCGAAGGCGAAGCTCGTGCCCTGCTCGATAAGACCGCCAAGCAGGTGCCCGCGGTTCTGGCCGACGCCTCCGGCTTCACCGTGCCCTTCGAAAAGGGCGGCGTCACCTACTTCCGCGCCCGCTTTGCCGGCTTTGAAACCAAGGACTCCGCCTGGAATGCCTGCAACGCGCTGAAGAAGAAGAAGATCGCCTGCTACGCCATCGCGCAATAGGCGCTTTGCCACCTCCTGGAAAAGTCTTGTGTCGAAGGAGAGTTTAATGATGATCGGAGAGAAGGACGTCCTTGGCTTCGTTGATCCTCGCCGCGAGGAACGACGAGCCTCCGAGATCGGGATGCAGGCGCTGAATCAGTCGTCGATGGGCCTTGCGGACGTCCGCCGCGGCGGCCCCCGCTTCAAGACCAAGGACCTTGTAGGCCTCCTCCTTAGTCATGGCGCCAGAACTTGGCGCAACACCCTGCCCGTTGTCACGGTCAGGCTGCGCGTCTTCGCGCCAGACGGGAAACCGGCCGTCAAGATAGGTCTCAAGTAGCTGGCGGCTTTCCGGATCTCCGGAAAGCTCCTGATACAAAGCCTTCACCTCGGTAAGGCCGAGCGAAGCAAGCGACTTGCCCTCCTGGCGGCCAGCCAGGACAAAACCTTGCAGCCCCCCGGTATCGTGGTCCAGTTCCATTTCGAGCGCTGCGGTGCGTACCGTCGATCGCCGCCCAGGCGTCCGGGTAGCCGATCCGCTCCTTCTGCTTGCGACATACCAAGCTAATGCCGCTGAGATCAGGCCACCCCCGACCGACGCCCGTCCCAACAGCAGCAGTACCAGGCCGACAATCCCGAGCATCAGGGGTCCCGCGACCTTCAGCGCACGGGCAAGCTGTGTAGCGTCGGCACGCAGGAATGCCGCGATCGCCAAAGCCGAAAAAAGCAGGATCGCTGCGATGGCGGCGAAGATTGTCATGGCGCCTTGCCGCTCCTCAAATGCTCTATCATCAGGATATCCTCCGGACGCCCCCTTGCCTCCAGCGCCTTGATGCCGCCGGTGGCAAACACCGCGACCGCTGACAGCAGCTTGGACAAGGTCGCTGCGGCTCTACGATCGAAGCGGAACCAGGCACCCTTCGACAGCCGAGCGATCTCCTTGAAGGCCCGTTCGGCCCCTGCGTCGTGCCCTTCCTGAAAGACGAAGGCCGGCACGCCAAGCAAGCCAAGTCTGCCAGCTTTCTCAGCCAGTTCGTCGATGTTTTCCTCCATCGCATCGCCGATATAGACCAGCGCATCGACCTTGGCGCTTGCAGTCTCTTTGAGCGCATGCGCCAGAACCTTGCCGACCTGCGTCTCGCCGCTGCGGCACTGGATTGATGTCATCAGTTGCTTGAGGGAGCCTGTCTCGGCAACGAATCTTGACGCGCGGCATTCGCCGAGCCCACGGAAGTAGACCAATTGTACGTTCAGCCGACCGGTCTTGCCGACGGCGTCGAACATCTGGCCCTGCACCTCGCAAGCGAGGTCCCACGTCGGTTGGCGGCTCATCGTGGCATCGAGCGCAAGGATCAGGCGACCATTGCCCTTGCCGGTCGCAAGGGCGCGCGCCTGACGCACGAAAGCATCAATCGCCTTGGCATCCGATCGTCGATCGGCCGGCGGACGATTTGTTGAGGTAACCGGTGGCTTGCTGTCGTCGCTCATCAGCAATCAAGATGTGGCGGCGCGCGTCAGCTTGCAAGCCCGACATTGCGGGCTGCTAAGTTCGAGTTAGAGCAGGCCGAGTTCAGCCAGCTCCAGTCGCAGTTTCGGCGGCATTTCGGCAAGAGTCGAATTGCCTTGACCAAGATCGGCGGGTGCGTCGGCTGGTTTGAGATAGCGCCAGCCCTGGAACGCCCGACGCGGCTGCCAATCGGTGCGCACGACCGTCGGGTCCAAGATGAGATGGCAACGCGAAATGCCTTCGGCATCGGTAAACGGGCGGATTTCGAGCAGGCGCTGGCGGCACTGGACGTTGCCCTTGATCACCCAATAGAGCGAACCGCCGTCGGTCAGCTCGCCACCACGGGTCGGCACCATGCGAGTGGTATGGAACTGCTCGGCGGGCTCGCCGGCGCGGCGGCGCTCATCGAGGCGAAAAGTGATCCATTCCTCAAGGTCTTCGACGCTGTCGCAGCCGACGCAGAGTTTTATCAGGTTCAATGACATGGCCTGAAAACTAGCGCCTCAGGCCGGCGCATTCAACGCCGGCGGCCGTTTTGCACAAGCGAGGTTGTTGTGCCAGCCTGCGCGAGAGAAAAGGCGAACGGACCTGGGACCTGACGATCCGCTCGAAAATGATCCTGACCTAGAACTTGGCAGTCAGCCCTGCCCATGCCGTCCGCCCGGGACCGGGCATTTCGCCCAAACCCAACGGGTCGACATAATATTGATCGGTCAGGTTCTCGACCCTGAAGTTGGCCGTGACGTTGTCATTGATCTTGTACTCTGCGAACACGTCGACCAGCGTGTAGGGCTCCCACTTCACCTGCGCAATGAACGGGGCCGCACCACCGATACCATTATCGTGCCCGATCGTACGTGGCCCGGTATGAACGACACGTCCGCCGACAGTAAGCCTGTCATCGAACAGCTGCTGCGAAAGTGTGAGGCTCAGTGAGTACTGAGGAGGAACCTGGTTCGTGGCGTAGTCTGCGTATAGGGATCGATTGTTGCAGGTATCCGCTGTCGGGCAAAACGATACGTCGGTGTAGTAGTTCGCTCCGAACTCCGCCGAGAACCCACCCTTCCCGTAGCGCCCCGACAACTCGATTCCCTGGAATTTGGCGGCATAGATGTTCTCGGTGAACAGGCCGGTCCACAACGATCCTTCGTAGTTGATCAGCCGCATTTGCCTCGACACGTAGTCCTTGACGGTGTTGTCGAAGAAGGCAGCCTTCAGCCTGAACTCGTCGTCGGCGCTTATGAGTCCGTTTCGATCGACATTGACCCCGAACTCCCAATTGTGGGCGCGCTCGGGCCGCAGTCCGGCCATGACGAATGTATAGCCGATACTGGCCGATTCAGTGAGGCTGGGCATGCGAAGACCCTCGGTATAGCGGCCAAATAGCTGCACTCCATCCAGAGGCGTCACCTCCACACCGAATGAGGGAACCACACCGCTGCCACTGCGTCTGTCGGTCTGCCCAGGATAGCTCTTGACCGGCGTGTCCGAGAGATCGGAACGATCCTGGGTCGCATAAGCCTGGTACCTCAATCCACCGTCAAAGGTCATCCAGTCGGTGGGACTCCATTCGGATTTCACGAATGCGGCTGCTTCCTTGCGGGTGCCATTGCGTGGTCCGAATGGCTTTTCGAGTATGCGGGTGAATCTGGTGGGCTCGGCGTCCTCATCCAGATACGACGCCCCGTAGTCGCAAGACAGATCGCCCACCGAACTATGGAAACGCGAGGTGTTGGTAATGTCGCCGCCCCACATCAAGGTGTCGCTGCCAACGAGAACGCGTGTTCGAACCGGATTGGGAAGCCCCAGTGGTTTGGTGTCGCTGAAACCGGCGTTCGTTGGATTTCGCAGCGCTGCCGAAGACACGAACATGTTCGCGCGCAGATCGATATGATCATTGTCCGAAGGTTTCCAACGGTATCGGGCCGTTCCGCTGTCGGTAGATGCGGTCGAGAGCCAGCTCTGGGTTGGCTGGTAGCCGGGGCCAACCATGGAAGATGCCCGTGCCTCCCCGTGCTCACTTCTGAAGCCGGTGTATGACAGCTCAAGATTGTGGTCTTCGGCAAAGGCAAATTTGCCCTTCGCCAGCCAGGATTTTGTATCCGAAGAGGAGTTCAGGACCTTCTCGCCGGCCCGATACGCGGTGAGGCCGAGGTTCTTGTAGTATGTCGAATACGGATAGCAGAACTTTCCGTAGCCTGGGTATTCCGCGCAGATCTCGCCCGGCCCCAGGTTGCCGCTGCTTCGCGCGGACGGCCCATTGGCGCCGGCATAGTAGTTCCCGCTTTTGCGCGCGGCGTATGCGGCAACTACCTCGAAATTCTCGCCGCGCCCCGCAGCGGCGACGCTGCCGTAGCCTCTCGTGGGCTCAAGAAATGCGGGGCGGTCCAGTCCCTTTGGGCTCGACCTCGGATGCGTGGCGAAACTTGCCGGATAGAACACGATGCCGCCGGCGTCCCCCCTGACCGGCGATTCGGACGAGTTGGTCCCCGCTCCACCCTTGAGGCGGACGCCGAAACTCTTACCATCGTCAAGAATGTCGTCCGCCGAGATGGTGCTCATGCTGACCGAACCTCCGATCCCGCCTCCCGGAGCGGAGGATGGACCCTTCTCGATCTTGATCCCTCCGATCAGGTCAGGGTCGATGTAGGTGCGGTTTCCGACGCCCTGGTAGCCCTGGTACACGGTCGTCGAGTTTGTCGCGCCGTCGACGGTGACGTTGACGCGGCCCATGCCCTGCATGCCGCGGATGTTGATGTCGACCGCGGCGCCGTTTCGGCTTTCGCCCGAAAGCACGCCCGGCGTGCCCCTGAAGATGTCGGCTGGGCTGGTTCCCCTGAAACGCTCGATGGACTGCTGTGAAATATAGGCGCTCGATCCCGGCGTAACATACGGCTCGTCTGCCGGATTGCCGGCCCCGCCAGTCACGTTGATGACATTGAGCACCAAGGAACCGTCGGTAGCCGCAGGTGAATGCGCCCCGGAAACGCGGTCGCTGATTGTCACCGTATTTGCACCTGAGAAGCTGTAGGTCAGTCCGGTGCCCGCGAGCAATCGTGCGACAGCTTCACGTGATGAGAATGAGCCGTTGAGCCCGGACGTCTGCTTTTGCGCCGTGAGCGAGCTTGGGTAGAGCAGATGGAGATTGGCCTGACGCGCCAGTGAAAGCAGGCCATTTTCCAACGACCCGGCTGCCACTGAAACGCGAACGGTGCCAGATTGTGCCGGAGCCGTTTGGCCGGTCTGGGCCAGCAGTGGCACGCTGAAGGCAAGCAGTGACACGCTAGCCAGCCCGACCTTTGCGACCTCACGGAACCCGACCCGCGACCTTTTCGAAAATAGCATTCCAGCCCCCAAAATAGACAGGGGCACCAGTCAACTGCGGCAAACCCCACTGACTACTAAGAGTCAAAAAGGGGGTGCCTCCTGACGTCGGCAGAGAAATTTTCTTGTCTGTTAGCGGGAGCGAACCACGACGATCATCCCTGTCAAGTAGTTCAGACGCACCGGCAGGCTTTGCTCCAGGCTCCGAAGCGCCTTGTCTGTATCATCCAGATCAAAAACGCCGCTGACACGCAGCATCGCAGCTTGTTCGCCGAGAACCAGCAGTGAGCCGTAGCGGTAGCGTTCCAGCGTTGCAAGCACATCGCGCAACGGCGCTCCGGAAAAGACGAGCTTGTTGTCTTTCCAGGCGACGGCGTTGGCGACATCGATGCGCCGCACCGACAATGCACCTTCTTCCGACAGACTTGCCATGTCGCCGGCCTTCAACACCGTATGTTCGGCGCCGCTGCGAACCTCCACGGCGCCCTCCTCGACCTGCACGTCACCATGGACACCAGAGGACCTGAACGCGAACCGCGTGCCGATGGCAATTGCCGTCATCGTGTCGTCAGCGACGACAAACGGCCGGTCGGGATTTTTGGCCACGTCGAAGAAAGCCTCGCCGCGCAGCAATTCGACCCGGCGCTCGGGACCGGCAAAACGAACGGCAATCGCGCTATCGGTGTTGAGCGACACCAGCGTTCCGTCTTCCAACGTCACGTTCCGGACCTCGCCTACAGTCGTGTAGAAGTCGGCGCGGAGGCGATCCACCAAGCCCAGGTGGACAAACATGGCCGCCAGACCCGCGATCAGGCAAAGGCCGGCAATGTTGGCGATTACCGCACCGCGCGCCGGCCGCAGCTTGTGGAGACGCCGCCGCGCGATCGGAAGATGCTCCAGGTCCGCCCAAAGCCCCTTGAACTCCTCATAGGCGATCAGGTGAGCGGGATCCTTGGTCAGCCACGCGCGGAAGTCGCTTCGATCTTGATCGGTCGCGTCGCTGGACTGCAGTCGCGCAACCCAGCCAGCGGCCTCTTCCTCGATCTTGTCGTGCTTCGGTTTGCTGTCGTTGATCGCCATTGCACGTCCCGCTTGGCAGAGCCTTCCCAGATGAGCAGAAGTTGGTATCGGGCGGCTCGTCGCATTCCTAGCCGACACCGCCCTAGAAGGAAATCTCGCCGCGCATCCTCCTGGTTTGCAGCAAGGCCCTGATGATGTGTCGTTCGACCATGTTGCGGCTGATGCCAAGTCTTGCCGCGATCTCGCCGTTAGACATGCCGTGTATACGGCTCAGGATGAAAACCTCCTGGCAACGCCTGGGCAGTTCCTCGATCGCCTTTGCCATCAGCAACAGGCACTGGCGCCCGTTGACGACACGTTCGGCATCCGGCGCATCGTCGGACAATTCGAGATCGGCAACATCGCAGCCACACAATACGGGATCCGTCCGAAATCGCTTGGAGGTCGACTGCGCGACCGATCTTGCGATCTGGAACAAATAGGCCTGCGGGTTTTCAATCAGTGTCCTGGGAGCGACAACCATCAAGCGCAAGAAGGTTTCTTGCGCTGCGTCAGCAACATCCTCGCGGTTGGCCAGCCGCCGTTGGAAGAAACGCTTGAGACGTCCCTCCTCGCTGCGATGCAATTCCTCGATCGATGTCATTTCATGACTTCGATCTCCGCGCGGGGAAATTAGAGATGTATTTCCGCGCATGTCCGCATTGCTGCCGTAATCCACTCGCCCCGACCATGAGATGCCCCACCGATTCTGCCGCTTTCTACGGCAGATAAGTTGACATATCTAGTCAAGATATATGGTAAATTCTGGAGATGCCGGCTGCGACATAGGCAAGCCTTTGAAGCAGCCGGTGGCTATCGGATGCAGCCACGGTGTCGGATGGTCGGTCGCGATAGGCGCCTGGAAGGGAAGTGTTTCAGCACTCCACAACGTTGACCGCGAGACCGCCAAGGCTGGTTTCCTTGTACTTCTCGCTCATGTCCATGCCGGTCTGGCGCATGGTTTCGATCGCCGCGTCGAGCGGCACGAAGTGCTTGCCGTCGCCCTTGATGGCGAGCGAGGCGGCGGTCACCGCCTTGACCGCGCCAAGCGCATTGCGCTCGATGCACGGCACCTGGACCAGACCTCCGACCGGATCGCAGGTCATGCCGAGATGGTGCTCGAGCGCGATTTCGGCGGCATTCTCGACCTGTTCGGGCGTGCCGCCCATGACAGCGCACAGGCCTGCCGCGGCCATTGCCGACGCCGAGCCGACCTCTCCTTGGCAGCCGACCTCGGCGCCCGAAATGGAGGCGTTGGTCTTGATGATGCCGCCGACAGCGGCAGCCGTAAGCAGGAAGTCGCGGATGCTGTCCTTGTCGGCTTCGACGTGGAAATGCAGCCAGTAGCGCAGCACAGCTGGCAGAGTACCCGCGGCGCCATTGGTCGGTGCGGTGACGACGCGTCCACCGGCGGCGTTCTCCTCGTTGACGGCCATGGCATAGATCGACAGCCAGTCATTGGCGAGCAGCGGGTTGGGCCGGTTCTGGCTCCACTGCTCCTGCAACTTGTCGTGCAGCTGACGGGCCCGACGGCGCACCTTGAGGCCGCCCGGCATGATGCCGTCCTGCGACAGGCCTCGATCGATGCAGCGGGTCATCGCGTCCCAGACCGCGTCGAGACCAGCATCGAGGTCGACGCGCGGCATGTGGGTTTCTTCGTTGGCCCGCTTCATCTCGGCGATGGACAGCCCGCTGCGCGAGGCCATGGCCAGCATCTCGACGGCATTGGCGAACGGATAAGGCACGCGCTTGCCCGCCGCGGGCGCCGTGGACTTGGCCTTCATGCGTTGCAGCTCTTCTTCAGAAACGACGAAGCCGCCACCGATCGAGTAGTAGATGCGCTTGAGCAGCAGCCGGTCACTGGCGTCGTAGGCATAAAACGCCATGCCATTGGCGTGGCCGAGCAGCGGCGTCTTCTTGTCGAGCACCAGATCGGCAGCTGGATCGAAGCGATAGGACGGATGGCCCAGAGGTGAAACGTGCTTGTCGCGCACGATCTGCTCGACCAGTGCATCGGTCTGATCCGGGTCGACCGTCACGGGCGTCAGGCCGCAAAGGCCAAGCATGACGGCGCGGTCGCTGCCGTGACCGACGCCTGTATATGCCAGCGAGCCATGCAGGCTCGCACCTACCCGGTCAACCTTGACGCCCGCCGGACGCGGCCAGTCGCCACCCAAAATCTCGGCAAGAAACCGCGCGGCCGCCGTCATCGGGCCCATTGTGTGCGAACTCGACGGACCAATGCCGATCTTGAACAGGTCGAATACCGAAAGAAACAAATCTCACTCCCTGCGACGGCGGCTTATGTCGCATATGTATATGATCATTCCGCCCTTTTCACGCACTGAGCTAGACGCGATCCGACGCGGATTACTCAGCGCGCGACATTTGAAAAAACCTGGAACTTACGCAAGGCCACAATGCAAAAAAGCGCGGCCTGAGCCGCGCCTTTTGTATCCAATCCCGAAGGGCTACTGATCAGCCAGCCGTCACGATCGCCGCCTTTTCAGCGCCACCGCTTACCAGCCAGGCAAGAACGAGAAAAACCGCAAAGCCAATCACTGCCTTGGCCGTAAGGCCCCAGCAGGATTTCTGAACGCCGTCATCCATGATGTATCGCAAAACCCTTGTGGTTCGGGGAGCAAGCGGCGTTTCCGCCCTCCAGATCGTCCCGAGTGGGAGTGCTGGATACGACTTTGCCGGCGTCTTCGCAACTGCAAAAAATGGCGAAAGCATGGCGAAATCTGCATGGCAGCCATGCACCCATCAATGTAATTTTAATCAAATCAGGCACTTATGCCAAATCGGCCGTTCACGCATTTTCAACACCTGTGACAACATCACGACGGGCGGACGCACTCGAAATGCGCGTGACAGCCATGTTAGTTTCCCATCGATGATCAACGATTCCCTCTTCGCGACCGGCCCGTTGAGCGGCCTCGACATTGCGGCGCTCGCGTTCTTTCTTGCCGGCTGGGTCTTTCACGCCCTTGGTGCCGAGGGACACATCGTCAAGCGCCTGTCGCTGACGCGTGCAATGAATGCCCAACGCACCGCATGGATGGCGACCATGGCGCGGCGCGAGGTTAGGATCGTCGATACCTCGATCATGAACGGACTGCAGCAAGGCACGGCCTTCTTTGCCTCAAGCTCGCTGATCGCCGTTGGCGGCTGCTTTGCGCTGCTTGGAGCCTCAGACCGGGTGCTCGCCATCTTGAGCGACGTGCCGCTCGCGGGGGCCACTGCGCGCCCGCTGTTTGAGATCAAGGTGATCGGCCTGATCATCATCCTTGCCTATTCGTTCTTCAAATTCGGCTGGGCCTACAGGCTGTTCAACTATTGCTCGATCCTGGTCGGTGCGGTGCCGCAACTCGGCAACCGCAGCGAACCCGATGCCGAGATCGAAATCGCGGTCATGCGGGCGACCCGCATGAACCAGCTTGCGGGGAAGCATTTCAATGCTGGCCTACGCGGCGTCTTCTTTTCGATCGGCTATCTCGGCTGGTTCGTCGACGCGCGCGTCTTTTTCGTCACCACGGTCGTGTTGCTCGCAGTGCTGATCAGGCGCCAATTCTTTTCCGAAGCCCGCAAGGCAGTCCTGGTTCAGGACTCCGGTCCGGGGAATGGATCGTCGATCCGGCCCGACAGCCAGTAGGCGAATAGGCCAATCCATTCGCGCATGGCCATCATCGTGTTCTGCAGCGAGTCGGCGGGATTGTCGGTGAACAGCCCGACGCCCTCCTGCCCTGACGTGCGGTAATCGACCGGCCAGGCGGTCACCTCGAAACCAGCCTTGGCAAACAGCGCGATCGAGCGCGGCATATGGAAGGCCGACGTGACGAGCAGCCAGGTTTCGCCTGGCTTCGGCGTTACGAGTTCCTTGGAAAACAGCGCATTCTCGTAAGTGTTGCGCGAACGATTTTCGAGGATCAGCCGGTCGCGCGCCACGCCAAGCGCTTCAAGCAGGCGCGGCGCGGTATCGGCGTCGCCCTCGCCGTCCAGGGTCAGCGTGCCATTGCCGCCGGATACGACAATCCTCGCTTGCGGATAGCGGCGAGCAAGGATCGCGGTCTCGACCATGCGGTCGCCACCGCTGTTGAGCTCATAGCCGCCGCGCGCGAGATTGATCGCACCTTCAAAACCGCCGCCGAGCACGACGATGCCGTCGATGGTGGCTGGCATTGCCGGGCGCTGAAAACGCTCTTCCAGCGGATTGAGCATCAGCGAGCCGAGCGACGTCCAGGTGGCAAGCGCTAGAATCGCCAAGGACAGGAAGGCCGTGGTGCGAAAGAACCGCCGGCGGCCGAAGAAACTCGCGATGAGACCAGCCGCGAGCAGGAAGATCGCCAGATTAAGCGGCTGGACGAAGAACCAGAATATCTTGGAGAGATAAAAGAACATCCATTCAAGGCAGGCGCTATGCGCCTACCACCATTTCTCCGGCTGGAAACGCCCTGCTGTCTGCTCGATGACATGCGCCGTCTGGAACAGCGTCTCTTCGTCGAAAGGACGGCCGATGAGCTGAAGGCCCAGCGGCAGGCCATTGCCGTCGAGGCCGGCTGGAACCGCGATGCCTGGCAGGCCGGCCATGTTCACCGTCACGGTGAAGATGTCGTTGAGGTACATCTTGACCGGATCTGCCGCCATGTCCTCGTCGGCGACGCCGAAGGCCGCGGATGGGGTAGCTGGAGTCAGGATGACGTCGACGCCAGCCGCGAAAGCCAGTTCGAAGTCGCGCTTGATCAGCGTGCGCACCTTCTGCGCCTGAAGGTAGTAGGCGTCGTAATAACCGGCCGACAGCACATAGGTGCCGATCATGATGCGGCGCTTGACCTCGCGGCCGAAGCCAGCGGCGCGGGTGTTCTCGTACATCTCGATGATGTCCTTGCCCGGCACGCGCAGGCCGTAGCGCACGCCGTCGTAACGGGCGAGGTTCGAAGAGGCCTCGGCTGGCGCCACGATGTAGTAGGCCGGCAGCGCGTACTTGGTGTGCGGCAGCGAGATGTCGACGATCTCGGCGCCAGCATCCTTGAGCCAGGCAATACCCTGCTGCCAAAGCTTCTCGATGTCCTCCGGCATGCCATCGACGCGGTACTCTCTGGGAATGCCGATCTTCATGCCCTTGACCGACTTGCCGATCGCCGCTTCGTAGTCAGGCACCGGCTGGTCGACGGAGGTCGTATCCTTGGCATCGACGGATGCCATCGACTTGAGCAGGATCGCAGCGTCACGCACGTCGCGTGCGATGGGTCCGGCCTGGTCGAGCGACGAGGCGAAGGCGACAGTGCCCCAGCGCGAAACGCGGCCATAGGTCGGCTTGATGCCCACAGTGCCAGTGAAGGCTGCCGGCTGGCGGATCGAACCACCGGTGTCGGTGGCGGTAGCGCCAGCGCACAGGAAGGCCGAAACCGCTGCTGCCGAGCCGCCCGACGAACCGCCCGGTACCAGCTGCTTGTTCGAGCCGCTGGCACGCCAAGGGTTGATCACCGCCCCGTAGTGAGAAGTCTCGTTGGACGAACCCATGGCGAACTCGTCCATGTTGAGCTTGCCCAACATAACCGCGCCGTCGGTCCAAAGATTGGCGGTGACTGTCGATTCGTAGCGTGGCTTGAAACCGTCGAGCACATGGCTGCAGGCCTGGGTATGCACGCCTTCGGTGGCGAAAAGATCCTTGATGCCGAGCGGGATGCCTTCGAGTGCGCCGCCCTCGCCCTTGGCGAGCTTGGCGTCAGACGCTTTGGCCATGTCGCGCGCCTTTTCGGGCGTCGTGGCAACATAGGCGTTGAAGGTTGGATTGGCCTGTTCGATAGCCGAGACATAGGCCTCGGTCAGCTCGGAGGCGGTAATCTCCTTGCCGCGCAGCTTCTCGCGCGCTTCGGCAATCGTCAGTCTGGTCAGTTCGGTCATGGCGAAATCACTTCGGGTCACGCAGCCGAAAGCTGCTGATGATTGGAATGGGGTTAGGCTGCGGAGGCCTACTCCACCACTTTCGGCACTAAGAAGAAGTTCTCGTCGGTAGCCGGCGCGTTGGCGACGATGTCGGCGGCCTTGTTGCCATCCGTGACGGCATCGACCCGCTTCTTCATCTCCATCGGCATGACCGATGTCATCGGCTCGACGCCGGCGACATCGACCTCGTTGAGCTGCTCGACAAAACCCAGGATGGCGTTCAATTCGCCGGTCATGCGCTGGGCATCGTCTTCGCTCACCGCAATACGGGCAAGATGCGCGACGCGCTTGACGGTCTTGAGATCAACGGACATCGAAAAACTCCGGAAAGCCGGTAAATTGATTAGGTCGGGCTATAACGGCGCGGCGCGCGCGGCGCAACATCGATGATCGTGCTCACGGCATGGTGACGCCGTCGCACAGGTAATAAGTGCCTGCATTGTCGGTCTGCCCACCCTCGGGATCGACGTCACGGACGGAAGACAGTTCCAACTGCGTCGGGCTCAGTTCAAGGATGGACAGCACGTCAGGAAACAAGTGCCCTGGCTCCTGGCAAAGCGCCGTGGCTGCCCATGCGGGCGAGCGCGTTGCCCGCGTGATGTTCACGAACTCGCAGTTATATTCGACGCTTTCGATGCCGCTCATCGACAAGACCAGGCCTCCGGCCTCGATCACCGTCTGCAGCGATTCTTTCTTGGCCTGAGCGCAGAGTTCCTCGGATTGCAGGTAGACACCCTTGATGAAGCCCTCGGCGGAGGTAGCCGAAGCGCTGACCATAAACACAGAAAACGCCGCGAAATATCGCCAGTCGTTCATCGCCAACCCCCGTCCCACGGTCCGCCGCGTTCGATCAAATGTCTATGGCAACGCCCACTTTCGGCAACACCACCCCCACACCCGAACCTTCTAGGCCGTTGACGAACTTTTCCGCCGTCTGGTCGATGATCGGGAAACTGCCGAAATGGCACGGTATCACGGTTTCGAACTTGAAGAAGCGCCGGCAGGCAAGCGCTGCCACGGCACCGCCCATGGTAAAACGATCGCCGACCGGCACGATGCCGATTGCCGGCTCGTGCAGTTCGTTGATCAACGCCATGTCCGAGAAGATGTCGGTGTCGCCCATATGGTAGAGCGTGCGTTCCCCGGCGAAATGCAGCACCAGGCCCGCAGGGTTGCCGAGACATGTGTTGTTACCGCCCGGCCCGCTGGCCGACGACGAATGCTGTGCGGCAACGAAGGTGGTGGTGAAGCTGCCGCAATCGACCGTACCGCCGATGTTGCCGGGATTAATCTGCTTGTCGCTGACACCTTGGCCCACGAGATACATGCAGATCTCGAAATTTGCGACGAGCATTGCGCCCGTCTTCTTCAGGATGGCTGCGGCATCACCGATGTGATCGTCGTGGCCGTGGGTCAAAAGCACATGGGTGATGCCCTCTGCGGCCTGCTCCCAGGACTTGCCCCAGGACGGGTTGCCGCTCAGGAACGGATCGATCAAAATCCTGGCCCCAGCGACCTCGATGCGGAATGCCGAATGCCCATACCAGGTCAGTTTCATCGTTTCGGCACTCCTCGCAATTTCGTTGCCTAAAGGATAGAACGCGGCAAGCCCCTGTCAAAGGGGCTGAATCAAAAGGAACGCCGCTTGGCCATAGCTAATATTGAACAGTTGCCCGCGCTGCTAGCCGGCGGCAAGACCCTGGCCGGACTCGACCTTGGCGACAAGACGATCGGCGTCGCTGTCTCCGATCGCGGCCTCTCGTTCTCGCATCCCCGGCAGGTCATCATTCGCAAGAAGTTCACCCTCGATGTCGCGGCATTGCTGGCCATGCTGGCCAAGGAGAACACCGGCGCGATCGTGATCGGACTACCGATCAACATGGACGGCTCGGAAGGACCGCGCGCGCAAAAATCGCGCGCTTTCGTACGCAACGCCGCCAGCCTGACAGACTTGCCATTCGTCTTCTGGGACGAACGGTTGTCGACGGTTGCCGCCGAACGTGTGCTGATCGAGATGGATGTTTCGCGCAGGAAACGTGACGGGCGGATCGATTCCGCCGCTGCCGCCTTCATCCTGCAGGGTGTGCTCGACCGGCTTCAGACGCTCGGCGCCGATTCGGTGGAAAAGTAGCGCGCCCGCAACAGCCTGACCTTCTCGGCAATTTGCTTGCGGCGGCGATACGCCCAGATCGCCAGCAGGACAAGCGTATCGACGAAGAAGGCCTTGCCCATCATCCAGGGTATCGTTGCGGGATCGATGCCGAGCAATTCGCCATAGAGGTCGAAGATTGCCAGGTTGAACGCACGGCTCAGCAACGGGTAACCGAAGTTGAGGTCATTGATCGACAGGAAGTACCAGCCCCAGAAAAGCACCAGTGGCGCTGCCCAAATGCCGAAAATATAGCGCATCAGACGCACTCCCCCGCACGCGGTTTGGCGACATCAATGTCCGGCAACTGGGTGGCAAAGGCCCGCATTGGGATTCCTGCTTCTTTGCAAAAGACAGTGCTCCCTGCGTCCGCGCTACGCAACGTAAACCATTTATTAAGGTTAACAGGCCACAGGCCAATGTCGTCCTCGCCCACGCCCTGGCGAAGCGGACGGCTTGAGCCGTCTCAGCTGACCTGAGGATAGAGCGTGTCGATGATCAGCCGCGAATCGTGCCGGGCATCAAGCATGCCGTAGGTACCGCGCCACTGGCCCGCGAGCCGGGTCTCGATGAAAGCATCGGCGATGCGCCCCGCCCCCATGCGACGCAATTCCGCGGCGGCAGCCGAGATTGCGAGTTGCTCGGTCAGGATGCGCGCCGACCCTTCGTCCGAACTCGCGACCTGCATCGCAGCCCTCAGAACGCCGAGAATGCTGCGCCCGCCCGCGCCGAGGTCGCGCTCAATGCTGGCTAGCACATCATCAAACAGTCCCGGAGCCCGGCCCAACACACGCAGCACGTCGAGTGCCATGACGTTGCCCGAACCTTCCCAGATCGCGTTGACCGGTGCCTCGCGGTAGTAGCGCGCCAGCGGCGCCTCTTCGACGTAGCCGTTGCCACCGAGGCATTCCATCGCTTCATAAAGAAGAGCCGGAGCGATCTTGCAGACCCAGTACTTGACGACAGGCGTCATGGCGCGCGCAAAGGCCGCCTCGCCCCGATCTGATGCCGCCTCGTCGAACGAACGCGCCAGCCGGAAAGCGAGCGCAGTCGCCCCAGCTACGTCCAGCGCCATGTCGGCGAGCACGCGCTGCATCAAAGGCTGGTCGACGAGATTGGAACCGAAAACCTGACGGTGGCGGGTGTGATGGACGGCCTCGGCGAGCCCCGCCCGCATGAGAGCCGACGACGCGACCGCGCAATCGAGCCGCGTCAGCGTCACCATGTCCATGATGGTCTTGATGCCGCCGCCGGGCTCGCCGACCAGATCGCCGATAGCGCCCTGGATCTCGACTTCGGCGGAAGCGTTGGAGCGGTTGCCGAGCTTGTCCTTGAGGCGCTGGAATTCCAATCCGTTGGCCGAACCGTCGCTCAGGATACGCGGTACAAGGAAACAGGTGAGCCCCTCAGGGGCCTGTGCCAGCATCAGGAAGGCATCGGACATCGGCGCCGACATGAACCATTTATGGCCGTTGAGACGGTAGAAGCTGCCACCGGCGCGTTCGGCCTTGGTGGTATTGGCGCGCACATCCGTGCCACCCTGCTTTTCGGTCATGCCCATGCCGAGCGTCAGCCCGGCCTTTTCGATCGGCGGCTTCTGCGCCTGGTCGTATTTGCGGGTGGTGACGCGAGGCGCCCACTCGCGGAAAAGCTTCGGGCTGGCCATCAATGCGGCCAGCGACGCATTTGTCATGGTGATCGGGCACAGATGCCCGCATTCGAGCTGCGCGGTGAGGTAAAAGCGCGCCGCGCGCACCTGATGCCGGCGGCCGGTCTCGGTGCCGCCGTTTTCCCAGACGGATGAATGCAGTCCGCCAGTGATCGAGCGGCGCATCAGCGCGTGATAGGCCGGATGGAACTCTACCTGATCGATGCGGCGGCCCTGGCGGTCGAACGTCCTGAGCTTCGGCACCTCGCTGTTGGCCAGCCGCGCCAGATCCTGCGCCTCATGGGTCAGCACAAAGCGGCCGAGCCCGTCGAGGTCTCGGCGGACCGGCTCCGAAAAGCGCTCTGCGATCTGGATCAGCAGCGGATCGCCGCGCCAGGCATTGCTGCCCGTCAGCGGAGGGGGCTGGTTCGGCACGTCCTGCGTCACGCCTTGTCCTTCATCGGTGTGGGCAGCGGGCACGAATCCGCAGCCATGGCCGGCTTTATAGCCGAAATGCTTATCGATAGCTTATGGCCCAGCTTGTTCGTGACGAAAATCCCGTGGGAGAACTTTCGACGGTGAAATGCCGGCTTGCAGGTCACTTAAGCACAGCCTATAGCACCGCCTTGAGATGACAGACCTTTCGTCCCTGCCGCCCTACCCGCACCGCCATCTTCTTGGCATCCGCGACCTTTCCCCATTGGATATCGAAATATTGCTCGACCGCGCCGACGCGGCAGTGTCGATTTCGCGCCAATCGGAGAAGAAAACGTCAACGCTGCGCGGTAGAACCCAGATCAATCTTTTCTATGAAGCCTCGACGCGCACGCAGTCGTCCTTCGAGCTCGCCGGAAAACGTCTCGGCGCCGACGTCATGAACATGTCGGTGGCAAGCTCTTCGGTGAAGAAGGGCGAAACGTTGATCGACACCGCAATGACGCTGAATGCGATGCGGCCCGACATCTTGATCATTCGCCACCAATCGGCGGGCGCCGCTGCCCTGCTGGCGCAAAAGGTCGGCTGTTCGGTGGTCAATGCTGGCGACGGCGCGCATGAGCATCCGACACAGGCATTGCTGGACGCACTCACCATCCGCCGCGCGAAGGGCCGCATCGCCCACCTTACGGTAGCGATTTGCGGCGACATCCTGCATTCGCGCGTTGCGCGCTCGAACATCCTCTTGCTCAATGCGCTTGGTGCGCGCATTCGCGTCGTCGCACCCTCGACCCTGCTTCCCTCCGGTATCGCGCAGATGGGAGTCGAGGTGACTCAGTCGATGGCCGAAGGTCTCAAGGACGCCGATGTCGTCATGATGCTGCGCCTGCAGCGCGAGCGCATGGCTGGCGCCTTCGTACCTTCGGTGCGCGAGTACTTCCGCTACTACGGACTCGACGCTGAAAAGCTGAAGGTGGCCAAGGAAGACGCGCTGGTGATGCACCCAGGTCCAATGAACCGTGGCGTCGAAATCGCTTCCGAAATTGCAGATGGCCCGCAGAGCGTCATCCAGGAACAGGTGGAAATGGGCGTTGCCGTACGCATGGCGGTGATGGAAGCGCTGCTCGATCCGCGCCGCAATCGCGATGGACACAACGCATGAGCATCACGGTTTTCCAGCGCGCCCGCATCGTCGACCCCTCGCGCGGCATCGATGAGACCGGCACCGTCATCGTGGACGGCAAGAAGATCGTTGCCGCCGGAGCCGACGCCCTCAACCAGGGCATTCCTGGCGGCGCCGAAGTGATCGACTGCTCTGGCAAGGCGATCATCCCCGGCCTGATCGACGGCCGCGTCTTCATCGGCGAGCCGGGCGGCGAGCACCGCGAAACGATCGCCTCGGCAAGCGTGGCCGCAGCCGCCGGGGGCGTCACCTCGATCGTCATGATGCCCGACACCGACCCGGTGATCGACAATGTCGCTTTGGTGGAGTTTGTCCTTCGCACGGCCAAGGAAACTGCATCGATCAACATCTTTCCAGCCGCAGCCATCACCAAGGGCCTCGATGGCCACGAGATGACCGAGTTCGGCCTGCTGCGCGAAGCAGGCGCGGTCGCCTTCACCGACGGCCGCCACACCATCGCCAACTCGATGGTGATGCGTCGCGCGCTGACCTATGCGCGCGATTTCGGGGCGGTCATCGCGCATGAGACCCAAGACGCCGACCTCGCCTCGTCAGGCGTCATGAACGAAGGCCTCTATGCCAGTTGGCTTGGACTGTCGGGCATTCCGCGCGAAGCAGAGACGATCCCGCTTGAACGCGACCTGGCGCTGGCCCGCCTGACGCGCGGCAACTACCACGCCGCCAAGATCTCGACCGCCATGGCGGCCGCCGCCGTTTCGCGCGCAAAGGCCGACGGCGCCAAGGTGACATCGGGTATTTCGATCAATAGCCTGTCGCTCAACGAAAACGATGTCGGCGAATACCGCACCTTCTTCCGCCTGGCACCGCCGCTGCGCGCCGAGGAAGACCGCATCGCCATGGTCGAGGCGCTGAAGGACGGCACGATCGACTTGATCGTTTCCTCGCACGACCCTCAGGACGTCGACACCAAGCGCCTGCCCTTCTCCGACGCGGCAGTTGGCGCGATCGGGCTGGAGACATTGTTGGCAGTGGCTTTGCGGTTGCATCACAATGATGACGTTCCGCTGCTGCGCATCATCGAAGCGCTTTCGAGCGCCCCGGCTAAACTGTTCGGTCTGCCTGGCGGCACGCTGAAGCCGGGTGCGGTAGCCGATCTCGCGCTGGTCGATCTCGGCGAACCTTGGGTGGTCCGCGAAGCCGACATTCGCTCGCGATCCAAGAACACCTGCTTCGAAGGTGCCAGGCTGCAAGGCAAGGTCTTGAAAACCTTGGTCGCCGGACGCACAGTGTTCTCGGCCTGACGGGCCACGGGGGAGTAGACTTATCTTGATGCCGGATGAAATTTTCCCAACGGCGCTGCATGTCCTGATTGCTGCTGCCGTTTTCGGCTATCTGTTGGGTTCAATTCCATTTGGCTTGCTGCTGACTCGCGCTGCCGGCCTCGGCGACGTGCGCAAGATCGGCTCCGGCAATATCGGCGCGACCAACGTGCTGCGCACCGGCAACAAGAAGTTGGCGGCGGCCACGCTTCTGCTCGATGCGCTCAAGGGCACCGTCGCTGTCATGGTTGCGGCCAACTGGAGCCACGACGCCGCGATCGCTGCAGGCTTTGGCGCGTTCATTGGCCATCTCTATCCGGTCTGGCTCGGCTTCAAGGGCGGCAAGGGCGTCGCCACCTATCTTGGCGTGCTGTTGGGCTTTTCCTGGATCGGTGCGCTGGTGTTCGCCATAACCTGGCTGCTGATTGCCTTCGTCAGCCGCTACTCGTCACTCGCCGCGCTGGTCGCAGCTGTTGCGGTGCCGATCGCACTTTACATGATCGACATGCCCAAGGCCGCCGGCCTGCTCGCACTGATGAGTGTCCTTGTCTTCATCAGGCACCGCGCCAACGTTTCGCGCCTGCTTGCCGGAACCGAAACCCGGATCGGATCAAAGGGATGAGCCAGTCCGCCGCCGGGCCGCATCTGAGCGACCGGCAGCGGCTTCATTGGTTGCGCCTGATCCGCACGCCAAATGTTGGCCCGGCGAGCTTTCGCGGTCTGATCGAACGCTTCGGTTCCGCCGAAAGCGCCATCGAAATGCTGCCAGAACTCATGATGGCGGGCGGCGGCAATCGGCAGGCGCGTGTTCCTTCGGTTGCCGAGGCCGAGGCGGAAATGGAGCTGGCTCGCAAATTCGGGGCGCGTTTTGTCGCCCTTGGCGAGCACGACTATCCCCAGGCGCTCAAGCGAATAGACAATCCGCCGCCGCTGCTTGCCGTCAAAGGCAGCAGCGATGTTTTCGGCCTGCCGCCCGTGGCGATCGTCGGTGCGCGCAATGCTTCGCTTGCAGGCATCAAGATGGCGCGCTTGCTTGCCGCCGAACTCGGCCGCAATGGCTATTCCGTGATTTCGGGATTGGCGCGCGGCATCGACACCGCAGCGCATCAGGGCAGTCTTGCTACAGGCACGGTTGGCGTCCTGGCTGGCGGGCTCAACCGTCCCTACCCTCCCGAGAACCTCGACCTGTCCAATGAGATCGCCGAGCGCGGCGCAATCGTTTCGGAAATGCCGTTCGACTGGGAGCCCCGCGCCCAGGACTTTCCACGCCGCAACCGTGTCATTGCCGGCTTGTCCCTCGGGCTTGTGGTAGTCGAGGCGGCGCAACGTTCGGGTTCGCTGATCAGCGCACGGCTTGCCGGCGAAATGGGGCGGCTGGTCTTTGCGGTACCCGGCTCCCCACTTGATCCACGCGCCGCCGGAACCAACGGCCTGCTGAAAGAAGGCGCGACGCTGGTAACCGAGGTCGGCGATATCCTCGAAGCGCTGTCGCCGCTTGTCGGAGGCCAGCCCTATGTGCCGAGCAGCTTGGAAGAACCGCCGGACTATGCCGCAACTCCGCCGCCAGCAGATAGCGACCGGGCCCGGCTCGCCGAAGCGCTCGGCCCTGTCCCGGTTGAAATCGACGAACTGATCCGCCACACTGGACTGCACCCGGCGCAGGTTTTCATGATTCTTCTGGAACTCGACCTTGCAGGCAAGCTCGAACGCCACTCAGGCGGACGTGTTTCGCTGTTTGAGCCCGGCCTTTGACGGCCTCTCGCCGCAAGCGGCGTCGCCCGCCTCAACATAGGCCATCTCGATCAGATACGCGAGCAAACCGCAACGTTCGGCATCTGCCATGACCCTGAGTTGCGCCAGCATCGACTGAATATAGTCGAGCGTCTCGGCTCGCCTTTGTGTTGGCGCCGGCTTGTGCATCTG
The DNA here is from genome assembly GCF_003148805.1 of Aminobacter sp. AP02. Classification (GTDB taxonomy): domain Bacteria; phylum Pseudomonadota; class Alphaproteobacteria; order Rhizobiales; family Rhizobiaceae; genus Aminobacter. Next base: position 137,229 of record NZ_QGGX01000008.1, read on the forward strand.
TGGCTTTTCCTCTGCGGCCCAGTCTTGAAGCGCGAGATTCAACACCGATGTAGACACCGAAAGCGGGTTCCATCGGCAACCGCGCAAACGTAGCAAATCCACTAACAATTGCAATGCCGACTATAAATATACCCTGGGTTGTATTCCCTCCATCCGTTGCCGTTTTTGGCTCCATCCCCTTGACCGGACTGAAAAGCGCGGCCATGTGACGTGCGAATTGAAAAAACTTTGCCACGCGCCTTCGTCGTTGTTTTGGCGCTTCACTGGAAAATCAGCCACATATGGACGTCGTTGTCGTCGAGTCACCGAACAAGGTGAAAAGCATCAACAAGTATCTGGGCAAGAACTACAAGGTTCTGGCCTCGTTCGGCCACGTCCGCGATCTGCCCGCCAAGGACGGGTCGGTCAAACCGGATGACGACTTTGCCATGTCCTGGGCGGTCGACGCTGCGTCAGCAAAGCGGCTGACCGATCTCGCGAAGGCCGTCAAGGAGGCTGACGGACTGATCCTCGCAACCGATCCGGATCGCGAAGGTGAAGCCATCGCCTGGCACGTGCTCGAGGTACTGAAGCAGAAGCGCGTACTGAAGGACAAGACGATCAAGCGCGTCGCCTTCAACTCGATCACCAAGCCGGCCGTGCTCGAAGCAATCGCCAATCCTCGAGAGCTCGACCCCCAGCTGGTAGACGCCTATCTGGCACGGCGTGCACTCGATTATCTGGTTGGCTTTACCCTTTCCCCGGTTTTGTGGCGCAAGCTGCCGGGTGCCCGCTCGGCTGGCCGCGTGCAGTCCGTGGCGCTGCGCTTCATCTGCGACCGCGAGAACGAGATCGAGCGTTTCGTTCGTGAGGAGTACTGGCAGATTGCAGCCGTCCTCGGTACGCCGCGCGCCGAAAGTTTCGATGCGCGGCTGACTGCCTTTGACGGCAAGAAGCTGCAGAAGCTCGATATCTCCTCGCAGGCCATGGCCGACGAGATCAAGACCATGCTGGAAGGCGCGAGCTTCACGGCCCTGTCCGTCGAAGCCAAGCCGACCAAGCGCAATCCAGGACCGCCCTTCACCACCTCGACGCTGCAGCAGGCCGCATCCTCGCGCCTCGGCTTCTCGGCGAGCCGCACCATGCAGGTGGCGCAACGCCTCTATGAAGGCATGGAGATTGGTGGCGAGACCGCCGGTCTGATCACCTATATGCGTACCGACGGCGTGCAGATGGCGCCAGAGGCGATCGAGGCAGCACGCCAATCCATCGTCAAGGAATTCGGCGCAAAGTACCTGCCCGAAAAGCCGCGCCAGTATACGACCAAGGCGAAGAACGCACAGGAAGCGCACGAAGCCATCCGGCCGACCGATTTCAACCGTACGCCGGCCGAGATGCGCAAGTTCCTCGATGCGGATCAGGCGCGGCTCTACGAGATGATCTGGAAGCGCGCGATCTCAAGCCAGATGCTGCCGGCCGAGATCGAGCGTACCACGGTCGAGATCGAGGCTCGCAATGGCGCCAAGACCGCCGGACTGCGCGCTGTGGGCTCCGTCACTCGCTTCGACGGTTTCATTGCCGCCTATACCGAGCAGAAGGAGGAGGATTCCGAGGACGAGGAAAATCGCCGCCTGCCCGAGATCCGCGCCGACGAAGTGCTCAAGCGCGAGACGATCAGCGCCACGCACCACACCACTGAGCCGCCGCCCCGTTATTCCGAGGCGAGCTTCATCAAGAAGATGGAAGAGCTCGGCATCGGCCGTCCCTCGACCTATGTCCCGACGCTGAAGACGCTCGAAGACCGTGACTATGTGAAGGTCGATAACCGCAAGCTGATCCCCCAGGCCAAGGGCCGGTTGGTGACTGCCTTCATGGAGAGTTTCTTCCGGCACTACGTCGAGTACGATTTCACCGCCTCGCTCGAGGAAAAGCTCGACGAAGTCTCTGATGGCAAGCTCGCCTGGCGCGACGTGCTACGCGATTTCTGGAAGGACTTCTCCGGCGCGGTCGACGAGATCAAGGAACTGCGTGTCACCAATGTGCTCGATGCGCTGAACGAAGAACTTGCACCACTGGTCTTCCCCGAACGCGAGGATGGCTCGAACCCGCGCATCTGCCCGAAATGCGGCACCGGCAACCTGTCGCTCAAGCTCGGCAAGTACGGCGCCTTCGTCGGCTGCTCGAACTATCCCGAATGCGGCTTCACCCGTCAGCTCGACGGCCCGGGCGCCAACGGCGACAATGGCGGGCTCGAGGACGGCACTAAGGTGCTGGGAACCGATCCCTACACCAATGAAGAGATCACGTTGCGCAGCGGCCGCTTCGGCCCCTACATCCAGCGCGGTGACGGCAAGGAAGCCAAGCGCTCCAGCCTGCCCAAGGGATGGACGCCGGCATCGATCGACCATGAGAAGGCGCTCGCCTTGCTGGCGCTGCCGCGCGATGTCGGCCAGCACCCTGAATCGGGCAAGATGATCTCGGCCGGGCTTGGCCGATACGGCCCCTTCGTGCTGCACGATGGCGCCTATGCCAATCTCGAAAGCATCGAGGACGTGTTCTCGATCGGCCTTAATCGCGCGGTGACCGTGCTTGCCGAAAAGCAGGCCAAGGGCAAGGGTGGTCGCGGCGGCGGCACCCCCGCGGCGCTGAAGGATCTGGGCGAGCACCCCGCCGGCGGCGGAAACATCACCGTGCGCGACGGCAAATACGGTCCCTATGTCAATTTCGGCAAGGTCAATGCTACCTTGCCGAAGGGCAAGGACCCTGCGACCGTGACTGTGGAAGACGCACTTGCGTTGATCGCGGAAAAGGAAGCGAAAGGCGGCGGGGCCAAGAAGCCGGCCCGTAGCGCAACCAAAAAGCCGGCCAGCAGCGGAGCGAAGAAGACCGCCAGCAAGGCCAAGAAGAAGGACTGACCGACCTTGGCGCGAAAGATTTCCGGACGAAACGCCGGCACCAGACGCGCCGCAAGCGACGAGGTCCGCGGCAAGGACGTCTATCGTCCGTCGCGCGACGAGATTTTGCGCTATATCGCGGAAAATCCCGACCGCAGCGGCAAGCGCGACATCGCCAAGGCCTTCGCGCTGAAGAACGACGATCGCATCTGGCTCAAGCACCTGCTGCGCGAGCTGCAGGACGAAGGCCTGCTCGAAAAGAGCCGCAAGCGGCTCCACCGGGTCGGCCAACTGGCGCATGTCGCCGTGCTCGACATCTTTGGCCGCGACGCCGAAGGCACGCTTCTGGCGCGTGCCTCCGAGCAGCCTGACGGTCCGATCGTCGCGATCAAGCTTTCGCGCGGTGGCAATGGGCCGACGCCCGGCGTCGGCGATCGAGTGCTAGCGAAGACCTTCCCCATCGAGGATCACCTCGACGACAACGAGCCGTCCTACACCGCGCGGGTAATGAAGATATTCGAAAAGCGCAGCGATACCGCGCTTGGCATCTTCCGCATCCTGAAAGACGGCACGTTCCGCATTGAACCGGTCGAGCGCCGCCAGCCCGAGCTTGTCGTCGACAAGGATTTCCACAACGGTGCCAAGGAAGGCGACCTCGTCGAAGTGGTCCCCGAGCGCGCCAACCGCTACGGCCTGCAACGCGCCAAGGTCGTCTCGGTTCTGGGGTCGCTCACCAATGAGAAGGCGGTTTCGATGATCGCCATCCATGCCCACGACATTCCGCATATCTTCCCCGCCGAAGTGCTAGCCGAAGCCGAAGCGATCAAGCCGGCACCGCTCGACGGCAAGCGCGAGGACTGGCGCGAACTGCCGCTGGTCACCATCGACCCGGCTGACGCCAAGGACCATGACGACGCGGTCTATGCCGAGCCGGATACGGACGAAAAGAACCCGGGCGGCTTCATCGTCACCGTCGCCATCGCCGACGTCGCGGCCTATGTCCGGCCAGGCACCGCACTCGACAACGAAGCCTTGAAGCGTGGCAATTCGGTCTATTTCCCCGACCGTGTCGTGCCCATGCTACCGGAGCGCATCTCTAACGATTTGTGTTCATTGCGCGAAGGCGTCGACCGTCCTGCACTTGCCGTGCGCATGACGTTTTCGGCCGAAGGCCAAAAGGTCAGGCACGCCTTCCATCGTATCATGATGCGGTCTTCGGCCCGCCTCGCCTACCCACAGGCGCAGGCTGCCATCGACGGCATGCCCGACGACAAGACCGGGCCCATCCTGGACACGATTCTCAAGCCGCTTTGGGCGGCATATGACGTGCTCAAGCGCGGGCGTGACAACCGCCAGCCGCTCGAACTCGACTTGCCGGAGCGCAAGATCCTGCTCAAGCCGGACGGCACGGTGGACCGCGTCATCGTTCCCGATCGCCTCGACGCCCACAAGCTGATCGAGGAGTTCATGATCCAGGCAAACGTCGCGGCGGCCGAGACGCTGGAGAACAAGAAGCAGAGGCTAGTCTACCGCATCCATGACGGTCCCTCGCTCGCCAAGCAGGAATCGCTGCGCGAGTTCCTCCAGACCATAGGACTGTCGCTGGCGCGCGGCGCTGCCATGCGGCCTAGCCAGTTCAACGGCATCCTTGAGCGCGTGCGCGGCGGCGACAACGAGCAACTCGTCAACGAGGTGGTGCTGCGCTCGCAGAGCCAGGCCGAATACAACCCCGACAATATTGGCCATTTCGGCCTCAACCTCCGCCGCTACGCGCATTTCACCTCGCCGATCCGCCGTTATGCCGACCTGATCGTGCATCGCGCTCTCATCGGCTCGCTTGGCCTGGGTGCCGGTGGGTTGACGGCTTCCGAGGAAGCACGGCTGGAAGAGATCGCCGGCCTGATTTCGCAGACCGAACGCCGCGCCATGGCCGCCGAGCGCGAGACTGTCGACCGGTTGGTCGCGGGCTTCCTGGCCGAACGCGTCGACGAGACGTTCGACGCCCGCATCTCAGGCGTGGTCAAGGCGGGACTATTTGTCCAATTGCCGCAATATGGCGCGGATGGTTTCATCCCCGTGTCATCGTTGGGTGACGATTATTACCACTTCGACGAAGCCGCCCGCGCCCTCTTCGGCGAGCGCACCGGCAAGGGCTATCAGCTTGCCGACCCCGTCGAGGTCAAGTTGGTCGAGATCGCCCCGCTGGCTGGTGCCATGCGCTTCGAAATGCTGACCGAACCGAAGCCCCTGCCCGGTTCGAAAAGGTCGTTCCACAAGACCAAGGGGCAAAGAACGCGTGCGCGTGCCTCCCAACCGCGGCGAGGACCGCGCGGCAGGAGATGACGATGGAAGAACAGGTATTCGGCGGCGACCACCAGCAGGTCGCCCGTGAGCCGCGCCAGGTGTGGCAGGCGATGAAGCGCGGCCTGTTCTGCAAATGCCCGAATTGCGGCCAGGGCAAGCTGTTTGCGTCCTTCGTCAAGACGGTCGACAGCTGCGAGGTCTGCCACGAAGAGATCTTCCACCACCGCGCCGACGATCTGCCCGCCTATCTCGTGGTGGTCATTGTCGGCCACATCGTCGTCGGCGCCTTCATGGGTGTTGAGGCGACGAGCACGCTTGCGACCTGGCAACACCTTGCCATCTGGGTTCCCTTGACGATTGTCTCCGCCCTTGCGCTGCTGCGCCCCATCAAGGGCGCGGTGGTTGGCATGCAGTGGGCGCTGTACATGCACGGCTTCGGCGGCGAAGACGACGCGATCGAGGCGCACCCCGAGGCCTGAACGAGCGCTGGCGCAATGCCTAAGGCCAAGCAAGCGCTTCCATCCACTCCGACATGCCGTTAGGACAACCGCGATGGATGGCATTAGCAAAGCAGAACTCGACAGGCTCGAAGCCAGGGAGATGGCAAAAAGCGCTGCTCCCTTGCGCCCGCGCGACGCGGCAACGCTGATCCTGCTCGATCGCAAGGGTGATGACGTGCTGGTGCTGATGGGCCGGCGTCACATGAAGCATGCCTTCATGCCTGGCAAATTCGTCTTTCCAGGTGGCCGCACCGATCCTGCCGACAGCCGCATTGCGGTCGCCGACGAACTGCATCCCGAAGAAGCCGCGAAGCTACGCGCCGGCACTGGCCGCGTCAGCGTCGCTCGGGCCCGGGCGATAGCGCTTTCGGCGATTCGCGAGACCTATGAGGAAGCTGGCCTGTTGATCGGCCAGCGCGCTGCGTTTTCGACCACCAAGGCCGATTGGCAGGGTTTTGCCGAACATGGCGTAGCCCCCGCATTGGCCTCCCTGCGCTTCATTGCGCGTGCGGTAACCCCACCGGGACGTGTTCGCCGCTTCGACACGCGCTTCTTGTCGGCCTGGCGCAGCGACGTTGCCGTCGAGTTGCCAGACGGGGGACCGACCAACGAACTCGAAGAACTGGTCTGGCTGCCGCTGGACGATGCCATGCGGGCCGACATCCCGGCAATCACACAGTCGGTGCTCGGCGATCTCCGGCTGAGGCTTTCGGCTGATCCTGAGCTTAAGCCAGGCGGCGAAGTGCCGTTCTACCGCATGTTCAACCAACGCTTCCGCCGCGACATCCTCTAGGCTTTGCATGACCGAGACCATTCAGCAGGCTGAAGGCATGGAGCGTGTGCATTGGCGCTCGATTGCGGCAGCCGTAGCTTCGATCAGCGTCGTCGGCGTCGCAATCGGACTGGGCATACCGCTGCTCAGCGTGATCCTCGAATCGCGCGGCTACTCATCTTGGATGATAGGGCTCAACACAGCGATCGCCGGCATTGCCTCGATTGCCGCGGCACCGCTCGCAACGCCCATCGCCATGCGTTTTGGCGTCGTGTGGACGATGCTGGCGATGATTCTCTTCGGCGCGGTGGCCTTTGTCGGCTTCTATTTCGCGCAATCCTTCTGGATGTGGTTTCCCTTGCGTGCCGTGTTGCATTTCGCGCTGACGGTGCTGTTCATCCTGTCTGAATTCTGGATCAGCACCTGTGCTCCGCCGCATCGGCGCGGCCTGGTGCTCGGTATCTACGCCACCGTGCTGTCGCTCGGTTTCGCCGCGGGCCCATGGCTGTTCTCGCAGATTGGCAGCACCGGCTTCCTGCCGTTCGGGCTGACCTTCGGCTTTGTCATGATTGCTGCGATCCCCGTGCTTCTGGCGCGCAGCGAAAGCCCCAATATCGTCTCCGAGGGCGGCAAAGGCGGCTTCTTCCGCTATATCTGGATCGTGCCGACCGCGACTGCTGCCGTTCTGGTCTTCGGTGCGGTCGAAACGGGCGGATTTGCGCTGTTTCCGATCTATGGCCAGCGCGTTGGCTATTCCGAAGCCGAAGCTGCGCTTTTGCTGACCATGATCGGCCTTGGCAACTTCATGTTGCAGATTCCCATCGGCATGCTCAGCGACCGCATCGGCGATCGCCGCATTTTGCTGTTGGTCTGCGCCCTCGTCGGGTTGGCCGGAACGCTGGCGATGCCGCTTCTGACAGCCAACTGGCACCTGATGGCTGGGATGCTGTTTGTCTGGGGCGGCGTTGTGGCCGCACTCTATACGGTCGGCCTCGCGCATCTGGGCGCCCAGCTATCGGGACGCGACCTCGCCTCGGCCAATGCTGCCTTCATCTTCTGCTACGGCTTCGGCATGATTCTGGGGCCGCAGGTAATCGGCATCTTCATGGACGTCTTCGGACCCAATGGATTCGGCTGGGCGCTGGCCGTGTTCTTTGGCGGCTATATCGCTATCGGGCTGGGCCGAATTGCCGCGAAATCGCGCCGATAACGCTCCAAGGCTTGACTTTCCGGGTGCGTTCTTTATGTGTCCCGCAGGTTTTCCGCGTCCGGGTTGTTTTCCCGTCCTGAAGCGGGCTTCAACTCTAGACGAATAACGGACGAGAATCATGGCCAAGGCTGCAAACATCAAGATCAAGCTTCTGTCGACCGCCGACACCGGTTTCTTCTACGTGACGAGCAAGAACAGCCGCACGAAGACGGAAAAGCTGTCGTTCCGCAAGTACGACCCAGTTGCCAAGAAGCACGTCGAATTCAAGGAAACCAAGATTAAGTAATCTGGTTGTCTATCGGAATTCCAAAACGCCGCCCATCGGGCGGCGTTTTTGCGTTGTGGGCCCTTGTTGACGCCAAAGGATCGAACTTAAAGCAACGGCCAGCATTCAGACTTTCACGATACATAAACGCTGGCATCACGCTCGCATGGCAATCAGCCGTGCGCACGCGTCTAAGGACCATGGGAAGCGGCCATTTTCTTGCCCTTTCTGAAACGCGAGGCGGTCGACTCGTGGAGGGGGCAATGTCTGGTCATTCCGAAAACGGCGTGGTACTGCCTGAAGGCAATCTGTTCGACACCTCAAAGCAGCAAGAGCAGATTCGCGAGGCGCTGGAAGCCAGTTTCCCCAACCTCAAATTCATTGTCACAACAGAACGGCAGCGTGGATTCGAGGCATTCCTGGTGATCCCGATTTTCGGTGGCGCGGGCCAAAGTCGTCATGCGACCATGATGCGTCGATCGCCAAAGTCGGCACCCAATTCGACCACGGATGCGTCCACCACCGACAAGATCGGCGGTACTTTCAACGTAACGCTTTGATCTCACGAAATAACAATAACCCAAGCCAACTCCGCCTATGGCGCCGCTTCTGCTTGGTTTTCTTCCGGTAAGGTAGCGACGCATTCAGCCCCTCAGGGAGCAGCTGCGGCCGCCGGTGCCTGTCCCTGCCGCAACCGCGCCAACAACTTTTCCAACTGGTCGGGATAATCAGGCATGAACGTCCAGTAGTGGGACCCGCCGGGCGCCTCGCCGGCGCCCAACCCACGTTCGTTTGCAGGCAGATGGTAGAGCAACGTGATCAGCACGTCGCTGCTCACCCATGGATCGTCGTACCAGAACGTATGCGAGCGGTTAGACAGGCCGGGAATGTTCTCCGGCCGAACCCGCAACAGCTCAAGACCGTATGATTTGGTTGCGTCCAGCAGCCAGCGCGACGCGTCGGGGTCAAGCTCCCGCATGTCGGGCCGGCCGGCTCGCGAGGCTCGGTTGAGCACCTGGGACAGGCGCAACGCACTATCGTTCAGATTGACAGCGACAGTTATCCGCTCGGCCTTGCCGGCATAGTCGCGCATGTCATCGACGAAACCGCGGAAATCGGCGTCGGGGGCCGCGTGATAGACTTCGCCAAGTCGCACGGATTGCTCCCCAGATTGTTGCGCATCGCGACCGACCATCGCAAGGGCGTCGCTGCCCACGGTGGCGCCTGCGCTGTAGGTGAACACCTCGACATTCCTGGCGTCGGTGTTTTGTGACAAAAGCTCGATCAGCTTTGCCAGATGCGGCGCCGCGCCAAAGGCGGTCACCATATCGCGCGAGTAGCGCAGGAAGTTCTCGGCCGTCGGCCAGACGAACAGCACCACCACTGAATTCCGCCCGGTGAAATGATGAAGCTGGGCCGCTTGCCCCGCCGCCCGTTCGACGGTCGTGTTGGCGCCGTGGACGTAAACGATGAGGTCCTTGTCGCGGCTGTTCTTGAGCGCCTCGTTGATCTGTTCGAACCACGCCTTCGCTTCGGGCGACAAGGGATCGCTGTCTTCGATCGTGGCTTGCTCGTTCATGTTTTCGAGATGCAGGAAAGGCCGCCGATCCTCGCTGGCGCCGGTGGACCACGCGTAAACCTTGTCCCAGGTCGTGCCTTCCTCCCCGATGCGCACTGTCGCCACACCTGTGTGCATGTCGCGGCCCGGCACGACGGCATAGAGGCGGCTGTCACGAGGACCGACCGGCAGCCGATTGGTGGCATAAAACAGTTCGATGCGGGGATCCGGCTTCAGAGAGGCATTGGCCGAGAAGGCATTCGGTTGGCCGTCCACAAACACAGCCGGTGCAGGCATCAGCCGCATGGGTGGTTGGTAGAAGGACATGGCAACCGTAGCCGCCGCGGCAATCAAGGCAAAAATGCCGACATAACGAAGCATGATTTCTCCCTGGGCCCTCTACGGCAAGGGTCCGTACAGACGTGTCAAAGTGGGCGCCATGCTGGGGACAGCAACGCCAGCAGGTTCAGTTTCCGAAAACCCGGAGCAGCAATTCACGAAGCGTCAGGTCGTGATCGAACCGTCCGTGGCGGAGGAAGTTCAACGTCTGCGCGATCACTAGCGGATTGTTCATCATGAAGGTGTGCGTGGTCGGCAGGACAATGTGGTCTTTCATACCTTCGAGCTTCGTGCTTTCGACCGAAACCTTGCCGTCATTCGGCCCCTTGAACATGCCTGAAAGGATCGGATTGACCGAGCGGTCGCCAGCGATGATGCCGAGCTCGTAGTCGGCAGCACCGAGTTGGCTGGGAAGACTGTTCGGTCCGGTGCCGAGCTGGACCCCGGCCGGACCATTGACCATTTCGAAGAGCCTGAGGCTGCCGAACGTATCCACCACTTCAGAACCGTGGTTGGGCGGCCCGAGCATGACAACGCGGCCAAGATTTTCGGGACGGTTGTGCATCAGCCAGGCTCGCACCAGTATGCCGCCCATGGAGTGGGTCACGAAGTGGATTTTGCTCGCCTTGCCGCATTTGGCTACCGACGTGTCAACATAAGCGATCAGCTTGTCGATCGGGGCCTCGGTCGAAGGGTAGGTGTCGTTGACGACGGCATAGCCGAACGTGCCCAGGGTTTCTTCCATTAGCAGAAACGACGTGTCGCTGCGCGACAAGCCATGCAGCATCACGACGCATTCCTGCGCGAAGGCGGCTGGTGAAAACAGCAGAAACAGGAGTGTCGCTAAAAGACGCATGGACGCAGCTAATCCGAATCCTGCGAATCTCTCAAGCAGGTGAGGCCAAGGCATGAAAATGATTTGATTGAGAGATAAGGGGGCCGGTCGGCGTCTGGCAGCGGTACGAGGAGGCCACTATGTGCCAGTGCCGGCCGGCCGACCCCACGGACCCAGGAGATGCGGCGGACCTGAGCATCATGGGGTATCAATTGGGCTTTCCGGCCTGCGCTCCTCGTGCCGACGCCCGTCCTTGTTCATTCCACAGTCGCGCAAGACTTCTTGGAAATCAACACTTTCTTAACCACGGCTCCCCAGTCATTTGGGTTAAGGTAAACAATTCAGCTTAACATAATTGACTCGGCACACGACTCACATTCAGGCCGCACGCGCGACCACGCGGTTGCGACCACGCGTTTTGGCATCGTAGAGAGCGAGGTCGGCGCGCTTCATCAGCCCGGCTACGCTATCGCCTTCCGGCCAAAGCGATGACACGCCGACACTGACAGTGACCGACACGCCCATCTCGGCGCCGCCTATTGCAAATGGTGTCTTTGCGACTTCCGCGCGAATGCGCTCGGCAACCATTTCGGCCAGCGCTCCCTCGGTGTCCGGCATCACGATGACGAACTCCTCACCGCCAAAACGACAAGCCAAGTCAATACCTCGTACGCTCTTCTTCAAGCGTCGTGCGAACTCGCGCAACACCTCGTCGCCGCCGTCATGACCAAAGGTATCGTTGATCCGCTTGAAGCGGTCGAGATCGGTGATCATGAGGGAAAGCGGCCTGCGCCGTGCCATCGCCCGCTCGACAAGGCGCGGCAGATGGCTGTCGAGGTAACGGCGGTTATGCAGCCCCGTCAGGCCATCCGTCACGGCCATTTCGATCGTCTGGCTGACGCTTTTCCTCAGCTCGTCGTTGTAACGTTTGCGGCGCACCTGGGTGCGCAACCGTGCAATCAGCTCCTGCCGGTCGAGCGGGCGCACAAGATAATCGTTGATGCCGAGTTCGAGGCCACGAATGATGAGCTCGTCTTCGCCTTTGTTGACCAAGAGCACAATCGGCAGCGAACGAGTGCGATCAAGGGACCTGAGCTGCGAGCACAACCGCAGTGGATCGAACTCCGCAAACCCGGACGACACAATCACGCATTCATAGATGCCTTCGGCGGCGTTGAAGAGCCCTGATTGCGGGTCGGCGGCGATGTATGCCTCGGCAGCGCCATCCAGCAGCGCGCAGACGTGAGCAGCCGACGACGTCATCTCGTCGATCAGCAGCACCTTCGGCAAGGCTCCTTGCAGGAGGTCCGAGCCGGACGAGAGCTGATCCATGCCGATATTGTGGGTGGTTGAGGAGCGCAGCCGCAACTCGTCTGTCAGTACTTTGAGGCGAACCAGGCTCTTCACCCGCGTGATCAGCTGCAGGTCGTTGACTGGCTTGGTCAGGAAATCATCGGCACCGACATCGAGGCCGCGCACGCGGTCGGTGACATGGTCCAGCGCTGTCACCATGACCACTGGAATGTGCGCTGTTGCCGGATCGGCCTTCAGACGGCGACAAACTTCAAAACCGTCCATGCCGGGCATCATCACGTCGAGCAACACGACATCGACCTTGCCGTCTTCGCAAGCGGCAAGGGCATCGGGTCCGTTGAAAGCGGTCAGTACCTCGAAATATTCGGCCAACAGCCGGACTTCGAGCAGCTTTACGTTGGCCGGTATGTCATCGACGACAAGTATGCGCGCGGTCATGCTAGTACCTCGAGCGGGCCGGCGGGCGCATCAGGCATCGCCGAGATAGGATTTGATCGTTTCGATAAAGCGCGGCACCGAGATCGGCTTGGAAATGTAGGCTTCGCAGCCGCCCTGCCTGATCCGCTCCTCATCGCCTTTCATGGCAAAAGCGGTGACGGCGATGACCGGGATCATGTGGAGGTCATCGTCTTCCTTCAGCCATTTGGTGACTTCCAGGCCTGAAACCTCAGGCAACTGGATGTCCATCAAGATGAGGTCTGGCCGGTGCGTGCGGGCAAGCTCCAACGCCTCCAAACCGTTGCGCGTACGCACGGTCTCATAGCCGCTTGCCTCGATGAGGTCGCGAAAGAGCTTCATATTGAGCTCATTGTCCTCGACGATCATCACTTTCTTAGCCATCGCGTTCCGCCTCGATTGCACACCACGTCTCGGCGGCAATCATCATGCGCGCAGGACGCGCACACCAACCCCGAATCCGACGCTAACTCAAGAACATTACGAAACGTAAAACGCCTCTGCCAAATCACGGATCGTTGCGCGCCTGCTTTACCAGTTGCCGCGAGCCCCACTTGCCGCTACTTCCGGAACCCGTCGAACAAGCGGAATTCTGATGCAGAAGAACCAGCAATCGCACGAGAACGCACAGGCCTTGGCCATTCAGGCCCTGGCATTTGTTGCTTCCGACCCTGAGCTTTTGCCGCGTTTCCTTGCCATCACCGGCATCGAAGCCCAGCACATCCGTCGCGCGGCGCAAGAACCTGGCTTCCTCGCCGGGGTACTGCAGTTCCTCCTCGCTCATGAACCAACGTTGCTGCGCTTCTCCCAGGAAACCGGCATTGCGCCCGGTGATGTCGGGATCGCGGCACGCGCGCTGCCGCTTGGCAACGACGATCACGAGCGTTCGGCATGAGCGAAGATCCTGAAACCGCGCGGCAGATTGCCGAGCTCGCCCGCGACACGCGACCGCTGCTGGTGCTCGACGTCGATGAGGTGCTGCTGGAGTTCATGGTTCCATTCATGCGCTTCCTCGACGCGCAGGGCCTGGTATTCCTGGCCAAATCCTTTCGATTGACGGGCAACATCGTCGAACAAAAGACCCAGATCCCGCTGGAACAAGCGGCCGTATCTGACCTGCTCGACGGCTTTTTCCACGCTCAACGTGAGTGGCAGACGCCAGCAATGGGGGCCGCCGACGCCGTTGCCGGCCTGGCGGGCAACGCCGAGATCGTCATGCTGACGGCGATGCCGCATCGCCATCGCGACATCAGGCGGATGCACCTCGATGCGCTTGGCTTCCCCTACCCGCTCTTGACCACTGAAGCGGCGAAGGGACCGGCACTCAGACAATTGAGGGGTGAGACCAGACGTCCCGTCGCCTTTGTCGACGACATTCCACACAACCTTGTTTCGGTGCGCGATGCAGTCGCCGACGCGCATCTGTTCAATCTGATGTCGTATCGCGAAATGCGACGGCTGTTGCCGCCCATGCCGGAAGGCATCGTCATTGCCAACGATTGGGCAGAAGCCGCGCCGAAGATCGCCGCGGCCCTCGGGCTCTAGTTTTCGCCCAGGTCACGCCACCAGTCGCGGCCCGAATCGAGCCTTTCGATGCCAGAGCTATCAAGTGCCGCAGCCCATTCGGTCGCCGGTTTGCCGACAAGCATCAGATCGGGCGCGATTTCGGCCAGCGGCACCATCACAAAGGCCCTGTCGAGCATGCGTGGGTGCGGAATCTCCAGTCCGACATCGCTGACATTACTATTGCCGAGCAACAGCACGTCGATATCAATGAGCCGCGGGCCCCAGCGCTCAACGCGCACGCGCTTGAGCCTGCGCTCCACCTCCAGGCAAAGCTCCAGCAGTTCCAGCGGCGCCAGCGAAGTCGCGACTTCGGCGGTGACGTTCAGGAAATCGGGCTGATCGACCTTGCCCCAGGGCGGCGTGCGATGAAGCGATGAAACGGTAACAACACGCGTACTGCCGCTGGCGTCGAGCAGGTGCAGTGCCGCAGCCATCGACTTCGCCGGATCACCGAGATTGCCGCCTAGGCTGAGAAAGCCGCGTTCCTCAGCGTGGCCAGACAACGGTCACCTCTACGTAGTCCAGAACGCCGGGCACCGGCGCATTCGGCTTGCGAACCGTGATTTCAGCGCGCTTGATCTGCGGAAAACGAGCAGCAAGCGCCCTGCCGCATTCCTGCGCCAGCGCTTCGATCAGGAAACGGCGCTGGCCAGTGATGATCTTTTCGATGACCTGGAATGCAACGCCATAGTCGACGGTGCTCTGCATTGAGTCGTCTTCCAGCGGACGGTCCGGATCGACAGTCAGCTCGGCATCGACGTAAAAACGCTGGCCGAGCCTCTCTTCTTCGTCGAGGACGCCGTGCCGGGCAAAGAAGGCGCAGTTTTTCATACGGATAAGGTACATCTGGGTCAGCGTCCCGGCAGGTTGGTCTGGCGCGACAGCATAGCATCTGCGAATGCCAGCGCGTCCAAGTTGATTGCGACATTGTGGACGCGAAATATATGCGCGCCCTGCATGCGGAGTATGACGCTCGTCGCCGCCGTGCCGGCATCGCGCTCTGGCGCGTCACGTCCGGTGACATGGCCGACAAAGCGCTTGCGCGACGTGCCGGCGAGCAGCGGGTAGCCGAGTTGCGAAAGCTCGGAAAAGCGCGCCATCAGGTCGAGGTTTTCATCCGGGTCCTTGGCAAAGCCGAAACCCGGATCGAGCATGATCTGCGCCTTGCCCACGCCAGCTTCGGCGGCGATCTCAAGTGAACGGCGAAGGAAAAGGTACTGGTCGTCGATCACGTCGGGCAGTTTATCGCGATCGCGACCGGTGTGCATGATCACCAGTCCTGCCCCGGTATCGGCGGCAACCTTGGCGATGCCGGGCTCTCGTTGCAAACCCCAGACGTCGTTGACGATGTGCGCGCCGGCGCTGACGGCAAGCCGTGCGGTCTCCTCGCGATAGGTATCGACCGAAATCAACGCGTCGCCAGACTTGGCAAGTTCCGCGATGACCGGCAGCACGCGATCCTGCTCTTCGGCGGCGGAAACCGTGGCAGCGCCTGGTCGCGTCGATTCACCGCCGACATCGACGATCACGGCACCTTCCGCGATCATGCGCCAGGCCTGTTCAATCGCCCTAGCGGGAGCGTTGAAGGCGCCACCATCGGAAAAGCTGTCAGGTGTGACGTTGAGGATGCCCATGATAAGCGCCCTGTCGCCGAGGTCGATATGGCGCCCATGCGCCAATTGCCATCGTTTTTCGGTCATGCCGTCGCCACAAAAGAATTCCAGAGGACAGACCACGTCACGAAATATCAACGCTTGCAGCTTCAACTCGCTGCACGGTCACTTTCTGCGGCACAAGACATTTCCCTGCGCCGCCAACGCCCCTAACGCAAGGTAGGCCAAGAGGCAACACAATGAAGCATCTCTTCCTCGCCGCCTTGCTTGCTGGGGGCATATGCCTGCCCGCCCAGGCAGCTACAGTTTCGAAATCCTACAGCTATTTCACCATCACCGGCAAAACGCTCGATGAGATCGAACATCAGCTGATGACACGCGGCCCCGAGGTCAAAAGTACCGGCGGCCGCCATCCTGGGGCGACGCAAATGGAGTTCACCACCCGCATCGGCTACGCCGAGGTCAAAGGTGGCTGCGCCATCGTCTCCGCCCAGGTCGCCGTCAAGGCCAAGGTGATCCTGCCGCGCTGGCGCCAGAGCGGCAAGACGCCCCAAGACGTCAAGCTGATCTGGAACACGCTTTCGGCCGACATCAAACGGCACGAGGAAAGCCACGTGGTGATTGCCAAAAACCACGCGCGTGAGCTCGAGCAGGCGTTGAAAGCGATCGGCAAGCAGAAGTCGTGCGAAGTCGCGGCGACCAAGGCCAAGGCGACAAGCAACCGTATTCTTACCGCCCATGACCGGGCGCAAGAAGAGTTCGACCGAATCGAGGGCATCAATTTCGAGAGCCGCATCATCAGGCTGCTGCGATACCGCATGGAACGGATCGACGCCGGCAAGATCAGAAGCTGACCGCTGCTCTTGCTACCGACTCTGCTGCATTACGTTCACAGAACGCCGTAATATCCTGACTCGTAAAAGCCGCACGAACCAAATTGTTCGCGAAGCTAAGACCGATTTCGATTTCGGGCCTTGCGCTAGTCTGGAACGCCAAGCTTCTTGTGCAAGCTGGTCGACGATGTGGTGTATTGGAAAACGATGCGTTCCTTGGGGCTGATGATGTGTTTGGCCGCCTGAGCCATCAAAGCAGCCTCGTGAAAACCCGACAGGATCAGCTTCAGCTTGCCGGGATACCAGTTGATGTCGCCGATGGCGAAGATGCCCGGAACCGAGGTCTCGAATTTTTCCGTGTCGACGGGAATCTGGTTTTCGTGAAGGTCGAGGCCCCATTCTGCGACCGGCCCAAGCTTCATCGTCAGCCCGAAGAACGGCAACAGGCGCGTGCACGCAATCTCGACATCGCCTTCCGCACCTTTGACCGTAACCGAGCGCAGCACGCCGTTCTCGCCTGAAAGCGCCGACACTTGCCCGATCACCAGGTCAATGGCGCCGGCGTCGCGAACTGCATGCATCTTCTTGACGCTGTCGGGGGCTGCGCGAAACTCCGGCCTGCGGTGAACAAGCGTTACACGCCGCGCGATGGGCTGCAGGTTGAGGGTCCAATCCAGGGCGGAATCCCCGCCACCGACTACAACCACGTCATGGCCGCGCAATTCTTCCATGCGTCGAACCGCGTAGAGAACACTTGATCTCTCGAAGGCCTCAATGCCAGGAATCGGTGGCCGCTTGGGTTGAAATGAACCGCCGCCGGCCGCGATCACCACGACCTTGGCATCAAAAATCTCGCCCTCATCGGCGGTAACACGGAAACTGCCGTCTTCCAGTCGCTCAAGCGCGGTCACCATGCGGTTGAAAGTGAACTCCGGCTTGAACGGTGCGATCTGCAGCAGGAGCTTGTCGACCAGTTCCTGCGCGCCGATCGAAGGATAGCCTGGGATATCGTAGATCGGCTTTTCCGGATAAAGTTCGGCGCATTGCCCGCCGGGCCTGTCCAGAATGTCGATCAGATGGCAGCGCATGTCGAACAGGCCAAGCTCGAACACTGCAAACAGCCCGATCGGGCCGGCACCGATGATCAGGACGTCAGTTTTGGTGATGTCGCTCAAAGCCGCCTCGCCGCTCACGCATGCATATAAAGAATGTGCATGACATGTTGCGCCATGCCAAGCGCGGGGCAGATGGAAAGGCTTAGCCCTGGCGCTCCGGAACGGCGACGATCAAGCCGTCGAGTTCATCCCTCACCTTGATCTGACAGGACAGACGCGAATTCGGACGCACTTCATAAGCGAAGTCGAGCATGTCTTCTTCCATTGCCTCCGGTTCGCCGACGACCGCGGTCCACGCTTCATCGACATAGACATGGCAGGTGGCGCAAGCACAGGCGCCGCCGCATTCGGCCTCGATGCCCGGCACCGCATTGCGAATGGCATTCTCCATCACGGTCGAGCCATTTTCGGCCTCGACTTCGAAACGCGTACCGTCATGGGCGATGTAGGTCAGCTTGGTCATGCTCATTCCTAAGAAAAGTCACCCGGCAGATAATCACTCCACCGTGCAAGTCAACTGCCGCGCGAAAGCGCCGCCGGATGTCGGGTTTGCGATCTAGCGGTTGATTGCTGCGATGAAGTCCCTCACTTCATCGATCAGACGGGCAAGCCGCCTGATCAACCCGGCATCGTCGGGATGCGTCTCGATCTTGCCAACGCAATCCGCTATAGGGAATGCGCCAACCCCGCGTGCCGCCCCTTTGAGAGCATGGCAGAGCCTCAGGCGCTCTGCGACGTCGGCCGAAACGATCGCTTCACGAACGGCAAGGGCCTGGTGAACAAAGAGGTCGAGCACCTCGCGCTCGACATCGCGGTCGCCGATGGTCTGGCGAGAGAGGTGTTCTAGGTCGATTGGACGGGCATGCGCCGCAGCCGAGGATTCGCCGCCCGGCATACCAAATGCCACGGAACCGATTTCGCGCGTTACCATTCAACCCCTACCTTACCACTCGCCCTTGGGTTGGTAACGTATGGCGACCATGTGGATAACCCGTTAACCCGACAAAGCCCGGAACCCTGCGGAACCGGGGCCAATAATCACGTGCGCGTTAACCGTATATTTAAACTTTTACGTATCGGGGCGAATGCATGTTTTCTTTACCCGATTGTGTCACTACGATACGGGCGGTCCATATTGAGCCTCGGACGCGGACGAAAATAGGACAAAAAGTCCAGAGATTCCGCGTCTTTAGTACAGGGTAGCGAAGGCATGGCGAAGAAATCCACTCCGACCAAGAACCTCGATCTCGACGTAGCCAAGGAGCTTGAGCAGGCGCTCGACTTCGACTTGAGCAGCGACGAAGGCGGCCTCGACATGGCCGCGTCGATGGACGATCTCGAAGCACAGATTTCGCAGGCGGCCGAGGAACTGGCGCGCGAAAGCGACAAGCAGAAGCCTGCGGCACCCAAGGCGCCCCCAGCACCTGCGGCCGCGGCCGCGCGCCCCATGGCCGAGCCGCCGGCCCAATTGCGCCCCGTCGAAACCAAGCCATTGCAGCCCGAGGGCTTAAAGCCGGCCAATGACGATCGCCAGAAGGACTACAAGTCCCTTCTGCACAGCCTCAACCGGCGCGCCTCCAGCACCATTTACTGGATGGTCGGTCTCGTGTCGGTCGCCTGGGTCGCGGGTGCCGTCGCACTTGCCGACCGCATCGTCACGCCCAGCATCTGGACCATCCGCACGCTGGACGACGTTCTGGCACGCCCCGGCCTTTTGATGCTTGTTGTCGCCACGGTCGTTCCGATCGCCCTGTTCTGGGCCTTTGCTGCGATGATCCGCCGCGCCCAAGAAATGCGCATTGCCGCCCAGTCGATGACCGAAGTTGCCTTCCGCCTCGCCGAGCCGGAAAACATGGCGCAGGATCGCGTCATGATGGTGGGCCAGGCCGTCCGCCGCGAAGTGGCAGCCATGGGCGAAGGCATCGAGCGTACGCTCGCTCGCGCCGTCGAACTCGAAACCCTGGTCCATACCGAAGTCAACCAGATCGAACGCTCCTATTCGGAAAACGCCGCCCGCATCCGTTCGCTGGTCGACGGTCTCGGCAACGAGCGCGAAGCCGTGGTCTCGCATGCCGAGCGTGTCCGCGCCTCGATTTCGGGCGCGCATGAGACGCTGCGCGACGAACTCGGCTCGGCAAGCGACATCATCCGCGACAGCATCCTGAACGCTTCGACCAAGCTGTCGATGACGATTACCAATTCCGGCGACACGCTTATCGACCGCATCAACGAAGGCGGCATGGGCCTCTTCGAGGCGATCGACAACCGCATGGATACGCTCAGCGACCGGCTGTCGACCTCGGGCGAGGCCTTTGCCAGCCTGCTCGACACGCGCATTGCCAAGCTCACGCAGAGCACCGACGAGGCGACCCGCTCGCTGACCGACCTGCTCGACGACCGCACTTCGGGCATGGTTTCGCTCCTCGGTGGCGCCGCCAAGACGCTCAACTCTGAGTTTGAAGCCAACCTGCACGGCATCGAACGTACACTGGCCGAGCGTGGCCAGGCGCTGATCGGCGAATTCCAGACGCGCGCCGAGGCACTCGACACCGGCACGGCCAAGCTCAACGCCGCGCTCGAAGCGCGCGCTCGCCAGATCAACGAGACGCTGGTTGAACGTGCTCGCGAGATCGCCACGACCTTCGTGCAGGGTCGTGACTCGCTGACCGCTGTGATCGACCAGGGCAAGACGCAGATCGGCACCGACCTCGCCGATATCATCACCTCGACCTCGACCATGCTTGAAGCGCGTGCCAGCGATTTCGCCGGCCGTATGGAAGCCGCGCGCAACTCAGTATCGAACGCATTCGACGGCGACATCCAGCGCCTCTCCGACGCCCGCATTGGAATTGAACAGGCGGTCGAAGACCACACCCGCAAGCTTTCGGAAGCACGCGACCGCATGGCCGCAGCGCTCAGGGACGATCTCAGCAAATTCGCCGAGGGACGCGCCAGCATCGAAGCCGCCGTCGGCTTCCAGGTGCAGAAGCTCGCCGAAGGCCGCAGCCTGATTACCCAGGCACTTGACGACGACATGCGCAAGCTGGACCAGTCGCGTCAGGCGGTGGATGATACGCTCAGCAGCCAGTTCCGTCAGCTCGCCCAGGGCCGTGAGCAGCTCGCGCAGGCGCTCGTCGAGGACTCCGAAAGACTCGTCCAAGCCCGTACGAATATTGACGAAATGGTCGCTGGCCATGTCGGCAAGCTGGCCGAAGGCCGCAATATCCTGTCACGTGCTCTCGAAGCCGACCTCAACAAGCTCGCCGACAGCCGCAACAGCATCGACGGACTTGTCGCCGGTCAGGTCGAAAAGATCGCCGAAGGCCGCGCGATCCTTGCCAAGGCACTGGAAACCGATCTCGACGGCATCAAGGCATTGGTTGACGGCCATTCGTCGAAGATGGCTGCCGACCGTGCCAGCCTTTCCAACAGCCTCCAGACTGACATTGCGGCGGTTCATGGCCTGATCGAGGACCACGCAGGCAAGCTCGCAGACGAACGCGTCCTGCTCTCCAAGACGCTGGAATCGGACCTCGCCAAGCTGGCAGACAGCCGCGCAGGCATTGATGGCCTCGTCGCGGGCCAGGTCGAAAAGCTTGCCGAAGGCCGTGATATCCTCAAGCGCGCACTCGAGACCGACCTCAACACGATCCACAGCACGATCACCTCGCATTCCGAGAAGCTCGCCGAAGACCGTGCGATGCTTTCGCGTTCGCTCGAGGCCGATCTCGGCAGCGTCTCCGGCCTGGTGTCGAGCCACGCCGAACGGCTCGTTGCAGAACGCGGGGCGCTCTCCAGGGCACTGGAAGACGACCTTGCCAAGCTGGCTGAAAGCCGCTCGGGTATCGACGGCCTCGTTGCCGGTCAGGTCGAGAAGCTGGCCGAGGGCCGCGATATCCTCAAGCGCGCGCTCGAAGCCGACCTCAACGCGATTCGCAACACGGTCGCTTCGCAGTCGGAGAAAATCGCCGAAGACCGTGCGATGCTTGCGCGTTCGCTCGAAGCAGATCTCGACAGCGTCAAGGGCCTGGTTTCAAGCCATGCCGAACGGCTCGTCGCCGAGCGCAGCACCTTGTCCATGGCACTCGAAGACGATCTCGCCAAGCTGGCTGAAAGCCGCTCGGGCATCGACGGCCTCGTTGCCGGTCAGGTCGAGAAGCTGGCCGAAGGCCGCGACGTCCTCCGCCGCGCACTGGAAGCCGACCTTGCCAAGATCGACGGCATGATGCTCGGCCAGGTCGACAAGCTGGCCGCTGGTCGCGACACGCTGACCAGGGCGCTGGAAGCCGACCTTGCCATGCTCAACAGCAGCCGCACGAGCATCGACGACATCGTCGCCAACCATGTCGGCAAGCTCGCAGAGGGTCGCGAGACCATGGCTCGCGCCCTTGACGAAGATCTCGGCAAGCTCGGCGAAGCACGCCGCGATATCGATCTTGCCATCGCTGGCCACATCGACCAGATCGCAGCGCGCCGCGTCGACATTTCCGACGCGATTGCCGGTGACATCGAAAAGATCGAGGAAACCTTCCGCCGCCAGACCGGCGTGATCGAAGAGCGCACCAGCACCATGGAACGCGCTCTGTCGCTGGGCGTCGACAACGTCCGCGGCGTGCTGGAAAAGAGCGCTGTCTTCGTGGCTGGCGCCTTGCGTGAGAAGGTCATGGAAGTGACCGCAGCTCTCAACGAAGAAGCTGGACGCGCCTTCAGTGACGCTGACCGAGTCATCGCCGAGCGCGCCGAGCAGACCTCGACCGCCCTGCTCGCTCGTGCCGAAGATATCGCGCGTGCCTTTGACGATGCCGACCGCCGTCTTGCGGCGCGCGCCGACGAAACCTCGAACGCGCTTTTGGCACGTGCCGAAGAAACCGCCGACACCCTGTCGGCCAAGGCTGGCGAGATCGCCCGTACCTTTGATTCGGCCGACCGCGCGCTGATCGCACGTGCCATCGAAACGGCGGATGCACTGTCGGCCCGCGCCGGCGACATCCTGCGCAACTTCGACAGCGCCGACGAACGGCTTGGCATGCGCATTGGCGAATCCGCCGACGCACTCACCGCCCGTGCCGCCGAACTCGGCCGCATCTTCGACACCGCCGATGAAAAGCTCGCCTCGCGCATCGCCGAAGGAGCGGATTCGCTGGGCAACCGTGCCGGCGAACTCAGCCGCATCTTCGATGCAGCCGACGAGCGGATCGCAGCACGCGTCGCCGATAGCTCGGCAACGCTGGGCAGCCGCGCGGGTGAAATCGTGCGCAACTTCGAACAGGCTGACGAGCGGCTTGCCGCGCGTGCAACGCAGACGGCTGACGCACTTGCCGGCCGCGCCGCTGAAATCGGCCGGACCTTCGAGGAAGCCGACAGTCGGATCGCAGCCCGTGTCGACCAGACGGCTGACACGCTGCTGAACCGTGCCGGCGAAATCAGCCGGGCGTTCGAAGAAGCTGACAGCAGGATTGCCGCGCGTGTCGACAGGACGGCCGAGGCACTGCTTGGCCGCGCCAGCGAGATCAGCCGCGCCTTCGACGAAGCCGACAACAAGATCGCCGCCCGCGTCGACAACACCTCGCAGTCCCTGCTTGGTCGCGCTTCGGAGATCGGCCAGGCATTCGACGAAGCCGGCCAGCAGCTTGCCGCCCGCATTGCCGAGAGCACCTCGGGCATCGGCCAGCATGCCGCGCTGATCGCCAACGCGTTCACCGAGACCGAACAGCGTGTTGTTGCCCGGGCTCATCGCACATCGGCCGATCTCGATGCCCGCGCGCGCGCCATCGAAGAGACGCTGACCAATGTCGATGAGCGCCTCGCGGCTGGTGCCCAAGGTGTTGCGGCTCGCATCGGCGAGCACCTGTCGAGTGCCGAAGCTCGCCTCGCCCACGGTGCTGACGCGATGGGCCAGAAGCTCAGCGAACAGGTTGCACAGGCCGAGGCACAGCTCGTCGCCCGCGCCAATGTGGTCGCCGAGACATTCACCGCGGTTGGCCAGCACATCGGCCAGAGCACCAACGAGGCTGCCCGCACGATCGGCACCAACACGCGTGAACTCAACGCGATGCTGGCGGAACGCTCGAACGAGATCGCCAAGATCCTCGACGAGACCGCCCGCCCGCTGGTCGATCGTTTCGCCGAAAGCGGCAACGACCTCCACCGCAGCATGGAAGAAGCCACCGCGCGCGCAGCCGAAAAGCTGCGCACCGAAAACGCGGTGCTTGTCGATGCGCTCGCCAGCCGTACCGCCGAGACCCTGTCTGCGGTCGAAGGCGCGCGCTCGACGCTCGCCCAAAGTGTTGCCGACCTTATCGGCCGCATGACAGCGTCCAGCTCGCAGCTCAGCAACCTTATCGACCAGGCTGCCGCGAACCTCGCGAATGTCGACGACCGCCTGACCGGCAGCACGTCGAACTTCGCTGCGACCACCGAGAAGGCCGCACAGACCTTCTCCAGTGCCGCTCGACTGGTGGACACCAACACCAATCGCCTGACCGACCTGTCCTCGACCACGTTGCGGGAAGTGGCTTCCATCGCCACCAAGTTTGACGAGCACAGCCGCCTGCTGTCGAGTGCTTCCAACCTGCTCTCGTCGGCGCAGAGCAACCTCGAGCACACGCTCGAGCGCCAGTCGTCGCTGGAAGACCTCGCCGTAGGCTTGGTCAAGAAGTCGGAAGACCTTGAGCGCGTCATGCAGTCATTCGAGCGCCTCGTCGGCCAGACGCTGGAGAACGCCGAAGGCAAGACAATGGAATCGGCGGACAAGATCCGGCTCGCCATCGCCGACGTCGTCGAAACCGCGACAAAGCGCTTCGCCGACGCCACCGAGGAGATGCGCCGGACCGCCGGCTCGATCAAGACCGAGCTCGAAAGCACCCGCGCCGAACTCAAGAAGGGCGTGCTCGACATGCCGGAGGAGGCCAAGGAATCGACCACGGCCATCCGTCGCGCAGTGTCCGAGCAGATCAATGCGCTGAAAGAGCTGTCGGCGATCGTGGCCAAGTCCGGCCGCACGGTCGATGTTTCCGACGCTTCGCTGCGCAACCCGCAGCCGCAAGCCCAGCGCCGCCAAGCCGCTCCGCAGCCAGAGCGCCGCGAGCCGCCGGCACCACTGGGCGGTACGACCCTGCGTGGAACGCTCGACATCGAGCGTCCCGCCCCCGCCCAGCCACAGCAGCCAGCGCGTGAGCCGGCCAGCCGTGGTGCGCAAGGTGGCTGGGTGCGCGACCTGCTGACCGGCGCCTCGCGCGAGGAGCAGTCCGGGCGCCCGGCGGGCCAGCCCGAACCGCGCGCCGTTCCGGCACAGCGTTCGCCCATGCATGTGGTCGAGTCGCTCAACTCGCTGTCGGTCGACATCGCCCGCGCCATCGATCACGACGCCTCGATCGAACTCTGGGATCGCTATCGCCGCGGCGAGCGCGATGTCTTCACCCGCCGGCTCTACACGCTGAAGGGTCAGCAGACCTTCGACGAAATCCGCCGCAAATATCAGTCCGATGGCGAGTTCCGCACTGCCGTCGACCGCTATTGCGATGATTTCGAGAAGTTGCTCAAGGACGTCTCGCGCAACGACCGCGAAAACATCATGACCAAGACCTACCTGACCTCGGATACGGGCAAGGTCTACACGATGCTGGCACATGCGGCAGGCCGCCTGAAGTAAGCAAGCTGCCGCAAGGCAGTAGGGCAATACGGAAATAGGGCAGTAGGTACGCCACCTACTGCCCTGTTTTGTCAGCTACATTCGGCAGATCGAGGTGATGCGCGCTGACGTGAAATAGTCAGCGAGCCAACCAGTCAGCAAAAGGGCTCAGGAGGAGATCCGGCACCCTACTGCGCTGCTGCCCGGTTCAAATCAGCGTTTCGGTCCATTTGACGATGTCGGAAGCAGCCTGGCCAAAGGCCCGGTCGAGGGCTGCCACGTAGGCGTCGTTGCCAGCGCCGGAAACCGGCGTGCTGGCGGTGAAGACGCGCGAGGCACGCACTTGGCCGTTGCGGTCGTTCAGGAGCCTGACGAACAGTTCGACCTCGGCGCGTTCGCCGCCGTCGACCTTGATCTCGAAGTTGCGCAGCTCGACGACGACCTGGTAGTCGATCGCCAGCCCCTCGCCGGGCTTGCCTACGCCGACGAAGCGGCCGGCACGCTGGAACGTCTCGGCCAGTCGTGCCTGCACGATGCGCGGCAGCCGGTCCGACCACTGGGCCCCCTTCAGGAACTGGATGGAACCGGGCGACGGCTTGATGACGATGCTCTGGCCGTCCAGCGACTTGAGTGCCGAAGGTTCTGCAATGAGAATCTGGCGATGGCTCGAGCCGCCACGCCCACTCACCGCTGGCGCGGTGAGCTCGTAAGTATCAAGCGGCGGCGGCGTGGCAACGAACAAGGAGGCACAGCCAGACAGCGCAAGCGCGGCTGCGGTTAGCAGCAATGTTGATCTAGCAGCTTTCACGTGCTGTCCCCGAACAAGACTCAAGCCGCGTCGTGCGCGAACCACCCTCACCACGTTCATGGTGCGGCATGCCCGCGATGTCAACGACGCACCCGTCCGTCGAACTCGCGCACGCTGCCCTCCCCGCCAGTGATGATGCGTTGCGGATTGCGCTCCAGATCGGAGACGGCTTGCTCGATACGGCTGATCGAACGGCGGCTGTCCTGCACCAGCGACTCGACATCGCGCAGTCCCTGGCCCGAGAAGCGCGAAAGCCCGTCCATGATGGTCGCGAGCCGTGAATTCAGCGTGTCGGCAACCTGCTTGAACGATTTCAACGTGGCACTGGCATCCGACATCACACCTTCCGCCTCGCCCGATCCAAGCAATGTATCGACCTTCGCGAGCACGCCGTCGACACGTACCGACGCCTGATTCAGGCGCGAAGTCAGTTGCTTGGCGTCCGAGATCATCTGGTCGATGTCGTCGGCACGGCCGCCGAACTTGTCGGTGACCTTGGCGACGTCGGCGGCGACCCTCTTGGCGTTTTCACTGGCCTGCTGGATGTTGTCGAGCGATGCGCGCACGCTCGCTGCGTCAACGCCTTCGAGCACACCGTCGACCTTGGCCAGCGTCAGCTGCGTCTTCTGGGCGAACTCATTGATGGACGTTACGGCGGTGTTCACGCCCTTGACGATACCGTCGAGCTGGTCGCTCTGCGCGCTGAGGTTCTTGGTGAAGGTGTCGACGCTGGCAACGATGTT
Organism: Aminobacter sp. AP02; assembly: GCF_003148805.1. GTDB lineage: Bacteria > Pseudomonadota > Alphaproteobacteria > Rhizobiales > Rhizobiaceae > Aminobacter. Next base: position 163,963 of record NZ_QGGX01000008.1, read on the forward strand.
CTTCACCTTGGCGGGATCGACCGACTTGAGCAGTGCCTCGGCCGCATTGATCGTACCGTCCAGCTTGCCAGAAACACCCGACAGTTCTTCCGATAGCGCGCTGACGCTCGCCAGGAACTTGTCGACGCCGTCGGCATTGCGCGCCAGGGACTCGGAGAATTTCTGGGCATTGGTAACGGTTTCGGTCAACGGACCACGGACATCGTTGGTAAAGCCTTCGAGATTGGTCAGGACGGTATCGGCGCGCTTGAAGATGTCTTGCGCGGTCTGCAGCAAGTTGGTGACGGCGGACGGATTTGCGACGATCTCGGCGATCTTGCCTTCCGCCTCAGCCTGGTCGAGCAGGTTCGGCTCTGCGACATTTGCGCCCTTGAGCTCGATGTTGGCCTGGCCCGTCAAGCCGGCAAGGCCGATATCTGCCTGTGTCGAGCGGGTAATCGGGGTCAGCTTGTCGATCTCAGTGTCGGCGATGGCTACCTGAGGATTGGTGAGGTCGAGATAGACGCGGCGGACATCGCCAACCTTGACGCCGTTGAAGAGCACAAAGCTGCCTCTCGCCAGTCCTGACGCGGAACCAGGAATGCGCACGCGCAGCGTCACCGTTTCGCCCCGCTCGCCGATTGCTGCCGTCCAGTAGACGAAAGCAAAGGCGGCCAGGATCGATACCAGCGTGAAGATACCGACGATGACATAGTTGGCCCTGGTCTCCATCACATCATTCCATTCTATGCTCTTGCCGCAAGATCAAGCTGCCGAGCCCGTTTTCCGCGGAAATAGGATCGTACCCACGGTTCTTCGCTCTTAAGCATGTCGTCGATCGTGCCTTCGACCAGCACCTTCTTGTCGCCCAGCACCGCCACCCGGTCGCACACCGAAAACAGGCTGTCGAGATCATGCGTGACCATGTAGACGGTCAGCCCCATCGTATCGCGCATCTTGCCGACCAACTCGTCGAACTCGGCAGCACCGATCGGGTCGAGGCCCGAGGTCGGCTCATCGAGAAAGACGATGTCGGGATCCAGCGCCAGCGCACGCGCGAGCGCTGCGCGCTTGATCATGCCGCCGGAAAGTTCGGAGGGAAACTTGCCTGCCGCATCCGGCGGCAAGCCCACCAACTCGATCTTGAGCATGGCAAGCTCGTCCATGAGTTTCCTGGGCAAATCGAGATATTCGCGCATCGGCACCTGGACGTTCTCCAGCACCGTCAGGGCCGAAAACAGCGCCCCGTGCTGGAACAGCATGCCTAGGCGCATGTCGATCTTGAGCCGCTCTTCTTCGCTTGCGCGCTCAAGATCGAATCCGAACAGCTTAATCGTGCCGGAGCGCTTGCGGATCAGGCCGAGGATCGTGCGCAGCAGTACCGATTTGCCCGAGCCTGACGCACCGACGAAACCGAGGATTTCGCCACGCCTGACATCGAGAGCGAGCTTGTCGAGGATAACCTTGTCCTCGAAGGCGACAGTCAGGTCGCGCACCGACAGCACCACCTCGCCCATGGGGTCCTGTCTTTGGCTCTCCGCCTGAATCATCGTTGTGCTGTTTGCCATGTCAGAAATTGATCGCTGCGTAGAACATGGCAAACAGGCCATCGAGGATGATGACGACGAAGATGGCCTTGACCACAGACGCGGTAACGTGGCGGCCAAGCGATTCAGCGCTGCCACCGACTTTCAGGCCTTCTACCGAGGCGATCGTACCGATGATCAGCGCCATGAACGGCGCCTTGATCAGACCAGCGGAGATCGTACTGAGGTCAATTGCCAAGCGCAGGCGGTCGATGAAGGCGGCCGGAGGAATGTCTGAATAGAGCCAGGCCGCCAGCATGCCGCCGCCGAGTGCCGCAAAATTTGCAATGATGGTGAGGCACGGCAATGCGATCACCAGGGCTACCAGTCGGGGAAAGACGAGCACGCCGATCGGGTTGAGGCCTATCACGGTAAGCGCGTCCACCTCTTCGCGCATCTTCATCGAACCGATCTCGGCGGTGATCGCGCTGCCCGAGCGGCCTGCGATCATGATCGCCGTCATCAGCACGCCAAGCTCGCGCAGGATCAGCACGCCGACGAGATCGACAACGAAGATGTCGGCACCAAAATAGCTGAGCTGATATGCGCCTTGCTGGGCAACGATCGCACCGACGATCGCCGACATCAGTACCACCACCGGGATGGCGCCGACGCCCATGCGGTCCATCTGGTTGAAGATGGCGGCCGGGTTGACCGCATGGCCACGCCCCAGCTTCATCTGGGCGCCTCGGATTGTCGCGCCGAGGATGTTCATGGAAGCGAGAAAATCGTCGCGCATCTCATAAACACGGCGGCCCATGGCCTCGAGCAGCCGAAGGACAATATTGGGCGCGCCTGCCCCGGCCGAATCTCCTTCGCGTCGCACCGCATCGCCAACGGCACCGAGGAGGATCTTGGCCACTTCGCTGCGGCCCTCCATCCTGACTTCGACGCCCTTCTTCTCGTTGGCGCAGACGAGCCGGTCAATGACCCAGGCACCGGCGGTATCCATCTTCTCGATGTTGGAAAGGTCGAGCGCCAGAGTCGCATGACCCTTGCGCGCTTCGATCTTGCGCATTTCGGCATCGACTAAGGCAACAGTTCGGGTGGTCCAGATACCAGTGAAGACGCAAGCAAGCACACCTTCGCGCTCAGCCACCGCAATCTGCGGCTGATGATCTTGACCGTCGGCGGCCCCGCCGCTTGCTTCCCGTTTGCCGATGGTGAACATGGCACCTTCCCTAACGCGTCGGCTGCGCCATGTCGATTTTCGCAACCACGCCAAGCAGTTGAACGGAGCAGATTTTCATGTCGCGTGTCCTTTCGGTCGAAGACGAGCGCTTTCCCATCGCCGGAACGTTCACGATCTCGCGTGGTTCCAAGACTGAAGCCGAAGTCATCACCTGCACGATTGCCGAATCAGGCTTTGTCGGACGTGGCGAATGTGTACCCTACAAGCGTTATGGCGAGACCCTGGCGAGCGTGCGCGAGCAGATAGAAGCCGCGCGCCGCGCTGTAGAAGACGGCGCTTCCCGCACCGACCTGCTCAACCTGATGACGCCGGGCGCGGCCCGCAACGCCGTCGATTGCGCCTTGTGGGACCTGGAGGCCAGAACGAGCGGCATACATGTCACCTCTAGGCTCGGCCTAACGGCACCGCGCCCGCTTGAGACCGCCTATACGCTTTCGCTCGGCGAACCGGAGGCGATGGCAGCGCAAGCACGCGCCAATGCCGCGCGGCCGCTGCTCAAAGTCAAGATTGGTGGCGACAACGACATCGCCCGCATTCGCGCGGTCACCGTATCGGCGCCCAACAGCCGCATCATCCTTGACGCCAATGAAGGCTGGACCGAGGACAATATCGCCGAAAATCTGACCGCAGCCGCCGAACTCGGCATCGCACTGATCGAGCAGCCACTGCCGGCCGGCGCCGATCAGATCCTCGGCCGCATTGCGCACCCTGTGCCGATCTGCGCCGACGAAAGCGTCCACATCGCCGCCGATCTCGGCAAGCTCAAAGGTGTCTACGACGCGGTCAACATCAAGCTCGACAAGTCAGGCGGGCTGACGGCCGCGCTCGAACTGCGCGACCAGGCCCGCGCCCTTGGCTTCCAGGTGATGGTCGGCTGCATGGTCGGCACGTCGCTCGCCATGGCGCCGGCGGTGCTGCTTGCCCAGGATGCCGACTTCGTCGACCTCGACGGCCCACTGCTTCTGGCACGCGACCGTGCGCCCGGGCTTATCTACGAGGGTTCAATGGTGTCGCCGCCCCTGCCCGAACTTTGGGGCTGAGCGCGAAGCCAGCACCACAAGCACGATGGCGCCAGCAGCGACCACAGCCATGAAGTAGAAGCCGTTCACGCCAAAGCCCTGATATAGCGGCCCCGAGAGCAGCGTCACGATCGCCATCGACATGCCATTGGCGAAATAGGCGATGCCTTGTGCCGCGCCGGTGCGCTCTTCTGGCACCGACTCGGCAATCAGCTTCTGGACGCCGATCAGCACCAGTGCCGTCGACACAGCATGAAGGCTCTGCACGGCAAAAAAGCCTGCGACGCCGAGCCCCAGCGGCCAGATCAAAGGATAGGCGACCCAGCGCACAATCGCACCTACGCCGGCCAGAACGAGCACCGACTCCGTGGATTTGGAGCCGAACAGGCGCGTGAAGAACATGAACATGACGATCTCGGTCACCACGCCCCAGCTCCACAAAAGACCAACGACCGTTTCGTTGATGCCGAGCGATTTCCAGTAGATCGACACGAAACCGTAGAGAAAGCCGTGGCTGCCGATGATGACGCCGGTGCCGCCGGCCATCAGCAGGAAATAGCGGTTGAACAGCTTGGGTGCGGCCTGCTGCATGTCGGTAGCGGACAGCGGCGAGGCAAGCCGGGGCCGGCCAAGACGAGGCGCGATGAACGACACCAGGAAACAGCCGAGCAGCCCGACCGAAATGATTGCCGGTACCGCATCGGCCCCCGTCAGCGAAAGGATGAACCCTGCCCCCAGGCTGCCAGCCAGAAAGGCGATCGAGCCCCAGATGCGCATCGCGGCATAGTCCGAGCCAAAGCGGCGGACGCCCGAGAGCGCCAGCGAATCGGCGATCGGTGAATGCGGTGTCCACACCACGGCAAGCGTAAGCGAAACGGCAAGCACGACGAGATAGGTCGGCTCCAGGAAATAGCCGAGCGACAGCAGCAAAGCCGACGCTGCAAGGAAGATGAAGACGTTGGCACGGTCCTTGGCACGGTCGGCCATGGCGGTGATCAGCGGCGTGGTGATGACCCGCAGAAACATCGGCGCCGACAAAACGATGGCGATCTGCTCAGGGTCGAACCCCTTGGCCTCGAGCCAGAGCGGGAAGTACGGCAGATGCACGCCCATCGGCACGAAAAGTGCCGCGAACAGCAAAGAGATGCGCAGTTCGAAGCGCTGCGGCTTGATCTGCTGTTGTGGCGTGAGTGGCGGAAGCTTCATGGCAGATCTGCGGGTCCGGGCGCGACCCGAACCAAACAAGTCTCACCGATTTGTCTGACCCATTATCATGGGTGTTCACCACACGAAAGCCGCCGGGCCTCTCCAAGGGACCAAAGGTTGGACCACACGCCCGATACTTTGTCGGCCAAGTACCGTCACATGCGCGGGGCGTTCCTGCGCGCCTAGACGTTGCGCCCGCTTCTGCACTGCCTGGGCTGCGCTCTGAAGACCGGTTTCGGCATGGCCTGGACGATCCCGCCGCCGGCCGGAGAAACAAGTCGAATCGCACATGACTGCTGTCCGCTCAGGCGGCCTTGTCGACACGTTGGTCAACGACCATGGGAACGAAGGATTCGTTGACGAGCTTTCCGGCCAGCACGTGGGGCCAGCGCAGGATGACCAAGGTACCATCGAAATTTTCGGCCACCGCTGTGCAGTTTTCGACCCAATCGCCGGTGTTGATGTAGTCGATGCCGCCGAAGTTTTCGATCGCAGGGTGGTGGATATGGCCGCAAATGACACCGTCGACCTCCGAGCGCCGGGCCTCGTCGGTCAGCACGTCCTGGAATGCGCCGATGAAGTTGACCGCCTTCTTGACCTTGACCTTTGCCCAGGACGAGAACGACCAGTAGGGCATGCCAAAGGTGCGGCGGAAGCGCGCCACCAGGCGGTTGAGGGCCATGGCCGCGTCGTAGGCAAAATCGCCGAGATAGGCGAGCCAGCGCGCGTTCTGCACCACAGCGTCGAACTGATCGCCATGAATTACCAGGAAGCGCTTGCCATCGGCGGCCTCGTGGATGGCGCGGTCGGCAACGACGATGCCACCGAAATGCACCCCCTGGAACATGCGGGCAAACTCGTCGTGATTGCCGGCGATGTAGGTGATAGTGGTGCCCTTGCGGGCCTGGCGCAGCAGCTTCTGCACGACGTCATTGTGCGTCTGCGGCCAGTGCCATGCGCGGCGCAGACGCCAGCCATCGACGATGTCGCCGACCAGATAGATGCTTTCAGCCTCGTGATGACGCAGAAAGTCGATCAGATACTCGGCCTTGGCCGCCTTCGAGCCGAGATGGACATCGGAGATGAAAAGCGTTCGGAATGTGCGTGTGCTGGTGCCGGACATGGCATTTCACCCGTTGCTGTCGCCGTGGCTATGCCCAGATTCATGCAACAGGCGTATGACGGTTGCGACTGGCGCACCTTGGACATAGGGTGGGCCATCACCGACAGGAGACGGACATCATGGATCTCGGCATCCGGGGCAAGAAGGCAATCGTGTGCGCGTCGAGCCGTGGCCTTGGCAAGGGCTGTGCTGTCGCACTCGCCGAAGCGGGCTGCGAGCTTTTCCTCAATGGCCGCGACGTCGGCGCGCTCAGTCGCACGGCAACCGAAATCCGCCAGCGATTCGGCGTACAGGTGACGGAAATCGCGGGCGACGTGTCCGATCCCAAGGTGCAAAAGGCGCTGCTTGCCGCCTGCCCGTCTCCCGATATCCTGGTCAACAACAATGGCGGTCCGCCCTACCGCGATTTCCGCGAACTCGATCGCGCCAAAATCCTTGAAGGCGTAACCAACAACATGGTCACGCCGATCGAGCTGATCAAAGCGGTGATTGACGGCATGGCCGAGCGCGGTTTCGGGCGCATCGTCAATATCACCTCGCTGTCGGTCTACACACCGATCCCCGGCCTCGACCTGTCGTCGGGCGCGCGCGCTGGCCTCACCGCCTTCCTGGCGGGTGTGGCGCGAACGGTCGCGGACCGTAACGTGACCATCAACAACATGTTGCCGGGCAAGCTCGACACCGATCGCCTGCGCGGGCCGCATGAACCAGGCAGCATCGAGGATCCTGCCCAAGGAGCAGCAAGACGCGCCAGGCTGAGTGCTGAGATTCCCGCTGGCCGACTCGGCACCCCGGAGGAGTTCGGCCAGATCTGCGCCTTCTTGTGCTCGGTCCATGCCGGGTACATGACCGGCCAGAACATCCCGGTCGACGGCGGACTGTATGTCAGCTCGTTCTGAGCACCTCAAAAGCTGAATCGACATCTCAGTAAATTACGACAAGCGGCTGGAATGATTGTCATTCCGTCGCTTGAAAGTGATTCAACGGCCATCTGGCCGTTGACACCTCGAAAATTGCCATGGTCGTGCTAATAACGGCCTTTGAAGCGGAATCTGTAAGGAGCGAAAAATGACCGGGGACAACAAGAAGAAGGAAGCGCTCTCCGATCTCGACCAGGCCGCGCTCTTTTTCCACAAGCACCCCATTCCCGGCAAGCTGGAGATCCAGGCGACCAAGCCGCTAGGCAACCAGCGCGATCTGGCGCTGGCCTATTCGCCTGGCGTGGCCGCTCCCTGCCTCGCCATCAAGGACGATCCGGAAGCAGCAGCCGACTACACTGGCCGCGCCAATCTCGTGGCAGTGATCTCCAACGGCACCGCCGTGCTGGGGCTTGGCAATATCGGCCCGCTGGCGTCCAAGCCGGTGATGGAGGGCAAGGCCGTCCTGTTCAAGAAGTTCGCCGGCATCGACGTCTTCGACATCGAGATCGACGCGCCCCAGATAGACCAGATGGTAAACACCATCGCGGCACTGGAGCCGACCTTTGGCGGCATCAATCTCGAAGACATCAAGGCGCCCGAGTGCTTCGACGTCGAAGAGCAGCTCAAGGCAAAGATGCGCATCCCGGTCTTCCACGACGACCAGCACGGAACGGCGATCATTGTCGCAGCCGCAGTGCTCAACGGTCTGGAACTCGCCGGCAAGAACATCCAGGACATCAAGATCGTCACGTCGGGCGCCGGCGCTGCGGCCCTCGCCTGCCTCAACCTTTTGGTATCGCTCGGGGCAAAGGTCGAAAACATCTGGGTCACCGACCGCTTTGGCGTCGCCCACAAGGGCCGCGTCGAAGAAATGGACCGCTGGAAGGATCCTTACGTCAAGGACACCAATGCCCGCGTGCTTGCCGATGTCATCGGCGGCGCCGACGTATTCCTTGGCCTGTCCGCCGCAGGCGTGCTGAAGCCTGAACTGCTCAGCCAGATGGCGGAGAAGCCGCTGATCTTGGCGCTGGCCAATCCAAAGCCCGAGATCATGCCGGAAGAAGCGCGCGCCGCCCGACCCGACGCGATGATCTGCACCGGACGTTCGGACTTCCCGAACCAGGTCAACAACGTGCTATGTTTCCCCTATATCTTCCGTGGGGCGCTCGATTGCGGTGCGCGGGCCATCAACGAAGAGATGAAGATGGCCGCCGTGCGCGCGATTGCGGCACTGGCGCGTGAGGAGCCGTCAGATGTCGCCGCGCGCGCCTATTCCGGGGAAACGCCGACATTCGGTCCCGATTTCCTGATCCCGTCGCCGTTCGATCCCAGGCTGATCCTTCGGATCGCGCCGGCGGTAGCGAAGGCTGCCTGCGAATCCGGCGTGGCGACCCGCCCGATCACCGACTTCACCGCCTATATCGACAAGCTCAGCCGCTTCGTCTTCCGCTCCGGACTGGTGATGAAGCCGATCTTCTCCAATGCCAAGCAGGCAACGTCCAAACGCGTCATCTACGCGGACGGCGAGGACGAGCGCGTGCTGCGCGCAGCCCAGGTGGTGCTGGAGGAAGGTTTGGCCAAGCCGATCCTGATCGGGCGCCCGCACGTCATCGAGGTGCGGCTCAAGCGCTACGGCCTGCGTATCCGTCCCGGCACGGACTTCGAGGTCATCAACCCGGAGGACGATCCGCGTTATCGCCATTATGTCGACCACCTGATCGACCTCGGCGGCCGCCAGGGCATCACGCCTGAAGCAGCGCGAACGATGGTGCGCACCAACAACACGGTGATCGCTGCGATCGCCCTCAAGCGTGGCGACGCGGACGCCATGATCTGCGGGCTGGAGGGCCGTTTCGAGCGCCACCTCCGCAACGTCACGCTGATCGTCGGTGCCCGCGATGGTGTCAAGGATCGAGACTTGTCCGCACTGTCGATGTTGATCACGCAGCGCGGCGTTTTGTTCTTCACCGACACCTATGTGACCGTCGACCCGACGTCCGAGGAGATCGCCGAGATGACCATGCTGGCGGCCGATGAAATCCGCCGCTTCGGCATCGAGCCCAAGGCAGCACTGCTGTCGCACTCGAACTTCGGATCACGCGATTCCGCCAGCGCCCAAAAAATGCGGGCGGCGGCGGCCATCCTGAAACGCATTGCGCCCGAACTCGCCAGCGACGGCGAGATGCACGGCGATTCCGCCCTCTCGGAAGTGCTGCGTCAGCGCGTCTACCCGTATTCGACGTTGAAAGGTGAGGCCAATCTTTTGGTCTTCCCCAACCTCGACGCCGCCAACATCGCGCTGACCACGGTCAAGACGATGATGGATGCGCTGCATGTCGGCCCGATCCTGCTTGGCACCGCCCAGCCGGCTCATATCCTGACGCCGTCCGTCACTTCCCGCGGCATCGTCAACATGACGGCATTGGCCGTTGTCGAGGCGTCACAGCGAGCGCATGCGACAGCCTGATCTCCAAATCGAGGTTAGCCGCTTTCAAGGAAACGGTTAACCTCGGCGACGCTAGGGTTGAGTCTACCCTTACCGGGGAGAGGCATGTTCAGGCGCGGCAATAGCACGGTGAGGCGGGCAGGCTCAGCTTGGCTGGCTGCGGCCGCCTTGGCCATTTTGACGAGCGACACCTCACTCGCCGCCTCGCCGCAATGTCTCCAGCTGGAAGCGGCACTCGCCCGCCTGCCCTTGCCTTCCGGCAGCTTCGAACAGTCGGACGAGTTCGCGGCTGCCGCTGATACCCAACAAGACCAGATCGATCTGGCCCGCATCAGAGCTTCCGATATCGGCTGTGGTCGCGCCATTTCCGGCGACATGATCGCCCAATGCGCCGCACTCAACGCCAAGATCGCCGAGATGGAGGACAATCTCGGCAGACTTGATCGAAAGCCGACGCAGTCAAACGAAAGCACGCGGCGCGAACGCATCCGTATTCTTGATGCGATGCAGTTGGCTGGTTGCAACGATCAAGACGACGAGCAGGAAGCCACCGACGCGGCACCGCTCGACGATCAGCCAAGTGTTACGATCATCCGTGGCGGGAGTGCGCAAAGCCTCAGCCCCACCGAGAGCTACCCGCAGCACATCGTGATCAGCCGCAGCCAGGAACAAGGCACTGGCGAATACCGCACACTCTGCGTGCGAACCTGCGATGGCTACTTTTTCCCGATGTCGAACGCAGCAGCGCTGTCTGACTTCCAGCGCGATGAGAAGAACTGCGAAGCAAGCTGCCCCGGAACCGGGATCGAGCTTTTTTATCACCTCAACGAGGGGCAGCCGCAGGAAAGCATGGTCTCCGCCCGCTCCGGCCAGCCCTACGGAAACCTGCCCACGGCCTACCGCTACAAGCGGGTCGATCTGCCACGTGTGCCGGCATGCGGCTGCAATGTCAGCCAGGACAGGAATTTTTCCGTAATCGCCGGTGAAGGACGCCCGATCCCGAGCGCCCCACAGGCGAAGCCGGCGAAAGAATTCCCTGCGGCCGCCGCGCCTCGACCGGCACCCGACCCCGATCGCAAGGTCAGGGCCGTCGGGCCAACGTTCCTTCCCGACCCACAAGCGGCAACAGGTCTGCGAGTTCCGGGCCCGACTCCAGTCCGGTAAGCGCAAGCCTCAGCGGCATGAACAGCCCCTTGCCCTTGCGGCCCGTCGCCTTCTTCACCTTGGCTGTCCAGTCCTTCCAGACATTGGCGTCCCATGGCTCTTCCGGCAAAAGGTCCATCGCCTGACCAACGAATTCGCGATCCTCTTCGGCGAGTTCGGCAACCGGCTGCGGTCCCTCGCGCAAGATGCGCCACCAAGACGCGGCGTCCGACAGCCTATCGAGATTGCCGCGCACTGCCATCCAGAACGCCTCGGCATGCTCGCCACTGACGCCCAGCAAAAGCAGCCTGTCACGCACTTCGGCAAACGACATGTGATGCAACAGAGAGCGGTTGAGAACGACGAGTTCATCAGGATCGAATTTGGAGGCCGACTTGGAGGTCGCCGCGGGATCGAACTTTTCGGCGAGTTCGTGAAGGTTCGGCACCGCCGTCACATTCTCCGACGTGCCGACAAGGACCGCAAGTGAGGCAACCGACATCGGCTCAATGCCGCTTTCACGCAGGCTTTCGATCGACAAGGCCCCGGTGCGCTTCGAGAGGCCCTCGCCGGAAGCGGTCGTCAGCAAATTGTGGTGGCCGAACACCGGCGGCTCGGCTCCGAGCGCGCGGAAAAGCGCGATCTGCACGCCGGTATTGGTGACATGGTCGTCGCCACGAATGACATGACTGATCTGCATCTCGATGTCATCCACTACCGAGGGCAGCGTGTAGAGATAGGTGCCGTCGGCGCGCACCAGGACCGGGTCGGAAAGCGACGCCAGATCCACCGTCTCTTCGCCGCGAACCAGGTCGTTCCAATGAACCTCGGTACGCTCGGTTTCGAATGGATCGGATTTGAAGTTAGGTAGCAGGAAACGCCAATGCGGCTTGCGCCCGTCCTGCTCATAGGCAGCGCGTTCGGCATCGGTCAGTTTCAGTGCCTCGCGGCCATAGACCGGCGGCAGGCCGCGCGTGCGGCGCACCTTGCGGCGCAGGTCGAGCTCCTCAGGCGTCTCGTAGCACGCGTAAAGCACGCCTGCGGCCTTCAGCCTGTCGACGGCAGCGTCATAACTGGCAAAGCGGCGCGACTGGTACTCGGTCTGGTCGGGGAAGATGCCGAGCCAGTGCAGGTCGTAGAGGATAGAGTCGGCGAATTCCTGGCGCGACCGCTCGACATCGGTATCGTCGAAACGTTGGACGAACCGCCCCTTGTGCTTGAGGGCGAACAGCCAATTGAACAGGGCCGTGCGCGCATTGCCGATATGGATGCGGCCGGTGGGCGAAGGGGCGAAGCGAACTGTAACTGTCATGATCGGGGCGTAGCCGAAGGCTTTTGTGTTGACAAGGCGGTGCCCCCGCACCGGGTTTCCAGAAATAGAGCATGCCTGACCCTATTGGAAGCCGGCCGATAGACTCCCCGGCCCCTCGAAATGACAAATGGGCCGCGATCACTCGCGGCCCATTTCAATGGTTGGGACAAGGCTCAGACAAGCCCTTTGGTGAGTTCCAACGCCTGGCGCTCGAACAGGCGGCGATAGATTCCGCCGTCGCGCCGGACCAGAGCCTCGTGGCGGCCCTCTTCGACGATTTCGCCACGATCGAAGACCAGCAACCGGTCAAGGGAACGCACGGTCGACAGCCGGTGCGCGATGATCAGCGTCGTGCGACCGACCATCAGCCGCTCCATCGCCTCCTGGATCAGCACCTCCGATTCCGAATCAAGGCTGGATGTCGCCTCGTCGAGAATCAGGATCGGAGCATCGGCCAGGAACGCGCGGGCGAGCGCCACGCGCTGGCGTTCGCCGCCCGAAAGCTTGACACCGCGTTCGCCAACCAGCGTGCCATAGCCCTTGGGCAAGCGCTGGATGAAATCATGCGCGCTGGCGAGCTTTGCCGCGTGCTCGATCTCGGCCTGCGTCGCACCCGGCCGGGCATAGGCGATGTTCTCCGCCAGCGAGCGGTGGAACAGGATCGGCTCCTGCTGGACGATCGCGATCTGCGAACGCAATGAGGATTGCGTGGCCTGGGCGATATCCTGCCCGTCGATCGTGATCCGACCGTCGCCGACATCGTAAAGCCGCTGGACCAGCTTGACGAATGTCGTCTTGCCCGAACCGGAGTGTCCGACAAGGCCGACACGCTCGCCCGGCTTGATCGACACCGAAAAGTCCCTGTAGAGCGGCAGCGCGTGCGTGCCATAGTGGAACGTCACATGATCGAACTCGATACCGCCGTCGCGAATCTGGATCGGCATGGCACCGGGACGATCGGCGACGCCGAGCGGCTGGCCCTGTATGTCGACCAGTTCCTCCATGTCGTTGACCGAGCGCTGCAGGTTGCGGATGTGCATGCCAACGTCGCGCAGATAGCCTTGCAGCAGGAAGAACGAGGTCAGGACGAAGGCAATGTCGCCGGCAGTTGCCTGCCCGTTGGACCACAGCATCAGCGCAAAGCCGATGATCGCCGCACGCAGCAGGACCAGCGTGACGTTCTGCGACGTGCCGTTGATCGTTCCACGCCTCCAGGTGCGCGCCGTACGGTGACGCCACTTCGCGATCACCTTGGCGAGCCGCCCTTCCTCGCGCTCCTCGGCGCCAAAGGCCTTGACCACCGAGTTGCAGCTGACGGCGTCGGCCAAGGAACCGCCAAGCCGCGTATCCCATCGGTTGGCGAGGCTTGCGGCCGGCGCGACATAGCCAAGCGACATCATCACGGTCTGGGCGATGAAGATGATCGAGCCAGCGGCTATGATCAGGCCCATCATCGGCCAGTGCCAGCCGAGCAGAATGGTCGATCCTACCAGCATCACGAACGATGGCAGCAACGCCACTAAAAGCGTGTCGTTGAGCAGGTCGAGCGCCCACATGCCGCGTGTCACCTTGCGCACAGTCGAGCCGGCGAAGCTGTTGGCGTGCCAGTCGGTCGAAAAGCGCTGGACACGATGAAACGCGTCCTGGGCAATGTCGGACATCATCTTCAACGTCAGGTCGATGATGCCGATGAAGGTGATGTGACGGAACACCAGCGAACCTGTCGCCAGCGCCAGCAGCGTGAAGAACGCCGACAGGGCGGCGTTCCATGCTACCGCGTCAGTCGCCGCGCCGCTTGCCACCGAGTCGATCAGCCGACCCGCATAGAGCGGAGTCAGAACGTCGGCCATCGTCGAGATGAGCACGGTCGCCGAAATCAAGACGAGCCGCATCGGTTGGCGCCGCCAGTGTTTGAAAGTGAAGCCTAAAACGCTGCGAAAAGCACCGCCGCGCAGATCGATACGAAAACGAGCCATGATGCCATGAGGCGCCGGAACCGACGCCGTCCTCAAAGAAAAATGTTCAAAGGCGCGACGAATAATTCTTGCTGAATCAGGAAGTCGCGATACGGGGGCGTCAGAAATATAGAACGCCGGAAGCTGTTCGACGGGTCAGTGACCCCGGTTCGAACGTCGGGAGGACATGTCATATTCTGGCATTCAGACCTCCCTGCTAGTGGCCGCGAAGAGTTTGCTTATAACTGAGCATTTTTGCTTAGCCAACCCCCGCTCTGGTCCGAAGCCTGTTGTGCCAGAAACGACGTGCGAAACGAACCGCTTGCGCAACAGATAAGTCCATGCTTATCTCTTGGTCATGAACGAATCCGACGTATTCCGTGCCCTATCGGACCCGACGCGCCGGGCAGTGCTGGACCGGCTGATTGCCGGCGCCAGAAATGCCACCGAGTTGCGGGAAGGTCTGGAGATTTCCCAGCCAGCCGTCTCGCAGCATATCGCGGTGCTACGCGGTGCGGGCCTGGTCAATGAGGTTCGCGCCGGCAGACATGTGAACTACTCCGTCAACCCGGACGGATTGCGCCCGCTGTTCGACTGGCTGACCCGCTACCGTGCTTTCTGGCCGGAGCGCGTCGAGAGACTGAAGACGCTGCTCAAGGAGATGGACCAATGACGGACGCTCAGCCGCAGAACAACAACGACGAAGACGTCGTCGTCGAATGCGAACTGGAGGCCGCCCCGGAAAAAGTCTGGCGAGCGCTGACCGTGCCGGAGCTGGTCGCAACATGGCTGGATGTGCCGGCACATCAAGGTGGCGGGTTTAACAATGACGGGCCGGCCTATCGAATTGTCGAGGCATTGCCTTATTCGCGCGTACGTTACGCCTGGAGCGATGCGGCAACGACCGAACTTGAAAGCTTCGTTACGTTCGATCTGTGCCCGAATGGCGATGGCGGCACCTCATTCCGCCTTACCCATAGTGCGGAGCGGACCGTGGTGGCTCCGGCAAACTCGAACAGCCCGCCGCTGATGTGCCGCGCCGCCTAGACCTAAAACAGATCAATGATGGAAAGGAACTCGCGCATGCGCGACACGATGCAACTCGTCCCTATGGTGGTGGAGCAGTCGCCGCGCGGCGAACGCTCCTTCGACATCTTTTCCCGGCTCCTGCGCGAGCGCATCGTCTTCCTCAACGGCGAGGTCGATGACAATTCTGCCTCGCTCATCTGCGCTCAATTGCTGTTTCTCGAATCCGAAAACCCAACCCGCGAAATCTCGTTTTACATCAACTCGCCCGGCGGCGTGGTGACCAGCGGCTTTGCCATTTACGATACGATGCAATTCATCCGCTGCCCGGTTTCCACCTTGTGCATGGGCACTGCCGGTTCGATGGGCTCGTTCCTGCTCATGGCCGGCGAACCTGGCCGGCGCATCGCACTGCCCAATGCGAGCGTGATCCTGCACCAGCCGAGCGGCGGGTTTCGCGGCCAAGCTTCCGACATACAGCGCCATGCCGAGGACATCCTCAAGCTGAAGCGGCGCATGACCAGGCTCTACGCCGAGCATTGCGGGCGGACGGAAGAGGAAGTGACGCGCGTACTCGACCGCGATTTCTTCTTCACCGCCGAGGAGGCCAAGGAATGGGGCCTCGTCGACCACGTCTATGACCGCCGCGACACCGTCGAAGGTATCTCCGGAAAGTAGCTGGTTCTGGTCAGGCCTGGACAGGCACTGCCGAGACCTGGCTCCTCGCACGCACTCGGCGCGAAACCAATAACATGACGGAGGAAACTGCAAAGCAGTAGATACCCATGGCCACGATCTGTCCGGGATAACTGACACCGCCGTCGATCAGGAACCCTGTCAGCCCCGGCCCGATTGCCGAGGCAAAGACCCCGGCGGCGACGATGAGTGCCCTGATCGAACCAAGGTGTTTGAGGCCATAGACTTCGGGCCAGACCACCCCGAACAGCGTTGTGGACAAACCGTTCGAAACGCCGAGCAATGCCATGAAGCCGAAGGCGCTCCACTGGGCTTCGACGAGGCCTAGCAACAAGCAGGCGAAACCCAAGGGTAACAATACGAAAGGCAGCAGCGATACGCCGGAAAACCGGTCGATGAGCTGGCCGACGACCAGCGTGAAGGCGGCATTGACCACCGCCGTCACCAAAAAGGACGAAGCAAACACTTCGAGCGACCAGCCACGCAACTCCACCAGATAGACCTGATGGAAGAACAGCGTCGTCACGATCAGGCCCGGCGCCATGACGCCAAGCAGCAACAGGTAGAAAATCGGATCGCGCACCACCTCGCCCCGCGTCCAGTCGCGCGCATCGATCCGGCGCGCCACAGGATCCGACGAGCGCGGCTTTCGGTCGGTGGCCACCAGCAGCGCGATGGCCGGCACGGCGATCAACGCCAGCGTCGCCGCCGCCAGCAGCCAGCCATTGCGCCAGCCAACCGCAGCGGCGATCAGCACGAAGCCCATCGGGATGATGGCGTCGCCGGCGTTGTGGCCAAGAATGACGGTTGAAAGCGCCCGCCCCCTTTGCGCCGAAAACCAGCGCGAGGTCGCGGTGTAGGCTGAATGCACCATCATGCCCTGGCCAAACAGGCGCAGGAGATAGATGGTCACAAACAGCAGGACGAGATGCTGCGACAGTGCCATCGACACGCTCGCCAAGGCCAGCATCGGCACGACGAACAGCACTACCTTCTGCACGCTGTAGCGGTCGACGATCTGGCCGAGCCGCGGCAGGCTCAGCGCGCTGGCAAGTGTTGCAAACATGTACAGCGTGCCGAACTCGCCATGCGACAGCCCATAATCGCGGCGGATGTCGCCGGCCGACAGCGCGATGAACGACGTCATGCCAAAGGTCGAAAAGAAGGTGAGCAAGAACCCGCCGGCCAGCCAGCGTGGATTGTCCTTGACGAAAGCTATGTAAGACACGCGTTCAGTCTATTCTTGCACGGTCGGCTGCCGCGCCAGGCGCATGTACATGCCGTCGTTGGAAACCTTGAAACCGAACTTGTTGTAGAGCGTGTGCGCGTCGCTGGTGCGCAGGCTCCAGCCCGTCACGCTTGCCAGATCCGGGTGGTCGAGCAGTGCCTGCACCAGTTTTTTGCCGATGCCCAGCCCGCGATGTTCGGGCCAGACGATGACGTCGCACACATAGGCAAAGCAGGCATAGTCGGTGACGACCCGCGCGAAACCTACCTGTTGTCCATCGAGATATGCCGCAACGCAGAGCGAATTTTCAAGGGCGCGGCGATTGAGGTCGTCGCTTCGCTGCGCGCCCCAATAACTCGCCTTGATGACGTCCGACGTTTTGCCGAAATCAATACGTGTGAGGTCAAAGCTGATCTCGACCGCAGTCATAAGCCATTCCTTCCGGCAGAGTTCACCGCAAGATATCTATTCAGAGTCAGATACTTATCCGCGATCCCTGAATCTGTTTGTAATCGGGTAGCGGCGGTCACGACCAAAGTTCTTCTTGGTGATCTTCACGCCCGGTGCTGCCTGCCGCCGCTTGTATTCGGCGATGTAAAGCAGGTGCTCGATGCGGTGTACGGTTTCACGGTCATGGCCGCGCGCCACGATCTCGTCGACGCCCATCTCGTTTTCGACCAGGCATTCCAGGATATCGTCGAGCACCGGATAGGGCGGCAGCGAATCCTGGTCGGTCTGGTTCGGCCTGAGTTCCGCCGACGGTGCCTTGTCGATGATGTTTTGCGGAATCACCTCGCCCGAAGGTCCGAGCGCGCCCGGCGGCACATGGGTATTGCGCCAGCGCGACAGCGCATAAACCTGCATCTTGTAGAGGTCCTTGATCGGATTGAAGCCGCCATTCATGTCGCCATAAAGCGTGGCATAACCAACAGACATCTCGCTCTTGTTGCCGGTGGTCACGACCATCGATCCGAACTTGTTGGAAACAGCCATCAGGATCGTGCCACGAGCGCGTGACTGCAGATTTTCCTCGGTGATGCCCTCCTTGGTGCCCTCGAAGAGCTGCGTCAGGGCATGCGAGAAGCCGTCGACCGGTTCATGGATCGGCACGATGTCATAGCGGCAGCCGAGTGCACGGGCGCAATCTTCCGCGTCCTTGAGCGAATCTCCCGAGGTATAGCGATAGGGCATCATGATTGCCCTGAGCCGCTCTTCGCCGAGCGCGTCGACTGCAAGGGCAGCACAAATCGCCGAATCGATGCCGCCCGACAAGCCGAGCACTACGTTCTTGAAACCATTCTTGTTGACGTAATCACGCAGGCCCAGCATGCAGGCGCGGTAGTCGGCTTCTTCCCGATCAGGGATCTTCGACATCGGGCCTTCGGCGCAGGTCCAGCCTTCGCTGGTACGCCGCCACATGGTCATGGCCACCGTCTCTTCGAACTGGCTCATCTGGAAAGCCAGCGAATGGTCGGCATTGATCGCAAACGAAGCACCGTCGAAGACCAGTTCGTCCTGGCCGCCCAACTGGTTGGCATAAAGCAGCGGCAGGCCGCTTTCGATGACCTGGCGGATAGCCACCTGATGGCGGACATCCATCTTGGCCCGGTAATAAGGCGAGCCGTTGGGCACAAGCAGGATCTCTGCGCCGCTTTCCGCCAGCGTCTCGCACACGCCGAGTTCGCCCCAGATGTCCTCGCAGATCGGAATGCCGAGGCGCACGCCGCGGAAATTGACCGGTCCGGGCATATCGGGCCCGGCCTGGAAGACGCGCTTTTCATCGAACTCGCCATAGTTGGGCAGGTCGACCTTGAAACGCTCTGCAATCACCTTGCCGCCATTGGCAACTATGACCGCGTTGTGCACCCCGCTCTTGCGCTTGAGCGGCACGCCGATGATGACACCGGGACCATTGTCGGCCGTGTCCTTGGCCAACTCGTCTGCAGCGCGCTCGCATGCGGCAAGGAAGGCCGGCTTGAGCACCAGATCCTCCGGCGGATATCCGGCCAGGAAGAGTTCGGTGAACAGTACCAGATCGGCACCTTGTCGCGCAGCATCCGCCCGCGCCTCGCGCGCCTTGGCGAGATTGCCCGGGATATCGCCGACAGTCGGGTTGAGCTGGGCGACTGCGATGCGGAGGACGTCGGGAGTGGATTTTTTCGTCATGTCAGCGATTTAGCCTGCGTGTTTGCGTCGGGCAATGCCGTTCGATTGGACCATCATTCGCCCATGTAGGAGCGCAGTTCGTCGGCCGGGTGATTAACGCCGATCGACATCGACAGGATGCGCGAGATATGCGCGCGCGGCAGCTTGGTCGCCGTCGCCCACTCATTGATCTGGGCCTGCACCTTGGCGAGATCCCTTTTGGAAGTGGCAGCTTCGCCGATATCGAGTCCGGCATCGCGCAACGCGAGGATCATGTCCTGCGACATGATGAAGGTATCCCAGCCGAGCCAACGCAGCAGATACTGGCCGGTATTGCCGCCAAGCCGGCTTCCGTGCTTGCCAAGATAGGCCGTGAGTCCGACCTGATCGTCGGCAGGCCAGGCAGCGAGGAATTTTCCGAAGCTGCCATGCTCCTTCGACACTTGGTCGACAAAGGCAGCATTGTCACGCACCGACCTGATCTTTTGCGGATTGCGAACGATGCGTTTGTCCGAGGCGAGGTCGTGCCAGAAGTCGTCAGGCTGGAACAAAAGCCGCTTCGGCTCGAAACTGAGAAACGCTTCCTCAAAGCCCGGCCATTTCTGCTCGATGACGCGCCAGACGAAGCCTGCAGCAAAAACGCGCTCAGCCAT
Source organism: Aminobacter sp. AP02 (assembly GCF_003148805.1). Taxonomy (GTDB): domain Bacteria; phylum Pseudomonadota; class Alphaproteobacteria; order Rhizobiales; family Rhizobiaceae; genus Aminobacter. The sequence goes on from NZ_QGGX01000008.1 coordinate 183,592, forward strand.
GGTGGAAAGGATTCGGTCGTCCGAAACCTTTGATAGCGCAGCGTTGTCGGGCGCAGGCCCTAGCAGAGACTTGAGTACCGCCTCGCCGCCTTTGCGTCCGGCGGCTCGAGTCCAGATCTTGGCGAAGTCCATCTATCCATTCCCTCGCAGGCGCATTTTGGCGACATCGGCCATTATCTTCATATAAGGATTCGTGGCTGCCAAGCAGCCGATTGCGACGGGAGGTTTGCAATGAACAAGAGCGTGGCGGAACTGGCGGGGCGATGGCTGAAGCGCGCACCGGAACATCTGAGCGAGCTCGAACACAAGGTCCTTCAGAGCGCGATCGACCGCAAGCCGGTTTCCCGCAACGTCAACGACAGCATTGCCCATTGCGAGAGCCGCGGCGACCGGCTCGCCGATGGCCTGGCGCGCGTTGGCGGCTCGTGGAGTTTCATCCTTTCTTTCCTCGGCTTCCTGGTGGCGTGGGCGCTGCTCAACGCTTGGCTATTGGGGCAAGAGTCCTTCGACCCCTACCCCTTCATCTTCCTCAATTTGGTGCTGTCTATGCTGGCGGCCATTCAAGCGCCCATCATCATGATGTCGCAGAACCGCCAGGCCGAACGCGACCGCCTCGATGCCGCGCATGACTACGCCGTCAACCTCAAGGCCGAGATCGAGATCATGGCGCTGCATGAGAAGCTTGACGAAATCCGGTTCCAGGAAATCATCTTGCTGCGCGAGCAGGTGCAGGAGCTGACTGCCCAGGTCCAGCGCATCGCCGACGCCTCCGCGGCCCAGTCGCCTTCTCGATGATCGAAACCCTTCACCAATTCGTCGAACGCTTCGGGCTGCTCGCAGTCTTTATCGGCTGCATGGCCGAGGGCGAAAGCGTGGCGATCCTCGGCGGTTTTTTCGCCCACCAGCAGCTGTTTGCGCCATGGCAGGCTTTTGCCGCCGCATGCGCCGGCGCCTTTTTGGGAGACACGCTCTTCTTTGTTCTTGGCCGCAACTTTTCGGGTCACAAATGGGTGCGCCTGCTCAGGCGACGGCCTGGTTTCAGCCACGCCTACAGAATGGTTCAGGCCCACCCCAATCTGTTCGTGCTGGCAAACCGCTACATCTACGGTATGCGGATGGCCGGAGGTATCGCCGCCGGGCTGTCGCGAATCCCGATCTTGCTGTTCCTTGTACTGAACGCGCTGTCAGCCCTGATCTGGGCCGCTCTGTTCGTCAGCCTTGGGTATGTTTTCGGCCTCGGTGCCGAGCATATCATCGGCGACACGCTGAAGGGACATCATCGCTTGCTGATCGGGCTGGGCATTGGCGTGGCAGTTGCCATCGCCGGATGGCTTCTCGCCCACCATGTCGCCAAGAAGGAGCCTCGCGAATAGCAGTCACCCGACCCCGAGCGCACGGTCTCCCCGGTCCAGAATGAGCGGAATGATAAGGTCTTCCTCATCATCGAGATGCCTGGTCAGCATCGCGACCAGCCGCGCATTCTCATCGGCATAGGCATCGGCAGCAAAGCGCTGCTTGTCTTCATTTTCCTGCAGTGCGCGGAGAAACGCATTGGCCGTTTCCGCATTGCGCTCCAGCGCCTCGTGGATGAGATGATGGTCGGCATCGAGGATGTCGAAGCCGTGCTTCAAGCGTTTCTCGGCGTTGGCGAAGGCCGGGAAATAATGCTGGTCCTCGACATTGTGGTGGCCATCGAGATTGCCAAGGAAAAAGTTGAGCCGCGGCGCGAACCAGCGGGCGAACTCAACGGCGTCAAGCCGGCCCTCGCGATAGTCCGCGATGCCCCCGGTCAGTGCCCCGCCCAGTTCTCGGAACATGTCGTGGCGCTGCAGCCACATCGAGGCCATGCCGTGAACGTTGTCATGGGCGCTCCAGTCTTCGCGTGGATACTTTTCGACCAGCCAACGCAGATCGTCAGGCAGGCCGCTGCGCGCTTCAAGGTGATGATTGTTGGTCAGGTCAGCCATGCCGGTCTCCTTTGGTAACCGACATATGGGGACGCATGCTTCAGATCGGAAGACCGAGGATGCGCTCGGCGATCGCGAAGCCCCAGACGCCGAGAACGATGACAATCGAAATCAACACTGCGAGCGATCCGCAGTCCTTCGCCAGCTGGATATCGATGTTGAACTCTCGGCTCACCGCGTCGCAGGCCGCTTCGATCCCGGTATTGAGCACTTCCACCGTGATCAGAAACAGGATCGAGCCGACCAACAACGCATAGCCGCTCCAGGTCGCTGCAACGAACCAGCCGACGGGCAATGCCGCGATCAGCAGGATGATCTCCTGCTGGAATGCTGCTTCGGTGCGGATGAGTCGCGAAAACGCGCGCACCGAATTCTGGAAAGCCTTGACCAGCCGCTCCATGGAATGCCCTTTCAAATGTTCGAAAGGGCATCATGTAGCGGCTCGGCGGTCAGTCGAACAGATAGGAATCGTTGGCGAAGAAGCCGTGATCGACCGAATTGTGGACACGGCGGCCCTTGGCGCCCTCACCGGCAGCCCCATAGGCGAAGAAGATCGGCATCAGGTGCTCATCGGTCGGGTGATTGTCGGCCGGGAACGGCGCCTTGGCGCGCCAGTCCAGAAGGGCCGCGGTATCGCCTGACGCAATCTTGTCGGCGAACCAGTCGGTAAAGGCCTGAACCTTTCCGGCCAACGCGGGATCGGGCTCCGCTCCGTGCCGCAACCTGCTGAAATATGCCCGCAAATTGTGGGTGATGTGGCCCGAGCCGATCAGCAGAACACCCTCCTCGTGTAGCGGCGCCAACGCCTTGCCGACGGCATAGTGCCAGGCAGCATCGCGATTGGGGTCGATCGAGACTTGCACGATTGGAATATTGGCGTCCGGAAAAGCCAGCTTCATCGGCGTCCAGGTGCCGTGGTCGTAACCACGCTTTTCGTAGGTATGCGGATTGAGCCCGGCGGCCTCCAGCATCCCAAAAACCTTGGCCGCGAGAGCGGGCTCTCCCGCTGCCGGATAAACCATTTTGTACAGTTCCGGAGCAAAGCCCGCGAAATCATAGATCATACCCGGTTTGGGATCGGTCACCACGGCGACGCCATCGGTTTCGAAATGCGCCGAGACAATGACGATAGCCTTGGGCTTCGGCACCAGTTGCGAGACAGTTTCGAGATAGTGGCGTGCAGGCGTTTCGGCCAAGACGATATCAGGACCGCCATGCGAAATGAAAAGTGTGGGCAACGAGCTCATGTTCTTTCTCCTTGCCTGGAATATATGCCCCATCCGCTGTTTAGAGCAGACCGCCGCCGCAAGACGAAGCGTTCACCATTTGAGAACGGGAGCTGGGTCTTCGTTCAATCCTGCGCCACGGCAATGTCGGGAGACGACCGTTCAAATTGCGGCAGACCGTCGTCGATCTCGTAATAGGCGCCCTTCTGGCCTACGAAGATGTGGCAGGCTCCGGCAAGATCACTCGGGTCATCGAACAGGCCCGCCATGACCGATATGTCGGGCTGCCCATGTGCTTTCCAGAACAACAACGAGCCGCACCGGCTGCAAAAGCCACGCCGCGCAAAATCCGATGCCGCATACCAGGTGATGTTCTCGCTGCCGTGAAGCTCAAGCTGGTCGTCGGCGACATTTGTCGCTGCATAGAAATGGCCGGCTTGTTTTCGGCATTGCCTGCAGTGGCAGTACACCACTCCACGCGGCTGTGCCGTCGTTGTAAAACGCACTCCGCCACACAGGCACGATCCTTGATGTAACTTGTCCACAGCCCTCTCCTTTACTGGCCGGGCCTAGATTGCCGCTATTCAAGCCGCCAGGCGCGATGATTTGCGACATTCGCCAGAGGGGCCTATGCCGCCTACGGCCCACGCAGCACCAAATACACCCTGTGGTAGAAAAATAGCCGTCGCGCGGGCCCAAATTAAGGAAAACTTAGCCAGCCTAAATTAGGTATCAATGCAGATGATGAGTGCAGAGGGGACCTGCGCCATCGCAACTTTCTCTTTCACGCCGCTCGCGCCCCCGACCGGTTGCCCGCCAGCATCGCGCTGTCGCGCCACCGGCCGTTTGGCCAACTGAAACGGGACATTAATGCATTCTGCAGCCGCCCCGACAGACCGAGGCAACGATATCGCGAGCACCGTCGTGGCAACTATGAGCCAGATGGGCGTCATAGGGTTGCCGCGCAACTACGAAATCTTCTACGAGGCGTTGACCGGGACGAACCCCGCGCTCAGCCTGGAGGTCATCGCCCTCGGCAATCGCCCAACCCAGGAACAGCTCGACCTGATCGGCCGGAAGTTCTTCGCTCAGAATCACGGCCAAGGTATCGTCGAGCACGCACGCGAAGTGCTTGCCCGCGAGCTCGAAGGGGTCGCAAGCCTGCTGCGTAACGAGCGCACCCATCTGGAACGCTACGGCAAGGTGCTCGACGAGACATCGAGCGGACTGAACAGCCGCACTGCGATGTCGCAGGAGCTGCTTCAGAAGATCGTCGGCGTGATGTCGGTGGCGACCGCGTCGACCATCGACCACGGCAAGCAGGTGGTGAGCACGCTCAGTGACAAGTCGAGCGAACTGGAAAGCGTCAAGTCGAAGCTTGAAGAGTACAAGAAGCTCGCCGACACCGACCCCCTTACACACGTCTGGAATCGCCGCGCCTTCGACAGGCGGATCGCCAAGATCTATGACGACAACAAAGGCATCTTGTTCAGTGCCCTGATCCTGGCGGACATCGACCGCTTCAAGGACATCAACGACCGGCACGGCCATCCGGTTGGCGACAAGATCCTGCGCATCATCGCAACCATCTTTCAATCCAGTGTTCATCGCGACATGTTCGTTGCCCGCACCGGCGGCGAAGAGTTCGCGCTGATTGTCGAAGGCACCACCGAAGAAGCCACCTTCGAAATCGCCGATCGCGTTCGCTTGTTGGTTGCGCAGACACAACTCAAGGACATCCAGCCGGGCCTGAACTGCGGCCAGGTCACCGTTTCGATGGGCGTGTGCATGGCCTCCGATGCGGAAAGCGCCGAAGACCTCTATGCCAAGGCTGACCGCGCGCTCTACCGGTCCAAGCTGATTGGCCGCAACCGGGTCACCCGCTACTCGACGATCGCCGAGCGGCAGGGCAAGAGTTGGATGCTCTACAAGAAGGATTGAGCCGAGGCCACCAAACGCGCGACACTTTCCATGGAAATATTTCTGGACTATACTTGCCAGAGAAATGGAGAGTTCGATGCGAAGTCATCCAGGTCCAGAGACTTCGGCCGCGCCTGGCGCAGTCATCACCAAGGCGACATTGCGGGCCGCCGATCTGCTCGGCATCACAGCCAAGGTGCTTTCTTCCATCATCGGCGTGTCCGAAGCCACGGTTTCGCGCATGCGAAAACGGGAATTCGCGCTGGACTCTGGCACCAAGCCGTTTGAACTCGCTGTCTTGTTCGTGCGCCTGTTCCGCTCGCTCGATGCCATCGTCGGGGGCGACGAACCGATAGCCCGCGCATGGCTGCGCAACGAAAACACCGCACTTGGTGCTGTTCCGCTTGAAAAGATCGTCACCATTGCCGGGCTTGTCGATGTCATCGCCTATCTGGACGCCCGCCGCGCTCTCGTCTGAGGCGCGCGCCTTAGATGGCCGTTGCTGGCGCCTCGTCGAGGCACAACATCGTGTCTCGACCTTGAAGCTTGTCGACGATCTCGCTGAGCAGGCAGCACTCGAGGAACTGATCGAAACGACCAAGCCAGTCGTTCCCCTCGAATGCCGGCACCTGCATTATCTGTTGGCGACGCCGTTCCGCTACGGCTCGAACTATCCAAGCGGCTCCCGCTTCCGCCGCGCAGGCAAGACACTCGGCGTCTATTATGCGGCGGAAAAGGTCGAAACCGCCGTGTCGGAGATGGCCTTTTACCGGCTTTTGTTCTTCTCGGAGTCGCCAGAAACGCCTTGGCCGAGCGACGCGGCCGAATACACAGCATTTGCGGCAGCCATCAAGACGACACGTACCACCGACCTGACCGTATCGCCGCTTGCGAAGGACAAGGATGCCTGGACACATCCGACCGACTACGCCGCTTGCCAGCAACTGGCCGATGCGGCGCGCGAAGCCGGCGTCGAGGTGATCCGTTACCGCTCGGTGCGCGATCCAGCCGGCGGTGCGAATCTTGCCTTGCTCACCTGCCGGGTATTCACCAAACCCGCACCCACGGAACGTCAGACCTGGCGCATTCGCCTCGGCCCATCCGGCGTCCAGGCCATCTGCGAATTTCCCGAAATGCGCATTGGCTTTGACCGAACATCCTTTGCGGCCGACCCGCGCCTTCGCGAGATGCACTGGATCCGCAAATAAAAAGGCGCCGGTCGAAACCGGCGCCTCCTCTATTCATTGAACCCGCTATGCGGATCAGGCGTTGACGGCTTTCTTCGCCGGCGCCGGCGCGCTCTTGCGCAGTTGTTCCGCCACCAGGAATGCGAGTTCGATCGCCTGGTCGGCATTGAGACGCGGATCGCAATGCGTGTGGTAGCGATCCTGCAGTTCTTCCGCCAAGATGGCGCGAGCGCCACCGGTGCATTCGGTGACGTTCTTGCCTGTCATCTCGACATGGATGCCGCCCGGATGCGTACCCTCGGCGCGGTGGATGTCGAAGAAGCTCTGCACTTCGCTCAGGATGCGGTCGAAGGGCCGCGTCTTGTAGCCGGCAGCGGTGATCGTGTTGCCGTGCATCGGATCGCATGACCAGACGACCTTGCGGCCTTCCTTCTCGACGGCGCGGATCAGCTTCGGCAGATGCTCGCCAACCTTGTCGTGGCCGAAGCGCGCGATCAGGGTCAGACGGCCGGCCTCGTTCTCCGGGTTGAGCGCGTCGATCAGCTTGAGCAGGTTGTCCGGCGTGATCGACGGGCCGCACTTGAGGCCGAGCGGGTTCTTCACGCCGCGGCAGTACTCGACATGAGCGTGGTCGAGCTGGCGCGTACGATCGCCGATCCAGATCATGTGGCCCGACGTCGCGTACCAGTCGCCCGAGGTCGAGTCGACACGGGTCAGCGCCTGCTCGTAGCCGAGCAGCAGCGCCTCATGGCTGGTGTAGAAATCAGTCTCGCGCAACGCGTAGTTGGTCTCCGACGTGATGCCCACCGCACGCATGAAATCCATGGTCTCGGTGATGCGGTTGGCCAGAGCCTCGTAGCGCTCGCCCTGCGGGCTGTTCGACACAAAGCCAAGCATCCACTGATGCACGTTCTCGAGGCTGGCATAGCCGCCCTGAGCGAAGGCGCGCAGAAGGTTCAGCGTCGCAGCCGACTGCCGGTAAGCCATCTCCTGGCGCGCCGGATCGGGTATACGCGACTTCTCGTCGAAGGCCGGGCCATTAATGATGTCGCCGCGATAGCTTGGCAACGTCACGTCGCCCTTGGTCTCGTTGTCGGACGAGCGCGGCTTGGCGAACTGGCCAGCGATGCGGCCAACCTTGACCACCGGCTGAGCGCCGGCGAAGGTCAGCACGACCGACATCTGCAGGAAGACGCGGAAGAAATCGCGGATGTTGTCGGCGCCATGCTCGGCAAAGCTTTCCGCGCAATCGCCGCCCTGGAGCAGGAAGGCCTCGCCATTGGCAACGGCAGCAAGCTGCTTCTTCAGCTTGCGCGCCTCACCTGCAAAAACCAAGGGGGGAAAGGTTGCGAGACGGGCTTCCGTTTCTGTGAGCGCCGCAAAGTCCGGATAGGCCGGGACCTGCTGGATCGGCATGCTTCTCCAGGAATTCGGTGACCATTTCGTCATGTTCGCACCTAATGATTTCGCTAACGGGCACCTCACCCGCGCCATAGCCCGCCATTGCGGGAACGCGGCTCCATACACGATGAGGAGCCTCTAATCTACCCCGGAACACGCCTGAGATCGAACGTTTCCCTACGGCAGGTTCCAGGTGGCGTCCGCGTCAGTTGTCGACCCGCACGCCGTCCTTAACCAGATAGGTTGGCTTGTACATAGTCACCAGTTCTTCGGCTGCGGTAGGATGCACGGCCATGGTGCGGTCGAAATCGTCCTTGGTGAGCCCTGCCTTGAGCGTGATACCCAGCAGCTGCGCCATCTCGCCAGCGTCCGGGCCTAGCACATGGGCGCCAAGCACGAGCCGCGTGTCGCCATCGACGACCAGCTTCATCAGCATCTTTTCCTGGCGTCCCGAAAGCGTATGACGCATCGGGCGGAAGCTGGTGCGGTAGATTTCGAGGTTCTTGAACCGCTTGGCCGCGTCGTCTTCGGAAAGGCCCACCGTACCGATCTCGGGCTGCGAAAACACGGCGGTCGCCACGCAATCGTGATCGGGCTCGGTCGGATTGTTTTTGAACGCCGTTTCAACGAAGCACATCGCCTCGTGGATCGCGACCGGCGTCAACTGGACACGGTTGGTGACGTCGCCAACGGCCCAGATGTTTTCAGCGCTGGTCCTGGAGAACCGGTCAACGACGATCGCGCCCTGCTTGTCCATCTCGACGCCGGCAGCCTCCAGGCCAAGGCTTTCAGTGTTGGGCGTACGGCCGATGGCCAAAAGCACCTGGTCGACGGTCAGCGACTGGCCTGAGCTCAGCTTGACGTCGAGCCGGCCGTCGCCGCGCTTGACCACTTCCTGCGAAACCGAATGCAGCAGGATCTTGATGCCTTTCTGCTCCATGGTCTCATGCAAGGTGCGCCTGAGATCCATGTCGAAGCGGCTGAGGATTTCCTTGCCGCGATAGACAAGTGTCGTGTCGACGCCGAGCCCGTGGAAGATATTGGCGAACTCGACGGCGATGTAGCCGCCGCCCTCGATCATGATCGCCTTCGGCAATTCGGGCAGGTCAAAGACCTCGTTGGAATAGATGCAGTGCTCGTGGCCCGGCAGCGCCGGGTGCGCAGCTGCCCGTCCACCGGTGGCAATCAGAATCTGATCGGCCGTTACCGTGCGGTTTTCCGCCTCGAGGCGGATGGTGTGGCTGTCCACCAGCACGGCACGCGACTGTATCGTCTCGCCACCCGACCCTTCCACGTTGCGCTTGTAGATCGCCTCCAGCCGCGAAATCTCGCGCTCCTTGTTAGCGACTAGCGTGCTCCAGTCGAACTTGGCATCGCCCACGGTCCAGCCATAGCCGGCAGCGTCTTCGAAATGCTCGGGGAACTGCGAGGCATAGACATAGAGCTTCTTGGGCACGCAGCCGCGGATAACGCAGGTGCCACCGAAACGGAACTCCTCGGCCAACGCGACGCGTTTGCCCAGCGCTGCGGCAACGCGTGCTGCGCGCACGCCGCCCGAGCCACCGCCGATGACGAAGAGATCGTAGTCGTACTGGGGCATGATGTCCTTCCTGCGGTCAGCCCGCGCTCACATTTAATGTCCGCGCAAAGGTCGTTCTAAGTCTTTGAAACTGCGCATCGCCTTTGATGCACCGATGTTCGGTCACAGGTAGTGGCACCTGTGGCAAAAGAAAAGCCCGGCAAATGCCGGGCTTTTGCATCGTGACTGTTGGTCGCGGCAGATCAGTTCTGCGGTGCGACCGGCGCAGCAGGGGCGGCACCCTCGGTCGCTGCCGGAGCAGCCGTGCCCATAACAGCCTTCAGCTGCTCGCCGACCTGCTCGGAAAGGTCACGGGCGATACCGTTCTGCCAGATCTCTGCGGCCTTGACCAATTCGCGCGTAGCGATCGGACCATTCTCGATGAGCTTCTTGCCTGCTTCAGAGTTGTAGAAGGCGGCAATGTCATTGAGATTTTGCTCGGAAAACGCCTTGGCATAAGCCAGTGCCGACTCACGCTCCAGATCGGCGCGGCGCGATGCCATGGCAAGCGTCTTTTCATCTACTGTCTTGGTGATCACTTCCTGCATGTCGGGATTCTGCTGGATCAGCTGCTGCTTGAGAGCAGCGGCAGCCTGCGGCAGAATCGCATCAAAGCTGTCGGTCGCATGGATCGCGGTAATCGCCGCGTGCGCTGCCTTGATGTGGGATTCGCCGATCTCCTGCGCCTGGGCAGAGAATGCGACGGCCGCGAATGCCGAAGCCGCCACCATGACGGAGAAGCGGCGAAGCCGGTTTGTCAAAATCATGATGAATAGAACTCCTGTTTAGCGGGTCGGATGAACGGTCCTGACACCATCCGAGCCGGCGATGACGGCAACGGTAGCCAGACCGAGAAAGAGACCGTGCTCCACCACGCCGGGAATGGCATGCAAGGCATCGGAAAGCGCTCTTGTATCGGGAATGCGGCCAAAAGATGCATCGATAATGAAATGTCCACCGTCGGTTACGAAGGCTTCGCTACCGGCCTTGCGCAGCACGAGCGGGCCAGAAAGCCCGAGCCTGGCAGCGGCCTTGGCAATGGCGATTTCGGTGGCCTTGAGGCCGAAGGGATTGACCTCGATCGGCAGCGGGAAACTTCCGACTGTATCAACCAGCTTCGTCTCGTCGGCAATGACAACCATGCGCGCCGAGGCAGCGGCAACGATCTTTTCGCGCAGCAACGCGCCGCCGCCGCCTTTGACGAGGGTAAGTGCGGGATCGATCTCATCGGCGCCATCGATGGTAAGGTCGAGCTCGGGCGTCTCGTCGAGCGTCGAAAGCGGCACCGACAGTTCGCGGCAGAGTGCTGCGGTGCGCTCTGACGTCGGCACGCCTATGACCTGCATGCCGGCGGCGACCTTGACGGCCAACAGCCTGACGAATTCCTCGGCCGTCGAACCGGTCCCAATGCCGAGGCGCATTCCGCTCTCGACATAGCCCAAGGCAGCGCGTGCCGCCTCGATCTTCAAAGCCTTGGCATCCATGACTATCGTAAAATCCTCGAATATCAGGCTTGGCTCCTAGCATTTTTGCCCGTTGGGTCAAAGGCTTTATGACCCCTCCGCCTTGCGCCACGGCAGGCCCGGGGCTATCGCCTCTGCGACGTGTCAATTATGAAAGCGAGCTATGTCCAAACCGATCATCGTTTTCGATCTCGACGGAACTCTTGTCGATACAGCTCCTGATCTTCTCGACAGCCTGAACCACACGCTCGTTGCCGGCGGTCTCGCCGAAGTCGACGACACTGCCTTCCGTCGCTTTGTCGGCCAGGGCGGGCGCATCATGATCGAGCGCGCCTGCTCCGCCCAGCGAAAGCAACTCGCTGCCGCGGAGCACGACCGTCTGCACGAAATCTTCCTTGACCACTACACGGTCAACATTCCCGGCCGTTCGTTGCCCTACCCCGGAGTGGTGGCAGCGATGGATCGTTTTGCCGGTGCCGGCTACCTGCTCGCTGTCTGCACCAACAAATATGAAAACCTCGCCCGGGGCCTGATCAGGGCACTTGGGCTTTCCGATCGCTTCGCTGCCATTACGGGACCCGAAACGTTCGGCATCCGCAAGCCCGACCCGCGCCACCTCACCGAAACCATCGCCAATGCCGGCGGCGACGTGTCTCGCGCTGTCATGGTCGGCGATTCGGTCACCGACATCGACACGGCCAAGGCAGCCGGCATTCCTGTCGTCGCCGTGGATTTCGGCTACACCGACCGTCACGTCAGCGAATACGAGCCTTCAGTGGTCATCTCGCACTATGACGAATTGACGCTTGGCATGGCCCAGAAGCTGATAGACGCTGCAAGTCGCTAAAGGCGCCTTGACACGACTCCCAGCCCTCCCCTATATCGCCCGAACGTTCGGCCCTTGAGGCCTCGGACGGGCGATTAGCTCAGCGGGAGAGCACACCCTTCACACGGGTGGGGTCGCAGGTTCAATCCCTGCATCGCCCACCATAATTTAGATCCACTTTATTAATTTCCATATGTTCTGCTTTACCTTCTTGACTACGACTCTGAAGGCGATTTCAACTTAGATCACAGGCATCTGAATCTTCGTAGCGTCCTGGAAAGCTGGGGATGGTGGTGCACAACAACCATTCAGAACCATGATCACTATGCCCCCGGCCACCTCCAGAAAATCCAGAGTTTTGCCCTGCATGACGCACATGCCTCTCCACTTCCATGTGCCCGAAGTCATCGACGAAGTTCCCCGGCTTAAATAGTCCACAGCCTCACCGACGTGATCCTGCACTAGGCCGGCTTTCAGCCGCGCATTGAAGTCAGGCGACTAGCCGACCTCTTCGATTTATTTCGCCGATAACTTCCCAGAAAGATTTGTGATGCGGACCAGCGATGGACCATTGAAGCGATGCTATGCGCTTTACTTCCTAGCCATCTATGCCCTTTATCTCGCCTTGCTGCTTCTTGCCCTTCGCGGACGAAATCCGGCATTCACAATTGATTTTTCCACCGTTGTGATGCCTGCAATCGAGATCGGCCTCCTTTGCATGCTTGGGTTCGCTGCCTGGAAAATACAGCACGCCAAACTGGCGGTGCCGGCAGTTTGCGTGTTTTTAGCTATGCCGCTTTCGGCAATGTTCATTTACGCAGTTCAGGGCTATTCCGCATACCTATCTGGGCACTACATCTCTGTTCTCGCACTGGAAAACAGCGCCGATGGCAGACAATATGTAACGAAGCCGTCGTTTTTGTTCGTGTTGTCATTGGGCCTTGCAGGTTGGATTTATCTCTGTTTTTCCGCCATACGAACACGTAAGCAGTGTAAAACTTATCCGCTCGGAGGACGCTTCCTGCTCTGCTTGGCAGTTGTATGCCTGCTCTTTGTTAGAACAATTACCAGTCCTACAAATCCGACAGGGTACGTACATATCCGCCCAGATATGGTGCCAATAACATCTCTCGCCCGCAAATATCGCGACATGTACCGGGCAAGGAACAGCCTGGCAGACATGACCAAAGTGCTTGATGGACAAGGCATCACCTTACCAAGCCTCGAACGTTACCCGCTGCTGCGCAAGGAGGCTTATTCCACCCCCCTAATGTTCCCCAAAACGCACCTCGCCGACAACCAACCAAATGTGATCGTGATCTTTGCCGAAGGTTTATCGGCTCGTTTCTTGCAAACCTATGGTGGAAATCATCAGGGACTGATGCCCAACGTTGATCGATTTGCCTCAAAATCAATGACGGTCGACAACTATTTCAGCCATACGGCGGCAACATACCGGGGAATACAAGGTCAACTGACTTCCGGATACCCACGCAACGGTGGATCAGAGAGTGGCGGCTGGGAAACATCAGGTGAAGACAACACAGCTCTGTTAACGAGCGTCAATTACCGGACAATTCCAGATATCCTTGCTTCTCAAGGATACAAGACCGCTTTTTTATCATCGAGCCCGGAATCCATCAAATTTAACGAGATGCTGCGATGGCTTGGCTTTGGAAAGGTCTATTCTGTCGAGACACTGTCTGAATTGCTAGGTGGACGAAAAACAGCACTCAGTTCGGGCACTCATGACGCTGCAGACGCAGAAATATTCGCTGGTCTCAAGGGCTTTTTAGAAAAACAGGCCAAAAGCGGTGATAAGCAGCCTTTCTTCGTTGGGACTTACAACATTGGAACACATGCATTTTTGGATTCTGACAGCGCTGGAATAACCTACAACAATGGCAAGAACCCAGCGCTCAATCGAATGCACAATTTCGATGCGCAACTTGGGAAGTTCCTGGATTATTTTCAGAACTCGACTTACGCTGATAATACTCTTTTGATCATTACCGCTGATCACGCTACATTTCCGGAACCACCTGTGGTTGAGGCCCTGCAAACTGATGACTACCAGTCTTACTTCGTCGACCGCATCCCCTTGATTATTTACCATAGAGGATTGTCTCTGCCGTCCACCTTTGACGCCAGCTATCGAACGTCAGTTGATTTTGCACCGACGCTCCTACACCTTCTATCGATCCAAAAGGCTGACAATGCTTTCATCGGATATTCCATTTTCGAGCAGCCGCCGAAATTTCATACCCCAGTGGCTGCATTCGGTGATGAATTTTACTACGTCACTCCTCAAGGCATTACGACCACGACGGAAAACCTTAGCGACAGATACATCGCTTACAAGAACTATGTGAAGATGTATTACTGGTTGGAATTTACAAACCGCGTATTTCCCCGACCTACATCTCATAGAGATGTGACCGGGTAGCACTTCCAGCTTGAGCCGTAGGGGCAACTTCCAACGGCAATGACCCATCCCCCATTCGAGCGATAAAGACATCATCGCCTAGCCGAATGGAGCAGATGTATCGCGTGCAACCGATGTCATGATTGTGAAAGGAGGGAGCCGTTTTCCCCCTGTGGCCGGCGCATTGTTGCTCCCCGCCCGGCGTTTGCAATGCGCCGGCCACGCCTGACCTTTCAAAGACGCAAAACCCCGCCGGCCGGAACCAGCGGGGCTGTTGCCTAAGGCGGGAACTCAAACTTGCCCGCCGGCGCCCGATGCCGGTTCATTGTGTTGAAAATAGGCTCAAGCAGGAAGCAAGTGGCGCATTGGTGTGGATTACGCGCAATCGCGCAGCTTTTTTGGCCACCGCGCACCCTCGTTGCCACCCCTCAATCCATTGAGCTAGTTGCATCTGAGCGCCCCGGGGAGCACCATTTGCATCTGGGCGGATGGAGCGGCCGACGCGACGCCGTAAATGTTCTAGCTGAGTGTGGCGTCGGCCAGCCGCCTTTGTCGCCATGGCAACGGACCATGGAGGACCGCCCTGCACCAGGGCTTTCAGCAGTCAATTCCGAAACACTGGGCGGCAGCGCCGAGCACTGCCCTTGACCCTGCAGGTTATCGCCCCATGTTTTCCTTGCTGCCGATGTCCGGCAGCCTTTCGCTTGCTCAAAATTGACAAGAAAACTGGAGGAAGTGATGGAGGCCAAGGCTTTCAATCGCCCGCTATTCGTCAAGCACGAACACATCGTTCGCGAAATCTGCTGTTTAACTGACGCAATTGCCTTTCTGACAGACTGGCCCGAAAGTCGGCGCGGACCTATCTACAGTGTCGCCACCCGCGCTTGCGTGGCAGCGCGCAACGGTCAGTTGCCTGTCGAGGGCGCGCGCAGTGCCGTTCAGAGCTTCGCTAGGTCGGCAAACATCCTCGAGCAAGGTCCCATATCGCTCGAGCCATGGATGATGACGACCAAACGCGGACGCGGCGGCCTGCCGGCCTGACGGATGGCGCTTTGCTCAAACGGTCACATGCCCGGCGCGCGAGCGGAGTCGGTTCGTATCATGGCGTCTTTCAGCCGCGCGTCACGGTCATAGACATCGCCGAAATACTCTACCTTGCCGTCTAGATCAGGCCAGGCGGTGAAATAGGCGACATAGACCGGAATCTTGCGCGTAACCTTTTCGGACGAATGCCCCTGCTTCAACTTGGCCGCGATGTAATCGACATCGGTGCCCAGCACGGCCGCTGCCATGCCGCGAGGATCCGAAAGACGGATGCAGCCGTGGCTGAAGGCGCGGTTGTCACGATCAAACAGCGCCTTTTGCGGTGTGTCATGCATGTAGATCGCATGCTTGTTGGGAAACAGTATCTTGAGTTCGCCCAGCGCATTGGCCTCGCTCGGCGCCTGGCGCACGCTGTAAGGCACCTTGGCGCCATACTGTCCCCAGTCGATCGCTGACGAGGGAATGCGCCTGCCTTTGGAATCGGTGACCTCGTAGCCGGCCCGATCGAGATAGCTCGGGTCGCTGCGCAGCCGCGGCAGCATCTCGTTGACGATGATCGACTGCGGCACCCCCCAGTAGGGATTGTAGTCGACCTGCTCGATATCGTCCTGGAAGAAGCTGGTCTGATTGGTGGACTTGCCGATCACCGTCTTCATCTTGAGCTTTGCGACGCCGTCTTCAATGTAGCTCGCGGTGAAAGCCGGCTGGTTGATGAAGACGCGTGGGCTGCCCAGATCGGACGGCAGCCAGCGCAGTTGTTCGAGCGCGACCAATACCTTGTCCAGGCGATCTGCCTTGGAGGTACCGGCCAAGATCGCCACCGTGCGCGGACCGACCACGCCGTCGGCCTTGAGCCCTGCCCGCTTCTGCACCGCCTCGACGACCGGTACAAGCTCAGGAGAATAGACCTCGCTGCTGCCCAGCCTGGCCAAGGTCTCCCCGTATTCGCCGCCCATCTCGTCATCGAGATCGCGGGCGATCAGATGCAGCAGCTTGGGAAGTTCGGGATTGGTCTCGCCCGGCTTGAGCAGCAGCTTGGGATCAACGACAATGTCGTTTTCCTCGCTCGCTCTCAGTGCTTCGAGCTCGACGCGAAGTGCCTTGTACTCGGGGTTCTGCGGGTGCTTCGATTCGAGAAAGGCTCGGACATCCGGGGTTTGGCTGAGCGCCTTGAGCGTGGCTACCATGTCGAGCTGCTTCGGCGCGAAATCATAGTAGCCGGAAATGCGGTTCGGATCGATCCTGCCGCCTTGGGCGTCATGCACGTAGCGAAGCACGCGCGCCGACATCGCCATTTCGAAGCGGATCAGTGTCTTCGGGCGGCCAGCCACATCGTCAGCCGCATAAGTGGCGGGCGGGACCGAAACGGCATAGTCAGCCGGGATCAATCCATGGCTCGCGGTGTCGCTCAGCGTGCGGATCGCCTCTTCGGCACGGGCGTTGGCAGTGTGCCCGCTCACCCAGATGAAATCAGGATTGGCCGAATAATAATCGAGCAACGCCTTAGCGATGTCTTTTTCGGCAACGAGATCGAACGCGCTGAGGCCTGCAAGCGCCTCGCGGAAGGAGGTACCGGCAAGCGACGCGTCAAGCGATACCGACTGCGTGCCGGCGACCAGCTTGGAAAAGTCGACCGTCATCATCGGGTCGGTCTTGTAGGTGTAATATGACGGTGCGCTGATCTTGGCTGCCGGAGCCGGCTCCCGCTTCTTCTGGTGCGAACGGGCTGGAGGAAACTCGCGCTGCAATTGGCGCGGCTCGCGGTTGTAGGTGCCGCCGAAAAGCATTTGGAACAGGCCCTGCGCGCCCGCCTGCGGGGCACCCATGGCAAGCGTAGCGGCCAAGGCGGCCAGCGGAAGCGATATCGGCCTTTTCAGGATTGAAACCGTCATAAAACACCCAACCTTGCCGGAAATTGCATCGGAATCTCCATGCGCCGGTGGAAGATTTCCTGTCGCCGAATGGCTGATGTAAGGCGCGACTGTCTCGATTCATACCGATAACGTTAAGCTTTCATAAATTTCCCGACAGCTGTTGCCGAACAGTTTCACATCATCGTGAGGCGTCCGGGCGCGATCCAGCTTGGTGACAAGCCGTGCAGCTTCATGCGATCACTTGGCCGACAAGGCGGCGCCCAGCGGAATTGGAACGAGGACACTATGAAAAAGGGCTACCGGGAACTGCTCGACGAGGCCAACTCAGTCGTCGAGGTGGTTTCATCCGAGGAAGCGGCAACACTGCTTGACGATGCCGGCACCATCTTCATCGACCTGCGCGATCCGCGCGAAGTCGAATGCGAGGGAAGGATCCCGGGGTTGCAACATTGCCCCCGCGGCATGCTCGAATTCTGGATCGACCCGGAAGGCCCCTACCACAAGCCGATTTTCTCGAGCGGCAAGAGCTTCATCTTCTTTTGTGCCGGCGGCTGGCGATCAGCGCTTGCCGCAAGGACAGCGCACGAGATGGGACTTGAGCCGGTGCGCCACATATTCGGCGGTTTCAGCGCCTGGGGCGCCGCCGGCCTCCCGACGGAACCGGGTGGCAAGAAAAGCTGAGGCCTGGATCGCAATGACGAAAGCACTTCGGAGCGCTTGACCTCGCCCCAGGGGCTGCCCGTAGACCTGCCGTCATGAACGATTCCTATCTTCTTGCCGGCCGCTTCGGGGCCGCCACACGACTGTCGCCGAAGGCGTTGCGGCTCTATGCCGAGCAAGGCCTTCTGGTGCCTGCCTATATCGATCCGCAGACCGGCTATCGCTATTATGCGCCCCAACAGGCGGCACGGGCGCAGCTGATCGCGAAGCTGCGACGGCTTGGGCTGCCGGTAGCGCGTGTCGCGCAGCTTATCGAACTCACGCCAGAGGCCCGCGTGGTCGAACTTCAAGCGTGGCTGGCCGCGCAAAGCGACCTGTTCGCCGAGCAGGCCGAGGCCGTACACGCGCTTGCCCGGCAAGCCGATGGCGGTGAACCCGCTTTGGCTAGCGCTATCGGTTTGCGCGAGATGCCTGCCGTCAAGATCGTGTCCCGACAGAGCCAGGTTAGCGTCGAGGCGCTGGACAAGTTTGTCGCCAGTGCCGAGGCAGACATCCGTGCACATTTGCGTGCCTCGGACTTGCCAAGCGACGGACCGTTGGCCGTCCACTTTCACGAGCAGGTCAGCCGCGACAGCGAAGGCCTCGTAGAGGTCGCCATTGCCTATGAAGGGCGGCTCGAGCCGACCGGCGACTTGCGCATCAGGCTGCAGCCGGAGCGGTGCGAGGCCTATATGCCCGTGCCCAAGGCATATGAGGATTTCCCGCTCATCCTGCGCGTCTACGACGCCCTTGAAGCCTGGCTCGACGCACGAAGCGCACTGAGCTGCACCGGCAGCCCCTGCGAGACCTATCCCGGAACAGATGGCGCGCGTTTCGATGTCGCCTATCCGATCACCCCAAGAGAGCAGCCATGATGCACTTTTCCTACACGGGCTCGGGCCCGTATTGCTACGCCAATTCCTTCGCCATGATGTTCGGAGCCGACGCCCCCTCCAGCGGCGTGATCGAATTCGCCACCGGCAGTCCGTTCGGCATGCAACTTATTGGCGGAACGATGCCGTTCTTCGACCCTTATGGCTGGGACCCCGAGAAAGGCTTTGAGGACGCGCTTTCGGCGCTTGGCTGGACATCGACGGTCACCCAAGGTGGCGAGGCCGACGAAGCCCTGGTCCGCCTCAGGGCGGCACTTGCTGGCGGGCAGGTGTGGATCGGTCCGGTGGAAATGGGACATCTCCGGCACCAGCCGGGCATGCGCGGCCCAATCGCGGCCGACCATTATGTCGTCGTCCTTGAAGCGGACGACGAGCGCGTGCTGATGCATGATCCGCAAGGCTATCCTTATGCCAGCCTGCCGATCGCCGACTTCATGGCAGCCTGGAAGGCCAGGACACTGACATACGGCACGCCCTACACGATGCGAACCGGATTCAAGCGGGTCGCAAACATGTCCGAAATCGACACGATCAAGGCATCCATCCCCAATGCGATCCGTTGGCTGTCAATGGAGGGCGATCTCGGCATGCCCGCCGGCAGCCTGGGCAATGGCGAGGCGGCCGAAGCATTGGCTGCAAGGATCGAGACTGGATGCGACGACGAACTTCGTGGCCACATGATCCATTTCGCGGTCCGGGTCGGCGCCCGCCGCGCCGCCGATGCCGCAACATACCTGGCGCGGGCCGGATACAGCGAAGCAGCACAGATTGCCGACAGGCAGGCACGCGCTATTGGCGCGATGCAACATCCGCTGGTTTTCGGCCACGACGCGGCCGCGGCGGCAGCCCTTCGTGAAACTGGCACCCACCTACGGCATCCTGCGCACGGCATTGCAGAAGCAAAATTGAACGCTGGCCAGCCTTGGGGGCTGGCTAGTGAACGACGGCGACCTCAGGCGCGTCGGCTAGAAAACCGACCGCCGCCTCGACAACTTTTTCGCCGGTAAGAATGCGCCGGTGGCCAAGCCCGTCGGCCCAGAAAAGCCTGACATGGCTGCCCGCGCCTACCATGGCGCGGGCCTCCGTCGCCGGCACCTCCCTGTCGTCGGCTGCGTGTATGACGAGCGTCGGAATGGTCAGACGTATCAGCAGTGTGGAGCTGACGAAATGACTGATGGGCGTTCCGGTAACGCGCTCGACCTGGCTTGCGATGGCATGTTGCGATTTCGGCCCAAGCTTGATGTAGCCGCCGAAATCCTCAAACAGCTTGGGCATCGAATCTGGCGCTGAAATCAGCACCAGCCGTCCTACCGCCAATGGCGCGAAAGCCTTGACCGAACCGGCGGCAGCATTGACGGCCACGGCACCGCCGAAGGAATGACCCACGATTGCCTCGAACGGCCCAAACCACTGGGCTGCGAGATTGACGGCTTCGACCGCCTTGGCCATGTCGAGCGCTCGTCCAAGCGAGCCACCATGGCCCGGCAGATCGAGGGAAATCACCCGATGGCCGGCATCCCTGTAGCCCTCGATCAGTTTTCGCATGTATTCGGTGCGTGAGCGCCAACCGTGGACGACAAGCACGGTACCGCGTTCGCCTCTCCTCTGAGGGGGACGAAACTCATGCATCGCCACGCAGCCGCGTTGTGTCTTGATTCGGTGATGTCGGGCCTCGGCCATGAAATCGGAAGCCTTGGCGATTGCGCGCTTTTCGCCTTCGGAGAGCGACCTTTCGCTTGGCGTACGCCGGAAAAGCTCGAATGCTGCGCGGCCCGCTAGGCGCGGTGAAACCAGTTCGGCCATACCGAACAGCCGCCGGATGACCTTCAGCCCGATTGATGCCATAGTGATCGCCCATCCATAAGTTCAATCATGAACAATAATAGTTCAACCATGAACAATAATCAAGATTTGCCGTGGGACAATCCGCGGTTCCGCAACTGGGTCGCGGTGGCGAAGGCTTGCCACTCGATGGAGCGCGCCCTGGCGAGCGCGCTGCAGCCGCATGACCTCAAGCCAGCACAGCTAGATGTGCTGATGAACCTCTACCGCCATCCCGGCATGTCGCAGCACGATCTCGCCCGCAAGCTGCTTGTCGGACGCTCCAACATCACGATGCTCTTGCCGCAACTGGAAAAGCGCTCGCTTGTAAGCCGCGAAGCCGATGCCAAGGACCGTCGCATCATGCGGCTGATGTTGACCGGAGACGGCGAAGCACTGCTGATGCGCGCGCTGAAAGCTTATGGAGCGCTGATCGAAAAGGCGATGAGCGCCTCGACACCCGAGCAATGCGATCTGATCGGCGCGCACATGTTGCGCGTCGCCGATGCCCTTAAGGAATAGCTGCTCAGGCTGCCGCTCTAGCGGCCCGCCTGCCCCGCGGCACTTGGGCCTTTCCAAGCGATCTGACATAGCCGAGGGCAGCGACACCCAAGCCTGTCGCCAGGACCCACCATGCCGGCCGGATGGTGTAGGAAAACTGCAGGTTGGCCCAAAGCACGCGGCCGGGCGGCACGCCGGTTGCCAGCCCATACCACGCCGCCTCGATGATGACGGTCGACAGCGCCGCCGCAATTGCGATCCCGATGAGAACAAGCGGCGACATCACGCTGAGCCCGCGCCAATGCGCCAGCCGATAAAACATCAGCAGGATGAAGAAGCCCGCCATCAGAGTCGGCTCATAGACGTCGGCCTTGGACTGCATGAAGAAATGCAGTGCCGCCAGGATGCCTATGCCGTAGGCAATCTTGTGCAGCCGGTTCCAGTTGCGCCCAAGCTGCTTGATCGCCGCATCAGTCGATGTCGCGCCAAGTACGGCCAGTCCGAGCAGCGCGACAAAGCCGATAGTGAGATAAATGCGCAGCGCAATTTCGCTGACCGCGCGCAGCACATCCCAGTTCTGGTCGAAGAAATAGAGCACCAGATGCCCGAGCGCGTAACACAGTGCGGCCAATCCGAGCATGCGACGGATGATAATCAGCTTCGGCCATTGCCCGATGCGCCGCAGCGGCGTCACAGCCAGCGACAACAGCACGAAGCGTATGGCCCAGTCGCCGGTTTCATGGATAGCCGCAGTGAACGGTCGCGGGCCAAGCAGCGTGCTGGCGCCAGCCCCTTTCGGAAAGCCGGCCAGTGCATAGTAGGCAAGCAGCAGGACCGGCACCAATGTACCGGCGAATGCCGCAGCCTTGAGAGGCGAAAAATTTCCAGCGCGGTCTTTCCAAGGCGTCATGCGGTAGCTCCAGCAGTTTGCCGGTATACGTCGCCAACGCCGCTGGAGTTACACCGACCGCAATCACTTTGTTTTGACATCAACGGCGGCTGCGATGCGATCAAAGGCCAGACAGCAGCCTACCACATCGATTTCCTGGCGCGCTCAGGCCATTCGCGATCATAGGCATCGCCGTCGATGCTTTCGCGGCTGGTGACGGCAAGGAGTTGCCCAGGTGTCGGCAGCGATTTCGGATCGACATGACGCTCGGGGTTCCACAGCTCGGAACGGACGATCGCCCGCGCGCACTGGAAATAGACGGCGTCGACATCGATCACCGTCACCGAGCGCGCCGGCTTGCATTCAACGGCGAAAGACGCACACAGTTCCGTATCGACGCTAATGCGGGCGCGACCGTTGACCCGCAACGTCGTTCCCGAGCCCGGCACCAGAAACAGCAGCGCCACCCGTGGATCGCGGATGATGTTCTTGAGCGAATCCGCGCGGTTGTTGCCGCGACGGTCAGGCATCATCAGCGTGCGCGCGTCATGGATGCGAACAAAGCCCGCAAGGTCGCCGCGCGGCGAGCAATCGAGCCCTTCTGGCCCGCTGGTCGCAAGTGAAACGAAAGGCGATGCCTCGATGAAGGCGGCGTATTCGGGAATGATGTGGTCGAGTTCCTTGACCAGCGATGTTTCGCCGGGAAGGCCATAAAGTGCTTCAAGTTGTTCGACCGAGGATATGTCCGACATCGCCTGCCCTTTTGCTTTGCTCCTGCTGCGCTTAGCCGGCCATTGTGAACTGCCGAAGACAGTTACCGCTGACGGCTCAGTCCCTTTTGCGCCAGTTCGTCGAGATACCCCTGCCAGCGCTTGTCTTTCTCGTGGCCCAGCGTGTGGAGGTAATTCCAGGTGAAGATACCGGTGTCGTGGAAATCGTCGAAGGTGATGCGCACGGCGTAGTTGCCCACCGGTTCGATCTTGAGGATCGCAACGTCTTTCTTGCCGGGAACCGTCACGCGCTGTTCCGGCGAATGTCCCTGCACCTCGGCAGATGGAGAAAGCACGCGCAGCAACTCGGCTGAAAGCTCGAACGGGCGATGGTCAGGGAAGGTCAACGTCAACAGCTTGCGGTCCTTGGAGACCCTCAATTCTTTCGGTGCCGTCATGATCCATCCTGCCCTTTTGAGTTGCCCTTCACTACTGCGCTTCGACCGCCGCGAAAAGCACTATCACCGCGCCAATCGGACAAAGAGACACGCGCTACCCCAGGGCAACAAACTTTCATCTTGATTGACAGGCGCGTGCGTACAACATAGCCGTAATATGCAGGCGCTGAAAAAGACGCCATAAAACGGGAAACGGAAGCGCAGACCATGGATATGATCGATCCTTTCGGTCGCTCGATCAGTTATCTGCGCGTGTCGGTGACCGACCGCTGCGATTTCCGTTGTACCTATTGCATGGCCGAAGACATGACCTTCTTGCCCAAGAAGGATTTGCTGTCGCTCGAAGAACTCGACCGCCTCTGCACTGTCTTCATAGAAAAAGGCGTCAAGAAGCTGCGCCTCACCGGTGGTGAACCGCTGGTGCGCAAGAATGTCATGCACCTCATCCGCCAGCTGTCGCGCCATATCGAGAGCGGCGCGCTGGAAGAACTGACGCTGACAACCAACGGCTCGCAGCTGTCGCGCTTCGCGGGAGAACTCGCCGATTGCGGCGTTCGCCGCATCAATGTCTCGCTCGACACGCTTGATCCCGACAAGTTTCATGCCATCACCCGCTGGGGCCACCTTTCCAAGGTGATGGAAGGCATCGACGCGGCTCAGGCGGCCGGTCTGCACATCAAGCTCAATGCCGTGGCGCTCAAGGGCTTCAACGACACCGAGATCCCTGACATGCTGCGCTGGGCCAATGGCCGCGGCATGGACCTGACCGTCATCGAAACCATGCCGATGGGCGAGATCGATGCCGACCGCACCGACCAGTACATGCCGCTGTCGCTGTTAAGGGCCAATCTTGAGCGGCAGTTGACGCTGACCGACATCCCGTTCAAGACAGGCGGTCCGGCGCGCTATGTCGACGTCGCCGAAACCGGCGGACGGCTCGGCTTCATCACGCCGATGACGCATAATTTCTGCGAAAGCTGCAATAGAGTACGGCTGACCTGTACCGGCACGCTCTACATGTGCCTCGGCCAGGAAGACGCTGCGGACCTTAGGGCACCGCTACGCGCTTCCGAAGGCAACGAGCTGTTGTCGAACGCCATCGACGAGGCGATCGGGCGCAAGCCCAAGGGCCATGACTTCATCATCGATCGCCGCACCAACCGCCCTTCCGTCTCTCGCCACATGAGCGTGACCGGCGGCTGACAGGCGCGTTTCTCGAAGGGGGAACCGCATGATCCGCAAGGTGGCAACGATACTGTCGGCAGGCGCGCTTGCCTTGGCAATCGCAAGCCCCGTTTCCGCCAAGCCCTTCACCTACACCAATGCCCGTTTCGGAACGTCAGTGACGTTTCCCGACGAAATCTTCACCAGCCATGCCGAGGAGCCGGCCAATGGCGACGGCCTGCTGTGGCTGGCACCAGACGGCGGAAGCCTTGCTGTCTATGGCTCCAACAACGCGCTCGAACAGACGCCTGAACAGCTTGCCGATTTCAGCTCCGAGGGACTGGATGTCAGCTACCGCAAGGTGGGCAGGGATTGGGTGGTACTGTCGGGCCATGACGGGCCCAACATCTTCTACCACCGCCTCGAGTTCGGCGGTGACGGAGTCATTCACGCGTTCCTGCTCAAGTACTCTGCGTCGGCCAAGGCGAAATACGACCCGTTGGTCAGCGCTATCGCCGAAAGCCTCAACGGCCCATAGGCCGAATGCTGCCTGGTCCAGCCGATTGGCATTGCTGTTTCGCGTGCTGGTGCTAAAGCCGTAGGGCAACAGCAGCAACGGAAAGCTCAATTGCCTCTTTCCTCGAATATTCGCGGCGCCGTGTTCATGGTGATCGCGATGGCAGCATTCACCTTCAACGATACGCTGAGCAAGCTCGCTTCCCAGACGATCAATCCGGGTCAGTTGATGCTCGTACGCGGTGTGTTCGCCACCACGCTGATCAGCCTGCTGGCCTGGCAACAGGGCGCGCTCAGGGGTTTTAGGCAGTACTGGCACCCCATGGTGCTGTTGCGTCTTGTCGGCGAGGTCGGTGGCACGGTCTGCTTTCTCGTTGCCTTGCCGCATCTGCCACTGGCCAACATTTCGGCCGTGCTCCAGGCACTGCCACTCGCGGTGACCATGGGAGCGGCACTGTTTCTGGGCGAGAGCGTCGGCTGGCGCCGCTGGCTGGCTATCGCCACCGGATTCGGCGGTGTCCTGATCATCGTGCGTCCCGGTTTCGAGGGCTTCAACGCCTTTTCAGTGCTGGCGCTGCTGTCGGTTGCCTTTTGCGCGGTACGCGACCTTGCGACACGCAAGATCCCCGGCCACGTGCCTTCCCTTTTCGTATCGACCGTCACGACGATCGTCATCACCATCACCGGTGCGCTGACGATCGTACCCTTCGGCGGGTGGGTGCCGATGACTTTCGACCTCGTCCTTTTCCTGGCGGGGGCGGCAGTGCTGGTGCTGTTCGGCTATCAGTTCGTCATCATGGCGATGCGCGAAGGCGAAATCTCATTCATCGCACCGTTTCGCTACACCGCTCTGATCTGGGCTCTCTCGCTCAGCATCGTGGTATTCAGCGATATGCCGGACCCTGCAATGATCGCCGGTGCCGCCATCATCGTCGCCTCCGGCCTCTACTCGCTCTATCGCGAACGTGTCGTTGGCAAGGGTCGACCGGCGGCGGACAGCACAAGCGCCTCAATGGCGCCCGACGGAGTTTAGCCATGGCGATGCAGATCGCGGGCCTGATCCTTGCCGGCGGGCGATCGAGCCGGATGGGAGGCACCGACAAGACGCTGCTGCCGCTTTTTGGGCGCCCCTTGATCAGTCAAGTGCTTGACCGCCTTGCATCCCAGGTGTCTCCGGTTTGCATCAACACCAACGCCGGTCCGTCTCATTTCGCGAGCCTCGGCGTGGACATCATCGCCGATACGATTGCCGGCTATCAGGGCCCGCTGGCTGGCGTGTTCGCCGGGCTGGAATGGGCGGACAGCAAGGGTGAGATCACCCATGTCCTCAGCGTTGCCGGGGATACGCCATTCTTCCCGCTTGATCTCGCCCGGCAACTCGCCATGCATTCGACTGCGGGGCGCGTGGCGGTGGCTGCCTCCAACGGGCGCGTGCACCCGACTTTCGCGCTGTGGCCGGTTTCGCTTCGCGAAGCGCTTGCGGCCTTTTTGGAAAGCGGCGATACCCGAAGGGTGATGACGTTCATCGAGCAAGCAGGCTTAGACGTGGTTGATTTCGAAGTCGAACAGCGCGGCGCGACGACCCTCGATCCGTTCTTCAACATCAACACGCCTGGTGACCTTGCCGAGGCCGAACGCCTTTTTGGCGGAGCGAACTGATGGCGCATCGCGTTTTCGGCATCACCGGCTGGAAAAACTCCGGCAAGACGACCTTGACCGAGCGCCTGGTGACGGAACTTGTCGGGCGCGGCTGGAGGGTCTCGACTGTCAAGCACGCTCATCACCACTTCGATATCGACAAGCCGGGCGCTGACAGTTTTCGCCATCGCGAGGCCGGTGCAACGGAGGTTGCCATCGTGTCAGGCCGCCGCTGGGCGCTGATGCACGAACTGCGAGGTGAAGACGAGCCGACGCTGGACGAGGTTTTGGCGCGCCTTGCGCCTTGCGATCTGGTGCTCGTCGAAGGCTACAAGCGCGAGAACCATCTCAAGATAGAAGCGCGCCGGCTGGAGGCCAAGGATCGCTCGCCGCTGACCTCCAAGGACCCCGCCATCGTCGCCGTCGCCTCCGATCATCCGGTCGAGGGAGAACAGGTTCCGGTGTTCGGGATCGACGACATCAGGGCGATTGCCGACTTTATCGAAAAGCAGTTTGGCCTGAACGCCGCTAACGCAACGTCAACTTAGTTGCATGGTACCAGGATCACAAAAGACCTTTTCACGATTGATTTTTAACTGAAAACAGTGGGAGTATCCCCGCCACAGGCGGATAGTTTCCGCCCAACGGCCGCAATGGACAGGAACCGGCCGGACGGTAACAGAGAGGAAGATTATGCGTATTTCCAAGATCGCCTTGGCCGCATCGGCAGCGTTCGCGCTGACCATCGGAATGGCACAGGCGCAAGAAAAGAAAATCACGATCGCCACCGAAGGTGCCTACCCTCCCTACAACAACCTGACCGCTGACGGTAAGCTCGTAGGCTTCGACGTCGACATCGCCAACGCGCTCTGCGACGAGATGAAGGTCAAGTGCGAGATCGTCGCCCAGGAATGGGACGGCATGATTCCGGCACTTCAGGCCGGCAAGTTCGACGCCATCATCGCGCAGATGTCGATCACGCCCGAACGCAAGGAAAAGATCGACTTCTCCAAGAAGTACATCAACACCCCTGCGGTGATCGCTGCGGCCAAGGACAGCGACATCAAAGGCGTGACCAAGGAAGACCTGGCTGGCAAGACTATTGGCGTGCAGGGCTCGACCATTCACTACAACTACTCCGAGAAGGTCCTCACCGACAGCACGATCAAGTCTTATCCAAGCGCGGAAGAGTACAAGCTGGACATCACCAATGGCCGTCTTGACGCAGTGATGGACGACCTCGTGTCCATCCAGGGCTGGCTCGACAGCCCGGACGGCGCTTGCTGCAAGATCGTGGGTACCATTCCGAACATGCCCGAAATCCACGGCGAAGGCGCAGGCGTTGGCGTCCGCAAGGGCGAAACAGCACTGGCCGACCAGTTCTCCGCGGCAATCGCAGCCATTCGCGCCAACGGGAAGTACAAGGAAATCAACGACAAGTACTTCAAGTTCGACGTTTATGGCGATTGAGCCGATCAGGGTCTGACAAGTTCAAACAGGCGGCGGGACAAGTTCCCGCCGTTTGGCTAATTTAGACACAACAACAAGCCGCCACGAAAGGCGGTGGCACTCCCACAACGGGAATGCAAAGGGGACAATCTGCCGATGCAAAGCGTTTGGGCGCTTCTCAGTTTCGGACCCGAAGGTTGGGGAGACGATCTTGCCCATGGCGTGCTTGTCACCGTTTCGCTAGCCCTGGTGACATTGCCGCTGGGCTTGCTGATCGGCTACCTGATCGCACTGGCCAAGCAGTCGAGCGAACCGTCCATGCGGCTGGCCGGCAATATCTACACCACGATCTTCCGCGGCTTGCCTGAGCTTTTGACGCTGTTTCTCGTGTTCTACGGCGCCCAGATCGGCATCCAGCAGCTGGTCCGGCTGGTGCGACCCGATGCGGTCGTCGAAATCAACAGCTTCGTTGCCGGCATGATCGCCCTGGGCGCCGTCTTCTCATCCTACGCCAGCGAAGTCTTACTTTCTGCCTTTCGCGCCATCCCGCGCGGCCAGTATGAAGGCGGCTATTCGATAGGCTTGTCCCAGCGCCAGACCATGCGGCTGGTGATCCTGCCGCAACTCATTCGCATCGCCCTGCCCGGCCTGTCCAATCTCTGGCTCATCCTGCTCAAGGAGACGGCTCTGGTCTCGGCGGTCGGCCTGACCGACATCGTCCGTCAAAGCAGTATTGCCGCGCGTGTCACCAAACACGCTTTCATGTTCTTCGGCGTCGCCTGCCTGATCTATCTTGCACTCGCCATCATCTCGTCCTTCGGCATCAACGCAATCGAGCGCTGGGTCGGCAAGCGGGAGGCGCAGCGATGAGCACGACGAGTGAACCAACCGCCAAGGCGCTGCGCCCGCCAGCACCGCCACGTGGCTGGTCGAGCGAACGCTTGATGGGCTGGGGCTTTGTCGGCCTCTGGATCGTGCTGGGACTTGCCCTCGTAACCTACCTGTTCAGTGCCTGGAATCCTGAACTCTTCGCCAAATACGCGCCATCCTACCTCTCGGGCCTGCGCGTAACGCTGACGCTGGTCGCGATTTCCACCGTGCTGGGCGCGGTCCTGTCGTTGCCGATCTGCTATGCCAGAATGTCGAAGAACCGGGTGTTGAATGCGATTTCCTTTGGCTATGTCTATTTTTTCCGCGGCACGCCGCTGCTCGCACAGACCTTCCTGATCTATTACGGGTTCGGCTCGTTCAGGCCGCAGCTGGAGGCCATCGGCCTGTGGAGTTTTTTCCGCGAAGCCTGGTATTGCGCGGTCTTTGCCTTTGCGCTCAACACTGCTGCCTATCAGGCGGAAATCCTGCGTGGCGCCATTGAAAGCGTCGGCAAAGGCCAATGGGAGGCGGCATCCGCGCTTGGCCTGTCGAAATTGCAGACACTCTACAAGGTCGTCCTGCCGCAGGCATTGATAGTGGCGCTTCGCCCTTACGGCAACGAAATCATCCTGATGATCAAGGGTTCCGCCATCGTCGCCATCATCACGGTCTACGATCTGATGGGCGAGACACGGCGCGCCTTTTCGCGCACGTTCGACTTCCAGACCTATCTCTGGGCGGCCCTGCTCTACCTCTCGTTGGTTGAAACCTTGCGCCATTTTATCGACTGGATCGAACGGCGCATCACTCGCCATCTGCATCGCTGAGCAAACTCTGGCCCAAACACGATCGCCTTGACGAATCCGCCCCATGTCATAGACCTCGGGCACGACAATATTTGCACTTCGAAAGGGTGAGCCATGGCATCGGTCGCGTTTCTTGGTCTTGGCGTTATGGGCTATCCCATGGCCGGCCATCTCAAGAACAAGGGCGGGCACGACGTGACCGTCTACAACCGCACCACCGAGAAGGCACAAAAGTGGGCTGCCCAGCACGGCGGCGCCTTTGCGGCGACCCCAGCGGAGGCCGCCGAGGGCAAGGACTTCGTCTTCGCTTGTGTCGGCAATGACGACGACCTGCGCGAAGTCACGACAGGCACACAGGGTGCATTCCATGTGATGAAGAAGGGTTCGATCTTCATCGACAACACTACCGCATCGGCAGAGGTCGCACGCGAGCTCGATGCTGCTGCACGAGCCGGCGGCTTCCATTTTCTCGATGCACCGGTGTCAGGCGGTCAGGCCGGCGCTGAGAACGGCGTGCTCACGGTCATGGTGGGCGGCGAACAGGACATATTCGACCGCGCTCGGCCAGTGATCGATTCATTTGCCCGCATGGTTGGCCTGATGGGTTCCGCGGGTGCTGGCCAGCTGACCAAGATGATCAACCAGATCTGCATCGCAGGCCTTGTCCAGGGCCTCGCCGAGGGCATCCACTTTGGCAAGAAGGCTGGCCTCGACATCGAAAAGGTCGTCGATGTAATCTCCAAGGGTGCCGCCGGCTCCTGGCAAATGGAAAACCGCCACAAGACCATGAACGCCGGCAAATACGATTTCGGATTCGCCGTCGACTGGATGCGCAAGGATCTCGGCATCTGCCTGGAAGAAGCTGATCGCAACGGTGCCAAACTGCCGGTCACGGCCCTGGTCGACCAGTTCTACAAGGATGTGCAGGGGATGGGCGGCAAGCGCTGGGATACATCCTCGCTACTCGCGCGCCTCGAAAAATAGCGCTGCATCATGGTGCTGGCGCCGACCTCCACAGTCGAAGAGATCGTCGCGCATCTGAGGACGCTCGGCTCGGAGGAAGACCGCGCCGGCATCGCCCGCTTTGGCATTCGCAACGATCGGGCGCTTGGCATCTCCAATGCCGTGCTGAGGCCTATCGCCAAGACGCTAAAGCAGGATCACGAGCGCGCGCTGGCACTGTGGGCTACAGGCATCCGCGAAGCGCGTATCTTGGCGGTTGCCACCGATGAGCCTAAAAAGGTCGCGCGCGCGCAAGCCGACGCCATGGCCGCCGATTTCGACAGCTGGGAGATCGTCGACCACGCCGTCTACCTCTTCTGCGATGCCGGGCTCGCCCATGAGATCATTACAGCCTATGCCGCGGACGAGCGTGAATTCGTCCGGCGTGCGGCCTTCTCGGCTATCGCCACGGCCGCGGTGCACCTGAAGAAAGAGCCGGATCAAACCTTCATAGGTTGGCTCGATCTGATCGAAACGCATTCGACAGACAGCAGGAACTTCGTCAAGAAAGCCGTGAACTGGGCGCTGCGTCAGGTCGGCAAGCGTTCGCCCGCCCTCCATACCCCGGCCCTGGCATTGTCACAAAAACTCGCCGTTTCGGCTAACAAGACGGCCAGATGGATCGGCAAGGACGCCGTGCGCGAACTTACCGATCTCAAGACCCTTGAACGACTGAACGCGAAGAACCGTTGATCAGGCGGCCGACGCGCCGCTTTCCTTGTCCAGAACCATGTAGTCGAGCGGCAATTCGGTCGTGTACTTGATCTGCTCCATGGCGAAGGCCGACGACACGTCGCGGATCTCGATCTTGGCGATCAGGCGCTTGTAGAAGGCATCGTAGGCAGCGATGTCAGGCACGACGACGCGCAGCAGGTAATCGACGTCCCCGCTCATGCGGTAAAACTCGATGACCTCGGGAAACTCCTGAATGACCTCGGAAAACCGCCTCAGCCACTCATGGCTGTGTGAATTGGTGCGGATCGACACGAAGACGGTGACGCGGGTGTTGATCTTTTCCGGATCGAGAATGGCGACACGCCGCTTGATGACGCCTTCTTCCTCCAGCTTCTGGATACGCCGCCAGCAGGGCGTGGTGGACAGGCCGACTTTCTTGGCGACATCGGCAACGGCCAAGGTCGCGTCCTCCTGGAGGAGACGAAGGATTTTCCGGTCGAGGCGGTCCATATGCAGGCTCCGTTAGAAAAGGTTCGCCATAATCCTGTGATTTACCCCATCATACAAGAAAGGAATTCTCCGCACACCCTGCATTTTCGGTATCGATTTCCATACCGCCTAGGAAAGACGACTCTGGATTTCCGTCCTGAGAAAAGGCAGCAATTCCATTTCGAACCACGGATTCCGTTTGATCCAGCCGGTGTTGCGCCAGGATGGATGCGGCAATGGCAGCACATGCGGGCCCGATGAGCGCGCCCAGACCGAACGCCAATCGGCGACTGTGTCGGTCAAGGACGAGCCACGCGCGGCGCCCATGTGCCAGCGTTGCGCGTATTGACCGATCGCCAGCACGACATCGATCTGCGGCATCAGCCCCATCAGCCGTGCGCGCCAGGCCAGCGCGCATTCCCGTCGTGGCGGCAGGTCGCCGCCCTTGGCGTCCTGCCCTGGAAAGCAAAATCCCATTGGCACGATCGCGAATTTTTCCGGATCGTAGAAAGCTTCAGGGGAAACGCCCAGCCAATCGCGCAGGCGGTCGCCTGAAGCGTCGGTAAACGGCGCGCCGCTTAGATGCACCCTGGTCCCGGGCGCCTGCCCGGCGATGAGGATACGCGCACGCGATGACGGTACGACCACCGGCCGAGGCTCATGGGGCAAGGGTTTGCCCAACGGATGATCGACGCAAATGCGGCAGCCCTTGATCTCCACAACCAGTCGGTCGAGTTCGGCGGACATGTTCAGGCTGCGGCACTCGGGCGGGCGGCAATCGAGCGGTACCAGCGCAGCACGTTGGCAAACTCCTCGGGTACCACGATGCGGGCCGGCTTCATGAAGTCGACGGCGATCAGCCCGGTGATATCGGCAATGGAAAAAGCGTCGCCGGCGGCGAATTCGCGCGATGAAAATTCCTTGTCGAGCAGCGCGAGGAAATCGATCACCTTCGGCTTGTTGGCCTCGCCCCATTCCGGAACCTGGGGCACTTCCCATTCCTTCATGGCCGGGTGGATGTGCCGGAAAGCAAAGCTAACAGGCTGGAACAGGTTGAACTCGATCCGCCGCTGCCACATCTCGACGAGCGCCCTGCCAAGCGCCCCACGACCAAAGAGCGCCGGTTCCGGGTGCAGTTCCTCGAAATAGCGGCAGATAGCGATGGATTCGGTGAGGATTGTGCCGTCGTCCAGCTCGAGAACCGGCAAGCGCCGCAACGGATTGCGCGAGGCAACTGCCTCGGCCTTGTGTCCCATGGCTCCCATGTCGACCGATGTCATCGGCACCTCGATGCCTTTTTCGGCCAGGAACACACGCACCCGCCTCGGGTTCGGCGCCCGGCCACCATCAAACAGCATCATTGGCTTCTCCTCGGTTGCCGCGATTTCGCAACTATAGGCCGTAAACTACCAGAATCGAAAGATTTCCCGCAGCCAATTGAGTATCCGTCCGTAGCTGCCATGCTCGATGTCGGTCATGTCGCCATGCATTTTGCGCCAATCGCGCGGACGATCGAAATCCCCAGCCCACATCCCTCTGTGGTCACGGCGAGCGGCGGATTCTGCAGCTTCATAGCCGCCATAGGCAATCGCCCAGCCGGCTTCGACCTGGGCGCGGTTGAGGTCGGTGTTGCCGACACTGCACTCGCCGAGCAGGCGGCCGTATTTATCTCTCTCCCAGCCTGTGCAAACCACCTGCCGGCCCGCGACAAGATGCGACAGGGCTTCGCGCGAGCGGCGGCCGCAAGGATATTGGGCACCGTCTTTGACGCAGACTTGGGAGTATTCCGGCGCATCGATTCCACGCAGCCGGATGCGTTCGGTCCCCAACGTAATCGAATCGCCGTCATTGACGACCGCAGTTCCCTCGGCCTTGCGTGTCTCCACCCTGTCGAGACGCGCCGATACGAGAATAAGGAGCCCGAGGATCGCAGCCGTCACCGCATAGTCCAGAATCTTGCGCCAACGGCTTCGCGGACGCCTGAAATACCGCTGTCGCGGCCTGCCCGACCACGAACGGCTCATATGGCAAACAATCCCTTAATCATTCGGACGTAGCGTGCAGTCTTAAGGTAAGCGCGCGCGAAAATCGAATTATCACATGCCGTTGCAACGCTCTCATACGGCGGACAAGATCATTGTGGACCGCAGGAAACGCCATCGCAACAGCGATGTCGCTCGCGCTGTGCGCAAGACCCGCGATCAGCTGGCACAGCAGCCAGGCGGGCTGGCCTTCGACCGCGAGTTGCTGAAGCTCCATGCCGCCTCGATCAGGGCCAATTCAGCCGCGCTCCCATTGTTGGTCGTTATCCTTGCCGGCATTGGTCTGCTGCTTGGCGCGGAACGCGTCATCCTCACTTGGGCGTTCGTTGCCATTTTGGCCTATGGTGGCCTGGCCCTGCTTGCCCGTCGCGCCGACGAGGCCGCTCCCGCCGCCATGAGCCCGATGGCCATGCGCCGCACCTTCCTCGTTGGCCATTTCGTCACCGGACTTGCATGGGCCTATCTGGCTGCGATGACATGCACCGCTTGCGAGCCCGATCTGCTGGCTATCTTGAAAGGGGCTTTCCTTCTTGTCGCCATGGCCGCGACCGCATTCGTTGCATCCTCACTACGCGGCGCTATGACGGCGACCTTCTTCGTTCCTGTCGCTGCCTACGCGGCCTTTGGCGTCCGGCTGTCCGAGCCGCTCGGCATGATCATGGTGACGTTGCTGGTAGTAGCCCTTCCCTTCTTTTCCCAGGTCGCCAATATCAAGAACCGGTCGGCTCTGATGCTGATGTCGTTCCGCTCGGAGATGGACGCGCTGATTGCCGAACTGGAAACGGCCAAGTCAATGTCCGACGAGGCCCGACGCCGCGCCGAGGACGCCAACCTCGCCAAGTCGCGCTTCCTCGCAACGATGAGCCACGAATTGCGCACTCCGCTCAACGCAATCCTTGGCTTTTCCGAAGTGATGGCGGGAGAAGTGCTCGGGCCCATCAACAGCCCGACCTACCGCGAATACTCCCGCGACATCCACGATTCGGGCAAGCATCTGCTTGATCTGATCAACGAGATCCTCGATTTGTCGCGCATCGAGGCCGGCCGCTACCAGCTCAACGAAGAGCCGCTGGCGCTGCTGACGGTGGTCGAGGATTGCTGCCACATGATGGAGCTCAAGGCGCGCAACAAGGACCTGCGCATCGTCGAACAATTCGAGCCGGCGTTGCCGCGCCTGCTCGGAGACGAACGCGCCGTCCGCCAGATCACGCTGAACCTCTTGTCCAACGCCATCAAGTTCTCGCCCACGGGCGGAGAAATCCGCGTTCGCGTCGGCTGGACAGCCGGTGGCGGGCAGTACATCTCGGTCAAGGACAACGGCCCCGGCATCCCGGCCGAGGAAATTCCCATCGTGCTTTCGGCATTCGGCCAGGGCTCGATCGCCATCAAGAGCGCGGAACAGGGCACCGGCCTGGGCCTGCCCATCGTGCAGGGCCTGCTCTCGCTTCATGGCGGCGAGTTCGAATTGCATTCGAAGCTGCGCGAAGGCACCGAGGCTATCGCCATCTTCCCTGCCGCGCGGGTGATCGACGGCTTGCCGAAACTGGAGCCTCGCAGCGCGGCAAGAGCATGATTGCGAACCGAAGGTCTGCCTGGCAAGCGTCAGCTAACCGCCGCTGCCATCCCCGAACTGATCTGGGCAGCGGTCTTGACGAGACCGGCCGCAAGCCCGGCTCCCACCGCTTCGCCATGGTCGATGCCAAGCCCCAGCAAAGGCCTCGCGCCGAGCTTTGCGAGCAAGCGGGCATGGCCTGGTTCGGTCGAGACGTGCGAGAACATGCAGTGATCGAGGGCCGCCGGATCGACGGCATGAAGCACCGCGGCTGCGGATGACGTCGCAAAACCGTCGAGCAAGAGTGGAATCTTTTCCATGCGCGCAGCAAGGATTGCACCGGCAATGGCTGCGAATTCGCGGCCGCCAACACGACGCAGCGCCTCGAAGGGGTCGTTGAGATAAGGGCCGTGCAGAGCCAGCGCGCGATCGACCATTTCCGCCTTGCGCGCCTGCATTGCCGCGTCCGCGCCTGATCCAGGCCCAACCCAATCCGAGCCCTTGCCGCCGAACAGCGCAGCGCAAAGTGCTGCCGCAACGGTGGTATTGGCGACGCCGAGGTCGCCGATGCAAAACAGGTCGGTGCCGCCGGCAATCGCCTCCATGCCAAAGGCCATGGTGGCGGCGCAACCACGCTCGTCAAGCGCCGGCTCAACCGTGATGTCGGCGGTCGGCAGATGCAGCGCCAGATCAAGAACCTTCAGGCCAAGTTCGTTGGCAAGGCAAATCTGGTTGATCGCAGCGCCACCGGCAGCGCACAGCTCGACGCGCCGCGCCGTCGCTTCCATCGGCCTCGGCGAAACGCCCTGGGCAGCCACGCCGTGATTGCCGGCAAATATTGCGACCATGGGCTTGAGGACCGTGGGAGGAGCACGCCCAGTCCAGCGTGCCAGCCAAGCGGCGATGTCTTCGATGCGGCCGAGCGAACCTTTTGGCTTGTCGGCCTTGGCAAACAGGGCCCAAACCTTGCCGGCCTGTGCGACATCGCCCTCAGGCAGATGGGCAAACAGATTGCGGAAATCGTCAAAGGGAAGTGCGCTGGGCATGCGGGGCTACCTGCTGTTCGTCATCGTCACGCGCGGCATAGCCGCCTGAGCGCGCGAAAACAATCGCGACAAAGCGCTCGCGGGAAGGCAGCAAGGCGATCAGACGTCGCGGGAAAGCGCTTGCAATGCCGCGCAGGCTACATCATCTGTGGCTGGCGCAGCGTATATGTTGGCGCGACGCATAGCCGCCGTGGACGATGTTTATGACCGCCATTGAATCTCCCTGCATCATGCTGTGTTCGGTTGACGACACCACCGGCTATTGCTTCGGTTGCGGCCGCACCCGCGCTGAGATAGGCGCCTGGCTCGGCATGTCACCGGAAACGCGCCGCGCCGTCATGGCAACCCTGCCCGCCCGGCTCCAAACCATCGAGCGCAAGCCGCGCCGCGAAACCCGTCGTTCGCGCATCGCCCGCGAAAACGCGTCCAACTAAGGAATTTCAGCAGACATGAACCGCCTTTACTGGGTCGTCACAGCCTTGCTCGGCGGCGGACTGCTGCTTTTGCTGTTCAACCATTCCTCTGGCGAGACCCTGGGCCTCAACAACGACAGCTTTGGCCAGCTGATCTATGCCGGCGCGCTTGCTCTTGTGATCGGTGCCGGCATCCTGCGTCGGGGAACGCGCCTGGGTGACACGTTGCGCAGCCTTGCGCTGTGGGTGCTGATCGTCCTGGCGTTCGTCGCCGGCTATCAATATCGCTACGAACTGCAGGATATCGCGAGCCGCGTGACGGCCGGCCTCGTGCCAGGCAGCCCGATGTCGGCCCTCGACGGCAACGGGCGCGCCACCGTCACACTGGACAAGCTGCCAAACGGACATTTCGGGGCGCGCATGCAGATCAACGGTGCGACCATTCAGGCAATGGTCGACACTGGTGCCACCAGCACCGTGCTTACCACGGCCGACGCCCGCAAGGCTGGGTTCGATCCGGCAAGCCTGAGCTTCACCATTCCTGTCTCAACCGCAAATGGCATCGCGCACGCTGCGCGCATTACCGCAGGCAGTGTCCAGCTTGGCTCCATCGAGCGAAAGAACCTGCCCATGCTGGTTGCCGACCAGGGGCTAGAGCAAAGCCTTCTCGGCATGAATTTCATCGGCTCGCTGTCGGGCTTCGATGTGCGCGGCGACCGGATGATCTTGCGAGACTAGTCCAGACATCCGTAATTCTGAATGTCAGGCCGCTTCGCTGGCGCGGCTCAAATTGACGGCTGCGAAGGCATCACGCAGCACCTCAGGGCCAGCCCCAGGCCTGTTGGCGTCGGTGGAAAGTATCTGGCGAAAACGCCGTGCGCCGGAAAGGCCGTGGAACATCCCGACCATATGACGCGTGACATGACCGAGACGGCCACCGGCGGCGATGTGGCGGCCGGCATAATCCGCCATTGTTTCGATCAGCGCAGCGAAATCGAACTCGTCGGCCGCCTCGCCGCGCAACATCGCATCGACGCCGGCCAGGACCGCAGGCGTGTGATAGGCAGCGCGGCCAAGCATCACGCCGCCGACCTTGTCGAGATGCGAGCGTGTTTCATCAAGCGTCAGAATACCGCCATTTATGCCTATGAATCGATGGGGCATTCTGGCTTTGAGGCGGTAGACGCGACCGTAGTCGAGTGGCGGAATATCGCGATTTTCCTTGGGGCTCAGCCCTTCCAGCCACGCTTTTCGCGCATGCACCCAAAGCGCATCGGCACCGGCAGCGAAGACCGCGTCGGCGAGCGTATCGAGCGCTGTTTCAGGGTCCTGGTCATCGACACCGATACGGCATTTCACCGTGACAGGAACCTTGACCACAGCCTTCATTGCCGCAACGCCTTCGGCAACCAGGTCGGGCGTCTTCATCAAGCATGCGCCGAAGGTGCCCGACTGCACGCGGTCAGACGGGCAGCCGACATTGAGGTTGATTTCGTCATAACCGAACGCTTCGCCGATACGAGCGGCCTCGGCGAGCTTGGCCGGATCGGAGCCGCCAAGCTGCAAGGCGACCGGATGCTCGCAATCGTCAAAACCTAGCAAACGATCGCGCGCGCCATGAATGATTGCGTCTGCCACCACCATTTCGGTGTACAGAAGCGCATCGTGGCTCAGCTGCCGGTGAAAATATCGGCAGCACCGGTCGGTCCAGTCCATCATGGGTGCGACGGCGAGTATCTGGGCGCCGTCGGCATAGAGCTTGGTCATGGTTTCTTCGCGTAAGGCTGAGGTGGCTTTCAGATAAGGCCGCTCCCTACCATGACAAGGCCACCACGCCAAATCAGCCTGCCGCGCATGCGAGGAGCAGCGCGCCCTCTTCGCACCGCTGCAACCAGTCCTGCGTCTTGCGGCGTCCTCGGCCAGAGTACTTTAGCGCGCGCCCCAAGTGTCGGTGAGACGGTAACCTTCGGGCCAAGGATCCGACGGATCGAGCATGTGCTGATGCGTGCCGGTGATCCAGCCGCGACCGGAGATTTCCGGCAAGATGGCTGGGCGGCCACCGACTTCAGTCGTCCCGAGGATGCGGCCCGAGAAAGTCGAGCCGATCAGCGACACTGCCGTAAAACGATCTTCCATGGTCATCTGCCCCCGTGCGTGCAGTACGGCCATGCGCGCCGACAATGCGGTGCCAGTGGGCGAGCGGTCGACCTTGCCGGGTTGGATGGCTACGGCTGCACCCGCGCGCAGGCCTTCGGCAGTACGCTCGACCGCACCTGCGAACAGGCAGAAGGAGAAATGCTTCCAGTCCGGATTGTCGGGATGGTGGAAGCCAAGGGCCGCATTGGCGGCGTTGGTGATCTTCACGCCGAGCCTGGCGATGTCATGGGCTTCGTCAGCCTTGAGGCTGAAGCCCAAGGCGGCGGCATCCACTATGACGAAGCTGTCGCCGCCATAGGCGGTATCGACCGTTAGAGTGCCCAACCCCTCGACCTCCAGCTTGGCATCCAGACGTTCAGCGAAACTCGGCAGGTTCTGCACGAAGATACGTTCAGCCTTGCCGTTCTTGCATTCGGCGCGCACACGAACGAGCCCGCCAGGCGCTTCGAGAGTAATCTCGGTCACCGGTTCCTTCATGGGCAGGATGCCGCTATCCAAAAGCACGGTCGACACGCAGATCGAATTCGAGCCCGACATGGGTGGTGTGTCTTCCGGCTCCATGATGATGAAGGCGGCGTCAGCTTCCGGGTGCTTCGGCGGCACCAGAAGATTGACATGGCGGAACACGCCGCCGCGCGGCTCGTTCAGCACGAAGTTGCGCAAGGTATTGTCGCGGGCGATCCAGCGGCTCTGTTCCCAGATCGTATCGCCAGGCGGCGGCGTCACGCCACCGACGATGACGTCACCTACCTCGCCTTCGGCATGGGCCGAAATCACATGGATCGTCTTGGTGCTGCGCATGTTACCTCCTCGGGGCAATTGCAGTACGGGTGCGAGCCGTCCGGAATTGCGCAAAATTCGTTCTAGGAAAGCCAATCCGGCAAGCGCTCGGATGCGTGGCCGGTCAACGCAGCGGTCACACAATCGGCAAGGTTGCCAAAGCGCACCGCGCGACCGGACAGTCCGGGGCCGTAGTGGGCGTACTTACCGGAGTTCGTCATCACCGCGCGTGTCCGCGTCGGGAACACCGGTTCGGAAATCGAGCACCAGCACAGGTCGGGCAGCACCTGCACGCCGCTCGCTTCGAGCCGGGCCAAAGTGCCGTCGGCGCGAGCGTCGGAGATCACCTGGTTGCCGGCAGTCACGATGACCGACACGTCAGGCTTGCGAGCGCGTCCGCCAAGCGCGTCGGCCAAAACCCGGCATTCGTCGAGCGAAGCATGCGGGCTGCCGATGGCGACGAGGTCCACCTGTTCGGGCCCCGCGTTCAGCGCCTTCCACGCCGCGACCAGATCGGCGCGGGTGACAACAACTCGATCCGCATCGTCGGCTGCGGCACCCTCGGCCTCGGATGTCACATCCTCGATGTGCAGCATCGGCGCCGCCGAAGTCGTGCCGAAGGCCGCGCAGAGCGCCTTGAGATCGTCACGCGACGGCTTGCCCCCAGCGAGCCCTCGCAGCAGCGGGATTCGGTCGGGCGCGGCCTTGCCGGCGAGATAGCCGACCAGCGGCCAGAACGCGTCGTCCACACCATCGGGCAGTTCCACATCGATCACACGGCGCGCCTTGCGATTGCTGTCGAGATAGACGCCCGACAGCGGCGCGCGGCCTGTCAACGCGATGCAGAGGTCGAGGAAATCGGGATGTTTCGCAGTCCGTGCGCCAAGCACGGTGTTGGCAAAGATGACGGCGTTGGATTCGGCCCAAGCGATTGACTCGCCCTTTCCCGGCGCACTGTCGAGCAGATAGGGCGAGCAGGTGAAGGTCGGCTTGCAGCCCATGCGCACATATGCATCGGCAAGGCGCGCGGCAGGATCGCCGAAATCGTGGGCCACGCCCTGCGCCTGCCAGTTGGCGCGGTCGACGGAGATGGCGTTCATCGTCGAGGGCACGCGGACGCGCGCGCCCATGTCGGCCATCTTTTCGGCAAAGGTCAGGTTAGCGGGGCTGGCATAGATGCAGCCGTCGATATGGGCCTGCGTGACGTCGATCAGCCCGCGGGCGCCCTGCTGGGCCGCCACGGCCAAGATGATGCGCATTGCCTGCTGCACGGCCACGCCGTCGCGGCCGTCGAGCATGGCGCGGTCGGCTTCGCTCAGTTCGAGCGCTGCCATGGCCGGCGGGCTGACTGGAAGCGTCAGGCCATCTGCCTCGATCGCCGTGTCGGTGATGCGCGCCGATCTGGCATGCGATAGCGCGTCAAAGGCTTCGGGCGCCAGGCGCAGCACCGGCAGCGGCTTGCCGAACAGCTCGGAAGCAATCAGCGCGCCGAGCGTCAGCACGTCCTCAGCCTCCGAGAACACCAGTGCCGCGGGCGCGCGTCCGGTCAGCACGAGATCGAGCAGCACGCCCGAGCCTGTGCAGGAACCGCGGCTCGACGGCATCATCAGGATGCTGCCGGTCAGGCACGTCCCGTGTAGCGGGTGATGAACGTCGATGACGCTGCCGGTGGCGGGGTTGACCCCGCCCCAGAAGCTCAGCGCCTCCGGTGAGGCGATGACCGGCCCGCTGGCCGCACCACCGAGAATGCTGCGCGCCGGCACCAGTTCGCTCATTTCACCACGAAGCCGTGCGCGAAGGGGTCGCGATCGTCGATGAAGATGGTGTTGATGCCGGTCTGGCGCGCCCAGCCGGCGATGGACGGGATGATGGCATCCCGATCAGCCACCTTCGTTGCAGCCTCGACCCGTCCCTTGAAGATCGAGCCGATGATCGATTCATGCCAGAACTCGTCGCCGACCTGCAACTTGCCCTTGGCGGCGAGCTGCGCCATGCGGGCCGACGTGCCGGTGCCGCAGGGCGAGCGGTCGATGGCCTTCTCGCCATAAAACACGGCGTTGCGGGCGTGCGCACCCTCGACCGTCGGCTTGCCGGTCCACTGGATGTGGCTGAGGCCTTGGATCGCGGGGTGCTCGGGATGAACAAATTCGTACTTGGCGTTGAGGGCCGCGCGCAGCTTCGGGCTCCAGCCCACCAGCTCGCCGGCGGTATGGTCGGCCATGTCGCGGAAATTCTTCTGCGGCTCGACGATGGCGTAGAAATTGCCGCCATAGGCGACGTCGACGACGATTTCGCCCAGCCCCTCGACCTCGGCGGTAAGGCCTTCCGCATAGAGGAAGCCCGGAACGTTGGTCAGGCGAACTTCCTCAACGAAACGGCCCTCCTGGCGATAGGTGATGTCGACCTTGCCGGCGGGCGCATCGATCGACAGCTTGCCCGGCTCACGCGGGGTGATGAGACCGTTCTCGATGGCCATGGTTATGGTGCCGATGGTGCCATGACCGCACATCGGCAGGCAGCCCGACGTCTCGATGAACAGCACCGCGACGTCACAGTCGGGCCGCGTCGGCGGATAGAGGATCGAGCCCGACATCATGTCGTGGCCGCGGGGTTCGAACATCAGGCCGGTGCGGATCCAGTCGAATTCGCGCAGGAAGTGCGCTCGCTTTTCCAGCATGTTGGCGCCTTCGAGGCGCGGACCGCCACCAGAAACGAGGCGGACCGGATTTCCGCAAGTATGTCCGTCTAAGCACGAGAAAGTATGGTTGGCCATGGCCGAGACCCCTGTCAGAATCTTTGAGGCGAAAAGGAAGCGATATCGATGGCGGGCGTCTTGCCGGTCAAGAGATCGGCGACGATCCGGGCTGTGCCCGCCGATTGGGTCAGGCCGAGATGGCCGTGGCCGAATGCATAGACGACCCGCGACGTGGCTCGGGCTGGGCCGATGGCCGGCAGGCTGTCGGGCAATGACGGACGAAAGCCCATCCACTGCACGCCGCCGCCTGCCTTGAGGCCTGGCAGGAAAGCCTGGGCCTTCTTCAGCATGGCTTCGGAGCGGCGGAAGTTCGGCGCAAGCTTCAGTCCGCCGAGCTCAACCGCACCGCCGACGCGAATGCCGGTCGAAAGGCGTGTGACGACAAAGCCATGGCCGCCGAAGGTGACCTGCGTGCGCAGGTCGAAGGCATCCGACGGCAACGTCGTGTTGTAGCCCCGCTCGGTCTCGAGCGGGATGCTCTCGCCTAAAGTGCTGGCGATCCGGTGCGAGAAGGCGCCGGCCGACAGCACCACCTTGCCAACGCGGCGGCTTTTTCCGTCTGCCGTCACCAACTCCACACCGCCCTCGACCGGACGCAGCGCGGTCACTTCGGCACGTTCG
The DNA here is from genome assembly GCF_003148805.1 of Aminobacter sp. AP02. Taxonomy (GTDB): domain Bacteria; phylum Pseudomonadota; class Alphaproteobacteria; order Rhizobiales; family Rhizobiaceae; genus Aminobacter. Next base: position 226,450 of record NZ_QGGX01000008.1, read on the forward strand.
ATCACGCCACCCGAATTGCGGAAATGCTCAGCCAGCGCCAGCGTGTAAAGCCTGGGATCGGAAATCGAAAACCACCCTGGCGTAAACGTGCCGTGGGTAAAGCGTGCGGCGAGGCCCGGCTGGATCTCGGTCATGTCGGCGGCGTTGAGGTGATGGAACTCGATGCCGTGCGCCTCGCGCGCCTTCCAGCCGGGCAGCGAGGCCTTGAGTTCGGCCTCGCCTTCATAGACCTGGAGATTGCCCTCCTTGCGCAGCATTGGCTGCGTGCCAGTCTGGCGCAGGAAGGGTTCGAGCTCCGCCTTCGAAAGGTCCATCATCGCCGTCTGCGCCGCCGTCGAATGCGCCACGCGCGTGGGCGAGCAGGCTCGCCAGAAGCGGAACATCCATGGCGCGATCTGCGCGGCATAAGCCGGTGGCACCGACAGCGGCCCGAGCGGGTCAAGGAGCCATTTCGGTGCCTTCTTCAAGATGCCCGGCGACGCCAGCGGCAGGATGTCGGTGAAGGCGAATGCGCCAGCATTGCCGGCAGAAGCGCCGGCGGCCGGCCCCTCACGATCCAGCACCGAGACCTTGAGACCGCGTGCTTGGGCGGCAATCGCCGCCGAGAGGCCGACGACCCCTGCCCCGATGACGACGACGTCGGCCTGAGCCTGTTCTTCCATCATGCCCTCAATGCGTTGCGGCCAGGAACTTCTTGGTCTCGGCGTTTTGAGGCGCGTCGAACAGCTGTTCCGGCGGCGCGATCTCGGCCATCACGCCCTGGTGGAAGAAGGCGACGCGGTCGGAAACCTCGCGCGCGAACTTCATCTCGTGAGTCACACATATCATCGTCATGCCTTCTGATGCGAGCATGCGCAGCGTGTCCAGCACCTCGCCCACCAGCATCGGGTCGAGCGCCGAGGTCACCTCGTCGAACAGCATGTAGGTGGGCGACATGGCGAGCGCACGGGCAATCGCCATGCGCTGCTGCTGACCACCCGACATGCGGTTGGGATAGACCGCAAGCTTTTCGGCGAGGCCGACATGGGTCAGCTGCTTCACCGCGATCTCCTCCGCCTTCTCCTGTGAGAGACCCAGCACCTTGCGCGGCGCAAGCATGACATTCTCAAGTACTGTGAGGTGCGGAAAGGCATTCCACTGCTGGAACACGATGCCCACCTTCTGGCGCAGCTTGTTGAGGTCGGTGCTCCTGGCGTGCACCTCGGTGCCGTCGATCTTGATGCGGCCGGAATCGATCGGCTCCAGCCCGTTGATGCAGGTCAGCAGCGTCGACTTGCCGGAACCGGATCCGCCGATGATGGTCACCACCTCGCCCTTGGCGACAGTGAGGTTGATGCCCTTGAGGACCTCCAGCGAACCGAAGGATTTGCGGACGTTTTCGATCTCAATCATTGGGGGACCACCGTTTTTCGAGATACCCGCCAAGTCGGGCGATGGGAAGGCTGATGATGAAGTAGATGGCGCCGCAGATGAGCAGGATGAAGAGCGGCTCCTGCAGGCGCGTGACCAGGATCTGCGAGGCGCGCAGCAACTCGATCAGCCCGAGCCAGAGCACTAGCGCGGAGTCCTTCATGACGCCGAGCGTCAGCCCGATCCACGACGGCAGTGAGACGCGGACCGCAAGCGGTGCCACGATGTAGCGCATGTCCTGGAACCAGCTCATGCCCAGCGAGCGGGCGGCTCGGCGCGTGTTGGTCGGCACGGAGTCGATGCCGCCGCGCACGATTTCGGTGCAGTAGGCGGCGGTATAGAGCGACAGCACCACGCAGGAGGTTGTGAACGGCGCCCAGCCCAGCTTCATGATGGCCTGGAGCGCGTTGCCCAGAACCAGTTGGATCAAGAGCGGCACGGAGCGGAAGACGTCGAGCACGAAGGTCAAAGGTGCGGCCCAGTAAGGTCCGACCTGGAAACGGATGACACCGAACAGGATGCCGAGAACGGTGCCGGCGGCGACGGACACGGCGGTGACGGCAAGCGTCATCCCCGCGCCCTGCGCAAGGAAGGCCAGGTCACTCCACGAGAGGGCAGTGTTGAACATCTCTCACCTCTCTCAGTAACGGAACATGCGCGCGGCAAAGACGCGGGCGGCCAGCGTCACTGCCTTGGCGATGACGTAGTAGATAACCGCGGCGATGGCGAAGAACTCGAAGGTGCGGAACGAACGTGCGTTCAGCTCCTGCGTGACGCCGGCGAGGTCGGTGTTCATGCCGACGGTGACGCCCAGCGAGGTCATCAGGATCGCCCAGACCATCTGGTTGGTGGCCGGCAGGAAAGCGACGCGCAGCATCTGCGGCATCACGATCAGCCTGAAGGCCTGTAGCGAGGTCATGCCAAGCGAACGCCCGGCACGTGTCTGCGTCTCCGGGATCGCCTTCAGCGCACCACGGAAATTCTCGGCCAGGTAGCCTGCATTATTGAAGGCAATGCCGACCAGGAGCGCGACGAACGGGCTCAAGTGGATGCCGAAATTGCCGAGGCCGAAATGGGCCATGTAGATCTGGAACAGTGCCGGCGTGTTGCGCGCCACTTCGACCCAGGCGGTGGCGAAGCCGCCGAGTAGGCGGTTGCCGGAGAGCCGGAACAGAGTCAGCGCAATGGCGATCGCCATGCCGATGATCATCGACAGCAGCGCGATCTGGAGCGTGACCAGCGCGCCGTCGAGCATCTGCGGCAGCGCCTTGAGCGCCTGGTTCCAATGGAAGGTGTAGTTGAACATTGCCGTCTCACCTTTCGGAAAGGATCAACGGCGCGAGGTTTTTGCCTCGCGCCGCCATAGAAACGGTCGGATCAGCGGTAAACGCCGTTCACCGCAAGCGACGGCACTTCGCCGCCAACCCACTTCTCGTAGAGCTCGTTGTAACGGCCGGTGCGGACCTGCTGGTTGATGAACAGGTTCAGGTAGTTGATGAGGCCGTATTCCTCGCGGTTGGTGAACAGTGCGACGTAGTCGATGTCGAACGGCGCGTTGCCGACAACCGAGATGCCGGGGAACTTGCCGGTCTTCACGTTGGCCTGGGCAACCGTCGAGGTCGAAACGGTGGCGTCGAGCTGGCCCTGGCTCAGAGCCAGGAACACGTCGGCCTGGGTTTGGTAGGGACGGAACTCGCCCGCACCCCATTCCTTGACCTGCTTCTCCAGGGCGATGGCCTCGTAGGTGCCGGCGGTGGCGCCCACGACCTTGCCCTTCATGTCTTCAAACGACTTGATCCCGGTCTTGTCGTTGGAGGTGACGGCCATCTGGAAGGCGAAGTAGGGAACCGTCATGCCAACGGTCTTGGCGCGCTCGAGCGTGTCCGACGTCGAGGCGACGCCGACATCGACGCGACCCGACATCAGCGCGGGAATGCGCTCGGGGAACGGCGTCTCGACGATCTCGGCAGTGACGCCGAGCGCCTTGGCCAGGTCATTGCAGTAGTCGACGTCGAAGCCGATCGGGTTGTTGCTTGCATCGCGCGAACCCATCGGCGGGAAGTCGAGCACGACCGCGCAGCGCAGCGTGCCGGAAGCGATGATGTCATCCAGCTTGTCTGCGTGAGCCTGGCTGGTCAGTGCGGTGGCGGCCATGAGGCCGAAGGCGAGAACCGAGGTCTTCATTATCACACTCTCTCCCTGAGTAGGTTCGTCGGTTGACGGCGGCGCACTATTTCGCGTCCGAGAGCGTAAATCAAATCAAAAATACAAGTCGTATACAAAAAGTATCCGCCATGTCGGCTTACGACGGGGTCACCGCCGGACCTCACCCAAAGGAAGGTCCGGCGCTGGCAGCCAAATATGCAATCAGCCCTGGAAGTCCTCGGGCAGCAGGCCCTCCGGCATGTTCTGGTAGGACACCGGACGCAGGAAGCGGCGGATCGACATGGTGCCTACACTGGTCGCGCCGAAATTGGTCGAGGCCGGATACGGTCCACCGTGGACCATCGAATCGGCCACTTCTACGCCTGTCGGGAAGCCGTTGACCAGCACGCGGCCGGCCTTGCGCTCGAGTACCGGGCGAAGGCGACGGGCGGCCTCGAGGTCGCCTCCATCCATATGGATGGTTGCGGTCAGCTGGCCGTCGAAGCCACGGGCGATCTGTTCCATCTCGTCGAGCGAGCCGACCCGAACCACCATGCCCAGCGGCCCGAAGACCTCCTCGCCCAGCGCATGGTCGGAAACGAACTGCGCCCCCGTCGTCTCGAACAGGTTCGGCGTTGCGGTGCGGCCCGACGATTCGGTTTTGAGCAAAGGCTTCACCGTGTTGCGTGTGGCAAAGCGCGCCCTACCCTCATGATAGGCCTTGGCGATGCCGTCTGTAAGCATGGTCTGCGGGCCGACCTTGGAAAGCGCTTCGGTAGCTGCACCGATGAAGCGATCGGCATCAGCGCCATCGATCACCACGGCAATGCCGGGGTTGGTGCAGAACTGTCCGGCGCCCATGGTCAGCGACCCTGCCCAGCCCTGCCCGAGTGCCTCGGCGTGCGTCTTGAGCGCTTCGGGCAGCATCATCATCGGGTTGACCGAGCCGAGCTCGCCGAAGAACGGGATCGGTTCCGGCCGCTGTGCGCACAGGTCAAACAGCGCGCGGCCGCCGGCCAGCGAGCCGGTGAAGCCCACGGCCTTGATCAGCGGATGCTGCACCAGCGCATGGCCGATTTCGCGGCTGCCTCCCTGGATCAGCGAGAACACACCCGGATGCACGCCGGCCCTTGCAATCGCCGCAGCGATGGCCTGGGCCACGATCTCTGCCGTGCCCGGATGGGCCGAATGGCCCTTCACCACCACCGGGCAGCCAGCAGCCAAGGCGGCAGCGGTGTCGCCGCCGGCGGTCGAGAAGGCGAGCGGGAAGTTCGAGGCGCCGAACACCGCGACCGGCCCCACCGGGCGCTGGATCAGCCTGATCTCGGGGCGCGGCGCCGGCTGGCGATCGGGCAGAGCCGAATCGAAGCGGCGGTCGAGATAGTCGCCCTTCTCGATGTGGTCGGCAAACAGGCGCAGCTGGCCGGTCGTGCGACCGCGCTCGCCCTGCAGGCGCGCTTCGGGCAGACCGGTTTCCTGGCTGCCGATCTCGGTGATGTCGGCGGCGCGGGCTTCGATCTCGTCGGCGATGGCGCGCAGGAAGGCAGCGCGTTCACCCCGCATGGAGTAGCCGTAGCTCCAGAACGCATCCTCGGCCGCTTCGCAGGCACGGTTGACGAGATCCACCGTACCGGCGGCGAATTGATGCACCGGGCCGTGCGCCGGCGCGCTGTCGAAGGTGCCTGATCCGTCGAGCCATTCGCCCGCGACGAGGTGTTTTCCTTTAGGGGTGAAGGCCATGGGACGTTCCTTTCTGGCTGACAGGCATGCCACCGGCAACGATCGGCACGCAGTCCATTTGCACTTGTCGAGTATTTGTATACTCTATGTATGCAAAAGTTCAACCGCAACACGGCCCATCGGGCCCAGCCTTGGATGCAAGAGACAAGATGAACCAGACCACCACCCTGCCGATCGGCGTGTTGCACGAGCGCGTCGAAGCGATCTTCCTCAAGGCGGGGCTGAATGCCATCCAGTCGGGCGCCCTCGCCCGCGTGATCGTCGCGGGCGAACGCGACGCATGCAAGTCGCACGGCATCTACCGCATCGAAGGCACGTTGCGCACGGTGAAGGCAGGCAAGGTCAAGCCGGACGCGGTGCCGGAACTGTCGGCCCAGGAAGGTTCGGCCATCGTCAGGGTCAATGCCAAGAGCGGATTCGCCAACCCGGCCTTCGAACTCGGCTTGCCGGCACTCGCCGAGCACGCCCGCTCATTCGGCCTGGCGGCCCTCGTCATCAACGACTGCACCCATTTCTCCGCCCTCTGGCCGGAAGTCGAGGCGATCACCGAACAAGGCCTTGCCGGTCTCGTCATGTGCCCGAGCTACGCGTCGGTGGCGCCAGCCGGCGGCAACAAGCCGCTGCTCGGCACAAATCCCTTCGCCTTCGGCTGGCCGCGCCAGGACAAGTCTCCCTACGTCTTCGACTTCGCCACCTCGGTTGCCGCGCGCGGTGAAATCGAACTGCATCGCCGTGCCGGCAAGCCGCTGCCCGAGGGCTGGGCCATCGACGCCGACGGCAATCCCACCACTGATCCGACTGCGGCGCTCGCCGGCGCCATGCTGCCCTTCGGCGGCCACAAGGGTTCGGCGATCGGCACGATGATCGAACTTCTTGCCGGTATCATGATTGGCGACCTCACCAGCCCGGAAGTGCTCGAATATCTGGGCACCACCACGCTGGCGCCGCCGCATGGCGAGCTTATCCTCGCCTTTTCGCCACAGGCCTTCTCCAAAGGCCGCCCCGGCGACCCATTCGCGCGTGCAGAGACCCTGTTCGAGGCCATCGCCGGCCAGGGCGCCCGCCTGCCCTCCCAGCGCCGCTACGTTGCCCGCGCCAAATCGGAGGCCGAAGGCATCGTGCTCACCGCCGCCGAGATGGACCAGCTCGACCGCCTGCTGACACTGGGCCTAGACGCGGTCTCCTGACAAGGATCGACCACCACGCTGGCCGGCTGCGCCGACCAACCTCTCCCTCAGTCGCAAGACGAGCGGCCACAGGGCACCTTCCTCTTTCCCGATCGACTGGGGAGAGGTGGGTTGAGCAGCAAACCGAAGGGGGTCGACGCGCCGCAAACAGCCCGATCGTTCAAACCACGCCAGCCTTTTCAGCCAAACAAAAAAAGCCCTCCCGGTCACCCGGGAGGGCTTTTTTCGTTCACGTCAGGACCAGATCAGCCCTTGTATTTCTCGACCGCGCCGGGGAGCTTGGTCCATGCGCCGTACCAGGCATTGAACAGCTTGAACTGCGCCTCGCAGTAGCCGCGCTGGCTTTCGGTCAGGGCGTCGGTCTCGTTGAAGTGGAGCGTGTATTCCTTGTCGCCCTTCAACACCATCATGTGCTTGAAGTAGAGGACGAGATCCGGGCCTTCGTCGAAGGACGACAGTACGGCAAGCGCCTGCTCCAGTTCCAGCGCGCGCTGGCGGGCGTCGACGTCGCCGGCGGCCGCTGCCTGCGACAGGTTGCAGAGGTGGATCACTTCCTTCGGCAGCACGTTGCCGATGCCGGTGATCGCGCCGGTCGCGCCGCAGTTGACGAAGCCGTGGACCACGGCGGTGTCGACGCCGATCATCAGCGAAACACCGTCATCGCGGCTGGTGATGTTCTCGGCGGCATAGCGCATGTCGGCGTTGCCGCCGAATTCCTTGAAGCCGACGAGGTTCTTGTGCTCGGCGCGCAGCGCAAAGAACAGGTCCGCGCGGGTGGCGAAGCCGTAGTAAGGGCTGTTGTAGATGACTGCCGGCAGATCCGGAGCAGCCGACAGGATTGCCTTGAAGTGTGCCTTCTGGGCGGTGAGCGACGGGCCGCGCGACAACACGCGGGGAATGACCATCAGGCCGTGCGCGCCGACCTTCTGGGCGTGGGCGGCGTGGGCCACGGCCGAGGCGCTGTTGATGCCCCCGGTGCCGACGATGACGGGCACGCCCGCCTTCACCAGGCGCTCGACGCCCTCCATGCGCTGCTCGTCGGTGAGCAACGGCCAGTCGCCCATCGAGCCGCAATAGACGACGGCCGACATGCCCTGCGCGATCAACTCCTTGCCCTTGCGGACGAGCGCGTCGAAGTCGGGGGTGCGATCCTCCTTGCAGGGGGTCATCAGTGCGGGAATTACGCCGGAAAAAATCTTGGCCTTCATCTCAATCTCCTCTGGGCCTGTCGTATCGGCACGACCGCCACGCCAAAAAACGGCGCCGTATCCGTACCCTCGCCGCCGATTATACGCTTTGCATTTTATTTGTCGACAAGAAATCGACAGAAACTCACAAAGCCATTTCAAGCCTCTGATCACGGGTGAAAAGCTTCTGGATCTGGTGCACGATCTGCTCGGCATGCGCCTTGGCCAGGCGGTCGGCAGCTTCGACGTCGCGCGCGGCAATCACTGCGATCATGTCCTCGTGCTCGTCGACGAAGCGTTGCGGCAACCGGTCTTCATAAGACTGATAATAGAGCCTGAGTATGCGCCGTCCTTCGTCGAGCAGGCGGTTGAACAGGCTGGTGAAGTAGGGGTTGCGCCCGGCCTCCGAGATCGCCTGGTGCAGCGCCGCATTCGTGGCGATCATCGCCAGAGCATCCTGCGCCTGCACCGCGGCAGCGAATTCGGCCTGGTGCGCGCGGATCACCTTGAGGTCCTCGGTGCGATGGTGCTGCGCCGCCAGCCGCGTCGTCACGCGATACATCAGCACCAGCGCGTCGAAATAGGTATGCATGTTGAGGAAGTCGATGTTCGCCACCATGGTCGAACGGTTGGGCAACGTGTCAATCAGCCCCTCGCCGGCTAGCCGCACCAGCGCCTCGCGGATTGGCGTCCGCGACATCTTGAAACGTTCGGCCAGTTGCACCTCGTCGATCGGACTGCCCGGCAGCAAGACCAGATCCAAAATCTCGTCGCGCAGAAGGTCGTAGACCATTTTCACGCCGGAGCCGCGCTTGCGTTCGGGGATGGTGTTGGCGTCTGTTTCGGTCATGTTGCGGTCCTTGTTGTCGACAAGAGAAATACTTCTTGCTTCCAAATGGATCAACTGTTTCCGGCTCGTCTCGAGTGTTTTGCGGCCACCTGCCTGAGACCGGCATTCCACGAACTTCGGACCTCAAGATTTTCGGCCAGCGAGAACATCATTCTCCAAGGACATATGCGTTGTGGGCCAGCCGATCCAAAGCTGTAGACACAGTGATGCCAAGGCGACAGAAATCATGGCATCGCGGCACTCCATCGCCAGGTCTCGTTCACTAGCCAGCGAAGGTGACCGAGCGCGATTATCTTGCCAACGCATTTTCAGTATTTTTCGGTGGAACCTTTTCCAACCGGCTTCGTTAGTGGCCTGAGCAAGTTCGATGACGATGGACGCGTGCCCGAAGTGCGACTTCGGGCACTTTTTCGTTATCGGGCGCATACATAAGGTGGGTGGCAGCCTAGATGACCGATTATGCAAACTTGCTCGGCCCATTGCCCACGGCGGCCTACGTCACCGATTCCCAAGGGCGGATTACCTACTTCAACGAAGCTGCCGTGGACCTTTGGGGGCATCGTCCAGAAATCGGCAAGGATGAATGGTGCGGCTCCTGGAAGCTGAGAACCGCCGATGGCGATCCGCTCGCGCATGGCGATTGCCCGATGGCGGTAGCCCTCAGAGAAGGCCGCTCCATCCATGGCGCGGAAGCCATTGCCGAGCGGCCCGATGGTACGCTGATACCTTTCCTTGCCTTCCCGGCAGCGCTGCGGGATGAAACTGGGAGGATCACCGGCGCGATCAACATGCTCATCGACATTTCGGTGCAAAAACGGGCCGAGGAACAAAACCAGCTTCTGGCTTCCATCGTGGAATCGTCGGACGACGCAATTGTCAGCAAGGACCTGTGTGGAGTGATCCAAAGCTGGAACGCCGGTGCCTCTCGGCTGTTTGGCTACTCCGCGGAAGAGGCCATCGGCCAGCATATCGGCATGCTGATACCCGCCGACAGGCAGAGCGAAGAAGATCTCATTATCGGCAAAGTGCGAAACGGCGAGCGCGTCGATCATTTCGACACGATCAGGCGGCGCAAGGATGGCAGGCTCGTCGCGATCTCGCTGACAGTTTCGCCCGTGCGGAGCGCTTCAGGCAAAGTGATCGGGGCATCGAAAATCGCGAGAGACGTCAGCGAGCGCAAGGACAGCGAAAACCGAATCCGCCTGCTGCTGCGCGAAGTCAACCACAGGGTGAAAAACCAGTTCGCAGTGATCTTGTCCATGATCCGTGAAACGGGCAAGCACACCCCTACGGTCGCCGAATTCGACCGCCAGATCCGCAACCGGATCATGGCGCTGTCACGCTCGCAGGATCTTCTTGTCGACGGAGACTGGCGCGGAGCAACGCTCGCCGACCTTGTCGACGATCAGATAAGGCCCTTTGCCGCCGAGCATCGCCTCGAAGTCTCGGGCGAGCCGATCACTCTTTCCATCGTAGCCGTCCAAAACCTTGGAATGGCCTTCCATGAACTGGCAACCAATTCGGCAAAGCATGGCGCGCTGTCGTCCGCGAAAGGCACCGTGCACGTCGAATGGACACTTTCCGACCGCTTTCGTTTGATCTGGAAGGAGTCCAACGGCCCTGCGGTGGAGAAGGCATCGCGCAGCGGCTTCGGAAAGGTCGTTCTCGAGCGTGTGGCACCGGCCGCGCTCAATGGTGTGGGTCATCTCAGCTTTCAGCCGGAGGGCGTTACCTGGACGCTAGATGCTCCGATAGCGGCTGTCATGAACACCGATCTATAGTGTTAGGAAAGCGCGACGGTCTCCAAGTACCCAGTCGGCGCAAAATGACTTAGAATTTCAACCACCAGCACATCCGTAAAGAAAACCAAACAATGGATAGAGCATGCTAGGTCTCGGCGCTGCCGCTCCAGAGGAGCTGCACTTGGCATTTTTGTCTGGCGGCGGCGAGGTCGGGCAACTGATTGGCGCGCTAGAATGGGAACGTACGTCGCTTGGGCCAATCCAGAAATGGTCCCAAGGACTGAAATCGACGATTTCCCTCATACTGCGTTCCCCCGTACCGATCGTCACGCTTTGGGGCGAGGACGGCGTCATGATCTACAACGACGCCTATTCGGTATTTGCCGATCGCCGCCACCCTCAGATCCTGGGCAGCAAGGTGCGCGAGGGCTGGCCGGAAGTCGCTCATTTCAACGATCATGTCATGAAAGTCGTCTTGGCTGGCGGGACGCTTGCATATCGCGACCAGGAACTCACCCTCAATCGCTCAGGAAATGCCGAGCAAGTCTGGATGAATCTGGACTACTCGCCGATCCTCGACGACGACGGCCGCCCTGCCGGCGTGATCGCCATTGTAGTGGAGACGACGGCCAAGGTAGCTGCCGAGCGTTGGCGCAAGAGTGAACTCGATCGTCAGCGCCAGATGTTCGAACAAGCCCCAGGCTTCATTGCCATGTTGGCTGGCCGGGACCACGTATTCGAACTGACCAACGCCGCCTACAGGCAACTCATCGGTCACCGCGACGTCTTGGGGATGACGGTGCGACATGCCTTGCCTGAAGTTGATGGCCAAGGTTTCATCGATCTCCTCGACCGGGTCTACGCTACCGGAGAGCCCTTCATTGGATCGTCAGTGAAGGCCTCACTGCAGCGGGCACCAGGCGCCGCTCAAGAGGAGCGTCTCATCGATTTCGTCTATCAGCCTGTTCGCAATCCCAACGGTGACGTTGTTGGAGTGTTTGTCCAAGGCAACGACGTTACCGAACGCCTGGTCGCCGAAACGGCCCTTCGAAATAGCGAGGCCCAATTCCGCACTTTCGCCGAGGCCATGCCAAACCATGTCTGGACCGCATCGGCGGAGGGGCAACTGACTTGGTTCAATCCGCGCGTCTACGAATACAGCGGTGCGGTGGGTGGTGAGCTTGACGGAGATCGATGGGCAAAAATCGTCCACCCCGAAGACGTTGAGAACGCAGCGAAGCATTGGGAGACAGCCATCCGCGAGGGCGTCTTCTACGAAACCGAATTCAGGCTTCGGCGGCACGATGGGGTGTTTCGTTGGCACATTGCGCGAGCGGTGCCAATTCTCGATCAACATGGGAGCCGTCTCCAATGGATCGGGACCAACACGGATATCGACGATCAAAAGAGCGACGCACAGGCGCTCGCTGTCAGCGAGCGCCGACTGCAGCTGTCGCAGAGTGCGGCTGGAATCGTTGCATTGGAAGTCGACATCGCAAGCGGACATGTCTTCGGGTCCGACGGCTTTTGGGATCTATGGGGCTTGAGCCCGCGTCCCTATGCTCATGTTGGGGATCTGGAAGACATCGTCCTGGATTCTGACAGGGATGTTCGTTCCAATGCCGAGACCCGCAAGCAGGGAACGGCGGCAGCCAATGTCGAGTATCGTATCCGTCGCCCTGACACCGGTGAACTTCGCTGGGTTTCCCGCCACATCGATTTTGTGCGGGACGCCGCCGGCAAACCGATCAAGATGTTTGGCATCATGCAGGACATCACGGAGAGAAAAGAAGCCGAAGCGCGACAGGAGATGCTGAAATACGAGCTTGAACACAGGATCAAGAACATCCTGGCCATGGTGGGCGCGATAGCCTCCCAAACACTGCGAAACGCGGAGAGCGTGGAAACGGCGCGGAGCGCCTTCAACGAGCGCCTCCGGGCTATTGCTGACGTCCACGATCTCTTGAACGACACGCGTTGGACAAACGCATCGATGGCCAAGGTCGTTGAAGGCGCCATAGCAGCGTTTCCAACTGGACAGATCACGACTTCAGGCCCGGCAATATCGATCAATCCGAAGATGGCGCTGACCTTGGCGCTTGCAGTCAACGAGCTCGGCACCAATTCCTTGAAATATGGAGCACTATCCGTCCCCGGCGGGAGAGTAACTATCGAGTGGTCCATTGCGAAGCCACCTTCCCGTGCTGAAAATCCCACCTTTGTCTGGAAGTGGAGCGAGACCGGCGGGCCCAAAGTGGTTGCTCCCGACAGGAAGGGCTTCGGAACGTTCCTCATCGAACGCGTGTTCGGTATCGACTTCGGCGGCGCGGTTCAACACACCTTCAACCCGGACGGACTCGAGTGTGTCCTGACAGCACCACTCCCTTCCAACGATCGTCCGCCAACTCGATACGCTTGAGATACCAACAGCAGTCAAAGGACTGAACTGGCCAACCTCGGCACCTTCGACAATTTACTAGACACGGTCTGCGGCCTTCTTTTTACTAGACACGGTCTGCGGCCTTCTTTTGTCGTGGGGATTTCGTCACACTCGCAGGCAGGCGGCGGACCCTCCGCTTCACAGCCTTGAGCGGGATTGCAGGCTTATCTGACAGCGCCCCCACGACTGCTTCAGTCATGCTGAACGCGACGAAGTCGGCATTGAGATCACCTGCAATCTTGTCGGCGTCCTTCCTGCTTTCATCCGACCAGAGAACGATGCCAACCCTCAGGCTTGGCTTGGCTCGTTTCAAGCGGCGAACCATGAAGCGGCCGTGATTCAATGAATCAGCATTCAGGAACCCCACGACAGCCGTGTCGGTGGATTCGAGCGCGAGCAGGCGCAAATTTGCAGGTTCAGCCTCGGCGAAACCTGCCGTCGACGCGCTCGCACCCTGCACGCCAAGTACTTGCGCAAGCATGCTGGCGGTTGCGTTGTCGAGTTCGCCTCGCCCGCCAATGCACAGAACCGTTTTGCCCACGCCGTCGGGTAGCGGATCAACATTGCCCTCGAGATTATCCTCGCCCTCGACGTCGTCTTCGTCGGCTTCTTCGGCGGCTATTTCCTGCAGGTTTGCCACCAGGGCCATCGCGCTAGCCGTCACACGTTGCTTCTGCTCTTCGGTCATGACACCGCGCGCACGATCCTGCTCGCCGATAAGAAGTGCAGGAATTGCCACATTGCCATAGAAATCGACGAGATAATCGTTCTCGAGTATCTCTTCGGCATGATCGGTCGCCTCATCGGGGTCGCCTGCAAGAAGGCGTTGATAGAGGCGAGCTTTGGGGTCCAGCACCGGCTCGTTGCCAAACAGCACTTCCAGAAACGCGAACTGTGGAACGTGCTTCCCCAGTACAACCAAACAGACGGTCAAAGGGGTGGAGAGCACAAGCCCGACCGGCCCCCATAGCCAGGTCCAAAAAATGGCGGAAACAATGATGGCGAGCGGCGAAAGTCCCGTCCGCGAACCATACAGCCACGGCTCTACTACATTGTTGCTGATCAGTTCCATCACCAGGAACAACGCTGCCGTCCAAAGAACGAGCGACCAGCCCGGCGCAACCGCGAGCGCCAAAAAGAGCGGCAGTATCATCGCGATGGCGGGGCCGATGTACGGCACAAATCGCAAAACGATCGCAAGCAGGCCCCATAAGATGGCATTCGGTATGCCGAGAAGCCAAAGTCCGGCGGCTATGGGAATGCCGTAGGTGATGTTCACCACCAACTGCATAAGAAGGTACTGCCCGACACGGCTCCCAGCGTCTTCCAGCGCTTCGGTGGTGCGATGGAGATCTCCATACCCAACCAACCGAATAAATCGATCACGTAGATCCTCACGTTCCAAGAGCATGAAAATGACAACGACCACGACCAGGCCCGCGGTCGCGAGCGGCCCGATGAGTGGGGTAATCAGGTTCCGCAACATCTCGATCGGCCTTTGCGGCGTGAATATCTCGACGAGCAGTGGATCGGGTTTTGGCTTTTCAGCGCTCGGCGCCGCAGGTTTTTCAGGCTGATTGATTTCGCGCCCCACCCGCTCCACCACACCGCTCAGCCGATCGATGATCCCGCTCTCGCTTCCGGATTCTTTTAGCGAGCGAATCTTCGCGACAATGTTGGCCTGATAGGTTGGGACGTTCTGGGCAACCTCGCTAACTTGAGTGGCGACGATGAAGCTGAACATCGCCACGACTGCAAAAGCTGCCAGAACACTGGCAATCACCGAGACTATCTTTGGAACACCGACCCCACGGAGAAATGAAACAATCGGCGCGAGCGCAAAAGTGAGCAGCAAAGCGATTGCAAGCGGCAAGAACACGTCACGCGCAAAATACAGGATCGCAACAGCACCGGCCATTGCCGCGAACGTCGGCAACGCGGTACGAGGAAGCGCCATGGTAGCGACCGCACCGGCCGACTGAAGGCCTGTCTTCCGCGAAGGTTCGTTAGCCAAAGACACCGCCCCTGTTGCTGATTTGTAGACAGTCGGGCCAACGCGAATTCAGGTCAACACCTCGCCTCCAGGCTGGTCGCCCTCGTATCGCAGTCGCGGACACACGTCCGATCGAGGCGCACTCCGCTCGGCGATAGCTGCCAGATATGTCGGGCGCCCGCGCTCCTCGTGCGCGGCCCAAGGTCCCTAGGCGCACCGCTGCAACCACGCGATGGTCAGACGCTCTTGCGGGTCAAGTCGTAATGCACGAGGCGGCCTGCCCATGGCTGCGATATCGGCCGAAAGCCGGCCCTTTGTCCACGCCTCCACGATACCTGGATGAATGTAGCCTTGCCGGCACACCGTGCGGGTGTTGCCCAGACGAGCGGCTACCTGGTCGATAACCTCGTTGCATGCTCGTCTGATCGCTCGATCGGTTGCGGGCACGTCGCGTGCCGCAAACAGCGTCAATGCCCGAACCGTACCGCCCCAAGTCCGGAAATCCTTGGAGGTGAATTCGCCCTTGCTCGCTTCGCGGATATAACTGTTTACGTCGTTTGATGTGACCGAGGCCCTGCCGCCTTGATCATCCAGATACTGAAACAGCATTTGGCCGGGAATATCCTGGAGCGATCTTATTACCCTGGCCATGCGCCGATCCACTATGCTCAGCTTCCATTCCTTCCCGGACTTGCCCTTGAATGCAAAACGGATTGTTGAACCCGCAATCTCGACATGCCTGTTTCGCAAGGTCGTCAGCCCATAACTCTTGTTCGCCTTCGCGTAGGTTGAGCTTCCGACACGGATCATCGTCTGGTCCAAGAGCCAAACAGCAAGTGCAAGTACTCGCTCACGCACGGGACCGCGCAATCTCAGGTCATGTTCGACCTGTTTGCGCAGGTAAGGCAAAGCGCGTGCGAATTCGACGAGACCGGAGAACTTGGCTTCACCTCGCGATTGCGACCATTCCGCGTGATAGAGATATTGTTTTCGCCCCCGCAAATCTCGCCCGGTGGCTTGGATGTGCCCGTCCGGATCGGGGCATATCCAGACATCAGTCCATGCCGGGGGAATGGCGAGCGACTTGATCCGCCCCAGTGTGGTCCTGTTCACCGCCTTGCCATTCGAGGTGTAACGAAATGATCTGCCGGTCTTCCGCCGCAGCACTCCTGGCTCGCTGTCCGTCACGTAGTTCAGTGACGCCGAAAGGGCAGCCTTTGCTGGATCGCCGTTGTTGAGCATGGGTTCATCCCGAAACTCTGCTCAAACCCGCAAGTCGCCATTCGGTTCCGCCGCTGCTCAGCCCGCTGGGGGCATCACCAGGGAACCGTCAGCCTGTAAACTCGTTAGGTCTCAAGCGACAAGCTTAGCAAGGGCATTACCACATGAGCATACTGATAGGTATTTTGATCACCTTCTTGGTCGTTGTCCTGGTTCTGTGGCTGGTCAACCGCCTCCCCCTGGATGGACGAACCAAGCAGATCGCTCAGATCATCGTGATCATTATCGGCATTCTTTCCCTGCTCAAGTACTTGGCGATCTATTGAGCCGGGCGTGTCCCTTCATTCGGAAAGGTTCGAACAATGGCTGACGAAGAAACCGCCCCCAAGACGACGCGACGGGGATCGCAGGAAGCGCTTGAAAAGCAGGTCGAGCAGATGAGGCGTGAGATCACCAAGATCAACAAGGCGCTTGCCGAGCGCGCCGAAGAAGCGATCGACCAGGCAAACGGATGGTACAGCGGCGCAGCAGAGCGCGCCTCGAAGGCAACTCAAACGTTGCGGGCTCAGGCCCAATCGGTTTCCGAGACGGTCAAGGAAAACCCGGGGACCTTGTCGACTGCCATGATAGTCGGCGGGATGATTGGTTTTGTGCTGGGATATGTCGTGGGCCAATCGTCTGAAGACAGATATCGCCGTTGGTATTGATGGCCACCAACATGCGCCGCCTGAAGAACTAGCCGGGTACGATCTGGCACCGGCGGTATCTGCCCAAATTCCGTGCTTTTCAGTGCTCTTCGCGGGCTGCCAATGCCACACCAGGGCGATAGAGCGACACTGGTCGGATCTCATAGACTGCAGTCGGATTGGCGTTGCGCAGCTCGCGAGCCGCCGCGACGGCTTCCTCGAGCGTCGGAAAATCCACTATGTAGAACCCCAGCAACTGCTCTTTGGTCTCGGCGAACGGGCCATCCATGACCATGCCAGCGCCCTTGCCGCGTAAGGTCACCGCGCGCTGCGTCGGGCCAAGCCGCGCGGCCGGGCCCAGATGCTTTTCCCGCACGAGGCGTTCATTGACCTGAAGCAACTCAGCCATCAGCGCCTCATCCTCCTCCTTGCTCCAGGACTCGACCACTCCCTCCTCGTGATAGGCAAGGATAGCGTACAGCATGGTTGTCCTTCCTTGCCCACTTCGGAGCTGGCTGCGATGGCCGCTATTCGCTCAGTCGGAAATTTCGGATCCGGTCGAACAGCACGGCAAGCACGATGGCGCCGCCGATGAAAGTACCTTGCCAAAAGGCGTTGATGCCGAGCAGGCCCAGGCTGTTGCGGATGACCTCGATCAGCGCCGCTCCGATGATCGCGCCGAAGGCAGTGCCGACACCGCCGGCAAGATTGGCACCACCAATGACCGCGGCGGCAATGACCTGGAGTTCCATGCCGGCCCCGATGTTGGTGGTGACGGCGCCTAGCCAGCCGGTCTGGATGATGCCGGCGATGCCAGCCGACAGCGCCGAGATCATATAGACCGCGACCTTGATCTTGCGCACGGGAACGCCGGTCAACGTCGCTGCGTGCTCGTTTCCGCCTATGGCGAAGACGTAGCGGCCAAATCTGGTCCAACGCAGCACGAAACCCGTGAGCAGCGCCAGAACGATCATGTAGAGCACGGGATTGGCAATGCCGAAGAACCATGCGCCACCGCCCAGCGCCAAAAGCTTGTCGTGATCGGGGCCGAACTGGAAGACGACCGTATTGTTGGACGCGACCATGGCAAGGCTTCGGGCGATCGACAGCATGCCAAGCGTGACAACAAATGGCGGAAAGTCGAGATAGGCGATCAATATACCGTTGAAGGCGCCGATGAGCAGAGCGGTGCCGATTGAAGCCGCAATGCCGACCTCGATGCTGTAGCCGGCATGCATGACGACCGCCAGCACCATGCTGCACAGGCAAAGCACCGAACCGACGGAGAGATCGATGCCTCCGGTGATGATGACCAGCGTCATGCCGAGCGCAATGATAGCCACGAAAGTGACGTTGCGGGTGATATTGTAGAGGTTTTTCGTCGTCGCAAATGAATCGGTGGCGAAGGACAAGAAGATACAGGCGAGGACGACAGCGACGAGAACCCAGAAAGTCTGGCTGGCAAGAACCGTCGCAAGCCAGCTTTGCTGTTTTTGCGAAATGGTCTGGTCAAGAGTGATAGCCATCGTCGACCTCGTTGCGCGCCGATGCAACCGACAGGAATGATTATACCTGTTCGATGGCGCCGGTGATAAGTCCCGTCACTTCCTCCGGCGAACTCGCCGCGATCTGCTTGTCGGCAACTTTCCTGCCACGCCGCATCACGATGACCCGGTCCGCGACGGTGAACACGTCAGGCATGCGGTGGCTGATGAGGATGACCGCGATGCCCCGGTCTCGCAGTTGCCGTATGAGGTTGAGAACCTCTGCTACCTGACGGACGGAAATAGCCGCCGTCGGCTCATCCATCAGCACGATCTTGGCCTCGGAAAGCATGGTGCGCGCAATGGCGACCGCCTGCCGCTGCCCTCCAGACATCTGCCTGACGAGGTCGCGCGGCCGTGTCTCGGATTTCAGTTCCCTGAAGATCTCCCCGGCCCGCTTGTACATTGTCTTGTAGTCGAGAACCCGCAATGGCCCGACGCCGCGCCGCAGTTCACGGCCAAGAAAGACATTCGCTGCCGCCGTGAGATTGTTGCACAGTGCGAGATCCTGGTGGACGATCTCTATGCCATGCTGCCGTGCCTCGACCGGGCGATGCATGACCAGTTCGGCACCATCCAGCCGCATGGTGCCGTGGCTCGGCCTAAAATTGCCGGCGATCATCTTGACCAACGTGGATTTGCCGGCCCCATTGTCGCCCATCAGACCGACGACCTGTCCCGCATCAAGTGAAAACGAAACGTCGTTGACCGCCTGTATGGCGCCGAAATGCTTGGAAATGTTGGCGAGTTCGAGAACTGCCACCAGCTTCTAGCCTCCCGAAACATGCAGCGTCGCTGCCGTCCCGCACTTTGTCCGGGTAGGCCTGGCGACTTCGCTCCTCCCGGTTTCCTCCCGAGGAGGCGAGATTTGCATTTACGCAAAACGCCGCGACAGCGTCAATCAATTGTCAGACGAATCCGGGACCGGATGTGACAAAAATCTGTTTTGTCGGACAAATAGACATTGACGTCTGAACCGTCCGGATATTAGCTGACAGTGGGAGGATGAGCATGCTGATCCTTGTCACCGGTGCTACGGGCAAGGTCGGTCGCCACTTCATCGCAGGGCTGCTTGACGATCCGCGATTTTCCGACACCCGCATCCGCGCGCTTTGTCACAACCGCCTGTACGAGGAAACCGACCGCGTCGAGGTTTTGCGCGGCTCGATTGCCGAACGCGACGTCGTGGCCAAGGCCATCGCGGGCGTCACTCACGTCGTGCACCTCGCCACCTGCAAGGAAACCCCGGCTGAAGTCATGGACGTGACGGTCAAGGGATTGTTCTGGCTGCTTGAAGAATTTCGGGTGAGCGCGAGCGCCCGGCAATTCATCCTGATCGGCGGCGACGCCGCGATCGGGCATTTCTACTACCGCCATGGCGCACCGATCACCGAAGCGGCACGGCATCAGGCCTATCCAGGCAGCTACGCCCTGTCAAAAGTTCTGGAAGAGGTCATGCTGGAGCAGTTCGGTATCCAGTATGACATCAACTGGTGCTGCCTTCGCGCGCCGTGGATCATGGAGAAGGACGACTTCAGATACACGCTGTCGTTCGGTGACGACGTGTTCGGCGGTCCAGACTGGAAGACGCTAGTACCGGAAACCGACGCCAGGCGCCATGCCAGGGCAGGCACCGTGCCGATATTGCGCGACGCTGACGGGCGACCGCTAAAGCGCAATTTCGTGCATGTCAGCGATTTGGTTTCTGCCGTACTGGCAGCAACCGACAATCCCCTCGCCCATCAGCAACTCTTCAACATCTGCATGGACCGTCCTGTCGACTATGGCGAGGTTGCCGCATATCTCGCTCGAACGCGCGGCCTCGGCTCCATCGACATACCAAGCCGGTTCCACTCGAACTGGATGGACAATGCCAAGGCCAAGCTCCTGCTCGGCTGGCGGCCTCACTACGACCTGGAATTACTCATCGACTCGGCCTGGCAATACGAGCGTTCGCATGATGACCCTCGCATCGTCTGGTATCCGGGTTGATTTCGCGTGGCGGGCACGCCGTGCCCGTTTGTTCAAAAGGGAGGAAACAATGAGGAAGGCATTATTGCTTGCTGCAGCTGTCCTGGCACTCAGCGCGGGAAACGCCCTTGCCAAGAAGCAACTCGTCATCGTCGTAAAAGGACTCGACAACCCGTTCTTCGAAGCAATCAACCAGGGTTGCCAGAAGTGGAACAAGGAAAACGCCAGCTCGGAATATGAGTGCTTCTACACCGGCCCGGCGTCGACTTCGGATGAAGCCGGCGAAGCGCAGATCGTCCAGGACATGCTGGGCAAGGCGGACACCGTCGCGATCGCAATTTCGCCTTCGAACGCCAAGCTGATTGCCCAGACCATCAAGACCGCGAATCCAACCGTCCCAGTGATGACGCTGGACGCCGATCTCGCAGCTGAAGACTCGGCACTACGCAAGACCTATCTCGGCACCGACAACTATCTGATGGGCGCGCGCATTGGCGAGTACATCAAGAAAGCCAAGCCCAATGGCGGCAAGATCTGCACCATCGAAGGCAATCCGGGCGCGGACAACATCTTGCGCCGCGCCCAGGGGATGCGTGACACGCTGACGGGCCAAAAGGGCCTCACCGAACTGAAAGGTGAAGGCGGCTGGACCGAAGTCGCAGGCTGCCCGGTATTCACCAATGACGACGGCGCCAAGGGCGTCCAGGCGATGACCGATATCCTCGCCGCCAATCCCGACCTCGACGCTTTCGGCATCATGGGCGGCTGGCCGCTGTTCGGCGCACCACAGCCCTATCGCGACCTGTTCAAGCCAATGGCCGACAAGATCGCAAGCAACGCTTTCGTCATCGGTGCCGCCGACACCATCGGAGACGAAGTCGCCATAGCAAGGGAAGGTCTTGTTACCGCGCTGGTCGGCCAGCGGCCCTTTGAAATGGGCTACAAGGCCCCATCGGTCATGATCGATCTGATCGAAGGCAAGAAGGTCGAAGATCCGGTGTTCACAGGCCTCGACGAATGCACCAAGGATACGGTCGACACCTGCATCCAGAAGTAGGATTGCCCGCCGGAGCGCCCGGCTCACGGGCGCTCCGGCAAGCCATTGCCGATATGTAGGGCGCCGCCCGACCGCGCGCACCGATATCTGTTGCGCCCATGAGAATGGAACTGGTCCACACGAGATCAACTCGGTCTAATGCCGGACAGAATATCAAAACAAGCTCGACAGCCTGGAAAAGACCGCCCGCCGGCGGTACGGCGACCCAACGCTGTGCGCATGAGCGGATCGAGCGTGCATGCCTGGCTTGCAAGCGAGATCGGCCTGAGGATCGTACGCGGCGACTACCCTCCGGGCACCATCTTGCCGAACGAGGCAAAATGGTCGGAAACCTTCGATGTCAGCCGCTCGGCGGTGCGCGAGGCGATCAAGATGCTGATGGCCAAGAGCCTGCTGACATCTCGTCCGAAAGTTGGCAGCTGGGTCGAGCCGCAGGAACGCTGGAACCTGCTCGATCGTGACGTATTGAGCTGGTATGCGGCGTCCCCCGATCGCGAAGCCTTTTTGCGCACTGTCCAGGAATTCCGGCACATCATCGAACCGGAAGCCGCCGCCTTCGCCGCCGCACGGCATAGCGAAGCGCAAATGGGCGAGATCAGCCAGAGCTGCCGGGAAATGGGCCAGGCCACGTCATTGCAGGAGCGCACCCTGGCCGACACTCGCTTCCACCTTGCCATCTTGCGCGCATCTGGCAACGACCTGCTGGTGCCGCTTGGCGTGCTAATCGAATCCGCGCTCAATCATCTTTTCACTTTCGTGACGCAAGAGATCCAGGACCAACATGTCCAAAACCTGCATGAGGCGATCGAGAGAAACATCCGGCTGCGGCGCCCCAAGGCGGCGCGCAACGCGGTGCATAGGCTGCTGGCCGATACCGACGAAGTGATCGCCCGCTCGGGGAGGTAGAAGCCCCAGCACCTGATTCAGGATTTTCCCAGTGGTGTCAGGTCGACGCCGTTGATGCGTCCGACATGCGTCGCCAGCATCGGCACATATTGTTCGGCCCCGCCTGCGGCGACGGCACCAGCGAACGAATTCTTGGCTGCATTGCCGAGCGGATTCACCATACCAACGGAATCGGCCATCGATTCCAGATAGGTCAGGTCCTTGACCGCATTGGCGAGCGAGAATTTATGGGCGTCGCGGTCGCCTTCCAGCGTCCAGCGCATGAAGGTCTGGTAGAAGCCGCAGTCCATGCGGCCGTCGCGGATGACGCTGTCGAAACGGGCGGGCGAGATACCGACTTTGCCTGCAAGAGCCAGAGCCTCGGAATAAAGTGCCGCATAGCCAAGGGACAGGAAATTGTTCAGCAGCTTCATGCGGTGCCCATCACCCGTTTGTCCGACATGGACGACGCGCCCGGCCCAGGTGTCGAGCACCGGTTTCAGCCTGGCAAACATCGCGTCGGACGCTCCGACCATCGTGTCCAGGGTGCCCTCCCACGCCTCCTTTGGCGTACGACTCAACGGCGCATCGACCAAGGAGACGTCGATATCGGCAAGCTCGGCCGCCAGCGCCATCGTCGAAACGGGATCGGAAGTCGAGCAGTCGACCACCACCGAGCCGGGCTTCAGCCCTTGCTTGAGCCCCCCTGCCCCGCGAACAACTTCCTCGACCTGGCGCGAGCCGGTGACACAGATGAAAATGATGGTCGAGCGCGCGGCAACCTCTGCGGCGGACGAAACCTCGACGGCCCCACGCGCGGTCATGTCTTCAGCCGGTCCGCGGTTCTTGCGCCCGAGAAAGGTCACCGGATAGCCCTTGTCGGCAATGTTCTTGGCAATGCCGTGCCCCATCAGGCCAAGGCCGATGAAGCCGATCTGTTCGCTTGTGTTGGTGCTCATAGCCATCTTCCGTGCCCATCTGTTCGCGTGTTGAATTCAGCGCCGTCGTCACCGATGATATTGTCTGACAATATCTACCGATCTGACGGAATGTGGAGGATAAAATGTCGAAGCGGATCATGTTCACCGGCGGCAGTGGCAAGGCGGGACGTCACGTCGTCCAGTACCTTCTCGACCAGGGGCATCAGGTTCTCAATCTCGACACCAAGCTGCTCGACAATCCCAAGGTGCGGACATTGATCACCGACATCACCGACAGCGGCCAGGTCTTCAACGCGCTGTCGAGCTATATGGGGCTACACGAATTCGACCCCTCCCTGCGGCCGCAGCCGGTCGATGCGGTTGTCCATTTCGCAGCCATCCCCCGCATCATGCTGACACCCGACAACGAAGTGTTCCGCATCAACGCGCTTGGTACCTACAACGTGATCGAGGCGGCGGTGAAGCTCGGTATCCGCAAGATCGTCATCGCGTCGAGCGAAACCACCTATGGCCTGGTCTTCGCCAATGAACCGCGGAACCCGCAGTACTTTCCGCTCGACGAGGAGTACGACGTCGATCCAATGGACAGCTATGCCCTGTCCAAGGTTGTGAACGAAAAGACCGCGCGCGCTTTTGCCCTGCGCAGTGGTTTCGACATCTATGCACTGCGTATAGGCAATGTCATCGAGCCGCATGAATATGAGCTGTTTCCAAAGTGGTTTGCCGATCCGGGTTTCCGCAAGCGCATCGCCTGGAGCTATATCGACGCGCGCGACCTGGGCCAGATCACCGATCTGGCGGTCAAGAAGGACGGACTAGGCTATCAGGTCTTCAATGCGGCCAATGACGACACCTCGTCCGATTTGCCCACCAGGGAACTGATCGACCGGTTCTATCCCGGGGTGCCGCTCAAGCGCGAGCTGGGAGAATTCGAGACGCTGCTGTCCAACCGCAAGGCCAAGGAGGTGCTTGGCTTCCGCAGCCAGCATGGCTGGCGGAAATACGTGCCACAGCACTGATAAACGGCGACGCTTGACAGATTTCGCAGCCACGACCGACAAAGGGCGACTGGCGCGCCAGTCGCGCAGGCTGCCGGCGGACAACGTCAGGGAACGATGAGGAAACATGCCGGAGCGGAAATCCAAGGGAGCCTCCCAGCCCGAAGCATCCATCACGGACAAGCCGCTCTCAAGCCGCCGGGCGAACGCAACCCGTATCAGCGGGTCGAGCGTGCATGCTTCGCTGGCGAGCGAAATCGGTCTCAGGATTGTCCGTGGCGATTACCCGCCCGGCACGATCCTGCCGAACGAGGCCAGGTGGACCGAGATCTTCGAGGTCAGCCGCTCGGCTGTGCGCGAGGCGATCAAGATGCTGATGGCCAAAAGCCTGCTTGCCTCCCGGCCCAAGATCGGCAGCTGGGTGGAACCCAAGGAGCATTGGAACCTGCTCGATCGCGACGTGTTGAGCTGGTACGCGGCATCGCCCGACCGGGAGGGCTTCCTCAAGACCGTGCAGGAGTTCCGCCACATCATAGAACCGGAAGCGACGGCACTGGCCGCCGAGCGCCGGAGCGAAGAGCAAATGGATGAGATCAGCCAGGCTCTTCACGATATGGCCAGCGCCGCTTCGCTGCAGCAGCGGACGGAAGCCGACACGCGATTTCATGTCGCAATCCTGCGCGCCTCGGGTAATGACCTGCTGGTCCCCCTTGGGGTGCTGATCGAATCCGCGCTGAACCACCTTTTTGTTCACGTGACCCGCGAGGACAGCAGCCTCCAGCGCGCGCAGAAGCTTCATGAAGACATCGAAAAATGTATTCGCCTCCAGCGCCCCAACGCCGCACGCAACGTTGTTCGCAAGCTCTTGGCGAACACCGATGAGATCATTGCGAGGCGATCGCGATAGAGACCGCAGAGTTCCACTAGGGACGGCGCATAGGCACCGCCAGGTGCCGAACAGACGTCTCCTCCGAGGCTTGATTTCACCGCACGCCACGTTCGCATTTGGCGAACATTGGAGAATACAGCATGCCAAACGACGTCCTTAAGGAACGGGACATCCTTGGATAAAGCGATGCCGATGTGTCGGACATTGTGGGAATAGGCATGATGTTGCTCCTTTCAGCCTCCGCCGAGTATTTCCCGGAGACACACCAGAGGCTCTCTGTTCATTGTGGAATGCGTACCGGAGCGCTGCTAGCTACAAGATCGGTCACGTCCGTTCGGGTGGCCCTGGCGATCGGGATCCTGGAGGGAACGTTGACGGCCTCCGCTCCTTTCGAGCATCGGCTTTCGCGAACCCAATCCGTGTGTGCTGATGCTATGATGGCGAGAAAAGAGGAAATGGGTGCGGGCTAGGCTAGGCATGAACGAGCAGGTTATGGACGAGATCTGCGTGGGTCCCGTCGACGAGATTGAAATGGCCCGCGCTGCCGCCGACCCCCTGCCATCTGGAGACTATGCTGGTCGTACAAGACGTGGTCGACCTGTTGGGCCTCGGCCGTACCGCCAGCGCGAACAGCAATGTTGACCGGCTCGAAATATCTGACATTGACACCGACCATGCTGCCGACGGAATGGCCGTCGCCGCCAGTTCCGGCCGTGCCGCCGCCCGTGAAGATTGTGTCCGATGCCATGTTGAAGCTTCTGCCGTTGCCACCGACGCCGGCGATCTGCGTGGAGCCCTGGCTGAAGAGAACGTTGTTAGTCTGATCGGCATGCGCGGTGCCGCCGGCCCCTGCAATGGCGATGTTGATGGGTGAGTAGATCGCTACGTTGACATCGACAAGCGAACCGAAAAACGTGCCGTTGCCGCCACTGCCGGCATGATTGTCGCCGGTGAATACCAGTGAGGCCGCGCCGCCTCCCGCTCCATAGCCGCCTGCGAAATTGTGATCTCCTCCAGAGCCTCCAATGCCCGCAATCTGGTCGCCGCCTTGCAGGAATGCCGCATTGTTCGTCTGGCTTGCCGTTGCCGTCGTACCAGGTCCGGCTGCCACAGCGGTGTTCACAGGGTCGAAAACGCCGAAATCGGCACTGACGAGCGCTCCGTAGAACATGCCGTTGCCGCCGCTTCCCGCATGTGTGCCAATATCACCGCGAGCACCGCATTGCCATTGCCGCCGCTGCCGCCAACTCCAGCCATTTCGGTGCCATGCTGGTTGATCAGTGCCTCGTTGGTCTGCTGTACCTCAGCCGAAGAGCCGGTTAGAGCAAGCGCCGCGTTCGAAGGTGAAAACACTACGACGGGTTCGCTGCTGATGACCCCTATGCTGACGCCATCGCCACCGCTGCCGGCCGAATTCTGTCCTGCGCCAAACAACAGCGAACCCGTCGGGCCCGCCGGAAGGCCGAAAGGAAGCCATGTCGGAACCAGCGCAAGGTGCCCCTCGCCCGCGCTGGGATCGCCGCTTTGGCTGGCACCTGAGATCGACAAATTGTCTGGCGTAGAGCGAGTGACCGTCATGACCGGCTCCCAAGCCAGCGTCCAAAAAACTGGCACTTCAGTGCATTGTTTCGCCTCTTGGTGGAAAAACAGAGCCTGCAATTCGTATACACCTGAAGCAATCGGGCGGTTGCATGCCTATCGAATGCGGCACTGACGTGCCGACGATCCTGCGACCGGACCTGAGCGCCGGTCGTTCATCCATGGTGCGGGCGTATTCCGATGAGATCGCGTGGGTTCAAAGCACCACGACTTTGGTTCCCTGTTTCGCCTTTTCGTAGAGATCGATGACGTCCTCGTTGATCATGCGGATGCAGCCCGACGAGGCCTCGGTGCCGATGGTCCATGGCTCGGAGGTGCCGTG
>NZ_QGGX01000009.1 GCF_003148805.1 Aminobacter sp. AP02
TTACCGACGGCAGCGCCGGCGTAATATTGCGCCTGCGCGCCGGTGACCGGGCACTGGAAGTTCTGCGAGGCGTCCTTGCAGAACACCGTCTCGGGGGCCGGGGCGGGTTCGGTCCAGTAGCGGTTGCCGACACGCTGCTGCATGGTCGGCACCGCCGCCAGCGCAAGCAGGTTTTGCGGATAGACCTCATAGATCGGCACGCCGGGCTGATAGCGCGGCTGCGGCGGCTCGGGCGGATTGGGCGGATTGGGCGGAGTCGGACCGGGAGGCGTCGGGACAATTTGCGAACGCAGATACCAGTTGCCGTCAGCGGTGTCGCCACCGACACCATTGTGGTGGAGAGTATAGGCAAAGGCGCCGCCAACCACAGCTTGCTGGCTATCCTTGGTGACATAGTCGCCGTTCAACGCAAACGCACCAGCTACCGAGGCCGTCTTGTTGCGCACCTCGACAACTTCAATGCCGTTGCCCGGAGTGAGAGCGCCACTCCCCCCGACGTTGGTCACGGTTATCGCGGTCGGGCCACCTGCACCGAGCTGGGTGCTATCAACGATCAGCATGTCGGAATAAGAGTTGGTCTGGCCGGCAAGTGGAATACCGGCATTCAGCATGGCGTTGACCAGCAACTTGCCGCCATCGGAGATGAAGACGCCATTGCCGGGCAGCAGCACACCGTCGACGCCGGGGCCTCCGGTGATTAACAACGTGTTGCCAACGACAGAACCGCGCAAATCGATCGTGCCAGCGTTGTCGAATGTTTCCAGATTGGTCAACTGGCCTTGCAGAAGGCCCTCGCGGTTGAAATCGTAAAAACTGGCTTCAAGTGGCCGGCTGTCGATACCCGTCGTCGGCACCGCGTAGCCTATTGTTTCGGTAACGGCTGCGCCGGCCACTGGCGCCAGGCGCACTGTGCCGTTTGTTTCGTTGAGAAACGTATCGTTTCCGGTGCCGAACCTAGAGATGGCGACCCGCTTGGTGTCGCGGATTCCATCGCCGTTGGTATCGGCGAAATGGCGAATGTCGAACGAGTTCGGCGTCAGGTTACGGAAGGTCGCGTCACCTCCGCCAAGTTGGATATAGCCGGTGATGTTGCCGTTGTTGACGATAGTGAGCGGGCTGGCTACGCCCACAACGAACCGGTCCAGTTCAGCGATGGCACGGTCGGACAGCGCCCCGATCGTGCCGTTGTTGGTAAGTGTCTTGGCACCGCCGGTCGAGCCGATGGCGACACCGGCGGACGGCGGGCTGACGGAACTTGGTTCCCATCCGCCGGAGACGCTGCCGCCCGCGTCGACGGTCACGCTTGAAGTGCTGCCCAATGCATAGATACCGACCGATTGAAGTCCACGGGCGTTGATCGCCGCCGCGGTGCTGACGGTCGAGGTGCCGGCGTTTGCCGTCGTCGCCTGGATGCCGTGAGACTGCTGGCCTGAGGTGTTGATCGCGCCGCTGTTGGTGATCGACAGGTTGCCGTCGGTCGAGGTCGCGAGAATTCCTGAGCTGGTAAGCCCGCTCGTCGTGATGGCCCCCGAGTTGTTCGCGGTAATCGGTCCGCCAGGCCCGTTGGGTCCGGCGGTCGTTGCGATCTCGATGCCCCGGCTATTGGTGCCCGTCGTGGCGATGGCGCCAGTATTTGTTACACTGACTTGTCCTCTGACCGCCACAGCCCGAATGCCGTCGGCTCGATTACCGGTAGTATTGATCGCCGCGCCAGTCGTCAGGTTGATCGTGCCGGTTGCCTGAGTGAAGGTATAGATGCCCGAGTTAGGATTCAGGGCATTGTTGGCGCCTGCGATCGTGTTGTCCAAGTTGATCGTCATGCCGGAACCAATATTGCCCGATATGTTTCCACCGGACGCAAGGGAATCGATCAGGATGCCGTTGCCGCCCTTGACGCTGACGACACCCGAAGCTTGAGCCATGTTGATCGTCGAAGCGCCACCGTTATGGGTCGTGGATTCAATACCGTCATTGTCGTCGGTATTGGTCACGAGGCTGGTGACGTTGAGCGTGCCCGAAAGGTTCATGGTGGCACTGCCTGTGCCACGAACGTTGACTTCGACCGTCGTTCCGTTGGCGGTGGTAACGTTGTTCGTCCCCGTCATGTTCAACACGCCATTGCCGGTCGGCGTGGTGAAGTCGGCTATAAGGACGTAGACGCCGATTGATGGGTAGGTGAGGTCATTGTTGATGACCGTCACATCGTTGAGCGTCATAGTCGCATTGCCGGTATTGCCGTTCACCTGCGAGCGAACAGCATCCTGCGTGCCAGGCGCGTCCGTTACCGTAACCGTCGAGGGCCCTGCCATAGTCAGGTTGGCGTTGGCGTTGGTGGTCGTGCAGGTAACCGGGGCGTTGTAGGTCGGGTTGTTGTTAGGGCCACATGCGGCGTCTGCTGGCGAGACCAATGATCCAAAGCAAACCAGAAGCGACGCAATACCAGTCGTTTCGAGCAGACGTTTTTGAACTCTCGACTGACGACGTTTGCCGTTGTTGACGGTATTTGCTTCAACCGACATTTCCGCCTCCAGCGTCTTCGCAGGCAGAGCGATTGGGGACTCAAGGCCCAAGAACATAGGTACGGAGGGCGTCCCTGACCAGAGCATCTGGTCTGCGGGGGTAACTGCATAGATGTGAGATTTGGGCAAATAAATGCTGTTCACGGAAGCACCTCCGCCACGCCCCAACAGCCCACTTTAAGGTGCGCGTGTAATTTGCGTCACGCAAGCAAACAGGACGTTAGGGAAACTATTTTGATGGAAGATTGTTACGCAATGTTGCCATTTGGCATCTGTTAACAAATTCTAACCAAACCCGTACCGGTTGATGACGACCCCTGAGATGATCGAAACTCCAATCGTCTTGCATCGGATCACATCAACGACGCAACCAGACCGTTGACCAGTCAGCGGAGCGTCTGGCCCCCCGCATCTAGTCGATAACCACCCACGTATGTTCAATTTCGAGAGCCTTTGGCTGTTTGGCTGCACGGCGCGATGCACATGCAGGCGCCCTAATAAAGGGCGATTAACCATTTGCATAGGCTTTTGATTGGCTCTTTGATCTAGATCAATTGACTTCACCTGGAATACCAATCCGTCTAACCTCCAATCCACTGGCGGCAGGAATTGGTACTTGTATTGGCAATTGCCTTGATTGGGATTGGATGCAAAACGCCGGCTAGGCGCATGCATTGTGTGCTCGGCCTATCGACGCGTACTGCCGATGCACGAATGCTGACTGCAGCCGGGACTTTTCTGCAATCCTAGATTTCAGAAACAACAGGGACGAGCTGAGGACGCGCATGCGCGTCGCTTGGCGACGACCGCCAAAGGCTGCGTTGCGGCACGTTGGTATTGGCCGACCGAATGCTAGGCCTGTGTCAGGCTTTTGGCGAAATCTGAAGGGCCGGACCGTCGTCTGCAGTCAAAATGGCGAGCAGGTCGATTTCCTGATCATGCGGCGCAAGGCGCAGGCTGGCCTCAGTGGTGCGGTACAGCTGATCGACATGGGCGACAGCCTTTTCGACTTCGCCGGCATAGATCAGCTCGACCAGCGGACGATGAGCCTGATGTGGCGGCCACAACACCAGGTGTTCCTGGTAAAGTGTGATCGCCATCGCCCCGCGCATCATCAAGCGTTCTTGCGCGGCAGCCAGCGTCTTGTTGCCGTAGAGCAGCGCAAGAAGCAGGTAGAACTCGACCACAAGCCGACGCATGGCGTGGTAGTCGTTGGCGGCCGCCGCTTGCTTTTGCATTTCGTAATGCGCATCGAGACGTGCGCGCTCTTCGGCTCCGAGGCGTTCGGGCGCGGCGGCGAGTTCGGCGACGACATGGCGGGCAATGATGCGGCTGGCCTCGAACACCTCCAGCGCCTCTTCCGGCGTCGGCGCAGCGACATAGGCGCCGCGGTTGGCCGGAAGGTTGATGATGCCTTGCTCCTCCAGAATGACGAGCACCTTGCGGATGACGGTGCGGCTGACGCTGAAGGCAGCGCCGATCTCGTCTTCGGAAAGCTTGGTGCCAGGGCGAACCTTGCGGTCGAGGATAGCGTTCCAAAGCCGGTCGTAAATCTGTGCTTCAACGCCGACCAGAGGGGCCGTCAGCGAAACGGCACCAAGCCCCTGCAGGGCGGGAGAGAGATAGCGATTGGGCATTTCAACTCGCATTACAGCAAAGGCCGATGCAAATGGCACTTTTTGCGATGCAACGTCCAGCGCAAAAACAATCGGATGCGCCGAAGTCCCGAACACAAGTCCTCAACCAATCGCGAGGCTGATGCTTGACCACCGCACGAAGACCACGACCGTGGAGTAGCTGCGTTCGCGTCGACGCACCCTACGGCGCCCCAGGCTCTGACCAGTTACGCTGCCCTACATCAGGCCAAGCTGCTTGTAGAACCCGAGAGCGTCGTAATAGTCGCTCTGGGTAGCGATCTTGCCGTCCTTGACCGAGAACATGGAGGCTCCCGTGAAGGAGAACTTCTTGCCAGTTGCCTTGGTGCCGTCGGCCCAATCGCCGGTGTTGGTACCGGAAAACTCCCATTCGAACGACACGCGGTCGTCCTGCACCACCGGCGCGCCTTTCATCTTCCAGACCGCGTCGGGAACGGCGTTGAGGAAATTATCGATAACTCCGGTCTTTGCGGCATCCTTGCCCTCGACCGGCTTGCCGACTGAGGCGTCGTAGTAGACGACCTTATCGCCGAAGTGCTCCGCCGCCTTGGCCGAGTCATGGGCATTCCAGGCGGCGAGATAGGCCTCTATGGTTGCCTGCGGGCTGTCCTGCGCGAAGACGGGTGCAGCAGTTGCGACAAATGTGGCAGCGATGGCCGCGGATACGAGAAACTGACGGCGTTGCATGTTTCTTCCTCCCTTGTTTCCTTCAACAACCTGCCGGGTCCCGGCCTCCTGAGGTGGCAGCGGCCCGGCAGCGCAGCTGGCGCGCGGTGGGCGGAGCCGGCTGCTCACCCATGCGCGATCATGACGTGGCGGACGGCGGTGTAGTCCTCCAACGCGTAGACTGACATGTCCTTGCCATATCCCGATTGCTTGAGGCCGCCATGCGGCATCTCGTTGGTCAACATGAAATGCGTGTTGATCCAGGTGCAGCCATATTGCAGCCGTGCGGCCGTCGACATCCCGCGAGAGATGTCCTTGGTCCACACTGACGACGCGAGCCCGTAGTCGCTGTCGTTGGCCCAGTTGACCGCCTCGTCGACATCGGAAAAGCGCGTGACAGAAACAACCGGTCCAAACACCTCTCGGCGCACGATCTCGTCTTCCTGGAGCGCTCCGGCAACCACGGTCGGCTGATAGTAGAAGCCGCCGCCCTCGCCCGGCTTGCCGCCAGTGGTGATCTCGATGTGCTTGAGTTCGGAAGCCCGTTCTACGAATGAAGCGACGCGGTCACGCTGGCGGCGCGAAATCAGCGGCCCGATCTCGTTTTCGGTATCGTCGGCCTGGCCAAAACGGATGGTTGACACGGCCGACGACAGGTCGGCGACGAGCTTGTCGTAGACCTTTTTGCCGGCATAGATGCGGCAGGCGGCGGTGCAGTCCTGGCCGGCATTGTAATAGCCGAAGGCGCGCAAGCCGCTGACTACCGCGTCGATGTCTGCATCGTCGAAGACGATGACCGGGGCCTTGCCACCCAATTCGAGATGGGTGCGCTTGACCGACTTGGCGGCCGCCTGCAACACCTTCTTGCCGGTGGCGACGTCGCCGGTGATCGAGATCATGTTGATCTTGGCATGGTTGATGAGCGTATTGCCGACACTCTCGCCACGCCCGAGCACGACGTTGACAACGCCTTCCGGCAAGACCTCCGCTAGAATTCTGGCAAGCTTAAGAGCCGTCAGCGGCGTTTGCTCGGAAGGCTTGAAGACGACCGTGTTGCCGCCAGCGATAGCGGGCGCGAGCTTCCACGCCATCATCATCAGCGGGTAGTTCCATGGCGCGATGGAGGCAACGATGCCGATCGGGTCGCGCCGGATCATCGAGGTATGGCCGGGCAGATATTCGCCCGCCACCAGCCCAGGCATCGAGCGTACGGCCCCGGCGAAGAAGCGGTAGCAGTCGACGATCGCAGGGATCTCGTCGTTAAGCACGGCATTGATCGGCTTGCCGCAATTAAGGGCCTCGAGCCTGGCGAACGCTTCCGCCTCCGCTTCGATACGGTCGGCGATCTTGAGCAGATAACCCGAGCGTTGCGCCGGCGTCGTCTTCGACCAGCTCACAAACGCCCTCTCGGCGGCCGCCACCGCCGCCTCGATCTGCGCCGGCGAAGCCTCTGGCAGGTTGAGAATCGTCTCGCCGGTGCGCGGGTTGAGGATCGCTTCCTCCGTCTCGGTCCCCTTTGCGAAGGTCGATCCGATCAGCATCTGGGTGTCCATATGAGCTCTCCCTGAATATTTGTCTCAAGTGAGCGAGTAGTGAGTGGTCAGTAGCGAGTAGGTCCGTTCAATCGTTCGTTCCTATTCACTACTCACCACTCCCTATTCGCTATTCGCTGTTTTTCATTTGCCAGCACCGGCGATCTGATCGCCTTCGCGGGTCAGGTAATAGGCAACGAGGATGGGCAGCAGAGTCGCAAGTACCACGACCATGGCGACGACATTGGTGACCGGGCGCTGGCGCGGCCGCACCAATTCCTCCAGCATCCAGATCGGCAGCGTCTGCTGCTGGCCGGCGGTGAATGTGGTGACAATGACCTCGTCGAAACTGAGCGCAAAGGCGAGCATGCCGCCGGCGAGCAGCGCCGTGCCGATGTTGGGCAGGATCACATGCCGGAACGTCTGGAAACCGTCGGCGCCAAGGTCCATCGAGGCTTCTATCAGCGAGCCGGAGGTGCGGCGGAACCGCGCCACCGCGTTGTTGTAGACGACGACGACGCAGAACGTGGCGTGGCCCAGCACGATCGTCCAGAACGAAAACGGAATCTCGGCCAGGCTGAAGGCCGAGCGCAGCGCGATACCGGTGATGATGCCGGGCAGCGCGATCGGCAGGATCACCAGAAGCGAGATCGCCTCACGGCCGAAGAACCTGGTCTGACTGACGGCTGCCGCGCAGAGGGTGCCTAGGACCAATGCTATCGACGTCGAGATCGCCGCGACCTGCACCGAAAGCCCGAGCGCCTGCCAAACGTCGGGTCGCCCCCAAGTGACAGCGAACCACTGCGTGGTCAGCCCGGGCGGCGGCCACTGGTAGCTCTTCTCCTCGGTGGTGAAGGCGTAGACGAAGATCAAAAGGATCGGCAGATGCAGGAAGGCAAGGCCTGCGGCAGCCGCGATCTTCAGGCCTGTCGGAGCCGATTGCGAACGGTCAGAGCGCATTGGGGCCTCCTGCTGCCAGGCTAGCGCCGCCCCTCACCTGCCTGCCGGCATCCTCTCCCCGTAACAACGGGGAGAGGAGACGCTGCCGCAACGTCCAAGCCCCCCTCTCCCCGTACTTACGGGGAGAGGGTAAGGGTGAGGGGCAACGCCTGTCTGCAAAATCACAGCGCATCGAAAGCCCCCATGCGTTTGGCGCCCCAGAGGTAGAAGCCCATGATGACGATCGGCACCACAGTGAAGGCGGCGGCGAGCGGGATGTTGCCGGCCGTACCTTGCTGGGCATAGACCGCCTGGCCAATGAACAGCCGGGAGGTGCCGATGATCTGCGGAATGATGTAGTCGCCGAGTGTCAGCGAGAAGGTGAAGATCGAGCCAGCTACGATGCCGGGTAGCGCCAGAGGAAACAGCACGTTGCGGAATGTCTGCCCGGGCGATGCACCGAGATCGGATGACGCCTCGACAAGATTTCCAGGCACGCGTTCGAGAGCTGCCTGTATCGGCAGGATCATGAACGGCAGCCAGACATAGACAAAGACGATAAAGGTGCCGGTGAAGGAGACCGA
Organism: Aminobacter sp. AP02; assembly: GCF_003148805.1. GTDB lineage: Bacteria > Pseudomonadota > Alphaproteobacteria > Rhizobiales > Rhizobiaceae > Aminobacter. The sequence goes on from NZ_QGGX01000009.1 coordinate 7,896, forward strand.
CAGCGAGTTGCCACCGACAACGGGCAGCGATAGCCAGCTGTCGAGCAGCCACGACAGATGCAGCTTGGCAAACAGCCAGGTGAGGATGCCTTCCTTGGCAAGGATCAGCTTCCAGGCGTAAATCTTGACCAGATAGCTCGACCAAAGCGGCAGCATGACGCCGAGATAAAACAGTGCCTTCCATTTTCCCCGGGCATAACGCGCCGCGTAGTACGCGATCGGGAACGCGACAATGGCCGAGGCGAGCGTGACGAGCGCCGCCATCGTTACCGTGCGGACAATGATGTCGATATTCGCCGCCTGGAACAAATCGCCATAGGTCTTGAAGGTGAAGTGCCGATCAATGAGGCCGGAGTATTCGTCTATCGAAAAGAAACTTTGCGCCAGAAGTGCGAGCAGCGATCCGATGTAGATGACACCAAGCCAGAGTAGCGGCGGCGCGAGCATCAAAAACAGCAGCAACCCCGGGCGACGCCACAACAGGTCAGATAGCGATCCGCCGATGCCCCCGCGCTTGGGCAGGATCGCTGCGGCAGCGTCTGTGCCGGTGATGGCTTCGACACTCACGCCTGATCCTCCATCAAATGGAGCTGGTCGCGATTGAAGGTAAGCACGACATGATCGCCATCGTCCGGCAATGCCATGCCTGACGGCAACGTCGCATGCAACCTCAGGCCGTCGGCATCGAGCGCGAGCTTGGTGGCGGCACCTAGATAATGCCGTGACACGACACGCGCGGCGACGCCGTCGCCAGACGTTCCACGCCCGATGCGTATCGATTCTGGGCGCAGGCTGCCCCAGCGGCGCTGACCGACATAACGCTGGACGAAATCGGGGGGCAGCACGTTGGATGAACCGACGAAATCAGCGACAAAGCGCGAGGCCGGGCGCTGGTAAATCTCCTCGGGCGCACCGACCTGCATGATGCGACCGTCGTTGAACACGGCCACCCGGTCAGCCATCGACAGCGCCTCGCCCTGGTCGTGGGTGACGAAGACGAAGGTAATGCCGAGCGCTTTCTGCAGCGCCTTCAGTTCCTCCTGCATGCTCTCGCGCAGCTTGAGGTCGAGCGCGCCGAGCGGCTCGTCGAGGAGCAGCACCTTTGGCTTGTTGACGAGCGCACGTGCGAGAGCCACCCGCTGCCTTTGGCCGCCTGAGAGCTGCCCGGGCCGACGCGAGCCGTATCCCGGCAGTTGCACCAGACGTAGCGCTTCCTCGGCTTCGCGCAGCCGCTGGTCTTTGCCAACACCCTTGACCATCAGCCCGTAGGCGACGTTGTCGAGCACGTTGAGATGGGGAAACAGCGCATAGTCCTGGAACACAGTGTTGACGTTGCGGCGATAAGGCGGCACGCCCTCGGCGCGTTCGCCGAAAATCGAGATACTGCCGGAAGTCGGCTGCTCGAAGCCGGCGATCAGCCTGAGGCAGGTGGTCTTGCCTGAACCCGAGGGTCCCAGCATGGCGAAGAACTCACCGGGTTTGATTTCGAGGTCGACGGCATCGACCGCGCGCACCGCGCCGAAATGGCGCGATGTCTTCTGAAAGGCGACTGCTGGGGTCATCGTCTCAAGCTTCCGATGTCTGTGCCATGTGTATTCTGGTTGGATGCCTGCGCCATGGCTACGCATTGGGCCGCTCGACGGCCCGTGCCTTCACGCTGCCAGCGGGCTATCGTTCAGGGCCGGCCTCCGCCCCCTCTCCCCCAAGGAGAAAGGGTTGGCCGCATCGCAGCCTGGCGAGGGGGCATCGTTGCGGCCTCAGCGTCCGCCGATCACACCGATATAGTCCGACACCCAGCGGTAGTAGGGAACGCACTGGTCGTTCTGGGTGGCGCATTTCGACACGGGCGTCTTCCAGAATTTGATCTTGGCAAAATCCTCGAAGCCGTTGGTCTTGCAGCCTTCGTCGCCGAGCAGTGCATTGCCCTTGCATGCAGCGGGCACCGCAGGGTTCGAGCCAAACCAGGAAGCAAGATCGCCCTGCAGCTTGGCGTTCAGCGAATGCTCCATCCACATGTAGGCACAGTTCGGATTGGCTGCGTCGACATGCATCATCGTCGTGTCGGCCCAACCGGTGGCACCTTCTTCCGGAATGGTCGAGGCAATCGGCTGCTTTTCCGATTTGAGCAGGTTGACCTGGAACGGCCAGGAACCGGACGCGACCACGCCCTCGTTCTTGAAGTCGTCGACCTGGATCATGGCGTCGTGCCAGTAGCGCCCTGCGAGCGTACGCTGGACCCGCAGCAAGTCGAGTGCCGCCTTGTACTGGTCCTCATTGAGTTCGTACGGGTCCTTGATGCCGAGCTCGGGCTTGTGCGCCATCAGATAGTTGGCGGCGTCGGCAATGTGGATCGGGCCGTCATAGGCCTGTACGCGCCCCTTGTTGGGTTTGCCGTCAGGCAGATCCATCGCCTCGAACACGATGTTCCAGCTCTTGGGCGCTTCCTTGAACACGTCTGTGTTGTACATCAGCACGTTGGGACCCCATTGATAGGGCACGCCATAGTGCTTGCCATCGACGGTGAACCACGGCGCATCCTTGAGGCGCTCGTCGACTGTCGACCAGCTCTTGATGAGGTCCGTATTGATTTCCTGAACGCGCTTGCCGGCGACGAGACGAAGCGAGGCGTCGCCCGATGCGGTGACGAGGTCGAAGCCGCCCTCGTTCATCAGCGCCACCATTTCGTCGGAGGTCGCCGCGGTCTTGACGTTGACCTTGCAGCCGGATGATTTTTCGAAGTCCGTCACCCAATCGTAGTTCTTGTCGGTCTCGCCACGCTCGATGTAACCGGGCCACGCGATGATGTTGAGCTGGCCCTCGCCCTTGCCGAGTTCCTTGACCTGCGAAAAAGCCTGGCCGGAAAAGCTGCAAGCCAAGGCGATGGCCGTGCAGGATTTCAGAAATGCCTTCATCTCGATTCTCCCATTTGCAGGGGCCGCTCTCGATCGGCGGCGTTGCCCTGAAACGAAAGGTGCTGCGAAAGCGCAGGTTTCGCAAATTCATTTGAAAGAAGGGTGATATCGGTTTTCCCGATACCAGGCAGGCACGTCAAAGCTTCTGGCGAACTGTCCGCTGAGCTTGGGCAATACCGATGAAATCGCGCGCCGCGGCCGGCAGCGAAGAGCCGCGCCGCCAAACCATGCCAACCTGCACCACCGGCAGCGATCCCGACACATCGCGGGACTCGATACGGTCGCCTTCCAACGACCATGGCCGGTACACGAGGTCAGGCAGAAGCGCGACACCTGCGCCGGTCGCCACCAGCGAGCGCACGGCTTCAACCGAACGTGTGCGAAAGGCGACATGTGGCTTGGCGCCGATCGCTGAAAGCAGCTTGCCGGTGTTTTCCTCGATCTCGTCGACCGACAGCATGATCAGCGGCTCGGAAACGATATCGCCAACGCTGATGATCTCTGCGGAAGCCAGCGGGTGACCGAGCGGCAGCCACAGGCGGTATGCCGAAACCTCGAGAATTTCCGATTGCAACGCCATGCGATCGCGCAGATTGGAGGTCACCATGACCGCAAGGTCCAGCTTGCCGCCGACCAGCAGGTGCTCGAGGTAATCGCCATTGTCTTCGATGGCGGAGATCTCGACCGCCGGATGTGCGCGTCGGTAACGCGCCAAAAGATCCGAGAGCACGTAGCCAGCGACCAACGACGTGACGCCGAGCTTGAGCTGGCCGGTGGCTCTTGCCTGCCCGCCAAAGAATGTACGGCGCGCATCGGAGACGTCGGCAAGGATCTTGGTAGCGTGGCGCAGGAACTGATGGCCTTTGTGGGTGATGTTGAGACCACGCGGGTGACGCTCGAACAACTCGACGCCGAGATCGCCTTCCAGTTCCTTGATTGCCTCGGTCACCGAGGATTGCGAGATCGACAGGTTCTGTGCCGCCCGAGAGATGGTGCCCTGCTCGGCGACGGCGACAAAGAACTGGAGTTGACGGAGCGTGAAGGCCATGGCCGGACTAAACAGGGCGCCGAGGCATTTTGGAAGGGGCAGCCTCGTGTCTTCGCTTACTTGAACGGATCAAGGCTCGCTTCGGATTGACATCGATATGGTGGCCATTTCGGACGCCATGACTGTGCGTCTCATCTTGTTGACTGCCCGTCCCAATTTGCCACCCGGGCAGTGACAGCACAATCTGGCCGTGCAAGGGCTCTTAAGCAGTTCACCCGAAATGCTCTGCTGGATGGCCGGCGCGGACAACTATGCTGTCGTCTTGCGTCGGCGTTTCGCGCCTGTGAAGCTGGATCAATTTACCGCTTGTTCAAAACATCACGTAAGCCGGCGTCTGAATTGACAAGATCTAGCCAAATGTAACGTTTCCTGCAGAAATATCTCGAATTGCCACACCCGAACACAGGAATTGTCTTCGAAACGAAGCCATGCCTCTGGTGACGTTTTCGTTGGATTTGCAATAGAGCGGTCGGCATCGAAACATTGCAACATATCGATTTACCCAGCTATGACTTGGTAATGAACTGCCATTGCGGATGCGGGTAGACCACCTTACGGGACGGTACTGGATGTTCGAAGCTCAAACCAGTCCCCAGTCACGCACCGCGCGCGGTATTGTTTGGCCGTTCCCTCCCGGATTGGAATGCTTCGCCGCGTGGAAGGCGGCCCTCTCTTTCCTTGTGGACTGTGCCATACCGGATGACGCTGACCCGGCAGTGTTCGACTTTCACGGCTGCACATGGCAGCTTCCCGAGGCATTTGTGCAGATCAATGGCGGGTCAGCCATGAGCATGGCTCGGACACAGCGCGTCATTGATGAAAGACCAATCTCTCAGATGTCGCTTTATCTGCTTACACGCGGAAGCGTCGTGACCGACTACGACGGACACAAGCAAACTCATGTTCCCGGCGATATCGTCGCCGTCGACTATTCCTTGCCTTATGAATCCCAAACGCCCGGCTACGAAGGGATAACAGTCACCTTCGACAGGGCGAGCGCCCCGGCCGCGCTTCAAGGCATTGTCCACGGCGTGGTACTGCCTGCAAACAGCAGCGCCGGTAACCTTCTTGGGATCCAGATGAGATCGCTTATCGATCATATCGACGGGCTCACGGTCGACCAGGCTCAGTCGGCGGTCGACGGCATTTTGCGGTTTGCCGCGACTACCTTTCCTTCAGCGGTACCGAAAAAGAAGCGCGACGATGTTTCTGTCCTGGATCGCGCCCGTCGGCTGGCCAAAAAGAAAATATCCGACCCGGAGTTTGGCCCCGAAGATCTGGCGGTCGCACTGGGCGTTTCGCGATCGAAGCTGTTTCGATCGTTTGAGGCCCATGGCGGGGTGCAACGCTGGCTGCTTGGTGAGCGGTTGACGGCGAGCCTCCAGGCCATCGTAAGATCCGCTGGCAAGCTGAAGATTTCGGTCATCGCACACCAGCACGGATTTCGCAGCGAGGCACATTTCAGTCGTGCTTTCCGGAAGCGATACGAATTGAGCCCAAGCTCGGCTCTGGCCTTGGCCATGCGTTCCCAAGGCACCACCCTGTATCTGAACTGGGCCAAGAAGAATGGAAAGACGGAAGGATCAACTACCGAAGCTTGGCTTGCTTCTGCTCTAGCCAGAGACCGGAAAAGCCAGGAAGAGAGCGCCAATCCAACGCGATGAACCCCGCATCCAGATCCGCGCCGGTTGCACGATAGCCGTTGGCTTCGCCATGATATCGTGAACCGGTCAAGCAGCGAGAGCTCTACCAGGAGTACCGCTGGGCCACAGCCAAATGTTAAACGGCGTCGTCCAGGCGCTTGCCTGTTCAAGTGCCAGGCTTGATGAAACTCATGACCAGAACCGTGGCGATTGCTGACAGAAGGTGTCAGCCCTGTAGCCTTCGCAACAATTTGCCCCAGCGCTTTGAGGGCGCCTCCGCTTCGATCTCGGCATGAGGTTTAACCCCGCCCTCGCCCAGTCCGCGCGTCCTGGCATCGCTTGGGCTGTAGCCAAACTTGCGCTTGAAGGCACGGCTGAAGTCGGCGCCGTCGCTGAAACCGCGTTCCTCGGCAATTTCGAGAATCTTTCGGCCATCGCTTTGATTGGCAAGTGCCGCATGGGCATCGAGCAGACGCCTGTGCTGGATGTAGCTCATCACCCCGCCGGTCGGCTCGAACAGCCGATAGAGCCGCGTTCGGGAGATACCGAGCGCACGCCGCAGCATTTCGGCACCAAGGTCTGGATCATAGAGATTGGCCGAGACGAAACGGCGCGCCCTTTCGAGCAACACGGTCCCGAGGGGATCTTGGGCAGCTTCAAGATGATCGGCGGTAGGTGCGACGCAAGCCACGATCATGGCCCGCATGGCCGAGACCAATCCGGGGAGGTCTTCAGGATTGAGCGTCGGCAGGCTCGCTTCCAAGCCGACCATGAAATCGGCGAAAAGCTTGCCCATTCCAGTGTCGAGCGCCGAGAATTCGGCGGCATCCATCGTGCCGACCGCGTCGCGGCAAAAATCGCGGGGCACGATCAGCATCAGCATTTCGCTGTTGCTGACATGACCTTCGAAAGGCCGCCCGAGTGGATGGACCTGCACCAGCCCTGAATCGCAATCGAGCACCCTCGTGGGACCCACGGTATTGGAGTGGCCGTCGAGCAGAAGGGTCATCATCCAGTGATCCAGCGGGTCCCGGCGAACATGCCCGGGCAGGCTGGTGAACTGAAGCCCTTGCGTGCGTATCTTCGAGAAAGCGAGACTGCCCAAGTCCCAGATCACTTGCTGTCCGTCAAAGCCGCTTGCTGTGTCCTGGGATGCGGAGAAAGACAACATGGGCGCGAAATTGTCGCGCCAGCCGGCAAACTGATCGTTGATTGGCAATTCCGACGTCGAGAACTCGAAGCCTTGAAGGTGTTGGCCGACCGGCCGGTCCGTATGTTGTTCGAACTCTGAAAAAGTGGAAACGCCCGCCTCGGTAGGCTGCTCGCGAATATCCAATGGATGTTCTCCGATTCACATCGAACTCACCGCAAAGCTGTGCCCAAACTATCGATCCAGTGAGTCAGGTAACCTCTCGCTGCGCCGACCGGCCGCTAAACTTGCGACAGAATGTAGCAGAAAGCCAGATGATTTTTGGAAGGATGCCTGGCTCCGACCGCAGCTGAGCGATGCGCAATGCGCCCCAGCGCGCCGGCAGACGTTGGCGAAATGTCCAGCAGCCTTCGCCGCCCGACATCCGGAGGGGCGTTCCCTTCCCCGCCGCAGATGGTGAACCGAACTGGTTCGGCCCACCATGCTTGCTTGAAGCTCAGCTTGCCGGCGTGGCGGAAGCCTTCTGCAACGCGTCGCGCAGGACCTGTTCCTTGCTTTCGTCGAGCGAGGTCTTGAGCACCACGCCGCCAAAGCCGGCGATCTCCTTGAGCACCTTGTCGGCGGTCATTTCCTGCACCAGCACGAAAAGAGCGCCATTGCCCGGCTGGAGACTACCTGACAGCTCCTTCATGAAGGCGTCATTGATGCCGAAATCGCTCATGGCGCCACCGAGCGCGCCCGAGGCCGCTCCCACGGCAACGCCAAGCAGCGGATTGAGGAAGAGCACACCAATCAGCAGCCCCCAGAAGCTGCCAGACACCGCACCGGCGGCGGTCGTGTTGAGCAACTGGTTCAGCTTGATCTTGCCGGCTTCGTTCTTGGTTGCGATGACGGCATCGCTTATCTTGATAAGATATTGTTTCTGCAAATCAAACAGGCGTTCCCGCACCTCTTCCGCCTTGGCTTCCGTGGGATAGACGATGACGATCAGATCAGACATGACGAACTCCAATTTCAAACGAGTGAACGAACGCCAAGCGTTGCGAACGCCAGACCATATCGCGCCCAACGCATGGGAGGGATTAGCCGTAAATCCCGTAGCTAGGCACTGCGTTCCATTCTGAGCGCGTAATGGCAAAGGTCAACGGGTTCCGCCGGACGTTGCCCTGCCGTCAAGGAATTGGACGCGCACGGGAGCCTCGGCCAGGCGGCGGTAAAGCTTCTTGTTTTGGGCGATCGGCCACCAGTCATAGAGAAAAATCTCAAGCGGGCGCCAGAGTGCAACCCAGCCAACGATGATCAGGCCCTCCTCGAAGAAATGCGCTATGCCACTTCTGGGAACCAACGCGGCGAGCGTCTGGCCGACAGCCAGGCACAAGCCTAGCACGGCCAGACCGACCAGGAGCGTACGCCGCCCTACCCTGAACAGGTCGCTCAGTTCGCGACCGACGACCCCCGCCCGATAGTTGAAGAAATTGGGGATCGACTTGTCCAGGCTGCTAACCGCTGGACTTTGCGCCGCACTCGCCGGCAAGTGGATGGTGATTTCGAACGGCTGGTTGCGAGGCAGCTCGTGCGCCCAGTCGAAAATGTACGCGTCAGCGTCCCTTGCCAGGTCTCGATCCCGGAAGGGAAACGGGTCCATAGTTTCGAACAGTTGCGAAACGTCCTCGAGACGGATCTCGATCGAGTTGGCCAAATCGTCCGTCCTATTTTCAGTTCGACGCGGAAGCAGAGCGTTCGTCAACCCACCCGATCAGTACCGGGTGGGTTCGCCTCTGCCTTGCTCAGCCGGCCAATACCGCGGACTCGGCCGGATGGGCTTTGGCCTGAGCCGGATCGCGCTCGGCCGGAATGCGGAACCATATGATGTAGAGCGCCGGCAAGAAGATCAGGGTCAGGGCGGCGGCAACCACCAGGCCACCGATGACCGTGAAGGCAAGGGGCGCCCAGAACGGATCGCGGATGATCGGCAACATGCCAAGGATCGTCGAGCCTGCGGTGAGGAACACCGGCCGGACACGCTCGGCAGTGACATCGATGACGCCCTGCCAGGATTTGCCCTGGGCTTCCATGCGCTTGTCGATCTGGTCAATCAACACCACCGAGTTTCGGGTGATCATGCCTATCAGCGCGATCATGCCGAGCACCGCAATAAAGCCGACCGGCGTATTGGTCACCAGCATGATCAGCACGACGCCGATCAGTCCCAACGGAACCACGCTGACGACCAGGAGCAGGCGCTGGACGCTTTGCAACTGGAACATCAGGATGATGACCATGACGATCGCCATCAGCGGGATCATCTCGAGCACCGACCCCATGCCTGTCTCGGCACCTTCGACGGAGCCGCCAACCTCGATGCTGAAGTTCGGGTTGTCCTTGCGCAACTGGTCGATCCTGGGTTCCGCCGCACTGACCACGCTCTCCGCCATGACGCCTTCCTTGACGTCGGCCTGGACGGTGATGGTTGTCTCGCGGTCGCGGCGCCAGATGATCGGCTGCGTTGTCTGGTACTCGATGGTGGCGATGCTGGACAGTGGAACCGTCTTGTTCGGACCGATCGGGATCTGCAGGGAACGCAACGTCTCGATATTGGTGCGCTCCTCGGCAGCCGCGCGGGCAACGACATTCACCAGATAAATGGAATCGCGAACCTGCGTGATCGGGAGGCCCGATGCCGTGGCAAACAGCGTCTGTGCGATGGCCGCCGAATTCAGCCCTACCAGCCGTGCCCGATCCTGATCGACATCGATCACGACCTTCCGGATTGGCTCATTCCAGTCGAGATTGGGCGCAATGACCCCATTGATGTCACCGACGACGTCGGCAACCTTCCATGCAAGGTCGCGAACGCCGGCCACATCTGGACCGCTGACCCGATACTGCACCGGCCAGCCGACCGGAGGTCCCATTTCCAACGGCGAAACACGGGCAACGATGTTGGGGAACTTCTCATCGAGCTCCTGCTGCAGCCTTGCCTGCAAGCCATCGCGCGCGGCTACGCTTTTGGCGATTACCACGGCCTGAGCACGGAACGGCGCCGGCGCCTGGATGTCCATCGGCAGGTAGAAGCGAATGGCGTCCGATCCGACGTAGAAACTCCAGTCGACGACATCCTCGTCGGCCGCGAGAATTTTTTCGACACGCTCGACCTCAGCGGCAGTTGCTGAGGTGGAAGCGCTCTGTGGCAGGACAAGCTGCAGCATCAGCTCCGGACGATCGGAAGGCGGGAAGAATTGCCGCTTCATCAGCGACGAACCCATCAAAGCCACGACGAACATCGCGGCCGTGCCCAGCACTACGGCAAAACGAAGCCGAACACAGGCATAGAGGATTTTCTTGAAGCCGCGAACGAGCCTGCTTTCAGTTTTTTCGCCGGTAGTTGAGCCGGACTTCAAGACTGCAAGGCCAACGATCGGCGTCAGCAGAACGGCAATCAGCCATGACAGGATCAGTGCGAACGTGATCACCAAAAAGAGCGATCGCGCGTATTCGCCCGACACGCTTCGCGCCAGGCCCACAGGGATGAAGCCGGCGATGGTAACGAGCGTGCCCGCCAACATTGGGAAGGCTGTCGAGGTATAGGCAAATGAGGCGGCCTTTACCCTGTCATAGCCCTCCTCGAGCTTGGCCATCATCATTTCGACCGCCACCATGGCATCATCGATCATCAGCGTCAGCGCGATGATCAGCGCTCCAAGCGACACGCGTTGTAGCGCGATACCTGTGATGTCCATCAACAGGAAGGTCATGCACAGTACGAGCGGGATGGAAACAGCAACAGCCAGGCCGGCGCGGAATCCAAGCGCCACGAAGCTGACGCCGAGCACGATGATCACTGCTTGGGTCAGCGAAACGGTAAAGCCGCGAATAGCGTTCGTGACGACTTCAGGCTGGCTCGCGACATGAATCATGTTGATGCCAACCGGCAGATCGTGCTCGAACCGGGTCATCACCGTATCGATGTTGTGCCCGAGCTCCAGGATATCGCCGCCCGATTCCATCGACACGGCAAGCCCGATTGCAGGCTTTCCCCTGACGCGGAACATCGGCTGCGGCGGATCGACGGTTCCGCGAACCACACTGGCGATGTCGCCAAGGCGCACGAAACCCGACGTCGTCGGTATGTTCAGATTGCGGATGTCATTTTCGTTGCGCAGATCACCCGATACTTCGAGGATCGTACGATCGGCCTCCGTGGTCATGGTGCCAGCCGGCAGGACTGCATTTTGCGCCTGGATGGTGCTGATCACCGTCGCGGCACTGAGGCCAAGGCTTGCCAGCCGCCTGGTTGAGAACTCGATGTAGATGGTCTCGTCCTGAGTGCCCAGAAACTCGACCTTCCCGATATTGTCGAGACGCAGCAGCCTGTTGCGGGCCTCGTATGCCCAGTCTCGAACCTCGCGGTCGCTGAAGTCGGTGGAGGTGAAGGCGTAGATGATGCCGAAGGTATCGCCGAACTCGTCGTTGAAGAAAGGACCGCGGACCCCCTGAGGCAGGGTCGTTTGCATGTCACCTATCTTCTTGCGTACCTGGTACCATAGGTCGGCAACTTCGTCGGGCGGGGTCGAATCCTCGAGGCTGACATAGATGACGGATTGCCCAGCGCTGGTCAGGTTACGCAATGTATCGAGGCGCGGCACCTCCTGAAGCGAGCGCTCAAGCCTGTCAGTAACCTGATCGACGGTCTGTTCAATGGTGGCGCCTGGCCAGACCGCATGAACCAGCATCGTCTTGACCGTGAAATCAGGATCTTCGCTGCGCCCAAGGTTCACGTAGGAGATGGCGCCGGCGATGGCGCCGAGCAACATCAGGAAGATGACCAAGCCCTGGCGCTTGATCGCCCATTCCGAAAGGTTGAATCCACCGTTCATTGCGCGGCTCCGGCAAGCAGTCGGACAGGCATGGCCGGACGCAGTTGTTGAACGCCCGCGACAACGACGTTGTCACCTTCCTTCAATCCGCTCGAGACGAGGAAATCCTGGGTTTCGAAGCGCGCCACATCGATCGGCACGAGCTTGGTGGTGCTGTCGGCCGGGTTGACGACCCAGACGGCAGGTCGATTGTCCTGATTGAACAGCGCCGTCATCGGCAGACGCGCGACGGGCTCGCCCGTGAGCTGGAGCGTGCCACGAACAGCACTGCCAAAACGGAAATCGCCGGGCACGGCGTCAAGGGCAACGCGAACGGTAAAGTTGCGGGTCACCGGATTGGCGGTCGGGGAGACTTCGCGAACGGTGCCAGTCGCCTTGCTGTTCGGGTTGCTCAACAAGCGCGCCTCGACCGTCACATCGCGGCTGGCGTCCTGGATCGCAGCTTCCGGCACCTGGAAGACTGCGTCCATCTCCGCCAGTTGGGCGACACGCACGATCATCTGTCCACCGCCGACAACCTGCCCGACATCACCCCCGACAGCCGTCACCACACCGGCCGCGTTGGACTTGAGCACGCGGTTGTCGAGGTTGTTTTGGGCAACGCGCACAGCCGCCTGGGCTGCGTCTACGCCTGCGCGCGCGGCGTTCGCCTGCGCGATGGCAGCATCGAGCGCGGCACGGCTGATGGTCGCCGGATAAAGCCGCTCCTGGCGGCTGCGTGTCATGTCGGCGTTGTCGAAATTAGACTGGGCCGCAAACAGATTGGCCTCCGCCTTTCGCACCGCGTCCTGGGAGTCCTCGATATCCAGGCGCGCCAGCACGGTGCCGACTTCAACCATGTCGCCGACCTCGACGTCGCGTTCCCTGATTTCGCCGCCCTGGCGGAAACCGAAGCTGGTCTCTACCCGTGGCTGGATCTCGCCGACGAGCGAACCGAATGTATCTTCGGGATTGAACGACACTGCCACCGTCTTCACCGGGCGTGGCGGCAGCACCACGGTCTCTTCTTCCCGCTGGCATCCGACAAGAAGAAATGAAGCAACGGTAGTGGCAGCCATGGCAAGCATGGCATTGTGTCTTGATGCCGGGCGACGCGGTGTCATGAAGAAGCCCCCTTCTTGAGATGCATGTGTGAATTCAGGTTTCGGCTGCGCATGATCCGCCGGTCCTTGTCAGAAGCGCCAGATCATCGGCACGATGAAAACCGACACGACGAAAAACCAGATCAGCAGCGGCAGGCCGAGCTTCCAATAGTCGCTGAACGCATAGCCGCCCGGCCCCATCACCATCAGGTTCGTGGGAGTTGCAATCGGCGTCAGGAATGCGGCAGCGGCTGCAACTGCCGTGCTCATCAACACCGGACGCGGAGAGATGCCCATCGCGGTGGCCGCCGCCACCCCTATCGGGATGACGATCAGTGCGGTTGCAGTGTTGCTGATGAGCTGTCCCATGATGGCGGTCAGCAGGAACAGCCCGGCCAGCAGGGCAAGCGGGCCGGCATCGCCGACGAAATTGACCAGATGCTCGGCCATAAGCTTCGCCGCGCCAGTCTCCACCATCGCGGTGGAAAGGGGCATCAGCGCACCAACCAGGATGACGGTGGTCCAGCTGATGGCGCGATATGCCTGCTCTACGTTCATGATGCCCGTCATGATGATCGCGCCAGCAGCCAACAGGCCGGCAACCGCAGGCGGCACGATGCCAGTAGCCAGAAGCACGACCATGGCGATCAGGATGATGATCGCCTGAAGCGCGCCCGGCCCCATCGGCACTGCCTGGCGACGCACCAGCTCGGGCGAACTCACAACCAGCACGTCCGGGTCGTCGAGATGGAGATCCAGCGCCTTCCATGTGCCTTGAAGAAGCATGGTGTCGCCGGACTGCAGGACGATGCCTCCTGACTCCTTGGTCGCGCTGTCGGCGGCGATCTCTGCCCCGCCGCGCTGCACAGCCAGGATGATCAGGTCGCCGCTGTCGGTAACCATGCCCGGAAAGACCTTGTGGCCGACAAGGCCCGAACGCGGCGGGATCACGACCTCGGCGAGGCCGGAGTGACGGTTGAACAATGTCTCTTCGCCCTCGCCGGGCTTGGCTTCCTCGCGAAACGCGAGATGCATCGTAGCTCCGAATGACGCGGCCGATTCAGCGTCGCCGCGCAGCAAGAGGTGATCACCTTCCGCCACAACCTGCCTGCGGATCGGGCTTGCGGATTCACCATCCTGGATGGCAACGAGTTGCAGCCCCGGATAATCGACGAGATTGATCGAAGTCGAGGCCGCACCGACATAGGGCGAACTTGCGCGGACCCGCATCTGATAAACGCCGCTTGCGAGGCCGTATTGCTCGACCAGCGTCTTGGCGTGGCGGCTAAAATCGGCGGGCATCGTGGCGCCATTGCGCTCAGGCAAAAGACGCTGGCCGAACAGCACGATGATCGCCATCGTACCTAGCAGCAGCGGTATGCCGACAAGGGCGAATTCGAAGAAACTGAAGGTGCCCACGCCGGCATCACCTGCGGCTTCCGACACGAGCACGTTCACAGGTGTTCCGGTCAATGCCAGCATCGAGCCGGCATGCGCGGAGAAGACCAATGGCATGAGCAACTGGGATGAGTTGCGCTTGAGCCTGACCGCGATCACCACCACCACCGGCAACAATGCTGCGACCGCGCCGTTGACGCTGATCAAGGCCGTGAGCAGCGACACAAGCAGCATCGTCAAGAGCAGGAGCCGCGTGCGGCTTTCTTCGCCGGCGCCTCGGATCAGAAGCTGGCCGGCCCACGCCGTCACGCCGGTTACCTCGAGCCCGGAACTGACCACAAACAGCGAAGCGATGAAGATGACGGCCGGATCGCCGAGACCGCCGAGCGACTGGCCAAGCGTCAGTACACCTGTCGCCCAGAGCGCCAATGCGACGCCCATCGCCACGAGGACGACCGGAATCTTGTTCCAGACAAACAGCACAACGGCGATGGCAATTATGGTGGCGGTGTATGCGATGGGGCTCAATCGCTCAGCTCCTCATTGGGGCTATGTCAAGGCTGCACCCTCGAAAGCAACCGCCGCTGAAGATGCTTGCCACGACCTTGGGCAAGGTGCTTCGGCGGCGGAATGTCGAGGGGTCGCGTGCGCGCTCCAGCAACTGCTAGTCTTCCATCGTCGCCATAAGCACGCCGATGCGGCAGCCTTTCTCGTATTCGGGAAGGTTCACATATTCCTTGATGGTGTGGATCTCAGCCTGACCGGCACCAATGGTGATTGTGGGGATGCCATGCTTGTCGAGCCAGTTGGCATCCAGGCCACCGTTGGAAAACAGGTAGTTCGGTTCGATGCCCAGCATCTTGAGCGCCTTGGTGGCGCGCTTCACGACGGGCGTGTCCTGCTCGAGCTTGAAGGGTGGGTAGGACTTTACCTGGCTGAACTTCACCTCGGCGGTATCGCCCTCATGGTCAACCACCGCAGCCTTGGCCTTGGCGAAAGCGTCGCGATAGCCTTCCGCGATCTTGGCCGCGAAAGCAGATTCGGGGCTACGCGCCTCGCCCTTGATGTATGCGTAGTCGGTGACCACGTTGGTGGCATCGCCTGCCGGCTTGCCATCCTTGCCGCCAAAAATGCCAACATTGCTCGTGCCGTGTCCGTCGGGCTTGACCACCTTGCCGAACCAACCAGCGCCGCGCGCCTCGGCAAGCGCCATGGCGCCGACCATCGTCGCCGATATGCCTCTTTCGGGTGCCACCCCGGCGTGTGACGCGCGCCCCTTGATCTCGACCTCCCAGTTCTCCTGCCCGACCGCGCCGATGATCAGGTCCGAGGCCGACTGGCCGTCGACATTGATGCACATGACAGCGCCGCCAAGATCGGCAGGATTGAGTTCACGCGCGCCATGCAGGCCACTTTCCTCGCGGACGGTGAACAGCAAGGTGATCGGGGGATGCGGCAGCTTGTGCTTGATCAGCGTCTCGGCAAGGACAACGAGGAGCGCAACCCCGGTACGCGCATCGCCACCAAGTGCGGTGGTGCCGTCCGATACGATCCTGTCGCCCTCTTTCCTGGGTTTGGCGCCAGCGCAGAGCGGCACGGTATCGAGATGGGTCGAAAACAAGAGGCGCGGACCAGGCCGCGTGCCGGGAAGATCGACAATGAGATTGCCCGTCTCGGTTGGCAGCGGGATGCGCTTGTTGGCGTCGTCGAAACGGATGGCGGAAGCCGGCACGCCGATCTTCTTCAGCGCATCGGAAACGGCAGCAGCAATGTTGGCTTCGTGGCCGGTTACGCCTTCGACCGAAAGGAACCGCATCAGATGCTCTTCGGCTGCGGCGGCGTCGAGATGTTGTGAGGTATTGCTCATGGTTTCATCCGATCGTTTTGATTGTTGCTTGGTTTCGGGCTTGGGGTGCGCTCACAGTCCCCAAGGCAGACCGAGCATCTGCCAAACCGCGAACAGCGCGGTCCACAGCACGAACATCCACACAACATAGGGCAGCATCAGCGAAACCAGGGTCCCTACGCCTGCGGACTTGTCGTACTTCTGGGCGAAGCCCACAACGAGCGCGAAATAGGCGTTGAGCGGGGTGATCGCGTTCATCGGCGAGTCACCGACGCGGTAGGCAGCCAACACGGCTTCAGGCTCGACGCCGAGCTTCATCAGCAATGGGACGAACACCGGCGCGAAGATCGCCCACTTGGCAATGGCCCCCGTCAGCAAAAGGTCGATAATGGCAACGACGACGATAAAGCCGAGCAACAGTGGAAGAGGGCCGATATTGGCCGACTGCAGCACGCCAGACAGGCTGAGCGCCATGACGGTGCCGATGTTGGTGTAGGTGAAATAGGCAACGAACTGGCTGAGCACGAAAAACAGGAAGATCGTCCCGCCCATGTTCTTGATCGACTTCTCGATCGCCCCGATCACCTCGGTCAGGGTGCGCAAGGTACCGGCACCGATGCCGTAGGCCCAGCCGGTAACCAGGAACATCAGCATGATGAGTGCGATCAGCCCGTTCATGAACGGGGAGTTGCCGATCAACTCGCCAGTGGTCGCGTTACGCAGTGGCGCGCCGGAAGGCAGCGTGAGGAAAAGGAATACCACCACAAGCCCAATCAGCCCGAACAGGGCGTAGCGCAGCCCGCGCGATTCCTGATCTGAAAGCGGAGCCCCGACGTCCGGGCCGCCTTCCTCCGACTTGTCCGGCTTGTAAGCCCCAAGGCGCGGTTCGATCATGCGGTCGGTTATGAACGCGACGATCACAGTCAAGAACAGCACAGACGCGATGGAGAACCAGACGTTCGAGGCGAGGCCAATCGTCCTGTTGGGATCGACAAGAGCGGCCGCGTCGTTGGTGAACTCGACGAGCACTGCGTCGAGGGGCTTGATCAGCATATTGACGGTAAAGGCACCCGCCACGGCGGCAAAGCCAAGTGCGAGGCCGGCAAGCGGATGCCGCCCGACTGCCAGATAGGCAACACCGGCAAGCGGGATCAGCACCAGATAGCCAGCGTCCGCCGCAATGCTGGCAAGGATGCCGACGAAGGCCAGGATGTAGGTCAAGGCCCAGCGTGGCGACACCAGAACCAGCTTGCGGATCAGCGCGGTAACCAGTCCCGATTCTTCCGCGACGCCGGCACCGATCATGGCGGCAATCATGAGGCCCACTGCCGTGAAACTCATGAAGTTGGGCACCAGCGATTCATACATGAATCGGATGCCCTCGACATTCAGCAGACTGCGTATTGCCGTGCTCGCCTGCTCGATCTCGAGCGTCTCGGGATTGATGCGTTCGTAAGTGACGGCCGTTCCAAACAGCCCCATCACAGCGGACAGGACAATGACGATGCCAATCAGGATGAGAAAGATGACGACGGGGTGGGGAACCATGTTCCCGACGCGCTCGATGCCATCGAGGAGCCTCTGCATCGTCGTCTTCGGCGCGGCATTTGCGGTGGACATGACTTGCCTCCCTTAGTCAAAGCTTTGCGCGCACGCGCCATGAAAGCCTAGATGAGCCGAGCGATGTCTTGGACCGTGCCCTGAACGGACCGGTTCCACCGCATCATACACTCATCGAGCGCAGCATTGAACGCTGCGTTTACTCGTCTTTAGCCTGCCGGCACGCAGTCGGGATTAGCCTGAAATTCCAAAAATTTGCATTGCGTCTTATTCTGGCGCGGATCGTCGATGCGGGCTTTGCAGTCGAGACACGCGATGCAAAGTAAAGCGACAGCGACGACAGGCAGCATCGTATTCCAGCGCAGGGATTCGGGTTACGATCCACGATCGGCTGCCAAGTCGAAAGGAACGATGCCATGCGGACTCTCGTTTTCATTGCCTTGTGCTGCGCGCAAGCAGCGGTCAAAACCAAACGGATCGCGAGCGCATGAACGAGCACGCACCGGAAGCCGGATCTGCCATCCCCGTTCAATCGGGCCTCGGCGACTTCCAGCCTCTGAACGCTGCCGAGACCAAGATCGTCTCGAACCTGAAGTCGGGAGAATT
Source organism: Aminobacter sp. AP02 (assembly GCF_003148805.1). GTDB lineage: Bacteria > Pseudomonadota > Alphaproteobacteria > Rhizobiales > Rhizobiaceae > Aminobacter. Next base: position 26,018 of record NZ_QGGX01000009.1, read on the forward strand.
CGACAGGCTTGGCGACGGCTCGCGTCCGGATTGGGACGATCCGGCGCGGACGGTACGCGCAGACCTGCTGCGCTTTCTCATTCTTGGAAGCGACAATGGCTTCCGCATGCACGAAAAGGGGCTGAGCATCAGTGGAGCCCGAGTTACAGGTGTCCTTGACCTCGAGGGATGCCGCATTCCACGCGATATCCGTCTCAAGGACTGCCTTTTCGACGCCTCTCCAGTGCTGCGTTCGGCCATTATCGACAACCTGTTCCTCGACGGTTCTGCATTGCCCGGGCTGCAAGCTGACCGGCTTGAAGCGCGCGGCGGCCTCTCCGTCCGTGGCGCTACCGTGACCGGCGAGATCCGACTTGGCGGCGCGCGCCTCGGCGGCAATATGGAAGCTGATGGCGCAACGATCTCGGTGCCTGACGGGATAGCGATCAATGCCGACGGGCTCGAAGCCAACGGCGGCATTCTGCTGCGTGGTGCAGATGTGCGCGGTGGTATCAATCTTTCGGCCACACGCCTTGGCGCCGACCTCAATGCGGTTGGCGCAACGATAAGACGGCCAGGTGGCGTGGCCCTTGATGGCGATGGCATTGCCGCTAGAGGCGACCTCGCCCTGCGCGGGGCTACTATCGAAGGCGAGGTCCGAATGCGGGGAGCCCTGTTCGGCGGAGACGTCGACTGCACTTCCGCAACGCTCGTTGAACCCGACGGATACTCATTGAGGCTCAACCGCTCCCGCATCAGCGGCGCGTTCTTCCTTCGGCAAGGTGCGTCGCTGCAGGGGACGCTCGATCTGACAGCCACCGAGATTGGCGCGATCGACGACGAGCTGACGTCCTGGCCCCAAAAGGGGGACCTGCTGCTCAACCGTTGCCAGTACGGCGCGTTCATAGGCGGTCCTGTCGATGCGACAAGCCGGCTCGACTGGCTCGCGCGCCAGGTGCCCGAGCGCTGGAAGGAAGACTTCTGGCCACAGCCTTACGAGCAGCTTTCAACCGTGCTTCGCGAGATGGGCCACGACGAAGATGCACGCGCTGTCCTCATCGCAAAAGAAAGGCTGCAACGGCGTGCAAGGCGGGCACGCGCAAAAAGCCCTCTCCTGCGCTCCGCATTGGCACTGAACGATGGCATGCTGGCGGTGACGGTACGCTATGGCCGTCAGCCGCTGCTTGCCTTGCTTTGGCTCACCTTGTTCTGGGGAATCGGAGTGGCCGTCTTCGGCTTTGCCGAGCGAAGCGGCGCACTGAAGCCCAACAGTCCGGTCGTCTTGCGTTCGCTTGAATGGACAATGTGCGCGTTGGAACAGACCGAAAGCCGCTACATGCCTTCGACCGGCCAAGTCATGCCTGGTCGTGCTCTGGCCGGGCAAAACCAGCTTTCTTGCTTCTTGAGCCAGCCCGAAGCCTCAAGCTATCCCGAATACAATCCCTGGATGTATTCACTGGATTCGCTGTTGCCTGTCATGGAGATCGGACAGAAGGAGTATTGGCGACCCGATCCGTCCCAGCCGAACGGCGTCCTCACCTTGAACTACTATTACTTCCAGTCGGTTGTGGGCTGGGCGCTGAGCCTTCTGGCCGTCGCCGGGTTTTCGGGGCTCGTCAAATCGAAATAGCCAGCAATCGCAAGGAGAGAACCAGCGATTCGCGACACGTGGGCGTCAACGACAGGCGCCATTTCGCGCGCAATCCGGCCTGCGGTGCAGTTGGCTTGGAATCCCGCAGCTTTGCGTCACGTCCTGTTCTTTTGAGCATCCAGCGCAGTCGCCGCAATTTCCAACCCAATCGGTCGGTTCGTCGGTTGCCGCCTCGCAATTTTGCTGCTTCTCATCTCATGTGAATTTGCAAGGTCGAGCATGTTGGCAAAGCGTCTGTTTCAATTTCTGTTGCTCGTGACGCTACTTGCAGGCTGCGGCGGGCCGCGCGCGGTCCTGGGTCTCGACACAACGGCGGACAGAACGGCCTCAGCTGCGGTCGTGCCGGTCTTTGTCGCGACAACGCGGGCACGATCGGACAATCTGTCCCTTCCCTATTCCGCCGAACGCTCTCAAACCCTCAACTTTGCCGAATTTGACATCGGAATCCCGCGATATCACGTACCGGGAGACGTGGAAAAAACCGGTCGCATACCCGACCCGGCCCGCCACTTTACGGCGCTGACTTACCAGCCGATCGCAAACCGACAGAAGTTTGTCGCCCAACTCGACGCAGCGCTGCTGAAGCGTGCTCCGGAAGAGCGCGAAATCTTCATCTTCGTGCACGGCTACAACAACAATTTCGCCGACAGCGTCTTCCGTGCCGCACAGATCGCGCACGACTACAATGTCAGGGCGGTGACATTGCATTATGCCTGGCCTTCGGCTGGCTCGCTGCCGCTCTACGTTTATGACCGCGACAGCACAGTTGTCGGCCGTGGCGGGCTTGCCGAGACGATCGAGATTGCCGCCCGGACCAAAGCCCGCAGGATTACCCTGGTTGGCCATTCCATGGGCGCTTATGTGGTGATGGAGGCGCTCCGCGAGATGGCGCAGACAGGGCGCGGCCAATACCTCAAGCGACTGAGCGGTGTCGTGCTCGCCGCTCCGGACATCGACATCGACGCTTTCCAAAGCCAGGTCCGCGACATAGGCGAACTTCCTCGACCATTTGTCATCATCGTTTCGCGCCGTGACAGGGCCCTGAGTATTTCCAGGCGCATCGCTGGTGGACACCCACGCGTCGGCAGCGGCTCCGATATCGCCCTGCTGCGGGACAAGGACATCGTTGTTCTCGATGCGTCGGACCTGGACGGCGGCAACCATAGCGTGTTCGCGAGCTCGCCAACGTTGATAAGCCTTGTCGGCGATAGCGGCCTGATGCGCCACCTCATCGAAGGCGATCAGGCCAGTGCGACGGATACCATCCTTGCCGACGGCGGTTCGGCGATCGAAGGTGCGGCGGCCTTGGTCATCTACCTGCCGTCGCGCATCCTCGGCGGCGTGGCACTGGCGGGCCTCGCCCGATGACATCACTTCGACCGCGCTGTTATCGTAGCAACCACAGGAGTGGCAGATGACCGTGCCAACTGGCGGCAAGCGCGCACCAAGGGGGGGCCTTGGACTTCCCAAGGGCTTTCTCGGCTTGTGGCTGTTCCTGTTCATCCTGTGGCTGATCGTCAATTCATCCACCGCGCTTCCGATAGCTGCAACCGGTGCGGTCATTTCACTTGTCATCGCCTGGATCTTCGCGCGCCGCAGCAACGTCTGGCACATCGACCACTCGCCCCGCGGCGCATGGCACTTCCTCGCCTATACCGCGACCTTCTTCACTGAACTGGTGAAGGCGAACATCAACATGCTGCGCTATGTCTACGCGCCCCGGATCGACATCCGACCCGGCATCGTCAAGGTCCATATCCGGCTGAAGTCGCCGATCGGGCGGCTGGCATTGGCCAACTCGATCGCGCTGACACCGGGCTCGCTGGTCATGGATGTGAGGGACGATGCCATGTTCATTCACTGGCTCGACGTCAAGACGACCGATCCGGACAAGGCTACCGAGATGATCGTAGGTCCGTTCGAGAAGCACCTGGAGGTGGTCTTTGGCTGAGACTATCCTCCAGATCGCCGGCGTTCTGATCTTCTTCAGCATCACGATGGGCGTGGTGCGCCTGGTCATTGGACCGACCATGATCGACCGGGTTGTCGCCATCGACATGCTGACGGTCGTGTCGATCTCGCTGATCGCGCTTTACGCTCACATCTCCGGGCGTTTCGTTTATCTCGACGTCGCCCTGGTCTACGGCTTGCTGAGTTTTCTCGCCGTGCTTGCCATTGCCCGCTTTCTCGAAAAGGGGCCATGAGCGCCATGCTTGAGCTCCTCGTCATCCTGGTCTGCGGTAGCATCCTGGTCAGCGGGATTCTCGCTGTATGCCTCGACAACCTCACGGCTGCGATGGTCAGCGCCGGACTTGCGAGCCTGTTTGCCGCGGTTTCCTACGTCCTGCTCGCCGCACCCGACGTCGCCATGGCCGAAGCAGCCATCGGGTCAGGCCTTGCGACGCTTATCTTCCTCTATGCGATCCGGCGCACCGGTGGCGGAAAGGGATGACGAATGGCTGAACTCATCGGCAGCATCGTCGTGCTCGTCGGCGCTTTCTTCCTGTTTTCCGCCGGCCTTGGCCTGTTGCGCATGCCCGACACCTTCACCCGCATCCAGGCAGGCACAAAGGCCTCGACGCTGGGCAACATCCTGGTTTTGGCGGGCCTCGGCATCTACCACCCCGAGTGGGCTCTCAAGCTCTTGATCATCGCCTATTTCGTGCTGATGACCAATCCGCTGTCATCGCACGCCCTGTCACGAGTTGCGCATGCGATCCGTACGCCAATGGCACCGTCGACGATGGCTGACGCCCTGCGCGACCAGGACGACCCCAAGGAGAACAAGCCTCGATGAAGCGCGCATTCACGCTGCTTGCCGTCCTGATGTTCGGCATCATCTTTGCCCGCATGGTGGGTGACTACAGCGAACGCCAAAGCGTTTCTGCGCTCGCCGAGCATTACCTGAGCGTCGTACCGCAAGAACTCGGCGCACCGAATGTCGTCACCGGCATTCTCATCACCTTCCGCGGCTTCGATACGCTGGGCGAAGTCGCCGTTCTGTTCATGGTCGCCGCCAGTGTCGGCATACTGCTGGCGAGCCAGCCGGAGGCAAGGCAGCAGAAGGAATTGACGGAGCCCGAACCGCGCCGGCCCAGCGAGTTGGTGCAAAACGGCGCCGAGGTGATCTTGCCGCTGATTTTCCTGTTTGGCGCCTATGTGATCATGAACGGACATCTTTCGGCGGGCGGCGGATTTCAGGGAGGTGCTGTCGTTGCTTCAGCGGTCATGCTGCTAGTGCTCGCCAAGCCGTCATCGCAACTGCATCACGGCTTTCTCAGCATAACGGAATCGCTGGCTGGCGTGCTCTATGTCTCGATCGGCATTCTCGGGCTGATATTCGCCGCCGGTTTCCTGGACAGCCACATACTGCCAAAGGGCGATTTCGGCACCCTTTTCAGTGCAGGCGCGATCCCCCTGATATCAACGTTGCTCGGCATCAAGGTCGGCGCCGAACTTAGCGTCATCATCGACCGGTTCCGTAACTGACGGCGAAGGAAAGCCATGGGCCTGCCGGTTTCCCACATCCTCCTGGCGACAGGATTCCTGCTCGTGCTGATAGGCATGTGGGGCATGCTCAAACATCGCAATATCCTGCGCATTATCATCGGCTTCAGCCTGATCGATACCGGGCTGCATATCGTCATGGTGGCGACCGGCTACGTCACCGGCCATACCGCACCGATCATCGACAAAGCGCTTGGCATTGGGGATGCGACCTCGCGCGCCGTCGACCCCATACCCGCGGCACTCGTCGTCACCGCCATCGTCATCGGCTTTTCGGTGACTGCGGTCATGCTTGCTTTTGCAATCCGTGTCTATGACGCCAAGAAGAGCCTTTCGATCGACGCGCTGACGGAGTCGAAATGGTAGAGGCCGTCCTCCAGCCGCTGAACATTTTCCTGCTTGGCCTCGGCGGCGGCTTTCTCATTCCGCTGCTCTACAAAATCGCCAAGCCATTGCCGGCCATCGCCTTCGTCGCGGCGCTGGTCGGTATCGCTGCGATCTCGGGCATCAATCTTTGGGCGCTTCACAACGGCCAGCCGACGATCGAGATACTGACGGCTGGCAGCACACCACCTTTCTCGATCAATCTGCGATTTGGTCTGTGGGAGGGCGTCTTCACCTTCAGCGTCAACGTCGCGGCCCTCCTGGGTGCTTGGCACCTATGGGGGCGCCTGCGCGACAGCTATGCGGCGCTGCTGCTTTATCTGATCCTGGTCATGGGCATCAACGGCATGGTGATGACCCGAGACCTGTTCAACCTGTTCGTGTTCCTGGAGATCGTCTCGATCGCCACCTACGGCTTGCTGGGCCTGGACCGCGGCGCGGCAGCGCTCGCGGCGAGCTTCAAGTACATCATGGCGACAGTGCTCGCCTCGACCTTCTTCCTGCTCGGTTCGGTGCTTCTCTATCACGTCACGGGAACGCTCAATATCGACGAGATGATCGCGCGGCGCGACCTCATCGCCGGGCCGATCGGCGTTACCGCGCTGCTTTTGGTTCTGTCGTGCCTGGTCATCGAGCTCAAGCCGTTCCCGGCGAATGGCTGGGGCCTCGACGTCTACGAGGCCGCCCCAAGCGGGGTATCAGCCCTAATATCGGGCGGTGTGTCGGCCGGCGTCTTCTTCGCCCTGCTCAAGCTGTTGCCGCTGTTCGAAAACCACCTCGGCATCATTGCGATTTCGGGCGGTGTAAGCTTCCTGTTTTCCAACCTCATCGGATTGAAGCAGACAAACGTCCAGCGAATGCTTGGCTACTCCTCCGTCGCGCAGATGGGGCTGTTGATGCTGGCGCTCGCACTGCTGGACAAACTTGGCGCCGAGGCATCGCTGCCGCTTGTTGTCGGTGGCTTGTTCGTCAATCATCTTTTCGCCAAGGCAGGCCTGTTCTGGCTCGCCGGCGCGGTCGGGCGAAGCGAGATATCCGCCTGGCCCGCAATCGCAGGACGCCCGCTTGTACTGCTGGTCATGGCCCTGCTTCTGGTCGCCATCTCCGGCCTGCCGCCCTTCCCCGGCTTCTGGGCCAAATGGGAACTGGTGATGCAACTCTCCAGGGGTCAACAATATGCCTGGATCCTCGTCATCCTGGCAGGGTCGCTGCTGGAAGCGGCCTACATGTTCAGCTGGTTCAAGCAAGCTACCCGCTCCGTGCCGAACCAGACGCCGGTACGGCCCGCTCTCCGCGCCCTGTTGCCGGCCACGATTTCGGTCGTCGTGCTAGCAGTCAGTGGCTACCTTGCCGCAAACATCGCGGGCGTGGCCTCGCTCTGGCTATTTGCGCCGCTGTGCATCGGCGGTCTGCTTTATGCGCTCGACTGGCTGCCCGGCCGGGTCAAATGCACGATGATGCTTCTTGCGGTCCTGTTCGTCGGCAATTGGATCATCGGCGACCTGCAGGGCCTAAACCGACTTTTTGCGGTCCTGCTATTGACGTGCGGACTGGTCGTGGCCTCCGCCGGCCTCTATCGCAACGACGCCCGTCCCGGCTATTTTCCGCTCATGGCCGTGCTGCTGCTGTCGATTGCCGCCTTATTGCGATCGTCAACGAGCCTGGAGTTCTTCTTCAGCTGGGAACTCATTACGCTCTCGTCTTATTTTCTAATAGCGCAGGGGCGAAACGCGCATCCCCATGCCCTGCCCTTCCTGTTGTTTTCGCTCGTTTCGGCATTCAGCCTGCTTGCCGGTTTCGCACTGGCGACAGCAGCCAACGGCACCACTGCCCTTGTCGCCTTCGGCAGCGCATCCGGTCCCGTGGCCGAGGCGGCATTCATCTTCCTGGCTCTCGGCTTTCTCATCAAGGCCGGCGCAATCGGCGCGCATGTCTGGCTGCCGGGCGCCTATGCGGAAGCCGACGACGACCTGTCGGCGATGCTGTCGTCGGTTGTCAGCAAGGTGGCGATCTTCGGCCTGTTCATCGTCACCTACCTTGCCATCCGCTCGGAGACCGGGCTGGAACTCGCCCACGTCATGGGCTGGATCGGCCTGCTGACGACAGTGGCCGGGGCGGTGATGGCCTTTCAGCAGAACGACATGAAGCGCCTGCTCGCCTATTCCAGCATGAGCCAGCTCGGTTACATCATCACGGCGATCGCGCTGATGAGCCATCTCGGCTGGGTGACGGCGCTCTACCTCGTTGCCAACCACCTGATGGTCAAGGGCATTCTGTTTCTTGCTGTCGCCGGGATCATCCTGCGGACCGGCACAAGGATGCTTGAAGCCAATGACCGGCTATGGCGGAAAATGCCACTCACCTTCGCGACCGTCGTCATAGCCTTGATCTCGATGTCCGGCCTGCCGCCGCTCGCCGGCTTTGGCGGCAAATGGCTGTTGCTGAGTGCCATGGTCGAAAAGGGCTGGTATGGGCTCGCAGCAATCGGCGTGCTCGCCACATTCATTGGCTTTCTCTACATGTTTCGCCTGGCCCATGCCGTATTCTTCGGCCCCGCCAGGCCGGAGCGGACGACAATCCAGGAGGCGCCCCTCCAGTTGCTTTTGCCGCAATTGGTTCTGGTCTTGGCCATCCTTGCGCTGTCGTTCCTGCCAAAGCTCTTCATGGAGCCGGTTTCTCAGGCAATCGATCCCTATTTCGCCTCGACGCTGGTCTGGGAGGGCATGTCCCTCGAGACCATCTATGGCTACTGGAACCCGATGCCGGTATTGGCCGCCTCTACAGCTGCTGCGGCCTTGTTGTTCGCACTGGCTTGGCTGATCTACCGGCGTGCGCGCCATCACGGCACGTCGCTTGACCTTGGGCGATTTTACAATTTCTACCAGGCTGTTCTCGCCCCGGTAGTCCTGCCGGTGGCGGATGCGTTCTGGAACGGGGTGTCACGCCTTGTTATCGATGCCGCCGGCTCGGTGCGCAGGCTCTACACCGGCAATGGCCAGACCTATCTTCTCTATGTGCTCTATTATGTCGTCGCGATCTACGTCGCGGCGATCTGATGGATGGCGCGCCACCGGTCACCTGCCCCGCCATTTGGCGTGTTCGTGCTTTCAATGGCAGCGCTAGGCCCGAATGATGATGGCGTCCAGTCGCTTCGGCGACAACTACGCCCTTGCCGGCACCGCCGGCTTCTGGGTGAAGCGGTGTTGCCGACAAGAAAGGTTGCCGCTGAGCGATACTCAGCCGATGGCAGAAATCTCCTGCATTGCCTCATATGCCGAAAGCACGGTTTCCATCTGGGCGGTGTGTCCCGCGATGAAATCATCGCCATAGATGGTCTCGTCGGGATACTCCGTCACCAGCGTCAGCGGCGTGGTGTGGCGGTCGTCGACCGAACACAGGCAGGGGAAGCCGTTGATGATGCGGAATCCGGTTTCTCCGGCATGGACCTCGTAAAGCGCGATCTGGGCGTCATTGTAGGCAAGAAGTCCAGAGATCTTGCCCAGATGCGCGGTGACATGGTCAAGCATGCGTTCGGCGCGCGCTTCCCAGCCCGCGTGATAGCGCATGACCAGGAAAAAGCCCTTCGGCAGCGTCCACATGGCAAAGTTGCGCGGCACATAGCCTGACAAGGGCCGCGTCCACTCATGGCTCGGATAGCCGTGCAGGTTGACGTGCAGCTGAGCGTCGGTCAGGCGTTGGGCTTCGATGCGAATGGCTTTTTCGTGCAGCACACCGCCGGTGTTTTCCAGCGTGCGGTATTCGAGATCATCACCCATCGCCGTGTAGCGCGCGGCGTGATGCATGTGGCGCGGATTGTCGGCGCGCAACCTCTGATGCAGCGCATAGCCGTCCGGGTTTTCCATCGGGCAAACGGTAAAATGCGCGTTCTGTCGCCGTGCCAGAACCTTGGCCGCGCGCATGGCTCCGACGATGCCGGTGTTTTCATTGGCGTGCTGGCCACCGCTGATGATGACAGGCGCGTCGTTTCCCTTGACATAGCGACCAAGTACAGGCCGGCCCGAACGGCTCGCGGCCTCGAACGGTTGGCCGCCAATGGCGTCGAGTTCGGTGACGACCTGCGCGAAGAATGGCGGCTTGGCCATCGTGTCGAGGGCAACAACGGGACCATCGGCGATCTCAGACGACAACGGCCGCACGCTGACAGCGACAGCTGTTGCCTCGCCCTGGACAATCTCGGGCACGATCTGGCCGGGGCGCAGCCCACGGTCGCCGATTGGACGGCCGGATTTTTGCTGGAAAACCTCAAGCAACGAGAAATAAAAGTCCTCGTGCAGTGCCTCGCGCAGGCTGAGGACTTCGTCGCCATGGGCCAGTGGCTCGTCGGTCGAAGGAAGTGTCGCTCGAATGTTCAGCTCTTCGAAATACGGCTCGACCGTTCCCCAGTCGTGCGACTGGATGGCTGAAACTGTCTCGGCAAACAGCCGTTCATAATCCGTCTCCAGACGTTCGCCGGGGCCCGCACCGATGATGACCCACCCGGTCGGCGACACGATGGTTTCGCCGACGAAATCGACATGCACGCGATTGGGGGCGAAAACACTATGGCTTGCCGTGCTGCCGTCCGCGAGCGTGAGCGTCACACCATAGTGGAAGTCGTCGTCGGAGCGGGCCGCCAAAGATATCCTTATGTCCCCGGCCAGGGCGGCAAGCGGATAGGTTTCGAGGATGAAGCGGTTTTTGGGCGCCCGCTCATGGACGGGATAGGAGACCGCAATCTCAATCACGTCTGACAGGTCGACCTCTTCGAGGAAGTAGTGCAGCAGCGGCTTGTAGGCGGAGCGGATGCGGGCGTTGACACCGCTTTGCGCAAGCTTCTTTTCGGCAGCCACGCGGCTCGCGCGGTCGTCGAAGGTCCATACCTGCAGCGTCTGGTCCTCGCCTGCAGCGGTTTCCACGAGCTCATCCAGAGTGCGCCCGTAGGTCTTGTTGAAAATCGATGTCATCGTGATGTTCTGCCTGTCGGATCGAGGCTGTCGCGGAGCCAGTCGCCAAGAAGGTTGAGTCCGAGCACGGTCAGCAAAATGGCAAGGCCCGGAAAGACGCTGACCCACCACGCCAATTGCAAATAGGTGCGCCCGTCGGCCAGCATGCCGCCCCAGCTCGGGATGGTCGGGTCGACGCCAAGGCCAAGGAAGGTCAGGCTCGACTCGAGCAGGATGTTGGAGGCGACGTTGAGCGTCATCAGCACGATCACCGGCCCGATCAGGTTGGGCAGCAAGTGCTGGAAGATGATGCGCCAGTCGCGCACGCCGATAGCCCGCGCCGACAGGATGAATTCCCGTTCGCGCAATGTCAGCACCGATCCGCGCACGAGGCGGGCATATTGCACCCATTGCGACACGATCAGCAGGATGATCGTGTTGGTCAGGCTGCCGCCAACGATGGCAATGAATGTGATGGCCAGGAGAATAAAGGGCATTGCCAGCTGGATGTCGGCAAAGCGCATGACGATCATGTCCCAGAAGCCGCGATAGTAGCCGGCGATCAGGCCCATCAGCACGCCGATGACCAGGGCACCGACAACCGAAGTGAAGCCGACAAGCAACGAAATCTTGCCGCCCGCCACCACGCGCGCCAGCACGTCGCGTCCAAGCGGATCGGTACCGAGCGGATGGGTGGCATTGACGAAGGGCGGCGTCAGGCGGGCAAGCAGATCGACCTTGGCACCACCGTCGGGAAACAGCAGGTCGGAGAAGGCGACCGCAAGGCAGATCGTTGCGGTGAGGAAGGCGCCGAGGATGAATTCAAGGCTCATGAAACGCGACTGGCGCAGGGAGAATGTCTTGGAGGCCATCGTCGTCTACTCCGTACGAATGCGCGGATCGACCAGCCCATAAGCGATATCGACCAGAAGATTTACGCCGACGATCATCAGCGACAGCACGGTGATCACGCCCTGAAGCACGGGATAGTCGCGCGCGCCTACGGCGTCGAAGGCCAGCGTGCCCATGCCGGGCCAATTGAACACACGCTCCACCACGACGATGCCGCCGAGCAGCCCGCCGAATTGCAATCCGAAATAGGTGATGAGCGGAATGGCACAGTTGCGAAGCGCGTGCTTGTAGAGAACCTTGCTTTCGCTGAGCCCCTTGGCGCGCGCCACCATGATGTATTGCGATTGCAGCGTCTCGAGCATCGACGTGCGCACCAGCCGCACATTGGTGGCCGTCAGGATGACACCCATTGTCACGGCAGGCATGATGTAGGTCAAAGCACTGTCCATGCCGCTGGGCGGCAGCCAGCCGAGCGTGATGGCAAACAGCAGCACCAGCATCGTCGCCAGCCAGAAATTCGGAAACGACAGGCCGATCAGCGACAGGATGCGAATGATCTGATCCGCTGACTTGCCACGCGCCGTTGCCGCCTTGATGCCGAGCGGGATGGACAGCGCGATGGACACCACCATCGAGATCAGCGCCAAAAGCAATGTCGCCGGAAGCGCGGCGCCGATCAGTCCCGCAACCGGCGTGTTGCCAACAAAGCTGCGGCCGAAATCCAATGTCAGCAGCCCCTTCATGAAATCGAGATATTGCACGATGAAAGGCTTGTCGACGCCGAGGGCCTGACGGATACGAGCGAGGTCGTCTTCGGTCATGCTGCCGCCGCCCTGAAACATCGTGACGGCCGGGTCGCCGGTCAGGCGAATGGCGAAGGACACCAGGAGGGTAATGGCAATGACGACAAAAATCGCCTGCAACAGTCGCTTGATGAGGAAGCCGGCCAAGTGTTTTTCCCTAGTGCGTGACCTTGGTGGAAAAGCGCGCAACGCTGTTCGAACAAGATCAGGCGTCTTATCGTTGAACTAGAACGTAAGGGGATGCCGCCCGTGAAGGCGGCATCCCTTGATGTGGATTAGTTGACCGAGACTTCGTTGAGCTTCAGTCGGGTATCGGGCGCAGGAACGAAACCCTGCACGCGCTTGTTGATGCCGTAGATGGCATTCGAGTTGTAGAGCGGAAGCTCCAGAGCGCGATCCGCGGCATACTTCGCGATGTCCTTGAGGATGCGCTCGCGCTCTGCGCGGTCCGTCAGAGGACGCTGCGATTCAAGCAGCTTGTCCATTTCCGGATCGGAGTCGTAGGGGTTCCACTTTTCGCCCGAGTGGTACATCGAATACGCGGTGTTGTCGTAGTCGAAGGTCCAGCCACCCCACTTCTGCTGGAACATCGCACCGGTCTTGCCCTGTGGGATGATGTCGTTCAGCAGAACGTTGGTTTCGTAAGGCTTGATGGTTGCAGTGATGCCGACCATCTGCAGATAGCTGGCGATGACCTGCGCGACTTCGTTCATCGTCGCATCATTGCCGCGAATGTCGATCTGGACGGTTGCGCCAGGCTTCACCCCTGCTTCGGCCAACAGCGCCTTGGCACCTTCTGGGTCATAAGGCAGCGGCTTCATCTCCGGATCGTAGCCGAACGAGAGCGCGCCTTGGAAGCTGGCGATCTGGGATGCCTCGCCGGCGAGGATCGACGCGATGATGGTTGCCCGGTCCACGGCCATGATCAGCGCCTTGCGCACCTTTGGATCGGCCGTGATGCCGCTCTTGGTGTTGAAGCGCAATGCATCGACCGTTGGCCCAGGCACGGAAACAAGCTCAAGCTTTGAGTCGTTCTTGATGACATCGATCATGCCGATCGGAATGGTCGGCGGCAGGACGAGATCTACGCGGCCGGCCTGAAGCTCGGCCACGGCGGTCGAGGGCTCAGCGATGAAACGGAAGTCGAGTTCCGAAAGCTTCGGCGCGCCGCCCCAGTAATCAGGGTTGGCCGCGAGCTGGATGTTGACCTTGGGCGCATAGGAAACGAACTTGAACGCACCAGTGCCGACCGGATTGGCGTTGAAGAAGTCCTCGCCCTTTTCGGCGATGTACTTCGGCGGAACGATCATCGCTCCATAGCCTGCAAGCTTGGTCAGCAGCACGGGATCCGGTGCCTTCAGCTTCATGTCCACCGTGTTTTCGTCAATGATCTCGATGCTGTCGATCGAGACGTAGTTCGAGCGCTGGGGACCTTTCGCGCCCTGCTCGCCGAGCAGGCGTTCGAAGGTGAACTTCACGGCTTCGGCGTTGAACGGCTCGCCATTGTGGAAGGTCACGCCCTTGCGGAGGTGGAAGCGGATACGCTTGCCCTCGTCGAGTTCTTCCCAGGATTCAGCCAGGCCCGGAACCAGCTTCAGGTCGGGGCCGCGATAGGTCAGACCGTCGAAAATGTTGGTGGCTACGGCAGCCCACTGCACCAGGAAGGTATCGATGGGATCCCAGCTTCCCGGATCCTGCGGCGTAGAAACCGTAAGCTTGCCTTCGGCCATTGCCGGCAAGGCGATGAACGCCGTACCCGCCATGGCGAGCGCCATGTAAGCCGCTCTAATTCCAACTGTTTTCATTGGCATCTACTCCTCTTCAGATGTTGCTTTGTTGATTCAGTCAGGCGCTTCCGGCGACGAAGTGCCCGGGGCCGACTTCCTGGCGGGGCAGGATCGCCGGCTCGTTGCCAACGGCCCTGATCGGACTCGGGATATCGCCTTCCAGCATGACCGTACCGCGCTTGCGCGTCGGATCGGCGATCGGAACAGCCGAAAGAAGCTTGCGCGTATAGGCATGGGCGGGCCTCTCGAACACCTGCCGGCGGCTGCCCAGTTCCATGATCTGGCCCAGATACAGAACGGCAACGCGGTGGCTCATTTTTTCGACGACGGCCATGTCGTGGCTGATGAACAGATAGGCGAGGCCGCGTTCGGCCTGCAGGTCCATGAACAGGTTGATGATCTGCGCCTGGATTGAGACATCGAGAGCTGACAGCGCTTCGTCGGCTATGATGAGCTTGGGGTCGGAGGCCAGAGCACGCGCAATGCAGACGCGTTGGCGCTGGCCACCGGAAAATTCGTGTGGGTAACGTTCGGCATGCGCCGACGTCAGGCCGACACGCTCGAGCAGCCCGTGGACGCGCTTGCGGATCTCTGCGCTGCCAGAAATCAATCCATGGGTGCGAATTGGCTCGGCAATGGAAAAACCCACAGTCTTGCGCGGATCGAGCGAGGCAAAGGGATCCTGGAAGATGTACTGCACTTCCTGGAGCAGGCGATGCCGCTCGACGGCATTCATCTGCGCCAAAGATTTGCCGCCGAAGGTGATCTGGCCCGAGGTTGCCGTCTGCAACTGCTGGATGGCGCGGCCGATGGTGGATTTTCCGGAACCGGACTCACCTACAAGCGCCAGCGTCTCGCCCGGATGGATATCGAAACTCACCTGCTCCACCGCATGCACTCGGTGCGTCACTCCACCAAAAATGCCTTTTTTGACATTGAAGCGGACGACGAGGTCGCGAACCGATAGAAGCGGCGGGGCATCGTATTTCGGCGTATCCTGGATACGCTCGGTGCCGACCAGTTTGGGCTCACCATCTTCGAGAACGGTCAGCGGCATGCGTTTGGGGAAATCCTCACCTTCCAGGCTGCCAAGCTTGGGCACCGATCCAAGCAACATGCGCGTGTAGGGGTGCTGCGGATTTGCGAAGATCTCACGCACCGGCCCCTGCTCGACCTTCTTGCCTTTCCACATGACCACGACATCGTCGGCCATCTCGGCGACCACACCCATGTCATGGGTGATGAAAATCATCGCCATGCCGAGCTCTTTTTGCAGATCGCGCATGATGTTGAGGATCTGGGCCTGGATGGTCACGTCAAGCGCTGTCGTTGGCTCATCGGCGATCAACAGCTTGGGGCGGCAGGCGAGCGCCATGGCGATCATCACGCGTTGACGCATGCCGCCTGAAAGCTGGTGCGGATAACGGCCGAGCAGTTCGCCTGAATCCGGCAGACGCACCATGTCGAGCAGGCGCTTTGCCTCCGCAAGTGCCGCGTTCTTGCTCATCTTTTCGTGCAGTATCAGCACTTCGCTGATCTGGTCGCCGATCGTGAACACAGGATTGAGCGAGGTCATCGGCTCCTGGAAGATCATTGCGATCTCCTTGCCGCGAATGGAACGCATCTCCTTTTGCGATGCCTTCAGCAGGTCGAAGCTGCCCGTAGCCCCGTTGAACGTGATGCGTCCGGTCGGAAACTTCGCGCCCATGATGTCGGCGAGCCGCATCATCGAAAGTGAGGTGACTGACTTGCCCGAGCCGGATTCACCGACGATTGCCAGAGTTCTTCCCGGCGCGACCGAGAAATCCAGATTCTCGACAACACGCGCGTTGCCGAACGCAACGGAAAGATCCTCAACGGAAATGAGCGGGGTGACGGTGGCCTCGTTCAAGCGGAGTTCCTTACAATGTCGTTGCGGCACGCGCCGCTTGATTGAACGCGCCCGACATGAAGCGAAGGACGGCTGCGATTTCCGATAGTGTTTCTTCCGACGGACGCGCGTTCGCGGTCGAATCGACCAGAAGCCGTTCGCGAATCTGGGCATAGCGAGCGCAAGCTTCCGCGCCTTTTTCGGTAATCCGCACGGTCTTTTCCTTGGCCGCCTTGCCGGAAGCCAGCAGACCGGCAGCCTCGAGCTTGCGAATGGCATAGGTGACGATGTGCGTGTCTTCGATATCAAGCACGAGGCAGATGTCAGCGAGTTTCTTTTCGCGGCCGCGGTGACGGATGGAGTGCAGGATCAGCACTTCCAGGGCGGACAGGCCGGGCAGTCCGGCCGCCGACATGCAGCGTACCATCCAGCGGGAAAAGGCATGGCTTGCAAGGATCAGACCATATTCGACTTCGGAAAGGCCAGGCGAAGCGCCTTCGGCCAGATGCGCTGAAGACACGATCGGACCGATCGATGGAATAGGCTGAAGGTGCTTGGGCAGAGCCGTCTCGAGCTTCTCGAGCTCACCCGGTTCGCGCTTCTCTTTTGTGGCCATCAGAACCTGCCCCCATCTTGACGGACATATCGTCACCATTTTATCGATATTTTGTCAACGTTTGCTGGTTCATTTTTGAGCGTGCCTAAATAGGCGGCAGAAATTCGGGATATCGGGTATGAACGGACAAAATGGATCGTGGGATTTCTGGATCGACCGTGGAGGCACGTTCACCGACGTAGTCGGCAAGGATCCGCAGGGAAATCTGCATGCCCGCAAGGTTCTGTCGGAGAACCCGGACGCTTATCGTGACGCGGCCGTGCACGGCATCCGCCTGCATCTCGGCCTTGAAGCCGGCGATTCGATCCCGGCGGGGCTGATCCACGAAGTCCGTATGGGAACCACGGTTGCAACCAACGCGCTCCTGGAGCGCAAGGGCGAGCGGCTGGCGCTGGTGACCACGAAGGGTTTCCGTGACGCGCTGCGCATTGGATACCAGGAGCGCAAAGACATCTTCGATTCCGAAATCCTGAAGCCCGAAGCGCTGTACGACACGGTTGTCGAGTTGGATGAGCGGATTCTGGCGGATGGCCGCGTGGAAAAGGCGCTCGACGAGACGGTCGCAATCGCCGCTCTGAAAAGCCTGCGCGATCAAGGCTATGACTGCATCGCCATCGTTTTGATGCACGCCTACAAATTCCCGCAGCATGAACAGGTCCTTGCCCGGGCGGCCCGCGAGATCGGCTTTGCCCAGGTTTCCGTCAGCCATGAGGTTTCGCCGCTCGTAAAGTTCGTTGGCCGCGGCGACACGACAGTCGTCGACGCCTATCTGTCGCCAGTGCTGTCGCGTTATGTGGCGCAGGTATCGCGCGAACTCGATGTCGAGCGCACCGGCGCGCGCGTCATGTTCATGATGTCATCGGGCGGTCTGACCGCCGCCAATCTGTTCCAGGGCAAGGATGCCATTCTGTCGGGTCCTGCCGGCGGCGTCGTAGGTCTGGCACGCACAGGCGCGTCAGCCGGTTTCCCTCAAGTCATCGGCTTCGACATGGGTGGCACCTCCACCGACGTTGCCCATTTCGATGGCGAGTATGAACGCGCGTTCGAGACACAGGTCGCTGGCGTGCGGGTGCGCGCGCCGATGATGCTCATTCATACTGTTGCTGCGGGCGGTGGCTCCATTCTCCACGCCGATGGCGGCCGTTTCAGAGTCGGACCGGACTCCGCGGGCGCCAATCCTGGCCCCGCCTGCTATCGCAACGGCGGTCCGCTGGCGGTGACCGATGCAAACGTCATGCTAGGCAAGCTTATCCCGGACTATTTTCCGGCGCTTTTCGGGCCACAGCAGAACGAGCGGCTCGATGTAGCGACAGTTCGCTCGCATTTCACCCAGGTCGCTGAAGAGCTTGGCGACGGGCGCACGCCGGAAGACGTAGCAGACGGCTTCATCAGGATAGCGGTCGCCAACATGGTCGAGGCGATCAAGAAGATCTCCGTCCAGCGCGGCTATGACGTGACGCGTTATGCACTTAACTGCTTCGGTGGCGCCGGTGGCCAGCATGCATGCCTGGTCGCCGATGCACTTGGCATGAAAAGCATCCTGCTGCATCCGATGTCGGGCCTGCTGTCAGCCTACGGCATGGGACTGGCCGACATCAGGGCCACGCGCCAGAAGGCGCTCGGCGTCGACCTTAATGCGGCGGCACCAGCTGCCTTGCTCGATCTGGGGCTTGAACTGCAGCGCGACTGTCTTGCCAATCTTGCCGCGCAAGGCATTGCCGAAAACGCTGCAAAGACCTTCCTTCGCGCCCACGTCCGCTATGCCGGCACCGATACGGCAATCGCTGTCGAGGCAACATTCCCGAACCTCGATACGCCGGAACGCCTGCGTGCCGAATTCGAGCAACTTCATAAGAGCCGCTTCGGCTTCATCGACACCACGAAGTCGCTGGTCATCGAGGCAGTGGAAGTCGAATCGGTCGGCGGCAGTGGTGCAGAAATCGACTTTTCACAAAGCGCCTTGAATGAGATCGAGATCGCGCCGGCACGCCGCACGCGATTCTTCTCACAAGGCACATTCCACGACGCGGGCGTTGTGTTGCGTTCGGAAATGGGTGTTGGAAACCGTGTCACCGGCCCGGCGATCATCATCGAAAGCAACCAGACCATCGTTGTCGAGGATGGCTGGCAAGCACAGTTGACAGCCAAGAACCATATCGTGCTCCAACGAATCGTGCCGCTTCCCGCGACCATGGCTATTGGAACGGCCGCAGACCCCGTCATGCTGGAGATTTTCAACAATCTCTTCATGTCGATTGCCGAGCAGATGGGCGTGACCCTGCAAAACACCGCCTATTCGGTCAACATCAAGGAGCGTCTCGACTTTTCCTGCGCTGTCTTTGACGCCAGCGGCAATCTGGTCGCCAATGCTCCTCACATGCCGGTGCATCTCGGTTCGATGGATGCATCGATCGCAACGGCAATCCGTGAAAATCCGGTCATCCATCCCGGCGACGTGTTTCTGTTGAATGCGCCCTACAATGGCGGAACCCACCTGCCCGATCTCACCGTCTGCACGCCGGTGTTCAACACGGACGGCAAGACAATCCGCTTCTGGGTCGCCAGTCGCGGCCATCATGCCGATATCGGAGGAATCGCACCGGGTTCGATGTCGCCGCTCGCGACCACGATCGAGCAGGAAGGCGTCTACATCGACAATTTCAAGCTGCTGGATCGGGGCATCTTCCGTGAAAAGGAACTTACGAGCCTGCTTACCGGCGGCGCATATCCAGTGCGCAACGTCACGCAGAACATCAACGACCTGAAGGCACAGGTCGCGGCGAACGAAAAGGGTGTCGCCGAACTGAACAAGATGCTCGCGCAGTTCGGCGAGGAAGTTGTCGAAGCCTATATGGGGCATGTCCAGGACAATGCCGCCGAAAGTGTGCGGCTGGTACTCGACCGGCTGCCGAACGGCTCGTTCAGCTACGAGATGGACCAGGGCTGCAAGATCGAGGTGAAAATCACCATCGATCGCCAAAAGCGTGAGGCCACAGTCGATTTCACCGGCACCTCGGACCAACGCGGCGACAATTTCAACGCTCCCGAGCCGGTGACGCGCGCGGCAGTACTCTACGTCTTCCGTGTGCTCGTTGCGGGCAACATTCCCATGAACGCGGGCTGCCTCCGCCCGATCCGGCTGATCGTTCCGGCAGGCTCGATGCTGTCACCGCGCTATCCGGCCGCCGTGGTCGCGGGCAATGTCGAAGTCAGCCAGGCGGTGACGAACTGCCTGTTCGGCGCGACCCGCGCAATGGCAGCCGCGCAAGGGACGATGAACAACCTGACCTTCGGCGACGACGAGTATCAGTATTACGAGACGATTTGTTCCGGCGCGCCAGCGGGTCCGGGCTTCAACGGTGCCGACGCGGTCCACACCCACATGACCAATTCGCGCCTGACCGATCCGGAAATCCTGGAGACACGTTTTCCAGTGGTGCTGGAAGATTTCCATATCCGAAAGGGCTCGGGCGGAAAGGGCGAATTCTCGGCCGGCGACGGCACGCTGCGCACGATCCGCGCCAGCAAGAGGCTCGACGTTGCGATCCTGAGCGGCCATCGCCGCATACCGCCGTTCGGACTTGATGGTGGCGCGCCAGGTGAATGCGGATCGAACACCGTGCGTCGCATCGATGGCAGTATCGAAACGCTTGGCGGCTGTGACCAGACTGTGTTGCAGCCGGGCGAGACGATTACCATCAGCACGCCAACCGGCGGTGGCTATGGAAAACCTAAGAACTAAAGCAGTCGTGAAAGCACCTGCTGGCAGGCGCAGGTAACCGAAGCGACCTGCAAAGCTGGCCCCGCCAATGTACCTGCGTCCTTGAACGGCGCAGGCGCATGGCTCTCAGCTATTCGGAAGTCCTGAAGACCTCTCTCACTGTCTTGATCGCCCCGGCATCGTTGACCCTGTAGCCGGGCAATTGCGAGATCGCCGCGTGAAACTCATCGCCGCGCATGATCGAAAGCACACGCTTGACCGCGTCAACCTCGAGGATTTCCTTTCGGCAGACAAAGAAATAGTCCTCCGTGACCAGCCGTACGAAGTCGAGATCGAACTGCCGGGCCGCGGCCTCCACGCCGAACGCGACATCGGCCATGCCGCTGGCCACATAGGCCGCGACCGCCGCATGGGTGAACTCGGCATGTTCGTAGCCGTTGATGCGTGAGCTATCGATGTGATGCTGGGCCAGGAGCTGGCCCAGCAGCATACGTGTTCCGGAATCAGGATCGCGATTGACGAAACGAATCTCCGGATCGAGCAAACGGTCCAGAGACGTGATGCCGAGCGGGTTGCCGCGCGCCACCATCAGCCCCATCTCGCGCGTTACGAAGCCGATCACCCGATGGGCGCTTGGTGTCAGCCAGCCTTTGCTGGCGGCGATGCTGCGCTTGCGCAATTCGCCTTGGGGCAGATGCATGCCGGCAAGGTCGCAGCCATCATGGGCCAGCGAGGCTAGCGAGTTCTGGTTGCTGACATAGCGGAAATCGACGCCAATATCAGGCTCGCGGCTGAGCAATTCGCGCAACTTGGGCACGGCAAAGCCATGGCTGGCGTGGACCCTGAGGATCAATGGACCATGCGGCAGCAACTGATTGATCTCGGTTTCCAGTTCCTGCGACAGGTTCTGCAGCAGAGGCCCAAGCCGCGCCTCCAGCCGCTGCCCCGCCCACACCAGCTTGTCGCCGAAAGGTGTCAGGCTCGTGCCGCTGCCTTGCTTGCGCACCACAAGCGGCGTCTCGAAAAATGCCGACCACTTTTCGATCAGGTTCCATGCGTGGCGGTACGAAAAGCCCGCAAGATCGGCAGCTTTGGTGATCTTTCCACTTGCGCGTATCTCAGCCAGAAATCCGAGCATGAGCTGCAAGGATTGTGAATCCTCGCTGCGCCTGAAGCGCCAGACTGGATCGATCTCGATGCGGATCATTACGCGCCTCCCTGCTGCTGACCCCACAAGATATGAAACTCAATTCATATCAAGCGGAACATCACACTGGCATGCGAGATCATGTATCAGGGGGCAGATATAGGCAACAAATATCCTATTCCCACGGGGAAATAACTTTCCTACGCTGATTGCAGTCTCCACCACATGCCAAAGGGAACGGCGGTGGCCTGGAGATATATGAACTGCAATTCATATACGGAGGAAACCCATGGCGTATGCTTTTTCCGACTGGACACAGAAGCTGCTTATCGATGGTCGTCGCGTCGATGCTTTGTCCGGTCGCACTTTCGATACGCTTGACCCGTCCACAGGCGAAGTCATCGCCAAGATAGCCGAGGCCGATGCAGCCGATGTCGACGCCGCCGTGCGTTCCGCCCGCGCTGCCTTCGAAGGTGATTGGGGACGCATGCGCGCCAGCGAGCGTGGCCTGCTCTTGCTCAAGCTCGCAGAATTGATCCGCCAGAACGAAGACGAACTGGTCAACCTGGAAAGCCTCGACAGCGGCAAGCCGGTTTCAGCTATCCGCCGCCAGGACCTGCCGGCTGTCATCGATACTCTGGTCTACTACGCCGGCATGGCCGACAAAATAAACGGCCAGGTCATCCCCGCCCGCCAGGACGCGCTGACCTACACCGTACGTGAGCCGCTCGGTGTCGTCGGCGCCATCATCCCATGGAACTTTCCGCTGATGATCGGCATGTGGAAGATCGCGCCCGCGCTGGCTTGCGGCTGTACAGTGGTACTGAAGCCAGCGGAAATCACCCCGCTGACGGCGCTGCGGATAGGTGAACTGGCCCTCGAAGCCGGTTTCCCCGCCGGCACGCTCAATGTCGTTCCGGGCTTCGGCAAGATCGCCGGCCAGGCGATCGTCGACCACCCGGACATCGACAAGGTCACGTTCACAGGCTCGCCGGTGGTTGGACGGCAGATTTTGCGCGGTGCTGCCGGCAATCTGAAGCGCGTGACGCTGGAACTCGGCGGCAAATCGGCCAACATCATCTTCCCCGATGCCGACCTGGACGCCGCCGTGAAGGCAGCCGGTGCCGGCATCTTCTTCAACACCGGCCAGGTCTGCTCTGCGGGTTCGCGAATCCTTGCCCATGAATCCGTCTATGACGAGGTCGTCGAGCGCCTAGCGGCACGTGCGAACTCGACCCGCATAGGCGATCCGCGCGAAACCTCGACGGCCATGGGTCCGCTGGTTTCGGAAGTCCAGATGAAGCGCGTGCTCGACTATATTGAGATCGGCAGACAAGAAGGCGCCACCCTGGTCACCGGCGGCAGTCGCCATGGCGACGTCGGTTACTATGTTCAGCCGACAGTCTTTGCCGGCGTCGAACATGAGATGCGTATTTCGCAGGAAGAAATCTTCGGCCCAGTTGCCACCGTCATCAAGTTCAAGGACGACGAGGATGCACTGCGCATTGCCAACGGCACGGTCTACAGCCTCGCTGCAGGCGTGTGGACCGCAGATATCGGCCGCGCCCACCGCTTCACGCGGCGGCTGAAGGCGGGCACCGTGTGGGTCAACACATACGGCCCGACGGATATCAGATTGCCCTGGGGCGGCGCCCGCGACTCCGGTTTCGGCCGCGAGCACGGCGATATGGCTATCGAGAATTTCACCGAGCCAAAGGTCGTGTGGATCAACACCGGCCGTTGAAAACACACCCCGCCTGAGGGGAAGCACAACCCAAACAGTCACTGAACAGACCCGTGGCCCAGCGTGGCTGGGCACGCTGGGCCGCTTTACCTAGATCTGGAGGAGAACAGGACCATGCGGATTGCGATCATTGGACAGCAGGCGTTCGGACAAAGTGTACTCGAGGCATTCTTGGCACGTGGCGATGAGGTCGCCGGCGTGTTTTGCGCCCCGGAAAAAGAAGGCGCCAGGCCCGATCCGCTGCGGCTTGCTGCGGAAAAAGCAGGACTGAAGGTGTTTCAGCTGCCGAGCCTCAAGGGCGAAGCCGCCGAAACGGCCCTGCGCAAGCTCGACGTCGATCTCGCAGTCATGGCTTATGTGCTGCAGTTCGCGCCGCAGGACTTTGTCAACATTCCCAGGCACGGCACCATCCAGTACCACCCCTCGTTGTTGCCTCGATATCGCGGACCAAGCTCGATCAACTGGCCGGTGATCAAGGGCGACACCCGAACCGGCCTCACCATTTTCCGCCCGACCGATGGCCTCGACGAGGGCCCGGTCATCCTGCAAAAGACCGTGGACATCGGTCCCGACGACACGCTCGGCAGCGTCTATTTCGACTGGCTGTTTCCGCTCGGCGTCGATGCCATGCTTGAGGCTGCGGACCTCGTCGTTGCTGGAAAACACAATGAGACTGAACAGGATGAGAGCAAAGCCTCGTACGAAGGCTGGTGCAAGGATGCGGAAGCCAGGATCAACTGGCACGCCCACGTCGATGTGATCCACAATCTCATCCGCGGCTGTGACCCGGCGCCCGGCGCCTGGGCCTCGGTCAATGGCACGAAGGTGCGGCTGTTCGAGGCGCGCAAGCACCTGGTCCGCCGCTTCGGCGACGTCGTGGGCAAGCCAGGCGAAGTCAGCGCGGTCGGCGAGCGCAGTATCAGCATTTCGGTACAGGGCGGCTCTGTGGAGATCTTCAAGGTTCGCACCGAAGCAGGCCAGAAGCTTTCGGGTGCGGCGTTTGCCAATGCTTTCGGGCTGAAGCCGGGTATGAAGCTTGAGGCACCGGTGGTGGCCAAGGTGGCCGAAGCAGTTTCCTGACAGATTTCGTCGGTCAGCCGCAAGGCTGCCATCCTCCCGCAAAAGCCGCCGAGCCATCGGCGGCTTTTAGCGGTCCAGCAAGTCTTTCATCCTCTCGCTGGAAAGGCGCGCCGTTACCGCCTGGCGATAATTCGCCCATCGACATCCTTGATGTCGCGTAGGCCACAGAAGGCCATGGTGATATCGAGTTCCTTGCGGATGATGTCGAGACAGGTGGTCACGCCCGCCTCGCCCCCGGCGCCGAGGCCATAAAGGAACGAGCGGCCGATGAACACGCCCTTGGCCCCGAGGGCGACGGCCTTGAGCACATCCTGCCCGGAACGGATACCGCCATCCATCAGAACTTCGATGCGATCGCCTACAGCATCGACGATTGCAGGCAGCGCCGAGATCGATGAAACGGCACCGTCGAGCTGGCGGCCACCATGGTTGGAGACGATGAGCGCGTCGGCACCACTTGCCGCCGCCTTCTGCGCGTCCTCGGGATCGAGGATGCCCTTGAGAATGAGCTTGCCGCCCCACTGGTCCTTGATCCACTTCACGTCGTCCCAGCTCAGCGCAGGGTCGAACTGCTCCGCCGTCCACGACGACAGCGAGCGCAGGTCGGTGACGCCCTTGGCGTGGCCGGCGATGTTGCGGAATGTGCGCCGGTTGGTACGCAGCATGTTGAAGCACCAGCGCGGCTTGGTTGCCAAGTTGATGATGTTGGGGATCGTCATCCGCGGCGGCGTCGACAGACCGTTGATGATGTCCTTGTGCCGCTGGCCGAGGATCTGCAGGTCGAGCGTCAGTACCAGCGCCGAACATTTCGCCGCCTTGGCGCGCTGGATCAGCCGCGAAACGAAATCGCGATCCTTCATGACATAGAGCTGGAACCAGAAAGGCTTGGACGTGTTCTCTGCAACGTCCTCGATCGAGCAGATACTCATGGTCGACAGCGTGAACGGAATGCCGGCCTTTTCGGCGGCGCGCGCGGCGAGTATCTCGCCGTCGGCATGCTGCATGCCGGTCAGGCCAGTCGGCGCGATCGCCACCGGCATCGACACCTTCTCGCCTATCATCGTTGTTTCAAGCGTGCGGTTGCGCAGGTCTACGGCGACGCGCTGGCGCAGCTTGATTGGCACGAAATCGCTTTCGTTCTCTCTATAGGTGCTTTCGGTCCAGGCGCCGGAATCGCAATAGTCGTAGAACATGCGTGGCACGCGCCGCTTGGCGATTGCACGAAGATCGGCGATCGAGGTTATCGGACGCGCCATTCAGGTCTGCTCCACATTCTCATTGCTGTTCCAAGCCCGCGCGCGGCATGTAAGCCCCCTGAGGCGGAGTTGCCAAGGCCAACCATCGGCTAAACAACTTCAAAAGGAAAAGGGCCCGAAGGCCCCTTCCCGGAATTGCGGATGCAATTCGCTCAGGCGTTAGCTGCCGCAACGGCGCGCTTGGCCATCACGACCACGAGATTGGCCCGATATTCCGGCGACGCATGGATGTCGCCCATCAGGTTCTTGGAGGGCACCGAAACACCTTCCAGAGCTGACGCCTCGAACTTCTTGGTCAGCGCGGCCTCGATCTCCTTGGAGCGGAACACGCCGTCATCGCCTGCCCCGGTCACCGCCGCGCGCACGCCGTCCTTGCCCTTGGTAACGAATACGCCTGTCATGGCGTAGCGTGACGCGGGATTGGGGAATTTGGCATAACCCGCCTTGGCCGGTGCGGTGAATGTAACCGCTGTAACGATCTCGTCGTCCTTGAGTGCCGTTTCGAAAAGCCCCTTGAAGAACTTGTCAGCCGCAAGCTCTCGCTTGTTGGTGACAATGGTCGCCCCAAGCGCCAGCATTGCCGAGGGATAATCGGCAGCCGGATCGTTATTGGCTATAGAGCCCCCGATCGTGCCGCGATGGCGTACGGCCGGATCTCCGATAAGGCTGGCCAGATGCGTCAGCGCCGGGCAGACCTTCTTCAGCTTCTCATCATTGGCAACGTCGAAATGCGTCGTGGTGGCACCGATGGTAACGGTCTTGCCCGACACCTTGATGCCCTTGAGTTCGGCAATGTGGCCCAGGTCGACCAGATCCGACGGTGCGGCGAGCCGCGTTTTCATCGCCGGGATCAGCGTCATGCCACCGGCAAGGAACTTGGCGTCACCTGACTTGATCTTCTTGACGGCGTCCGCGACCGAGGTGGCGCGATGATAGTTGACGGAATACATCTTGCGTCCTCCTCAGTGTTTCGTGCCGGCGCGCAACGCAGCCCAGACTTTCTGAGGCGTTGCGGGCATGGTCAGGTTTTCGTGACCGAGCGCATCGGTGATGGCGTTGATGACCGCCGGCGGCGAGCCGATGGCACCTGCCTCGCCACAGCCCTTCATGCCAAGTGGATTGCCCGGACAAGGCGTGTTGGAAGTCGAGACCTGGAACGAGGGCAGATCGTCGGCGCGCGGCATGGTGTAGTCCATGTAGCTTGCCGTCAGAAGCTGGCCGCTGGCGTCATAGACGGCCCCTTCGAGCAGTGCCTGGCCAACGCCTTGAGCGATGCCGCCATGCACCTGACCTTCAACGATCATCGGGTTGATGATGTTGCCGAAATCGTCGGCGGCGACGAATTGCACGATGTCGGTCTTGCCGGTCTCCGGATCGATTTCGACTTCGCAGATATAGCAGCCCGCCGGGAACGTGAAGTTTGACGGATCGTAGAACGCAGTTTCCTTAAGCCCCGGCTCCATGCCTTGCGGCAGGTTGTGGGCGGTGTAGGCGGCGAGAGCCATCTGGAACCAAGGCACGTTCTTGTCGGTGCCGGCAACCTTGAGCTGACCGTTTTCAATGACGATGTCGCCCTCGTCGGCTTCAAGCAGGTGGGCGGCGATCTTCTTGGCTTTGGCCTCGACCTTGTCGAGCGCCTTGACGATAGCCGACATGCCGACGGCGCCCGAGCGGGAGCCGTAAGTGCCCATGCCCATCTGCACCTTGTCTGTGTCGCCATGCACGATCGACACCGAGTCGAGCGGCACGCCGAAACGGGAGTTGACCAGTTGCGCAAAGGTCGTTTCATGGCCTTGGCCATGGCTGTGCGAACCGGTCAGAACCTCGATGGTGCCGACCGCGTTGACGCGCACTTCAGCCGACTCCCAAAGGCCCACGCCGGCACCGAGCGAACCGACAGCCGCCGAAGGTGCGATGCCGCAGGCCTCGATGTAACAGCTCATGCCGATGCCCCGCAGCTTGCCTTTCTTGGCTGCGGCCGCCTTGCGCTTGGCAAAGCCGGCATAGTCGGCCTGCTTCATCGCGGCGTCGAGAGAGGCGCCATAATCGCCGGCGTCGTAGCACATGATGACGGGCGTCTGGTGCGGGAAGGAAGTGACGAAGTTGGTACGCCTGAGCTCGGCTGGCGAGACCCCCAGCTCACGCGCGGCGATCTCCATCGTGCGCTCCACGACGTAGGTGGCCTCGGGCCGCCCCGCCCCGCGGTAGGCGTCGACAGGTGCCGTGTTGGTGTAGACCGTGCGCACATTGCCGTAGATCGTCGGAATATCGTACTGGCCCGACAACAGCGTGGCGTAGAGATAGGTCGGTGTCGCCGAGGAAAACAGCGACATGTAGGCGCCAAGATTGGCGATGGTGTCGACTTTCAGCCCGACGATCTTGTTGTTCTTGTCGAAGCCCATCTCGACGGTGGTGTGATGGTCGCGACCATGGGCGTCGGTGAGGAAGCTTTCGGTACGATCAGCCACCCATTTGACCGGCACGCCGGTCCGCTTTGAGGCCCACAGGCAGACGATCTCTTCGGGATAGATATAGATTTTCGAGCCAAAGCCGCCGCCGACATCAGGAGCGATGACGCGCAGCTTGTTTTCCGGCGCGACATTGTAGAACGCGCTCATCACCAGCCGTGCCACATGGGGGTTCTGCGAAGTGGTCCAGCAGGTGTAGTGGTCCTCGGCGTTGTCGTAATGCCCAAGGGCGGCGCGCGGCTCCATCGCATTCGGAACCAGGCGATTGTTGACGATGTTGACGCGAGTAATGTGTGCCGCAGTCTTGAGCGCCGCTTCGGTTTTTGCGGCGTCGCCGATGCCCCAGTCGAAGATCAGGTTGCCTTCCGCTTCCGGATGAAGCTGCGGAGCGCCCTTGCCGAGCGCTTCCACAGCATCCGCCACCGACTTGCGTTCCTTGTAGGTGATCTCGACGGCTTCGGCCGCATCGCGCGCCTGGCCCTTGGTATCGGCCACCACCACGACGACGGCGTCGCCGACATAGCGCACACGATCGACAGCAAGCGGCGACCAGGCGCCCATCTTCATTGGGGACCCATCCTTGGAATGGATCATCCAGCCGCAGATCAGATTGCCGATGCCATCAGCCTTGAGTTGCTTGCCGGTGAGCACACCGATGACACCCGGCATGGCTTCGGCCTTCTTGACGTCGATCTTCTTGATGTCGGCATGGGCGTGCGGGCTGCGTACGAATGCAGCGTGCTTCATTCCAGGCACGACCATGTCGTCGACATAGCGCCCCGAGCCGGTGATGAATCTCTTGTCTTCCTTGCGCGCAACCCGTGCGCCAACGCCTTCCATTCCCATCTGAATTCCTCCCGAACCTGAAGAAGCGAATAGCGAGTAGTGAGTAGCGAATAGAGGGAGAGGTAACGACGACAGCGGGCAATGCCCCCTACTCGCTACTCACTATTCCCTTTTCGCTCCTTGCCTCACGCAGCCTTGTTCGCCTTGCTCTTGGACGCCTTCGACATCGTCTTTGAAGCGGCGAGGATCGCCTTGACGATATTGTGGTAGCCCGTGCAGCGGCAGATGTTGCCTTCGAGTTCCGCGCGCACGGTGGCTTCGTCGAGTCCGTCGGGATGCCGGCGGATCATGTCAGTTGCAGTCATGATCATGCCCGGCGTGCAAAATCCGCACTGCAGGCCGTGATTTTCCTTGAAAGCGGCTTGCACGGGATGCAGGTCAGCGCCGTTGGCGAGGCCTTCGATGGTCGTCACGGTCGATCCAGAAGCCTGGACCGCAAGCATCGTGCAGGACTTCACGGCCTTGCCGTCGACATGGACGACACAAGCGCCGCATTGCGACGTGTCACAACCGACATGCGTGCCGGTCAGGTTCAAATTCTCTCGCAGGAAATGTACTAGAAGCGTGCGGTCCTCCACCGCGCCACTAACCTTTCGGCCATTCACGACCAAAGTAACCTCTGACATGAAACCTCCCACTGTTGCCGCGACCGGCCAGGCATGCCCCGCCCCGTCAGGTGAGCAAATCCTATCCCGGCGAATGCAGGCTGCAAGCGCCTTTTTGGATCCAGACACGCAATGCGTGCAGACCAGCGCAGAAATGATGCCCGGCAAGGGTCGATTCGACCTGGAACATCTTGCCGGGACCCGCCCAAACCCGCTTCCGCACGGTGAATGGAAGTGGAATGCCCGGACGGATCATGTCAAAAGCGCTGATCAATTTCATGGGAGGCTACCCTGGCCACTTTCGTCATCACCCCGCCCGAGCGTGCCTCGGTTGCGGTTTCAGGCTCAAGCGAGCGGTTCCCCGTCCGGCGCATCTTCTGCGTCGGCCGCAATTATGCGGCGCACGCGCGCGAGATGGGCAACGACCCTGACCGTGAGCCCCCCTTCTTCTTCGGCAAGCCCGCCGACGCTGTCGTCGACAGTGGCACTACAATCCCCTACCCGCCGCTGACCCAAGACCTCCACCACGAGATCGAGTTGGTCGTTGCCGTTGGCCGCGGTGGCTCTGACATCGACGTAGCGAACGCGCTCGATCACGTTTGGGGTTATGGCGTCGGCATCGACTTTACCCGTCGCGACTTGCAGGACGTGGCAAAGAAAATGGGCCGGCCATGGGACTGGGCAAAAGGCTTCGACCTGTCGGCGCCATGCGGGCCGCTTGTACCCGCATCAGAAGTTGGTCATCCGGCAAAAGGCCGCATCTGGCTTGCCGTCAACGGGGAAACCAGACAGCAGGGCGACCTCACCGAACTGATCTGGTCGATTCCTGAAGTGATTGCCGTTTGCAGCCAGTCGGTGGAACTGAAGGCTGGCGACCTGATCTATTCCGGCACGCCGGCCGGCGTGGGCGCGGTTAAGTCAGGCGACAGGATCACCGGCGGGGTGGACGGCGTTGGCGAGATCGACATCACAATCGGCGCAGCGCGTTAGCAGGCAACGATTGGCGACGGCTCAGGCCGTCGCCTTGCTGCGCTTCTCATAGAGCATGATCAGCGTCTCGGCGACGAGCGCGGGCTTGTCCTCGCCTTCAATCTCGATGGTGTTTTCACCCTTCAGCAGATATTGCCTCGGGCCCCTTTCCTCCATCGAGATGAGGAACGAGCGCATGCGCACACGCGAGCCCACCTTGACCGGGGTCACGAAGCGCACCTTGTCCAGCCCGTAGTTGAAGGCGGCCTGGGTGTTTACCGGGATAACCCCCATGTCCTGGATGAACGCACCGATCAACGACAACGTCAGGAAGCCATGCGCGATTGTCGTACGAAACGGGCTCTGGCGCCGGGCACGCTCCGGATCGACGTGTATCCACTGACGGTCGCCGGTGGATTCAGCAAAACCGTCGATGCGGCTCTGATCAACAACCACCCAGTCGGAAACGCCGAGTTCCTGGCCGACCTTGGTGCGCAGTTCCTCATAAGTCTCGATTGGCTTTGCCACGGTTGTCTCCCCTGCGCCTGATAGCGCCTTGCGATCTTGGGGACCATAGACCGCGCGTGTTTGTCAACCTTCTCGGTCAGATCGCCGCTATTCTGCAGCCTCGCGCTCGACCAGATCGTCCGTCCTCTCGGGATCGCCGGGCGCGGTTTCGCAGCCGAGTTCGGGAAATGCCACCGAGCGCTTGCCGTGGAAGTCGGTGCGCACGACCACCAGCCCCTGCTCCTCAAAGTAGGTCAGCAGGCGCCGTGCCCGGCGTGCCGAATGACTGCCATAGGCGTGTGCGATTGCTGCGTCCGACGGACAAGGCGCGCCCTTCACGGCCGCCTGAGCGACGATCAGGAAAACCGCCTGCAAGTCCTCGGGAAGTGCTGCGGACATGCCAAGCGCCTGCTGCCAGGTGTCGCTCGACGCCGTCTCGTCATCGATACCCGAGCGAGCCACGGCATAGCGGCGGCGGAAGGTGGAAAGCGGCGGCGGCTCGCCCTGCATGCGCTTGATGCGGCAGCGGACAAGAAAATCCTGGTAGAGCACGGCATCGGTGCGGAACGCAGCGTCCGGATCCTCGACCATCTCGCGCACGATCGTGTCGATAAGCGCCTCGCGCTCGGCTTCGTCGAACAGTGGAAATATCGGTTCGGCGACGGGCGCCGATGCCTCGGCGCGCACCTGGGACAGCTGAGCGATAATGTCAGCTGTCGGCGTCGGCGTGGGCGGCACGTGCCGCCGCACGGTCTGGCGTGTCTCCAGAGGCGCCGGTGCGAAAATCAGGTCGCGTGTGTCGTCATTGGCATCAGGCAACGGCATCAGCTTGGGGCTGACCGAGCGCGCGGATGTTTCCACCGGGCCGATGGCCACAGGCAACGGCCGGCGCGACATGGCCGGTCCGAGCGCAATGAAGTTGCCGCGCGCCAGGTCACGGAACATCTCTGCCTGGCGCCGCTCCATGCCGAGCAGGTCGGCGGCGCGGGCCATGTCGATGTCGAGGAAGGTACGGCCCATCAGGAAATTGGATGCTTCAGCCGCCACGTTCTTGGCGAGCTTGGCCAGACGTTGGGTGGCAATGACCCCGGCCAGACCGCGCTTGCGGCCACGGCACATCAGATTGGTCATGGCGCCAAGCGAGATCTTGCGAGCTTCATCGGAGACTTCGCCGGCCACCGACGGCGCAAAGAGCTGCGCCTCGTCAACGACTACGAGCACCGGATACCAGAAATCGCGCTCGGCATCGAACATGCCATTCAGGAAGGCCGCGGCACCCCGCATCTGCTGCTCGACATCGAGGCCTTCGAGATTGAGCACGACGGAAACGCGATGCTGGCGGATACGGCCGGCGATGCGCGTAAGCTCCGCTTCGGTGCGCTGGGCATCGACCACGACATGGCCGAAACGGTCGGCCAGCGTGACAAAATCGCCCTCCGGATCGATGACGCATTGCTGCACCCAAGGCGCGCTCTGCTCGAGCAGCCGTCGCAGCAGGTGCGACTTCCCCGAGCCCGAATTGCCTTGAACCAGCAAACGGGTCGCCAAAAGCTCTTCGAGATCAAGTTGAGCCTTCGTCCCGCCGGACGCCGCTCCCATCTCGATGCCTACCTTCATCCTCTTCCCCAGTTGAATCCTGCCGCACCACTTCGCGAATCGCTGTCGATTCCCGGAAGGCACAATACTCAGATCCAAAGTGTTTTAGCGCCTTTAAGCGCCCGAATGGACGCACAGCGCTCCAGTGGTGATCGTTCTGCTTATCACCTCAATGCCGGCAATGCGCGGCCCGTATGGCGAAACCCACAAGAGAGGTGCATCTGCCGCAGCGTCAGCATGCGGCCAGGAAATCAGCTCTTCTTGTCGTAGCTGTCGCGAATTTCCTGCATCGATTCACGGATGCGCTCGCGCAGGATCTCGACCGATTCCGTGCCCGATTTGCGCACGATTTGAGCTACCTCGCCGGCATTCTTGAGGGCCGCCTCGAACGAGCGCCTGGCGAAATCGGCCTGCTTGGTGAGCAGTTCCTGTGGATTTCCGGGAGCGCGCATACCTTGGGCCGCTTCGGTGATTTCATGCAATGCGCCCTGGATCATCTCGCGCTGCTTGGCCACCAGCGACGACGCGCCCGACGCGCCTGCCTTGATCGATTTTTCCAGCGCTTCGAGGTTTTTACGGTGATGGCTGACGATGGCGTCTACATCCACCGCCGGCATCTTCAGATCGCGGCCAAACTTGGAAAACATGTCGGTGAAAGTTTCAGGTTCGGGTTTCTTGGCCATGGCTCGCTCCCGTTTGGCTCCGGGCCTTCCCGGAGGTCGCAAGGCCAGAATAGAGCAGCAGCCGGCATGGTCAATTCGCCAGCAACAGCAACTCGGCTGAATAGAGCGCAAGGCCCGCAAGTCCGCCGATCAGCATGCCGTTGAAGCGAATATATTGCAGGTCGCGGCCGATATTGATCTCCATCAGCCGGGTCAACTGGCCGAGGTCCCAGCGCTTGACCTGTTCGGCGATGAAGCTGGACACGCCGCTCTTCTGGCTCTCGACGAAAGACGCAAGTGCCACCACGAAACCGGCATTCATGTCGGCGCGGATCTTGGGATCGCGCGCCAAATTCTGGCCAACCTCTAGGAAAAGGTTGGTCAGGTGCTTTCGCGTCATGGAGTCAGCCGATGCGACGTCCTGCTCGATGAAACCGCGCATGCTCTTCCAGACATCTTGCGCCAATCCGCGCAGTTCCGGGCGGGCCAGGAAGTTACGCTTCAGCTGTTCGGCACGCTGAGCGTAATCGGGGGAATGGCGCAACTGGTCGATGAAGCCGTGAACGAAGCGGTCGAACTCGCCGCGCAGCGGATGGTCGGGGTCGGCCCTGACCTCTTCCAGCAACGTCGCCGCAGACGAAACGATACGCTTGAGCAGATAAGCGTCGGCGCGGAACAGGTTGAACACCGACGGCAGTTCCTCCCTGATCTTTTCGCGCAGCAAGGCAAGCGCCTGCTCGTCGCTCAGAAAATTGCCGATGATCTTGGTGAATTCGTCCAGCAGACGCTGATGCCGGCGGTCGTCAGTGAAAGCCGACAATAGTTCGGCCGCCAGCGGCGCGACCTCGACCTTGCCGATGCGATCGAGCATGCGGCGGGTGGCGAACTCACGCAGGCCCGAGCCTTCGATCGCCTGCAGCATCTGCGGCACAAGCCGGCCGACGAAACGCGATAGGCCCTCCGCCCTGCTTTTGTCCGACAGCCAGTCGGCAACGAGTGCGGCAAAATCCACTTCATTGAGCTTGTGGCGCACCGGCTCGGGCGCCAGGAAATTGGACTCGATGAAGCGCCCGAGATTCTCGGCGATGCGGTTCTGGTTGGCCGGGATGATCGCAGTGTGCGGGATCGGCAGACCAAGGGGCCGCTTGAACAGGGCGACGACCGCATACCAGTCGGCCAGCCCGCCGATGGTAGCGGCTTCGGCGAAAGCAGCGACGAAGCCGAGCCAGGGCCAGTAGGCCTGAAGTGATTTCGCGGTCAAGAAGACCGCAACGCAAACTACCAGTGCGGTTGTGGCAATGAACTTGGTCCGCCGCAGGGCCGCAAGTTTTTCGGCGTCGCCGCTGCCGAAAGCCATGTTTGCGCCTGCCGGCAAGGCTTGGCTCTGCGGTGTGGACATCGGTCGCCTTCCCTGTTCGTCGCAGGGACTATATCGGCAATGCCATGCGCGGCTTCAATTCGAAATGCGGTTTCAGGCGGCAATCGCCCTGGCTGCATGTGACACCGCAAGCTTGGCGGGGGCCCACTCGAGTTCGGCAGTTTCGTCCGTTTCGAGGTCGATCACACCATTGGTCTCGCCATATTCGAAGCTGAGCTTGGCGTTGAAGCGACGGGCAAGCGCCTTCATGGCCGCGTTGTTTGAGTGGGTGGTCACTTGAAGTCTGAGATAGCCCAGCCCCCGCGCCTGGGCGACCAGGCGCTGGAACAAGCGACCGCCGATCCCGCGATGCTGCAGCTGGCGTTCGACACTGAATGCGATTTCCGCAGTCGGCGCGCTCTCTTCGGCTTGCTCGTGCAACTCGGCCGCGGCCAAGACCTTGTTTCCCTCGACATAACCAATCACGGTCACACCTTCGCGAAAGCTGCGTTCGGCGTAGGACCTGAGGAAATCGCCATCGGTCAGGCCGTTGAAGCGGTCACGCCGGCTTTGGGCGTCCAATCGGAGGAGGTGCT
Source organism: Aminobacter sp. AP02 (assembly GCF_003148805.1). Classification (GTDB taxonomy): domain Bacteria; phylum Pseudomonadota; class Alphaproteobacteria; order Rhizobiales; family Rhizobiaceae; genus Aminobacter. The sequence continues at coordinate 60,964 of NZ_QGGX01000009.1, forward strand.
CGGCAAAGCGGGGCAGATCGGACGGTCGCAACTGGCGGATCACACCCGTCAATGGCCGTTGAGCATATTTGATCTGTTCCATGTCGCAGTCCTCTTGGGTTCCTCCCCAGAGTCTTCGACTCCCGACATCGGCAATATTGTGCAACGCAGCATGGAATTCAACCCATCTACCTGCCCACATATGCAAGGCTGGTTTGCGCCATAAACATGACCATATTTATCACATATATTGACGAACGCTGTCTGGAATTGTTCTAAGGTATGGGCCATATTAAAACCACCGCGGACTCAACGCAGAGCAAGGAAATCGCAATGCGCCTCACACGTCAGACCAATTACGCTATGCGCATCCTGATGTATTGCGCGGCAAACGATGGACGGCTGAGCCGAGTCCCTGAAATCGCCACGGCCTATACGGTGTCGGAGCTGTTCCTGTTCAAGATCTTGCAGCCGTTGGTCGAAGCCAAGCTGGTGGAGACCGTGCGTGGCCGCAATGGCGGTGTACGCTTGGCAAAGCCAGCCGACCAGATATCGCTGTTCGATGTCGTGCGCGTCACGGAAGAGAGCTTCGCCATGGCCGAATGCTTCGAGAACGACGCGGCTGAATGTCCGCTGGTCGACAGCTGCGGCCTGAACTCCGCGCTGCGGGAGGCGCTGAACGCCTTCTTCGAAGTACTGGCCCGCTATACGATCGCCGACCTGGTGGCAGCGAGGCCCAACATGCGTGACCTGCTCGGCCTCCATTTCCCCGAACCTCAGGCGCTGGCGGGTTGACCGCCGGCTAAGCCACGGCGGATTGCGGCAGAACGAAGGGCATGTTGGCCGCAGGCAACGCGCCAACACGCAAGCGGCATCCGAATACTTGCTCGATAAGATCGTCCGTGAGCACCGCTTGCGGGGAGCCCGATGCCGCCAGCCTACCCCGATGCATGACACAGATCTGGTCGGCGAACATGGCCGTCAGATTGAGGTCGTGCAGGATCGCGACCACACCACCACCGCGCCGCGCGAAGTCGCGGGCAATGTTCATGATGATCAGCTGATGCTTGATGTCGAGGCTGGATACCGGCTCATCGAGAAACAGATAGCGCGGCTGACCATCAAGAACTGGCGCCCAGACCTGGCACAACACCCGGGCAAGCTGCACGCGTTGCTGCTCGCCACCGGACAGTTCCTGGTAGAAGCGCCCGGCAAAACCTTCAAGATCGACACGAGCCAGCGCCCGCTCCGGCAACCGGTCAGCTTCGCCGGAAGGAACTCCAGACCTGCCGCCGGTGACGCCGAGCTTGACGATTTCGCGGACAGTGAACGGAAAAGACAGCGCCGTCGACTGTGGCAACACGGCCCGTATGCTCGCCGCTTCCCACGGCTTCAGAGCGGTCGCATTGCGGCCATTGAGGGAAACATTGCCCGAGTAGTGCAATTCACCGGTCAGTGCCTTCAAGAATGTCGTCTTGCCCGAGCCGTTGGGCCCGACAATTGCCGCCAGTTCGCCCGGCCGCACGGTGAAATCGACATTACTGACGATACGCTTGCTGCCAATCGACACCGAGACTTGGTGCGCTTCGATCATCTTTTCTCTCACAATTTGGCGGAAGACGCGTCAAAGATCGACGACGCCACGCTTGCGCAGCAGGATCCACAGGAAGAACGGCCCGCCAACGGCAGCCGTAACGATGCCGATGGGCAATTCGGCTGGCGCCACAATGGTGCGGCTCACTGCATCGGCAAGCAACAGCAGACAGGCACCCAGCAGTGCCGAGGCCGGCAGCAGGTAGCGGTTGTCCGGCCCGATAGCCAGCCGCAGCAGATGCGGCACCACAATGCCGATGAAACCGATGCCGCCGCTGACGGCTACCGACGCTCCAATCGCTGCCGAGACGGCAACGATCGCCACATATTTCAGCCGCTGGACCGGAACGCCGAGATGGCTTGCCGTCGCCTCGCCAAGCGCGAGCGCGTTGAGCCCCTTGGCCAAGAACGGCGTAGTCGCAAGCGCTATGACGATAATCGGCCCAGCGGCTGCGATCTTCAACCAGGTTGCGCCGGCAAGCGAACCCAGCTGCCAGAACGTCAGGTCTCGCAGCTGCCTGTCGTCGGCCATGTAGACGAGGATTCCCGTCAGCGCGATGGCCATGGCACCGAGCGCGATACCGGCCAGCAACATGGTGGCAATGGAGGTGCGGCCCTGCCGTGTCGCGACATTGTAGAGGATGATCGTTGTGACCAGTCCACCGCCGAAGGCAGCAAGCGGCAGTGCGTAGCTGCCCAGAAGTGCCGTGAATGGTGCCAGAAACGTACCGCCAAGCACGATCACGGAAACCGCACCGAGCCCGGCACCGGCCGACACACCGACAAGGCCGGGGTCGGCGAGCGGATTGCGAAACAGGCCCTGCATGACAGCGCCTGATACCGCGAGTGCCGCGCCTACGAGCACGCCCAGGATGATGCGGGGCAAGCGAATATCATAGACGATGATGCTGTCGCGCACCGACAGTGCTTCGTTGCCAGGCGTTGCGCCAAACAGCCAATTGCTGACGAGACCAAGTGCCGAGGCATCTGAAGCTCCCCAGGTCAGGCTGAACAGCGCGGTGACCGCCAACACCACGGCAAGCGCGCCAATTGCAAGCAACGCGCGAGCGGAGCGGTCGCCGCTGACATGGCGAACGCCCTCTTCTTCGCCGGTCAGGCCGGCGATCGTTCCATCCACCACTGTCTCGACCTTACTTCTTGACCGCGTCGCCATAGAGCGAAACGACCAGATCCTTGATCGCGCTGGCCGTGCGCGGGCCAAAGCCAAGCAGGTAGGCACCGTCCATGCGGATGACCTTCTTGGCCTGGCCGGCCGGTGTCGACGCGATCGCCGGGTGAGCGTAAAGGTCCGCGTCGCCAATGGCGAGTTGACCTTCGCGATCCATCATCAGGATAATGTCGGGTTTTGCTGTGATCGCCGCCTCGTCGGTGAGCTGCTTGTAGCCGGAGAACCCTTCGACCGCATTGATCCCCCCTGCCATCGTGATGATGCCATCGGCGGCCGTGCTGCTGCCCGAAGCGAGGATCTTGCCACCCTGCATGCTCAGAATGAACAAGACGCGCTTGCGCTCGGCTTGCGGAATGTCCTTGGTCAGCGCTTCAGCATCGCTGAGTTGCTTGTCGATCTCTGCCGCAAGCGTATCGGCCTTGGTGTCAGCTCCGAGCGCCTTGCCAACGACACGAACTTTTTCGACGATCCCCTCGTGCGTAAAACCCTCGGGAACCGAGATGAAGGGGACGCTCGCCTTTTTGAGCACGTCGAGCGCTTCCTTTGGACCGCTGCCTTCAAGTGCAAGGATCCCGGACGGGTTGACCGACAGCACCCCCTCCGGCGACAGCGCCCGCATGTATCCGACATCGGGAAGCTTGAGCGCCGCTTCCGGATAGACGCTGGTCGAATCGCGGGCAACGAGGGCGCCTTCTTCACCCAGCGCATAGACGATCTCGGTGATCGAGCCGCCAACCGAGGCGACGCGCGAGCGATCGGGCAGAACCGAAACGCCTTCGATTGCGAGACCTGCGATGGTCGTCGAAAGCAACATCGACAGGCCTAGTGCGCCCGCACGTGCGAGCCTTTGGGGTGCCGGCATGATCATTCTCCTTACGCCGCCTGCGGCTGGGATGTGCGCTGCAGGTTCTCGGCGAGATTGCGCCAGCTCTGGCGCTCGCCCTCGCCTTCCTTCCGCTTGCCGAAGAACTGGATGATCATCTCGCCATTGGCGTCATAAGCCTCGACCGAGGTGACATGGCCATCCGTGTTGGGTTTGCGTACGGCCCAGAGTTCGTGGACGTGATCGAGACGAAGATGCAAGTGGAACGTCTCGTCCATCACATTGATCCATGGCCCCATCGGCTTGATATTCTTCACCGGACCGGAGTGGATCTGGATACAGCCGTGATTGCCGACGAAGCACATGATCGGCTGCTCGCTCTCGGCCGCCTGGTTGAACATGGCCGGCAGCGCATCCTTGTCCAGGGTCCAGGCATAGTCGGTTCCAACCATGCGCATTGCCTGCTGGCGACCGAGCTTGAGCGAGCGCAGCATGCCAAAGAACTGATGCACATCAGTCATTGTGCTCCAGCGCTGCCGCAGCTCATCGACGCTGGCAGAGCCGTCGTTGACAGGCTTTTCAGCGACCGCCGCAATGGTAGCGACCATCGGGTCCTGGTTGTCGGTGCCGAGAGATTCGACAAGCTTCTGATAAGCGTAGAGGTTGGACGACGGGCGCAGATGCACCTTGTGGACCGCGGTGCCGGCGGCGTCGAAGAATTGCAGGCTGCGGCGAATTTCGTCACCGTCGCGCTTTTCCACGGCAAAACCATGCGCCCAGGCGCTTGGGAAGATGCGAAGATCGATGTTCTCACCAAGCACCATGGCGGCATGCTTGCCAGGGACCACCTTGTCGTAGACGCCGATCTTTTCGTGCACAGCACTTTCGTTGCGGGTCAGTGCCATGACCTCGCCGACTGCCTCCAGTCCTGCCAACAGATCGTTGACACGCGGTTCGATGCGAACGACGTGCTCGCCACAATGCGCCGCCACCAGATCCGCTTCGGATATGCCGAGCTGGCTGGCGAGATCGCGCTCGCGCATTTTGGGATTGTCAGTTCGCGCCCGCCTAATTTCGTTTGGGGTGGGCTTAACGCGCTGGTCCATTTGAAAACACCTATTTGTTGAGAAACCTATTTGTTGAGAATGAGCTTGCCCTGGCGGGTAATCTTCAGGCGATAGAGCGCACCGCCATGGTCGATGCCGATCTCGAAATCCCCGAGAAACAGCGACTCGCTGGTCAGCGTCCTGACAGCGAGGGTTCCAGCCATCGGCCGTACCGGCATCTGGCCCTCCGGCCGGCGATAACCGTGGCGAAATTGGCCAGAACGGAAATGGTTCGGATTGTGTGAATTCATCGCATTCCACTCCTTCATCCATTCGCCGCGCCGGATCAGTCCGGTCGAGGCCAGAATGGCAAATCTATTAGTTGACTCGCACATTCATGTTTACTAGTCAGTGCAATACCGGACTGATTGAGTCAAGATTTAAGACGTGCCGGGCAGACAAAAAATGCGAGCGAGCGCCAAGCAAGCCAGCAAGGGACATTTGGAGTTGGGACATGGGGCTGGTTGCTCGGAACAAGGCTGCTCTGCTGGGCGGAGCGGCGATGGCGGTGCTGTTGGGATTGCAAATTGCGCAAGCGCAGCAAGCACAACAGGCGCAACAAGCGCAGACGAATGAACAGGACAAGAAGGGACGCGTAACCGTACTGCAGCGCTTGATCGTCGGCGCGGGCCAGGACAAGGTTGCTATCGATACGCCGCAGGCCGTATCCGTCCTCGAACAAGCGGACATCGACCAATTGCAGCCCGAGATGATCGGCGACATCATCCGTGCGATACCGGGGGTCAACGTCACCGGCTCAGACAGGCTGCTTGGCCAGAGCTTCAACATCCGCGGCATCGGTGCGCCTGAGAACACCGGCGACGGTGGACGCATCGTCGTCAATGTCGACGGCGCGCAGAAATTCTACGAACAGTACCGGCTCGGCTCCTTTTTCTCCGAGCCTGAATTGTACAAGCGCGTCGAGGTGCTGCGCGGTCCGGCCTCGTCCACGCTCTATGGATCCGGCGCACTTGGCGGCGTGATCAATTTCGAAACCAAAGACGCCTCCGACTTCATCGCTGATGGTCAAAACGGCGCCCTGCGTCAGAAGGTCTCCTGGAACAGCAACGGCAACGGCTACCTGACGTCGACGGTGCTGGCCCAGCGCATGGGCGAAAATGCCGAATTCCTGCTCACCGGCAATTATCGCGCCTCAGACGTCTACACCTCGGGCGATGGCAGCGACGTCCTCGGCACGAACTTCAAGGCCTGGTCCGGTCTCGCCAAGGGCACGTTCAATGTTGGAGAAGAAGGCACTTTGCGGGCCTCCTACCAGCAATGGGATTCCAATCTCGACGACCAGCAGCTATCGCAGACCAGCACGGCCGCCTTCTTTGGTCTGGTGGATCGCCACGTCGTCGACAAGACGGCCATCGTTTCTTACGAAAACCCGTTCACCGACAACGACATGGTCGACGTAAAGGTGTCGGCGTCATACTCTAACACCCATAACGAGCAGCGCAACGCTGACCTGCGCTCGTCATGCAGCCCGGGCTCCTTCGCGGTGGTCTGCGACTCGAACTACGGCTACGAAACCTGGCAGTTCAACGCCCAGAACACGATGGAGTGGACCGGCGACAACTGGACGAACCACCTGACGTTGGGTTCCCAGACGACCTATCAGACACGCGTCGCCGAGGCCTTTTTCAACAACGGTCGGCAGTTCCCTGTCACGTTCCATCCTGAAGGCAAAGATCTCAAGACTGGCGTTTTCGCGCAAAGCGAATTCGTCTACGACGACCGCCTCACGATCATACCTGGCGTGCGACTCGACTGGCACAGGTTGACGCCGGATTCGGCACTTAACGCCCTGTCGACCGATGACACCGCCTTCTCGCCCAAGGTGGCCGCCCTCTACAAGTTCAACGATACATTTTCGGTGTTCGGCTCCATCGCGCATACGGAGCGCTTCCCCACGATCGACGAGGTGTTCTCCACTGCAAGCTCGTCCTCGACCTTCCTACCGAGCCTTGGCCTGAAGAAAGAGCAGTCGAATAATTTCGAGGCAGGTTTCGCGCTTTCCGGATCCGACATGCTGCAGGCGGGCGACGCCGGCCAGCTCAAGCTCACGAGCTTCTACAATGATGTGCAGGACCTGATCGCACTCAACCGGCCATTTAGGTCGGGCTTCAACAACAAACCCGGCTTCATCAACATCGAAGAGGCTCAGATCTACGGCTTCGAAGTCGAGACCGCTTACGATACCGAATACGTTTTTGCCAACGCATCCTATTCCTACGTCGTCGGCAAGAACAAGCAGACCGATGCCTATCTGACAACGGTCGCACCTCATGAACTGGCATTCACGCTCGGCGGCAAGATGCCGGAACACGACGTAACCTTCGGTTGGACGGCACGTGTCGTGGCAGCCCCCCAGGATCCTACACGCGACAGCGACACTCCTCCTGTCGGCGATCCAAACTCGACACGCTTCGCAACGGCGTTCAACGTCCACGACATCTTCCTGACCTGGAAGCCGCAGGACGGCCAGCTTGCCGGATGGGAAGCCAACGTCGGCGTCGACAACCTGTTCAACCGTCAGTACAAGGAGTTCCTGATGAACGACGACGCCAAGGGCCGGACGTTCAAGATCTCCCTCTCCAAACAGCTCGGGTGGTAATCATGCGGCTTGGCGTGAATACCAAGCGCATACTGGTTGCCGTGGCGCTTTTGGCGTCGGCCGGCGCGGCGGGGGCACAAAGTGCCCCGCCGTCCCCTGCCCTGATGCTCGAACTCAATGCGGCGCAGCCCTCCGACAAGGGCTGTCGCTTCACCTTCGTGGTGACCAACAATCTCGGCGCCGGGCTTACGAAAGCGGCGTTCGAGATTGCTTTGTTCAATGAGGCGGGCGTCGTCGACCGGTTGACGGTGCTCGACTTCAAGGAACTCCCCGCCGGCAAGACCAAGGTGACCCGCTTCGATCTGCCGGGTGCCGAATGCGCAAAGGTCAGCCGCGTGCTGATCAACCATGCCACAGATTGCGCTGGCCAGGGCGTCGACCCATCGGCCTGCCTGAAATCGCTGCGTACCGAATCCAAGTCCGGCATCGCATTCGGCATCTGAGAGCAACCTTGCCCAGACTCCTATCACCAGGCGCCAGGCGCATCGAAAGGCACAAGCGCATGTTCGGATTGACCAAACTCGACCAGCTGGCGAAACATCAAGGGGACGGGTTGTTGCCGCAAATGCGCGAGCTTTTCGACCGGTTGGCGGCCATAAATGCGAGCACCAACGTCACCGATCTGGCCAGCTATCGTGCGCAATCGCCGAACCAGTCCGGCCCAAACCCAACCGTCGCCGGACACAGAACCGACGCCAATGTCGTGTCGCTACGCAGCGCCCAAAGGACTACAACAGCGCGACGCAAGACCCGTTGAAAGGAAGACCATGTACATCGCAATGAACCGCTTCAAGGTGCAGAACGGCACTGAAACCGCATTCGAAGACATCTGGAAGAACCGCGATTCTACCCTCAACGAAATGAAGGGTTTCCGCGAGTTCCACCTGTTGCGTGGCCCCGTCAACGAGGCGGAAGGCTATACGCTCTACGCCTCGCACACGACATGGGAGAGCTATGACGATTTCAGCGCCTGGACCAAGTCGGAAAACTTCCGCGCCGCGCACAAGAATGCCGGCTCGTCCAAGGCCTCCTACGTCGGGCATCCACAGTTCGAGGGCTTTTCCGTCGTCGAAGGCGCCTGAGCATCATGATGGATTTCGCGCGCAGCATTCCGGTTTTGCCCACGCCCGATATAGGCGAAAGCCGCGACTTCTATCGCGATAAACTCGGCTTCGCCGTCGTGGGAGAAATGGACGACTATCTGATCGTCCGCCGCAACGAGATCGAGATCCATTTCTGGAAGTCCGACGACCGCAAGCTGCCGGAAGTCTCGTCTTGCTATATCAGGGGTGGCGAGGTGCCGGCGCTGCACGCCGAATTCTCAGCACGCAATGTCGAGAAGCTGAGCCCCTTCACCGTGCGCCCGTGGAACATGAAGGAATTCTATGTCCACGATCCGCATGGCAATCTGCTGCGCTTTGGCTGCGCGCCAGAAGAAATCGAATAATGGGCAGGCTTCGGCCTGCCCCTTTTCTTTTCACGTTCAGGCCGATGCCAACAGGCTGGCGTTGCCGCCTGCCGCTGTCGTGTCGACGCAGACGGCGCGTTCGTGGGCATAAGCAGCGGGGTAGATCACTTCGCTGACCAGAGGCACGATCGGGCCCTTGCGCTCGGCAACCACCTTGCGGACGATACGCATGCTTTCCTCGGTCCCGGAGTAGGCCACGACATCGACTGCCAGCGAACGCGCTTCGACCGGGTCGGGGCGACCGTCGATCGCAGCGATCGGCAGGCCTTTGCCAAGCAGCGCGTGCACCGCAGCCGGTGCGCCCGGCGCAACCGCCAGAACCGCATTGCCGGCGGCAAGCGCCTGGATCGCCTGGGCAAGCAGGGTCTCCGCGTCGGGCCCAAGGCAAAGCACGCGGCCACGCGGGTTGAGCGAAAGCGTGTTGGCCTCGCCCGTCGGACCAGGCAGATCGACCTGACCGAAGTCGATGCTTGCCGCAGCCGCAATCGACTGCGCGCCCTTGCCACGCAGATGCTTGCGCAGAATGGCAATGCGGTCCGGCCGTGTTGCCCATTCGCCGGCGTCGACGAGGTTGTCGACGAGTTCGGTTGCCGTCACCTTGCGGCCTTCCGGCAGAACGGTGCCTGCTTCGGGCGCCTTGCGGAAACGGCGGAGATAGTGGGGCCCACCAGCTTTGGGGCCGGTGCCCGAAAGCCCCTCGCCACCAAACGGCTGCGAGCCGACAACGGCGCCAATCTGGTTGCGGTTAACGTAGATGTTGCCGGCATGAATGCCGTCAACGATGTGCTGGACGCGACCTTCGATACGGGTGTGCAGGCCGAATGTCAGGCCATAGCCCTTGCGGTTGATCGCCGAAATGACGCTGTCGAGTTCGTCCGCCTCGAAGGTTGCGACATGCAGCACGGGGCCAAACACCTCGCGCTCCATCTCCTCGATTCCCTTCACCTTGAAGACATGCGGAGCAACGAAGCGGCCATCGGCCGGAGCGTCCAGTTTGGCAATGAGCTTGCCCTTGGCTTCCATCTTGGCGCAGTAGTCGCGGATCGAGGTTTGCGCCTCCTCGTCGATGACGGGGCCGACATCGGTCGACAGCTGCCACGGATCGCCGATGCTGAGCGCATCCATCGCCCCCTTCAGCATCTCGACCATCTTCTTTTCGACGTCGGTCTGGACGTAAAGCACGCGCAACGCCGAGCAGCGCTGGCCGGCACTCTGGAACGACGATGCCAGCACGTCGCGGATCGCCTGCTCGGGCAGTGCGGTGGAATCGACGATCATTGCATTGAGACCACCGGTCTCGGCGATCAGCATCGCGTCGGGCGCGGCGGTCTCTGCAAGCTGCTTTTCGATCAGTTTGGCGACCTCGGTCGAACCGGTGAAGCAGACACCGGCGATGCGCGGATCGGCTGTCAGCGGCGCGCCGACCGTCGGGCCGTCGCCGGGCAGAAGCTGGATCACGTCTTCAGGCACGCCGGCCTCGCGCATCAGTGCAACCGCACGCGCGGCGATCAGCGGTGTCTGTTCGGCCGGCTTTGCGATCACTGAATTGCCGGTTACGAGGGCTGCGGCGATCTGGCCGGTGAAGATTGCGAGTGGAAAATTCCACGGCGATATGCACACGATCGCGCCGCGCGCCGCTGTGCCAGCTTCAGCCTTGTCGGCCTCGGCTGCGTAGTAGCGCAGGAAGTCGACGGCCTCGCGGACCTCCGCCACCCCATCAGACAGCGATTTGCCCGCTTCGCGGGTCGCGAGGGCGAAGAACTCGGCGGCGTTCGCCTCATAAAGATCGGCGGTGCGGCGCAGGATTGCGGCGCGTTCGGCAACGGGCTTTGCTGCCCAGGCTGGCTGCGCCTCGATGGCGAAACGAACAGCTGTCGACACCTGCTTGGCGGCGGCTTCGGTAACCGTTCCGACGACATCGCCAGGCTTGGCCGGATTGACCACCTTGCGCGACGCGCCATAGCCGGCGGCACGAGTGATCGGCTTTGCCGCCCACCTGTCAGGGCCTTTGAACTCGGCCTTGGCCTTGTCGAGTGCGGCGAGCGTCACCGGATCTGTGATATCCCAGCCCTTGGCGTTCTTGCGGCCAGCGCCGAAGATTGCGGCAGGTGCCGGGATTGACGGATTGGTGGCCGGGCCCTGCATTTCCACGGTCTCAAGCGGGTCGCGAGCGATGGCTTCAGGCGCAACGTCCTCGTCGGTCAGCTGGTGCACGAACGACGAATTTGCACCGTTTTCGAGCAGGCGACGAACCAGATATGCGAGCAGGTCGGAATGCGCACCGACCGGCGCGTAGATGCGGCAGCGCGTGCCCTCTGCCTTGCGAACCGTCTCATGCAGCGCTTCGCCCATGCCGTGCAGGCGCTGGAACTCGAACGACGTGCGGTCCTTGGCCATCGAAAGGATGGCGGCCACCGTATGTGCGTTGTGGGTAGCAAACTGCGGATAGATGCGATCGGTCATCGACAGAAGCTTGCGGGCGCAAGCCATGTACGAGACGTCGGTGTTGGCCTTGCGCGTGAACACCGGATAGCCCGGCAGGCCAAGCGTCTGAGCACGCTTGATCTCGGTGTCCCAGTAGGCGCCCTTGACCAGGCGCACCATGATGTTGCGGTCGAGCTTGTTGGCGACCGCATAGAGCCAATCAATGACGAAGGCCGTGCGTGGGCCATAGGCTTGGACGACGACACCAAAGCCATTCCACCCGGCGAGCTGCGGGTCTGCCAGCACGCGTTCGATGACATCGAGCGACAGGTCGAGGCGATCGGCTTCTTCGGCATCGATGTTGAGGCCCATGCGGGCGCGCTTGGCGGCAACGCACAGCGACAGCAGGCGCTCCGCCATCACGGGCAGCATCTCGTCCTTGTGCGAAACTTCGTAGCGCGGATGAAGCGCTGACAACTTGACCGAAATGCCGTGGTTGTAGCGGATATCGGGACCGTTGGTGCCATTGTCGAGCGAGGAAATCGCCTCGGCATAAGCGCGGTGATAGCGCAACGCGTCAGTTTCCGTCCGGGCGGCTTCGCCCAGCATGTCGAAGGAATAGAGATAGCCCTTCTGGATCATCGAACGGCCGCGCTTGACGGCTTCAGTGATCGTGCGGCCGAGCACGAACTGCTCGCCCATTTCGCGCATCGCGGCAGCGACCGCCGTGCGGATAACCGGCTCGCCCAAGCGGCGCACCATCGAGCGCAGTGTGCGCTCGATCGAGCCCTCGCCCTCGTCGAGCACGCGGCCAGTCAGCATCAGCGCCCAGGTCGACGCATTGACGAAGATCGAGCTCGAACCGCCCGAATGCGACGACCAGTCGTGCGGGGCGATCTTGTCGCGGATCAGGTCGTCCATGGTTTCAGTGTCGGGAACACGCAGCAGCGCCTCGGCCAGGCACATCAGGGCCACGCCTTCCTTTGTCGAAAGGCCATAGGCGGAGAGGAAGACTTCCATCAGGCGCGGGTCGGTCGAGCCGCGCACAGCACGCACAAGATCTGCGGCGCGTGCCGAAATCGCCTTACGGTCCTCGGCAGAAAGGGCAGCGGTCGCCGACAGCCTCTTCAAGGCTTCGGCTTCATCTGGGAGGTAGTTGGCGCGGATTTCCTGGCGGATGGGGTCGAGCGCGGACATGGCGTTCCTGTAGAGCGGGTTAAGGCATCGCCCGGCAGGAAACTCGCTGCCGAGCCTTTTGTCGAAAACTACCACATCGCCCTGCAACCGAGCGATCCAAAGAATTCGACTTGCCAGTTCAAAACGTCTACGATTGGCGCATCCTTTTTACCGAATGAGCCACCAATTTCATGCCAGAAGACCATTTGGACCGCATTGACCGCAACATAATGTTCGCCCTTTCGCGCGACGGCCGCTTGTCCATGGCTGAGCTTGCCACAAAGGTCGGACTTTCCAAGACCCCTGTCCAGGCGAGGGTCAAGCGATTGGAGAAAGATGGCTACATCAAGGGCTATCAGGCGATCATCGACAGCGAGCGCATGGGCGAAGGCCATGTCGCCTTTGTTCAGGTCAAGCTGTCGGACACCCGATCTGCAGCCCTCGACGAATTCAACCGCGCAGTGCACGCCGTGCGCGAGATCGAGCAATGCCACATGATGGCAGCGAGTTTCGACTACCTGCTCAAGGTGCGCACCAAGGATATCGCCGCCTACCGACGCGTACTCGGAGAGCGCATTTCGGCCCTGCCCCATGTCGCCCAGACCTCGACATTCGTGGCTATGGAGACGGTCAAGGACCGCTGAGACTAATCCGACAACGTCTTCAGGAACGCGACCAACTCCGCGCGCTCGCGATCGGACAGTGCCACCGGGTGGATTTCGGATACGCCCTCAACAGGGGCCGGCGCCTTGGCGTAGTGATCGAGAACCTGCTCCAACGTGGCAAACTGACCGGCATGCATATAGGGCGGCCGGTCCGCAACGCCCCGCAGCGAGGGGGTCTTGTAGGCGCGAACCAGCTCCGGCGCGCTCTTTTGCATGAATTTGAGCTCGCCACAGGCTTCGTCACCGCCATCGCGAAATTTGCCGAAACAATTGAACGGATCGGCGAGCACCTCGTTCAAGACCGCGGTTCGTCCCCGATCCGCAGGCAGACCGGGAACAGGCGGCACACCCGTGTTATGGAAGTGATTGTCGGTGAAACGCGGACCCGTGTGGCAGGTCGAACAATTGGCCCGACCGATGAAAAGCCTGAGACCCGCCTGCTCCTCCTCCGACAGGGCATTATCCCCGGCAGGTGTGCTGCCTTTGGCAACAGCATCCGCAAAGCGGTCGAAACGCGTTTGGCCATGGCTGATCGAACGCTCGAAGGCGGCAATCGCCTTGCCTATATCGGCAAAGACGAGGTTCACATCTCGGCGTTGCTGCTCGGTCATCGCGTGCCAGGCCGTTTGCTCGGCTGGCGTGCCGAACGGTCCCGCGTTCGGCGGCACTGCGGACAGGTCGGGCAGCGGCCTGAAAATGCGCTCATAGCGTTCGCCGAAACGGCGCTTGAGATAGTGAACGTAAGCCGCGCGATTGCCGGCATGTTCGAGCGGATTTTCGAGAGGTGTCAGCGCCTGTGCCCACAGGCTATCGCGCCGGCCATCCCAAAAAAAGAACGGATCGCGCGCAACGCCCGCCAATGGCATGGTACGCCGGTTGGTCTCAGCCACGCCCACGCCGCGCGGAAGGTCGTCCTGGAATTGACGGTCGATCTTGTGGCAGGTGCCGCACGCCACATTGCCATCTCGGCTCATGCCCGTGTCGAAAAACAGCGTCGCGCCTAGAGCAGCAGCGCCCGGATCGTCGGCAAAACGATTGGTCGGATCGGGCGGCAGCGGCGCGAGTGCTGAAAGCGACATCGAGGCGATGGTGCGCTTTTCCGCCTCCGTAAACTCCGGCTGGCTGCAGCCTGCCAATGTGGCCGCTAGCGATACGGCGATTGCGACACAGTTGATAAGGCTGCGCTTCATAACCTCACATCACAAGATTGAAGGTCGCCTGGTCGGCCCCCACCGGCGACGAGATGCCGAGTTTCAACTGCCACCAGCCACTCATCGAGAATTTCACGCCTTCGATGCGGTACCGGCCGCCACCAAGATACGCGGTCGCCTCGGGGCTGGTCGGCAAACCATGCGCATGCTCGGGCATGCCGCCGCCAACGATGATCTTGGCGTCCTCGACCGGGGCGCCTTTCCGCGTCTTGAGGGTCACCAGCCAGGAATGGAGCTCACCTTGCCTGATGTCGCCCATCTCGGGCGCGATAGCGACCGTGAACACACCCTTGGCTGAGGCCTTCGAGCGCGCAAGATCCGGCCCGGGTGTCGCCGGCGCGGTCAGATAGACCACTGCCAACACGCCCACCGCCAATGCAACGAGGCCGACAGCTCCGCCGATCATGCGCCATGGTGATGCCAATTGGACCTCCTCGACCCTGCTAACAACGAATGCACCCTGCTCCGCCTTCCCAACGTGCTGGTTGATCGATCGCCAACATGGCGCGGCCTACCGAGGAAAGCCATTCCGGGAGCGAAAGACCATGCAGCACCAAGCGCTCAAAATGCTGCTGAAACAGCTGTTTGACTGACTTTTCGGACTCTTCTTATGAAGAGCTCGACGAAGAGAACGCGCGGCACCGGAAATGCCGCGCGTTGTCATCCAGTGGCGATCGGTTGGACGCTAGAGGCCCAGGCCGCCGATGCAGACATATTTGGTATCGAGATAGTCCTCGATACCCTGGTGCCCACCTTCGCGCCCGAGGCCGGATTCCTTGACGCCACCGAACGGCGCTTCAGGCGTGGTGATCAGGCCTTCGTTGACGCCGACCATCCCGTACTTCAGCCCTTCCATGACCCGGAACGCACGGCCGAGATTGCCGGTATAGAAGTAGGATGCGAGGCCGAACTCGGTGTTGTTGGCAAGCGCGATGGCCTCTTCCTCGGTCTCGAATCGGAAGACAGGTGCGACAGGCCCGAAGATTTCTTCCTTCATGAACTTCATTTCAGGCGTGGCATTGGCAATCACCGTCGGCTGGAAGAACGAGCCGCCGAGCGCATGGCGCTTGCCGCCGGCGACAACCTTGCCACCCTTGGCTGTAGCGTCGGAGATGAACTCCTCGACCTTTTCGACAGCCTTTTCGTCAATCAGTGGTCCCTGCTGCACACCCTCATCGAGACCCGAACCGACCTTGAGCTTGCTTGAAGCGACAGCGAACCTCTCGACAAACCTGTCGTAGATGCCGGCCTGCACGAAGAAGCGATTGGTGCAAACGCAGGTCTGGCCGGAATTGCGGTATTTCGCAGTGATCGATCCTTCGACCGCGCGGTCGAGGTCGGCGTCGTCGAAGACGATGAACGGCGCGTTGCCACCGAGTTCCATCGACACCTTCTTGACCGTCGATGCCGACTTTTCGATCAGCAGCTTGCCGACTTCGGTCGAGCCGGTGAAGGTGATCTTCTTGACCAGCGGATTGGCGCAGATTTCGTCGCCGATCTCGCCGGCCGAGCCGGTCAAAACGTTGACCACGCCCTTGGGGAAGCCGACTTCCTCGCACAGCGCGCCCCAGGCCAGGCCCGAGTATGGCGTCTGCGAGGCAGGCTTGACGACAGCCGTGCAGCCAGCGGCGAGTGCCGGCCCGAGCTTGCGCGACAGCATTGAGGACGGGAAGTTCCACGGCGTGATTGCGGCGATGACTCCGACCGGTTCCTTGGTGACGAGAATGCGGCGATCGGCCCAGGGCGATGGCACGACATCACCGTACGTGCGGCGCGCTTCCTCGGCAAACCACAGTACATAGGCGGCCGACGAGCCGATCTCACCCTTGGACTCGGTCAGCGACTTGCCCTGCTCAATGGTGAGCAACTCTGCCAGCGCGTCCTGATTGTCCATGATGGCGTCATGGAGCTTGCGCAGCAACTTGGAGCGCTCCAGAGCGGAGGTCTTGCGATAGGTCTTGAACGCCTCATTGGCGGCCTCGATGGCGCGGCGCGTTTCGGCCGCGCCGGAGCGCGGCACGGTGCCTATCTTGAGCCCTGTCGCCGGATTGATCACATCGATGGTCTTGCCGGAATCTGCCTGCACCCACTCGCCGTTGATGAGATTGGCCTGCCGCATGAAATGGCTGGTTTTCTGAAGCATGGCTTCGCCTCCTGTTGTGGCGTCTGCGGGACGCGGACTGATGGTGATGTCATCGAAGGACCGTCCGGCAGAACGTCCGATCCGCACAGCAAAATTTGTAACGTGCCGCTGGGGCAGCGATCAACCGAATTATGGCACAGATGCGTTGGTCCAGGGTCAACCAAACACCATGGTCGCGACCATCAGCCAGAACGCGGTCGTCACCACGGCACAAGCCGTGGCAATCGTCATCTGATTGGATGCCAGTGCCTGGCCGGTGCCGAACTGGATGGCGATCAGGTAGGAATTGACGCCGGAGGGAAGGCTGGCTGCCGCCACCGCGACCTTTGCCGGGAGCGGTGGCAGGCCAAGGAGCCAGGCAAACAGCAATGCCACGGCCGGCATCAGGAACAATTTAAGCACCGAAAGCGCCAAAGCCGGCTTGATGTTGCCTGATATGCCGAATTTCCTGAGCCCGAGACCCATCGCAAACAAGGCGATCGGTCCGGCGATGTTTGCGAGCGCGTCGACGAAGCGATTGGCGAGCGCCGGCAGCGGCAGCCCGGTTGCGCGCCAGGCGAGGCCGGCCAGGATACCGATGATCAACGGGTTGGTCAGGATCTTGCGAAGGAAATCACGAATGATCTCAATCGGATGCACTGGCTCGCTGCGGCGCGGCCCGAACAGTTGGAACAGAATGATCGAGGCCATCATCATCGTTGGCAGGTGCACCGAGATGATGAGCGACAGGATCTCAAACCCTTCCTGCCCAAAGACGCCGAGCATGAAGGGAATGCCAAGCAGCACGAGATTGGAAAAGGCAGAGGAAACACCCCCGACAACCCCCGCTTGACCGTCGCGCCCGAACAAACGCGTAGTCACCAGGTGCCCCACAGTCCAGGCCACGATCACGGCGGCGAAATAGGTGGCCCACAGCGCCCATGGCGTGGTGCCGTGAAAATCGGCCCCGATCATGGTGCGGAACAACAGCAGCGGCAGCGCCACGCCGATGGCGAATTCGGAAAGCGCGTCCCCGGTCTCGGTACGCATGTAGCCGGTGACGCCGGACAGATACCCCAAAGCCACGAGTCCGAAGACGAAAAGCACGGTTTCAACGAGTGGTGACATTGGCGCTCTGGGGAAAGGGAGAATCGGCGTGCCGAAGCATTGCCCCGTGTGCAACCTCGATCAAGCCAGGATCCGACGGGATCGGACGCCGGCGAACATCATTCGCCGTCACCTTGCCTTTCAATCGACTTTGGCATCCCTATATCCGCATCGCCGGTTTGGGACCATTCATGCTCAGAATTACCATTGCAATCATGCTGTTGTTAGGCGCACTTCCCGCCCAAGCCACCGAAGCCGGATGGGCGCTGCTGCGCAATGGCGGTCATGTCGTACTGCTGCGCAATGCCATGACCACCGGTGCCGTCGAGCCACCCAACTTCGACATCGACAAATGCGCGACCCAGCTCAATCTGTCCGATCGCGGCCGCCAGCAGGCGCGCAAGATCGGCGCGCTGTTTGCCGCACGCGCGGCGCCCGTCGAGCGCATCCTGGCAAGCCGCTACTGTCGCACTCTGGAAACCGCTCGCCTCGCCTTCGACGACCAGAAGGTCGAGCCGATGGCGGCACTGGACAAGCCTACGGAAGCCACCGCCGAGGCCGATGTCGCGGCCGTCATGGACATCATTCGCAACTATTCCGGTTCCGACAACATCGTGTTGGTGACCCACCTCGAGAACATCCAGGCGCTGACCGGCGCGACGGCGCGCGAAGGCGAAGCGCTGATCGTTGGCCTGCAAGGAGAAAGGCTGCATGTGCTCGGCCGCATCGTCTTCTAGGGCGCACTTCACCTACTTTCCCCAAGGTGCGGTGCCGCCCCTCGCCGCGAAGGCGCAGGATTTGGCCTTTTCCTGTCTGGAAAAACCGATTAGACAGCCCCTCAAAACTATGTGCGTAGAATCTGTCCTGGATTCATGATCGCCCTCATCAAAGGAAAAACCGTGTCCACGACCTTCGAGAAAGTCGCCAAGATCATTGCCGAGACCAGCGAGATCGACATCGACACCATTACGCCCGAGAGCCACACCATCGACGATCTGGGCATCGACAGCCTCGATTTCCTGGACATCGTCTTTGCGATCGACAAGGAATTCGGCATCAAGGTGCCGCTCGAGAAGTGGACGCAGGAAGTCAACGACGGCAAGGCCTCGACTGACGAATACTTCGTCATGAAGAACCTTTGCGCCAAGATCGACGCGCTCGTCGCGGCAAAGAACGCCTGAGAACGCTGAAGCCACCCATGGCCAATCGCGACGTCGTCATCACAGGCATCGGCCTCGTCTCCTCCCTTGGAGAAGGCGGCGCTGCCCATTGGGACAAGCTGACCGCACCGGGCACAACCCCGGTGATCGATGCCGAACGCTTCCCCCCCTATGCCATCCATCCCCTGCCGCAGATCGACTGGAGCCTGCAGATCGCCAAGCGCGGCGACCAGCGCCAGATGGAAACCTGGCAGCGGCTGGGCACCTATACAGCGGGCATGGCGCTCGATGACGCCGGCATCAAGGGCAATGACGAACTCAGCGCGACCATGGACATGGTCGTGGCGGCAGGCGGCGGCGAGCGTGACGAAGCGGTCGACGCCGGTGTGCTGGCGGCATCTGAAAACCGCACCGACCGCGATGTGCTGCTCAACGAAAAGCTGACCACTGAACTCAGGCCGACGCTGTTTCTGGCGCAGCTTTCCAACCTGCTCGCCGGCAACATCTCGATCGTCCACAAGGTCACCGGCTCTTCCCGCACCTTCATGGGCGAGGAAGGTGCAGGCGTTTCGGCCATTGAGACCGCGGTCGCGCGTATCCGCTCCGGCCAGTCGACGCATGTGCTGGTTGGCGGCGCGTTCCAGACCGAACATTCCGACATGCTGCTCGGCTACGAACTGGCCGGCTACCTGCATCGCGGGCCGTGGAAGCCGGTGTGGCAGCGCCAGGGCTCGGAAGGCGGCGGCGTCGTCACCGGATCGGGCGGTGCATTCCTCGTGCTCGAATCGCGCGACCATGCCGAAGCCCGTGGCCAGAAGATCTATGCCACGCTCAGCCCGGTGCTTTCCAGCCGCGCCAGGCGCCGCAACGGCGGGCTCGAAGCGGGTATCGCCGAATTGCTGGCTAAGACCGATTTGCCCGATGGCGAGTTGCTGGCGGTCTCGGGAGCCTCGGGCGCCCATGCCGCAACCGCAGCTGAAAAGGCCGCCTTCGACGCCAATCCGGCGATCGCGGCCCGCGCCCTTTCGTCGCTGACCGGGCACATGAAGGAAGCGCAGTTTCCGTTCGCCGTGGCGCTCGCAGCGCTCGCCGTCGACCGTGGCGCCGGCTACCCGGCCTTCGAACAAGGCGAGAAGATTTTCGCTGGCAAGCCGGAGAATGTTCTGGCAACGGCGGTCGGCTATCACCAATTCGAAGGCATGGCGCTCGTTTCCGCGCCGCGCTGAAGGGTGTCAGGACAAAACATGGCCAATCTTAAGGATCATCTCGGCAGGCCCGTCGTTGCCGTAACCGGCATCGGTGTCGTCACCTCGCTTGGTGTCGGCAAGGCCGATAATTGGGCAGCACTGACATCAGGCAAGTCAGGCATCCATCCGATCACCCGCTTCCCCATTGACCTGCTCAACACCAAAATCTCTGGTATGGTCGATTTCCTGCCGTCGAGCACAAAGGGCGCCAGCGCGCTGACCTACGAACTCGCCGAGACGGCGGCACAGGAAGCAGTCGAGGAAGCCGGTTTTGCCTCCGACGATTTCGATGGCCCGCTGTTCCTCGCCTCCCCGCCAGTCGAACTCGATTGGCGCGACCGCTTCGCGCTTTATGCCGGCGACGACGAAGGCTCGGCCTCCGAACGCCTGCTGAAAGTAGCGCGCAGCCAGAACTCGCTCGACATGTTCGACACCTCGCAGTTCGGCTCGATCGCCGACCGCCTCGCCGACCGGTTCGGCACGCGCGGCCTGCCAATCACAACCTCGACCGCTTGCGCATCGGGCGCCACCGCCATCCAGCTCGGCGTCGAGGCCATTCGTCGCGGCGAATGCGACCGTGCGCTGTCGATCGGCGCCGACGGTTCGGCGACCGCCGAGGCACTGATCCGGTTTTCGCTGCTGTCAGCGCTGTCGACCAACAACGATGTGCCCGAAAAGGCCTCCAAGCCTTTCTCCAAGGACCGCGACGGCTTCGTGCTTGCGGAAGGTTCGGCAGCCCTAGTGCTCGAATCCCTGGAAAGCGCGCTTGCCCGTGGTGCCGAAGTTCTCGGCATCCTGCGCGGCTGCGGCGAAAAGGCCGACGACTTCCACCGCACGCGCTCCAAGCCAGACGGCTCGCCGGCGATCGCCGCTGTGAAGGCAGCGCTGGCCGATGCGGGTCTGGCCGAGGACGAGATCGACTACGTCAACGCCCACGGCACCTCGACGCCCGAGAACGACAAGATGGAGCATCTGTCGCTTTCGACCGTGTTCGGCGAGCGCATCCGCAAGATTCCGGTGTCATCGAACAAGTCGATGATCGGCCACACGCTGTCTGCGGCAGGTGCCATCGAGGCCGCGTTCTCGCTGATGACCATGCGCGAGGGCGTCATTCCCCCGACGATCAACTACGACAATCCCGATCCTTCGATCGAGCTCGACGTGGTGCCGAATGTGAAGCGCAAGGCAGAGGTTCGCACAGTGCTTTCCAATTCTTTCGGCTTCGGCGGCCAGAACACCTGCCTTGTCATGGCGCGGGAACCGGTCTAAGCGACCCTTTCAACGTTCTGGGTGCATGACCTCGAAATCGGAAACGGTTGTCGTGGTTCCATGCGCCGATTAGAGGTGCTTTCGCGTCCCTTGCAGATGAAAGGGACGCGCATCATCGTAGATACAAGGACTTAGCGACATCATGCGCGCATTGCAGCTCGTCGAGGACCGCCGGCTCGAGCAGGTGGACATCGCCCCGCCCCCGCCTCCCGGCCT
The DNA here is from genome assembly GCF_003148805.1 of Aminobacter sp. AP02. Taxonomy (GTDB): domain Bacteria; phylum Pseudomonadota; class Alphaproteobacteria; order Rhizobiales; family Rhizobiaceae; genus Aminobacter. The sequence continues at coordinate 82,339 of NZ_QGGX01000009.1, forward strand.
TGGCGAAGTCACGCTGCGCATCAAGGCCGTGGCGCTCAACCACATCGACGTCTGGGGCTGGCGCGGCATGGCATTCGCCAAGCGCAAGTTGCCGCTCATTGTCGGCGCGGAAGCCTCCGGCGAAGTCGACGAAGTCGGCCCCGGCGTGACCGGCCTTGCGCCCGGTCAGCTCGTATCGATCTACGGCGCCCGCACCTGCGGCCTGTGCCGCCCTTGCCGCGAAGGCCGCGACAATCTGTGCGAGCACGTCTCCGGCGTGCACGGCTTCCATCTCGACGGCTTCGCCCAGGAAAAGATCAACCTGCCGGCGCGCCTGCTTGTTCCGGCACCTCCCGGCGTCGACGCCATCGGAGCTGCGGTTGCTCCCGTTACCTTCGGCACCGTCGAACACATGCTGTTCGACAACGCCAAGCTTGAGCCGGGCGAGACGATCCTGATTCATGCCGGCGGTTCGGGCATCGGCTCGGCGGCGATCCAGCTCGCCAAGAAGTTGGGCTGCACCGTCATTACGACTGTCGGTTCCAACGACAAGATCGAAAAGGCCAAGGCGCTTGGCGCCGATCATGTCATCAACTACCGCGAAGACCGCTTCGAAGGCGTCGTGCGCAAGCTGACGAAAAAGAAGGGTGTCGACGTGGTGTTCGAACATGTCGGCAAGGACACGTGGGCAGGCTCCATGTTCAGCCTCAAGCGTGGTGGCCGCCTCGTCACCTGCGGCTCGACATCTGGCGTTTCGACCGAAATCAACCTGATGATGCTGTTCCAGCAACAGCTCAAGCTGCTTGGCTCCTTTGGCTGCCGCATGGAAAACATGGCCGACGCCATGCAGAAGATGGCCGCCGGACTTGTCAAGCCGATCATCGACACCGAAGTCGACTTCAGCTCCATCGACACCGCGCTGAAGCGGATGGAAGGTCGCGACGTGTTCGGCAAGATCATCCTCCGCATCGACTGAGGATTTTCCCGAATTGCCCCGCAAGAAGGCCAGCAAGATTCCCAACCCCACGGTCATGAAGATCATGGGGCGCCTGCGCATGCTCAACTATTGGCTGGTCGCCCAGGTTGCACTGGTGGCGCTCAAGCTGCTGCGCCTGCTGCCGGTCGACAAAGGACTGAACTTCGCCGATCGCGCCGCGCGCACCGTCGGCCCCTGGTTCGGCCGTCACCGGGTCGCACTGACCAACTTGCGCAACGCCTATCCCGAGAAAACCGACGCCGAAATCGAAGCCATCGCCCTCGACATGTGGGGCAATATGGGCCGGCTCGGCGCTGAATACATCTTCCTTGAGCAGATCTTCGATTACGATCCGCAGGCAACCACGCCCGGCCGCATCGAGGTTTCCGGTATCGACCACTTCGTCAAGATCGCTGGAGAGGACAGGCCGCACATCGTCTTCACCGCACACCTTGGCAATTTCGAACTGCTGCCGATCGCTGCCGCCACATTCGGCATGAAGATCACCGCGCTGTTTCGCCCGCCGAACAACCCCTACCTCGCCGAATACATCTTCTCGACGCGCAGCTCGAACATGGGCGACCTGTTGGCATCGCAACGTGGCGCGTCCTTTGCACTGGCAGGTATTCTCGACCGGGGCGGCAATGTCGGCGTGCTCGTCGACCAGAAGTTCAACCGCGGCCTGCGCACGACATTTTTCGGCCGCGAATGCGAGACCAATCCGGTGCTTGCCATGCTCGCGCGCCACTACGAGTGCGACGTCTACCCGGCCCACTGCGTCAGGCTGCCCGGCAACCGCTATCGGCTGTCGGTGGAAGAGAAGCTGACGCTGCCGCGCCGTGAAGACGGTACCGTGGACGTTCAGGCGACCACCCAGATGCTCAACGACACGGTGGAGCGCTGGATCCGCGAAGACCCCGGCCAGTGGATGTGGTTCCACAAGCGTTGGAACCTGTCCCATGGCAGGCGCCGCAAGGTCAACGCCGCCGGCAAGCTGGCCGCCGATTCCTGAGATCGTCCTCAGTCGCCGTAGTAATTCATCACCGCATGACGGGCTTCGGCGAAGAACAGCCAGCGCTCGACTACCAGGCCGCATGCGTAGAGCAAGACCGCCAACACGGCGGCCAGCATAGCGGTCGTGCTGCCGCCGAGAATAACAACCAGCATCAGCGCGACCGGCACCACCCCGCCCAGCAGGATTGCCATTTTCGAGAGCTTCAGCGCGTGCTTGCGGGCAATCTTGAAACCCATTTCGCGCGTCAGGTAGTTGTCGTTCATATGCGGCCGCTCAAACAGCCTGACATGGCCGATGTTTCCGAGACCGGTTGCACTCTCAGGCGTTGACAGCGGCACCAGCGTGCGCAGCCGCTTCCACCAGGCGCTTTTCGCTGCCCACGCAGCAATGACCGCAACAAGCGCAAGTACCGCACATAAATCGCTGCTACTTCCAGAGATAACGGCAACGACGGTCGAGAGCAGCAGCCCGCCTGCAGCCGAGAAAAGCAGGTAGCAAATTGGTGTAAGTCCGGTGTTCCAGGCCTGGATCGAGCGCAGCGAAGCGTAGATCATAGCCGTGCAATAAACGGTGGCACCGCACATGACGGCGCCAACCAGCCCAACAACGGGCAGGTAACGCCCCTCGATCACCGCGAACCATGCCGATATCGTCAACGGCACGAAGGTCGCCATGGCCATAACGCCTTCGCGCGACAGCCAGCTTGAGCGCCATTGCGACAGTGCCCTCCAGGCGCGCTGCGGATTGCCGAGATGCAGCGTGGAAGACAACAGCCCGCCTGCGATCATCACAAGCGCAGCGACATGCGCGAGTTTCGCCGACAACGTCGATGCGTCAAGCAGGCCAAGCCCGAGCACTGCTGCAAGGCCATAGCCGAGTCCCGAAAGCGTGGTGAACAAAATGATGGAAGGAGCAGGATGCATATTTCAGATTCGGTCCAGCATGCCGTCGAGCCAGGCAAAGAAGCCCTTGGCACCGTCAGTGTTTTCAGCGAGCACCGCCGAGCCGGCACTCGCAGCTAATGGCTTGCGCGGCCGCGGAGGCAGGTACTTGTTAGTTGGGCGCGTGCCCTGCTCCGGCATGAGATCGTAGCCGCCGCGCTCAGCCACCATGCGCGAGACATCTGAAGTCGGATCGCCGAGGTCGCCATAGTGCCGGGCATTGGCGGGGCACGTGCGGACGCAGGACGGAACGCGGTCGATTTCCTTCAGCGTCTCGTTGTAGATGCGGTCGACGCACAGCGTGCATTTCTTCATCACGCCGGCGGCAAGGTCCATCTCGCGCGCACCGTAAGCGCAGGACCAGGCGCACAGCCCGCAGCCGATGCATTTGCTCTCGTCGACCAGCACGATGCCGTCTTCGGCGCGCTTGTAGGAAGCGCCCGTAGGACAGACGGTGACACACGGCGCATCCTCGCAATGCAGGCAGGATTTCGGGAAATGCACGATGCGCGCGTCGCCCGCCTCGCCAATTACCTGACCGCCTTCAGGCACGACCTCGAAGGTGTGGATCCGGTTGAGGAAGGTACCGGAGACATCAGCGCCATAGGGTTGCTGGTCGGACAGCGCGGCACCATAGCCTCCGGTATTCCATTCCTTGCAGCTGATGACGCAGGCATGACAACCGACGCAAACGTCGAGGTCGATCACAAGCCCGAGCTTCTTCGGTGTCGGCAGCGAAGGCAGGCTGGTCATTTCGCCCACTCCTGGCCGTATCGCAATTCTTCGACATGGGGCAGCGCTTCGCCAGGCTGTGCAACAGCGGGGAAATGCGGCTCGCTGACAACAGCCGGCTCGGCCTTCTCGATACGCACGCGCAGGTCATACCAGGCAGCCTGGCCGGTGATCGGATCGGAATTCGACCAGCGCATTCCGTCGCCCTTGGGCGGTAGAAGTTCGTGGATCAAGTGATTCATCAGAAAGCCTTTTTTGGCTTCGGGTGCATCCTCGTCGAGCGCCCAGGCGCCTTCGCGTTTCCCGATCGCGTTCCAGGTCCAGATGGTGCTGGAATTGACCGCCTCCATGCGCGCTATCTCGACTTTGATGCGCCCATGGTGCGAAATCACCCAGACCCAGTCACCGTCGACAAGCCCGATCTCGTCACAGATCGGCCCCGGCACATAGAGCGGGTTCTTGGTATGGATCTGCCTGAGCCAGGCGTTCATCGAGCCCCAGGAGTGGTACATCGCTGCCGGGCGCTGGGTGATGGCGTGATAGGGATATTCCTCGCGGCTGACGGCCGCTTCCTCGAACGGTCGATACCACATCGGCAGCGGGTCGAAGGTGGCGAGGATGCGCTCGCGATGCGTCTCAGGCGCCACCGGCTCGCGCCGTCCCTCGGCCGAAAGCCGGAATTTCTGCAGCGATTCCTGATAGAGCTGGAATGTCACCGGCTTAGGCTCGTCGAAAAAGCCCATGCGCACGGCAAAATCCTGGTAGGCCTTGTTGGCGTGCTTGAAGAACTGCGCTTCGAGCGGAATATGCGCCGAAAAGAACGAGCCGTTTTCGATATAGCGCTTGAGCTGGTCTGGGTTGGCCGCGCCGCGACCCGTGCGAGTGCCATCGCTGCCGCGGAAACCTGCTAGCGGGCCGATGCCGGGCCTGCGTTCGTGGCGAACGATGTAGTCGGCATAGTCTTTGTAGAGCGCCTTGCCATGATTGTCGGCGAAGCCCGGCAGCCGTAGCCTCGCACCGAGATCCAGCAGCACGCTCTGGAAGCCGCGCACGTCGCGGTCGGGCTCGACTACGGGCCAGCGGATGGCATCCTGGACCGCGTCCGGCTCGGAAATCGGCCGGTCGAGCAGCGAGATGCAGTCGTGACGTTCGAGATAAGTTGTGTCCGGCAGCACGAGGTCGGCATATGCCACCATCTCGGAGGAATAGGCATCGGAATAGATGATCTTGGGGATGCGGTACTCGCCAGTAGCCGGGTCCTTGTCTTCCAGCATCTTGATGACGCCGGCCGTGTTCATCGACGAGTTCCAGGCCATGTTGGCCATGTAGAGGAACATCAGGTCGATCGAATACGGGTCGCCGGCATGCGCGTTGGCGATCACCATGTGCATCAGCCCGTGGGCCGAAATCGGCGCATCCCAGGAAAACGCCTTGTCGATGCGCATCGGCTGGCCTTGGGCGTCGATCAGCAGGTCCTCCGGTCCTCTGGGAAAACCGAGATGCGGGCCCGAAAGCGGCTTGTTGGATCCAAAGTGCTCAGCCTTGCCGTGCGGCGTCGGATGCGCCTCGACAGGTTTGGGGTATGGCGGCTCGAAGCGGAAGGCACCGGGGCAATCGACAGCACCAATTAGCACTTGCAGCATGTGCAGGGCGCGCGCCGTCTGGAACCCGTTGGAGTGAGCCGAAAGCCCGCGCATGGCGTGAAACGACACAGGCCGCCCGACGAATGCCTCGTGGCGCTCGCCGTTCATGTCGGTCCAGGGCTGGTCGATCCTGATTGCCTCTTCGAAGGCTACACGCGCGATCTCGGCGGCGAGGCCGCGGATCACGTCGGCGGATACACCTGTCTCCTGGGCAACTGCCTCAGGTGCATATTGGGGGTCGAGATACTTTTCGGCGAGCAACTGGAATGCCGGTACGGCGAAGCGGCCATCCGGCAACTCGACACGGCCTGAAAGTGCTGGGCGCGCGCCTTTCGTTCCGAGAGGCACGACATGTTCGGTCACGGTTTCGAAGACCTGCGGCTTTCCGTTTTCATCGCGCGCGAAAAGCCCGTGCTCGGCGGAGCCCGGCGCATCGACAACCAGCCAGGTCGCATTGGAATAGCGCACGATGTAGTCCACATCGATCTTTCGCGCCTTGAGCAGTTCGTGCACGACCGCGAGGATCAGCAGGCCATCGGTTCCCGGACGTATGCCGATCCAGTTGTCGGCGACGGACGAATAGCCGGTGCGCACCGGATTGACCGACACGAAGCGAGCGCCGCGCTTCTTGAGCTTCGAGATGCCGATCTTGATCGGGTTGGAATCGTGATCCTCGGCAACGCCGAACATCACGAACAGCTTTGTCCGGTCCCAATCGGGCGCACCGAACTCCCAGAACGCGCCGCCGATCGTCATGATGCCACCGGCCGCCATGTTGACGGAGCAAAAGCCGCCATGCGCCGCATAGTTAGGCGTGCCGAACTGCTGCGCCCAGAAGCCGGTCAGCGACTGCGACTGGTCGCGCCCGGTGAAAAAGGCAAGCTTCTTCGGATCGGCCTGACGGACGCCGTCGAGCCAGCCGGTGGCGAGCGCCAGCGCCTCGTCCCAGGAAATCTCCTTGAATTCGCCCGAACCGCGCGGCCCGGTCCTGAGCAGCGGGGCCTTGAGCCGTGCTGGGGCGTAATGCTGCATGATGCCGGCCGAGCCCTTGGCGCACAGGACGCCGCGATTGACTGGGTGGTCGCGGTTGCCTTCGATGTAGCGGACCTTGCCGTCCTTGATGTGGACATCGATGCCGCAGCGGCACGCGCACATGTAGCAGGTGGTCTTGCGGACCTCGTCGGATACCGGCTCCGAAAGCGCTACCTGCGGTTCTGACTTCATCCGGCGAACTCCCTGAGGACGAGTCCTACCGAGGCACCGGCTGAAAGGAAATGCCCTGAATTGGCAGTCTACGGCAAAATTTATCTATGCATGGAAAGGAACTTGGTTCGAACGGCTAAGGTGCCACCAGATGTAGAAAAACCGGGGAATCCCCACTCCCCGGTTTTTCCTATGCCCGTCACCCCGTCTAACAATTCAGATCAGCAACAAAATAGCTGGGCGGTTTGCCATATGCGGCACTCAAGCCAGCGGTATGAAACTGCCATCAACAAGCCTGGGTACATTAGCAGCGGCTTTAGTCTCCGGGTATGATTTACAACCCTTCCTGCTGCTTGCGAGCCGCGTTTCACCGCTGAAGTGATACAAATCCGCAACAGAATTGCCGTTGCGTCACTTGAAAAGCGGAAATGAGGAAGCGATCGCGACCAAAAGCACACTCGGCGAGCAAGTGGATGAGTGACCGCCCTGCTATTTAGTGACCACGATTCGCGTCTTGCTAGGTCCAACTTCCTTGACCAGCGCGTAGAATGCGGCGGCGTTGGCGATCCGCAACCGTACGCAACCATGCGATGCCGGGCGGCCGAGCTGCTTGACTGCGCCGGTGCCGTGGATCGCGTAGCCACCATAGTAGAAGACCGAATAGGGCATCGGCGAGTTTTCGTATTTGCTCGAGTACCACATTCGGCTGAGCCGCTTGGGCCGCCAACTGCCGCGCGGCGTGACGTATCCTCTGCGTGCCGTCGATACCGGCCACTGGTGGAGCACGCGACCGACGGTCATGGTCTGCGTCGAGACGTTGATCCTTGCGACAAGGGCATCGGCGAATGCTGCGGAGGGGACACGGGCGAAGGCCAATGTCGCGGCGATGAAGAGCGCTTTGTGCATTCTTTCCTACACTCCCCAATGAGGAAACCTATGCCCGCCCAAATCAGGATGGGATCATGAAAAGATGCACGGCTGGTAAATTGAACGTGTAAGCTTAAACCCGCGCGCATACACCACCTGTGATGGAAACGGCATTTCGCCGGCTTCAAAGTGGCCCAAACCACCTCCCCGCGTCCTCCGCTCTGGCCCAGTTGACTTGCCCCCTCTCGGGCATAGGTTAGCTCGTGCAGCTGGAGCTACGTTCCATGGTGCTCCAGAGCGACAACGTGCGGCCGTGAGCGGACCGTCGCCCGGAGGATCGAAAATCATGCAACAATCCCAGTATTTTACCGGTATGAGCAGGCGAAACCTGCTGTCGTTGATCGGCCTGACGGCCGGTACAGCGGCGATGTATCAGGCGATGACCAGCCTCGGTCTCGCGGTTGAGTCAGGCTACAAGGGGCCGGTCAAGCTAGAGGGTGACCCAAAGGGCGCAACCGTGCTGATCTTGGGTGCGGGCCTGGCTGGCATGACGGCCGCACTCGAGCTTCGCCAGGTCGGCTACAAGGTAAAGATCCTCGAATACAACAAGAGGTCAGGTGGGCGAAACTGGACGCTGCGCGGCGGCGACACCTACACCGAGCTTGGTGGGGCGACGCAGAAGTGCGAATTCGATGAAGGCCTCTACATCAATCCCGGCCCGTGGCGCATTCCCTACCATCATAACGGCCTATTGGCCTATTGCCGTCGCCTCGGTGTCACCCTCGAGCCATTCCAGCAGCTTAACCACAACGCCTTTTTGCATTCGTCCAAGGCGTTCGGCGGCAAGCCGCAGCGTGTCCGCGACATCAAGATCGACTTCCAGGGCCATGTCTCGGAATTGCTGGCCAAGATTGCCCACACCGGCAAGCTCGAAGGCGGCGTCACCAAGGAAGACCAGGAGATGTTGGTCGAGGCGCTGCGCTCCTGGGGCGCGCTCGACAAGGACTATGCCTATACCAAGAGTGTCGCGACCTCTGAATTCCGCGGCTTTGCCCAGGACCCCGGTGGCGGCCTGGGCGGCGCGCCAGTTCCGAGCGAGCCTATCGCGCTTGCCGACATCTTGAGTTCAGGCCTGTGGGGTAGCCTCGCCAATTTCTCGCTCTATGAGTTCCAGACGACCATGTTCCAACCGGTCGGCGGCATCGACATGATCGGCAAGGCATTCACCAAGGAAGTCGGCGACCTCATCACCTACAATTCCAAGGTCTCCAAGATCCATCAGGACGACAAGGGTGTCACCGTCACCTATGAGGACGTGACCAATCCCGGCGCAATGAAGGAAGAGAAAGCCGACTGGTGCATCTGCACCATCCCGCTGACCATTCTCAGCCAGATTGAGATCAATGTCGGCGCCCCGATGCAGGCTGCGATCGAGGCCGTGCCATACGCCTCATCGGTAAAGGTCGGCCTGCAATTCAAGCGCCGTTTCTGGGAGCAGGACGAACTGATCTTTGGCGGTGTCAGCTATACGGACCTGCCAATCACCCAGATTTCGTATCCGAGCACCAGTTTCAACACCAACGGCAAGGGCGTATTGCTCGGCGCCTACACCTGGAACGGTCCGCACTCCTACGAGTTCACCTCAATGGTACCGGAAGAGCGCGTCAGGCGCGCCGTCGAATATGGCACGATGATCCATCCGCAATACAAGGACGAGTTCGAGAACGGCATCTCGATGGCCTGGCACCGCTCGCCCTTCACGCTTGGCTGCGCCGGCGACTGGACCGAGGAAGCACGCAAGGAGCACTACGACAATCTCTGCCAGATCGATGGCCGCATCGTGCTCGCTGGCGAGCACGCCTCTTACATCCCTGCGTGGATGGAGGGCGCGATCCTGTCGTCGCTCGATGCGATCACCAGGCTGCATCAGCGCGTCGTGACGGGATGACGGAGATGTCCGTCCATCCCTCAACCCTCGTTATCGCAAGGCATGTCGACATGACCCAGCAATCCAAGCGTTCACTCGGCCTCATCGCCGCCACAGCGTTCTTCACTGCATACTCGGCCGCCGGAGCCCTCGCAGACTCGGCGGGCGCGACCTTCAGCGACGGTGACAAGTTTTCTGAAAAGACAGGCCAGGAACTTTATACCAACGTCTGCCAGGCCTGCCACATGGACAAGGGACAAGGTGCGGTTGGCGCCGGCAAGTACCCGGCACTCGCCAAGAACGCGAACCTGGAATCCGGAGGCTATCCCATCTACGTCATCGTGCATGGCCAAAAAGGCATGCCCCCGGTCGGCAGTATGATGAGCGACGACCAGGTGGCCGCGGTCGTGAATTATGTCCGGACCAATTTCGGCAACGACTACAAGGATGCGGTGACGGCGGAAGACGTCGCCGGCGCACGCTGACACATCCTCGTCGAATGGCAATGATGCACGAATCCAACGGCTTGGAGCGATTGCCCTAAGCACCGTCGCGGCCGGCACTTGCTGCCGGCCGCACCAATCCCATGCGGCAAAGAAGGAGTAGAAGATGACAAAGATGCGGATCGGCGCCGCCACGCTTGTGGCCGGCCTTTTCGTCACCTGCAGCGCGATGGCCCAAGACGTCGTGCGCCACAGGATTCCGAATTCCGACTTCCCGATAGCCCAGGCCGTCGAAGTGCCGGCTGGCAAGACGACTGTCTATGTCAGCGGCGCAGTACCTTCGGTCATCGACGAGAAGGCTGAAAAAGGCAGCATCGCAGCCTATGGCAACACCAAGACCCAGACGGAAACGGTGTTCAAGTCCATCGAAAAGACACTCGACGGTCTCGGCCTCAAGATGGGTGACGTGATCAAGATGCAGGTCTTCCTCGTTGGCGACCCTGAAAAGGGCGGCAAGATGGATTTTGCCGGCTTCATGGAGGGCTACGTCAAGTTCTTCGGCACCAAGGAGCAGCCCAACCTGCCGTCGCGTTCGGTGATGCAGGTTGCCGCCCTTGCCGCTCCGGGCTGGCTGGTCGAAATCGAAGTCACCGCCGTTCGCCCCTGATCGGATCGGGTCTCGCAGGCTGCCCGAAAGCGGACGGCCTGCGCGCTCGACACGGATGGACGGATGCGCAAGACTGGCGGTCGATCCGGGGCAGAAGTGAATCGTGTCCACCGCATGTATGACAAGCTTTTCAAGACCATAGACGACCGGCGTGAAGAACTGGCCGAACTGACGGCACAGCTGATCCGCTTTCCGACCATCAATCCGCCTGGAGATGCCTATCGTCCTTGCGCCGAATTCCTCGGTGAGCGGCTGGCCAAGCGCGGTTTCGGCATTGAATACATACGCGCCGAGGGCACGCCTGGCGACACGGACCGCTATCCGCGTATCAACGTCGTCGCCCGTTTCGATGGCAGGTCGCGGGGCCAGACTGTGCATTTCAACTCACACATAGATGTCGTGGAGGCGGGCGAAGGCTGGTCGGTCGATCCGTTTGCCGGCATCATCCGCGACGGTCGTGTCTATGGCCGTGGCGCTTGCGACATGAAAGGCGGACTCGCCGCCTCGATCATTGCCGCCGAAGCCTTCATGGACGTGAACCCCGACTTTCCCGGTGCCATCGAGATTTCTGGCACAGTCGACGAAGAATCCGGCGGTTTCGGCGGCGTCGCCTATCTCGCAGGCAAGGGCTATTTCTCGAAACCCAAGGTCGACCACGTCATCATCCCCGAACCACTCAACAAGGATCGCATCTGCCTTGGCCATCGTGGCGTCTGGTGGGCCGAGATCGAAACCAAGGGCGAGATCGCACACGGCTCGATGCCCTTCCTCGGCGATTGCGCGGTGCGCCACATGGGCGCGGTGCTGGAGGCCTTCGAGCGAGAGTTGTTTCCCGCACTCGACCGCAAGACGACGCGGATGCCGGTCGTGCCTGAGGGTGCGCGGCGATCGACCATGAACATCAATTCGATCCATGGCGGACAGACCGACGATTTCCGCCCGGGTCTGCCCTCGCCCAACGTGCCCGATTCGTGCCGGCTGACCATCGACCGTCGCTTCTTGCTCGAAGAAAACATCGTTGACGTGAAGGGCGAGGTGACCAGCATTCTCGAGCGCCTGAAGCGCGAGCGCAAGAAATTCGACTACGAGATTCACGACATCATGGAGGTGCAGCCGTTGATGACCGAGCGCGATGCGCCGGTAGCGTCTGCAGTCGCCAAGGGCATTCGCGAGATTTTCGGCAAGGAGCCGGAATATGTCATCTCGCCCGGAACCTACGACCAGAAACATGTCGCCCGAATAGGCCATTTGTACGATTGTATCGCTTACGGCCCAGGTATTCTCGACCTCGCCCACCGGCCTGACGAGTGGGTTGGCATCGACGACATGGTGCAATCGGCAAAGGTCATGGCAATCGGCCTCGACATATTGCTGCGCGGCCAGTTCAACGGCTGAACGGACAAGCAACGCTAGCTCGACCGGTTAGGAAATTCATTTCGGCAGCACCGCTGCAGTTGCAACAAACTTGATTTACTCGGCCGGAAAATAGCGCTTCTATCCGGCACGTCGAAGTTGAGCGGGGAGAGTTGAGAATGAAGCATTGGAAAACCGTCGTGACGGCCGCGGCATTTGCCTTGGCATCCAGCACCGCCGCAATGGCCGCCCGCACCGACCTGGTGCTCGGCATGCCACTTGAACCGCCTCATCTCGACCCGACAGCAGGTGCGGCAGCCGCCATCGACGAAGTGCTTTATGCCAATGTCTTCGAGGGCCTGACCCGCATCGGCTCGCGCGGCGAGGTGCTACCTGATCTCGCCGAGAGCTGGACCATTTCCGACGACGGCAAGGTCTATACGTTCAAGCTGCACACCGGCGTGAAATTCCACGACGGCAGCGACTTTGACGCTTCGGACGTGAAGTTCTCGCTCGACCGCGCTCGCGGCGAAAACTCGGTCAATGCGCAAAAGGGCCTGTTTGCGGCGATCGACACCGTGGAGGTCGTCGACCCAAGCACCGTCAAGGTGACGCTGAAGAACCCGCTCGGCTCGTTCCTGTACAATCTCGGCTGGGGCGACGCGGTGATCGTGGCGCCCGATAGCGCCGACACCAACAAGGAAAAGCCCATCGGCACCGGCCCGTTCAAGTTCCAGAACTGGGCCAAGGGCTCGTCGATCACGCTGGTCAAGGCCGATGGTTACTGGGGCGATCCTATCGCGCTCGACAAGGCCGAATTCCGCATCATCCCGGATGCGGCCGCAGCGATCCCTGCTTTGCTGTCCGGCGACGTGCAGGCGCTGCCCAATTTCGCGCTCGGCGATGCGCTCGCCCAGGTCAAGGCCGACCCGCGCTTCAAGGTCGTCATCGGCACGACCGAAGGCGAAACGGTGCTCGCCACCAACAACAAGCGCCCGCCCTTCGACAAACTCAAGGTGCGTCAGGCAATCGCGCATGCCATCGACCGCAAGGCGCTCATCGATGGCGCCACTGGCGGCCTCGGCACGCCGATCGGCTCGCATTTTGCCCCACATAACCCGGCCTATGTCGACTTGACCGGTACTTATCCGCATGACCTCGCCAAGGCCAAGGAACTGCTCAAGGAAGCGGGCCTTCCCGACGGCTTCAAGGCTACGTTGAAACTGCCGCCGGTCGGCTATGCCCGCCAGGGCGGCGAGATCATCGCCTCGCAGCTGCGCGAGATTGGCGTCGACCTGCAGATCATTCCTGTCGAGTGGGCCGATTGGCTCAAGCAGGTGTTCACCGACAAGGACTACGACCTGTCGATCGTCTCGCACACCGAGCCCAACGACATCGATATCTACGCTCGCAAGGACTATTACTTCAATTACGACAACCCCGCCTTCAACAAGGTTATCGACGAGCTCAACCTGACCTCGGACGAGACGAAGCGTACCGAGCTTTACAAGCAGGCTCAGACGATTCTTGCCGACGACGCCGTCAATGGCTTCCTCTTCGAGCTGCCTAAGGTTGGCATCTGGGACGCCAAGGTCGAGGGTCTGTGGGAGAATTCGCCCATCCAGGCCAATGACCTGACCAAGGTGAAGTGGGCTGATTGAGACTTAGGCACTCGCGATTTCGGCATGATCCCTTACGCAAATAAGGTGCGCTTCACGCGGCCGTGCAAGAGTTCTGTGAACTGCGCTGCTCCGCAACTCTCGCAAGCTTTCGGAGCGGCATTTTCTCGGGCAGTTTGCGATTGATGACAGCCTACTTGCTCAAACGCCTGCTGATCGGAATGGTGACCCTGGGCGTCGCTTCCGTCGTAGTGTTCTTGATGCTTGAGGTTGTCCCAGGCGATCCGGCGCGGCTGATGCTGGGCATGAATGCCAGCGACGCTCAGGTCGAGCTCTTGCGCGACCAGATGGGCCTCAATCAGCCGTTGGTCGTGCGCTATCTCACCTGGGCCGGCGGTTTGCTGTCACTCGACTTCGGCAAGTCCTACACCTACTCCGTGCCTGTGATCGACCTGATCAAGGAGCGCCTGGTCGTTTCCTTTCCGCTCGCCATCATTGCGCTCACCCTGTCCACGCTGATCGCCATTCCTGTTGGGCTGTTTGCCGCCGCACGTCGCGGCAAGGCCGCAGACACGGCCGCCATGGCCGTGGCACAGGTCGGAGTGGCAATGCCGAACTTCTGGTTCGCGCTGCTGCTCGTCTATGTCTTCGCCGTCTGGCTCAGACTGGTACCCGCGGGCGGCTTTCCCGGCTGGGGCAATGGCGTCTGGCCGGCGTTGAAGGCTCTGATCCTGCCGGCAATGGCCCTTGCCTTGCCGCAGGCTGCCATTCTGGCTCGCGTCACACGTGCCGCCTTGATCGAGGTTCTGAGCGAAGACTATATCCGTACCGCCCGCGCCAAGGGCATGCCGATGCGCGCGGTGCTGTGGCGGCATGCGCTGCGCAACGCCATGATCCCGGTGCTCACCATCATGGGTCTGCAGTTCGCCTTCCTGCTCGCCGGCACCATCATCATCGAAAACGTCTTCTACCTGCCCGGCCTCGGCCGGCTGGTCTTCCAGGCGATCACCCAACGCGACCTGATCGTGGTTGAAAGCGTGGTGATGCTGCTCGTGGCAGCCGTGGTCGTGGTCAACCTGCTCGTCGACCTCTCATACGCGGTGGTCGATCCACGTCTGAGGACGCGGCAATGAGCGATGCTGCCCCGCACCGCGAAGAGACCTTCGGCGACCTCGTCGGCCGGGCACTTGCCAACCGCTCCTTCGTCATCGGCCTGTTCATCACCCTGGTCGTTGCGGGCATGGCGCTGGTATCGTTCTTCTGGACGCCCTTTGACGTTACCAGGCTGATCGTTGCAGACCGGATGCAACCGCCATCCGCAGCGCATTGGTTCGGCACCGACCATTTCGGCCGCGACGTGCTGTCGATGATCATGCTCGGCGCCCGCAATTCGATCGCCGTCGCCTTGGTTGCAGTTGTCATCGGCATGGGCATCGGGGTGCCGCTCGGCTGTTGGGCCGCGGCGCGCGGTGGGTGGATCGATGAGGCGCTGATGCGCTTCAACGACGTTGTCTTTGCCTTTCCCGCACTCCTCTCCGCGATCATGATCACCGCGGTCTTTGGCCCGAGCGCGGTCAATGCCATCATAGCCATCGGCATCTTCAACATCCCGGTCTTTGCGCGTGTCGCTCGTGCCGGAGCACTGTCGATCTGGCCGCGCGAATACATTTTGGCCGCGCGTGCCGCCGGCAAGAACAAGACGCGCATCACCATCGAGCACATCCTTCCCAACATCGCCAACCTGCTGCTGGTGCAAGGAACCATCCAGTTCGCGCTCGGCATCCTCGCCGAAGCCGCCCTGTCTTATGTCGGGCTTGGCACGCAGCCGCCAATGCCGAGCTGGGGGCGCATGCTGTTCGACGCGCAGACGCTGATGATGGTGGCGCCTTGGCTCGCCCTCTTCCCCGGTTGCGCGATACTGCTCACCGTCTTGGGCCTCAATCTGCTTGGCGACGGCATCTCAGACATCTTCGATCCGCGTGCGAGGCGGCGGATATGAGCCTGCTTGCGATCGAAAAACTGTCGTTGAAGATTGGCAGCTTGCCGATCCTGAGGGATATCGACCTGTCGATCGCACCAGGCGAGGTCCTGGGCCTAGTCGGCGAATCCGGCTCAGGCAAATCGATGACCGCACTTGCCATCATGCAGCTTGCCCCTGCATCCGCGCGGGCCAAGGGCCGCATCACATTCGACGGCACTGACATCCTGGGCGCATCAGAACAGCAGATGTGCGCGCTGCGTGGCGACGACATCGGAATGATCTTCCAGGAGCCGATGACCGCGCTGAATCCGGTCAAGACCATTGGCGAGCAGGTTGCCGAGGGCATCCGTTGGCATACGAGGGCCAGCCGCGCCGAGGCGGAGGAGCGCGCGAAAAAGATACTCGACCGCGTCGGCCTGCCGGAGCAGAAGTTCGCGCTGTCGCGCTATCCGCACGAGCTGTCAGGAGGCCAGCGCCAGCGCGTGGCGATCGCCATTGCCTGCGCGCTGAAACCCAAGCTTCTGATCGCTGACGAGCCGACGACGGCGCTCGACGTCGTATTGCAGGCGCAAATCCTCGACCTGCTGAAAGAATTGGTCAGCGAAAACAAGATGAGCCTGCTGTTCATCTCGCATGATCTGGCCGTGGTCACGGACATGGCAGACAGGATCACCATCCTGCGCCAGGGCACAGTCATAGCGACAGGCGACACCGCGCAGACCCTGTCGGAAGCCAACCATCCCTACACGCGCCAGCTCGCTCTTGCCTCCACCCACGTGCCGGCGCGGGTGAAGCCGCATGTGGACAATACAGGCGCTGACAACCTGCTCGAAGTGTCCAACATCACGCGAGAATATCCTGGCCGGCGCAGGTCGCTATTTTCCAGGTCAGAACCGGTACGTGCGGTGGACAACGTTTCACTGACCATGAAGCCTGGCGCATCAGTGGCACTCGTCGGGCGCTCCGGATGTGGAAAATCCACCCTCGCACGCATGATCCTGGCGCTCGACACGCCGACGTCGGGTGCGATCAAGTTCCGCGGCATGAGCATCACTGGGCGCAGCGAGGCCGACCTGAAGCCAGCCCGCCGCAACATGCAGGTGGTGTTTCAGGATCCCTATGGGTCGTTCGATCCGCGACATACGGTGGAGCGGCTGGTCGCAGAACCGCTGCACCTGCTGGAACGGCGTCCCGACCGCAAGGAGCGCCGCAACATGGTGGCGCGCGCACTGCACGAAGTCGGCCTCAGCCGCTCCGACATGGAGAAGTATCCGCACGAATTCTCCGGCGGCCAGCGCCAGCGCCTTTCCATCGCTCGCGCGATCATCACACGGCCCAAGCTGATTGTTGCCGACGAGCCGGTGTCGGCGCTCGACGTGTCGATCCGCGCCCAGATCCTCGACCTGTTCGCCGAACTCAACCACAAGCTAGGCGTCGCCTATCTGTTCATCACCCATGACCTGACGGTCGCCCGCGCCATCACCGACGACGTGCTGATCATGCATGAAGGTAGGATTGTCGAACGTGGCAAGACTGCCCAGGTGCTCGACCAGCCAACGTCGGAAGCCGCGCAAGCACTGGTGTCGGCCGCACCAGACTTGCACCGAGCGATTGCCCGGCGGCTGCAGGAGCAAGGGTAGATAGCCGGCTAGCCGGGATTACGTCGCCGGCTTCACCACATCGACCGGGCTGATGCCAAGGAGATCGAGCGTTCGGCGCAACAGCTTGACTTCGTTCTCCGCCAGATGCGCGTCGGCCTTTGCGATATCGGCCATGTGGCGCGCGAGCTGCTTGCGCCGCTCGATATCGAGGCCGTGAAACATCGCAATCGCCTGCGAGCCGTTGGTCTCGTAACCGAACTCATTGAGGTAGTCGACAACGGCATCGATGCTACCGTCGGCGATACCGAACGCTTCGGTGCAGATCCGGCGAAACACCGCCATCTCGCTTTCGGTCGCTGCGCCATCAGCAAGGATCATGCGGAACAGCAGCAGAAGCTCCGCCGACAGTACCGGATCGTCGGCGACCTTGCGCACGCCGGGGTCGCCCTCGAACATGTTGCGAATCTGGGCCAGCAATCCTGTCGCCATGCGAATCCCTTCCATCGAACTACCTGCTGTTTCCGATATAGAACAAAGTTGGGCGAAAAACACTTGGCCCAACGGCTAAGCCGCAGCTGATGCGGCGGCGCTATTGCGCAAGCCAGATCACTGTGGTCGAAGGCGGCGACCCCCCTCCAGCGTGAAGCTCGGCACCAATGTTCGACATTGCCACAGAGACCCTTCTCTTCCTCATTGCCGCTGCGTTCATCGCTGGCTTCATCGATTCCATTGCCGGTGGCGGCGGGCTGATCACCATTCCCGCATTGCTGTTGGCTGGTCTTCCGCCGGTGGAAGCGCTTGGCACCAACAAGCTGCAATCGCTGTTTGGCTCGGGCTCGGCCACCATCAGCTATGCCGCCAAGGGGCATGTCGACGTCAGGAAACAATTGCCTGCCGCCGTCATGTCCTGCATCGGCTCTGCATTTGGTGCATTGCTGGCAACCGTCCTGCCGATTGAAATCCTGCGCACATTCCTGCCTTTCCTGCTGGTCGCTATCGCGCTCTATTTCGCCTTCAAGCCCAACATGGACGACGTCAACCGCACCGAACGGCTGTCGCCTTTCCTTTTCGGGATGACGGTAGTGCCGCTGATTGGCTTTTACGACGGCGTATTCGGCCCCGGCACCGGCTCGTTCTTCATGCTCGCTTTCGTCGCTTTGGCCGGCTACGGCGTGCTCAAGGCCACCGCGCACACCAAGCTGCTGAACTTTGCCTCCAACATCGGTGCGTTTGGCGTTTTCGCGCTGGTTGGCGCCATGTCGTGGAAGATCGGCATCATCATGGGCATCGCCCAATTCCTCGGAGCCCGGCTCGGTGCCCACATGGCGATGCGCAACGGCGCCAGGCTGATCAAGCCACTCCTGGTCTGTACCTGCGTCGCACTTGCCATCCGCCTGCTCATCGACCCTACCAACCCGCTGCGGGTGATGATGGGTTTCTGACCCGGTTTTGACCGTCATTCGCGACGCTGGTAACGTCCGGTTGCCTCAGCGGAGCCAGGACAATGGCAAGCGGCCAACTTTCTGCGGAAACATCGGCTGATCTCGCGGCGCAGTTCGAGATGGTGCGGCGTGCTCCGTCACCGCTGCTGGCAGGCGTCGTCACCGATCTCATCGGTTTTCGCGAACTTGTTTCCGTCTACAGCCGCCAGACTGAAGCCGCCTCGCTGACTGTCCCTCTGGTCATCAGCTTTGGCGAACCATTCGCCATCGGCCTGAGCCGGACGCCCGGCGACAACGACCGCTTCGCAAGCTTCGCCTCCGGCCTGCACGCCGGACCGGTGGTCATCGATTCCTTCGGCAGATCCTGCTGCGTCCAGGTCAATTTCACCCCGCTTGGCGCTCGCCGCTTCTTCGGCATGCCTATGAGCGCGCTGGCCGATCGCATGGTGCCGTTCGACGAGCTGCTTGGGGCCTCAGGCCACCGATTGCGCGAAAGGCTCGGCGAGCAAACCAACTGGCATGCACGCCTGGATATTGCCGAGTGCTTCATCATCGAGCGCCTGACGAAGGCAGCTTCCGTATCTGCCGAAGTCGGCTGGGCGCTGGAGAAGATAATCGCTAGCGGCGGCCGCAGCCGTATTGCCCCCATCGCTGCTGAGATCGGCTGGAGCAGAAAACACCTCGCCACGCGCTTCGCCGATCAGGTCGGCGTCGGCCCAAAGGCGATTGCACGCATCGTCAGGTTCAATCGCGCCGCAAGCCTTTCGAAGCTGGCCAGTCGCGCAGGCTGGGCCGATCTTGCGGCCGAGTGCGGCTATGCCGATCAGGCGCATCTCGTTCGCGAGTTTCGCGAACTCGCAGGCGCTACGCCGACGGAGCTTCGCCTCGGCTGAGCCGGTAGCATTTGTTCAATACGGCCAAACGGCACTCGGCCACAGTGGGGTATCGTTCAACCGGCACAAAGGAGGCGCCAGATGCCCGCTCTCGAAGCTCCACGCATATTCCCGACACTGCGCTACAACAACGCCGCCAACATGATCGACTGGCTGGGCGAGGCGTTCGGCTTTTCCGTCCATGCCAAATACATGAACGGTGCGGATGTCGGCCATGCCGAACTCGCCTTGGGGTCGTCACTGATCATGATCGGCTCGGCGCGCCCCGACGACTACGGCGCCATCGTCGGCGAACCCGGCCAGAATGGCGGCAAGTCGCTCTATGTGGCCGTCGAAGACGTCGACGCAGTCCACGCCCGCGCCAAAAATGCCGGCGCTGTCATCGTCCAGCAACTCACCGACCGAGACTACGGCAGCCGCGAGTTCGTCTGCCGCGATACCGAAGGCAATGTCTGGTGCTTCGGCACCTATTGGCCGAAGGCCGGCGAACCAGCAGCCTGACGGGCTTCAGCGCGCGGCGGCGAAAATCGCGTCGCAGTCGAGATGCCGTTCGAGATGTTCGGCGATCTCGTCCAGGGCGCGTTCGACTTCGGCGCGATAGTCGATGCCTCCCCCCCTGATGCCAAGGCTTTCGAGGAACCGCCCACGAAAGCCGTCGGCACCAAACAGGCCGTGCAGATAGGTTCCGAATACCTTACCGTCCGCAGAGGTCGCGCCGTCATCGACGCCGTTGATGACAGCTGTGGGCCGCGTGCAATCGGCACCCGTCGTCCGGCCAAGATGGATTTCGTATCCCGACAATGGCTCGCCATAGCGCACCGACCGCGCCTCGACGTTGCGAACCGTCTTTTCCGGCTCCATCACCGTCTCGATATCAAGCATGCCGAGGCCCTCGGCCTCCTTGACGTTGCCCTCGATGCCTAGCGGGTCATGCACAACGCGACCGAGCATCTGGTAGCCGCCGCAGATGCCGACGATATGGCCTCCGCGCCGGCGATGCGCGTCGAGATCGCGGTCCCAGCCGTTTTCGCGGAAATGCATCAGGTCGCCGATTGTCGACTTCGAACCGGGAATGACAACTATCCCAGCGTCGTCGGGCAGCCGCTGCCCGGGAGGCACGAACACCACCTCGACCTGGGGTTCGGCGCGTAGCGGGTCGAGATCGTCGAAATTGGCGATGCGGCCGAGCATGGGCACCGCGACCTTGAGCGCGCGTTTCTCGCCCCCCGCCAACCGCTCGAGGATCACCGAATCCTCCGACGGCAGAAGTGCTGCCGCCTTGAGCCACGGCACGACGCCAAAACAGCGCCAGCCGGTGAAACGTTCTATGGCCGTGATGCCGTCGTCGAACAGGCTGGCATCCCCACGGAACTTGTTGATGAGGTAGCCGACGATCATGCGCCGGTCTTCTTCCGGCAGGATCAAGTGCGTGCCGGCGACCGATGCGATCACTCCGCCCCGGTCGATGTCGCCGACCAGGATCACCGGCACGTCGGCGCGGGTGGCAAAGCCCATATTGGCGATATCGCGCGGACGTAGATTGATTTCGGCGGGCGAGCCCGCGCCCTCGACGATGATGAGATCGGCCCCCTCGCCGAGCTTGGTCCACGATTCGAGCACAGCCCCCATCAGTTTCGGCTTCAGCGACTGATAGTCACGCGCCTTGGCGTGGCCATAGACCTTGCCCTGCACAACGACCTGGCTGCCGATATCGCTTTGCGGCTTGAGCAGCACCGGGTTCATGTGGATCGACGGCTTCACTCCGCAGGCAATCGCCTGCAGCCACTGCGCACGGCCGATCTCGCCGCCGCCCGGCTCGCCAGGAGTGTCGGCAACGGCGGCATTGTTCGACATGTTCTGCGGCTTGAATGGCCTCACTTGCAGTCCGCGATTGCGCGCCGCGCGGCACAGCCCCGCCACCAGAACCGTCTTGCCGACGTCGGAGCCGGTGCCCTGGAGCATGATCGCCTTGGCCATCGGCTCAGCCCCTTCCATCGGTGACGGTCCCGGTCACCGTCGACTTGGCGGCAAGCGGTCCGCCGCGCCAGAGATAGAGCGCCAGCAGCGGCTCGCTGCCAGTATGCATGGCGTGATTCATGTTGGAAGCGTGGTGGATAACCTCGCCGCCCCTCCTCTCGCGAAAAGGCGTGTCGCCCATGCGCCATTCCGTGCCGCCGGTCAGGGGGATGTAGACCTCTTCCGCGACATGGTGATGGTCGGGATACTCTATGCCCGGACCGAGAACGAGAAAACCGGCCGCGACCTTCTCGTTCATATAGTGCCCACGCGTGCCGAACAGCTCCACCCAGCCGTAATTGTCGAGGAAATGCTGGCCGAAATCGGCGGCGGTGTAGGTCTGCCCCCAGTGCAGGACGTCGGCGCAACTGGCCAGGAGTTCGACCGCCCTACGCTCCGCAGGAGCGACCATTTCGGCAAGACGCCCCATCTGCGAAAGGCAAGCCAGGGATTTCGGCTCCAACGTCCGCGCGGGCATCGCCCAGTCGATGTCACCGAGAAATTCACCTACAGGTGAAACCGAACCGGCCATCTGGAGATAGCTCCGGAAGGCTCCCAGCAGCTCATCAAATTTTGTCGCCACGTCGCTTCTCGCCCATGCATTTACGCACAGCCGCTCTGTTGAAGGTCGGGTTGCGCGGCTGCATCATTGGTCTAGATTGAACGCCGCGCATAGCCAAAAAAACGACAGGGAGGCCGACATGGACGCCGCAATCGATGCGACCGCCGGTCAATTCGAACTCAACGAAGACCAGCTGGCCATTCGCGAAATGGCGGGCAGTTTCGCCGCCGAACGCGTGGCACCTCATGCGCTCGAATGGGACAAGGCCAAGCATTTTCCCGATAACGTGATCCGTGAGACCGGCCCGCTTGGCTTCGGCGGGCTCTACGTCAAGGAAGACGTCGGCGGCTCCGCTCTCACTCGCCTCGACGCCGTGCTCGTCTTCGAGCAGCTTTCGCAGGCCTGCCCGGGCTTTTCGTCGTTCATTTCGATCCACAACATGGTGGCATCGATGATCGACCGCTTTGGCAACGCCGAGCAGCGCCAGCGTTTCCTGCCCAAGCTCACCTCGATGGAATGGCTGGCCAGCTATTGCCTGACCGAACCTGGCTCGGGCTCGGATGCGGCAGCGCTGCGCACCCGCGCGGTGCTTGACGGCGACCACTATGTCATCAACGGCGCCAAGCAGTTCATTTCAGGCGCCGGCGACAGCGACATCTATGCCGTCATGGTGCGTACCGGTGCCGACGGCCCCAAGGGCATCTCAACGCTGGTGGTGCCAAAGGGCACGCCCGGCCTGTCGTTCGGTGCCAACGAGCACAAGATGGGCTGGCACATGCAGTCGACGCGGCAGGTGATCTTCACCGATTGCCGGGTGCCGGTTGAAAACCGCCTTTCCGACGAAGGTGCCGGCTTTGGCATCGCCATGGCCGGCCTCGATGGCGGCCGCCTCAACATCGCCGCCTGCTCGCTTGGCGGCGCGCAATCCGCGCTCGACAAGGCTCTCGCTTACACTGCCGAACGCAAGGCCTTCGGCCAGACCATCGATCGTTTCCAGGCCCTGCAGTTCCGTCTCGCCGATATGGAAACCGAACTCCAGGCGTCCCGGCTGTTCCTCTATGCGGCAGCCTCGAAACTCGACCACAAGGCGCACGATGCCTCAAAATGGTCGGCCATGGCCAAGCGTTTTGTCACCGACACCGGATTCAACGTCGCCAACGAGGCGCTGCAGTTGCTTGGCGGCTATGGTTACCTGCACGACTACGGGATCGAGAAGCTGGTGCGCGACCTGCGCGTCCACCAGATCCTCGAAGGCACCAACGAGATCATGCGCGTCATCATCGCGCGGCACATGATTGGAAGGCAGTGAGGATTGGGCAGTAGGGGAATAAGGCAGTAGGGCAGTAAAATTGCAACAAGCCGCACACAGGGCGCGCTTGCAGACACCTACTGCCCTACTGCCCTACTGCCTTATTGCCTTACTCCCTTATTGCCCTACTCCCCTAGCACCCGATCCACCCACCGGAGGAACATCAATCATGACCACAGTCGCCTTCATTGGTCTGGGCAACATGGGCAACCCCATGGCCGCCAACCTCGTCAAGGCCGGCCATGCCGTGCACGGCTTCGACCTCATGCCGGAGCATCTCGAAACTGCGCGCTCCAACGGCGTCACCGTCATGGCCAACGCCATAGCAGCCGCCAAGGACGCCGATGTCGTGATCACCATGCTGCCTGCGGGCAAGCATGTGCTTTCGGTCTATGAAGACATCGCGCCAAAGGTGAAGAAGGGCGCATTGCTGATCGATTCCTCGACCATCGACGTCGATTCGGCCCGCAAGGCGCATGCCATTGCCGCCGCGCACGGCCTGCTGTCGGTTGATGCGCCGGTATCAGGCGGAACCGGTGGTGCGGCGGCCGGCACGCTGACCTTCATGGCAGGCGGCGCGCAGGCGGCTTTCGAGAAGGCAGAACCAGTGCTCCAGCCTATGGCTGGGCGCATCGTCCATTGCGGCGACGCTGGCGCCGGCCAGGCCGCCAAGATCTGCAACAACATGATCCTCGGCATCTCGATGATCGGCGTTGCCGAGGC
The DNA here is from genome assembly GCF_003148805.1 of Aminobacter sp. AP02. Classification (GTDB taxonomy): domain Bacteria; phylum Pseudomonadota; class Alphaproteobacteria; order Rhizobiales; family Rhizobiaceae; genus Aminobacter. The sequence continues at coordinate 106,231 of NZ_QGGX01000009.1, forward strand.
CTTTGTGCTCGCGGAAAAGCTCGGCCTGTCGCACCAGGCGCTGTTCGACGTGGCTTCGACCTCGTCGGGCCAGTGCTGGTCGCTGACCTCCTATTGCCCAGTGCCCGGCCCCGTTCCCAACTCGCCAGCCAACCGCGACTATCAGCCGGGCTTCGCCGCAGCCCTCATGCTCAAGGATCTCAAGCTGTCACAAGAAGCAGCGCAGCAGGCAGGGGCAGTCACCCCGCTCGGCGCCGAGGCAACCCAGCTCTATGCGCTCTATTCGGCGCTCGGCCACGGCGGCACCGATTTCTCCGGCATCATCAAGTTTCTGCGCGGCCAGCCGGCCTGATCATTCCAAAAAAGTTCAAAATTTAGGTTTGATTAAGCTCTCGCTAACCACGCGGTAACGATGTCCAGCTAAAAAGGTTTGCAAGGGCGGTCTTCGCAGCCGCCTCGAGCTCCGGATCAGGTCTTGCGTACCGGAGCTGTAACCTTCGCAGGTCAAGCGTCGCGAAGGGCCATGCGTTCAAGTGGCAAAGCCGCGTTCCCGTCAGGGGCGCGGTTTTTGCGTTTAGCAATCGCTTACCTATCGGATTTTGTCGCCAGGCGGCGGAAATTTGCCCGAACGCGTTTGCTCGCCGGCCGCATCGCTGCAGCAACCGACTTCTGCGCCGCAACCCCGTTCAGCACCGAAGGCGTACGCCCCGACAGCACTTCGGGCCAGAACTGCATGACAGACTGGAAATACGACATCTGCGCTGCGACAACGCCCTCGGCCATCGCCGCGGTCTTTTCGGTGACGGCAGCCAGGCTTTCGCCACGCAACATCCCGCCCTTGCTTGCCTCAGTGGCCATCATTGGCAAGCGCATAGCCATGACCATGGGCGCCAACATCAGGTTGCCAGCAACAACGGTGGATTGGCGCGACGCGCGCACCAGTCGACGGTTTTTCATTCTGCTTGCTCCAGCATGGCCTCAGCAGCCCGGCGAAGGCTGCTTTCCGGCAACAGCCCCAATTATTGTGCAATGCACAATACGCTCATGGCTTGTCATGAACAAGCTGATACGGCTCAGACTTTCGGTTCGAACTGCGCGTCCACAGGCGGTCGCAGGCCATTGGCAAGGCGGTTTGTCTCGTTGGCCATCCCGACGACGGCAAGCAATTCCATCAGCTGTGCTTCGCTCATGCCCTTGCCGCGCGCTGCGGCCGTGTGGGAATACGTGCAGTACTCGCAGCCATTGGTCGCAGAAACGGCGATGTAGATCAGTTCCTTGGTGAGAGAATTGAGCGCACCTGGCGCCATGACCTCGCGTACCGACTCCCAGGTGCGCTTGAGCAGTGCCGGGTCGTGCGCCAGAACTTTCCAGAAGTTGTTGATCCAGTCAGTCTTCCTGATGGCCATGATGTCGTCATAGATCGCGCGGACAGCCTCGCTTGCATGATCGTATTCGATCAATGGCACTATCGGATTCCCGCTCATCACGTCCTCCTTCGGGAAAGAAGAAGGCCGGGCAGGATGCCCTGCCCGGCCTGATATCAGCCCTTCCTAAGGTCGCGCTCAGCCAGGTCGAGTGCCTTCAGGATGCGATCGAATGCCATGTCGATGGTGGCGCGCGTCCAGATCAGCGGCGGCGACAGGATCATCGAGTCGCCTGTGGCGCGCAGCATCATGCCGTTGGCAATGGCGTGGTCGCGTACAACAACCGCAGCGCTGCCCATCGGCGAGAAGCGTTCCTTGGTCGCCTTGTCCTTGACGATCTCGATCGCCCCCATCAGGCCAACCGAGCGCACTTCGCCGACGAGGCCATGGCCGGCAATGCGTTCCTTAAGCATCTGCGCGAAGTACGGGCCGGTGTCGGTCTTAACCCGTTCGACCAAGCCTTCACGCTCAATGATCTCGAGGTTCTTGAGCGCCACCGCACAGGCCACCGGATGCCCCGAATAGGTGTAGCCGTGATAAAACTCGCCGCCCTTGTCGACCAGCGTCGCAGCGATCCGGTCGCCAACCAGAAGTGCTGACAGCGGCTGGTAGCCCGACGTCAGTGCCTTGGCGGTGGTGATCGTGTCGGCCTCGATGCCAAAAGTCTGGGCGGCGAACCACTCGCCAGTGCGGCCGTAGCCGGTGATGACTTCATCGAGCATCAGCAGCACGTCATGTTTGCGGCAGATGCGCCGCACTTCCGGCCAATAGCTAGCCGGCGGGATCTTCACCCCGCCTGCGCCCATGATCGGCTCGCCGATGAAGGCTGCGACATTGTCCGCCCCTGCCTCGAGGATCGCATCTTCGACTGCCTTAGCGGCGCGCAGGCCAAAATCGTGATCGCTTTCCCCAGGCAACGCCAGCTCATAAGCGTAAGGCATCATGACGTGGACGATGTTTGGTACCGCACCGCCAAGCTGGTGGTGCATACCATCCATGCCGCCTAGCGACGTGCCGGCAACCGTCGAGCCGTGATAGGCCATCTGGCGCGAAATGATGCGGTTTTTCTGTGGCTTGCCTTCGAGCGCCCAGTAATGACGCACGAGCCTGAGGGCGGTGTCGTTCGATTCCGAACCCGACGAGCCGTAAAACACCTGGTTGATGTTCTTGGGTGCCAGTTCGGCGAGCTTTTTCGATAGCAGTACCGGTGTCGGCGTCGAACATTTGAAGAATGAATTGTAATAAGGCAGTTGCTTCATCTGGGCGTAAGCAGCCTCTGCCAATTCTTTGCGGCCGTAGCCGACATTCACACACCATAGCCCGGCCATACCGTCCAGCAGCTCGCCGCCTTCCGAATCGTAGATGAAGGGGCCTTCCGCGCGGGTGATCATGCGCGAGCCGATTTCGCGCAACTCCTTGTGGTCGGTAAAGGGATGGAGATGGTGCGCGGCGTCGATCTGCTGAAGCTGCTCCAGCGAATAGTTCTGATAAGTCATAAGCTTGTGCCTCTATCTTGAATCAATCCGGCAATTGCCGGGGCGGATTCGAGATCAGGCGGGCGGCGAATAGCCAATGCGCGCGCACAGCCGCAAAAGCTCCGTATGGCGCGTCCGCGGGGACGGCGTCGAAACTGCGCTGGGCAACCGAACATGGGCAACGAATGCGCACATGACGGCACTCTAACCCAGTGCACCGAGAATTCACAAGCGCTGGGAATTTACTCTTTCGGCAATGGTCGCTGGAATAGAGCGACCCCAAAAAGCGTTGACTGCGCGTGTGGCCGGCATTTAACGGCCAAGCCCAGGGAGCGATCATCATGAAAACCATACTGTCAGCATTTGCCATCCTGCTTGCAAGTTCAGCCCTCTCCTTCGCCGCGGAGCCGGCCAAAGTCATGGAAGGCGCCGGCGGCAAGATGTACACCGACGCCAAGGGGATGACGCTGTACACTTACGACAAGGACAGCGCCGGTAAATCTGCCTGCAACGGCGATTGCGCCACCAATTGGCCGCCCCTGATGGCCGCTGCGGATGCCAAGGACGAAGGCGAATGGACTGTCGTCACCCGCGACGACGGCTCCAAGATGTGGGCCTATGAAGGCAAGCCGCTCTATACGTTCATTCAGGACAAGAAAGCCGGCGACGTGACCGGCGAAGGAAAAGGCGGCGTCTGGCACGTGGCCAAGGCCGATTGACCTGCCGTCTGCTGCGCGATGACCGACATGGCTCGTCGCGCAGCCCGCCTTGGTCTTGATCAGCCAGCCTTCCGCCGTACCGCGGCACGATACAAGGCGAACGCAACCAGCAAGACATTGAGGCTGGCCAGAACTGCAGGTAGCCCGATCGGCCCGAAATTCTGCATCACCAGTCCCGAGGCCGGCGGTCCGACGATGCCGCCCATGCCCCACATCAGCGCGAATGCGGCGTTGCCGGCAACGAGCAGGCTGCCGCTGAAGCGGTTGCCAAGTTCGACCAGCGCCATGGTGTAGACGCCATAGCCGACGGCTCCCATCACCACCAGTGCCGGCCAGATGAACCGCGTTTCGATCAGCAGCGGCAACAGCACGGCGCAGATCGCGGTCGCGGCAGCGCAAAAGAGGATCATGGTTCGCCCACCGACACGCTCGGCCATCAGCCCGAGCGGGATCTGCAGCAAGATGTTTCCCATCGAAAGCGCCGTCAGCATTGCCGCAAGCACCGCTTCGGGCAGCCCGTGTGCCGCACCAAAGACCGGCAGCAACGAGTAAGTGCTCTGCTGGTTGGCCGCCGACACCAGCACGGCAAACAGAAGCGCCGGGGCGAGCGCCGCAAAACCGAGCACGCCGGCCTTGGACTCTCCGTCATCCTCGAAGCCTGACAAGTCCGACATGATGCGCAGGACAACCGCACAGGCAAGGAAGCCGACGATCGCCACCAGGAACGGTGTCCAGCCGGCCGTGCCGACAAAGGTCAGCACCAGCGGGCCGCTGGCATAGCCAATGCCCATCAAGGTGTTGAATACGCCCATCACCCGTCCGCGCCTGGACGGCGGCGCCATCGACAGCGCCCACACCTCGCCGAGGATGTAGAGCGGGTTGATGACGACGCCGATCATGAAGCGCACGACGAACCAGGCGACCCAGTCCTGCATGTAGCCGATCAGCAGGAAGCAGATCGCTGCCGCAATCGAGCAGAGGACGGCCAGGGTGCGCCCACTAAACAGCCGCACAGCCGCAGGCACGAACGGTGCGGATGCGATAAGGCCCATGGGCATCATCGCCGCCGACAGGCCGATCATTGCCGGCGACATGCCCTGTTTCTGCATCAGCAGCGAAAAAAGCGGATAACTCAGCCCTTGTGCCGCACCGAACATCGCCAATGCGGCAGTGACGCCGATGAGCGGCGCCCATCTGAGCGGCGGCTCGACGGCGGTGGAGGCAGGAGAGGTCAAGGTTGGTCACCACGAGAATCGAATGCCGGCGATACTACAGGTGCACCGCCGCTTGGCCGATGCCTCACCACGACGGAGAACGTCGGTCCAGTCCCATCGGTGATGTCGTTTCCCTCGCGCTACTGGTCGCCGCCTCCGCAATGAGGCGCACCGCCCCAGTCCATTATGCCGGCGATACTGAAGCTTGCCGTGAGGATTCCATGACCGTGGCCCTGCAAACAGCCGAACAGGCTCCCGCCTCCGATCGCGCTCGCCGCGGTGGCCGTGCCGGCAAGCGCGCCGGCGGCTCGCAGGCGTTCGAACAGCCGCCGTTCCGGCAGCTGAAGATTCCGTTTGCACCGACAAGGCTGATTTCCGAAGACGAACTGGAATCGATCCACCTGGCATCGCTGCGGGTGCTGAAAGAGATTGGCGTCGACGTCCTGCACGACGAGGCGCGGCGCATCATGAAGGCGCATGGCGCCGATGTGCGTGACGGTTCGGAACGCGTGCGCTTCGATGCCGAAATGATCCTCGAGCTGATTTCACATGCGCCGGCCGAATTCACCCTGCATGCCCGCAATCCCGCGCACAATGTGCGTTTCGGCGGCAACAACCTCGTGCTGTCGCAGATGGCGTCGGCCCCCAACTGCTCCGACCTCGACCGTGGCCGTCGCCCTGGCAACCAGGCCGACTACCGCAATTTTCTCAAGCTCGCCCAGATGCACAACATTCTGAACACCACGGGCGGCTATCCGGTCGAGCCGGTGGATATCCATCCCTCGATCCGCCACCTCGAATGCATCCGCGACCTCGCCACCCTCACCGACAAGGTGTTCCACATCTATTCGCTCGGCAAGGAGCGCAACGTCGATGGCATCGAGATCACCCGCATCGCTCGCGGCATTTCCCGCGAACAGATGATGGAGGAACCCTCGGTCTACACCATCATCAACACCAACTCGCCGCTCAAACTCGACGTGCCGATGATGGAAGGCATCATCCAGATGTCGTCGATGGGCCAGGTGGTGATCGTCACCCCGTTCACGCTGTCCGGCGCCATGGCGCCCGTCACCATCGCCGGCGCGCTTGTGCAGCAGAACGCTGAAGCGCTCTCGGGCCTCGCCTTCACCCAGATGGTCAAGAAGGGCGCACCGGTCGGGTATGGCGGCTTCACCTCCAATGTCGACATGAAGTCAGGTGCGCCGGCCTTCGGCACGCCAGAATACATGAAGGCGCAGCTGATCGGCGGCCAACTCGCCCGCCGCTACAACATCCCCTATCGCACCTCGAATGTATGCGCCGCCAACGCGGTCGACGCACAGGCTGCCTATGAAAGCGTGTTTTCGCTGTGGGGTGCTATCCAGGGCGGCGCCAATTTCATTCTTCACGGCGCAGGCTGGCTCGAAGGAGGGCTGCGCTGCTCCTACGAGAAGATGATCCTCGACATCGACCTGTTGCAGATGGTGGCCGAGTTCCTGACGCCGCTCGACCTGTCGGAAGAGGCGCTCGCGATCGACGCCATTCGCGACGTCGGCCCCGGCGGGCACTTCTTCGGCACCCAGCACACCCAGGATCGCTACAAGAACGCCTTCTACTCCCCGATCATTTCCGACTGGCGGAATTTTGAGACATGGGCCGAGGCGGGCAGTCCCACAGCTGTTGAAAAAGCCAATCGCGTCTGGAAGGAGCGCCTCGCCACCTATGAGGAGCCGTGGATGGACCCAGCCATTCGCGAAGAGCTCAACGCCTTTGTCGACAAGCGCAAGGCCGAGGGCGGCGCGCCGACCGACTTCTGAGGAAATTTCCCATGCACAAACGAGAGATCAGCTCGCGCGACGCTCCGACTGTCACCACCGGATACGCGCAGGCGATCGAGGTGACCAATCATTCTAGAACACTCTTCATCAGCGGCCAGATTCCGGTGGCAAAGGACGGGTCCGTTCCCGCCGATTTCGAAAGCCAGTGTCGACTGGCGTGGAAGAACGTCGAGGCACAGCTGCACACTGCCGGCATGAACCTCGACAATCTGGTCAAGGTGACGACCTTCCTGTCTGACCGCGCCTTCAACCTCGACAACAGGCGCATTCGCAACGAGGTGATCGGCGAACGCAAGATCGCCCTTACAGTCATCATTACGGGCATTTTCGACGAATCCTGGCTGTTGGAGATCGAAGCCATCGCGGCGGCATGACCTGCCTCTCCGCCACCCTGATTCATTTTACGCGCAATTGGACATAACCTCATGAAATCCCATGTGAAAGCAGTTGTCATCGGCGGCGGCGTGGTGGGCTGCTCCGTCCTCTATCACCTCGCCCGCGCCGGCTGGACCGACGTCATGCTGATCGAGCGCTCGGAGCTGACTGCCGGGTCGTCTTGGCATGCCGCTGGCGGCTTCCACACGCTCAACGGCGACCCGAATGTCGCGAAACTTCAGGCCTACACGGTGCAGCTCTACAAAGAGCTGGAGGAGATTTCCGGCCAGTCCTGCTCGCTGCACCTGACCGGCGGCGTCATGCTTGCCGACAGCCCCGAGCGCATGGACTTCCTGCGCCTGGCGCATGCCAAGGGCCGCTATCTCGGCATGGACACCGAGCTGATCACGCCGTCCGAAGCCAAGAAGATGTTCCCGCTGATGGACGAAAAGCACTTCGTCGGCGCCATGTGGGACCCGGTCGAAGGCCATCTCGACCCTTCCGGCACCACGCACGCCTATGCCAAGGCGGCGAAGAAGCTCGGCGCCGAAATCGTGCTGCGCAATCCCGTCAAGGAACTGACGCAGGATGCCGACGGCACCTGGAACGTTATCACTGAGCAGGGGACCGTCAGGGCCGAGCACGTCGTCAACTGCGGTGGCCTGTGGGCACGCGAGGTCGGTCGCATGGTCGGCGTCGAGCTGCCGGTGCTCGCCATGGAACACATGTACCTGCTGACCGAACCGATGCCGGAGGTCGAGGCCTTCAACAAGGAAACCGGCCGCGAGATGATCGGCGTGCTCGATTTCAAGGGCGAGATCTACACGCGCCAGGAGCGCAACGGCATACTGCTCGGCACCTACGAGAAGGCCTGCAAGCCGTGGTCGCCGGTCAACACGCCCTGGGATTTCGGCCACGAATTGCTGGCGCCCGACCTCGACCGCATAGCGCCCTCGCTCGAGATCGGCTTCCAGCACTTCCCCGGCATCGCCAACGCCGGCATCAAGCAGGTCATCAACGGCCCCTTCACCTTCGCTCCCGACGGCAACCCGCTGGTTGGCCCTGTCCAGGGCCTGACCAATTTCTGGTGCGCCTGCGCTGTCATGGCCGGCTTCAGCCAGGGCGGCGGCGTCGGCCTCGCGCTGTCGAACTGGATGGTCCATGGCGATCCCGGCTTCGACGTCTGGGGCATGGACGTTGCTCGTTGGGGCGAATGGGCAAGCCTGCGCTATACCAACGCCAAGGTGCGCGAGAACTACTCGCGCCGCTTCTCGATCCGCTTCCCCAACGAAGAGCTCCCGGCCGCCAGGCCGGCGCAGACGACGCCGCTCTATGACACCATGGTCGCCAATAACGCCGTCATGGGCGACAGCTGGGGCCTGGAAACGCCGCTGTGGTTCGCGCCAAAGGGGACGGAGGCAAAGGACATCGTCTCCTTCCACCGTTCCAACGATTTCGAGCACATCGGCAACGAAGTTCGTGCGACGCGCGAACGCGTTGGCGTCACCGAGATCGCCAACTTCGCAAAATACGAAGTATCAGGCCCTGCTGTGGAGGATTTCCTCAACCGGCTGATGACCAACCGCATGCCGAAGAAGGGCCGCATCGTGCTGACGCCGATGCTGAACGAGTTCGGGCGGCTCATCGGCGACTTCACCATTGCCAAGACCGGTGACGACAAGTTCATGATCTGGGGCTCGTCGGCGGCTCAGAAATACCACATGCGCTGGTTCGAAAAGCACCTGCCCAAGGACGGTTCGGTGCGCATCCACCGCTTCGACCAGACGCTCGTCGGCCTCTCCATCGCCGGTCCGAAATCGCAGGAACTGCTCGCCAAGCTTGTCGACGTTGACGTGTCGAGCAAGGCTTTCCGCTTCATGGACTTCCGCGAGATGGCCGTCGGCGGCGCGCCCTGCATGGTCAACCGCATCACCTACACCGGCGATCTCGGCTACGAGATCTGGATGGCGCCGGCCTACCAGCGCCTGGTCTACAGGGCAATCAAGGAGGCAGGAGAGGAGTTCGGCATCATCGACTTCGGAATGCGCGCCCTGCTCTCCATGCGTCTCGAAAAGAACTTCCCTACCTGGTTCCGCGAGTTGCGGCCGATATACGGCCCGTTCGAAGGTGCGATGGACCGCTTCATCAAGCTCGAGAAGAACGACTTCATCGGCCGCGAGGCAGCGGCCAAGGAGCATGCCGAGGGGCCGAAGCTGCGCCGCGTCTCCTTCTATGTCGACGCGCTCGACGCCGACGTGATGGGCGACGAGCCGATCTGGGCCAAGGTCGGCGCCAACGATTTCGGCACGATCGAAAAGCCGCATGGCTACGGTGCGCCGCGCTTTGACGATACCGGCAAGGAAGTGCGCGGTTCCGACGCTGCCACCGGCGCATCCGCCGTGCGCGGCATCGTCGATGGCGACTGGCGCGTGGTCGGCTGGGTGACTTCGGGCGGCTACGCGCACTACGTCCAGAAGTCGATGGCGCAGGGCTATGTGCCGGCGGCACTTGCCGAGAACGAAGCCGACGGCCTGTTCGAGATCGAAATCCTCGGCAAACGCCGCCCTGCCCGCATCAACGTCGAGCCGCCGTTTGATCCCAGCGGCGAAAAGATGCGGGGGTAATGACCACGCGTTGCCCTCGATGATCGGCAATCACCCCCGTTCCGTCGCGCTGCGCGCGCCACCTCTCCCCCTGCCCGGGGGAGTGGAAAGGCGCTTCGTTCCGCTCGGCCGATTGGTTGGCAACCTGGCAGAGCACCCTCAACATGGAAATGGCGGACGCGACGGCTGCGGCAAGTCTTCCTCTCCCCCGTCGAACGGGGGAGAGGTGGTTTGCGCAGCAAACCGGAGCGGGGGTCGACCATTCCACGGTGACCTTCGATGACCACTGGCACCAATTTCGGCCGCCACCGCAAGATCATGCCGTTCGAGCCTGGCTCGGTGGAGCAACTCCGCGAACAGGCCAGAGAGAAGGCTGCCGGGCTCAACAGCAACGTGCTCGGCTACGGCGGGCAAGCCGAGTCCGAGTGGGCTGCAGCCGGCATCGCAGCACCCGATCTGCCCGCCATGCGCACATATCGCCTCGCGCGCATCCGCACCGAGCTCCGTCGGCGCGGCTATGCAGGGGCCTTGCTCTACGACCCCGTCAACATCCGCTACGCCACCGACAGCACCAACATGCAGCTGTGGGTTGCGCACAATCCGACGCGCCACTGTTTCGTCGCCACCGATGGACCGGTGGTGCTGTTCGACTATTTTTCCTGCGAACACCTCTCCGACCACTCCGGCGTCGTTGAGGAGGTCCGTCCGGCTGTGTCGTGGATGTATCTCTACAGCGGTGAACTGACCGCCTTGAAGGTCGAGCGCTGGGCGCGGGGCATCGCCGACGTGGTGCGCGAGCATGGCGGCGGCAAGAGCCGTATTGCCGTCGACCACCTCGACCATGAAGGCGTCGACGCCCTTGCCCGGCTCGGCATCTCGGTCGGCAATGGCGAGGCGGTGATGGAGAACGCCCGCCTGATCAAGTCGCCGGACGAAATCTTGTGCATGCGCCGCGCCATCGTTGCCTGCGAGGCGGCGATGGGCGAGATGGAGGCTGCACTTCGCCCGGGCATCTCCGAAAACGAGCTCTGGGCCGAACTGCACCGCGGAAACATTGCTCGTGGCGGCGAATGGATCGAGACCAGGCTTTTGTCGTCGGGACCGCGCACCAATCCGTGGTTCCAGGAATGCTCTTCGCGGACAATCGAAGCCGGCGATCTCGTTGCCTTCGACACCGACCTCATCGGCCCCCACGGCTTCTGCGCCGACCTGTCGCGCACCTGGCTGTGCGGCGACGGCGCGCCGACGGACGAGCAGCGCGAACTCTACCGCATCGCCGCCGACCAGATTACCCACAACACGGCCTTGCTCAAACCCGGCGTCGGCTTCCGCGAACTGGCCGAACGCTCGGCGGTGCCGCCACCCGACTGCTTTCCAGCACGTTATGGCGTGCTCTATCATGGCGTCGGCCTCGCCGACGAGTACCCTACCCTGCCCCACGTCTCGGACTGGACCGCGGACACGCCCGACGGCGTGCTGGAACCCGGGATGGTCGTCTGTGTCGAAAGCTACATCGGCCGCCTTGGCGGGCACGAGGGCGTGAAGATCGAGGAGCAGATCCTGATAACCGAAACCGGCAACGAGCAGCTGTCCAGCTACCCGCTCGACAGGCGCCTGCTCGGCCAATGAAAAACGCCGGGGCGAGCCCCGGCGTTTTTCCAATAGATCAGACTGAGGATCAGGCCTTCTGCGAGGCAGTCTTGGCCGTGGCCTCGTCGTCGGTTATCCGCGAAAAATAGTTCGCTACGAGCGCGCCCGAGATGTTGTGCCAGACGCTGAACACAGCGCTCGGCACCGCAGCCAGCGGCGAGAAATGCGCGTTGGCGAGCGCGGCACCCAGGCCGCTGTTCTGCATTCCGACCTCGATGGCGATCGCCTTGCGCTTGGCAAGCGACAGCCCAGCGGCGCGCGCCGCGAAATAGCCGAGCAGCAAGCCAAGTCCGTTGTGCAGGACCACGACAGCAAAGATCATCAGTCCGGACTGCGCGATGTTGGCCTTGTTCACTGCAACGACAGCCGAGACAATCAGGACGATGCCGGCGACGCTGACCAGCGGCAACATCGGCTCGGCGCCCTTGACCAGCTTCGGCGCCAGCTTCTGCAGGACGAAGCCGAGCGCCAGCGGCACGAGGATTACCTTCACGATCGACAGGAACATGCTCATGGCGTCGACCGGCAGGTACTGGCTGGCAAACATCCACGCCAGGAACGGCGTCATGATCGGCGCGAGCAGCGTGGTCACGCTGGTGCAGGCGACCGACAGGGCGACATCGCCCTTGCCGAGATAGGTCATGACGTTGCTGGCCGTGCCGCCCGGGCAGCAACCCACGAGGATGACGCCTGCCGCGACCTCCGGCGACATCGGGATCAGGCGGGTGAGCAGCACGGCAAGCAGCGGCATGATGAGGAACTGACCGGCAACGCCAATAGTGACATCGAACGGACGGCGCGCCACTTCGGCGAAATCCTTGGCCGAAATCGTCAGGCCCATGCCGAACATGATGATGCCGAGCAGCACCACGATCCATGGGGCAAAGATGCTGAAGGTCGACGGCAGCACGAAGCCTAGCACGGCAAACACGATCACCCAGATGGCGAAACTGCGACCGACGAAATTGGAAAATGCAGCAATGGTTTTCACGACAGGTCCTTGGGAGGATTCTTCTTGGGGAGGACTCTCGTCGGCAAACGCGACAGAAAGTTGCGCGCTTGTCTCGCCAATTAACGAATTGGCAACCCCAAACCACCCGTTGCGACCTTTTTGCAATGACGCAACGTCATGAATTCAGTGATATCACTAGTGAGCCTTAAGGACTTGTCGGCGTCGTCGCACCCTGTCGGGGCATGCCCGTCATCGGCGAGGAAAGTGCCGTGATATAGGGCAAGCCCTTGCGCTTGCCGGTCCAGCCGACCACCAGCACGCCCTTTGCAGCCGGCTCGAAACGTTGCGCCAGTGCCCAGCTCTGACAATCGATGGTGGCAACATCGGCACGGCCTTCCGCGATCGCGACGATCGATGCGCGATGGCCACCGCTTTCGATCCGTTCGGGAAAAAGCCGCAGCCCTTCGCCCATCGCGGCAAGATCGCGCGAAATGCCGATGAAGCCGGACATCGAATCGCGACTGTTGAAGGCGAACCGCTTGCCGCCGATCAGATCGAGCGGGATGAGTGGCGCATCGCCCTCTGGCGCGTGCGCATGGTCCGCGGTGACTACCCCGCGCCGGATGACAATGGCGCTTGAATAGAGTTCTCCCCGGCCGCCTTCAATGCCGTCATAACTTGGCTGGCCGATCACCCTGACATGAGCCGCCAGGCCTGTGGTTTCCATAGGACCCCAGCAGGTCTGGCCGAACAACAGCTTGGGGTGCCGCCACAACGTCGGCAAATCGAACTCGTCCGGCGGCAGCGTCGCTGGATCGGGTGCAATGACGCTGCCGGATGCATCGCGGATGCCGCCAGCAACGGGCGGCATGTCGCCGTTGCGCCTGACAAGGCTTTCGGGCGCGTCCAAGCCTGATTTGCGGATCGCCGTTCGCAGCTTGGCCCATTGCGCATCGACCTCGCCGCGCAATTCGGGCCAGTCATACATCGGCAATGCGGCGATGAAGTCGGTCATGATGTCATTTCAGGCTTGAATGCAGCAACTGGCAAGCGAAGGGAGAACTATTCCTTCGGCGGCTCCGCGGGCACAGGAGAAGTGCCAAGCCCGTTGACGTTGCGTGCCCTGACGCGCGGCACAAATGCCCTGCCCTGTTCTGGCGCACGGCGCAGTGCGGGATGGCAGACCGGTTCCTTGGCGCGGAATGCGTAGGCTTTGATCAAGGCGAAATAATTCGGGTAGGCGTAGCCCTTGTTCATCCTGAGCCACTCCTCGCGCCGGGAGCGAAACAGCGCCGGCAGCTTGTACCAGGCAACCGTCGGGCTCTTGTGATGCACGAAATGCAGGTTGTTGTTGAGGAACAGCAGCGACAAAGGCGAACGTTCGACGATCACCGTGCGCCCCTCCGGGTGCTCGGACCACTGATGCTCGGCAAAGGTCCGGATCGAAATCAGCGACTGGCCGAGCCAGACCGGAACCAGGATGTAGAGCCAGAGGGGAATACCGAAGCCAAGCTGGACGATCGGCACGATCACCAAGAGGCCGGCGCCATGCAACAGCCATGCCTTGCGGATCGCCTTGTCGCCGCCGATGACAGCCTTGGCATCGTCGATGAAGAAACCGACGCAAGCAAGTAGCGGCCCCAGCACGAAGCGACCTGCCATGGTGTTGTTGATCCGCAGCAAGAGCTTCATCGCCTCCGGCAGATCATTATGCTGCCACAGCGCGCGATAATAGCTTTCGGGATCGTCGAACGGATCGGTCAGGCGCTCGTCGGCGTGATGGCGCAGATGGATGGTCTTGAAGCGGCGGTATGGCCAGACAAGACCGATCGGCAATGAAACCAGCGCCTCGTTGATGCTCGCGTCGCGGGTCGGATGGCCATGCAGGACCTCGTGCACCAGCGACGACTGCAGCGCCACCGTCAGTGCCATCAAGGCAAGGGCAATCAACGGATAGTCCGGCCAGAGCAACATGCCGGACACGAACCAGGCACCGTAGCAGGCGAAAATGAGAAACACCGTCGGCCATTCGACCGCCGTGGTCGTAGCGCGTTTGTTTCCCCTCTTTGCCATGCTCTGCCTGCTGTCCTTCGATGCCTGGAACTCGATGATTCCTGACATAATGCTGTCAGTAGGCTTGCGTTTCTGCAACGAGACAATGCGCACAGATTGTTTACATTGCGCTTCTTAATCCGCAAATGTTATGTTTAGTGAACAATTGGCGACGTAGAACTATCTTGGGTGAACCGGGAACCAGACGTTCGCAAAAACCATTCCCCCTTTGGACAGGACATGGACAAGCGCGATTTATCCGAAGTGTTCAGGGAGCGTCTCAAGGCGCTGTTGCAACGCTCAGGCCTCAACCAGTCGGCGTTTGCCACATCGGTCGGCATCGACCGTTCGGCGCTATCGCAATTGCTGTCGGGGGCAACGATCCGCCTGCCGCGCGCCGAAACGCTGCTGACGATCGCCACCGCCCATAAGGTGTCGCTCGATTGGCTGCTCGGCCTCAGCCAGGACGAAGGCGTGACAGGCGAAATCCGCGAGAGCCTGGAGATCGAAGAGGCATCCGGCGGCTTCGAACGCACGCTGATTGCCAAATGGCATGCCGAGGCCGCCGGCACCAAGATTCGCTACGTGCCCGCAGGCATTCCCGATCTTCTGCGCACCGAAGCGCTGATCGACTACGAAGCCAACATCTCCAACAAAAACCGCGAGATCCAGGCCGGCGAGACGCAGTACCGCATCGACTACAACCGCAGACCCGAGACCGACATGGAGGTCTGCATGCCGCGCCATACCCTCGAGATTTTCGCGCGTGGGCTCGGCGTATGGTCTGGTTTTCCCGACACCGACCGCAAGCAGCAGCTGCGCCACATGGCCGACCTGCTCGACGACCTCTACCCGACATTCCGGCTGTTTCTCTATGACGGGCGCATGCGCTATTCCGTGCCCTATACGATCTTCGGCCATTCCCGCGCCGCGATCTATGTCGGCGACATGTATCTCGTGCTCTACGCCACCGAGCCGATCCGGACGCTGACCCGGCATTTCGACAACCTCATCCGTGCGGCCGACATCAACGCGCATGAGACGGCTGCGTTTGCGAGACGACTGGCAGTCGCGTCGTTTCCGGCCGGCTGGACCTAATCGCCAGGTTGAATTTGGCGTTCCAATGCGCCAGCGTGCACGCGCATTCCGAGGAAAACCGTGACAAGCCAGTATCGTATAGTGGTGCCAGCACAGTCTGGACGCTCCATCCGCGTCTCACGCGGCGACCTTGTTCGCATCATCGACCCCAAGGGCCAGCAGGTCGCCGACCTCTGGGCGTTCACCACCGACATGCGGGATTGGCTGAGCACGTCGAATACCCGCGACATCGGCGAGCGCCTGTTTCCGAAGGTCGGCGAGCACTTCTACGGAACGACAGGAGAGCCATTGCTGACGCTTGTCGAGGATGCCTCGCCGGGCCCGCACGACATGCTCTATCCCGCCTGCAATCATGCGCTTTATGTGCGCGCCGGGTTTCAGGATCATCCCAATTGCCAGGACAATTTGCACGCCGCCCTCGCTTCCGAAGGCCTTGCCCTGCCTTTCACGCCTGATCCGGTCGACCTGTTTCAAAACTCGCTTCCGCAGCCGGACGGCCGCATCGACGTGTTTGCCTCGATCAACCCGCCCGGCGGCAACGTCACTCTGCGCGCCGAACGGGACCTTGTGCTGGTCGTCACCGCATGTTCAGTCGACCACTATCCCACAAATGGCGGTATCTGTACGGAGATCGAGGTCGAGGTCACAACCGCGCGGTAGCGCCGTTCCTCGAATGCAATCATTGACTGGATATAAAGACTTCTTTATATCACCTTCCACTCTCCAGATATGAAAGTCGCTGCGATGACGACCAATCCGATCGATGCCCTGCTGGCCGAAAAGGGTGTGCTGCTTGCCGATGGCGCAACCGGCACCAATCTGTTCGCCATGGGCCTCGAAGCCGGCGAAGCGCCCGAGCTGTGGAACGAAAGCGCGCCGGAAAAGATCACGGCTCTGCACCAGAAGTTCGTCGAGGCCGGCGCCGACATCATCCTCACCAACTCGTTCGGCGGCACCCGTCACCGGCTCAAGCTCCACCACGCCCAGGACCGCGTGCACGCGCTCAACAAGCGTGCCGCCGAAATCGCGCGCGCCGTCGCCGACAAGGCCGATCGCCGCGTCATCGTCGCCGGCTCCGTCGGCCCGACCGGCGAGCTTCTGGTTCCGCTTGGCGCCATGACCTACGACGAGGCTGTCGACGCTTTTGCCGAACAGATCGAAGGCCTCAAGGCTGGCGGTGCTGAAGTCGCCTGGATCGAAACCATGTCGGCGCCGGACGAAATCCGCGCCGCCGCCGAGGCCGCCATTCGTGTTGGCCTGCCCTACACCTACACCGGCTCGTTCGACACCGCCGGACGTACCATGATGGGCCTGCTGCCCAAGGACATCCACGGCGTCGTCGACGGCCTTGCCGAAAATCCGCTCGGTGTTGGCGCCAATTGCGGCGTCGGCGCATCCGATATCCTTGCCTCGCTGCTCGACATGAGCGAAGCCAAGCCGGATGCCACCATCATCATCAAGGGGAATTGCGGCATCCCGGAATTCCGCGGCACCGAGATTCACTATTCGGGCACGCCTGAACTGATGTCAGACTATGTCCGCCTTGCGGTCGACGGCGGCGCGAAGATCATCGGTGGCTGCTGCGGCACCTCGTTCGAACATCTGGCGGCTATGCGCAAGGCGCTCGACGCCCACAAGAAGGATGTACGCCCGACGGTCGAGGCAATTGTCGAGCGCATCGGTCCGATGCGCAACAAGCTTGCGGCTCCGAACACCGCCGAAAGCAGCGAAGGCCGTCGCGAACGTCGTCGTGGCCGCGCCTGACGGGGCTTTTGCTTACACACTCTGACGAGCAACAAGGAAAAGCTCCCCTAAGATAGCGGGAGCTTTTTTACGGGCGTTGCCAGCCGACCTACAGGTCTTCGAGGTCGCGCCGCGCCTTCTTGAGAATTTCTCGGGCTTTTTCGGCCTGAGCCGCATTGAATGAACCGCCGCGCAGGCGGGTAAACAGTGCGAATTTCAAAGCCCTGAACTCTTCGCCTATTGCAACGCCGCCCACTTGCGCCGAAGCCTCGTCGATCTGCGCGTTAATCTTTTCGAGCTCGTCCGCATGCTCGGCCAGATAGGCCTGCCCCTGCCCGGTGATCGAATAGAGACGTTTGTTGCCATTGGCGACCGACGCGACGAGATCCGCCTCCTCCAGCATCTGCAGCATAGGATAAATCGCACCCGGGCTCGGGCTGTAAGCGCCCTGGAACTTGGCTTCCAGTGCCTTGATGATGTCGTAGCCATGGCGCGGCTCCTCGGCGATCAGGCCGAGCACGACCAGGCGCAGCGCGCCGGGATCGAACATGCGCGGCCCGCGACCGCCAAAAGGCCCACCGCGATGCCGTCCAAACGGACCGCCTCGGCCATGGCGTCCGCCTGCCCTGCTGCTGTCGTCGGACTGTCCGGACATCGACCAGCCACCGCCGCAGCGATTGTTGAAATGTGGGGTGAACATGTGAGTACCTCTCCAGGATTGTTGCTTCATGCATCCATATCTATTCAAAGATATATCTTTTGCAAGATACAACGTAATAATTTTCTCCGGGGCCTCCCACGGGGAATGCGAAAAGGCCGGCAAGGTTTCCCTCGCCGGCCTTTATCCGATGGTGCATGATCGAGGCGATCAGGCCGCCCCAGCCCCCCTGTTATTCGTTGTTTTCAGCGTAGATTGCGCGCGCTGACCTGAAGTCGGTTCCCGAACCTTCCGCCCGTTGCAACATCACTACCGCGTCCGACGTTCCAACATCGGAAAGCAGTTCCAGAGCATGGCGGAAGCGTTCGTTGTTGAGCGCCGACAAGGCAGTCCGGTGGGCATCTTCGACATCCTTGTCGACCTTGCGTGATCCACTGGCCTCGGCTTCCGCTACGCTGGAGATCGCAAAGAACTGCGCCGGCTTGGTCTGCACGTGGACATAGCTGCTGCGCGCAACCGGTTCCTGCAGCGAGGCGGCGGTGACAGATGTCTGTTGCGGCTTCGGCTCAACCCGGCCCTCTACAACCGGCACCAGCCTGTCGCTCAGGCGGACAACCTGACTATAGCTGGCGCCCGGACCGCCAATCAACATTCACTTCCCCTTGCGCAATTCACCCGACTTTAGCGTGGAAGGGTTGTGAAGCCCTTTCAATAAAAAATGGCATTTGATCGGAATTCCCGATAATACCTTAGAAACACTATGTTTTTCGGCTTTGCCATCGAGATGGCAAGTGCACGGCACCAGCCATCTCGCAAGCTTGAAGTCTTAGCGAGATATCGACTCGGCTAGCGCTTTGCATCCTCGAGCGCCGAAGCCAGACGCACCAGCGAAAGGAATTCGGCCCGGTATCCGAACGGATCGCTGCCCCGCGCAGCTGTCGCGATCTCGGTGATCTTGTCGAAGCCGAATTTCGCCGTCGTATCCTCATTGCGCAGCTTTTGGCCAAATGCCGCGACCGCGATCGAGAAGCGCTGGTCGGTACCGGCGCCATCAAAGCTTGCCACCTCGTTTGCCTTGGTCACAGGCGTGGACATCAGTTTGCTCGTGTCGTCGTCGGGTGCCTTGTAGCGGATCTTGACGAAGGCATACTCGTCGGCGTTCGAGACGCCACCGTTGCCGGCGGTTGCCTCCCCGTAGCGCAGGTCATCGATCTGCTGCGGTGCCCCCTTGGGCGTGATCTCGTAGATCGCCGTCACCGAGTGACCCGAACCGATCTCGCCCGCGTCGACACGGTCGTTGTTGAAATCCTCGCGGTTGAGCGCACGTGTTTCGTAGCCGATCAGGCGATATTCCGAGACCGCCTGCGGGTTGAACTCGACCTGGATCTTCACATCCTTGGCGATGGTGAACAGCGTCGAGGAAGCGTCCTCGACCAGTACCTTCTCCGCCTCGGCCAAGGTGTCGATATAGGCAGCCGTGCCATTGCCGTTCTGGGCGATGGTCTGCATCATCTGGTCGTTGAGGTTGCCGCGTCCGAAGCCGAACACCGACAGGAACACACCAGATTTGCGCTTCTCCTCTATCAGTCGCTTCAGATCCTCGTCGTCGCTCTGACCGACGTTGAAGTCACCATCGGTCGCCAGCATCACCCTGTTGACGCCGTCCTTGACGAAGGATTTCTGCGCCAGCCTGTAGGCCTCGCGGATACCCGCCTCGCCCGCCGTCGAGCCACCTGGTGTCAACGTGTCGATCGCCTGCAGGATCTTTGTGCGGTCCGATGCCTTGGTCGGTTCCAGCACAGTCCCGGCATCACCTGCATAAGTGACGATCGAGACGGTATCATCGGGGCTCAGCTTGTTGACCAGGAGCCGGAATGCCGAGCGCAACAGCGGCAGTTTGTCCGGCTCGTCCATCGAGCCGGAAACGTCGATCAGGAAGACCAGGTTGGCCTTGGGCTGTTCGACCGGCTTGACCTCGTAACCTTTTATGGCGACGTGCATCAGCTTGGTGTGTTCGTTCCACGGGGTCGGCATGACGCTGACCGTGGTGTTGAACGGCGTCGAAGCGTTGTCGGGCCCCTTCCAGTCATAGGGGAAGTAGTTGACCAACTCCTCGACACGCACGGTATCGGCCTGCGGCAGTACACCTTCCTTCAGCGAACGGCGAACGAAGGAATAAGACGCCGTATCGACATCTACCGAGAAAGTGGAGACCGGATCTTCCAGCACCGAGCGCACCGGATTGGCCTTGAATTCCTCGACCCGATCGCGGTTTTCAGCCTGCGGCATCGGAATGTCGGAAGGCGCGATCAAGCCTTGCAACTGGGTCGTCAGATCCGGTGCAGCCATTCGGCTCATCTGCGACGCAGCATCCGCAAGAGGCGCCGGCGCCGGCATCGCTGGCGCTGCCTCGTTCATGGCAACTGCCTCCTGGGTAGCAGCATCCGCTTCGGGCTTCGCCGCCTGCGACGCCAGTGGTTCGGGCGAGGCAACCTGGGCTACTTCCGCATCGGCTTTCTTCAGCGCGCTGGCCGGCGCTTCTTTTGCACGCCCGGAAGGCGTCTGCGCGATTTCCTTGTCCGCGCCAAAATTGAACGGGGTCCCCTCCATCAGATAGAATGTGGCGTAGCCGGCGATTGGCAGGGCCACCAGTCCGGCAAGGGCGGGTGCTGCGATCAGCTTCTTTTGCATGATGTCTCTCCAGAGCTTTTGCGCTCGCCCTGTGAGACGGTGCCCTTTCCCCGATCCTTGGGTGGCCGCCGGATTTTTTTCGAGGTCGTAGGCAGCCATGGCAGCAGCCAGCGCGCGCGCCTTGGCGTCAGCGCGCGGCAAAGGCAAAGATATGTTTCGGAGCATGTCGAGTTCGTTGTCGTCGACCATGGTCACTCTTCCCCGGCCGAGCGCATGAGCAGCTTCAGCCGTTTCTTCGCTTCATGGATGTGCCAGGACACCGTGGCCTCGGCGATGCCCATCGCATCGGCCGCCGCTGCGTGGCTCAGCCCCTCGCCGTATATGAGCAGGACCGCGTCGCGCTGCTTGTCAGGTAATCGGCGCACAGCTTCCCAGAGCCGTTCGGCTGGGTCTTCGGGCGCCAACGGGCCATGTCCCGAAACCAAGGCATGGACGCCGTAGGCAGCGGTCTTCGCCGTCTCCCGCGCCGACTTGCGCTGCATGTCACGCGCCGCGTTCAGCGTCATCGCATAGAGCCAGGTGGTGAAGGCTGCGCCCCCGCGATAGTCGCGAATGGCCCGGCCAAGGCGCGCGCAGACTTCCTGGGCGATATCCTCGGCATCCGACCTGTTGCCACACCAGCGCCAGGCGACGCGGTGGACGAATCCATAGTGCCTTTCGACCAGTTCGCCGAAAGCCGTCCTGTCGCCTTCGCGTGCTCGTCCGATCAGATCGCTATCGGAGGCTTCGCTTTCGTCCAGCATCATCGCCATCATTTGTCCGTTGGACGAAAGCTTTCTGGCAATCCTTGGGGTCGCGCGAAAATTTCTTCTAGACGGCCTGCCCGGCAACCCACCCCGACGACCAGGCCCACTGGAAATTGTAGCCGCCGAGCCAACCGGTGACGTCGACGACCTCGCCGATAAAGTACAGCCCAGGCACGGATTTGGCTTGCATCGTCTTTTGGTCGAGCACCCTGGTGTCGACACCGCCAAGCGTCACCTCGGCCGTGCGATAGCCTTCCGATCCGGCCGGTTTGATGCGCCAGGCGTTGACTGCCGCATCGACTGACTTGAGCTGCGTATCGGACAGATCGGCGAGGTTGCCGTCAAAGCCGGTGCGTTCGGCAATCGCTTGCGCCAGTTTCTTCGGCAGATGCGCGGCAAGCGCCGTTTGCACCGCCTGCCGTCCATTGGCGCGCTTGGCCTCGCGCAACAGGCCGGCCACGTCGGTACCTGGCAGCATAGAGATCGCGATCTCGTCACCCTCGCGCCAGTAAGAAGAAATCTGCAGGATCGACGGGCCGCTGATGCCACGGTGCGTAAACAGCATGGCTTCGGAGAAGCTCGTCTTGCCACAGGCGACGTCCGCATCGACGGCAATGCCGGCAAGTGGTGTCAGCTTCTGCAAGGTGTTGGCATCGAAGGTCAGCGGCACGAGAGCCGGGCGTGTTTCGACTACAGGCAATCCGAACTGCGACGCCAGTTCATATCCAAAGCCGGTCGCCCCCATCTTGGGGATCGACTTCCCGCCGCACGCCACCACCAATGACTTGCACGCCACCCGGCTGCCGGACAGAGCCAACTCAAACCCATCAGCGGTCTTGCTGACAGTTTCAACAGTGGTCGACAAGCGCAGTTCGACACCGTTGGCCTGCATTTCCTCGACCATCATGTCGATGATCTGGCGCGCCGAGCCATCGCAGAACAGCTGTCCGAGCGTCTTTTCGTGGTAGGCAATACCGTAGCGCTCGACGAGAGCGATGAAATTGCGCTGGGTGTAGCGGCTCAGCGCCGAGATGCAAAAATGCGGGTTCTGCGAGAGAAAATTCTTCGGACTCGCATGAATGTTGGTGAAGTTGCAGCGTCCACCGCCCGAGATGCGGATCTTTTCGCCTGGTGCACCTGCATGGTCGACGATCAGCACCGAACGGCCGCGCTTGCCTGCTTCGACGGCGCACATCATTCCCGCGGCGCCGGCGCCGATCACCACGACATCAAAAGACTGCATTTCGGATTGTTCCCGCTGGATCGCCAGCGCCTGCCCGGCGCGCGAACCCTGTTGGTCGGTCAAAGCTATTCCTGTGCCTGATAACCGAACCTGTCGGGATGGCAAAGTTGCAAAATTACGCCAGCGTTTCGGCAAAAAACGTCGTCAGGCGCTTCCAGTGCCGTTCAGCACCGGCCGCATCGTAGACGCCGTGATCTGAGACACACCAGCCGTGGCCCATGCCGACATAGTTTTCGAGGATGTGGTCGACACCGGCTGTGCGCAGGCTTTCGGCCAGGATTGCAGACTGTTCGGGCGGAAAGCTGCCGTCGACACCAGCTGTACCGACATAGACCCTGGCCTTGATCCTGCTCGCCTGGCGGTGCGGGCTGTCTGCCGCATCGCCAGCCAGATTGCCGCCATGAAAGCTGGCCGCAGCAACTATGCGCGCTGGATGCGCCGCAGCCGCGTTGAGCGCACGGCTGCCGCCCATGCAATAGCCTACCGTGCCGACGGGCCCGGTGACGCCTTCCGCTGCGAGTGCGTCGAGGAACGCACCGGTGTCGCGCGCGGTCATCTCTTGGGTCGTTGCCCCAATCAGCGCGCGCAGTTCCGCGCGGGTCTTTTCCACGACGAAGGCTGTTTTCGCGTCGAACGGCCCGTAGGCGCCACTGCGGTAGAACAGGTCAGGCACCAAAACGGCATAACCCTCGCCGGCAAGCCGTTCAGCCATCCGATCGAGTGCCGCGCGCGGCCCGAACGCATCCATGTAGAGAATGACGCCCGAACGCGCCTTTTCGGAGGTTCGGAACAGCCCGGCCCTAGCAACGCCGTCAGAGGTCTTGATAGCGATGTCGCGCTTGGTTGCCGTGGCCATGAACTGTCTCCGTTGCTGTTGCGGAAATACATAGGGACTTTGCCGGCTACAGCAACATCACCATGACGAGAACAGTTTGGGAGTAGTCAATCCTGGATCCGAACCGTCCTGGCGCTAACGTGCAGCGCGCGCCCTGCACCAAGCCCCATGACGGCAACGCCAATGCCGAGTCCCACGAACAGGAATGCCGACGCCGAGAAACTGCCCGTCCAGCCCCTGATCAAACCAACCAGAAGCGGGCCGAATGCAGCGAGCACATAGCCGACGCCTTGCGCCATGCCCGACAGATGCGCCGCAACATGCGAATCCGGCGAGCGCAGCACGATCAGCGTCATGGCCGCCGCAATCAGGCCGCCCTGTCCGATGCCCTGCAGGATTGCCCAGAAAAGCACGGTCGACGTCGGCGCAAACAAGATCCCCAGCAAGGCGACCACGGCAGCAACGACGAGCGCGACATTGACGCCGCGCTGGTCTTTGCGGCGAACGGCAAATGACGGCACCGCAAGGCAGGTCACCACCTGCGCCATGACCGACACCGAAACAATGGCGCCCGCTGTAGCGGCGTCGAAACCGCGCTCCCGCAGGATCGGAGCTAGCCAGCCGAAGACGCAATAGGCAAGCGCGGATTGCAATCCCATGAACAGTGTCACTTGCCAGGCCAGGCGATCGCGCCACAGCCCAACCACGCGAAAACCGCTATGGCTAGCCTGTTGCCGGCGCCCCAGAGCCTGAGGCGTCCAGATCAGCAATACGATCAGGACGGGCACCGCCCAGGCGGCAAGCGCACCCGACCACGAGCCCGTGAACAGATGTTCGATCGGCAGCGTAAGGCCGGCTGCGGCTGCCGAGCCTGCGCACAGGGCCATGGTGTAGAGCCCTGTCATCATCGCAGCCTTGTTGGCGAAATCGCGCTTCACCAACCCCGGCAGAAGTACGTTGCCGATGGCGATGGCAGCTCCGGCGAGAAAAGTGGCAACGAAAAGTAGCGGAACGGAGCCGAACCATCGCAACCCAGTCCCCAGAGCCAGCAAGGCAAGCGCGCCAAGCAGCGTGCGTTCGGCACCGAAGCGCTGGGCCAGTTTCGGCGCAAAAGGCGCAAACAGCCCCAGGCACAACACGGGCAACGTCGTCAGCAGGCTCGCGCCTATGGTCGAAAGACCGGTTTCCTTCATCACCTCCGGCAACAGCACCGACAGGCTCGAAAACAGCGGCCTGAGGTTGAATGCGATCAGCACAAGGCTCGCGCCAAGAACGATCTGGGCTGAGCGACTGCGCAGCACCGGCGGCTGCGGCTTTGGCAGGCTGTCTGCCTCGGCATCGATGAGTTGTTCGTCGAGACCGGCGACAGTCCCGAGCTGCTGGCGTAAAGTCTGGTTCATTGAATAAGCAGTCTTTCGAGTTCGAAAAGCACCGGCGCCATGAAAGCGCGGACGGCGGCAACCGCGCCGTCGGGATCGCTGGCAGCGATGGCATCGATGATATCGGCATGGGCCTGATGGTCCGGCTCGGGCAGATCACCACCTAGCGTAGCTTGGATGGTCTCCGAGATGGAGGCCGTGAAGAAGTCGTAGATATCCATGATCGCCCGGTTGCCGGACGCCGCGACGATCGATTTGTGGAAGGCGATGTCGCGTCGGATGAAAGCCTCGCGGCCGCCATCGGCGACCGTGCCGCGCGCGGCAAGCAATTGGCGCATGCGGTCGAGATCGTCGGTGCTGTGGCGCAGGGCGGCTAGCCGCGCGGCCTCGACATCGAGTGCTGCCCGCGCCTCCCACTGATCTCGCAATCCGGCTCGCTTGACCCGGTCGAGGGCGGCCGAAGGATCGACAGCGGAGCGCACATATGTGCCCGAGCCCTGCCGTGTGTCCAGCAGGCCCTGCGATACAAGCATCCTTACCGCTTCGCGCACCGTACCGCGGCTCACCGACAAGAGATCGCTGAGCGCCGCTTCGTTGGGAATGCGCTCGGCCACCGCCCAGCGGCCGCTGACGATCTCAGCACGCAGGCTGTCGGCGGCACTGTCGGCAAGATTGGTTCGGAGGGCAGGCTGCATGACGTCAACTCATCAAGTCATCAGATGACTTTGGCAATAGGCCCGCTACCGTCTGCCGTCAATGCGTCGATTGGGACAGGTCGCAGGAGAAGAGGATGCCAGGTTCGCTGCCGCCGAACCTCGATCAGCCGAGCCCGGCAAAACTTGCCATGTGAAAGGTCTGTACTTCTGACGGATAGCGATAGTCGGTGCCAAATGGACAGGCGTTGCGATCGAGACAGCCGCCGGTGCGGCATGGCGCACCGTTGGGCCCACGCACATGGCCGAGGCAGTCCTCATAGGCAAAGCCGACAGGCGAGTAGGCATCGGCCGGACACGCTTTCATGCAAGGTTTTCGGTCACATGCATCGCAAAGATGAATCGATTTCTGAGGAGTTCCGATTTCAATGTCGAAATCGAACAGCAGGGCGCCGCGATAGGCATGCCACAGGCCGTATTCCGGATGCATAAGAATGCCGAGCGGCGACGGCATGAGGCCTTCCGCGCGCATCGCCCATTGCTGGAACGGTAGATAGGGCGTGTCTGAAGGCGACACAGCGCGCGCGCCAAATGACATCGCCACCTCGCCGATGACTTCGCGCGACCATGTATCGAGTGGATTTTTCAGATTGTCCGGCTGGCGCACGCGCCAGCGCAAGAAGTGCGGCCAGGGTGCGGCCCCTGCCTGGCCGACCAGCAGGACCGATTTGGCGCGGTCGCCAAACCGTCCTGGCGGCGCGTCGTCCCGCTCGTCGAAACTGAAGCCGCCGCGCTGGATGAGGCCATGTTCATCCAACGCAGCGGCAACATCGTCAGGCACGAGCGACGACAAAAATCACCTCTTGCCCGGATCGGAGAATGCGCTCCGCCAGACTTCCTTGTGAATGATGTTGGCGACTTTAGCCCCGCCTGAAACGGGCTCCTTTCACGTGAAGGCGTCGGGCATCGACGCCTTCTTGGCCGCGATGAAGTCCTTGAGGCCGTCGTCGATGCTTGGATCGAGATACGGCGCTTCGTAGCTTTCGAGCCAGCGGCGGGCGAGTTCGTTGGCTCGCTGCGGTGCCGTCTTCTGCCCCTCGGCCAGCCACTGCTCGTAGGAATTGTTGTCGGCGATGCTGGAGCGGTAGAACGCCGTCTGGAAATTCGCCTGGGTGTGATCGCAACCAAGATAATGGCTTCCCGGCCCGACCTGCCGGATGGCATCCATGGCCTGACCGTTCTCCGACAGGTCGACGCCCTCGGTAAACTTCTGCTGCATGCCCAGTTGGTCGATATCCATCATGAACTTTTCGTAGCAGGAGGCGAGACCGCCTTCGAGCCAGCCGGCCGAGTGCAGGACGAAATTCGTGCCGGCCAGGATAGTCGAGTTCAGCGTGTTGGCGCTTTCGTAGGCCGCTTGCGCATCCGGAACCTTGGAAGCGCAGAGCGAACCGCCGGTGCGGAACGGCAGACCAAGCCGACGCGCCAGCTGAGCGGCACCGTAAGACACCAGCGACGGCTCTGGCGTGCCGAAGGTCGGCGCGCCCGACTGCATCGAGATCGACGAGGCGAAAGTGCCGAACAACACCGGTGCGCCCGGCTTGATCAGCTGGGTGAAGGACGCGCCAGCCAGAACTTCGGCCAGAACCTGGGTCAGTGTACCGGCAACAGTTACCGGGCTCATCGCGCCGGCAAGGATGAACGGCGTGACGATGCAGGCCTGATTGTGGCGCGCATAGACCTTGAGCGCACCCAGCATGGTCTCATCGAACACCATCGGCGAGTTGGCGTTGATCAGGCTGGTCAGAACGGTGTTGTTCTCAACGAAATCATCGCCGAAGACGATCTTGGCCATCGCGATCGTGTCTTCCGCGCGCTCGGGCGCGGTCACCGAACCCATGAACGGTTTGTCGGAATATTTGATGTGCGCATAGATCATGTCGAGGTGGCGTTTGTTGACCGGTACGTCGACAGGCTCGCACACAGTGCCGCCCGAATGGTGGATCGAGGGCGCCATGTAGGACAGCTTCACGAAATTGCGGAAATCCTCGATTGTCGCGTAGCGCCTGTTGCCGTCGAGGTCGCGCACGAAAGGCGGGCCGTAGACTGGGGCAAAGACCGTCGCATTGCCGCCGATCTGCACCGAGCGCTCGGAATTGCGGGCATGCTGCGTATAGATGGACGGCGCGGTCTTGAGCAGCGAGCGGCACAGTCCCTTGGGGAAGTGCACCCGCTCGCCCTTCACGTCGCAGCCGGCCTCTTTCCACAGCTGCAGCGCTTCGGCGTCGTCGCGAAACTCGATGCCGATCTCCTCGAGCACGGTGTCGGCGTTCTTTTCGATGAGCGCCAGCCCTTCCTCGTTGAGGACCTCGTAAACGTTGATCTGGCGCTTGATGTAGGTGAGCTGGGTGCCGGGGCCGCCGCCTGACCGCGCCGCACGTCTTGCCGCTGCTCCGCCGCTTGCACCGCGCCCGCGCCGCGCGCTCGACGCTTCCTGATCGGTCACGAGGTTTTCTGTCATCGCCGTCATCCCTGAAACACGTTTGGCCGCCGGTCGCGGCTCCTCGTCGGATCGTAGTCATGCACCCATATCGAAACGGCCCGCCAGCGCCAACGCCTGTCGCAAAATCGACAAGCAAGTCGACAAGTTATCAGTCGCTTTCGTTTTGCAGGAGGTCGCAAATCAGCTATGGATTTGCTGCACTTGCAAGCTAGGTATAGCGCAGTAGCCGACCGCCACATTCTGGCGCCGCCCCGAGGGAGCCTCCGAAGATGTCCGACGACGAAATCATCCTGTCCGAGCTTTCCGACGACGAACTCGTGCAGCAGATGCACGACGACCTTTATGACGGGCTCAAGGAAGAGATCGAGGAAGGCACCAACATCCTGCTCGAGCGCGGCTGGGCGCCCTACAAGGTGCTGACCGAGGCCCTGGTGGAGGGCATGCGCATCGTCGGCGAAGATTTCCGCGACGGCATCCTGTTTGTTCCCGAGGTGCTGTTGTCTGCAAACGCCATGAAGGCCGGCATGTTCATCCTGCGACCGCTGCTTGCAGCCACCGGCGCGCCCAAGCAGGGCAAAATGGTGATCGGCACCGTCAAGGGTGACATCCACGACATCGGCAAGAACCTTGTCGGCATGATGATGGAAGGTGCCGGCTTCGACGTCATCGACCTCGGCATCAACAACCCGGTTGAGAATTATCTCAACGCCATCGAGGAACATCAGCCCGACATCATCGGCATGTCGGCGCTTCTGACCACGACTATGCCCTACATGAAAGTCGTCATCGACACGATGAAGGAAAAGGGCATCCGCGACGACTTTGTCGTGCTCGTCGGCGGTGCGCCGCTCAACGAGGAATTCGGCAAGGCTGTCGGCGCCGACGCCTATTGCCGCGACGCGGCGGTGGCTGTCGAAACGGCCAAGGACTATATGAAGCGCAAGCACAATCTGCGCGCCTCGGCCTGACATGGAAGGGCCGCACCTTGCAATGCGGCCCATCATGCCAGTCTGAACTTTGGGGCGGCGTGGCCCTTAGCGGACTGTGTCCTCGACAGCGTTTACCGTGCTCTTGACGTCCTTGCCGGCGCCTCGAACGGTATTGGCGCAGGCCGATAGTGCGAGAGCACAGGCAACGGCGGCGATCGGTACAAGACGCGACAGTTTCATTGATGGTATCTCCCTCATCGTGTTTGCAATATTTGCCTATCTGGAACGAAAACCGGCTAAACTGGTTCCATGACCGCGCAGCAAAAGCAAAAACACAGTCCAAGCGAGAGATCGCCGGGCGATAAATTGCTCGTCATCGGCTGTGGCATGATCGCGCGCGAAATTCTGGCGGTTAAGCAACAGCTCGGGCTCGATCACCTCGAACTAACCTGCTTGCCGGCTGACTACCATTTCCGCCCCGACCGGATCGCCCCCGCCATGGACAAGGCGATTACGGAAGCAAAGGCGCAAGGCTACCGCCACATCTATGTCGGCTACGCCGATTGTGGCACCGGCGGCCTGCTCGACCGTGTCTGCGAGAAACACGGCGTCGAGCGCATTGCCGGTCCGCACTGCTTCGCCTTCTATCAGGGCGCCGCCGCCTATGCCGAAGTCGGCGAGGCCGACATGATGTCGTTTTACATGACCGACTTCTTGTGCCGGCAGTTCGAGGCCTTTTTCATCAAGCCCCTTGGCCTCGACCGGCATCCGGAACTGGTGACCGATTATTTCGGCAACTATGAAAAGCTGATCTATCTCGCCCAGACAAACGACCCCGCTCTCGACAAGGTCGC
The DNA here is from genome assembly GCF_003148805.1 of Aminobacter sp. AP02. Classification (GTDB taxonomy): domain Bacteria; phylum Pseudomonadota; class Alphaproteobacteria; order Rhizobiales; family Rhizobiaceae; genus Aminobacter. The sequence continues at coordinate 135,826 of NZ_QGGX01000009.1, forward strand.
CGAAGATGCGGCGATCATGCTTGGCCTCGTCTATGAGCGTCGCGCAACAGGTTATGGCGACCTGCCCCAGGCTCTTGCCAATGCCGCTGCCGCTGCGGCAGATCATTAAAGCGCCCGATTCCTCCCCTGAGGTCCGGCCATTCAGGGAGACATTCATGTTTTTTCGCAACCTGATTCTGGCAACGATTCTCGCGGCATCTTCCAGCGCAGCCCATGCCGACGGCGCAGTACAGAAGCTGATGACGCCCCCCGACAAGGCCAGGCTCGAAAGGTACGACGCTACGCGCAAGGAAGCGCTGCAAGAGGCCAAGACCGGCCTGGCCCGCGAAGTCGCCATACTGGATGAGGTCGTGGCAAAGCAACCGATGTCTTTTTCCGATTTCGACATGACCGGAAACTGGCAGTGCCGCACGATCAAGGCCGGTGGACTAGGTAGTTTGGTCGTCTATGACTGGTTCAAGTGCAAGGTTACCGACGATGGCTCGGGCTGGATGCTGGAAAAGATCTCGGGCTCCCAGCGCACAAAAGGCCGCTTTTACACCGACAGCGATGTTCGCCTGATCTATCTCGGATCGGGCTACGTATCCGGCGAGAAACCCAAGGCATATGGCAAAGGTCCGGCCACCGACCAGATCGGTTATGCGTTCCGTAGCGGCCCGGCCTCCTGGCGCATCGAATTCCCCGCCCCGGAATATGAATCCAAGCTCGACATCATAGAATTTCGTCGCTGAGATTGCATTCGGCGCTGGGCAACATCAAATTGGGCCTTCCCGGGGTCATCAAGGATTAACCTGGCCATCGCACACTGTGATGGGGACAGGCGCGCATGAAGACGCGCCGCAAATGGGCTGAAGGGCTGTATGCGAAGTCAAGACAACGAACGCGACGCTGGCAATATCGATGCAGCGCCGAAGCATCGGCGTGGCAGGCGCCTTTCGGCAATATTCGCTCAGCTCGCCCGTGACGCCAAAGGCAACATCTCCATCGGAGACATCCGCGACACTTTGGGTAAGCGCAGCTTCGCGCCGCTTTTGGTCCTGTTTGCCGCATTCAACATGCTGCCCTTGCCTCCAGGGGCCTCCGCCGTGCTTGGCCTGCCGCTCTTGATCGTTGCGGCACAGATGGCCTTTGGCAGCAATCGCGCCTGGCTGCCCGGTTTCATCACGCAGCGCTCGCTTTCAGCCGAACAGTTTCGCACCGTCACCGATTGGGTCATCCCAAGGCTCATCCGCCTCGAAGAGGTGGTGCGGCCACGCTACTGGCCGTTCTGGCGCAAACGCGGCGACCGCGTGATCGGCATCATCGCACTCATCCTGTCCGTGTCGATCACCCTTCCGATCCCGTTCGGCAACTGGCTGCCGGCTTTTGCAACCGCGCTTCTTGGTCTGGCCTTGTCTGAACGCGACGGCATTCTGTTTGCCGTGGGCAGCGTCGTCGGCGTGGCCTCGCTTGCCGTCGTCTGTCTGGTGGTGGGCGGCGCCGGCTTTGCCACCCACGCCTTCCTCGCTTGGCTGGGATAGGCCGGATGGATCGCAGGCCGATCGTCTTCGTGACCGAAGGTGGCGAACACATCTGGGCCATCATCAACAGTTTGACCGACCGCTTCGGGCCGATAACAGTCGTTCTCGAAGCGCCCTATTCAAAGCGCCAACTTCTGATGCGCCGCGCCAGCAAGCTCGGATGGGTGTCCGTCGCCGGCCAGTTTGGCACCATGGTGCTGATCCGCCTCGCAAAACGCTTCATGCATGGCGGCGTCGAACGGCTTGTCGCCGACGAGAGGCTGGAAACCGGGCCACGCAACGGCCAGGAGATCGTTTCGGTTTTCTCGGCCGATGGCCCTGAACTTGTCGAGACGGTCCGCAAGCTTGACCCTGCCGTGGTGTTCCTCGCGGGCTGTCGGCTTTTGTCAGCCAAAACACTCGCCGCCATCCCCTGCCCGGTCATAAATTATCATTCCGGCATCAATCCGAAGTATCGCGGCATGAACGGCGGCTACTGGGCGCTGGCAACCGGTGACCTGGAGAATTTCGGCTCGACTGTGCATTTGGTCGACAGCGGCGTCGACACCGGCGAGGTGCTGTTCCAGTCCAGGGGCAAGCCAGCCAAAGGCGACACGATTGCCAGCTACGCCATGCGCCAGGCGGCCTTTTCCCGCGCGATCTGCGCCAAGGCCATCGAAGACGCGCTCATGGGGCGGCTGACGCCGATCGATACCGGCCTGCCGTCCCGACAATGGTACCACCCCACCATCTGGCAGTACCTTTGGACAGGTATCCGTCGCGGCGTCTGGTAGCGCGGCGGCACCAACCCACCCTCTATCTTTTGCGACATTGCGCCGCGTCGCTTTTGAATGCGCGCGCGTCGTCCCATAACAAGCGGCACCCCCGTGGTTGCGGCAAAGCTCAACATCACTGAAAGCGAGACTGAAATGGCCGACCTGATCATCGTCTACTGGCGCGACATCCCTGCACAGGTCATCGTCAAGAAGGGCCGGCAGAACGCCAAGCGCGAATTGCCGCTGCGTTTCACCGAAGCGATCGACATGTGCGCCATGCGTACTGGTGCCGGCGACACCGACGCCTATCTGGCGGAGTGGCGCAAAGCCCAACCGGTTACGGTCAGCGACGACCTTGAAGCCGAAGCCGATAAGGCTATGGCCGAGATCGATGCAAACTTCACACGCGAGCGGCTGGTCGCTCTCGTCAAGGCAGGCGGCAAGGAAGATGGTTGATACCCAGCCGACAGTAACCCAGGCGACTTTGGTAAAGAAGGCCGCGCTCAAAAGCGACTACAAGCCAGCCGACGTGTCGCCGCAGCGCCGTGTCCAGCGCAGCTACACCGTGCGGCTGTGGTCGATACGTCATTCGCGCCTGCTCGAATGGTTCTACAGCAGGTTCGCCGACGCCTTCCTGATGCTTCACCCGCTGTGGAAGAAGATCGGCTATGGCCGCGTCGAGGCTCCGATCAAATTCGTCGAGAAGCGCGTCAAGGGCCTGATGTTCGACTGCCGTATGTGCGGCCAGTGCGTGCTGTCTTCGACCGGCATGTCCTGCCCGATGAACTGCCCCAAGCAGCTGCGCAACGGCCCATGCGGCGGCGTGCGTGCCAATGGCAATTGCGAGGTCGAGCCGGACATGCCCTGCGTCTGGGTCAAGGCCTGGGAAGGTTCGCGCAACATGGTCAAGGGCGACGCCATCCTCAACGTCCAGAAGCCGGTCGACCAGTCGCTGCGCGAAACCTCGGCTTGGCTGAGGGTAACCGCTCAAGCTGCGGCGACGCACGAAACCGCCAGCAAGGAAGTCGCATGACCCCGCCGCGCCCGCGTCAGACCGACGAGCACCCCGACGGCATCGACCTGCCGCTCGACCCCCTGCCCGGCCATTCGTCGCGCGGCCGGTTGGAGCGTGTGCTGCGCCGTGGCGAGTTCGCCGTCACCACCGAACTGAACCCGCCCGACAGCGCTGATCCCGAAGACGTCTACAACCGCGCCAAGATCTTCGACGGCTGGGTCGACGGCATCAACGCCGTCGACGCCTCTGGTGCCAATTGCCACATGTCGTCGGTGGGCATCTGTGCTCTGCTCACCCGCATGGGCTACGCACCAATCATGCAGATCGCCTGCCGTGACAAGAACCGCATCGCCATCCAGGGCGACGTTCTCGGTGCCGCTGCAATGGGTGTCGCCAACATCCTGTGCCTCACAGGCGATGGTGTGCAGGCAGGCGACCAGCCCGGCGCGAAGCCGGTGTTCGATCTCGACTCGATGTCGCTGCTCGAAACCGTCCGCATCATGCGTGACAACGGAAAATTCCTGTCGGGCCGAAAGCTGACGACGCCGCCGCAGCTTTTCCTTGGCGCCGCGGTCAACCCCTTCGCCCCGCCCTATGATTTCAGGCCTGTCCATATGGGCAAGAAGATCGCCGCTGGCGCACAGTTCGTACAGAGCCAGTACTGCTTCGACGTGCCGATGTTCCGCACCTTCATGAACCGCGTTCGCGATCTCGGTTATGACGAAAAATGCTTCATCCTGGTTGGCGTCGGCCCGCTGGCTTCGGCCAAGACCGCCAGATGGATCCGTGCCAACGTGCCGGGCATCCACATTCCGGATTCGATCATCAAGCGCCTGGAGGGCGCCCAGGACCAGAAAAAGGAAGGTAAGCAGCTCTGTATCGACATCATCAACGAGGTCAAGGAGATTGCCGGGGTGTCTGGCGTCCATGTCATGGCCTACCGGCAAGAGGAATATGTCGCCGAAATCGTCGATGAATCGGGTGTTCTGAAAGGCCGCCGGCCATGGAAGCGCGAGGCTCGCGCCGACGACCAGCGCGTTGCCGAGCGGCTCGAGCACATCCTCCACGACAACGTTACCGAAACGCAGGTCGACATGGTGAAGACCGCGCACTGACAGGCAGGCGCGGCTGCCGCGCTTGAACGAAACCAGATAACGATATAAAGAAATCTTTATATCCCACGGAGAGGATTCATGACCCGTACCATCGTCGCCTCGGCGACCCGCGAAATCGTCATCGGTTTCGACCAGCCCTTCTGCGTGATCGGCGAACGCATCAACCCGACCGGCCGAAAGAAGCTGGCTGCGGAGATGGTCGCCGGCAATTTCGAGACCGTCATCAAGGACGCGTTGGAGCAAGCAGCTTGCGGCGCAACCATGCTTGACATCAATGCCGGCGTGACGGCGGTTGACCCGAATGCCACCGAGCCGGCGTTGCTGGTGCAGACGCTGGAAATCGTCCAGAACCTCGTCGACCTGCCATTGGCAATCGACAGTTCCGTGTCGGCTGCGATCGAAGCCGCGCTCAAGGTCGCCAAGGGCCGACCGCTGGTCAACTCCGTCACCGGCGAGGAAGAAAAGCTCGAGGCGATCCTGCCGCTGGTCAAGAAGTACAACGTGCCTGTGGTTGCCATCTCCAACGACGAGACCGGCATCTCGATGGATCCGGACGTCCGCTTCGCGGTTGCCAAGAAGATCGTCGAGCGTTGCGCCGACTTCGGCATTCCGTCCCACGACGTCGTCGTCGACCCTCTGGTCATGCCGATTGGCGCGCTCGGTGATGCCGGCCGGCAGGTTTTTGCGCTGCTGCGCCGCCTGCGCGAAGAGCTCAAGGTCAACACCACCTGCGGCCTGTCAAACATCTCGTTTGGTCTGCCCCACCGCCACGGCATCAACGCCGCATTCATTCCGATGGTCATCGGCGCCGGCATGACCTCGGCGATCATGAACCCGGTGCGTCCTCAGGAAATGGAAGCGGTGCGCGGCGCCAACGTGCTGAACGGCACCGACGAGCACTGCACCAACTGGATCAAGACCTACAAGGACTACAAGCCTGCCGAAGGAGGCCACGCGGTGGCAGCACCCGTCGCCGTCAACGCCCCGGGCGACGCCGCCGGCGGCCGCCGCCGCGGTGGCCGCGAAGCCCGCATGGCAAGAGGATAGCCAGCCAATCGTGAACAGGAACGCTGCGCATCATCCTGGTTGCGCTCCCGCTGCAGGGGAGCCACAGGGCGCGGCGTCCCGAAATTTATCTTCTCACCGGCTGCGGGGAGAAGATGCCGGCGCGCGGAACGTGGACAACCCGATCGCGTGGCCGGTGCAGACTGGAGCATTGCCATGAATTCGCCCGCCAACATCACCGACCCGCTTGTGCTGTTCATGCCTTCAGGCAAGCGCGGACGGTTCCCGGTGGGAACACCTGTGCTCGACGCGGCACGCACGCTCGGCGTCTATGTCGAAAGCGTGTGCGGCGGACGCGCCACCTGCGGCCGCTGTCAGGTCGAGGTGCAGGAAGGCAATTTCGCCAAGCACAAGATCATCTCGTCCAACGACCACATCTCGCCCAAGGGCCCCAAGGAAGAGCGCTACGAGCGGGTCCGCGGCTTGCCGGACGGCCGACGGCTTTCATGCTCGGCGACGATCCAGGGTGACCTCGTCATCGACGTGCCGCAGGACACCGTCATCAACGCGCAGGTCGTGCGCAAGGCGGCCACCGACCGCGTCATAGAGCGCAACGCCGCCGTCCAGCTCTGCTATGTCGAGGTCGAAGAACCCGACATGCACAAGCCGCTCGGCGACCTAGACCGCCTGAAGGTCGCGCTCGAAAAGGACTGGGGCTGGAAAGACCTGCTGGTCGCGCCCCACCTGATCGCCCAGGTCCAGAAGATCCTGCGCACCAAGCTGCCCGACCAGCCTGAGGTCACCCCGGGCAAATGGGGCGTGACTGCGGTGGTTCACCGCGACATGGATTCGTCACGACCCTTCATCATCGGCCTGTTCCCCGGCTTGAAGAACGAGGCCTACGGCATCGCCTGCGACATCGGCTCGACCACCATCGCCATGCATCTTGTGTCGCTCCTGTCGGGCCGCATCGCCGCGTCTTCTGGCACGTCAAACCCGCAGATCCGCTTCGGCGAAGATCTGATGAGCCGCGTGTCCTACGTCATGATGAACCCCGACGGCCGCGAGGCCATGACCAAGGCCGTGCGCGAAGCGGTCAACACGCTGATCGGCAAAGTCTGCGATGAAGGCCAGGCCCATCGCGAGGATATCTTCGACTGCGTTTTTGTCGCCAACCCCATCATGCACCACTTGTTCCTCGGTATCGATCCGACAGAACTCGGCCAGGCGCCGTTTGCGCTCGCTGTCTCGGGCGCTCTGCAGTTCTGGGCGCATGAGATCGACATCGAGGTCAATCGCGGTGCGCGCCTCTACACGCTTCCTTGCATCGCCGGCCATGTCGGCGCAGACGCTGCCGGCGCCACGCTGTCCGAAGGTCCTTATCGCCAGGACAAGATGATGCTGCTGGTCGATGTCGGCACCAATGCCGAGATCATCCTGGGCAACAAGAACCGGGTCGTCGCCGCATCCTCCCCCACTGGCCCGGCCTTCGAAGGTGCCGAAATCTCCTCGGGTCAGCGCGCGGCCCCCGGCGCCATCGAGCGCGTGCGCATTGATCCCGAGACCCTGGAACCGAAGTACCGCGTCATCGGCACCGACAAATGGTCTGATGAAGACGGCTTCGACGAAGCTTCCTGGACCACCGGCGTCACCGGCATTTGCGGCTCGGCGATCATCGAAGTCGTCGCCGAAATGTATCTCTCCGGCATCATCACCGAAGACGGCGTCATCGACGGTGCGCTCATGGAAAAGAGCCCGCGCATCATCCAGAACGGCCGCACCTTCTCGTACCTGCTACGCGAAGGACGCCAAGGCGAGCCGCGAATTACCGTCACCCAAAATGACGTGCGTGCCATCCAGCTTGCCAAGGCAGCCCTTTATGCCGGCGTGAAGCTCCTGATGGAAAAGCAAGGGGTGGAAACGGTCGACACGATCCGCTTTGCCGGTGCATTCGGCTCGTTTATCGATCCGAAATACGCAATGGTCCTCGGCCTGATCCCGGATTGCGATCTCGACGAGGTCAAGGCTGTCGGCAATGCCGCCGGCACTGGCGCGCTGATGGCGCTGCTCAACCGCAACCATCGCCGCGAGATCGAAAACGAAGTCGGCCGCATCGAAAAGATCGAGACCGCGCTCGAACCGCATTTCCAGCAACTGTTCATCGACGCCATGGCGCTGCCCAACAAGGTTGACCCGTTTCCGAAGTTGTCGGCTGTGGTCAAGCTGCCGCCGCGCAAGTCGACCAGCGGCGATGCCGATACCGCCGACGCCTCTCCGCGCCGGCGCTCGCGCGAGGAACGAGCGGCCCGCCGCTCCCGCGACTAATCGAAACCTTCATTGCTGAACTCACGCTTCGGCGAGGCATTCCCTGTCTCGCCGAAGCTTTTTTGTGTTACCATGCACGTATCGGGTGTGTTTCCGTTGCGCAACAATTCTATCGCAAATTGCAATTGAAGCGAAATCGATACGAAACAAACTCGAACTAGCTTCTGCTCGTCAGCCGCCGCTGGAGGGTTCGCCTCCTCGTCGGCAACAGTGCGTGGCCGCGAAAGTCAGGAATGATTTTTGGAAAGGTTCAAGCACCGAATGAAAGCACTGCAGCCGTCGATGCATGTCCGATGGACGAGTGACGCTGTGGGACGAACAGGAGACGACCATGTCGATCATGAGCACGATCGGCCGCTACGGTGCGGCCATCCAGAAGGCACGTCGCGCATCGAAGTCGGAACGCATGCTCAACGGGCTGCCGCCTGAGATCCAGAGGGATATCGGCTGGCCTGTTTCGGAAAGGCGAAATCAAATGATTTCCTTCCTCATGTCGCCCGACCGCTGACGGCAATGAATGTTACAAAATCGCACGCAATCTGAAACACACGGATGCCTAAGCGATATCGAACTGAAACAGAAACGAGCGTAGCTTCTGCTGGCCGGTGGCGCATCCAGTCTCGCGTGGCGTTGCCGGCCCGCTTCTCTCAGGAGACGACCATGTCCATCATCGGAGAGTTCCATCAATTTGGCGCCGTACTGCGGCATGCCTGCCGCGACAGCCGCGTCGAGAAGATGATGAATGGCTTGCCGCGCGAGTTGCAGGTTGAACTCGGCTGGTTCGACAGGCCCGCGTCGCCTGGGTCAGGCAGCACATCGGCTCAGCTCCACAAGTATGGCCGGGTGGCGATGCTGATCAACAAGCTGCCGCTCGATATCCAGATCGAACTCGGCTGGCCGGTCGGCCCTTTGGCGCCGGCGACAAACGTGATCGAATTTTCAAGGCAGAAAGCGCGTTGCGCATGACCTTCGCCGAAAAGGTCCGCCTGCTGAGCTTTCGCCGACGCAGCGCCGGTCGGTTGGATAAGACTGACCGGCGCGCGCGTTCGATCCTGACGTGGTCGCCGCGCGCGAACTGAGCCTTAAAATCAGAACTAACTGAAGACTGAAGGAAGGCAAGATGCCTCTCTTTGATGATCTTGGACGTATCGGCGCCCGCTACAAGCTCGCGCGGCGTGCCCGCCAGACAGCTCGCATACTCAACGCACTACCGCCGGAGATCCAGCGTGATCTCGACTGGAATCCGCCACCATCGATGATGGCCAAAGTCTATCGCTCGATAGCCACTTCCGTGCGTCGCTGACCCAGCTCAATCATTTCACTCCAATACACGCCAAACGACGAGTATGATTTCCAGGATCGTTTTCACTGGAGATGTGCCATGGCTGCCTATCTCGTTGCAGACGTCGATGTGACCGACGCGGTCGCTTTTGAACAATACAGGCGTGAAGTTCCTGCCACCGAAGTGAGGTTTGGCGGCCGATATCTCGGACGTGGCGGCCTGACCAAGGTGCTGGAGGGCGATTGGGAGCCGCATCGCCTCGTCATCATCGAATTCCCTGACAGGGACTCGTTGATGGGCTGGTACCAGTCGCCCGAGTACGCCCCGCTCAGGGCACTGCGAGAAAGCTGCGCCAGGACACGGATCATCGCCCTTGAGGGTGTGCCGGTCAGTTCACCGGTTTAACGTGCCGAGGCGCTTCGTCAGAACTTGCCCGTCAGATTGAAGGTCTCGAATGCCGCACGGATGTGCTCGGCAGCCGCCTTGACCGGTGCACTCGCCTCGGGCGCCACGATCATCGCCAGGCTGTAGTTGCCGATCTCGGGCATTCCATCCTTGGGGCCAAGTTCGACCAATTCATCGCCGAGGAATGACTTCGGCAACGGCGCGACGGCGAGATCGGACAGGATGGCCGCCCGCTGGCCGGCCGTATGCGCACTCATATAGGCGACGCGGTAGTTGCGGCCGTCGCGACCGAGCGCTTCGAGCGCCCCTGCCCGCCAGGCGCAGCCCTCTTCCCAGAGCGAGACCGGCAACGGCTCGCGCATATGCGCGCAGCCGCCTTGGGCGCCGGCCCAAACGATCGGTTCGGTCAACAGCACCTCGGCTCCTGCCGCATTGGCCTTGCAGGCATTGGTGAGCAAGGTGATGTCAAGCGCGCGGTCGTCCATGCGACGCCTGAGATTGCTGCTCTGGTCAATCACGACGTCGACCGCGATGGAGGGGTGTGTCTGGGCAAAACGCTTGAGCACGTGGGGCAGGACCCGCTCGCCAAAGTCGTCGGGCGAACCGAGCCGAACCACGCCGACAATGTCAGGAATGATGAACTTCGAAACAGCCTCACGATTGATGGCAAGCATGCGGCGGGCATAGCCCAGCAGCATCTCGCCATCAGTAGTCAGCGTCACCGAACGCGCGTCGCGCAGGAAAACCGAGCGGCCAAGAATGTCCTCGAGCTTCTTGATCTGCATCGATACGGCCGAGGGCGTGCGGAACACGGCATTGGCCGCCGTGGTGAAGCTGCCGGTCTCGGCAATCGCCACGAAGGTACGGAGCACATCGAGATCGAGCAGTGGCAGCGGATGATTGAGCGGCGCGTTCATGATCGCAGTCCTTCAATTTTTCTGATCGAACACATCATTTCATTTCGATTGATTGAACCTCATTCATAAGAGATAGTCAACTCCATCGAAGCAGCGGCCACTGGCCCGCGTCGAATGTGCCCGGAATTAGAAGCGCGAGATTGCGCGAAAGGGTTGAAACCAGCGGTGCCCACCGGGCGAGCACCTCAGGCGGGCCTTGAACAGGCCGGCAGGAAAGGAAACCGCAATGTCCATTCTTTCGTCGATCGGCCGCATCGCCAGCCAGCTTAATGCAGCCCACACCCGCTATCGCAGCGCACGCTCGATCAGTTCGCTGCCGCTCGAACTCCAGAAGGATATCGGCTGGCCCGAGACTTTCGACTCCAAGACAGGCTATCGCCGTGGCCATGGAGGCGACGCGGTCTGAGGTGGATGAGGACCTGCCGAACGCGTCAGCGAAGGCAGGTCCCATGCCTTGAGCCAACACAGCTATGCGACAGGCGCACACCCATCCGCACCAGGATGCATGGCCTCCACACCATCGGCCAACAGACTGTAAATTCAGCAGATTTTGCGATCGACAGTACAACGGCCAATGACCACGGCGGACCATGTCGCTTTTAAGGTGCAGCGCTTCGCTTTTGCAGCATACGGAACCTCGGCCAAACCCTATATGCGCATTGTCAAACGAGCTGCCCCACTCCAGAACGCGAAGGCACCCCGTGTAACTACGATGCATGGAGACGTGTCATGAAGATTTTCGCTCGCCTGTTCAAAATCCGTCGCCATACCTCGCTGTCGACAGCGATAGAGCGCCAGCGCCTCGCCAAGACGATGCCCGGCCAGACGGGGGCCTTGGCTGCCAACCGCCTCGGCATGCTCGTCGGCTAAGCCCGGACAATCCACCGTTGCATGGACCGAACTCGGCCGGCCTCCGGCCAGGAGCCGAGGGCCGGCTTGCTTTGGGGTAACGCGCCGTCCTCAAAGCGGCTACCTCAAGCAGGCATGTCGCAAATTTAATTTTAGCGACGCCTGCAACCCCATTGACAGCAAGGGAATTTGCTGTTGACGCTGTGCTATTCGCGACATCGAGTTCGCGTCGTTTCCGGCCAGCGCGAGGGTTCCTTGAACGCCATCAGACATCCGATCAAACGATCGCTTGTGTTCTTCCTTGTACCCGACTTCACCATGGTTGCCTTTGCAACCGCCCTCGACCCTCTACGCATCGCCAATCGCATGCTCGGCTACGAGGCTTACAAATGGCGCCTCGCCAGCATCGACGGCAAGGCGGTGCGCGCCTCCAACAGCGTCGAATGTGCCGTCAACACCTCGCTCGAGGACGAACGCAAGAAGATGGCCGGGCCGGAACGGCCTTCGATGGTCATCGTCTGCACCGGCATCAATGTCGAGACCTACACCAACAAGTCCGTCTTCGCCTGGCTGCGCGAGGAATATAATCGCGGCGTCGCCGTTGGCGGCTTGTGCACCGGAGCCTATGTGCTTGCCAATGCCGGCCTGCTGTCCAACAAGCGCTGCGCCATTCATTGGGAAAACCTGCCGGGCTTTGCCGAAGCGTTCCCCAAGGCAAACGTCTACGCCGATCTCTTCGAGGTCGACCAGAACGTCTATACCTGCGCCGGCGGCACTGCTGCCCTCGACATGATGCTGAAACTGATCGGCGACGATTTCGACGACAATCTCGTCAACCGCATCTGCGAACAGGTACTGACCGACCGCGTGCGCAGCCCGACCGACCGCCAACGCCTGCCGTTGCGTGCGCGCCTGGGCGTCCAGAACTCAAAGGTTCTGACGATCATCGAACTGATGGAAGCGAACTTGTCGGAGCCGTTGTCGCTGATCGAGATCGCCGACCATGTCGGCCTCTCGCGCCGGCAAATCGAGCGCCTCTTCCGCACCGAGATGGGGCGCTCCCCTGCCCGCTATTATCTCGAGATTCGGCTCGACCGCGCCCGCCACTTGCTGATCCAGTCGTCGATGCCGGTTGTCGAGGTCGCGGTGGCTTGCGGCTTCGTGTCGGCCTCGCATTTTTCCAAATGCTATCGCGAGCTCTATGCCCGCTCGCCACAGCAGGAGCGTATCGACCGCAAGCAGCTTATCGCTGCTTGAGGTCGGCCAGAACATTCACTCGTCGTCGCAGTAGCACTCGGCCGACGAGATTTCGTCATTCCAATCGCCAAGAGCACGAATGTTGCGACTAAATTCTTCCGCATCGCCCTGCATCCGTGTGTGTTCATAGACCGTCAGAGTACAGCCGCGCGCGACACGGGCTGACGAAACACGGTCATTCCAGAACTGGCCGCCGCGAAAGCTGACTGCCTGGTCTGGACGCATGGGCAAGGCGCGGCCGCCAAATGAATTGTGCTCATACATCTCGCAGGCAACGTCCTCATCGTCGTAGTACTGCGCGCTGGCGCTGCCGATCATCAATGCCGACGCGAAGGCGGCGATTGCTGCAAGACGTTTCATGATTCTCATTTCCTCTCAGGCTGCATCCCCGCCGGCGTAGTGATGCGATGCCCGTGGCCAAAATTTGGCGCCCGGTGTGATCGCAGAGGATGAGTTGCGTCGGCCTTATCGGCTATCGAACAGCCAGGATCGATCGCGCCATAGCTTCTCGCCGGCTAGGCAATCGTATTTCAGCTGCGCCTGAGCAAGCACGACTGGCGGATATGCGGCCTCTTCGGTCGCCCACTGACGTGAAGCGGGGCCGGCAAGTTCCATCACCAGCTTTCGCCTTATCGCTTCGGGAAATTGCGACCAGTCATTGACCGGGATCATGAAGGCGCCCGGTCCGCCGATGACGCAATCGGCATAGTAGCGGTCGAGATCCTCGACGTCGTAAGCGTTGCCGAAGCCGCCATTTGTCATCAGCGGCAGGCCGTTGATGGTTATGCCTTGTGCGACCGCCGCGTCTCGCATGATGTCAACGGGAGGTCCCTGGTTGTTTGGTCCGTCTCCGGAAATGTCGATCACCCGTTTCATGCCATGGTAGGTGCTTTCGGCAAACAGGTCGCTGCCAAACTCGAGGGCGCTGGATATCGAAGTCCGTCGCGCGCTGTTGGGGGGCTTGGCCGAGAGTTGGTCCACCACGCGCTCGGCATCAGCACGGTTTGCAATCACAGTCCATGGCACGATGACGATTTGTGACGTCGAGCCTGCCCACTCGACATAGGTGACGGCAATCTTGCCGTAGGCGCCCTGTGCGATCGCCTCCAACACGCGGTCATCGGTGAGCGCGGCGGCATAGCCGTGGCGCTGGATCTCGAGTTCGTCGGGCGACATGGACAGCGAGACGTCGACGGCAAGCACCAATTCGACATCGACCTGTTCGGCAGCAAGCGATTGAGACAGCAGCCCAAACCCCAGCGCCAGCGCGGCGCCGCCTGCAAGAAGAGCTTTGGCCGCAGCAGACATTTCCCAAGGGTAAGCGAGAATTGCTTACTTCAAAAGAAAAGCCCGGCTAGAAAACCGGGCTTTTCATTCACAATGTTGCGAAGTGTCGGCGCTCGCCGATGTCTCGTAGCAACGCGTCCCCCGTCAACTGCGCGGCTTCAGGTTCTCCGGGTCGTAGAGCGGCTTGTAGCCGATCCCGACGACCTCGACCGGGTAGGTTTCGGCGAAATACTCGACATTCAGCTTGCGACCTTCCTGGGCATAGGCATGCGGCAGGTAGGCGAGCGCGATGTTCTTGCCGATCGTCGGGCCGAAGGCGATGGACGTCGTGTAAGAGCGACGGCCGAGTGTGTCGATTAGCACCTCGCCGGTTTCCGGATCCATGACCGGCAGTGTGCCGACAGGGTAGCGTTTCACCCCGCTCTTGTCGGTATTCTCGGTCATCATCAGCGTGCAGAGCATGGCGGGCTGGTGGTCGCGTGCCTTGTATTCCAGGTGTTTGGCCTTACCGCGGAAGTCGGCTTCCTTGACCTTGGGGCGGGCAAGGTCAGCCTCGATGAGATTGTACTGGGTAAGAAGGTCCGCGTTCTGCAGGCGCAGGCTCTTTTCCATGCGGCGCGAATTGGCGTAGGTCTCGACGCCGAAAGCCATGACGCCGGTGGCGCGCAACGCATCCCAGACGGCTAGGCCGTCCTGGTACTTCATGTGCAGTTCCCAGCCCTGCTCGCCGACATAGGAGATGCGGAAGGCGGTGACAGATTTGCTGGCAATCTCGATCTGCTTGATGGCGGCGAAAGCGAAGTTTTCCTGGTCGAGGCCGGCAGGATCAGCAACCACTTTCTTCAGCGTATCGCGGGCGTTCGGTCCCCAGATGCCAATGGTGATGAATTTTTCCGAGACATCGGTGATCATGACATCAAGGCCGCGGTCTTCAGCGACGCGCTTCATGTAGTGGAAGTCGCGCGGGCCGGCGTCGGCGCCGTTCACAAGGCGGCAGCGGTCGGCCATGCGGAAGACGGTGAAGTCGGCCCGCACCATGCCCTCGTCGTCGAGAAAGTGGGTGTAGATGCCCTTGCCGATGTTGCCATCGCCGCCGATCTTGGCTGCGCAAAGCCATTCCAGCAGTTCGACATGGTCAGGCCCCTCGATGTCGACCATGTGGAAATGACTGAGGTTGACGATGCCGCAATCCTCGCTCATTGCGAGATGCTCGGCATTCGACACGCGCCAGAAATGGCGGCTGTCCCATTCGTTCTCGCGCACCGGCACGCGGTTGCCATATTTTTCCAGGAGATGCTCGTTGGCCTTGTAGCCATGCGCGCGCTCCCAGCCACCGAGTTCCATGAAATAGCCGCCGAGTTCAACCTCGCGCTCGTAGAACGGCGAACGCTTGACGTTGCGGCCGGTGGCATATGGCTCGCGGGTGTGCACGGCGGGGAAGTAGATTTTTTGCGCGGCCTCGAAAGTGCGGCCTTCGATGAACTTCTCTTGCAGTTGGTGCGGGTAGAAGCGGGCATAGTCGATCGAGTTGTGGTCGATCTCGGTGCGCCCGTCCGTCATCCAGTCGGCGATCAGCTTGCCATATCCGGGGCCGTCCTTCACCCAGATGGCAACGCAGTACCACAGGCCGCGCACCTTCTGGCTTTCGCCGCAGGACGGGCCGCCGGCGGCGGAGACCTGCAACAGACCATTGAAGGAATGGCTTTCGTTGTAGCCGATCTCGCCTAGGATCGGCGTCAGTTCCATGGCGCGCTCCAGCGGCTCCATGATCTGTTCCATGTCGAGGTCGCGCTGCGACGGCGACAGGCGCGCCTCATGCTTTTCGAGGATCTCGCGCGGATGGCAAAGGCGCGGATTGGTGGTCTCGTAGTAGCCCCACTCGATCTGGCCGCCCTCCGTCGTCCTGGGGTCGCCCGTGTCGCGCATATAGGCGGAGTTGCCCTGATCGCGCAGAAGCGGGTAGCCGATTTCCTTGCCCGTGCCTTCGAACTCGTTGTAGGGGCCGAAGAAGGTGAGCGGATGGTCGACCGGCATGACTGGCAGGTCCTCGCCGACCATTTCGGCGATCAAACGGCCCCAGATGCCGGCGCAGACGATGACGTGATCGGCCATGATCGTGCCGCGATGGGTGACCACGCCCTTGATGCGTCCCTTCTCGACGATCAGCGATGTCGCCGGCGTGTTGCCGAAGACTTGCAGCTTACCCGACTTCTCGGCGGCATCGACCAACTTGCCGGCGACGGTCTGCGATCGCGGGATGACGAGGCCGGCATCCGGATCGAACATGCCGCCCATGACCTGATCTTCCTCGATCAGTGGGAACATCGCCTTGATTTCGGACGGCGAAACGTAGTGCGCGCGTGTGCCAAACGCCTTTGCGGAGGAGAGCTTGCGCTTGATCTCTTCCATCCAGGTATCGTCGCCCGTGCGGGCGACTTCGAGACCGCCGATGCGGGCGTAGTGGCCCATCTTTTCGTAGAAGTCGATCGAGTATTGCGTCGTCCAGACGGAGAGATAGTCGTGGCTGGTGGTGTAGCAGAAGTCCGAGGCATGCGCCGTCGAGCCGATGTCGGTCGGCACGCCCGACTTGTCGATGCCGACGATATCGTCCCAACCACGCTCGATCAGGTGATGGGCAATCGATGCGCCCACGATACCGCCAAGCCCGATGATGACGACCTTCGCCTTGTTCGGAAACTCTGCCATTGCCCACGACTCCGCGATGATTTTGCCGGCAGACTATAGAGCGGCGCGCCGCGAGTGCAGCCTGTTTGCGACATTGCCAAAAAGCCGCGCGACTTCGCTGAAATGATAGCAGGCGCGGGCGTCGTTATTGGCGCTACCAAGCCCCCTTAACGCTTTTGTCGCCCTTTACCTATAGTTGTGGCGCCAATCGACAATTCCGTCTGGCTGGCAGCACGATACGAGATGAATACGACCGTCAACCCACCTTCGGCATCCATTGGCAGCCTCATCACAGAACGGGCAAAAAGTCCCCTCTTCCTTCTGGCGGCTGCATTTCTGATCGTATGTGTGCTGCTCGCCTTGCCCCTCGTAGTGCCGATCGGTCCGATGTATTGGGACGTGCTGATCTACTACGATGCGTCAAATCGCATTTTCGAAGGCCAGGTGCCGGTCATCGACTTCTTCACGCCCGTCGGCCCGCTCGGCTACTACCTCTTTGCGGGCTGGGTGACGCTATTCCCCAACGCACAGCCGGCACTTCTGGCGCACTGGTCCCTGCTTTTGGTCACCGCGCCGTTGATGGCCCTGGTGCTGTGGGATGTAGGCCAGCGGTCGCGCGGCATCGGTTTTGCGGTGTTGGTGCCGTTCTTGGTTTTCGTGCTGCTGCCCTTCAACACCCGCGAATTTTATCCGTTCCCCGGTTCCGATGCCTTTGGCATCTACAACCGCCAAGTCTGCCAGATGCTGTACGTGCTGGTCGCGGCCTTGATGTTCGTGCGCAACCGCTACCTGCTGGTAGCGCTGGTCGCCCTCATCATGACCGCGCTGTTCTTTCTCAAGATCACTGGATTTGTCGCTGGCGGCGTCATCGCCGCCTATGCCTTCTTCGCCGGCCGCGTGAAATTCCGTTATGCACTTGAGGCATTGACCATCTTTGCCATCGCCCTTGCCGTCATCGAACTGGCTTCCGGGATGGTCAGTCAGTATGTGATGGACGTTCTCAGGCTGGTGCAGATGAACAGCGGCACGCTGCTGCCACGTTTCCTCCAATCGGCGTCCATCAATTTCGGTGTCGTCCTCGCAGCTTCAGCCTTGGCAATTGTCTTGCTTTGGTCAGATCGCCAGAAGCTGTTGGAGCGGTTCTCTTCAGGACGCAAGACTTCGCTGGCCAGCGCGGTTTCAACGGTCCTCGATCACCACGGCCTTTGGCTATTTGCGGTGGTTTTCGCGGGAATCCTTTTTGAGACGCAGAACACCGGCAGCCAGGCCTTCATTTTCCTCGCACCCCTGGTGGTAGCGATCCTGCTCAAGGCGCCCAAGCTTCTCGGCAAGCCGGTCGTATTGCTTTCGGTCTTGGGGCTCTCCGCAGCCATCGTGTTGCCGCCTGCCTTGTTCGTCATCGAACGCGCGGCACGTACCTACATCGGCTCGGTAAAGAACCAGCCGTTGGCGCAGCGCAATCTGCGCACGCTGGGCGCAGTCAATATGCGCAGCGAAGTCGCCGTACGTGCAGAGCACATGCTGAACTTCTATCCCGAGCATCGTTCGCTCTACACCGACCTCACCAACGCCGGCGAGTTGCCGACACCGGTTCTTTATTCCGACTACGACTTCCAGATCACCTATCTGGGCAATGTCGACGCGGCGATCGACTCCATTCGCAAGCTGGAATCCGACAAGGGCATCCGCTTCGATACGCTGATGTCACTGAACTTCGTTAATCCGTTCCCCTGGCTGATGGACCGTTCGGCACCGCTTCACATTGCGATCGGCGCCGATCCGACACGCGCCGTTCCCGACCCCGGCTCGACCGAGGAAGGCGCAGTGGCGCAAGCCGATCTCATTTTGCTGCCAACCTGTCCGCCGACAACAGCCAATGCCATGCTCTACGACATGTACAAGAGCGCGTTGACCCAGCATCGCCGCATTCAACTCGACGCCTGCTATGATGCCTTCGTCCATCCCAGGTTCTTCGACGCATTGGACAGATAAGCAGGCCCGGCACCGTGCATGAAAACAAAAAAGCCGGGGCGCAGGCCCCGGCTTTTTTGTTCGTCCAGCAAGAAGCAGGCGCGCCCTACTTGACCTGACTTTTGACGAAGTCCTTGACGATCGAGACAATGCCGCGCCCGAGCAGGCTGTCGAGCGCAGCTATCAGCACGTCGACATCGGCGCGGCTGCAGGTCAACGGCGGCAACAGGCGCACCACGTTGCGATTATATTCGGTGAAGGCGACCAGCACATCGTAGTCGCGCAGCAGCAACGCGCCGACAAAACCGGAGAGCGAGCCCTTGAGCTTGTCGTCGAGCACGCTGACTACCGGGCGCAACACCATCGGCAATGTCTGCGAGAAGTCGTGGAATTCGAGCCCTACCATCAGGCCCTGGCCACGCACTTCCTTGATGATCTTGGGGTACTTCGCCTGGAGTTCCTCAAGCCGCGCCAGAAGATAGGCACCGGTGGTGGCCGAGTTCTCGATCAGGCCCTCGTCATAGAGCACACTGAGCGTCTCGATTGCGGTGACGCAGCCCTCGCCGATGCCGCCGAAGGTCGCCATGGCATGGATCATCGCCGTCTTGGGCGTGCCATAGGCCTTCATGTAGACCTCGCGACGCGCGATCATCGCTGCCATTGCGGCTTTACCGCCGCCGAGCGACTTGGCGACCGCAGTGATGTCGGGCACCACATCATAGTGCTCGAAGGCGTAGAAGCGCCCCGAACGGCCAACGCCACATTGCACTTCGTCGGCAACCCAGATCACGCCGTATTTGTCGCAAAGGGCGCGCAGCTTTTGCCAGTATTCGGCCGGCGCCTTGTTGATACCGCCGCCGCCCTGGATGGTTTCGAGCACGATGGCTCCGATGGCTTTGTCGGAACGGAACGCGGCCTCGACCGCATCAATATCGCCAAAGGGCACGCGCACAGTGTTGTCGGTGAGCCTGAACTCACCGCGATAAAGCGCACCGTCCGTGACGGAGAGCACACCCTTGGTCTTTCCGTGGAACGAGTTCTCGGCATAGACGATCTTGGGACGCGCCGGACCCGCGGCACGTTCGGCGAGCTTCACCGCCGCTTCCATCGCCTCGGAGCCGGACGAGCCGAAAAACACCATGTCGAGATCGCCAGGCGAGATCTGCGCCAGATTGTAGGCAAGCGCCGACGCATATTGCGACATGAAGGCGATGCCGATCTCGTGGCGCTTCTCGTCCTGAAACTTCTTGCGCGCCTCGAGCACGCGCGGGTGATTGTGGCCGAGAGCGAGCGAACCGAAGCCGCCGAAGAAATCGAGGATCTTGCGGCCGTTCTGGTCGACGTAGTGCATGCCCTCGGCGCGTTCGATCTTGATCTTGTGGAAGCCGAGCAGCTTCATGAAATGCAGCTGGCCGGGATTGAGATGCGCCTTGAACAGGTCGGTCATCTTGGCGACGTCGAGCGCCTTGGCTTGCTCGACGGACATCAGGTTCGGCTTGGCGAGCTTTGCCGAAGTCATTGCCGGCGCCACAGCGACAGCATGCGAATGAGCCGTATCCGGCTTGGTGACCAGCGTCATGTTCATATCCTCTATTCGGCCGGGGCGTGCTGCGCGGCCGCAGCGACGCCGTCCTTCTTGGCGCGATATTCCTTGTAGGCGGCGATCAGCATGTCTTCGTCGCGATACTTCGGCACCCAGCCGAGCTGCCGCTCGCCCTTGGAAACGTCGAGCACACACTCTTCGTCGGCGATCAGATATTGCTCGGGATCCATGATCGGCATGTTCATCAGGTCGAGAAGGTCGAGCGTGCGCTTGACCGCCCAGGCGGGCGTCGGCAGCAGGATCGATTTCGAGCCGGCATGCTTGACCAGATCGCCCAGCAGCTTGCGCACCGGCGGCGGGTTGAGCGAACCAAGATTGTAGGCCTCGTTGGGTACGCCGGCCTTCCAGGCAAGGCGAGCGGCCTCCGCGCAGTCGAACACCGAGATGAACTGATACGGGTTCTTGCCCGAACCGATCATCGGAACCGGAAGATTCCAGTCGATCAGCTTGAACAGTTTTTCCAGGATGCCGAGCCGGCCCGGGCCGATGATCAGGCGTGGGCGAAACAGCGAAATGTTCATGCCGCGCGTCCGCCATTCGGCCGCCAGTTCCTCGGTCTTCTGTTTCGACCAGCCATATTCTCCAAGCGGCGCCACCGGATGCTCTTCGGTCATCGGCTGGGTTAGCGTGTGCCCGTAGATCATGTCGGTCGTGTAGTGGATCAGCTTTGGCGCGGCTGCATGATCCATCGCCTTGATGATGTTTTCGGTGCCGAAATAATTGACCGGGAAGAAGAAGTCGTGGCGCTTGGCCCTGACCTGCAGCGGCGACAGCATCTTGGCCGAGAGGTTGTAGACCATATCGTCAGCCTTGATACCGACGGCTGCGATCGCAGCCGGATCGGTAACGTCGCAATGGACGAAGCGCACGTTGCGGTAATGCGTGAGCTCGCTCTTGACTATGTCGGCAACAACAACTTCTTCGCCGTCGGCAATCAGTTTGGGCGCAAGATGACGACCGACGAAGCCGTCGCCGCCAAAAATGATATGTCTCATCGCAAAAGCTCGCTTGTCTTGGTGGATTCGGTCGAGGCCGCGGCGACAATTTCGCCACGGTCGCGGCCGCTCTGGGCGATCAGCACTGTGCCGACGCAGATGAAGGCGATGCCGGCGATGCGCCAGGCATTCAGGTCCTCATGGAAGACGAAGTAGGCAAACACCGCTACCGCCACATAGGCCAGGCTGAGGAAGGGATAGGCGAAGCTGAGTTCGACCTTGGACAGCACATAGAGGTGCGATGCCATCGAAATGACGAAGGTCAAAAGCCCGGCAAAGACCCAGGGGCTGAAGACGATCTGCAATATCTTGATAAGCGGATTGCTGCCTTCAAACGAAATTGGGCCGAGCGACATCATGCCCTGCTTGAGCATCAGCTGCGCTGCGGCATTGGTCATCACCGTGAAAAGGATGAAGAGTATGTATTTCATTGCTTTGCCCGTCCTTCGCATAGCCTAACGGCAAGCCACGAATATTCCGTGAAACTTTCCGAGTAATTTGAACTTTTCTCGCATTTCTCTGACAAACGCCGATCGTCTATTCGGCCGCCTGCGCCGTATTGCCATCGCGCCCACCAAGCCTTCCCGCGGTACGCGCCCAGAAATCCGACATGAAGGCGGGGTCTCGCATGGCCTCCAGCCGCTGCCAGTCCGGGAACGATGCGGCGAATGTTTCGGCCGACATGCGCGCGTCCTTGTAGGGATTGACCGCGCCACCCGCTCCCACAGTGATCCGGTCGAGCTCGGCAAGCAGTTCCAGTGTGCGCCGGCCGTGGTTCGGAAAATCGAGCGTCAAAGTGTAACCCGGGCGCGCGAAGGACAGCAGCGCCGGCGAACGCTGGGCGCCAAACCGCTTGAGCACGGTCAGGAACGAACCCTGCCCTGCCCGTTGCGCCGCCGCCAGCAACGCCGGAATGGTTTCGCGGGCTGCAGCCTCGGGAACGACGCTCTGGTGCTGGTAAAGCCCGTTGGGACCATAGAGCCGGTTCCAGTGCGCGACGCCGTCGAGTGGAAAGAAGAACTTCTGATGGCTCGACCGACTTTCGGCAAGACGACCGCGTCGCCAACCATAAGCAGCATTGAACAGTTTCAGGAACGGCCGGTTGAGCAAGGTCAGCGGCGGCTGGAACGGTACCGACAGCCTGGCCGCGCCGCTCGACGCTTTACGGGCACCAAGAGGAGCATGATTGCCGACCAGCAGCAGGCCGCGCCCCACGTGCTTGCCACTGGCGAGTTGGTCGATCCAGGCAACCGCATATTCATTGTCCGCATCCGCGGCTTCGGCCAGTTCGAAATACTCGCCTAGACAGCCGAACGGCTTGACCGTCTCGGCGATGTCGAGCGATGGCACGCGCATCAGACGGATGGCAGCGGACAAGATGACGCCCGTCAGCCCCATGCCGCCGATCGTTGCCCAAAACAGCCTTGAATTCTCGCTTGGCGAGCAGACATAGCGGCCATCAGAACGCAGCAGCACAAGACGTTCCACATGGCAGCCAAAACTGCCACGTCGGTGGTGGTTCTTACCATGCACATCGTTGGCGATGGCGCCGCCGAGCGTCACAAGCTGGGTGCCGGGCACTACGGCTGGGAAAAAGCCGTGCGGCGCAATGTAAGCAATTATGTCCGCGAGCAATGTGCCCGCCTCGGCATCAATCAATCCCGTCTCGGCATTGAAGGACAAAATACGATTGCACGGCCGCAAGTCGATGACAGCACCAGCACTGTTCTGGCAGCTGTCGCCGTAACTGCGGCCATTGCCGTAGGCAAGCAACGACGAGGCATGCGCCGCACCACTGGTTAAAAGCTCAGTCGCCTCGCCGATTTCGACGACCTGGCGCGCTCCCGGATTGGCGCGGCCGAAGCTCTGGTAGTCGGGGCGGCCCATCCTCACAATCCCGCCACCAAAAGCAGAGCCGCGCCGGCGAGAACCACGATCTGGCTGCGCCAGTCGCGAATGATGAAGACCACCGGGTCGTCATGCAGTTCGTCACGGCGGGCGAGTATCCAGACGCGCATGGTGAGATAGAGCACAATCGGTGCCAGCGGCCACACCAGCCATGGATGCTGGTAAAGTTCGCGCACCGCGCTGCTGTCGATGTAGAGGGCCAACACCAGCGCCGACGAAAAGGCCGCGGCCATGCCGGCCTGCGCGACGATCTCCTGGTCCTCGATGCGATAGCCGCGGCCAGCGATACGCTCGCCAACGCTGAGGCTGGATGAGCGCAGTTCGACATAACGTTTCACCAGCGCCAGCGACAGGAAGAAGAAGATCGAAAACGCCAGCAGCCAGAAAGAGGCATCGACGCCGGTTGCCGCAGTACCCGCCAGGATACGCAAGGTATAGAGCCCCGCGAGCATGAGCACGTCGATCAGCAGCATGCGCTTGACCGACAGCGAATAGGCGGTCGTGGAAACAAGATAAACGAGCAGCACGCCAACGAACTCGATCGTCGTGAAGGTTGCCGTCACAAGGCTGACGACCACCAGGATCGCAACCCAAGCGAGCCCGAACGGGATCGACAGCTTTCCGCTGGCAAATGGCCGTTCGCGCTTGGTCGGGTGCGCGCGATCAAGCGTCAGGTCAAAGAAGTCGTTGACGATGTAGATGGCAGATGCCGCCGCGCTGAACGAAAGGAAGGCCAGCACTGCCGGCACGAGCATGTCCAAGTTGAAATATTTGTGCGCCAGCACCAGCGGCACGGCAATCAGGACATTCTTGAGCCACTGGTGGACACGCAGCATCTTGAGGATACTGCGCCAGCTCGGCTTCTGGGCAGCGATCAACTCCGAGCTGTGGCTCACCTGCCAGCGCGCGGCGGCGCGGTCTGGCGCGACAACGATCGCCTCGCGCGCGGCGTCGAACACCTTGAGATCATGGCGGCTGTTGCCGGCATAGTCGAATCCGCCGTCGCCATATGCATCTACAAGCGCCTTGCGCTTGCGCTCGGCGGTCAGGTTTTCAGCACCGTCGCTGGCAAGGACCGCTTCGAACAAACCGAGATATCGGGCGATTGCTTCGGCAAACTTGCGCGGCGTGCCGGTGGCGAGAACGAGCCTACGACCATTGGCATGCTCTTCGCGCAGCCGCTGCAGAACCTCAGGCCGATAGGGCAGTGTTGCCGGATCGATGTCGACCGCCGCTGCAATCGCCTGCTTGAGCCGCGCCGGCCCCCTGAGCAGCCAAAACGGCACCATAAATATGTTGAGAGGGTTCTTTTTGAGAAGCGCAAACAAGCCTTCCCACAGCAGGTCCGTAGCGATCAGCGTGCCATCGAGATCGACCGCGAGCGGAATTGCCCTGTTTTCTGATCGCGCGTCCATAGAATTGCCTGCCCCTGCCCTGGCCGCACGGCGTGAACGCCCTGGCCCCCATATCTCGGCTATAACGCGAGGCATCATTCATGATGGTTAAGATAGTCAGCGGATGCTATGCTCGCATTGGACCTTTAGCCCTTCATGCTTAAGCAGATGTTAGCAGAACGCAGAAGAGGCCGAGCTTGTGCCCGGCCTCTACGATCAATTTCCAAGTGTTGGCTGGCAGAACTTACTTGATACGGGCAACGCCGCCTGAAATTTCTACTGTCTCAGCTCCGGTTAACGCTTCGCGGTCGCCATTAGGCATCGTCACAAAGCAGCCATTCGAGCAGAACTCGACAGTTTCGCCTGCGGCCAGCGCGAGTTCCGTCTTGGAACCGCCTTCCGTAACGATCAATGTGCGTGGCTCGGAATCGAGGTTTACCGCGCTCGCGGCATGCGCCGCGCCCGACATGGCCAGGAAGAGCGCACCCGTTGCGACAAGAAACCTGTTCATTCTGCACTCGGTGTTTCCACCGCCCCTGTTCATTTTCGCAAGGCATTTTCGCCGTTTGCAGGAGAGCTTATATGAGTTCGAAGCTGAACGGCAACTGAATGCCTTGTTCATGCCACAATTGCCCGGCGCGCGTCGCGCTTATTCTGGATCCGGCTTCTTGGACTTTCCTGGCTTGCGTCCAGCAGTGGCTTCGGCGGCACGCTTGCTTCGCGCCTCTTCCACTTCCGCCACCTGAGCTTCGACTTGCTCGTCGTCGGCCGGCCATTTCTCGGCGGGCTTGGTGTCATGCGCGCGAGCCGTCGAAGGGATATCGATATGCGCGCGAGCGAACGCGTCGATGACAGCAAAGCGGATATCGTTCTGGACAGTGTTGCTGCCCAGAAGGTCTGCCAGGAAGAACCGGATCTCGAATTCCAGTGCAGCTGGGCCGAAATTGGCGAACAGCACAAAGGGCTCCGGGTTCTTCAGAACCATCGGATGCGAACGCGCGATGTCGAGCATGATTTCATAGGCCCGCTTGACGTCGCTGTCGTAGGCGACGCCGACTTTGATGTCGACGCGCCCAAGCTTGTTGCGATGGGTCCAGTTGCCGACCGCGCTGTTGATCAGTTCCGAATTGGGCAGGATTACCGACTGGCGCTGGAAGGTCTCGATCTCGGTTGCGCGCACGCTGATCTTCTTGACCGTGCCCGATACCGCACCCGCAACGATCCAGTCGCCAACCTTGAATGGCCGCTCTGCTAGCAGGATCAGGCCGGACACAAAGTTGGAGACTACGTTCTGGAGGCCAAAGCCGATACCGAGGGAAAGGGCACCGGCAACAAGCGCCAGATTCGAAAGATCGATGCCCGCCGCCGAAATCGCAATCAGCCCTGCCAGCGCGACACCGGCATAGCCCACGGCCACGCGTATCGAATTGCGCACGCCGGCATCGACCTTGCCACGCGCCATCACAGAGCCGTCGAGCCAACCCTGGAACCATCGGGTCAGGAAATAGCCTAGCGCGAAGACGACGATGCCGGAGAGAATGCCGGCGGGCGAAAAATTGAAGCTGCCAATCTGGAAACCGGTGCCGATCCGGTAGAGCCAGGTGATCATGTCGCCCGGCTGGAACCCCCACTGAAACAGGATCAGCGGCACACCGACGACCAGCACCAGAAGGTTGATAACGATGCTGGTCACAAGACCGAGCTGATCGAGCGTCGTATCGTCGAGGGCAAACATCCTCTTGATACGGCGGCCGACGGTCGTCTTAATGAAGGCGTCTTCCTCGTTGATCGCCTGCGACGACAGGAAGCCGATATACATGGTGGCAAGGATCGCCCCTGTCACGACGATCTGCTGCGAAACAAAGCGCGCCAAGCCAATATAGCCGAGCAAGGCCGCCACTATGGTGACGCCGCCTAAGGTAAGCAGAACGTAGCGGATAAGGCGGGGCCAAGGCTTCGGACGGCCATCTTCATCGACGAATGGCTTGACCAGGCCAATCAGAACGACAAGCACACCGATGATGACGGTCGATGCGAGCGCTTCGCCCACCGTCAAAGCTACGGGTGAGCCCAGCACCTGATAGACAGAGCTCAGGAAGTAATCGAGGCCGGTGAAGAAGGCGGTGGCGATGATCAGCAGCATGAGCCAGCGCGCAGCGCCGCTCTCGACCGGTATCAG
Organism: Aminobacter sp. AP02; assembly: GCF_003148805.1. Classification (GTDB taxonomy): domain Bacteria; phylum Pseudomonadota; class Alphaproteobacteria; order Rhizobiales; family Rhizobiaceae; genus Aminobacter. The sequence goes on from NZ_QGGX01000009.1 coordinate 162,293, forward strand.
CCGCCAGTTCGGCAGCTTGGGCGAAAGCACGGCCATGCCCAGCCGCGAGACGAAGAAGACGATGGCGATGACGTAAAACAACGACGACAGCATCGAGCCGATGTCGCCGCGCAGCACCGCAAAATAGTCGAATAGAAAGTAGGTAACACCGAGGAAAACGACGAGCGCCGACGTCTGCATCAGAGTCGACCAAAAGGCCACCGAGAGCCTGCTGAGGTAGGATGGCTCCTCGACCCTCGAGTCAGCCTCGAAGAGCCGGCCGAACATGCGTCGTCCGCCGATGATGATGACGGCGGCGGCGGCCAAGGCACAAAAGGTCGCGGCCAGCATCGACTTGAGCTTGAAACTGACGACGAAACGGATCCAGGACGAGACGGTGCTGTAAAGATCAGTCATCTCGGCCTTGAAGGCCTGCATGACCTCGAAGGCCAAGGCAAAGTTGATTTCGTAGCGCTTGGTCAGGAGGTTCTGGAACAGGTGCCGACGTATTTCGGTAATCTGGCCGGTGAGCTTATCGATTCTGATCGACAGGTTCTCGGCAACACCGAGCACCGCATTGATCTCCGCTTTTTCAGCTGTCAGGTTTTCGCGCTCGCTGGTGACGACGGCAGCTTCAGGCGGCTTGCCTTCGGCCGGTGGCTTGCCAAGCTGCTCCAGGCGCGCGTTGATCTCGTTTAGGCGCGGGCGAAACGCAACGGCGCTTTGTAGCAAACTGCGCGACAGCTCCTCAAGCTGAAGTCGGATATCGACCAGTCCGGCATCATCCTCCGAATTCTCCTCCACCTTCTTTTGCAGCGCGTCGACCTTGCTGGCGAGGCTGGCGATGACCTCCTGCTGGTCGGCGATTACGCCGGCTGGTGCCTTGCCTAGATCCTGTGCGGTCGCCTGCGCCAGAAGCGCGGCGACGAGGAAGAACAAGGTGACGCCGATGCGCCGAACTGCGGAGAAAAACATGATTTGTCAGCGACTCTCTCGGTCTGTTTGCCAATTGGCAAGGCGGCCATTGATAAAGATGCTCATCCAGCCGGGCAAGCCGGAGCTAGGCTGGCTGATTCAAAAGTCGGCCTAACGAAAGGCAATGGCGGAATATTGGCTTTGAATTCTGGAAGCTGCCTATAGTGTCCGCACACAGCCCAAAGGATGATTTGCAGGATGGCGGAATATTCGGCCCTTTCGCTTCTGAAGAACGCGCTCAGCGGCAACCGTGATTGGAAGCCGGCCTGGCGCAAGGCGAGCCCGAAGCCATCGTATGACGTTGTCGTCATCGGCGGTGGCGGGCACGGCCTGTCAACGGCCTACTACCTCGCCAAGGAGCACGGCATCACCAATGTCGCTGTGCTTGAAAAGGGTTATCTCGGCTCTGGCAATGTCGGCCGCAATACGACCGCCGTTCGCTCCAACTATTTGCTTCCGCAGAATACCCGCTTCTACGAGCACTCGATGAAGATGTGGGAGAACCTCTCTCACGACCTCAACTACAATGTGATGTTTTCCCAGCGCGGCGTGCTCAACCTCGCCCATACGCCGGGCCAACTCGACGATCTGGCACGCAAAGGCAACGCCATGCGCCATCTCGGCGTCGACGCTGAACTGATGACGCCAGCCCAGATCGGCCGCCGCGTGCCCGGGCTCGACATGTCGCGATCGGCGCGCTTTCCGATCTATGGCGGGCTGATGCAAGAACGCGCCGGCACCGCCCGGCACGACGCCGTTGCCTGGGGCTATGCGCGAGGTGCCGACCGGCGCGGCGTCGACATCATCGAAAACTGTGAAGTCACAGGTTTCCTGCGCGATGGCGACCGGATTGTTGGCGTTACGTCAAACCGAGGCGAGATCCGCGCCAGGAAAGTCGCAGTGGCAGTTGCCGGCAGCACCGGACGCGTGATGCAACTTGCCGGCGTCGACAAGATGCCTATCGAAAGCCAGGTGCTGCAGGCCTTCGTGTCGGAATCGCTGAAGCCCTTCCTCGACACGGTGCTCACCTTCGGCATGGGCCATTTCTATGTCGGCCAGTCCGACAAGGGCGGCCTCGTCTATGGCGGCGACCTCGACGGCTACAATTCCTACGCCCAGCGCGGCAACCTGCCCATCGTCGAAGAGGTGATGAGCGAAATGGTGGCGTTGTTTCCGAGCTTGGCCCCGGTGCGCGTACTGCGCTCATGGGGCGGTGTCTGCGACATGTCGATGGACGGCTCGCCGATCATCACGACCGGCCCCCTGCCCGGCATGTATCTCAATTGCGGCTGGTGCTACGGCGGCTTCAAGGCAACGCCAGCTTCCGGCTTCTGCTTCGCCCACACCATCGCCAGGGACGCGCCGCACGAGTTGAGCGCGCCGTTTACGCTCGACCGGTTCAGCCGTGGCGCTGTCATCGACGACAAGGGCCAGGGTCCAACGCCACGGTTGCATTAGGGGTTCATATTCATGCTGATCACCTGCCCCTATTGCGGTCCGCGCGATGTGTCCGAATTCGCCTATCAGGGCGACGGCAATCGGAAACGCCCGGACCCGGCTTCGACTGATCCCGAAACCTGGAACGCCTATGTTTATGACCGGCTGAATCCGGCCGGCGCGCACAATGAAATCTGGCAGCATGCCGGCGGCTGCCGGGCACATCTTGCCGTCGTGCGCGATACGCTGACCCACGAAGTGTCGAGCGTGCGCTTTGCCCGTGAACATGGCGCGCCCACCCATGGCCGTCGCAAGTCGGGAGCCAAGGCATGAGCCCTCGCCGCACGCCATCGGGCGGCCGCATCGACCGGCTGCGTACCATCCGCTTCACTTTCGACGGCACCGCCTATGCCGGGCATCAGGGCGACACGCTCGCCTCCGCCCTGCTTTCCAACGGCGTTTCGCTGTTCGGCCGATCGTTCAAGTACCATCGCCCGCGCGGCGTTCTGACAGCGGGCATCGATGAGCCCAATGCCCTGGTAACCGTGCTGCGCGGCGACGTACGCGAACCCAACATTCCGGCCACCATGGTCGAGATTTATGAGGGCCTGGTCGCCGTCAGCCAGAACCGCTTCCCTTCGCTTGCCTACGACGTCAGCGCGATCAACCAGCTTGGCGGCAAGTTCATCTCGGCCGGCTTCTACTACAAGACCTTCATGGGTCCGGTGATCGGCCCGCTCAAGGGCACGAGATTCTGGATGCTCTGCGAAAAGATCATCCGCCGTGCTGCCGGTCTCGGCCGTGCCGGTAATGTGCCCGATCCATCCCGCTACGAGCGCATGAACGCGTTCTGTGACGTGCTCGTCGTCGGCTCAGGCCCAGCGGGACTTTCCGCAGCGCGCGAAGCAGCAACCTCGGGCGCTCGTGTCATCCTTGCCGAACTCGACCCGACTTTCGGCGGATCGGCCAACTGGTCGGGAGAGACCATCGATGGCGAACCGGCAATTGCGTGGGCGTCCGACATCGTCGGCGAACTCCGGGACCACGACAATGTCCGGCTGCTCAAGCGCACGACCGTATGGGGCTACTACGACGGCAATACGCTGGCGGCCATCGAACGCGTCGGCGACCACAAGGCAACGCCTGCCAAGGGCGCGCCGCGCCATCGCCACTGGACCATCCGGGCCAAGAATGTCGTGCTCGCCAGCGGCGCCTTCGAGCGCCCGCTGGTATTTGCCGGTAACGACCGACCCGGCGTGATGATGGCCAGTGCCGCCATGCGCTACGCAAATCAATATGGCGTGCTGCCGGGCGACAAGATCGTAGTTTTTGCCAACAACGACAGCGCCTATTCAGCCGCTGCTACTCTCAACAAGGCCGGCGCGACCATTGTCGCCATCGCCGACCTGCGCCAGGACGTCTCTGAAGACTGCCGCACGCTCGCTCGGGAATGCGGCGCCGAACTGCTCACCGGCCATGCGGTGATTGCGACCGAAGGCGCCAAGAAGCTTGCCGGCGTGAAGTTGGCCGCGTTTTCGATCGCCGCTGGCGTGTTGCCGGGCAACGCGCGCAAGATCGAAGCCGACTGCCTGATCGTCTCTGGCGGCTGGTCGCCGACCATTCATCTGGCCAGCCAGGCTGGCGCGCGACCTGTCTGGGACGACGATCTGCAAGCATTCCTGCCGCCAGAGTCGGGCAACGGCTGGTATGGCGCCGGGGGTTTCAACGGCACTTTCTCGACGGCTGACGCCATTTTGGAAGGCTTTGCCGCCGGTCGAAAGGCTGCTGGCCAACCAGAGGTCGAGATTGGAACGGCTCCTGATATCGAGCCGGCAGCGCTCGATCCGCGCCCAGCGCCAGTGTTCGAGATCAAGGCGAATGGCAAGGCGTTCGTCGACTACCAGCATGACGTGACCGCCGACGACGTGCGTCTCGCCCATCTCGAAGGCTTTGTCTCGGTCGAACATCTCAAGCGCTACACCACGCTCGGCATGGCGACCGACCAGGGCAAGGGTTCGAACGTGCCCGGTCTCGCCATCATGGCCGAGGCCGTGGGCAAGCCGATCCCGGAGGTCGGCACGACCCGCTTTCGCCCACCCTACGCGCCGGTCTCAGTCGGCTCGCTTGCCGCCGAGCGCTTTGGCGACCTCAAGCCCGATCGCCTGACGCCGATGCACGACTGGCACCTCGAAAACGGCGCGACGATGTACTCGGCCGGCCTGTGGCATCGTCCAATGATTTACGGCGAGCCCGGTGAGACCGTCGAGCAGGCCTATGTAAGAGAAGCGCAAACGACCCGCCAAGCGGCGGGAATCGTCGACGTCTCGACACTCGGCAAGATCGCCGTCCAGGGTCCGGACGCAGCCGAATTCCTCGACCGGGTCTACACCAACTTGTTTTCCACGCTGCCTGTCGGCAAGGCGCGCTATGGCCTGATGCTGCGCGAAGACGGTCTGGTTTTCGACGACGGCACCACATGGCGGCTCGGCGACAATGATTTCCTGATGACGACCACGACGGCCAACGCCGGCAAGGTCATGCAGCATCTCGAATACTTCCTCGACGTCGTATGGCCCGAGCTCAGGGTGCACCTGACCTCGGTCACCGACCAGTGGGCGGGTGCGGCGATCGGTGGGCCAAGGGCGCGTGAAATTCTCGCCGCCTGCGTCACAGGCACCAAGGTGGACAACGAGGCGTTGCCCTTCATGGGCATTGTCCACGGCGAGATTGCCGGCGCCCCCGTCCTGATCTGCCGCTTGTCCTTCTCCGGCGAGATGGCCTTCGAAGTCTATTCAGGTTCTGGCCACGGAACCCATGTCTGGGAAGCGCTCATCGAGGCGGGCGAGCCGTTCGGCATGGTGCCATACGGTCTCGAGGCATTGAGCACCATGCGCATCGAAAAGGGCCATGTGACTGGCGCCGAGATCGACGGCCGAACCTCGGCCCGCGACCTGCATCTCGGCTGGATGCTGTCGAAGAAAAAGCCCTTCATCGGCTCTGCGATGATGGACCGTGAAGGGCTTGTCGCCTCGGGCCGACTCGAACTGGTGGGGCTGATCTCGCTCGACAACCGGCCGCTCAATGGCGGCGCTCACATCGTGGCCGAGATCGACACGGACAACCCGCATGGTTCACTTGGTCACATCACCGCTGCCTGCTTCTCGCCCGCGCTTGGCAAGTATATCGCGCTGGCGCTGGTTTCCGGGGGTAAGGCGCGCCACGGCAAGCGCGCCCATGTTTCCGATCCGCTGCGCAACCGCTTCGGGCCGGTCGAGATCGTCAGCCACCACTTCTTCGACCCCGAAGGGAAGCGCATGCATGGTTGAACAGCTGTCACCGCTGGAGCCCGTATTCCGGGCCGGATCGCATGGCAATTTCGTCGATGGTATTGGCGTGACCCTCTCCGAGATCGCGCCTGGCTCCATTGTCCAGCTCGCGGCGTGGCCGGGCCAGGAAAAGAAGCTGATGGCAACGATCAACTCGGTCACCGCCCTGAAGCTCGCCGACGGCGCCGGCGCTGGCGCCTCGTCCGACCGTTATGCTGCGTTCGGTTTTGCGCCGGCCAAGTTTCTGGTTACCGACACGTCGGAGGGGCTAGCCGCGACCTTTGCCAAGGAGGTTCCCTCGGCAATCGGAACCGTGACCGACCTCTCACATGGGCGGACGGCTCTGCGCATCACGGGCGCGAAAGCGGAATGGGTCTTGGCAAAGCTTTTTGCCATAGATTTTTCGTCCGCAGCCTTTCCGCTGGGATCGGGCATCTCCACGACCCATCATGACATCTTCACCCAGATCCAGCGCAGCGGACCCGCCAGCTTCGATCTCTACGTCTTCCGCTCCTTCGCCCGATCGTTCTGGAAGATGCTGTGCCACGCTGCGGATGAGGTCGGCTACGAAGTAAGGTAACAGCCGGGAATGGCCATGCGGTGCTCAACGGAATAAAGTTCGCTTTGCCCTGTGCCATCGGGGCATTCTCGGTGTCGAAAGGGTGCCGGGTCATGGCGAGCAACGCGTTTCGCTTCGATGAAGCGTGGGAAATCCCCGAGGCATCGCCTCAACGGGTGTGGGAAGTGCTGGCCGATCCTGGCCTGCTGCCGCTTTGGTGGGGCGACGTATACAAGGCAGTTGAGAAGCTGACCTTTAGCCAAGAACCGACGGTCGGCGCCAAGGCAGGAGCCCGCGCCCGGGGCTTCCTGCCTTACGAGTTGAACTTTATTCTTGAAGCCGTCGAGTTGATCCCGGGAAAGGTCGTCGCCGTGAAAACGTCAGGCGATTTCGATGGCCATTGGCGGGCGGTGCTCACGCCGTTGGGTAATGGCACGCATGTGGCACTGACTTGGCAGGTTGTTGTCGAACGCCCGATCCTGCGGTTTCTCGCGCCATTGCTGCGTCCCGCATTTGCATGGAACCATCGCTGGACGACACCACGCGGCGAAGCGGGGCTGCGCCGCTATCTCGCTAAACGCGCTACCACCGACCCGTAGGCCAGTGTCGGCGCAACAAATTGGTTGGGAGGGAGATCGGAATGGAGTTCATCAATTCGCCAGAGGCCAAGGCACTAAAGCTACCGTTCAGCCAGGCGGTCCGCGTCGGCGAGGTGCTTTATCTGTCGGGCGCGCTCGGCAATCGGCCGGGATCGCTCGAACTTGTGCCCGGCGGCATGGAAGCGGAAGCGCGCCAGACGATGGAGAACATCGCAACGATGCTTGGGGAAAACGGGCTGGGCTTCGCTGACGTGTTCAAATGCACGATCATGCTCGCCGACATGTCCAAATGGGCGGACTTCAACAAGGTCTATATCGGCTACTTCGACCCGGATCGTTTGCCCGCACGCTCGGCGTTTGGCACGAATGGCCTCGCGCTCGGCGCGCAGGTGGAAATGGAATGCTGCGCCTATCTTGGCAAACGAACGGGCGCCTGACCTCGCCTCACTTCAAGAACTGAACCCATTCCTCCAAAGGCGCCCGGTCGGTGCGGAAGGTGCTCTCGGGCTTCGTCGTGTCCTCGTGGCCGAGCGCCATGCCGCAGACCACGACTTCCTCTTCGGGAATACCGAGCACAGGCCTGATCTGACGATGATAAGGTGCGAACGCCGCCTGCGGGCAGGTGTGCAGCCCCCGCGCGCGCGCTGCGATCATGATGTTCTGCAAGAACATGCCGTAGTCGATCCACGAGCCCTGGTTGAGCCTGCGGTCGATGGTGAAGATCATGCCGACAGGCGCATCGAAGAACACGAAGTTGCGGTCGTGCTGGGCGCGCATACGGTCGACGTCGCGCCGGCCGATGCCGAGCGTGCTGTAGAGCCCGAAGCCATTGGCGCGACGACGGCCGAGATATGGCTCGAAGAACTGGTCGGGATAATATTTGTATTCGTCCCACACTGCCTTTTCGGCCCGCACGCCTGAATTCAGGATGGCATCTGCGATACGTTCCTTGACCGCTCCGGTGGTCACATAGACCTTCCAGGGCTGCATATTGGTGCCAGAGGGCGCGCGCGCGGCAACGTCGAGAATTTCCCGGATGACGCTGTCCTCGACGGGAGTCGGCAAAAAGGCGCGCACCGAACGCCGCGATATGATCGCTTCGTCGACGATTTCAGTGTCAGTCATTTCGAGCGGTCTTTGCTCAGGTGCCAGCATTTACGGTCCCTTGGCCTCGATATTCTTCGAAACTGCCCCCGCCTCCCGTGCCGCCAGCCTTTGCACCGTCGCCAAGAGTCCCGCAAGCGAAACTTGCTCAATTATGAAAAAGCTCTTGAAAATTTCACGACGATGGCATTTCATGAAATTCAATAGTGATTTTTCACGAGGGTATCCGTGAGTCCTGCCAGCACCGTACGCAAGGAAGGCGATGTCGCCAGCGACCTGCTCGCCAACGACCTCAGGGCGCTGCGCAAGTCGCGCGGGCTGACACTTGCCGAGATCGCCCTCAAGCTCGGCCGATCGGTCGGCTGGGTCAGCCAGGTCGAGCGCGGGTTGTCGACGCCGTCGATCGGCGACCTCCGGGCCTTCGCCGAACTGTTTGGCGTGCCCATCAGCCTGTTTTTTGCCCACGAGGCCACGAACGAGGCAGAGCGAGGCGTGATTGTCCGCTCGGGTCGTCGGCGCACGCTCGGCAGCAGCGAATCCGGCCTTGTCGAGGAACTGCTGTCGCCCGACCTCGGCGGCAGCTTCGAGATGCTGCGCTCGATCTTCGCTCCAGGCGCCGGCATGGCCAAACCGGTGACACGTCCCACCGAAGAAGCTGGGTACGTCGTCTCGGGAAGCTTCGACATCGAGATCGACGGCACCTGGCACAGGCTTGGCGAAGGCGACAGCTTCCGCTTCGACCACAAACCGTTCCGATGGCGGAACCAGGGAAGCGTGGCGGCGGTGGTCATCTGGGTCGTGGCGCCGCCGGTCTATTGATCGCGCGCAAGGAGGAACAAGATATGGCTGATTTGCCGAGTACAGCGCGCGTGGTGATCATCGGTGGAGGCGCGGTCGGCGTCTCGTCGCTCTATCACCTGGCCAAGGCAGGCTGGACAGACTGCGTACTGCTTGAAAAGAACGAACTGACCTCAGGCTCGACCTGGCACGCCGCCGGCAACGTTCCGACCTTTTCCTCGTCCTGGTCGCTGATGAACATGCAGCGCTATTCGACCGAGCTCTATCGAGGCTTGGCGGCCGAAGTCGACTACCCGATGAACTACCACGTCACCGGCTCGTTGCGCTTGGCCCATCGCAAGGAGCGCATGCAGGAATTCCAGCGCGCCAAGGGCATGGGCCGCTACCAAGGCATGGACATCGAGGTCGTCGGCGTCGACGACATCAAGGCGCGCTATCCCTTTATCGAGACGCATGACCTCAAGGGCGCGCTCTACGATCCCAACGACGGCGACATCGATCCAGCGCAACTGACCCAGGCGCTGGCCAAGGGCGCACGCGATATGGGTGCCAAGATCATCCGTTTCTGCCCAGTGATATCGGTACGCCGCGAAAACGACGAATGGATCGTTTCCACCGAGCAAGGCGAGATCCGTTGCGAAAAGGTGGTCAACGCAGCCGGTTACCGCGCCGCCGAAGTGGGAAAGATGTTTGGCCGCGACGTGCCTATGATGGTGATGAGCCATCAATACATATTGTTCGACGAAATCCCCGAACTGGCAGCCTGGTCGCGCGAAGCGGGCAAAAAACTGCCGCTGCTGCGCGACGTCGACACCTCCTACTACCTGCGCCAGGAAAAGAACGGCATGAACCTCGGCCCCTATGAGCGCAACTGCCGCGCCCATTGGGCAACGCCTGACGACCAGATGCCCGCGGATTTTTCCTTCCAGCTCTACCCCGACGACCTGGAGCGGCTGGAGCACTATCTCGATGACGCCGTCCGCCGCGTGCCGATCTTGGGCACTGCCGGGGTGTCCAAGGTCATCAACGGGCCGATACCCTATGCGCCCGACGGCAACCCGCTGATCGGGCCGATGCCGGGCGTTCCCAACGCATTCGAGGCCTGCGTCTTCACCTTCGGCATCGCCCAGGCTGGTGGTGCTGGCAAGGTGCTGGCCGAATGGGTGACGCAAGGCGAAACCGAGTGGGACATGTGGTCCTGCGACCCTCGCCGCTTCACCTCGTTCGCCTCCGCTCCCGACTACGCGGTCGCCAAGGGCATGGAGGTCTACGGCCACGAATACGCCATCCACTTCCCCAGACACGCCTGGCCAGCGGCCCGCAATCGCAAGCTCTCGCCCATCCACGACCGGATCGCCGCTCTCGGCGCTCAGTTCAACGCCTACAATGGCTGGGAACGCGCTACCTGGTACGCAAAGCCGGGCGACGACCTGTCTGGGGAATCGACCCAGACTTTTGCCCGCTCAGGCCCATGGGAAAAGCGCATCCGCGAGGAATGCCTTGCCGTGCGCGATGCCGCCGGCATTCTCGACCTGCCCGGCTTCTCGCGTTTCCGCCTGCACGGGCCAGGAGCACGCACCTGGCTCGCGACCATGATCACCGGCGTTGTCCCCAGACCAGGCAAGATCGGCCTTGGCTATTTCGCCGACAATGCCGGCCGCATCGTCACCGAGATGTCGATCCTTGCGCTGGACGACGACTATTTCGTCCTGATCACGGCAGCCGTGGCCGAATGGCACGATTTCGAGTGGCTGCGGAAACACCTGCCCGAAGCTTCTGAAATCGCCGTCGAAAACGCCACTGAAAGCTTGTCGTGCCAGATCCTTGCGGGTCCCAATACGCGCAAGATCCTGGCGGAGGTCACAGAGGCCGACTTGACGCTGCCCTGGCTTTCGCACCAGTCGTGTCACATCGCGGGACGCTGGTGCCAACTCGTGCGCGTCTCCTTTGCCGGCGAACTCGGCTGGGAAATCCACACCAAGGTCGAGGACACGGCGGCGGTGTTCGACGCCGTCTGGGCAGCGGGCCAGAAGCACGGCTTAAAACCCTTCGGCATGTTCGCCCTCGATTCACTCAGGCTCGAAAAAGGTTATCGCGCGTGGAAGGGCGATCTTTCGACCGACTACACCATTCTGCAAGGCGGTCTCGAGCGCTTCGTCAAATGGGACAAGCCGGAATTTCGCGGCAAGGCAGCCCTGCTCAGCGAAAAGCAGCAAGGTGTTTCGAAGCGCTTTGTCACACTCACGATCGACAAACCGGGCGACTGCGACGCGCCCTACATGTCGACGCTCTGGCACAATGGCTCAATTGTCGGTGAGACCACGTCAGGAGGATGGGGCCACAGGGTGGACAAATCGATCGCGCTGGGCATGCTGCGTGCCGATCTGGCCGTGCCGGGCGTTACCATCGAAGTCGAGATTTTCGGGGAGCGCTTCAGCGCCACGGTCCAGCAGGACAAGCCCTTGTGGGATCCCGAAAACGAAAGGCTACGCGCATAATGTCCCTTCCCTTCCCCGATCGCGACTTTGGCGCCTTCATGTTCGACATGGACGGCACCATCCTGAGTTCGATCGCCTCCACCGAGCGCGTCTGGACCGCATGGGCGATCAAGCACGGGCTCGACGTCGAAAGCTTCCTGCCGACCATCCACGGCGTTCGCGCGTATGAGACCATTTCCCGGTTGAACCTGCCCGGCATCGACTTGATGACCGAGATCGAGGAATTGACGCAGGCCGAGTTCGACGACGTCGACGGCATTGAACCGATCCATGGCGCCTTCAACTTCCTCAACGCCCTGCCCGCCGACCGTTGGGCGATCGTGACCTCGGCGCCGCGCCGACTGGCGCTGCGCAGGCTGGAAGCCGCCGGCCTGCCCATTCCCCGCACCATGGTTACCGGCGAGGAAGTCGCCAACGGCAAGCCGGCGCCCGACTGCTTCCTGCTCGGCGCCGAGCGGCTTGGCCAGCGGGCTCAGGATTGCCTGGTGTTCGAGGACGCGCCGGCAGGCATCCGCGCCGCCGAAGCAGCGGGCGCGAAAGTGCTGGTCATCACAGCCACGCACAATCACGCCGGCGGCACCTCGCATCCGTCTGTTCCGGGCTATGGCGCCCTGACGCCCCGCTTCGACAGCGCAAGCAGGCTGACGCTCACCGGCTTGGCGTCCTTGCAGCACGTGGGAGCCTGAGATGCCAAAACCATCCTCCCGCATTTCCGGCATCGTCCCCTCGGGCAAGGACGGCTGGGAAGTACATTTCGCCGCCATGACCCGCCAGCAGGCCGGCGAAGACATCATCATGTTGTCGGTCGGAGATCATGACTTCGACACGCCCTCCGAGACTGTCGAGGCCTGCGTGGCGGCGGTTCGTGCCGGCCACCACCATTACACCCAGCTCTCGGGCCTGCCGCGCCTGCGCGCCGCAATGGCAAGGATCTCGACCCGCTGCACTGGCGTCGACACCCCTCTTTCCGAGATCATTGCCACGCCGGGCGGCCAGGCAGCACTTTATGCCGCCGTGCAGGCGACGCACGATCCGGGCGACCATGCTGTGGTCGTGGCACCCTACTACGCCACCTATCCCGGCACCTTCCGGGCCGCTGGCGCCAGCTACACGGTGGTCGAGGCCCACGCTGCCGACGGCTTCCAGCCGCGCGCTTTCGAGATCGAAAGGGCACTCAAGCCGAACACCCGCTCGATCCTGATCAACACGCCCAACAACCCGACAGGCGCAATTTATTCGCGCAAATGCCTGGAAGACATCGCCGAGCTATGCATCCGCCGCGACCTCTGGCTTTTGTCCGATGAAGTCTACTGGACGCTCGGCGGCGGCGAGCATGTCTCGCCCCGCGCCTTGCCCGGCATGGCCGAACGGACGCTTGTCATCAACTCGATGTCCAAGAGCCATGGCATGACCGGTTGGCGCCTTGGCTGGCTGACCGCGCCGGCCGATCTCGTCTCGCTGGTCATCAACCTCAACCTCGTCACTACCTATGGACTGACCGACTTCGTCAGCCGGGCGGCGATCGAGGCGCTAGAGAACGACTACGGTGTCGAGCAGATAGCAAGGACCTATGCCGCCCGCCGCACGCTGTTCCTCGACCAGATGCGCGGATTGAACAACGTCACAGTGCGCGGCTCCGAGGGCGGCATGTATGTCATGCTCGACGTCAGCGCCATTGAGCCCGACTGCGAGAAGTTCGCCTGGGACCTGCTTGATTCCGAAAGGGTCGCGGTCATGCCGGGCGTGAGCTTCGGCGAAGCCGCCGCAGGCCATATCCGCATCAGCCTGTGCCAGCCCGACGACGTGCTGAGGGAGGCCGCCGGCCGCCTGAGGCGCTTCGCCACCAGCTACGAGAGATCAGCCGCATGACCGAAATCCCCGCCCGTGCCCGCGCCGTCATCATCGGCGGCGGCGTGTCCGGCTGCTCCGTCGCCTATCATCTGGCGAAGCTCGGCTGGACCGACATCGTGCTTCTGGAGCGTAAGCAGCTCACGTCAGGCACGACATGGCATGCGGCGGGGTTGATCGGGCAGTTGCGGGCGTCGCAGAACATGACGCGGTTGGCGAAGTATTCGGCCGATCTCTACGTCAAGCTCGAGGAAGAAACCGGGGTTGCCACGGGCATGCGCCAGGTCGGCTCCATCACGGTGGCGCTGACCGAAGAGCGCAAGCACGAGATCTACCGCCAGGCCTCTCTTGCGCGCGCCTTCAATGTCGACGTTCGCGAGATTTCCCCCAGTGAAGTCAAGGAGATGTACCCGCATCTCAACGTGTCCGACGTGGTCGGCGCGGTGCATTTGCCGCTCGACGGCCAATGCGACCCAGCCAACATCGCCATGGCCTTGGCCAAGGGCGCACGCCAGCGCGGCGCGAGGATTATCGAGAACGTCAAGGTATCAAAGGTCCACACCCAAAACGGTCGCGTGTCAGGCGTGTCGTGGGCGCAAGGCACTGAACAGGGCACGATCGAGACCGACATCGTCATCAACTGCGCCGGCATGTGGGCGCGCGAATTAGGCGCGCAGAACGGCGTCACCATTCCGCTGCATGCCTGCGAGCACTTCTACCTCGTCACCGAAGCCATCCCCGGTCTGGGCCGCCTGCCCGTGCTGCGCGTGCCCGACGAATGCGCCTACTACAAGGAAGACGCCGGCAAGATGATGCTCGGCGCCTTCGAGCCGGTGGCAAAACCCTGGGGCATGGACGGCATCCGCGAGGATTTCTGCTTCGACCAGTTGCCCGAGGACATGGACCATTTCGCGCCGATCCTCGAAATGGGCGTGAACCGCATGCCGATGCTGGAAACCGCCGGCATCCACACCTTCTTCAACGGCCCCGAGAGTTTTACCCCCGACGACCGCTATTATCTCGGCGAAGCGCCTGAGGTTGGCGGCTACTGGGTCGCCGCAGGCTACAATTCCATTGGCATCGTCTCCTCGGGAGGCGCCGGCATGGCGCTGGCGCAGTGGATCCACGACGGCGAAGCACCCTTCGATCTCTGGGAAGTCGACATCCGCCGCGCCCAGCCATTCCAGAAGAACCGCAGCTACCTGAAAGCGCGTGTTTCCGAAACGCTCGGCCTGCTCTACGCCGACCATTTCCCCTATCGCCAGATGGCAACGTCGCGGAATATCAGGCGTTCGCCGCTGCACGAGCACCTCAAGGCGCGCGGTGCGGTGTTCGGCGAAGTCGCCGGCTGGGAGCGCGCCAACTGGTTTGCCCGCGACGGACAGGAGCACGAGTACAAATACTCCTGGAAGCGGCAGAACTGGTTCGACAACCAGCGCGACGAGCACCTCGCCGTGCGCAACGGCGTCGGCCTGTTCGACATGACCTCTTTCGGCAAGATCCGCATCGAGGGCCGCGAGGCGCTGGACTACCTCCAGCGCCTTTGCGCCAACGATATGGACGTCGAGCCGGGCAAGATCGTCTACACCCAGATGCTCAACCAGCGCGCCGGCATCGAAAGCGACCTGACCGTCACCCGCCTGTCGCCAACGGCATTTTTGGCCGTTGTTCCCGGAGCCACGCTGCAACGCGACCTTGCCTGGTTCCGCAAGCACCTCGGCGACGAGTTCGTGGTCATTACCGATGTGACGGCGTCGGAAAGCGTGCTTTGCCTGATGGGGCCAAAGTCGCGTGAACTGATCCAAAAAGTCAGCCCCAACGATTTCTCCAACGACAAGAATCCGTTCGGCACCTGGCAGGAAATCGAGATCGGCATGGGTCTCGCCCGCGCCCACCGCGTCACCTATGTCGGCGAACTCGGCTGGGAACTCTATATCCCGACCGACCAGGCTGCCCATGTATTCGAAGCCATAAACGAAGCCGGCACTGACCTCGGCCTGAAGCTCTGCGGCCTGCACACGCTCGATTCGTGTCGCATCGAAAAAGCCTTCCGTCATTTTGGCCACGACATCACCGACGAGGACCATGTTCTGGAAGCCGGGCTCGGCTTTGCAGTGAAATCAGGCAAGGGCAAATTCATCGGCCGCGACGCGGTACTTCGCAAGCGCGAAGCCGGCTTCTCGCGCCGGCTCGTTCAGTTCCGCCTGACGAACCCCGAGCCGCTGCTCTTCCACAACGAGGCGATCGTGCGCGACGGCAAGATCGTCGGCACGATCACCTCAGGCAACTACGGCCACCATCTCGGCGGCGCCGTGGGCCTCGGCTATGTGCCATGCGCCAACGAAACGGAGGCCGACGTGCTCGGCTCGCCCTACGAGATCGAGATCGCCGGCGAACGCTTCGCGGCGGAAGCTTCCTTGAAACCGATGTACGATCCCAAGTCCGAACGTGTGCGGATGTAGCCACCCCTTACAAAAGGCGCTGCGCTGACTTATTCAGTCGAATGGGATTTCAGTTCGGCGAGGCCTGATTGTGACGAAACAGAAGCGACGCGTCTGGTGGGGCGACTTCAAGGCTGCCGACTTTGCGTCGATGGATCTAGAAAGGACCATCGCCGTCATACCGGTCGCCGCAATCGAGCAGCACGGCCCGCATTTGCCCGTCTCGACAGACCTGTCCATCATGGAAGGCATGCTGGCAGAGGTCTTTGCCCGCCTGCCTGAAAATCTCGACGCCCGCTTCTTGCCCATCCAGGCCGTCGGCAAGTCCGACGAGCACATCCATGCGCCGGGCACGCTCAGCCTGCCGGCCAACATGCTGGTCGACGCCTGGACGGAACTCGGCGCGTCAGTTGCCCGAGCAGGTATCCGCAAATTCGTGTTTCTGACGTCGCATGGCGGCAACGAAGAGGTCATGGGCATTGTCTCGCGTGAACTACGTGTGCGCTTCGCAGCCCTTTCGGTGCGCACAAGCTGGGGGCGTTTCGGCTACCCTGAAAGCCTCTACCCTGGCCGAGAGATCCAACTCGGCATCCATGGCGGCGACGTCGAGACATCGCTGATGCTGCATTTCCGGCCCGATCTGGTCGACATGGCTCAGGCTGAGGATTTTGCCTCGAGTTTCGAGCGTGCCGAAAAAGAGTTCGAGCTGCTGCGCTCGCATGGCCAGCACGGGTTTTCGTGGCTCGCCAGCGACCTCAACCCCCAGGGCGTCGTCGGCAATGCTACTGTGGCAACAGCGGAAAAAGGCCGGTTGACTGCGGCTCATCAGGCTGAAGGCTTCATCCGGCTGTTGCAGGACATCCGCAAGGCAAAGCTGTCGGAGTGGCTGGCCTAACCAACCAGCGCGCGCCAGGCCTCGAAATAGTCGCGCAACGATCCAGCGGCTGTTGCCTCCACCCTGCGGAACGCAGGTTGACGGACCTGATCAGGCGCTGCCAACAATGCAGCGCCCAGGCTGGTGCCTGTGGCGCTGCCCGACCCGGGGAGTACGTTGCGCCCGGTGGCTGCAGCCAGCATCGCGCAATAGATGCGGTTTTTCGCAAATGGCCCCTCGACGATGACCGGCCCGCCCGCGCCGGTCAGCTCCAGGCAGATCGCCGTCATCATCGCCAGGTAGAGCGACACGGCCGCGAAACGTTCGCCCGCCGATTGCGGCTCGCCACGCCAAGAAGACTTCCGTCGCGGGAACGGACCAGATCCCTGCTGGAAGGACGGCAGCAGCATCACCCCGCCACCGAGGACGGCTTCAAGATCGGCCTCGTCGCAACCCTCCCTGGCTGGCTCGACCAGCAAGGAAAATTCGCGCCCGCCCATGAAGCGTGCCGAAGCAACAGGATCGCCAAGCGCGTTGACGTTGATCAGGCAGTCACGGGCTGGATCAAGATGGCTGGCCGCACCGCCAACCGACAGCACGATGACCCACGTGCCGGTCGAAACTACGGAGAATGGTGCGCTCTGCTGAAGCAGATGCGGATAAAGCGAGGCGTTTGAATCATGAATGCCGCCAAATACCGGCGTGTCCCGACGTAGGCCGATTTCCTCGGCGAGGTCTGGCAGGACGGTGCCGAGCCGGTCGCCGGCCTTGCGTACCGGCGCCATGCGCGCGCGCCAGCCCATCCGGTCGACGAGGCTCGACCATGTTGCCTTCGCCGGCTGCCAAAGATCGGTGTGGCAGCCCAGAGACGTCGTCTCGTTCGCGAGCACGCCGCACAATCGGAACGCCCAATATTGGGGATAGGTTGCGATAGTCGACACCAGCGCGAAATCTCGTGGAAATGCCGTGGCTTGCCAGAAGAGTTGCGCACCGAGGTTGAGCCCGAGCGGCAGGCGAGGCGTGCCAGTCTCGCCAAACGGCGGACGCGCTGCATCATACTCTGCCGAAAGCACGTCGGGGCCATCATGCTCATAGTCCAGCACCGGCATGGCAAGGTTACCATCGCCGGCAAGCAGTGCGGCCGTGGCGCCATGCGTTGTCACGGAGATCGCGTCGATCGTTCGCTCTCCCTCGAGATCGGCCAGGCTCTGCTTGATGAAACCCCACAGCGCCTCGCAATCGAAGTGTGGGTATATCCCGTCGCGGATCACGACATTTGGCGTGCGGCGAACAGCGAACTCCGACAGCGTTTCGGTATCGACCAGCGCCACCTTGGCGTTGGTCTTGCCTATGTCGACGACGGCAACCGTACGAGGGCTGGTCATTTCATATGAAAAACGGTTTGCAGCGGCACCGACACCGGCTCATTATCCGGCTTGGTCGCCATGATGTCGGCCATGTGCGCCCACCAGCGTTTCATGACGGGATGATCGGGCAGAGCATCCATCGTGTGGTCAGCGCGGCGCCACAATACGCCGAACAGCATATTGGTCTCCTCGTCGAGATGGATCGAATAGTCGGAAACGCCTGCGTCCTTGAGAAGCGCCACCAATTCCGGCCAGATCTGGTCGTGGCGTTTGATGTATTCGGCCTTCATTCCAGGGTTGAGTTGCATCTTGAAGGCATATATTTCCGCGCTCATGCCAGTCGCCTCCTCCTGCCGAAGCGGTCCCACAGGATCGGCAGCGCGATGACCATGATCAAGAGCAGGCCGATGAAGATCGACATGACGATGCCCGGAACGTTGAGCAGGCCAAGGCCGAAGGTGACCAGCCCCATGATGAGAGCCGCAAGCACCACGCCCAAGATGGAGCCCGCGCCACCGAGGATACTGACACCGCCGAGCACGACCATTGTAATGACTTCGAGCTCATAGCCTTGCGCGATCGAGGGACGTGTCGAGCCAAGCCGTGAGGTGATCAGAACCGCAGCAATGCCCGACATCAGACCGGTGAGGCAAAACAGGATGAACTTGATGCGCCCGACGCGCACGCCGGAAAACTGCGCTGCGACCGCATTGTTGCCGATGGCAAAAATGCGCCGGCCGAAACTCGTCCGGTGCAGGACAAACCAGTAAACAACGGCAGCGATGGCGAACAGCGCGAGCTCGAACGAGAAAACCCACCAGACATAGCCCTGGCCGAAGAAGGCGAAGGACGCGGGATAGCCCTTGTAGGCCTGGTCGCCGAGGATTATGAAGGCCGTGCCGCGAAACAGGCTCATCGTACCGATTGTGACGACGATCGACGGCAGGCCGAGACCGGTGACCAGCAGGCCGTTGAAGGCGCCGCAGACCAGGCCTGTGCCAACGCCGATCAGCAGAACCCCAGGCGTATCTACGCCGACCTGCGCGGCCATGCCCATCAACGTCGAAGCAAGCGCTATAATCGCCGCCACCGACAGGTCGATTTCGCCCGAGATGATGAGAAGCGCCATGGCGAGCGCTATCAGCCCCTTTTCGGTGAAATTGAAGGTCAGGTCGGAGAGCGACCAGACGTCAAGGAAGTAAGGCGAAGCGAAGCTGTTGACGATGAAGATCGTGACCGCCACCGCGACCAGAAGCGCCTCCCATGAAAGGATCGCCGAACGAAACGGCTTGTCGAGCCGGTCGGGAATGCGCCGTGGCGTGGGCGTGATGTCGGTCGCGCTCATGCTGCTTCCGCCTTCCTCAGGATGATCCGTCCCTGCTTGCGCTCGCCGCGCGCATTGAGCACGACCGCAAGCAGGATGGCACTGCCCGAGATCGCCATCTGCCAGAAGGGCGAGACGTTAATGACGGGAAGTGCCGTCGAGATGATGCCGAGAAACAGCGCGCCGAGCACGGCGCCCGCGACCGAGCCGATGCCGCCGGCGATAGAGATGCCGCCGATGACGCAAGCGGCGATGATGTTGAGCTCGTATCCGTTGGCGACCTCGACCGAGGCGATGACGTAGCGCGAAATCCAGAGATAGCCGCAAAGGCCGGCGACCGCGCCCGAAAGGCAGAAGGCAAGGAACTTGGTGCGGCCGACATCGATGCCGGCATAGACCGAGGCCGTCGGATTTACGCCGATGGCATAGAACGAGCGGCCGACCGAGGTCCTGGACATCAGCACGAAAAACAGCGCTATGACAGTTATCGCGATCCAGGACAGCACGGGCATGCCGAGCAGTTGCATGCGCTGCAGCCCGACAAAGGCCGGGCTCATCTGGTCGGCATTGACCCAGGCACCGCCTGAAATCAGGAACGTGGCGCCGCGATAGATGGTGAGCGTGCCAAGCGTGACCACGATCGGCGGTATGCCAAGCTTCCACACCAGCAGACCATTGAGCGCGCCGAGCAGGAGGCCGACGCCGATGGCGACAAGGATCAGCAGCGGGATCGGAAACGCAGGGAATGCAGCGTTGATCATCGCCACCACCATGCCGGTGAAGGCAAGGTTCGACGCCATAGAGAGATCAATCGAGCGGGTCAGGATGACCACCATCTGCCCGAGCGCCAGGATCATCAGGATCGAGGTGTCGTTGAACACCGTCGCCAGATTGCCGGGGCGGGCGAAGCCGGGAAAACGCACGGAGATCAGCGCAACGAGGCCGGCGATGGCGGCAAGCAGCCAGATCTCGCGATGTTTTGCCAGCGTCTTCATGCGGCGATCCCCGCGGCGGTCTGAACCAGCGTGACTGCGTCGAGCCCCTTGTTGTCGTAGACAGCCGCAATACGACCTTCGCGCATCACCACGACGCGGTCGGACATGCCAAGGATTTCAGGCAGCTCGGACGACACCATGATCACCGACAGCCCTTGCTCGACCAGCTCGGCCATGAAGGCATGAACGGCTGCCTTCGAGCCGATGTCGATGCCCTTGGTCGGCTCGTCGAGGATGATCACCTTGGGATCGGTGGCGAGCCATTTGGCAATGACCACCTTCTGCTGGTTACCGCCCGACAGCGTGCCGACATCCTGGCTCAGCGAGGAGGCGCGCAGGTCGAGCCGCTCGGTGTATTTGCGCGCCAGGCCGAACTCTTCCTTCAACTGGAGCACGCCTGATTTCGAGGTGCGCTTGAGCGATGGGAGCGAGACGTTCTTGAAGATCGGCATGCCGATGACGACGCCCTGCTTGCCGCGCTCTTCCGGCACATAAACCACGCCAGCCTCGATGGCTTCGGCGGCGGAGCGCGGCGCGACGGGCGCCCCGTCCAGCGTCATGGTGCCCCGGCTCGTCCTGGTGATGCCGAAGACCGCGTGCATGAGCTCGCTGCGGCCAGCGCCGACAAGACCGTAGAAGCCGAGTATCTCGCCCTTGCGCAGTTCGAAGCTGATGCCGTCGAATTCGGTCGGGTGCGAAAGGTCCGAAACACTCAACATCGGCGCGCCGATCTGCGGCTGGCGCTCCGGAAAAATGTGATCGACGGCACGGCCGACCATCATCTTGACGATCTCGTTCTGGCTGGCATCGGCAAGCAGCCCCTCGCCCACCATCTCGCCATCGCGGAAGACGGTGTAACGCTCGGCGATGCGGTAGATCTCGTCAAACTTGTGGCTGATGAACAATATCGCCTTGCCCTCGCGCTTGAGCAGGTCGATCAGTTCGAAAAGGTCCTCGATCTCCTTGGCGGAAAGTGCGGCCGTCGGCTCGTCCATGATGACGATCTGGGCGTCGATCGACATGGCGCGGGCGACCGCTACCAGGTGCTTGTTGGCGATGCCGAGGTCCTTGAGGCGCGCATCGGGATCGATGTGGGCGGCCCCCATGCCCTTCAGCACTTCGGCTGCCCGGCTGCGCATGGCGCGCCAGTCGATGGTGCCGAACCGCGTACGAGGCGCATGACCCAGGAAGATGTTTTCCGCCACGGACAGGTCGTCGAACAGCACGGTTTCCTGGTGGATCGCTGTGATGCCCTGCTCGAACGCGTCGTGCGCGCTGGCGAGCGAAACCTGCCGGCCATCGACGGTGATAGTGCCAGCGTCGGGTCGATAGATGCCGGTCAAGATCTTGACCAACGTCGATTTGCCAGCACCGTTTTCGCCGATCAGCGCCGTCACCTGCCCCGGATAGAGCGACAGCCCGACATTGTGCAGTGCGCGCACGCCCGGAAAAGTCTTGGTGACCCCGGCAAGCGTCAGTCGCGGCGTTGCCGGATGATCGCGCATAGGCGTCTGGGTCGTGTGGGCTTTCGTGTCCATATCCGTCTCAGGCCCTGTGGCAGGTCTGGGGAAGGCGCGGCGGGACAATGCCCCGCCGGCCACGGCGTTCCAAGATCAGTAGATCTTCGAGAACTCTTCGATGTTCTTCTTGTCGAAGGTGAAGGGTGCCGCCATCGGCGCCGAATTGGTGTCATCGAGGGTGACTTCACCGACGCGGCCGATCGAAAGCTTGGCGCCGGGCTTGGCCTCCATCTTCTTCACCGCGAGATCATGGGCAAGGTAGACAGCGGAGTAGCCGAGGTCGATCGGGTTCCAAAGCGCAACGGCCTGCGAAGCGCCGTTGTCGATGAACTTCTTGAACTCGGACGGCAGCGCGAGGCCGGTGACATTGACCTTGCCGATCAGGTTCTCGTCGGTGACGACCTGGGCTGCGGCAACGACGCCGACGGTGGTCGGTGCGATGATCGCCTTGAGGTTGGGATAGGACTTGAGCAGGCCCTTGGCCTCGTCGGTGCTCTTGGCCGAGTCGTCATCGCCATAGACTGTGGCGACGAGATTGATCTTGGGGAACTTCTCCGGCAGCGCCTTCTTGGCCGCTTCGATCCAGGCGTTCTGGTTGGTCGCGGTCGAGGATGCCGACAATATCGCGACGTCGCCGCCTTCCGGCAGATAGTCTGCAGCGAGCTTGATGATGGTTTCGCCTATCAGATTGGTGTCGGACGGGTTGAGGTGGACCTGACGGCCTTCGGGAGCAACGCCCGAATCC
The DNA here is from genome assembly GCF_003148805.1 of Aminobacter sp. AP02. GTDB lineage: Bacteria > Pseudomonadota > Alphaproteobacteria > Rhizobiales > Rhizobiaceae > Aminobacter. Next base: position 184,682 of record NZ_QGGX01000009.1, read on the forward strand.
CACGAGATGACCGTAATGCCACGTTCCATCGCCTTCTTGAGTGCCGGCACCAGTGCGTCGGCGTCATTGGCGGAAATGGCGATTGCGTTGACCTTCTGTGCGATCAGCGCGTTGATCACCTCGATCTGCGCCTCGGCGGTAGCCTTCGTCGGGCCGGTGTAGATCACCTCGACGTCGCCGAGTTCCTTGGCCGCTTCCTGCGCGCCCTTGTTGGCCGCGTCGAAGAAGCCGTTGCCGAGCGATTTCACCACCAGGGCGATCTTGACGTTTTCGGCATGCGCGGCGGTCGCAAACATCGCGGCCGACAGTGCGGCGGCGACCATCAGTTTCCTCAGAATGCTCATCGTTTCCTCCCTAGAGCGTTGCATTCCATCAGCACTGCGGCGCGAGGCCTTCCCTCATGCGTGCAGCGAAGATTCCTCCCTACTCCTCACCTGGCTCTTGGCGACGACCAGCGTCACGCCGGCACTTTCCAGCATGGCGGCCTCCCGGTCCTCGATGTCCTCGTCGGTGATGACTGTGGTTATTCGCGCCAACCCGCACAGGATCAGGCTCGAACGCTGCTTGAACTTCGAGGAGTCGACCAGAACGACAAGCTCGTCGGCCTGATCGATCAGCTTCTGTTCGGCCTGGATCAGCAGCGGGTCGCCTTCCATCAGTCCCAGAGGACCGAGCCCCTGCGCGCCCATGAACATGCGCCGGGCATAGAAATTGCGCGTCACGTCGTTGTCGAAGGGCGACAGGATGATGTTCTGCTCGCGGTAGATCGTTCCGCCCGACAGCATCACCGTGTTCTTGGAGTGCTTGAGCAGGTGCTCGGCGATGGGGAACGAGTTGGTAAAGATCGGCATGCGCCGGTTGGTCAGGAAGTGCACCATCTGGAAGGTGGTGGTGCCGCCATTGATGATGATCGGTTCGCCATCCTTGCACAGTTCCACCGCCTCACGGGCGATCGCCCGCTTCTTGGCGGCGTTGAGCGTCTCGTTGACGCTGAACGGGCGGCCGGCGAGGCCAACGAACTGCGGCGGGGTGATTGCTTCAGCACCGCCGCGCACACGGCGCAGGCGCTTCTGAACATGCAGGGCTGCGATATCGCGCCGGATCGTTGCCTCCGACGAGGAGGTCAGGTCGACCAGTTCCTGCACCGTCACCACAGGCTTTTCCTGGACGGCGGACAGAATGATCCGGTGGCGTTCTTTTTCGTGCATGGTTCCTCCCTGCATGGTCATTAACTCATCCCGACTGCGCAGTGTCAATCATTTCCAATCAAATATTTTCATTGTGCAGTGCATCATGATCGATATTGATCGTTTCTGATTGACATATCGCGGCTGACCGTGTGATTTTGACACCCATCACGCACCGCTGTCTCGTGCGCACCGGGAGGAACAGACATGTCAGACACGCGCTCCAGCTCGCGCCTCGCCGATCTTTGGGACGACGCGAAAGCCGCTGCCATGAGCGAGCCGCAACGTCTGCTTTATCGCTCCAATCTTCTCGGTTCGGACAAGCGCATCACGAATTTTGGTGGCGGCAACACTTCGGCCAAGGTGATGGAAAAAGACCCGCTCACCGGCGGCATGGTCGAAGTTCTGTGGGTCAAGGGGTCGGGTGGCGACGTCGGCACGATCAAGCTCGACGGCTTCTCCACGCTCTACCAGGACAAGCTCAATGGCCTGAAGCAACTCTATCGCGGCGTCGAGTTCGAAGACGAGATGGTCGGTTACCTGCCGCATTGCACCTTCAATCTCAATCCGCGCGCGGCCTCCATCGACACGCCGCTCCATGCCTATGTGCCCAAGAAGCATGTCGACCACATGCACCCCGACGCGATCATTGCGATTGCCGCTTCGAAAAACAGCCGGGAGCAGACCAAGGACATATTTGGCGGCGAGATCGGCTGGCTGCCGTGGAAGAAGCCCGGCTACGAGTTGGGTCTGTGGCTGGAGAAGTTCTGCCAGGAAAACCCGGATGCCAGGGGCGTCGTGCTCGAAAGCCACGGCCTGTTTACCTGGGGCGAGACGGCCAAGGACAGCTACGAGACCACCATCCGCATCATCAATCGGGCCATCGAATGGTTCGAGCAAAATACCGCCGGCAAGACGATCTTCGGCGGCTTTGCCCGGCCAACGCTGTCAGCGCCAGAGCGCCGCGCCGTCGCTGCAAAGCTGATGCCGGCGATCCGCGGCCTGATCTCGGCGTCGGAGCCGAAGGTCGGCCACTTCGACGACCAGGACGCGGTGCTGGAATTCGTCGGCTCGAAGGAACTCGAACATCTCGCGGCACTGGGAACCAGCTGCCCCGACCACTTCCTGCGCACCAAGATCCGCCCGCTGGTCGTCGACTTCGATCCGGCCCGCCCCGACATCGACAAGACCCTCGCCGGCCTTGCCGACGCCGTGGAGGACTACCGCAAAGGCTACGCCGCCTACTACGAGCGCTGCAAGCGTGCCGACTCGCCTGCCATCCGCGACCCCAATGCGGTCGTCTACCTCGTCCCCGGCGTCGGCATGATCACTTTTGCCAAAGACAAGGCCACCGCGCGCATCTCGGGCGAGTTCTACGTCAACGCCATCAATGTCATGCGCGGCGCGTCCACGGTGTCGACCTATGTCGGCCTGCCCGAGCAGGAGGCATTCGACATCGAATACTGGCTGCTCGAAGAGGCAAAACTGCAGCGCATGCCCAAGCCGAAATCGCTTGCTGGCCGCATTGCGCTGGTCACCGGAGGTGCCGGCGGCATCGGCAAGGCAACGGCCGCGCGACTGCTGCGCGAAGGCGCCTGCGTGGTCCTAGCCGACATCGACCAGGTAGCCCTCGAAACTGCCGAACAGGAGCTGTCCAAAGCTTTCGGCAAGGACTTCGTGCGCCCTGTCCGCATCGACGTGACCAGCGAGGAACAGGTCATATCGGGCTTCACGGATACGGCAATCGAGTTCGGCGGCATCGACATACTGGTGTCCAATGCCGGCCTTGCCTCGTCCGCGCCGATCGAGGAGACGACGCTCGCTTTGTGGAACAAGAACATGGACATCCTGGCGACAGGCTATTTCCTTGTGTCGCGCGAGGCGTTCAAGCTGTTCCGCACCCAAAAGATCGGCGGCAACGTCGTTTTCGTCGCCTCCAAGAACGGCCTTGCCGCCTCGCCAAATGCCGCTGCCTATTGCACCGCGAAGGCTGCCGAAATCCATCTCGCCCGTTGCCTCGCATTGGAGGGTGCGAGCGAGCAGATCCGCGTCAACGTCGTCAATCCGGACGCCGTCCTGCGCGGCTCCAAGATATGGACCGGCGAATGGAAGGAACAGCGCGCCGCGGCCTACAACATGTCGACCGACGAGCTCGAGGAACACTACCGTTCGCGCTCGATGCTGAAGCGCTCGGTGTTTCCCGAAGACATCGCCGAGGCGATCTACTTCTTCGCCTCCGACATGTCGGCCAAATCGACCGGCAACATCATCAATGTCGACGCTGGCAACGCGCAGAGTTTTACGCGGTAGGACGGTTGACGAGACGCTGCCCCTCATCCCCCTGCCGGGACCTTCTCCCCGTAGAAGGGGGCTGGCCACAACGGCACCGCTTGTCTCCTTCTCCCCGCTTGCGGGGAGAAGGTCCCGGCAGGGGGATGAGGGGCAGCGCAAGCCGAAAAAACTTGGGAGGAATTTGCAGTGACCGAACAGATCATAGCGGCCGAGATTGTCGCAAAAGACAACGCCGCGCGTGAAAGCAATCTCCGCCGCGACTACGACGCGCTGGGCGAGCAGCTCGAGCGGCGCGGCATCAAGATCGACGCCATCCGCGACAAGGTGCAGAATTTTGGTGTCGCCATCCCGTCCTGGGGTGTGGGCACCGGCGGCACGCGTTTTGCTCGGTTTCCGGGCACTGGCGAGCCGCGCGATATCTTCGACAAGATCGAGGATTGCGCCATCATCAACGAACTGACCAAGGCGACCCCCACCGTGTCGCTGCATATCCCCTGGGACAAGGCCGACGCCAACAGGCTGAAGCAGGCGGCGAGCCGCTTCGGTCTCGGCTTCGATGCCATGAACTCCAACACCTTCTCCGACGCCAGGGGCCAGGAGCGTTCCTACAAATACGGTTCACTGTCGCACGCCGACGCCGGCACCCGCCGGCAAGCGGTCGAGCACAATCTCGAATGCATCGAGATCGGCAAGACGATCGGCTCCAAGGCGCTGACGGTATGGATCGGCGACGGCTCGAATTTCCCCGGCCAGGTCAATTTCGCCAAGGCCTTCGAGCGCTATCTTGATTCGATGCGCGAGATTTACGCAGCCTTGCCCGAGGACTGGCGGCTGTTTTCCGAGCACAAGATGTACGAGCCTGCCTTCTATTCGACTGTCGTGCAGGACTGGGGCACCAACTACATCATCGCTAAGGAGTTGGGGCCGAAGGCGTTCTGCCTCGTCGACCTCGGCCACCACGCGCCCAACGTCAACATCGAGATGATCGTCTCCCGGCTGATCCAGTTCAAAAAGCTCGGCGGCTTCCATTTCAACGATTCGAAATATGGCGACGACGACCTCGACGCCGGCTCGATCGACCCATATCGGCTCTTCCTCGTCTTCAATGAGTTGGTCGACGCCGAACTCAACCACGCCGACGGCTTCAACCCTGCCCACATGCTCGACCAGAGCCACAACGTCACCGATCCGATCGAGAGCCTGATGCTGTCGGCGGTCGAAGTGCAGCGCGCCTATGCGACGGCACTGCTGGTCGACCGGACGGCGCTGGAAGGTTTCCAGGAAACCAATGACGCGCTGATGGCGACCCAGACGCTGAAAACCGCCTACCGCACGGATGTCGAACCGATCCTTGCCATGGCGCGACTCAGATCAGGCGGCGCCATCGACCCCGTCGCCTCGTACCGCGCGGCGGGCTACCGCTCCAAGGTGGCCGCGGAGCGTCCGGCAGTGGTGGGCGGCAGCGGCGGCATAGTCTAAAAGTCCAGTCCGAAGGGCACGCCTTCGAAGCAATCGGCACCGCGGCCGATTGCGGCAATGGCCGCCACCATGCGCCCGTCGCGGCCCAAAATCTGGTCGGCGACAGCGATCAGGCGCGGATTGGGCGTCGCCGATGGCGACAGCCGGCGCAGCGTAGCGGCAAGCTCGGCCTCGTCTCGCGTTGGCGAGAACGCCGCGGCGATGATGTAGGCCGAGGCCGTCGACCGGCTGACCCCGGCGTAGCAGTTGATCGCCAGCGGCCGCGACCGGTCCCAGCTGTTCGCGAAATCCAGGATACGGCGCACATGCGCCTCGCCAGGCAGCGTCATGCCGTCTTGCTCGGCAGAGATGTCGTGCATGTTCATCAAAAGGTGGTTTTCAGCGCGGATCGCATCCGGCCGCGTCATCTCGGTGCCTGTCGTCAGCAGCGAGATCAGCCGTTCGGCGCCCACACGTGCAACCGTCTCGTCGACCTTGGAGAGCGGGCATACATAGATCATCCGACCGCCCCCTTGGCTTGTTGCCGGTCCTGCGCCCAGTCACCCAAGGCAATGTCGAGCCGTCGCCACTCCAATTCGGTACCCGGCAAGCCGCAGCGCAGTTGCGTCGGACGGTCGGCAAACCTGCGTACCAATATCCCCTCGCGACCCAGAGCCTTGAACAAGCCGGCGGCGTCAGGGATGTCGACGTGGCGGAACAGCGAGGTGCCGCCGGTTACGATCACGCCGACGCGTGCAAAAGCCTGGTCCAGCCGGTGCGCGGCATGAGCGAGCGTGATCCGCATCTCGCGCTGCCAGTCGCTGTCCGACAACGCCTTGATGCCATATTCGAGCGACGGCACCGCAACCGACCACGGCCCAAGCTCTTCCTCCAGCCGCCCCGCAATATCGGGGTGTGCCAGCGCAAAACCGAGCCGGATGCCGGCCAACCCATAGAACTTGCCAAAGGAACGCAGGACGACAATGCCGCCCTGTTCGACATCGCCGGCGAGGCTCTGCGACTGAGGTCCAACATCCATGAACGCCTCATCGACCACCAGCAATCCGCCGCGCAAGCGCAGGCTGGCTGCCAGTTCGAGCAAATCGGATCGCTGCACCACTCGCCCGTCGGGATTGTTCGGATTGACCACCACGGCTAGGTCTGCGTCGAGGAGTTGTTCAAACGAATGCGCCTCCACCACCTGATGACCGGCAATCGCGGCGGCGCGCGCGTGCTCCTGATAGGTCGGTCCGAGCACGAAGGCCCGACCGGGGCGAACCAGCGAAGCAATGCGCGGAAGAAGTATCTGCGTGCCCGGTGCAGGCACCACATTGGCCGCCGTCGGCGCGCCATAGGCGGTTGCGGCGATGGCTGCGAGGTCGCGTGCGCGGCCCGGCTCGGGCAGGCGCGACAAGGCTGTGGCAGGCAGCTCGAAAAGCGGATAGGAGTGCGGGTTGATCCCGGTCGACAAGTCGACGAACGGCTCGGGCGCTCCAGGAAACAGCGCCCTCGCCCGCTCCAGGCTGCCGCCGTGGTCGACCGTCCCAGTCCTTCGTCCATCAAGAAGCGTCATGTTCGTTCCGCTAGCCTTCCTGTCGCTTCTGTTCGAACTCGGTCTCGGTTATCCGGACCGGCTGGTGCGTACCATCGGCCACCCGGTGATCTGGGTCGGAAAGCTGATATCCTTTCTCGACACCACCCTCAACCGCGCCACCGATACCGACGCCAGACGGCGTATTTTGGGTGTGGTAGCGCTCGCGATCATCGTTTGCGTTCCGGCGAGTATCGCCCTTGCCATCGAGCGCCTTTTTGGTCTTGTCCCCTTCGGCATCCTTCTCACCGCGATCGCCGCCTCCAGCCTGGTCGCCCAGCGCAGCCTCGGCAGCCATGTGAAAGCGGTGGCAGACGCGCTCGAAGGCGGCGGCATAGCCGCAGGCCGCAAGGCGGTATCGCAAATCGTCGGTCGTGACCCCGAACGGCTCGACGAAGCCGGGGTCAGCCGCGCCGCCATCGAAAGCCTGGCCGAGAACTTCTCCGACGGCATCACCGCGCCTGCCTTCTGGCTTGCCGTCTTCGGCTTCGCCGGAGGTGCCGCCTACAAGGCTGCCAACACCGCCGATTCGATGATCGGCCACCGCACCAAGCGCCACGAGGCCTTCGGCTGGGCTGCCGCCCGGTTCGACGACCTGATCAACCTGCCGGCATCGCGGCTGACCGCCCTGCTGATCGTGCTCGCCGCCTTTCTCGTGCCCGGCGCCGACCCGCACCGCGCGTGGCAGGCCGTCTGGCGCGACGCGAAAAAACACCGTTCGCCCAATGCCGGCTGGCCCGAAGCCGCGATGGCCGGCGCGCTCGGCCTCGCCCTTGCCGGTCCACGCGCTTATGGCGGGGTGATGGTCGACGATGCCTTCATGGGCGATGGCGGCCGGCGCGAAGCGCACGCGCAGGATATCCGCGCCGCACTCAGGCTTTACTGGACCGCCGATGCGCTGATGGTCTGTGCAATGGGATTGATTGCCGTCATCCTCTGGCTTTAGCCGCCCGTCAGAACTCGATACCCTTCTGCGCCTTCACTCCCGATGCAAAATGGTGCTTCGTAGCCCCCATCTCGGTGACGAGGTCGGCCGCCTCGACCAGTGCCGGCTTGGCGTTGCGCCCGGTGACCACGACATGCAATCCCTCGCGCCGGCCCTTGAGCGCAGCAACGACGGCTTCGAGGTCGAGATAGTCGTAGCGTAGCGCGATGTTGAGCTCGTCGAGCACGACAAGCGCGATGCTGGGATCGGCCATCAGCTCCTGAGCCTTGGCCCAGGCAGCCTCTGCAGCGGCGATGTCGCGCTTGATGTCTTGTGTCTCCCAGGTGAAGCCTTCTCCCATTGTGTGCCAGACGACGCGGTCGCCGAAAGCGGCAAACGCATCCTGCTCGCCCGAATGCCACGCACCCTTGATGAACTGCACCACGCCGACACGATGGCCGTAGCCGAGCATGCGCAGCGCCAACCCGAAGGCCGCGGTCGACTTGCCCTTGCCGGGGCCCGTATTGACGATCAGCAGGCCCTTTTCGACGATGGTCTTTTCCGCCACCTCGGCGTCTTGCACTGCCTTGCGCTTCGCCATCTTGGCGCGATGGCGCTCGGCCTCGGTCTCGTTGATGTCCTTCATCTCATTTCACTTTCATCGGCAAGCCGGCGACCATGAACAGCACCTCGTCAGCGCCGCCCGCTACCATTTGATTGAGCCTGCCGGCAGCGTCGCGGAAGCGACGCGCCAGCGCATTGTCGGGCACGATTCCAAGCCCGACCTCGTTGGCAACGACAAACCATGGGCCGCGCGGCCGCGACAGCACCTCGGCGAGCCGAGCGCTTTCAACCTCGACGTCATGATCGGCCAGCAGATGATTGGTAAGCCAAAGCGTCAGGCAGTCGACCAGCACCGGCGCGCCATCAGGCAGGCTGGCGAGCACGCCCACCAGATCGAGCGGCGCGTCGAGCGTCCGCCAGCCCTCGCCGCGGCGGCCGCGATGGATCGAAATGCGCTCGCGCATCTCGTCGTCATAGGCCTGCGCCGTGGCGATATACGTCCACGGCGCAGGAAACTGCGTGATGAGCCGCTCGGCATGCGCGCTCTTTCCAGAGCGCGCACCGCCAAGCAGAAATGTCAGTTTCTCAGGCAAAGCTGCCGCGCAATGCGCCCTGCGAACCCATGAAACGCTGCCGCACCGCACCGGCGACAGCACCGAGCACCACCCAGAACACCAGATTGGTGATGGTCACGGCAACAACGAAGCTGTGATGCAGATCGGCGGGGATCGGCGATTCGTGGCTTTCAGGCTGTGGCGCACCAATGATGTGTGGAGCAACAATCAGGGCAACGCCAAGGATGGCCAGCGGCAGCGACTGCTTGAAGGCGATGAGCGCCAATCCGGCCGCGGTTGCCACCACCGTCATCGTCCACCAGACTTGGCGCGCACCAAGATCGGCAGCCGGCATGGCAGGCAGTTCTGGCGGAAGCCCAAGGCCGGGAGCCAGGGTGAAGACTGCAAAACCGGCAAAACCCCAAAACACACCTTGACGCCAGTTGGCGATGCCTCCGGCGAATTCGGAAACGGCAACAAGGATCAGCGCGAAAGCAACGCCGCTGACGATGTTGGCCAGGGCCGAATAAGCGAAACGCTCGAAGCCATCGGCGGGAGCCCAGGCCTCAGCCTCTTCGGCGGGAGCTACGGCTTGCGCCGCGGGCGCGGTGGTCTCAGCGCCAGCGGCCGGTGCCGCGGCGTGGTCATGGCCGCCACCCGCATTCTCATAGGTCTCGGCCTTGAGGATCAGTGGGACGGTTGCGTAGGTTTGAAGCGCGGCAAGGATCACGCCAGCCAATAGGCCGCTGATCGCCGCGATGAACACGACGTTGCGAAACACAGACATGGTTGGGGTGCTTTCGTTAGTGGCAGGGGAAAGCCATCGAGTGGCGATAGTCGTGGGCAGCGTTGTGCACCACGTCCATATGCGAGAACCCGAGGAAGCCAACAACGAAAAGTCCGAGCAGCGCCGCAAGCGCAAGTTGCAAGGTGCGCGACTGCGAGGAAACGTCGGCGCCGATTGCAGAAATGGTATTCATCTTAAAATCCTTTCGCCCTCCACCCGAGGGCCCTTAGAAGTGTCCCTGTCGCCGGCAGGTCTCCTGGCTTGCGGATCGACACCCTTCCCCGCCTTCCCGAAGCAAGCTTCAGTGGCATTTGGGGAGAGCTAGCCGCATACAGTTGCGGGGGCAGCCACGGCTTCGGACCTTCAACAGGCCCTTACCGCATTCCCTCTTGATTCCGTAACGGAACCGACGACGCCGTGACTATAGAAACAATTGCCTTGGGCGGCAAACCAAATTCCGACGCCGGGCAGTGCGAATGCGGCGTTTTGGCGATCAGCTCCGGGCCGCGATTCGTTCGGCCACCAGATGCTGCAGCCGCCACAGATGCCGGTCGTGGATGGCGCGCTGCTCAAGGTTCTTCACCACATTGTAGAGATAGTCGGCAGCAGAGCCCCAATGGCCGCAGGTTGTGGCCAGCCGCTCGACGACATCCTCCTCTCCGAGGGCGCCGGCATAGGCCCGGCCACCGCGATTGACGACGAAGGCGAGCGCTGTCAGCGGGCCGTCATCGGTGGCAAGGTTCAGCCAGCGCGGCTTGTAGGTCGAAGGTTTCAGCGTCATCTCGCGGCGGTAGAGCTTGTCGAGCTGCTCGCGCCTGTCGCCGTCCATGAGCCGGAGCGCCACGCCCTTGCATTGGCCGCCGCGATCCATGCCCATCATCAGTCCGGGTTGCTCTTTTGTTGCCCGCCAGCGGTTCATGCTGACGCAAAACGAGCGATGCCAGCCGCGAGCCAGCGCTACCTTCTCTTCGGTGTGCTCGACCTCGGGCTTCCAGATCAGCGACCCATAGGCAAACAGCCATAGCGGCCCATGGCCAGGATGCGCACCAAGGGTTTCGTTAATCATCGCCTCATAGTCGGCATCGTCGAGATGCATCGCATCGGGATCGGGGCCGGCATCTGCCACGTCGCGATAGCAGCGGGCCACCAATTCTTCGGTCAGCGACATCCTGCGTCCGGTCATTCCCGCACCCTCAATTCCTTAACCCTGTGCACGACTGGCCGCACTGCTCTCTACCGCCCCGCTTCAACCATGATAGTGCTGCATGGGCGCTGCAACACCCGAAAACGCCAAAGCGAATGGCCATGACGATGCATCCGAGCACTGAACAAATTCAAGCCCCTTCGCGACGCGTATCGGTCATCGACATCGCCCGAGGCGTCGCCCTCGTCGCCATGGCTATCTACCACTTCGCATGGGATCTCGAATTCTTCGGCTACGCCGATCCGGGCATGACCGCCTATGGCAACTGGAAGCTCTTCGCCCGCTGCATCGCCTCAAGCTTCCTCTTCCTCGTTGGCGTCAGCCTTGTGCTGGCGCATGCGAAGGGCATTCGCTGGCCTGGCTACTTCAGGCGGTTGGCCATGGTGTCGGCGGCAGCATTGGCAATCACGGTCGCCACCTGGTTCGCCATGCCCGGCACGTTCATCTTCTTCGGCATCCTGCACCAGATAGCATTGGCCAGCGTACTCGGCCTCGCCTTCTTGCGCCTGCCGGCCCTGTTGACACTCGTCATCGCCGCTGCGGTCATCGCAGCACCCAACTATCTGCGCTCTGACGCCTTCAACCACCCGGCGCTTTTGTGGATCGGCCTGTCCACCTTCAATCCGCGTTCCAACGATTTTGTGCCGGTGTTTCCCTGGTTTGGGGCGGTACTGACCGGCATTGGTGTTGCAGGTCTCGCGCTCAAGGCCGGCCTGTTTGAAAAGCTGGCGCGCCTTCAGCCCGGCGCCTGGTCGCGGCCGCTTAGCTTCTTCGGCCGCCACAGCCTGGCCTTTTACCTCATCCACCAACCGGTCATGATTTCGTTGGTCTGGGCCTTTGCTCAGATATTCCCCGCCCCGGTCGAAACCCGCGAAGTTACCTTCCTCAAATCTTGCCAGCGCTCGTGCGAGCAAAGCCGCGACACGGATTTCTGCTCGCGCTACTGTGTGTGCATGCTCGACGAGTTGCAAAAGGATGATTCGTTCGACCGCCTCTATGCGGCCGACCAGAGCCCCGAACTCAAGGCACGTGTCGGGCAGACCGCCGCGATGTGCTCGGCCAATACCGACAACCAGACGATACCAGGAGGAGCGCAATGACTGATCTCAAGGCCGCCGCCCCCAGCAAGGTGCCGTGGCCGCCGATCGTCTATCTCCTGGCTATCGTGGCGGCTGCCGCACTCGGCATGCTCTACCCCTTGCCATGGATCACCGAGCCGCTGTCGGATCTGCTTTATGCAGCCGGCTGGCTGGCACTGGTCGGAGTCGTCGCGATCTACTACTCTGCCATGCAGACTTTGAAGCGCGCCAAGACCACGATCCGCCCTGACAGGCCGTCGGAACATCTGGTCACCTCTGGCGCGTTTTCCTTCACGCGCAACCCCATCTATTTCGCCAACACGGTTTTGATGATCGCTGTCGGGCTGATCACCGCCAATGTCTGGTTCATCTTCCTGGCGGTAATCGCGGCCTACGCCACGCAGAAGCTAGCCATCGTGCCGGAGGAAAAGCACCTGCAAGCCCGCTTCGGCAAGAAATACATCGATTACACGAAGAAGGTCCGTCGCTGGATCTGATCCGCGCTCAGGTGTTGACGCCGAGTTCGACCAACCGTTCGACACAGGATTCTTCGGCCTGGTCGAGTTCCGCCAGCGTCTCTTCGAGGTCGCGACGCTTCTGGCGCAGGTCCTCACGCTTTTCTTCGATACGCTTGATCATCAGCTTGAGTTGACCGACCTCGCCGGGCGGCTCGCGATACATCTGGATGATCTCGCGGATCTCGTTGATCGAAAAGCCGAGCCGCTTGCCGCGCATGATCTGGCGAATGAGATGCCGGTCTGACGGTCGAAAAAGCCGGGTGCGTCCACGTCGAACAGGCTGCACCAGCCCTTCATCTTCGTAAAAGCGCAGCGTCCGCGTCGAGATATCGAATTCGCGGGTCAGTTCGGTAATCGAATAGTATTCCCGCATCGTCTCTCCACCCGGCGAGCGTCGCCGCGCCGCTTCCCATTCATGCCGCGCTAGCCGAGGCGAAACCGGGCGACGGATAACGCCGCGCAGCCAAAGACCATTGTCGATCTCGGCAAGAGGATCGCACGCGACTTACGTAAAAGTCAATTGAACAACCCTAGTTGGCACCCATAGCCTTTTGGAGTGCGTAATGACCAGCAGTCCCGAATCGAAACGTCACTCGTGCTAACCACCGCCGAGATGAAGCCACCAGGTGGCAAGGCTGAGGAACGCCAGGAAGCCGATGACATCGGTGATCATGGTCGTGAAAATCGACGACGATATCGCCGGATCGGCGCCGAATTTATCCAGCAGCAGCGGAATGAGAATGCCAGCCAGTGCAGCGGCAAGCATGTTCAGGACCATGGCGGCGGCAATGACGAAGCCGAGGTCCGGATTGTGGAACCATAGACCTGCGACAAGGCCAAGGATGGTCGCGATGATCGCGCCGTTGAGCAGGCCCACCATGACTTCACGGCGAATGACGCGACCGGCGTTGTAGATGTCGAGATCGCGGGTGGCGAGCGCGCGAACCGTGACCGTCATGGTCTGGGTGCCGGCATTGCCACCCAGCGAAGCAACGATCGGCATCAGCGCGGCCAGTGCCACCATCTCCTCGATGGTTGCGCCGAACTGGCTGATGACCGTTGCCGAAATGAAGGCAGTGCCGAGATTGACCAGAAGCCAGGGCACGCGCGAACGCGAGGTCGCCCTGACCGTATCTGACAGCTCTTCGTCGCCGACGCCGCCCATGCGCAAGAGGTCTTCTTCGGCTTCCTGCTGGATGACGTCGACCACGTCATCGATGGTCAGAACGCCGACGAGGCGCTCGTTCTCGTCGACGACGGCCGCGGACAAGAGGTCGTATTGCTCGAATTCGCGCGCAGCCTCTTCCTGGTCCATCGTCGCCGGGATGGCGTGGCGCGTCTCGTGCATCACCTCTTCGATCTTGACCGCGCGCTTGGTGCGCAGGATCTGGTCGAGGTCGACCGCCCCCAGCAACTTGAAGCTCGGGTCGATGACAAAGACCTGGCTGAAACGGTCGGGCAGATCCTTGTCGTCGCGCAGGTAGTCGATGGTCTGGCCGACGGTCCAGAATGGCGGCACGGCGACGAACTCGGTCTGCATGCGCCGCCCGGCCGATTCTTCGGGATAGTCGAGCGAGCGGCGCAGCCTGATTCGCTCGGTGAACGGCAGCTGCGCCAGGATCTCGTTTTGGTCCTCGGCGTCGAGGTCTTCAAGAATGTAGACCGCGTCGTCGGAATCAAGTTCCTGCACGGCCTGCGCGATCTGCTCATTGGGAAGATTGTCGACGATGTCTAAGCGGATCGCCTCGTCGACCTCGGTCAACGCCGAAAAATCGAAGTCCGAGCCCATCAGCTCGACCAGCGCGAGCCGCTGCTCGGGAAGCAAGGCTTCCAACAGATCGCCGAGCTCGGATTGGTGCAGGCCGCTGACGTCGCGCTTCAGTGTGAGTGTGTCGCGGTCGGCGATTGCCGCCCCGATATGGGCAAGGAACGAGGCGAGAATGACCCCGTCCTCGCCATAGATTTCAGCGCGGACAGCGTCAGCGGCGTCGGCGCCGTGCATATGGTCGTTTCGGGCTTCCATCGGCGCTTCCCGTTTGCGGATTTCGGGATTCGAGGTGGGTTATCCCTAGCCCGCAACGGGCCGGAATATCAAATGAAATGCGGCCCGAAACGCCCGCGCGAGCCAGGCGGTTTTCCGCTGTTTCAATCAGGCCACATGCTCGCTTGCGCATTGCTTGTGATCGGCCAGTACCTCAATGATGCGGCAATCGCAGATCCGGCCATGCCCACATTCGTCGATCATGCGGGACAGCTCGCCACGCAGCGCCTGAAGCCGCTCGATGCGCCGGTCAACTTCGCGCAAATGCGCCTTGGCAATGCTGTCGGCCTGATGGCAAGAGGCCTGCGGCTCCTGCGACATCGCCAGAAGTTCGCGGATGTGATCGACCTCAAAGCCCAATTCGCGCGCGTGGCGGATGAAGTTGAGCCGGTCGATTTCCGTCCTGCCGTAGCGGCGCTGGTTGCCCTCGGTGCGCGGCGGCGCAGCAATCAGGCCGATCTGTTCATAAAAGCGGATCGTCGGCACTTTCACGCCCGTTCGCCGCGCCAGTTCGCCAATCGGCAGATTCATCGAAAAACCTCTTGATCCTCTAGTGGCTAGAGATTCTAGCATCGCTTTATATAGGATTGAAAGGACTGATCATGAACGATGCCAACCCCGGCAAGACACGGTTCCGCGTTGGCGGCATGGATTGCGCGTCTTGCGCGACCAAGATCGAAAACGCCGTGAGCCGCCTGCCCGGCATCACCGAGGTCGGCATCTCGGTTTCAGCCGGCACAATGACGGTTTCGCACCAAGGACCAGCGCCCTCCGCTGCCATCTCGAAGCAGGTGAAGGCGCTCGGCTACTCCGTTGCTGAACTGGGCGCGGCGCGAACCACGGAACCGAAGGTCCACGAGCACGGCCCAAACTGCAGCCACGATCATGCCGGCCACAAGCATGGCCACGACAAGCATTCTGGCCATGATCACGATCATGCCAAGCACGACCATTCGGGTCACGATCATGGCGAACATTCCGGACAAAGACATGGGGCACCGGCAGAAAATGCCGGAAGTGTCGGCCATGATCATTTCGACCTCGACGACGGCCCATGGTGGAAATCACGCAAGGCCAAGCTGACCATCGCTTGCGGCTCTGCCCTCATCGCCGCCTATGCTGTCGGCCAGTTTCTGCCGCAGCTCGGCCATTGGGCGTTCCTGGCGGCACTCGCGGTCGGGCTGGTGCCCGTTGCGCGCCGCGCCTATGCCGGTGCCGTCACCGGCACGCCGTTTTCGATCGAAACGCTGATGACCATCGCCGCTGTCGGAGCGGTGTTCATCGGCGCGACCGAAGAAGCGGCCATGGTGGTGCTGCTCTTCCTCATCGGCGAGCTGCTTGAAGGCGTGGCCGCGCGCCGCGCCCGCGCCAGCATCCGCGGCCTGGCCGACCTGGTGCCCAAGACGGCTCTGGTCGAGGAAGGCGGCGCTACCCGCGAAATGCCAGCCGATGCGCTTCAGGTCGGCGCGATCATGCTGGTCAGGCCCGGCGACCGTGTCGCCGCCGACGGCACCATCGTTGAAGGTTCGAGCACGCTCGACGAGGCTCCGGTGACAGGTGAGAGCGTGCCCAAGTCGAAAGCTGCGGGCGATGCGGTGTTTGCCGGCACGATCAACACAGATGCGGTGCTCAAGGTTCGCGTCACCTCGGCCGCCGCCGACAACACGATCGCGCGCGTCATCAAGCTGGTCGAGGAGGCCCAGGAGAGCAAGGCCCCGACCGAGCGCTTCATCGATCGCTTCTCGCGCTACTACACGCCGATGGTGCTGGTCGTAGGTGCATTGGTGGCCATCTTGCCGCCGCTGTTCGCAGGTGGCTCGTGGGAGGAATGGATATACAAGGGCCTCGCCATCCTGTTGATCGGCTGCCCCTGTGCGCTGGTCATCTCGACACCTGCAGCAATAGCCGCCGGCCTATCCGCCGGTGCCCGCCGCGGACTGCTGCTGAAGGGCGGCGCAGTGCTCGAGGGCATGCGCCGGGTGACCACGGTTGCCCTCGACAAGACCGGCACTCTGACCGAAGGCAAGCCAAAGGTCACCGACATTGTCAGTGTCGACCGCCCTGCAACCAAGGTCCTGTCCCTCGCGGCGGCACTTGAAACTGGTTCGAGCCATCCGCTGGCGCTCGCGATCCTCGGCCGTGCCAAGGCGGACCGCGTGCCGGTTCCTCCCGCAAGCGCGGCCAAGGCCGTCGCCGGCAAGGGTGTTGCAGGCAATGTCGGCGGCGAGGACGTTTTCCTGGCGTCTCCAAGCGCCGCCGAGCAAATGGCTGGACTATCGGCCGACCTGAAGGACCAGATCGCCACCTTCAATGCGGACGGCAAGAGCGTGTCGGTACTGGTGGTCGACAACAAGGTCGCCGGCCTCCTCGCCATGCGCGACGAACCACGCGCGGATGCGATTGACGCCCTCGCCACCCTCAAGGCCGAAGGCATCGCCACAGTCATGCTGACCGGCGACAACGAAGCAACCGCCAAGGCCATAGGCAAAGGCCTGGGCATTGCCGTCCGCGCCGGCCTTCTGCCCGACGACAAGCAGCGAATCGTGCGCGAATTGCAGCAAAAGGGTCAGGTCGTTGCCAAGGTCGGCGATGGCATCAATGACGCCCCTGCCCTTGCCGCTGCCGATTTCGGTATCGCCATGGGCGGTGGCACCGATGTTGCGCTGGAAACCGCCGACGCCGCGATCCTGCACGGCCGCGTCAGCGACATTCCAGACATGATCGCACTGTCGAAGAGCGTGATGGGCAACATCACCCAGAACATCACGATCGCGCTTGGGCTAAAGGCGGTCTTCCTGGTGACGACTATCATTGGCTTGACCGGACTTTGGCCGGCAATTTTGGCCGACACCGGCGCCACGGTGCTGGTCACCGCCAACGCCATGCGACTGCTGGCCTGGCGCGGCCGCTGAAAAAAAGTTCCTCTCCAGACCAGCCCGGGGCCGTTCGACGGCTCCGGGCCAACGCGTCGAGGCGCAAAGGCCGTCGCTCCGCCGGATCCAGGTGGATCCGAACGTGGAGGGCGCATACTGGCCCATGCAGCGCCGCAACCGGCTCGACGAGCAAGACAGACGCCCTGCGTGCCAATTCCCCTGGATCGAAAGCATAACGATCAACTGCAGCAAAGCTGCACAATCTTCTGTAATGTCTTGGTAAATACCGGTTGACCCCGGCGAGGCTCAAGCAATCTCAGCCTGACTGAAACAGCTTGTTCAGATGATTGGTTGTCACCTGAAAAGTGATGGTGCGGTCGAGAAGACTCGAACTTCCACGGGTTGCCCCACAGCGACCTCAACGCTGCGCGTCTACCAATTCCGCCACGACCGCACTGTCACAGAGGGCCGGTCCGAACCGGCTCGCGGCATGTAGCAAATCGTTTCCGGGGAAACAAGCGCCCTGAGCAATATTCGTCCATCATTCTTGCATGCCCCAGGGGAAGTCCGGCCTTGCGGCGGCAATAGCCGGCTTTCAAAGCCCAGGGACTGGACCTTTCCGTGCCGAGCGGCCATATCAGGTCGACGAACGGACCCCCAAAATGACCGAACGCAGCCTGATCGCCACGTCGTTTCTCGCCCTTCCGGGCTCAACTCCGGTCGAATGGCGAATCGAACCCGGCCTGACGCCCTATGATCAGGCCCTCGCCTTCATGGAATCACGCGCCGATTCGATTCGACAGGGCACAGCCGATGAGATGGTCTGGCTCGTCGAACACCCGCCGATCTACACCGCCGGCACCAGTGCCCAGGAACAGGATCTGGTCGAGCCCGACCGTTTCCCGGTATTCAAGACGGGCCGCGGCGGCGAGTACACCTATCACGGCCCCGGCCAGCGCGTGGCTTATGTCATGCTCGACCTCAAGCGCAGGCGAGAGGACGTTCGCGCCTTCGTCGCCGCACTCGAAGCCTGGATTATCTCGGCGCTTGCCGCCTTCAACGTGAAGGGTGAACGCCGTGAAGACCGTGTCGGTGTATGGGTGGTACGTCCTGACCGCCCAGCCCTGCCCGATGGCTCGCCGGCGGAAGACAAGATCGCAGCCATCGGCATCCGCCTGCGCCGTTGGGTGAGCTTCCACGGCATCGCAATCAATGTGGAACCTGAGCTCGGACATTTCTCCGGTATCGTTCCGTGCGGTGTCACCGACCACGGCGTGACCAGCCTCGTCGATCTCGGCCTGCCAGTGACGATGGGCGACGTCGATGTCGCGCTCAAGATCGCCTTTGAAGAGATATTTGGGCCCGCCGAAGTCGCTTCCGACTCAGTCAGGAAAACAGCCTGACGGCCTTGCCTGCTGGCTGACTACAGAAAGCACCGGAGGCCATATCCGGGCGGGTGCGTTCGCGACATCCATTCCTGCCAGGCATCGGGATGGCCCCGATACCTTCTGTCATTGGTTGGGAATCCAAGAGGATCGTCCCAACAAGCGCCCAAATCAGAGTGCGCCGATCCACATCGCCATGGTGACGAGGAAGGTGCTCATGCAGACCATCGAAATGACATCCTGTACCAGTTCGGTCATTTGTTGCTCCTGTTTTTAATATGTTCTCAATTTGTTCTAATTCTGTTCGAATGTCAACGCGCACCATTGCATTCGGGCGCAGGCACCCGCCGTAAGCGATTCGACAGTAAATGAACGGTTTATGCCCACGCGAAGGCGCCGCCACCCGTTAAGAAACAGGCACCGACGGCGCTGCGGTCAGATTGAGCTGGATCGTCTGTTCGCCTGGCCATAGCGGCGGACAGGCGTCGATTGTTGGATCGTATGTCGCACTGATCTAGCGCAGCGGAATGATCTTGCCTTCGGAGAGCGTGACGCGGCGATCCATGCGCGCCGCAAGTTCGTGATTATGGGTCGCGATCAACGCTGCCAGGCCGGACTGACGCACCAGAGCCGAGAGCGCGTCGAAGACATAGCCCGCCGTCACCGGGTCGAGATTGCCGGTTGGCTCGTCGGCGAGCAGGACCAGCGGCGCGTTGGCGACCGCGCGCGCGATCGCCACCCGCTGCTGTTCGCCGCCCGAAAGCTCCGACGGACGATGCTGGGCGCGCTTGCCGATCTTCATGTAGTCGAGCAGTTGTGCTGCGCGTTCGCTCGCCTGTGCCGGGCTAAGCCCCTTCACCAGCTGAGGCATCATCACATTCTCCAGCGCGGAGAATTCGGGCAGCAGGTGATGGAACTGGTAGACAAAACCGACGTCGTTGCGGCGGATAGCGGTACGCTCGTCGTCCGACAGCCGCCCGCAGGCGCGACCATTCAGGAAGACGTCACCTGCATCCGGGCGCTCGAGCAGCCCGGCCGTGTGCAGCAGCGTCGACTTGCCGGCGCCGGACGGTGCCACCAGCGCCACCATCTCGCCTGCCTTCAGCGCGAAATTGGCATCGTTGAGGATCGTCAGCTTGCGCGATCCCTGCTCATAATGGCGCTCGACCTTCTTGAGCTCGATAACGGTTTCGATGCCCATTATTCGTACCTCAGCGCTTCGACCGGATCGAGCGTTGCCGCCCGCCAGGCCGGAAACAGGGTCGCCAGGAACGACAGCACCAGCGCCATCAGCACCACCGAGACGGTTTCGCTGACATCCATCTTCGCCGGCAGCTGGGAGAGGAAATAGAGCTCTGGATTGAACAGCACGGTGCCTGAGAGCCAGGAAAAGAACTGCCTGATGCGTTCGACATTGAGACAGATCACGACGCCGAGCAGGACGCCGGCGATCGTGCCGGTCATGCCGATGGCAGCACCGGTCATCAGGAAGATGCGCATCACAGCGCCGCGCGTCGCCCCCATCGTGCGCAGGATGGCGATGTCGTGGCCCTTGTCCTTCACCAGCATGATCAGGCCGGAAATGATGTTCAGCGCGGCCACCAGCACGATCAGCGTCAAGATCATGAACATGACGTTGCGCTCGACCTGAAGCGCGGAGAAGAAGGTCTGGTTGCGCTGGCGCCAGTCGGTCAGGAAAATCGGCCGTTGCGCCGCCTCCTCGACCTTGGTCTTCAGTGCGTCGACGTCGTCGGGATTGTCGACATAGATCTCGATCGAGCCGACCTTGCCTTCGGAGTTGAAATAAAGCTGCGCCTCGCTGAGCGGCATGAAGACGATGGACGTATCGTATTCGGACATGCCGACTTCGAAGATGCCGACAATCGGATAGGCTTTGACGCGAGGCGTCATGCCCATTGGCGTCACGTCGCCATCGGGTGAAACCAGCCGGACGGAATCACCTAGCACCAGCCCCATGTTCTCGGCCATGCGCCTGCCGATGACCACGCCCTCGGAGCTGTCGAAACCGACGATCGAACCCTGCTTGATGTTGTTGGCGACCAGAGTGACCTTGCCGAGGTCGCTGCCCCTGATACCGCGAACAAGCGCGCCGGCGCCTGCGCCGACGTTGCCTTGGGCCAGCACCTGGCCTTCGACAAGCGGGATCGCGTATTTGACGCCTGATACACCATTGATGCGGTCTGCGACCGCCGCGTAGTCCTCAAGCGGCGTGTCGATGGGCGTGACGATCAGATGGCCGTTGACGCCGAGAATGCGGGTTAGAAGCTCGGCACGAAAGCCGTTCATTACCGCCATCACCACAATCAGCGTGGCAACGCCCAGCATGATGCCGAGGAACGAGATCGAAGCGATGACGGAAATCACCGTCTCCTTGCGCTTCGAACGCAGGTAGCGCCACGCTACCATGCGTTCGAACACCGAAAAGGGCCCTGCGCCCGCCGGTTTCGCCGCCACCACTTGGTTCATGCCTTGGCGCCCAGTTTGGCCAGTGCCTGCGCGACCGGCAGCGTCTCGCGTTCGCCGGTCTTGCGGTTCTTGATCTCGACCTCGCCGGCCGCCGCACCGCGCGGACCCACGATCACCTGCCATGGCAGGCCGATCAAGTCGGCGGTGGCGAATTTGCCACCGGCGCGCTGGTCGGTGTCGTCATACAGCACGTCCTTGCCGGCAGCTTCGAAGGCTTTGTAGAGCTCGTCGCAGACGCGGTCGCACTCGGCATCGCCGACCTTCATGTTGATCAGGCCGATGTCGAACGGCGCCACGCCTTCCGGCCAGATGATGCCGTTCTCGTCATGGCTTGCCTCGATGATCGCGGCGATCAGGCGGCTCGGGCCGATGCCGTAGGAGCCCATCGACACGAAATGTTCCTTGCCGTCGGGACCCATGACCTTGGCGCCCATCGGCTTGGAGTACTTCTCCCCGAAATGGAAGATGTGACCGACCTCGATGCCGCGCGCCGACACCTTGTCGGCTTCCGGCACAGCTGCCCATGCGGCCTCGTCATGCATCTCTTCGGTCGCCGCGTAGGGCGTCGTCCACTTCTTGACGATGCCGTCGATCTCGCCATCATTGGCGAAATCGGTGTCGGCACCCGGCACCGGCAGGCCAAGATAATCGCGATGGCAAAACACCTGGCTTTCGCCGGTTTCGGCCAGGATGATGAATTCGTGGCTGAGGTCGCCGCCGATCGGGCCGGTGTCGGCACGCATAGGAATCGCCTGCAGGCCCATCCGCGTGAAGGTACGCAGATAAGAGACAAACATCCTGTTGTAGGCCGCCTTGGCCCCTTCGAAATCGAGATCGAAGGAGTAGGCGTCCTTCATCAGGAACTCGCGGGAGCGCATCACGCCGAAGCGCGGGCGCACCTCGTCGCGGAATTTCCACTGGATATGGTAGAGGTTGAGCGGCAGGTCCTTGTACGACTTGACGTAGGAGCGGAAGATTTCCGTGACCATCTCCTCGTTGGTCGGGCCAAACAGCATGTCGCGCTCGTGGCGATCCTTGATGCGCAGCATCTCCTTGCCGTAATCGTCGTAGCGACCGCTTTCGCGCCACAGGTCGGCAGACTGGATGGTCGGCATCAGGATTTCGAGCGCCCCGGCCCGGTCCTGCTCCTCGCGCACGATGCGGCAGATCTTGTCGAGAACGCGCTTGCCCAGCGGCAACCACGAAAAACTGCCTGCAGCCTGCTGCCTGATCATGCCCGCACGCAGCATCAGCCGGTGGGAAATGATATCAGCCTCACGAGGATTTTCTTTGAGAATGGGCAGGAAATAGCGCGACAGACGCATCGAATGTTCCATGAAAACGATGATGCCGGAATCGGCACGAGAAAGAGGCTTGCTTGAACGCGCTTCATAGCCATTTCAAGGCCGAATGGAAACCCGCGCATGCCGTTTCGACGCAGCGTCAGAATGCCCTGACTGGTTGACGGGCAGCATCTGCCCGACAATTGTGCATTGCAGCACATGAATGCCCGTTCGGAAGCAAAATTCCGCGTGACATTTCATTTCCGGTTAGTCTAATGTGCCTCGATAACCGAGAGGGCGGAGAATAAATCCGCTCTCCTACGCGGTCAAAGTCTTGGGAGGATGCGATCTAGGCGCGATAACTCGCTGCCGCCGGTTACCGGAAAGCAGATCGGACGCGTTTAAATTGCAAGGCCTTGTGCCTTGCATTTTTTTTGGCCAAACAGCAGCTTATCGCGCTTCCCGAAGAAATGACCTTAGCGGCATTCCCTACTCTCGGGAATGCGTCATTTGATCTCGGGAATGAACTGCGGGAAGTCGTCGAAGCTGTAGCCCAGCCCCTTTGTCACGGCATAGAACGAGCCGATCACGACAGCTGTCACCAATGTCGTCCACAGCATGGCGCGCAGCATGTGCGGCCCGCGGGGTGCGCTTGCCTCGGTTCCCAGCGTAACATTTTGGTCTTCGTCCTGGGTCTTGACGCCAAAGGGCAGGATGGCAAACAGAGTCAGCCACCAGAAGACGAAATACATCGCGGCTAGCGAAATCCAGGTCATGCCTGCTCCAATTCGACCAGCGTTCCCTGGAAATCCTTGGGATGAAGGAACAGCACCGGCTTGCCATGCGCCCCGATCTTCGGATTGCCGTTACCCAGCACGCGGGCTCCCGATGCCTTGAGATGGTCACGCGCCGCGATGATGTCATCAACCTCGTAGCAGACATGATGCATGCCGCCCGACGGGCTCTTGGCCAGGAACGCCGCGATCGGCGAGCCCTCGCCCAAAGGTTCGAGCAACTCGATCTTGGTGTTGCCTACGTCGATGAACACCACCGTCACGCCATGCTCCGGCAGCGCCTGCGGCTCGGTCACCTTGGCGCCGAGCGTATCGCGGTAGACGGCGCTCGCCGCCGCCAGGTCTGGCACGGCGATGGCGACGTGATTGAGGCGTCCAAGCATCTTCAGTCCTGCCCTCAGCGGGTGACGAACACGGTCACCAGCGGTTTCTTGCCCCAGGCTTCATTGGCTGCACCGCGCACTGCGCGCCGCACGGCTTCCTGAACCAGGTCGAGGTCTTTTCGGCGCGCACGGGGTATC
This sequence comes from Aminobacter sp. AP02, assembly GCF_003148805.1. GTDB lineage: Bacteria > Pseudomonadota > Alphaproteobacteria > Rhizobiales > Rhizobiaceae > Aminobacter. Next base: position 208,225 of record NZ_QGGX01000009.1, read on the forward strand.
GAGTCCACAGCGCCTATTGCCGCATCAAGCATCAGTTCCTCGAGCGCCTCGCCGCCAGCATCGACTTCGGCTACCCCAATCGCCACCAGATCCGGATCGCCGGACAGCTCGTACTTGTCATCAAGCACGACGTTGACCGCGACATGGCCGGCAAAAGACAGCTTGCGGCGGTCGCGAATGCCCATCGCCTCGTCGGACCCGATCAGCTTGCCGTCCTTGTAGACGCGGCCGAACGGCACCTGGTCGATGATCTCGGCAGCGCCGGGCCAGAGCCTGAGCATGTCGCCATCGCGGATCTGCGCCACTTCGGGAATGCCCGACATCGACATCAGCGAGCCTTGCCCGACAAGATGAGCAGCTTCGCCATGCACCGGTACGCCAATGCGCGGCCGCACCCACTCATACATGCGCTTGAGTTCGCTGCGGCGCGGATGTCCGGAAACGTGTACGAGCGCGTCGCCGTCCTCGATGATCTTGATGCCCTGGTCGATGAGCTGGTTCTTGATCTCGAGGATCGCCTTTTCATTGCCGGGAATCGTGCGCGACGAAAACACCACCGTGTCGCCCGGCGACAGCGCAACCAACTTCATCTCGTCACGTGCAAGCTTGGCAAGTGCAGCGCGGGGTTCGCCCTGGCTGCCGGTGCAGATGACGACAAGATTTTCGCGCGGGATGTAGCCGTAGTCCTCTTCGGAAACGAATTCCGGCAGCCCGTCCATGTAACCGAGCTCGCTCGACACATCGATGACGCGCTTCAGCGAACGGCCCATGACCAGCACCTGGCGGCCTGCATCGCGCGCGGCCTCGGCAATGGAGCGGATGCGGCCGACATTGGACGAGAAGGTGGTAACCGCAACGCGGCCCTTGGCCTGCTCGATCACTTCGCGCAGCCCTTGGCCGACCTGCTGCTCGGACGGCGAGTCGCCTTCGCGCAGGGCGTTGGTCGAATCGCAGATCAGCGCGAGGACGCCCTTGTCGCCGTAGGCGCGGAAGCGTGCTTCGTCGGTCATAGGACCAATCGCCGGCGCCGGATCGATCTTCCAGTCACCAGTGTGGATCACGGTTCCCGCAGGCGTGGTGATTGCCAGCGAAACCGGCTCGGGGATCGAATGGCTGACAGCGATCGCCTCGATCTCGAAGGGTCCTACCGAGAACTTCTCGCCGGCACGATAGACCGTGACCGGGATTTTCGGCGCGCCCTGCTCCGACTGCCGCTTGGCCTCAAGAAGCCCAGCCGCGAACGGCGTCATCCACACCGGCGCCTTGAGCTTCGGCCAGGTGTCGTGGAGAGCACCGTAGTGATCTTCATGCGCGTGCGTGATGATGATGCCGCGGAGGTTCTTCAGTTCTTCTTCGATGAAGCGGGTATCCGGCAGCACCAGGTCGACGCCGGGCAGCGCCGCATCGGGGAAAGTCACCCCGACGTCGATGATGATCCATTCGCGCGCATTCGCCGGACCGAAGCCATAGAGAGCGAAGTTCATGCCGATCTCGCCGACGCCGCCAAGCGGCACGAATACGAGCTCGGCGTTTTCCGCTTTCGCCATACCAGAAATCCTTTCAGGCCTGTCAGGCCGCGCCGGCCGAAGCGACCGCGCCAAAATGCACGTCGCCAGCGGCGATCTTTACCGTTTCACCTTTAGCTTCACGGATCACGAAGCGGCAATCCTCGTCGATTGTCTCGAAGACGCCGCGCACCACACTTCCCTCTATCCGCACGGCGACTTCGCTGCCAAGGCCGGCGGCGCGCGCCAGCCAACGCTTGCGGATCCCCGCCAAACCTCGACCTTCGGCCCAAACGCGTTCGTTTTCGCTCCAGGCATCGGACAGTGCCAGAAACAAGGTCTCGGCATCGACGCCGGCCCCAAGGCTTGCGAGCGAAGTCGCTGGATACGGCACGTCGGTCGGATGTGCTACGACATTGACGCCAATGCCGATCGCAATGGCCAGTCGCCCTTGTCCGAGCAATGTCGACTCGAGCAGGATGCCGGCGAGCTTGGCACCCGATGCCAGGACGTCGTTTGGCCATTTCAGCTCGAAACGCTTGACGCCCTGCCCGCTGCCGCCGTCGACGCCAACTGAAAATCGTGCATTGGGCGCCACCGCATCCAACGCGTCGGCAAGCGCCAGGCCAGCCACAAATCCAAGCGTCGCGGCAAAGTGCAGATCGTGATCGAGAACCTTGAGCAAGGTCGCGGCAAGATTGCCTTCGGGCGTTGCCCAGGCGCGGCCACGACGGCCACGCCCGCTTTCCTGCTTCTTGGAAACGATCCAGAGCTTGCCCGGATCGCCTTGCATAGCCCGCTCCAGCGCCAAGGCGTTGGTCGACCCTACCGCGTCGTGAGCCTCCAGGCGGAAGCCCTCAACATTTGCGGTCGGTGCGAGTTGGAACCCCATACCGTCAGAAGAATGTCTTGGCAGCAGCTTCCGCCATCTGCCCGACAGGACCGCCGATCAGCACGTAGAAAAGCACAAACGCGCCAGACAGGCCGAGCACGAGGCGAAGTTCGCCCGCCATCGGCTGGAAGCCGCCGACCGGCTCATCGAACCACATGATCTTGATGATGCGCAGGTAGTAATAAGCGCCCACAACCGAAGCCAGCATGCCGATCACTGCAAGCGCGTAGAGGTTTGCATCGATGGCCGCGAGGAAGACGTACCACTTCCCCCAGAAGCCAGCCAGCGGCGGAATGCCGGCCAGCGAAAACATCAGGACGGTCAGGATGGTCGCCATCACAGGATTGGTCGAGGACAGTCCAGCAAGATCGCTGATCTGTTCGACATTGCCGTCCTTGCGGCGCATGGCCAAGATAAAGGCAAAGGTGCCGAGCGTCATCACAAGATAGATGAGCATGTAGATGACCACGCCACGCACGCCGGCTTCGCTGTTGGCCGCGAGGCCGACCAGAGCGTAGCCCATGTGGCCGATCGACGAATAGGCCATCAGGCGTTTGATGTTCTTCTGGCCGATTGCTGCAAACGAGCCGAGCAGCATCGAGGCGATGGAAATGAAGACGATAATCTGCTGCCAATCGGTGCCAATGGGCTCGAAGGCACCCATGGTGACGCGAACGATCAAAGCCATCGCCGCCATCTTGGGGGCTGCGGCAAAGAACGCCGTCACCGGCGTCGGCGCACCTTCATAGACGTCGGGCGTCCACATGTGGAACGGCACCGCCGAGATCTTGAAGCACAGGCCGGCCAGCACGAAAACAAGGCCGAAGACCAGGCCGAGCTGACGCTCGCCGTCGCCGAGGGCGGCGGCAATGGCCTCAAACGAAGTGTGCCCGGTATAGCCGTACACAAGACTGATGCCGTAGAGCAGCATGCCCGACGACAGCGCGCCGAGAACGAAGTACTTCAGGCCCGCTTCGGTCGAACGCACATTGTCGCGGTTGATCGCGGCGATGACATAGAGCGCAAGCGACTGCAGTTCGAGCCCGAGATACAGAGCCAGCATGTCGTTGGCCGAGATCATCAGCAGCATGCCGAGCGTCGCCAGCATGACGAGCACGGGGAATTCGAACTTGTCGAACTTCTCGGCCTTGGCAAAACCGACCGACATGATCAGCGTCACCACCGCGCCGAGCAGCGTCAGGACTTTCATGAACCGGGCGAACGGATCGGAAATGAAGGCGGTTCCGTAGCCGGTGCCGTTATGGCCGAACACCAGCATCCAGGCGCCTGCCGCGATCAGCAGCGCGACGGCCAGGCCAGTCACGGTCGAGTTGGCGCGCTCACCGGAAAACACGCCGACCATCAGCAGCGCCAGCGCGCCGACGGCGATGATCAGCTCCGGCATGGAGAGCGAGAGGCTCGAAAGGAGTTCGGGCGTCATGGTTCGCAAAACCCCTGTCAGTTCGCCGCCGCGGTCTGCGCGGCGTCGATCGATACGGTTACGTTGTTGATCAGCGCCTTGACCGATGCGGTCGTGACGTCGAACACCGGCGTCGGATAGACGCCATAGAAGATGACCAGGATGATCAGCGGATAGAGTACCACCTTCTCGCGGCCTGACAGGTCAAACAGACCCTTCAGACTTTCCTTGGTCAGCGCGCCAAACACCACGCGGCGGTAGAGCCACAGCGCGTAGGCAGCCGACAGGATCACGCCGGTGGCAGCGATCAACGCCACCCAGGTATTGACCTGGAAGATACCGAACAACGTCAGGAACTCGCCGATGAACCCGCTCGTGCCGGGCAGACCGACATTGGCCATGGTGAAGATCAGGAAGGCGACCGCATATTTCGGCATGTTGTTGACGAGGCCGCCATAGGCCGAGATCTCACGGGTATGCATGCGGTCGTAGACGACGCCGACGCACAGGAACAGCGCGCCCGAGATCAGGCCGTGGCTGAGCATCTGGAAGATCGCGCCCTGCACGCCGGTCTCGTTCATCGCGAAGATGCCCATGGTGACGTAACCCATGTGAGCGACCGACGAATAAGCGATCAGCTTCTTCATGTCGTCCTGCATCAGCGCCACCAGCGAGGTATAGACGATGGCGATGACCGACAATGCAAAGACCATTGGCGCGAAGAACTCGGACGCCAGAGGGAACATCGGCAGCGAGAAGCGCAGGAAGCCGTAACCGCCCATCTTCAGCAGGATGCCTGCCAGGATGACCGAGCCTGCCGTCGGCGCCTCAACGTGCGCATCGGGCAGCCAGGTGTGCACCGGCCACATCGGCATCTTCACCGCAAACGAGGCGAAGAAGGCCAGCCACAGCCAGGTCTGCATGTTGGCCGGGAAGTCATGCGCGAGCAGCGTCGGGATATCGGTCGTGCCGGCCTGCCAGAACATCGCCATGACAGCGAGCAGCATCAGCACCGAGCCGAGCAGCGTGAACAGGAAGAATTTGAAGCTGGCATAGACGCGGCGCTTGCCGCCCCAAACGCCGATGATGATGAACATCGGGATCAGCACGGCTTCGAAGAAGACGTAGAACAGCACGATGTCGAGGGCGCAGAAGACGCCGATCATCAACGTTTCCAGGACCAGGAACGCGATCATGTATTCCTTGACGCGCTTTTCCACCGACTCCCAGCTCGCGAGGATGCAAAGCGGCATCAGGAAGGTCGTCAGGATCACGAACAGCATCGAAATGCCGTCCACGCCCAGATGGTAGGAAATGCCAGAGTCGAGCCACGCTGCCTTTTCGACGAACTGGAAGCCAGCTTCCGTATTGTCGAAATAGATCCAGATCAGCAGCGACACCGCAAAGGTGAACACTGTCGTCAGCAACGCCACGTTACGAATATTGCGGCGCGCGGCTTCACCATCGTCCCTGATCAGAAGGATCAGGAACGCGCCGACCAGCGGCAAAAAGGTGACCAGCGATAGAATGGGAACGCCAGACATCAGAAGGAGCTCCCGAGCATCATCCAGGTAACGAGGGCCGCCACACCGATCAGCATGGCGAATGCGTAGTGGTAAAGGTAACCGGTCTGCAGCTTGACGACACGGTTGGTCACGTCGACGACGCGGGCGGAGATACCGTCGGCGCCAAAGCCGTCGATCAGCCAGCCATCGCCCTTCTTCCACAGGAAGCGACCGAGCCACTTGGCCGGGCGGACGAACAAGAAGTCATACAACTCATCGAAGTACCACTTGTTGAGCAGGAAGGCGTAAAGCCCACGATGGCGCGAGGCCAGGATCTTCGGCATGTCGGGCGAGCGGATGTAGAAGAGATAGGCCATGGCGAAGCCACCGATCATCGCTGCGAACGGCGCGAGCTTCACCCACATCGGCACGCTGTGGAAGTCGTGCAGGATGTGGTTGGTGTCGAGCGTGAACAACGCGCCCTTCCAGAACTCGGTATAGGCTTCGCCGATGAACTGGTCGTGGAACATCACGCCCGCAAACAGCGCGCCGACTGCCAGCACAAACAACGGAACCAGCATCACCGGCGGCGATTCATGCACATGGTGCATGACGTCGGCGGTAGCGCGCGGCTTGCCGTGGAAGGTCATGAATATCAGGCGCCACGAGTAGAAGCTGGTGAAGCAGGCGGCGATGACGAGCATCGCGAACGCAAAGCCTGCGACCGCATTGTGGCCGACAAACGCGCCTTCAATGATGGCGTCCTTGGAGAAGAAGCCGGCCGTGCCGATGATCGTGGCCGGGATACCGACGCCGGTCAGCGCAAGCGTGCCGATGACCATCATCCAGTAAGTGGTCGGGATCAGCTTCCTGAGGCCGCCCATCTTGCGCATGTCCTGCTCATCGGAAACGGCGTGGATCACCGAACCCGAGCCCAGGAACAGCAGCGCCTTAAAGAAGGCATGCGTGAACAGATGGAAGATCGCAGCTGAATAGAAGCCCATGCCGAGCGCCACGAACATGTAGCCGAGCTGCGAGCAGGTCGAATAGGCGATGACGCGCTTGATGTCGTTCTGGACCAGACCGACGGTGGCCGCGAAGAATGCGGTCAGGGCGCCGATGAAAGTCACCACGGTCAAGGCCGAGTGCGACAGTTCGAACACCGGCGACAGGCGGGCCAGCATGAACACGCCGGCGGTAACCATCGTCGCGGCATGGATCAGCGCCGACACAGGCGTCGGGCCTTCCATGGCGTCCGGCAACCAGGTGTGCAGCGGCACCTGTGCCGACTTGCCCATGGCGCCCATGAACAGCAGCAGGCAAACGACCGTCAGCGCGCTGTGCTTGTCAAGCGCGTAGCCGAGGAAGTTCAGAACGGTTTCGCCATGCTCGGCAGCACCTTCAGCCGGCAGATAGTTCGCTGCGCTGGCAAAGATCGTGCTGAATTCGACCGAGCCGAACAGGACAAACAAGCCGAAGATGCCCAGCAGGAAGCCAAAATCGCCGACACGATTGACGACGAAGGCCTTGATGGCGGCGGCATTGGCCGACGGCTTCTTGTACCAGAAGCCGATCAGCAGGTAGGACGCGAGACCCACACCTTCCCAGCCGAAGAACATCTGGACGAGATTGTCCGACGTCACCAGCATCAGCATGGCAAAGGTGAACAGCGACAGGTAGGCGAAGAAGCGCGGCCGATGCGGATCGTGATGCATGTAGCCGATCGAGTAGATGTGGACGAGCGCCGACACCGTGTTGACCACGACCAGCATGACCACCGTCAGCGTGTCGATGCGCAGCGCCCAGTCGGCCTGCACCGGCCCGACATCGAGGAAGCGCAGAACCGGTACGGTAAAGGCCTCGACGTCACCGAAGCCAACCGTGATGAAGGCCACCCAGGACAGGACGGCGGAAACCACCAGCAGCCCCGAGGTGATGTATTCGGAAGCTTTCGCTCCGATCGAACGGCCGAACAGGCCGGCGATCAGGAAGCCGAGAAGCGGAAGGAAGACGATTAGCTGGTACATTTTTGTCCCGTCAGCCCTTCATCATGTTCACGTCTTCGACCGCGATGGAGCCGCGGTTGCGGAAGAATACGACCAGAATGGCAAGCCCGATTGCCGCTTCAGCGGCGGCAACCGTAAGCACGAACAGCGCAAACACCTGCCCGACCAGGTCGCCGAGCTGGGCCGAGAACGCCACGAAATTGATATTGACCGCAAGAAGGATCAGTTCGACCGACATCAGGATGACGATGACGTTCTTGCGGTTCAGGAAAATGCCGAACACGCCAAGCGTGAACATAACCGCCGATAGCGTGAGATAATGCGAAATGCCCACAACCATGGTCAGATTCCCTTGCCCGTCTCGACCTTCTTGACCTCGATCGCGGTAGCCGGGGTGCGAGCAACCTGAGCAGGAATGCTCTGGCGCTTGACGTTCGGCTTGTGGCGCAGCGTCAGCACGATGGCGCCGATCATGGCGACCAACAACACGAGGCCGGCGATCTGGAAGAAGTAGATGTAGTTTGTATAGAGGATGTCGCCGAGGGCAGCCGTGTTGTGGCGCGTGGCGATATCAGGCGTAGGCTGGGCCACTGCTGAACCGAGCTTGGGTGCGAAGGCGTAGCCGCCCGTCACCACGATCAGCTCGGCGGCCAGGATCAGGCCGACCAATGCGCCGATTGGCGCATATTGCAACGCGCCCGACTTGAGCTCGGCAAAGTCGACGTCGAGCATCATGACGACGAACAGGAACAGCACCGCCACCGCGCCGACATAAACGACGAGCAGGATCATCGCCAGGAACTCGGCGCCGGTCAAAAGGAACAGACCCGCCGCGTTGAAGAACGTCAGGATCAGATAGAGCACCGAGTGAACCGGGTTGCGCGCCGAAATGACCATGAAGGCCGACGCCACCGCGATGAAGGCGAAGAGGTAGAAAAATACCGCTTCAAGTCCGTTGAGCATGGGTTCCCCCGGTTTTCCTTTCGGGCAGTACGCATCTGCACGCCCTGCCCTGTTCACGTCCTTGCTCCGCCTCCGGTGCAGGTCGCGCGTTCCTTAGACGAGCCGACTTGGCCCGTCCATTGTTCAAGCCTCAGCGATAAGGCGAATCCATAGCGATGTTGCGCGCGATCTCGCGCTCCCACCGGTCGCCGTTCGCAAGCAGCTTGTCCTTGTCGTAGTACAGCTCCTCGCGCGTTTCCGTCGCGAATTCAAAATTCGGCCCCTCGACGATAGCGTCGACCGGGCAAGCCTCCTGGCAAAAGCCGCAATAGATGCACTTCACCATGTCGATGTCGTAGCGGACGGTACGGCGGGTTCCGTCGTTGCGGCGCGGGCCGGCCTCGATGGTAATGGCCTGCGCCGGGCAGATCGCCTCGCACAACTTGCAGGCAATGCAGCGCTCCTCGCCGTTGGGATAGCGGCGAAGCGCATGTTCACCACGGAAGCGCGGGCTGACCGGGCCCTTTTCATGCGGATAGTTCAGCGTCGCCTTGGGCGCGAAGAACTGGCGCATGGAAAGGAAGAATGCGCCGACGAAGTCCTGCAAAAGCAGCGATTTGGCGGCTTGGGCGAGAGCGGACATCAGGCGGCTCCGGTAAGCTTGAGTACGGCTGCGGTGATCACGACCATAGCCAGCGAGATCGGCAGGAACACCTTCCAGCCCAGGCGCATCAGCTGATCGTAGCGATAGCGCGGCACGAAGGACTTCACCATGGCGAACATGAAGAACACCATGCAGACCTTGAGCACGAACCAGATCACGCCGGGCACCCAGGTGAAGGGCGCGAAGTCGAACGGCGGCAGCCATCCACCGAGGAACAGGATGGTCGTCAGCGCGCACATCAGAACGATCGCGACGTATTCGCCGAGGAAAAACAGCAGGAACGGCGTCGACGAATATTCGATCATGTGACCGGCGACGAGTTCCGACTCGGCCTCGACCAGGTCGAAGGGCGGGCGGTTCGTCTCGGCCAGCGCCGAAATGAAGAAGATCACGAACATCGGGAACAGAACGAGCCAGTTCCAGTCGAGGAACGTATTGGGCAGGCCAAGGCGCGTGCCGATGCCGTCGCCCTGCGACAGCACGATGTCGGTCAGGTTCAGCGAGCCGACGGTGAGCAGCACGCAAACGATGACAAAGCCGATCGAGACTTCGTAGGACACCATCTGCGCCGCCGAACGAAGTGCGCCCAGGAATGGATACTTCGAGTTCGAGGCCCAGCCGCCCATGATCACGCCATAGACCTCGAGCGAGGAGATGGCGAAGACGTAGAGGATGCCGACATTGACGTTGGCAATCGCCCAGCCTTCGCTGACCGGGATCACTGCCCAGGCAGCGATCGCCAGGACTGCAGACACGACCGGCGCGAGCAGGAACACGCCCTTGTTGGCGCCTGAGGGGATCACCGGTTCCTTGAAGACGAACTTCAAAAGATCGGCGAATGCCTGCAGCAGGCCCCAGGGACCGACGACGTTCGGGCCGCGGCGCAGCTGTACCGCCGCCCAGATCTTGCGGTCGGCATAAAGGATGTAGGCGACGAAGATCAGCAGAACGACGATCAGGACGACCGACTTCAGCAGTATGATCAACGCCGGCAGGACGTAGAAGGAGAAAAAGGTATCCATGACAGCCTTTACTCCGCCGCCTGCTTGAAGCCGTTTTTGGCCAGTGCCGAACACTCGGCCATCACCGCCGACGCACGTGCGATCGGATTGGTAAGATAGAAGTCCTTCACGACAGAGGTGAAGGCGCCCTTGTTCAGGCGGCCGCCGAGCTTGGCGACCTTGGCAATGTCGTCACTATTTCCGGCCTCGATCTCGTCGATGCGGGCCAGATGCGGATACTCCGCATAGAGCTTGCCGCGTAGCTGCGACAGGGAGTCAAAGGGCAGCTTGTGGCCGAGTACGTCGGACAGCGCCCTGAGGATCGCCCAGTCTTCCTTGGCCTCTCCCGGCGCGAAGCCGGCGCGGGTGGTCTGCTGCACCCGGCCTTCGGTGTTCACATATGTGCCCGACTTTTCGGTGTATGCGGCAGCTGGCAGGATGACGTCAGCGCGGTGGGCGCCGGCATCGCCATGGGTGCCGATGTAGACGACAAACGCGTCTGCGGCCTTGGCCAGGTCGAGTTCGTCGGCACCGAGCAGGAACAACACGTCGGTCTCGCCGAGCATGCCGGCAACGTTCTTGCCGCCCTCGCCCGGCACGAAGCCGACGTCGAGACCGCCAACGCGGGCGGCTGCGGTGTGAAGCACGGCAAAGCCGTTCCAGTCGGCACGGCTGGCATTGACCGCGGTCGCGAGCTTGGCAGCCTGGCCGAGCACGGCAGCACCATCGGCGCGCGCTATCGCGCCCTGGCCGACGATGATCAGCGGATGGGTTGCCTTCTTGAGTAGCGAGAAGAACTTGCCATTGCCTTCGGCCAGGTCCTTGAGGGTATCAGGGCCCGAGCCCAGCTGTTCGTAGTCGTAGCGCGTGTCGCCGATCTCGCCGATGACGGCGACCGGCACATTGGCACCGCGCCAATGCTTGCGGATACGGGCATTGAGCACCGAAGCCTCGAAGCGCGGATTGGCGCCGATGATGAGGATGGCATCCGCCTGCTCGATGCCTTCGATGGTCGAGTTGAAGATGTAGCTTGAGCGGCCGAGCGACGGATCGAGCGCAGCACCATCCTGGCGGCAGTCGATGTTGTTCGAGCCGAGAGAGGAGATCAGCTGCTTGAGCGCATACATTTCCTCGACGGTGGCGAGGTCGCCGGCAATTGCGCCGATGCGGTCAGCCGGTGCGCCCGAAACCGCGCCCTTGATTGCGGCAAAAGCTTCCGCCCAGGTTGCGGGTGCCAGCTTGCCGTCCTTGCGGACGTAGGGCCGGTCGAGGCGCTGCGTGCGCAGCCCATCCCAGATGAAACGGGTCTTGTCGGAGATCCACTCCTCGTTCACCTGCTCGTTGATGCGCGGCATGATGCGCATCACTTCGCGGCCGCGCGTGTCGACGCGGATCGCCGAACCGACAGCGTCCATCACGTCGATGGATTCGGTCTTGGTCAGCTCCCACGGACGCGCCTGGAAGGCATAGGGCTTGGAGGTCAGCGCGCCGACCGGGCACAGGTCGATGACGTTACCCTGAAGCTCCGAGGTCATTGCCTGCTCGAGATAGGTGGTGATCTCGGCGTCCTCGCCACGGCCGATCAGGCCAAGCTCTGAAATGCCGGCCACTTCGGTGGTGAAGCGGACGCAGCGCGTGCAGTGAATGCAGCGCGTCATGATCGTCTTGACCAGCGGACCGATGTTCTTGTCTTCGACCGCGCGCTTGTTTTCGTTGTAGCGCGAACCGTCGAGGCCGAAGGCCATCGCCTGGTCCTGCAGGTCGCATTCGCCGCCCTGATCGCAGATCGGGCAGTCGAGCGGGTGATTGATGAGCAGGAACTCCATCACGCCTTCGCGGGCCTTCTTGACCATCGGCGTGTTGGTGAAAATTTCCGGCGTTTCGCCGTTTGGGCCGGGGCGCAGATCGCGCACGCCCATGGCGCAGGACGCAGCCGGCTTGGGCGGTCCGCCCTTCACCTCGACCAGGCACATGCGGCAGTTGCCGGCGATCGACAGCCGCTCATGGAAGCAGAAGCGCGGCACTTCCGCGCCAGCCTCTTCCGCAGCCTGCAGCAGCGTATAGTGGTCGGGTACCGAAATCTCTTTCCCGTCGACCTTAAGCTTTGCCATAGCGCCTCAAATCCCGCGGATGATCCGCATTCCGTCCTGCAAGGGGCGCGGCCTGCGCTGCGCCCCGAAATCCAAAATTCACTCGCCGGTCTTGCCGCCAGCCAGCGTTGCCGCCTGCCCGATCCAGTCGTCGCGACCGATCCGGCCCTTGAAGCCGAGATAGTCGTCGGCCCAGGCCACTTCCTGCTCCGTCCAGCCCGCAACCTGGCTGTAGGTCCAGATGCCGAGACCATTCAGCACCTGCTCCAGCTTCGGCCCAATGCCGGCGATCGCCTTCAGATCGTCGGGCATTTCCGGCCGCTCGATCGATGCCGGCTGCCTGAAATCCTCGGGCTGAAGCCCCACCGGCGCTTCAGCCACGGCAACTTCGGCGGCCTGTTCGACCGCACCAGCAGCCGCCGGCCTTGCCTCGGCCTCCTCCAGCTTGCGCGCCAGGGTCTTCACCTCGGCGATCAGCGAAGCCGTGCTGGCCTCAGCCCTTTTAGCCGCAGTCGGCTTCGCCTGCGTAGCACCGCTAAAATCGCCGAAATCAGGCGAAAGCAGCCGCTGCGCAGCTTCAGATGCACCGGTCACGGCCCCGATCCAGACGCCCATGGCGTGACTGGCGAGGCCGACACTCAGCGCCGAAGCAGCAGCGATTCCGGCGGCAGGATGCACCATCAGATTTGCCGTTCCGGCAAACTCCTTGGGCAGCATCGCCACGAAGTCCCTGTTCATCTGCTCCAAACGTTCCATCTCAGGCACTGCACTTTCGGGAATGGGAAATGTCGACATTGGTAGCTCCTTGTCGCCTTCGCCGTTCGCCTCTGCCTCGTCGTTTCCTATTTCGGACCTTTGGCCCGCACTTTCTGATTTACTTCTTACTCGGCCGCCACAAGCACCGGCTCGGCGCGATGCGAGTTGCGTGAGAATTCGTCGATGCGCCGCTCGATTTCCGGGCGGAAGTTGCGGATCAGGCCCTGGATCGGCCATGCGGCCGCATCGCCCAGTGCACAGATCGTGTGGCCTTCCACCTGCTTGGTGACATCGAGCAGCATGTCGATCTCGCGCTTGTGCGCTTCGCCACGCACCAGGCGCTCCATCACGCGCCACATCCAGCCGGTGCCTTCGCGGCATGGCGTGCACTGGCCGCAGCTCTCGTGCTTGAAGAAGTAGGAAAGCCGCGCAATCGCCTTCACGATGTCGGTCGACTTGTCCATGACGATCACGGCAGCCGTGCCGAAGGACGACTTGCGCTCGCGCAGGCCGTCAAAATCCATCGGGCAATCGATGATGTCCTCGGCCTTGACGACCGGGCACGACGCACCGCCGGGGATGACAGCCAGAAGGTTGTCCCAGCCGCCGCGAATCCCACCGCCGTGCTTTTCGACCAGTTCGCGGAACGTAATCCCCATGGCCTCTTCGACCGTGCAGGGCGTGTTCACATGGCCGACCAGCATGAACAGCTTGGTGCCAACGTTGTTGGGACGGCCGATGCCGGAGAACCAGGCAGCGCCGCGGCGCAGGATGGTCGGCGCGACAGCGATCGACTCGACGTTGTTGACCGTCGTCGGGCAGCCATAGAGGCCGACATTCGCCGGGAACGGAGGCTTGAGGCGCGGCTGGCCCTTCTTGCCCTCGAGGCTTTCGAGCAGCGCTGTTTCTTCGCCACAGATATAGGCGCCGGCGCCGTGATGGACGTAGATGTCGAAATCGTAGCCGTTCTTGTTGTTCTTGCCGATCAGCCTGGCCTCATAGGCCTCGTCGATGGCGCGCTGCAGCGCTTCGCGCTCGCGGATGAACTCACCGCGCACGTAGATATAGGCGGCAACCGCACCCATGGCGAAACCGGCGAGCAGGCAGCCCTCGACTAGCGTGTGCGGGTCATGGCGCAGGATATCGCGGTCCTTGCAGGTACCGGGCTCGGATTCGTCGGCGTTGACGACGAGATAGGACGGACGGCCGTCAGGGTTGCTCTTGGGCATGAACGACCATTTGAGACCGGTCGGGAAGCCGGCGCCGCCACGGCCGCGCAGGCCCGAGGCCTTCATCTCGTTGATGATCCACTCGCGGCCCTTCTCGATGATGCCGGCAGTGCCGTCCCAGGCGCCACGCGACATCGCCCCGGCCAGCGACTGATCGAAGCGGCCGTAGATGTTGGTGAAAATGCGGTCCTTGTCTTCAAGCATGTTCTTGCTCCTCAGACCGGCTTCTTGCCGAAGACGCGGATGTATTCGGCCTCACCGCCCTTGGCGAGCGCCTTGGCTTGCTTGACCCAGTCGTCACGTTCGATGCGACCATGAAAGCTCAGATAGCCGTCGACCCACTCGCGCTCAGCCTTCTTCCACGACGCCACTTGGGCGAAGGTGAAGATGCCGAGTTCGTGCAACGTGCCTTCGATCTTGGGACCAACGCCCGAGATCAGCTTGAGGTCGTCGACAGCGGCCGGCTTGGCAATGCCTGCCGGACGGTTCTTGTCGTCGAGCGAAGGCTTTGCCGGCGCGTCGGCCTTGTCAGGCGCAGCCGCGACGTTCGGTGCTGCCGCAGCCGGCGCTGCCGCAGCCGCTTTCGCAGCCTTGGACGTGGCTTTGGCTTCCTTCTCGCGGGTGCTCTTGAGCACACCCTTCTCGTCCGTGAGCGAGGTGAACCCGGTCAGCGGTGCGGAAAAAACGCGGCCGGTCTGCGGGCCGGTCTTGACCTGGTCGCCCTTGCCCGCCTCGAACTGGTCGATGATCTCGGCCAGCCGTTCGGGGGTCAAATCCTCGTAGGTGTCCTTGAAGATCATGACCATCGGTGCGTTGACGCAGGCGCCAAGGCACTCGACCTCTTCCCAAGACAGCGTGCCCGCCTCGTTGGTGTGGAACTGGTCGTGATGTATCTTGGAGCGGCACACATCCATCAGTTCTTCCGAGCCACGCAGCATGCAGGGCGTGGTACCGCAAACCTGGATATGGGCGCGTGTGCCAACCGGCTTGAGCTGGAACTGGGTGTAGAAAGTCGCCACTTCCAGCGCGCGGATATAGGGCATGCCGAGCATGTCGGCGACGTGCTCGATGGCAGCCTTCGTGACCCAACCATCCTGCTCCTGCGCGAGCATGAGCAGCGGAATGACGGCCGACTGTTCGCGGCCCTTGGGGTACTTGTTGATCCAGGTCTTGGCCTGCGCGGTCATCGCCTTGTTGAAGGCGAATGACGCTGGCTGGACGCTGGCTTCTGCGAGACGGCGGACTGACATTTAGCGGTCGACCTCACCAAACACGATGTCGAGGGAGCCGAGAACGGCCGAGATATCCGCAAGCATGTGGCCGCGGCACAGGAAATCCATCGCCTGGAGATGGGCGAAGCCTGGCGCGCGCAGCTTGCAGCGGTATGGCTTGTTGGTGCCATCGGAGACGAGGAAGACGCCGAACTCGCCCTTGGGCGCTTCGACGGCTGCATAGACCTCGCCGGCCGGCACGCGGTAGCCTTCGGTGTAGAGCTTGAAGTGATGGATCAGCGATTCCATCGAACGCTTCATCGCCTGGCGCTTCGGCGGCACGACTTTGCCATCCATGTTCGAGACAGGACCGACGCTTTCCTTGCCGAGCAGCAGATCGACGCACTGGCGCATGATCTTCGCCGACTGGCGCATCTCTTCCATGCGGATCAGGTAGCGGTCGTAGCAGTCGCCGTTCTTGCCGATCGGAATGTCGAATTCCATCTCCGAATAGCACTCGTAGGGCTGGCTCTTGCGCAGGTCCCAGGCAGCGCCCGAACCGCGCACCATCACGCCTGAAAAGCCCCATGCCCATGCATCGTCGAGCGAAACCACGCCGATGTCGACGTTGCGCTGCTTGAAGATGCGGTTGGGGGTGAGCAAATCGTCGAGATTCTTCACCGTCTGCAGGAACGGATCGATCCACTTGCCGATGTCTTCGACCAGCTTCTGCGGGATGTCCTGATGAACGCCGCCCGGCCGGAAATAGGCCGCGTGCATGCGCGCGCCGCAGGCCCGTTCATAGAACACCATCAGCTTTTCGCGCTCTTCGAAGCCCCACAGCGGCGGGGTCAGCGCGCCGACGTCCATCGCCTGCGTCGTGACATTGAGCAGGTGCGAAAGGATGCGGCCGATCTCGGAATAGAGCACGCGGATGATCTGGCCGCGCTTCGGCACCTCGATGCCCAGCAGCCGCTCGACGGCCAGCGCGAAGGCGTGCTCCTGGTTCATCGGCGCGACGTAGTCGAGACGATCAAAATAAGGCACGGCCTGCAGATAGGTCTTCTGCTCGATCAGCTTTTCGGTGCCGCGATGCAGGAGGCCGATATGCGGATCGACACGATCGACGACTTCACCGTCGAGCTCGAGCACGAGGCGCAAGACGCCGTGCGCCGCCGGATGCTGCGGGCCGAAGTTGATGTTGAAATTGCGGACGGAGGTTTCAGCCATTTCGGCGCCTCAATTCGTCTTGGCTTTTTCGTCGCCCGGCAGCACGTATTCGGTGCCTTCCCAGGGAGACAAAAAGTCGAAATTGCGGAATTCCTGCTTGAGCTCGACCGGCTCGTAGACGACGCGCTTCTGCTCGTCGTCGTAGCGAACTTCAACGAAGCCGGTGAGCGGGAAGTCCTTGCGCAGCGGATGGCCTTCGAAGCCGTAGTCGGTCAGCAAGCGGCGCAGGTCGGGATGGCCCGAAAACAGGATGCCGTACATGTCGTAGGCCTCACGCTCGAACCAGTCGGCACCGGGATACACCGACGTCACCGAGGGAACAGGCGTGTCCTCGTCGGTGCTGACCTTGACGCGGATGCGTAGGTTCTGGCGCGGCGACAGAAGATGGTAGACGACTTCGAAACGCTTGCGGCGCTGCGGATAGTCGACGCCGGCCGCATCGATGAACGACACGAACTGGCACTGCACGTCGCTGCGCAGGAAGGTCAGCACATCGACGATGTCGGCAGCCTTCACCGTCAGCGTCAGCTCGCCATAGGCAACGACGCTTTCTTCGATGTCCGCACCGAGCTTTTCCGCAATATAGGCGGCGAGGTCGTTCAGGGCTTCACTCATTTGGGCTCACCGCTCTATCGTGCCGGTGCGGCGGATCTTCTTCTGCAGCATCAGGATGCCGTAGAGCAGCGCTTCGGCGGTGGGAGGACAGCCGGGCACATAGATGTCTACGGGCACGACGCGATCGCAGCCGCGCACCACCGAATAGGAATAGTGATAATAACCGCCGCCATTGGCGCACGAGCCCATCGAGATGACGTAGCGCGGCTCAGGCATCTGGTCGTAGACCTTGCGCAGAGCTGGCGCCATCTTGTTGGTCAGAGTGCCGGCAACGATCATCACGTCCGACTGACGCGGAGAGGCGCGCGGCGCGATGCCGAAACGCTCGGCGTCATAGCGCGGCATCGAGATGTGCATCATCTCGACGGCGCAGCATGCCAGACCGAAGGTCATCCACATCAGCGAACCGGTGCGCGCCCAGGTAATCAGCGCCTCGGAAGAGGTGACGATGAAACCCTTGTCGGAAAGCTCGCTATTCAGATCGCCAAAGAATGCGTCGTCAGAACCGATGAGCTTGCCGGTGTTCGGATCGATGATGCCTTTCGGCCTCGGTGCGATCAGGGTGCCGGAGGCGTCGTTCAATCCCATTCCAGCGCTCCCTTTTTCCACTCATAGACGAAGCCGATGGTCAAAACGGCCAGGAAGATCATCATTGACCAGAAGCCGAGCATACCAATCTCGCCGAAGGACACGGCCCACGGAAACAGGAAGGCGACCTCGAGGTCGAAGATGATGAACAGGATGGAGACCAGATAGAAGCGAATGTCGAACTTCATGCGGGCATCGTCGAACGAGTTGAAGCCGCACTCGTAGGCAGAAAGCTTCTCCGGGTCAGGATTGCGATAGGCGACAAGGAAAGGCGCTACGATAAGCGCGATGCCGACTAGAAGCGCCACACCGATGAAGATGACGATGGGCAGATACGAACTCAAGAGAGCGTTCATGCTGCGAATTCCGTTGGTGGCCTATCCACCAGATTTACAGCACGGGGTCCGTTTCCGGAAGCGCGACGGATTCTCGTCGGCCCTGACGAAACGGTCGTGCTGCAATGCGGCGACGGTTAGCGCAGGAGGTCGGGCGAAGCAAGCCCAACCTTGTCCAAAAGGAGGCAAACCCCACCGCTGGATCAAAATCCTGCGCGTGTGGCTCCTATTTGATTTCCTTCGTCTTTTACTCCACTTTTATCTCCTGACAAGTCCGGAACCGCAGACCTGCTAGCATTTGCAGCACCGATCGATTCTCGTACCCTTGCGTCACCCGATGACAGACTGCGATAGCTTGCCGCAATGAAGGAAAGAATCTCCCTCCCCACCGCCCGCCGCATCGCGCTTGCGGCCCAGGGCTTCGCTGAGAAGCGCCCTGCAGGTGTGGTCACGCGACGTCACCTGCAGCGCGTACTGGATCGCCTCGGCCTGTTCCAGATCGACTCGGTGAGTACGGTGGTTCGTGCCCACTACATGCCGCTCTATTCGCGTCTCGGCCCCTACCCGATGGCGCTGCTCGACGACGCCATGCAGTCGCGCAAGCGCCTGCTTTTCGAATATTGGGCGCATGAAGCATCGCTGCTGCCACTGGAAACCTTTCCGCTGCTGCGCTGGCGCATGGCCCGAGCCGAGGAAGGTATGTATGGCGGGCTTGCCAAATTCGGTCGTGCGAACAGACCCTATATAGAAGAAATCTTTCGCCAGGTGGTCGACCGAGGCCCGATCGCGGCGTCGGACATAGAAGGCGCCAAGGGTTCTGGTGGCTGGTGGGGCTGGAGCCAGGAGAAGCATGCCTTCGAATGGCTGTTCTGGGCCGGCCGCATCACCACCCACTCGCGCAGGGGATTCGAACGCCTCTACGACCTGCCCGAGCGCGTGCTCCCTGCCG
Source organism: Aminobacter sp. AP02 (assembly GCF_003148805.1). GTDB lineage: Bacteria > Pseudomonadota > Alphaproteobacteria > Rhizobiales > Rhizobiaceae > Aminobacter. Next base: position 227,163 of record NZ_QGGX01000009.1, read on the forward strand.
AGATCTACAACCGTCCTGTCCCGCAAGCCGAGGACGCGCATCGCGACCTCCTGAGAATCTCCGCCCGTGCCCATGGCGTCGCGACCGCCATCTGCCTGCGCGACTACTTCCGACTGTCGCCGGCCGACCTGAAGGGCCGCCTCGAAGAACTCGTCGAGATGGGCGAACTGATTCCCGTTCGCGTCGAAGGCTGGGACAAGCAGGCTTACATGCATGCCCAGGCCCGCATTCCGCGCAGGGTCAGCGCCCGCGCCCTCCTCGCGCCATTCGATCCACTGGTCTTCGAGCGCAGCCGCGCCGAAAGCCTGTTCGGCTTCCGCTACCGAATCGAGATCTATACCCCGGCCGAAAAACGCCAGTATGGTTATTACGTCCTGCCGTTCCTGCTGGGCGAACGAATCGTCGCCCGCGTCGACCTCAAGGCTGACCGCCCCGCAGGTATCCTGCGCGTCCATGCAGCCTATGCCGAGCCATGCGCCCCGCCTGAAACGGCTGCCGAACTCCATGAAGAGCTGAAACAGATGCGCGACTGGCTCGGCCTCGAGCGCATCGAAGTCACCTCGGCCGGCGACCTGGGTCCGGCGCTGAGCGACATCGCGGGTCGCTCCCTCACGTTGACTCCACCCCTCGCAAAAGCCTAAATCGGCCCAGACGGTCTCCTCCCGGCAAGGGGAGGAGCTAAGAGGGAATGCGGTGCGGCGCTATTGGCGTCAAATCCGCGGCTGTCCCCGCAACTGTAAGCGACGAGCCAAGGCCGGTAACCACTGGGAGACCTCCCGGGAAGGCGGTGCGAAGGCGACGACTCGCGAGCCAGGAGACCTGCCGTCTCAAACATTGATCCGATCGCCTGGCGGGTGTCCCAGGCAAGGAGCCTGTATTTTGGAACTCGACGGCAATCTCTCGGTCGAAACTCTGGACGCATCCTGCGAAGGCGAGAATTCGCCTGCAGCGCATGTGACCATCCTCGTCTGCTCATCGTGTCGTGATGAGACTGGTTCGGACGCGCATCCCCGCGCCGGCGCCAAACTCGCCGAATCGGCGCGCGCCGCAGGAGAGAACCACGGCATCACCGTCCGCAGCGTCGAATGCCTCGGCAATTGCAAGCGCAGGCTCAGTGCCGCGATCCTGCGCGACGGCTCCTGGAGCTACGTCTTCGGCGATCTCGCCATCACCTCGGGCGACGACCTCGTCACCGGCGCGAAACTATTCGCCACCTCGACCGACGGCCTCATCCCATGGCGCGGCCGTCCCGACAGCCTCAAGCGCGGCCTTGTCGCGCGCATCCCTCCCCTCGATCTCATCAAGGAAGACAAATGACCGCCTCCGTCGAACGCGTTCCCTGCACCGTCGTCACCGGCTTTCTCGGCGCCGGCAAGACCACCCTGCTGCGCAACATCCTCGAAAATTCCAAGGGCAAGCGGCTTGCCATCATCGTCAACGAGTTCGGTGACGTCGGCATCGACGGCGAGATCCTCAAGGGCTGCGGCATCGACACCTGCCCGGAAGAGAACATCGTCGAACTGGCCAATGGCTGCATCTGCTGCACCGTGGCCGACGATTTTGTCCCGGCCCTCGACCAGATTCTCGCGCGCACGCCCAAGGTCGACCACATCCTGATCGAGACCTCGGGCCTCGCTTTGCCCAAGCCTCTCGTGCAGGCCTTCCAGTGGCCGACGGTGAAGAGCCGCGTCACGGTCGACGGCGTCATCGCCGTTGTCGACGGCCCGGCGCTGGCCGAAGGCAAGGTCGCCTCCGACATGGAAGCGCTCGCCGCCCAGCGCGCCCAGGACGAGACGCTCGACCATGACGATCCGGTCGAGGAGGTGTTCGAGGATCAGGTCGCCTGTGCCGACCTCATCATCCTGTCCAAGTCCGACCTGCTCGACGAGGCCGGCCATGCCCGCGCCGCCGCCATTGTCGGCGAGCATCTCGCCCGTGCCGTCAAGATCGTGCCGTCGGCGCACGGCAAGGTCGACCCATCGGTGCTGCTCGGCCTTGGCCTTGCCGTCGAGGACGACATCGAGAACCGCAAGACCCACCACGACGGCGCCTTCGACCACGAGCATGACGACTTCGACACCTTCGTCATCGAGATCCCCTCGATCGTCAGCCCCGAGGAACTGGCCAAGCGTGTCGCCACCGCCGCCGAGGAAGAAAACGTGCTGCGTGTGAAAGGCTTCGTCGATGTCGGTGGCAAGCCGATGCGCCTGCTCGTCCAGGCCGTAGGCCCGCGCGTCAACCATTACTACGACCGCGCCTGGACGGCCGAAGACGACCGCCGCTCGCGCCTCGTGGTCATCGGCCTCAAGGGCCTCGACCGGCCGGCCATCGAGCGTATCCTGGTCCGCTGAACCGGACGGCCGGGATGCACATCCTCACCACCACATCCGCCTCGCTCGACGACCTGATCGAGCCGGTCGACCTCAGGCAGAAGCCTGCGGATGTGGTGGCGCTGTCCTTCACCGACAGCGATTTGGCCGGCCTCGCCAATGCATGGAAGGCGGACGCGGAAAACCTCCCGTCGATGCGGCTCGCCAATCTGCGCGACCTAAGGCACCCGATGTCGGTCGATCTCTGGGTCGACAGCGTGGCGGCCCACGCCAAGGTCATCCTCGTCCGCATCCTCGGCGGCCACGACTGGTGGCGCTACGGCTGCGACCGGCTTGCGGCCATAGCGCGCGAAAAAGGCATCGCGCTTGCGCTGTTGCCAGGCGAAAGCCACGACTCGGACGCGCGACTGATCCAAGGCTCGACCTTGCCGCGCGCCGAACTCGACGCGCTGCTCGGCTATTTCCGCGAAGGCGGCCCGGAGAATATGAAGGCGCTTGTCGCCCGCCTCGCCGGATTGGCTGGCGTCGGAAGCGACGCCGCCGCGCCGGTCACTGTGCCGAAGGCTGGTTTTTACGATTCGAAACAGGGCGTGATGACAGCCCCCTTCTCCCCGTTCACGGGGAGAAGGTCCCGGCAGGGGGATGAGGGGCAGCAGCCCACGCTCGACACCCTTGCGCAGCCCCTCATCCGCCCCTTCGGGGCACCTTCTCCCCGTGAACGGGGAGAAGGAGGCATCATCCCCATCATCTTCTACCGCTCGATGCTGCTCGCCGCCGACGTCGCGCCGATCGACGCCTTGGTCGAAGCGCTCCGCTCACAGGGCCTCCAGCCTGTCCCGATCTTCGTCTCCAGCCTCAAGGACAAGGATTCGCTCGCCTTCGTTGAGGCCGCCATCGCCGACCTCGCGCCCGCAGCCATCGTCACAGCGACCGCCTTCGCCGCAGGCGCCGAACCGGGGGCCGAGACACTGTTCGATCGCGCCGGCGTGCCCGTCTTCCAGGTCATCGTCGCAACCACCCGGCGCGAAGCCTGGGAAGGCAGCCTGCGTGGCCTGGCGCCCGCCGACCTCGCCATGCATGTGGTGATGCCCGAACTCGACGGCCGCATCCTCGCCGGCGCCATCTCCTTCAAGACCGAATGCGAGGTCGACCCGGCGCTCGGCTTCCGCGCGTTTTCCAACCGCCCCGAGCCCGACCGCGTCGAGCAGGTCGCCCGTCGCATCTCAGCACATCTGCGGTTGCGCGAGACGCAGCCCGAAAAGCGCAAGCTCGCGATCCTCATCCCCGACTACCCCAGCGCGCCCGGCCGCACCGGCTACGCCGTTGGCCTCGACGTACCTAACAGCGTGCTCGCCATGCTGCACGACCTCAAGGACGCGGGCTACGACGTTGAATCGATTCCGCAATCGCCGCGGGAACTGCTCGACCTGATCGAGGCTGGCGGGCATGGGCTTTCGCTCTACGACTATGTCGTGATGGCCGCGGGCTTGCCGACAGAGGCACGCGACGCTGTCGAGGCTGCTTGGGGAAAAGCAGAGCTCGAGGCAGAACAATGCCCCCCGTCGCGCCGCCCCTCATCCCCTGCCGGACCTTCTCCCCGTAACGACGGGGAGAAGGCTGACGGCCGCAACGCCGCGCTTAACAGCAGCAGCCGCAGCACCGTTTCCAATGACGACGGCCTCAACGCCGACGCCCCCCTCTCCCCGTCCTTACGGGGAGAGGGTAAGGGTGAGGGGCGGCTCGCCTTGCCAAGTGAGCAGCGCTTCGAAGAAGAACCACTCACCTTCCCCTTCCGCGCAGCGACCTTCGGCAACGTCACCGTCACGCTCGCCCCCGATCGTGGCCGCTCGGCCGACCGCCGCGCCGACTATCATGACCCGACCTTGCCACCGCGCCACGCCCTGCTTGCCTTCGGCCTGTGGCTGCAAAAATCCCTTGGTGTCCATGCGATCGTCCATGTCGGGGCGCATGGCACGCTCGAATGGCTGCCAGGCAAGGCTGTGGCGCTGAGCCGGACCTGCTTCCCCGAGATCGTCACCGGCTCCCTGCCGGTGGTCTATCCCTTCATCGTCTCCAACCCCGGCGAGGCCGCTCAGGCCAAGCGCCGCATCGCGGCCATCACGCTTGGCCACCTGCCCCCGCCGCTCGCTCCGGCGGGCCTTGACGAACACCAGCAGAAGCTCGAGCGCCTCGTCGACGAATATGCCCAGGCCGACGGCCTCGACCGTCGCCGCCGAGACCGGCTGGCGAAGCTCATCGTCGAAACCGCCTCCCAGACCGGCCTCGCCGCCGAAGCTGGCGTCGCCCGCACCGACGCGCCCGACGAGGCGCTGCGCCGCATCGACGCCTGGCTCTGCGACCTCAAGGATTTCGCAATCAAGGACGGCCTGCACGTCTATGGCCGCAATGAGGTGAACGAGCCGGACGCCACCCGCCGCGACAGCGCCGAAGCCGAGCGAAACAACCTCATTGCCGCGCTCGACGGCCGCCACGTCAAGGCCGGCCCCTCGGGCGCGCCGGCGCGCGGCCGCACCGATGTTCTGCCCACCGGGCGCAACCTGTTCACGTCTGACCCGCGCACAATGCCTACGCCGACTGCCTTCGATCTTGGCAAGGCAGCCAGCGATGAGATCATGCGCAGCTACCTGCAAAGCCACGGCGAATGGCCGCGCGCGCTGGTCATCGACCTCTGGGGCAGCGCATCGCTGCGCACCGGCGGCGAGGAAATCGCGCAAGGCCTGGCCCTGATGGGCTGCCGGCCGCAATGGGACGCCGCCACCGGCCGCGTCACCGGCATCGAGGTGCTTCCGCCGGCAGCGCTCGGCCGCCCGCGCGTCGATGTCACCTGGCGCATTTCGGGCCTGTTCCGCGACATGTTCCCGACCCAGATCGCGCTGATCGATGCGGCTGCCCGCGCTGTCGCCACCCGCGACGAGGACGACCACGACAACCCGCTCGCCGCGACCACCCGCGCCACAGGCAAGGTCGAGCCACGCATCTTCGGCTCCTCCCCCGGCACCTATGGCGCCGGCCCCGAGGACCTTCTCTCCAGCGGCGTCTGGCAAGCCCGCGAGGAACTGGGCCGCGCCTATCTCGACGCTGCGTCGCATGCCTATGGCGGCACCGACGGCGAAGGGTTTTCGGCGCCCGGCGCCTTTGCCGGCCGCATCGCCGAGGCCGACCTTCTGGTCCACACCGGCGACGACCCCGGCCGCGACATCCTCGAAGGCTCCGCCGACGTCGCCTTCATCGGCGGCTTTTCGGCTGCGGTCGCCGCACTCGGCAGCAACGCCGACGTCATCGTGCTCGACACCTCGGACCCGCACAAGCCGCGCCCGCGCTCGGTCACAGAAGCCGTCGGCCGCGTCGTCAGGGCGCGCGCCACCAACGCCCGCTTCATCGCAGGCCAGATGCGCCACGGCCCGCGCGGCGCTTCCGAATTCGCCGAGACGGTCGACCGGCTGATCGGCTTCGCCGAGACCACCAACGCCATTCCGGGCGCGTTGATCGAGGCCGTGCACGACGCCTATGTCGGCAATGAGTCGGTGCGCGACTTCATGCTGCGCGAGAACCCGGCGGCGGCGAAGTTCATCGCCGAGCGCTTCGCCACGGCGCGCCGGCGCAGCCTGTGGCACCCGCTGCGCAACTCCATAGACGACGACCTCGCCGCCCTCATCGCCGAGGCCGAAGCGCGCGAGGTGGCGGCATGACCAGCTTCTCCCGTCGCGGCGCCTGCCCGGCGCTATCGGCCCCGATGCAGACTGGCGACGGCCTGCTCGTTCGGATCAATCCGCTCGCTGGTGAACTTTCGTCCAGGACTTTGATCGAACTCGCGGAATCCGCCGCGCGTCATGGCAACGGCATCGTCGAGGTAACCGCGCGGGGCAGCATCCAGATCAGGGGACTTACGGAGGACAGCGCATGTCTGTTGGCCGGGGAGGTCGATACGCTCGGCATCGCCGTTCGCACGGGCGTGCCCGTCGACACCAGCCCGCTCGGCGGCATCGATCCGGCTGAAGTAGCCGACCCCGCTCCTCTCGCAGCAGCCATCCGCGCCGGTATTGAAGACGCTGGCCTTGCGTCGCGTCTTGGCCCCAAGGTTTCAATTGTCGTCGACGGTCGCGGCCAGATCGGGCTCGCCGCTATCATGGGCGATGTCAGGCTGGTGGCGGCCGACGCCACGCGCTGGCGCATATCCGTTGGTGGCGACGAGGCGGCGGCAACTTTCATCGGAGAGCATGACGGCGTGGCCGCGTGCGCTGTCGCGCTGGACACGCTTCGCGCCGTAGCCACAATGGGCCGAGAAGGCCGGGGCCGCGACCTCGGGCTGCCGCAGAGCGCAGATGAATCAAAACCTGAACCGCTCCCGACAACCGGCTCATCTCCCATCGGAATCCTCCCCCTGGCCGACGACCGAATCGTCCTCGGCGTCGGCCTGCCCTTCGGCAGCATCGACGCCCAAACGCTTATTGCCTTCTGTACGGTCGCGACCGAACTCGGCGCCACCGGCATCCGCCCCGCTCCCGGCCGAACCCTCCTGGTCATGGGCCTTGCATCCGCTTCCGCAGACACCCTCACCGCCACCGCCACATCCCTCGGCCTCGTCACCTCGCCCGCTGACGCCCGCATCCGCATCGCCGCCTGCCCCGGCGCGCCGGCCTGCGCGTCGGGCATGATCGCCGCGCGCGACGTCGCTGCCGACATTGCGGCAGAGCTCGGTGAAAGCCTCGACCCGACGCTGTCGCTCCATGTCTCCGGCTGCGCCAAGGGCTGCGCCCACCCCGGCCCGGCAACCGTCACCATCGTCGGTGACGAAAAAGGCGCGGCATTTGTCGTCGGCGGAACGGCGAAGGGCCTTCCGGCCGCCTACACCGCGGGATATGAAGCCGCGCGCGGCATGGGCCGCCTCACGAAATTGCTCGCCCAGGAGCGCAAGCCGGACGAAGATGCCGCCGCTTGCCTCGCAAGGCTGGGCGCAAAGCGCCTCGCGCAAGCTCTGGCACAGGAATGAACATGGCCGCCTACGACTACATCCATGATGGCACGGCCATCTACGAACGCTCCTTCGCCATCATCCGCGCCGAGGCCGATCTCGCGCGCTTCTCGGACGATGAAGCCGACGTCGCGGTGCGCATGATCCATGCCTGCGGCCTGGTCGACGCGGCCGAGCATTTTGTCTTCTCCGAAAACTTCGTCTCCGCCGCGAGGACAGCGCTCCAATCCGGCGCGCCGATCTTCTGCGACGCCGAGATGGTGGCGCGCGGCGTCACCCGCGCCCGCCTGCCCGCTGACAACGAGGTGATCTGCACGCTGCGCGACGAGCGAACCGCCGACATCGCCAAGGCGATCGGCAACACCCGCTCCGCCGCCGCGATCGATCTCTGGATGGACAGGCTAGCGGGCTCGGTCGTCGCCATCGGCAATGCGCCGACGGCCCTGTTCTATCTGCTCGAAAAGCTGCGCGACGGCGCACCCAAGCCGGCCGCGATCATCGGCATGCCGGTCGGCTTTGTCGGTGCAGCCGAATCCAAGGATGCGCTGGCCGAGAACTCCTATGGTGTACCCTACGCCATCGTGCGCGGCCGCCTCGGCGGCAGCGCCATGACGGCAGCCGCCCTCAATTCGCTGGCGAGGCCCGGCGTATGAGTGCGGCTGCTACAAAGGGTCGCCTCATCGGCGTCGGAACCGGCCCCGGCGACCCCGAACTGATGACGGTCAAGGCCGTGCGTGCGCTGGCCGAAGCCGACGTGATCGCGCATTTTTCCAAGCGCGGCGCCAACGGCAACGCCCGCACCATCACCGAGGCGCATTTCCGCGACGACGTGATCGAGCTGCCGCTGGTCTATCCGGTTACGGTCGAGATCGACAAGGATCACGACGACTACCGCTCGGCGATCATCGGCTTCTATGAGGAATCGGCGCAGGCCGTCGCCGCCCATCTCGATCAGGGCCGCACCGTCGCCATCCTGTCCGAAGGCGACCCGCTGTTTTATGGCTCCTACATGCACTTGCATGTACGCCTGTCGCATCTCTACCCGACCGAGGTCATTCCCGGCGTCACCGCCATGTCCGGCTGCTGGTCGCAGACAAGCGTGCCGATCGTGCAAGGCGACGACGTGCTGTCGGTGCTTCCTGGCACCATGAGCGAGTTCGAACTCACCCGCCGCCTCGCCGACACCGACGCCGCCGTCATCATGAAGGTCGGCCGCAACCTGCCCAAGATCCGCAAGGCGCTGGAGGCGACGGGGAAGCTTGGCCGCGCGCTCTATGTCGAACGCGGTACCATGCCGAACACCCAACACATGCGGCTCGTAGACAAGACAGACGACAAGGCACCCTATTTCGCCATCGTGCTGGTGCCTGGCTGGGCCGGCAGGCCGGGAGCGGACCAGTGAGCGGCCGCCTCGTCGTCATCGGCCTCGGCCCCGGCAATCCGGACCAGATCACGCCCGAGGCCAGCCGCGCTATCGCCGAGGCGAGCCATTTCTATGGCTACAAACCCTATCTCGACCGCCTCGAGCTGCGCGCCGACCAGACCCGCGTCGCCTCCGACAATCGCGAGGAAATCTCGCGCTCCAATGCAGCACTTGAGATGGCGGCGAGCGGCCACAGCGTTGCAGTGGTTTCGGGCGGCGACCCCGGCGTCTTCGCCATGGCCGCGGCCGTCTGCGAAGCCATCGAGGCAGGCCCCAAGGAATGGCGCGACATCGACCTCGCAGTCGTTCCCGGCGTAACCGCCATGTTGGCCGTCGCTGCCCGCACCGGCGCGCCGCTCGGCCACGATTTTTGTGCCATCAACCTGTCGGACAATCTGAAGCCGTGGGATCTGGTCGAGCGTCGCCTGGTCGCCGTCGCCCAGGCTGGCTTCGTCATCTCGCTCTACAATCCGATCAGCAAGGCCCGCCCCTGGCAGCTCGGTAGCGCGCTCGAGACGCTGCGCGCCCATCTGCCTGCGACGACCCCCGTCATCTTCGGCCGCGCCGCCGGCCGGCCCGACGAACGCATCGAGATTGTCACGCTTGGCGAAGCAGTTCCGGAAAAAGCCGACATGGCGACCTGCGTCGTCATCGGCTCGCCGGAAACGCGCCTGATCGAACGCTCCGGCAAGCCCCCGCTGGTCTACACGCCGCGCTTTTCGGCCGGGGTGGCGAAATGATCGACCATTTCGGCCATGGCGGACACGCTCGGAGCCGACGGCACGTCGGGCAACTGTGGCCGGCGAAACAGGATAACCTCGATGCCGAGTTGCCGCGCCGCCGCGATCTTGCCGTACGTCGCCTGCCCGCCGCTGTTCTTGGCAACGATGACGTCGATCCTTTGCGCTTCGAGCAGCGCCCGCTCGTCGGCTTCGGCAAACGGCCCACGCGCAAGGATATAGGTGGCGTCGGGCACTCCGAGCGGCGGGGTGATCGGATCGACGCTGCGAATGACATAGGCATGCTGGGGCGCCGTCTCGAAAGCAGCCACCTCCTGCCGGCCGAGCGCCAGGAACACGCGGCGCGGCTTATGGCCCAGCGCGGCAACCGCTTGATCGCCGTCGTCCAGCAGCGTCCAGCGGTCTCCCTCGACCGGCTCCCAGCCGGGACGACGCAGGGCGAGGATCGGCACACCGGAAATGCGCGCCGCCTCCGCCGCGTTGGCCGAGATGCGCGCCGCATAAGGATGCGTGGCGTCGATCATGAGGTCGGACTTGTGCTCGGCCAGCCATTCGGCCAGCCCCCGCGCGCCGCCGAACCCGCCCACGCGCACCGGCACCGGCTGCGCGACCGGATTTTCGGTGCGCCCGGCCAGCGACAGCGTGATGTCGAGGTCGCCGCGCGCGGCAAGCCGGGCCGCCAGCTGCCGCGCTTCGGTGGTGCCGCCCAAAATCAGGATACGGTGGGTCATCATGCCTGCTGAGTTCAACGCACCGACGAAAAAATGGCTGACCGTCGTCGGCATCGGCGAGGACGGTGTAGCGGGTCTCGGCGACGAGGCCAAGCAAGCGATTTCAGCCGCAAGCCATGTCTTCGGCGGCAAGCGCCACCTGACGCTTGCGACCGGATTGATACGCGGCGAGGCACGGCCATGGCCGGTGCCCTTCGATGCCGGAATGCGCGACGTCGTTGCGCTGTACGGCAAGAACGTATGCGTGCTGGCATCAGGTGATCCCTTCCTACACGGCGTCGGCGCCACCTTGGCCCGCGCCGTCCCGTCGACCGAAATGCGCGTCCTGCCAGCCCCGTCCGCCTTTTCGCTGGCGGCATCCCGGCTCGGCTGGGCGCTGCAGGATATCGAGACGATCTCGCTGCACGGCCACGCCATCGACCTGATCCGCCCGCTTCTGCATCAGGGCGCGCGCATCATTGCCCTCACCTCCGACGAGAAAGCGCCAGTCCAGATTGCCAGGCTGCTCGCGGAAAGCGGCTTCGGCCAATCGCGCGTGACGGTGCTGGAAGCGCTCGGTGGTGAAAACGAGCTTATCCGCACGACGGTCGCCGCCTCATTCGACCTCGAAAACATCAATCCGCTCAACGTGCTGGCGCTTGAGCTTGAATCAACCCCGCAGGCGCGCATCTTACCATTGGCCTCCGGCCTGCCCGACGAATTGTTCGAGCATGACGGCCAGATCACCAAGCGCGAGATCCGCGCAGTCACGCTGTCCACCCTCGCCCCGCGCCGTGGCGAGTTGCTGTGGGACATCGGCGCCGGCTCCGGCTCGATCTCCATCGAATGGATGCTCTGCCACACGTCCCTACGCGCCATCGCCATCGAGGCGAATGCCGAACGCGCCGAGCGCATCGAGCGCAACGCCAGCGGCTGCGGCGTGCCGGGCTTGCGGATTGTCAAAGGTGCAGCGCCCGAGGCACTCGCCGAGCTCCCCACGCCCGACGTGATCTTCATCGGCGGCGGCGGATCGGAAACAGGCGTCTTCGATGCCGCAATTGCAGCCCTTCTGCCCGGCGGCCGGCTTGTCGCCAATGCCGTCACGCTCGAAATGGAAGCCCTGCTGTTTGCGCGCCATGCCGCGCTCGGCGGCGACCTTCTCCGTCTTCAAGTCTCCCGCGCCGCCCCTGTTGGCTCGATGACCGGCTGGCGGCCGGCGATGCCGGTCACGCAATGGAGCTGGGTAAAGCCATGATGGTCGCAGGCATTGGCTGCCGCAAAGGCGCAGCACACGAAGACATCTTGTCCGCAATCGAAACCGCTCTAGAAGCTCACGGCCTCGTGGTCACGGCGCTGACGGCGCTGGCAACGGCAAGCCTGAAACACGACGAGCCCGGCATACTCGCAGCCGCCCGCCGCCTCGACCTGCCGCTGCTAGTCATCGACGACGCGGCGCTGTCGGCCGTCGCTGGCCGCACGCTCAGCCATTCCCAAGCCTCGCAGAAAGCCACCGGCACGCCGTCCGTCTCCGAGGCGTCTGCCCTCGCCGCCGCAGGCACCGACGCCACTCTGCTCGGTCCGCGCACGATTGTCGGCCCCGCCACTTGCGCCATCGCCACCTCTGGAGCCACAGCTTGACCGTTCATTTCATTGGCGCCGGCCCGGGCGCGGCAGACCTCATCACCCTGCGCGGCAGCCGCCTGCTCGGTGCATGCCCGGTCTGCCTCTATGCCGGCTCCATCGTCTCGCCGGAGCTTTTGACCTATTGCCCCAGCGATGCCCGGCTGGTCGACACCGCCCCCATGTCGCTCGACGAGATCGAGGCCGAGTATGTCGCGGCTCACAACGCCGGCCACGACGTCGCCCGCCTGCATTCGGGCGATCTATCGGTGTGGAGCGCGGTCGCCGAGCAGATCCGCCGGCTAGAGAAGCACGGCATACCCTACACGCTCACCCCCGGGGTGCCATCCTTCGCCGCTGCCGCGGCAGCGCTGAAGCGCGAGCTGACAATCCCGGAAGTCGCCCAGAGTTTGGTGCTCACCCGAACCTCCGGCCGCGCCTCGAAGATGCCGCCCGGCGAAACCCTCGCCGGATTCGGCCGCACGGGTGCGACGCTCGCGGTGCATCTGTCGATCCACGCCATCGACCAGGTCGTGGCGGAGCTTGTACCGCATTACGGCCCGGAGTGCCCCGTCGCCGTCGTCTTCCGCGCCTCCTGGCCGGATGAGCGCATCGTCAGGGGGACGCTGGAGACAATTGCGGCCGAACTGGCGAAGGACCCGATCGAGCGCACCGCCATCATCTTCGTCGGCCAGTCGCTGGCTTCAGAGGATTTCCGCGAAAGCTCGCTCTACGACGCCTATTATCAGCGCCGCTTCAGGGGACGCGACGGGTTATGAGACGGCGCGAAGGGCGCATGCCCCCTCAATTCGCCCTCGCGGTTGAAGACAAGTATCTCGACCGCGATGTCGGGATTGTCGAACACGGCAGCCGCCGTGCGCCAGGCAGCGCTTGCGACAGCATCGCCGATGGCGATACCGGCCTTGTTGGCCTCTATGAAGGCCTCGGCCACCGTGTTGGCTCCCTTGATGCGGACCTGGAGCTCGGCATCGGCGCCGGCCTCGACGGCAACCGCAGCCAAGCCGTCGAGATCGGCCGAGCCACGGCTCGAATGCAGGTCGAGCAGCCCCTGCGCAAGCTTGGTCATCTTGGCGACGCCGCCGGCTATCGTCACCTTCGGCACCGGATGGGCACGGATGTATTTGAGCATGCCACCGACGAAGTCGCCCATGTCGATCAGTTGCACCTCGTGCAGGCCATGGAATTTTTGGACCGCCATCTCGGAGGCGTTGCCGGTCGAGCCCGCGACATGATCGAAACCCATGGCGCGCGAAACGTCTATGCCGCGATGGATAGAATGAATCCAGGCCGAGCAGGAATAGGGAATGACGATGCCGGTCGTTCCAAGGATCGAGATGCCGCCGAGGATGCCCAGGCGCGGGTTCAGCGTCTTGAGCGCCATGTCCTCGCCGCCGGCGACGGAAATCTCGACCTCGACATCGGCGCCCTCGCCCAGCACCTCGGCGACGACACCCGCGATCATCTTGCGCGGCACCGGGTTGATCGAGGCTTCGCCCGGCGGGATAGGCAGACCCGGTCGCGTCACGGTGCCGACGCCCTTGCCCGCCCGGAACACCACGCCGCAGCCGGCCGTGCCCGGCCGCACCGTGCTCATCACAAGCGCGCCATGCGTCACGTCGGGATCGTCGCCGGCGTCCTTGACGATGCCGGCCATCGCCCAGTCGTCGCCGCGCTCGTGTCTCGCCAAGGCGAAGGCCACGTTCTGACCGCCCGGCAGCACGATCTCCACCGGGTCGGGAAACTGCCCCATATTCAAAGCCACGCACGCCGCCTTCGTGGCAGCGGTAGCGCAGGCACCTGTTGTCCAGCCGCGCTTGAGCGGACGATCTTCTTCATTCATGACGCGATCTATAGGCTGGCCGGGCCGGCGCGTCATCGCCGAAAGCGACACGCATGAGCCTCGAAAATGCCATCTCGCGTCTGAACTACAGGCAGCACCAGCTAGAACCCGGCCATATCTGGCTGGCCGGCGCCGGCCCCGGCGATCCCGGACTGCTGACGCTCGACGTCTTGTCGGCGCTCGCCCAGGCCGACGCGCTGGTACATGACGCCCTGGTGTCGCCCGAAATCGTCGCGGTCGCCGAACAGGCCGAAAAATTCTTCGTCGGCAAACGGGGCGGCAGGTTGTCGATCCCGCAGGGCGACATCAACGCACTGCTGGTCAGGCTGGCACGCGAAGGCCGCAAGGTCGTGCGGCTCAAGGGTGGCCATCCCTTCGTCTTCGGCCGGGGTGCCGAGGAAGCACTGGTGCTGACCCGCGAAAACATCCCCTGGCGCGTACTGTCGGGCGTAACCTCCGCCTTCGGCGGCCTGTCTTCGGCGGGCATCCCGGCCACCATGCGCGGTGTCAACGGCGCGATCATTCTCGCCACCGGCTTTGCCGCCGTCAGTGACGACCGCCCCGATTGGGCAGCGCTTGCCCGCACCGGCCAACCCATCGTCATCTATATGGGCCTGACACACATGGCCGAGACCGTGGCCGAGCTGATGGCGGGCGGCCTGTCGGCGGATACGCCCTCCGCTTTCGTCGAGAACGCCTCGATGCCCGAGGAGCGTACGGTCACCGCCACGCTGGGCACGCTGATCGCCACCGCCGAGCGCGAAAAAGTGGTCTCGCCATCGCTCATCGTCGTCGGCGGCATCGTTTCGCTGCGCGCCGAACTTGTGGGGCAGAAGTGACCGCGCGCGGCCTCATCATCGGCGCTCCGCGTTCCGGCTCGGGCAAGACCAGCGTCACCATCGGGCTTTTGCGCGCCCTTGCCCGTCGCGGCCTGCGCGTTCGCGGCGCGAAATCCGGCCCCGACTACATCGATCCCGGCTTCCACAAGGCGGCGACGGGCCTTCCCGGCGTCAATCTCGACAGCTGGGCGATGCCACCGTCGCTGCTCAACGGGCTCGCCGCCGAGGCGGCTTCCGATACCGATATCGTCATAGTCGAAAGCGCCATGGGCCTGTTCGACGGCATTCCCGCGCCGCACGGCCGCTCGGGTGCTGCCGCCGATCTCGCCCGGCTCTACGGCCTGCCGGTGCTGCTGGTGCTCGACGTGTCCGGCCAATCGCAGACGGCTGCCGCCATCGCCAAGGGTTTCGCCACTTACGATCCGGAGGTGCGCATCGCGGGCGTCGTGCTCAACCGCCTCGGCAGCGAACGCCACCGCAAGCTTGCCGGCGACGCCATCGAAGCACTTGGCCTGCCCGTCGTCGGCGCTATCCTGCGCGATCCCACGCTGTCGATCCCCGAGCGCCATCTCGGCCTCGTCCAGGCGGAAGAGCATGCCGACCTGTTCGCCCATATCGACAAGCTCGCCGACATGGTCGAGCGCTCTCTCAACATCGACGCCATCGTCGCGCTGGCGACGCCGCTGGCGCCAAGCGCCGGCGACCAAGCTTTCGCCCTGCCACCACCTGGCCAGCGCATCGCGCTCGCCCAGGATGCCGCTTTCACCTTCCTTTACCCCCATGTAGCCGCCCATTGGCGCGCCATGGGGGCGGAACTTGTGCCGTTCTCGCCGCTCGCCGACCAGGCGCCCGATGCTTCCTGCGACGTCTGCTGGCTATCAGGCGGCTATCCGGAACTGCACGCCGGCCGCCTCGCAGCTGCTTCGAACTTCCTGTCGGGCACGCGCCGTTTCGCCGAAACCAAGCCCGTCCATGGCGAATGCGGCGGCTTCATGGTGCTCGGCCGCTCCATCGAGGATGCCGACGGCGTCACCCACGACATGCTCGGCCTGCTCGGCCACGCCACCAGCTTCGCCAAGCGCAAGATGAACCTCGGATACCGTCAGGCGACACTCTCTGCACCCTGTCCGCTCGGCAACACTGGCAGCGTCATTCGCGGCCACGAGTTCCACTATGCCCAAACGGTTGTTACAGGCGACGACAGCCCGCTTGGCGAACTGGCCGACGGCCAGGGCAGTCCGCTCGGCGGCTTCGGCGGCCGGCGCGGCCATGTCACGGGCACCTTCTTCCACGCGATCGCGCGAGGCTGAGATGGTCAGGCCGGCAACGCTCTTAGACGACATCCGCATCGGCCTCGTCTTCTTCACGCGCCTGCCGCTGCCGCATTTCGAGGTCAGGGACCGCTCGCTCGCCGACGCCATCTGGACCGCGCCTCTGGTCGGCCTCGTCGTCGCATTTGTCGTCTGGCTGGCCTTTGCAGCCGGACATGCCCTCGGCCTCGCCGAAGGGCCGGCGGCCGCCCTGGCGATCGCCGCTGCCATGCTGGTTACCGGCTGCCTGCACGAGGACGGCCTGTCCGACACGGCCGACGGCTTCGGCGGCGGGCGCACGCGCGAGCGCAAGCTCGAAATCATGCGTGACAGCCATATCGGCAGCTATGGCGCGGCGGCGCTTATGCTTTCCATCCTGGCGCGCTGGAGCGCGATTGCCGAAATCGAAGATCCGGCTCCCGTATTCGCCGCCCTCGTCGCCGCCCATGTCGGCTCGCGCGCGTTGATTCCCGCCTTCATGCATCACATGCCGCAGGCGCGCATCGACGGGCTTGCCGCCGGCGTCGGCACGGTCGCCGACGGGGCCGTGATCGCCGCTCTTGTCATCGGCGCCTTCGGCCTGCTTTTCCTCGGGCTCAAGGGCGCAATCGTCGCAGCCCTGTGCCTCACCATCCTCTTCCTCGCCTTCCGAAAGCTCTGCCTCGCCCAGATCGGCGGCCAGAGCGGCGACACCATCGGCGCCCTGCAGCAACTGGCTGAGATCGCCTTGCTTTTCACCGCATCCGCCGTTCTGGCTTGATTCAGTCTTGGAGTATTTGCAGCCATGGCATTCAAATCGCTTGATCAATTGCGTGCAGCCTGCCTCGACCTTCCAGCCGGCAGCGATGCTGCCGCCGATGCCGTCGCCCGCCGCCAGGACACGCTGACCAAACCGCGCGGCAGCCTCGGCAAGCTCGAATCCATCGCCGCCTGGCTGGCGCGCTGGCAGGACCGCGACATGCCAAAGCTGGATCGCGTGAAGGTCATCGTCTTTGCCGGCAATCATGGTGTGACCGCGCAAGGCGTATCGGCCTATCCTTCCGAGGTGACTGTGCAAATGGTCGCGAACTTCGCCGGCGGGGGCGCTGCCATCAACCAGCTCGCCCGCCTTGCCGGCGCAGAGCTTTCGGTGATCCCGCTCGACCTCAACCACCCCACCGGCGACTTCACCCAGACTGTCGCGATGAGCGAGTCGGAGTTCCTCGCCGCCGTCTCCACTGGATATGAAGCAGTTGACGAGGATCTCGACCTCATCTGCTTCGGCGAAATGGGCATCGGCAACACCACGCCGGCCGCAGCAATCGCCGCGGCCCTGTTCGGCGGCACCGGCCGGGACTGGGCCGGACGTGGCACAGGCGTCGATGACAGTGGCCTGTCGCGCAAGTTCGCCGCGATCGATGCTGGCCTCGCCCGCCATGCGGCAACGCTTGCCGACCCGCTCGCCGTCGCCGCCAATCTCGGCGGCCGCGAGCTCGCCGCCATCCTCGGCGCCACGCTCGCCGCGCGCCATCATGGTATTCCGGTCCTGCTCGACGGCTTTGTCGTCACCGCGGCGGCAGCACCTCTGGCAAAACTCCACCCGCAGGGCCTTGCGCACACACTGTCCGCGCACGTATCCGCCGAGGCCGGCCATCGCCAGCTGCTGGAGACACTTCAGCTTTCGCCACTGCTCGACATAGGCATGCGACTGGGCGAAGGTTCGGGTGCATGTCTCGCCGTCAACCTCGTGCGTTCGGCGCTGGAGTGCCACGCCAGGATGGCCAGTTTTGCGGAAGCCGGTGTCACCGACAAATAGTCGCGAATTCCCGACGCTTAAACAAAATTACTGGCGTAGTGGAAAACCATTTCTTCCATTATGCCATCAAAGAGAAGAAAATTTCCCATCTCTCGATAGAGGCAGGCGGCGTCTGCCTCCTCCGTGCGCGTGCTCCCGACTATCTTGCGGCTCACTTTAGCCATTTGCCGCTTGTCTCAGGAGAATGCCCCCATGAAACGTTTCCTTCTCGTCGGCGCTGCTGTCGCTGCGGTCCTCGCCGGCCCACTGCAGGCATCCGCCGCAGACAAGCTGCTCAACGCTTCCTATGACGTCGCACGCGAACTGTTTGCCGCCGAAAACGCTGCCTTCATCGCCAAGAATGCTGGCGTCACCGTCGACCAGTCACATGCCGGCACCTCCAAGCAGGCACGCGCCATCGTCGAGGGACTGGAAGCTGACGTCGTCACCTTTAACCAGGTCACCGACATTGAGTTCCTGGTGAAGAACGGCTTCGTATCAGACGACTGGAAGAAGGATTTCGCCAATCAGGCTTCGCCCTTCTATTCGCTGCCGTCCTTCCTCGTACGCGCCGGCAATCCCAAGGGCATCAAGGACTGGTCCGACCTGGTCCGCGATGACGTCAAGGTGGTGTTCCCGAACCCGAAGACCTCGGGTAATGCCCGCTACACCTATCTCGCTGCCACCGCCTACGCCAAGGAAGCCTTCAAGGGCGACGAGGCCAAGGTAAAGGAGTTCGTGACGAAGCTGTTCGACAACGTACCGGTGTTCGACACCGGCGGCCGCGCCGCCACCACCACCTTCGTCGAGCGCAACATCGGCGACGTCCTGATCACCTTCGAGGCCGAGACCCGCTCGATCGCCAAGGAATACGGCTCCGACAAGGTCGAGAGCGTCATCCCCTCGGTCAGCCTGCTAGCCGAATTCCCCGTCGCCATAGTCGACAAGGTCGTCGACAAGCGCGGCTCGCGCGACCTCGCGAAATCCTATCTCGACTTCCTCTACACGCCGGAGGGCCAAAAGATCGCCGCCCAGCATGGCAACCGCGTTCATGACGCAACGGTTGCCGCCGAGTTCAAGGACCAGTTCCCCGAGGTTCGCCTCGTCACCGTGGAGGATGTCTTCGGCGGCTGGGACAAGGTCCAGAAGGAACATTTTGGTTCAGGCGGCCTGCTTGAAGAGATTTACGGCGAGCGTTGACCATAGGTCATCATTGCTGTTGAGAATGGGAGAGCCGGCCAACGCCGGCTTTCTCGTTGAAATTCGAAGGAAGGCTTATCAGTGGCGCGCCGCATCCTGCCGGGGTTTCCCCTGGCGCTGGGGATAACCCTCGTCTACGTCTCGATCATCGTCGTACTGCCGCTCGGCGCGCTGGTCTTCAAGGCGGCCAGCCTCGGCTTCGAGGATTACTGGCGCATCGTTTCGTCGCCGCGCGCCGTCGCCAGTTACCGTGTGACGGCACTTTCGGCGCTCGGCGCCACCGCATTCAACCTGGTCTTCGGCATGGCGCTAGCTTGGGTGCTGGTGCGCTACCGCTTTCCCGGCCGGCGCTTCGTCGACGCGCTGGTAGACCTGCCCTTCGCCTTACCAACGGCAGTTGCCGGCATAGCGCTGACGACCTTGTTCGCTGAAAACGGCTGGTTCGGCTCGGTGCTGGCCGAGATCTGCGTCAAGGTCGCCTACACCCCGCTCGGCATCATGGTAGCCATGGCGTTCACCAGCCTGCCCTTCATCGTCCGCACGGTACAGCCGGTGCTGGAAGACCTCGACCCCGCACTTGAGGAAGCCGCCCAAACACTCGGCGGCAGCGACCGCTCGATCTTTCTGCGGGTCATCCTGCCGCTGTTGGCGCCCGCCTTGCTCGCCGGCCTGTCCTTGTCCTTCGCCCGTAGCCTCGGCGAGTTCGGTGCCATCATCTTCATCGCCGGCAACCAGCCGATGTCGACCGAGATCACGGCGCTGCTCGCGTTTATCCGCCTCGAGGAATACGACTACCAGGCGGCAGCGGCCATCGCCTCCGTGCTGCTGATAACTGCGTTCCTGATGCTTGCCGTCACAAACATCCTGCAGGCCCGCGCCCTGCGCTACACGGCGAGGGGCTGAGATGAACGTTCCCACCAGGAACCGCCCGCCCCGCGTAGGCGATGCGCCCGCCTTCCGCCGCGCCCTCATCGGCATCGTCCTGACGTTTGTGGCGATCGTCATCATCGCCCCCCTGGCCGTCATCGGCTACCAGGCCTTCTCGCAAGGCTTTGCCGTCTACGCCGCAGCGATCTCCCATCCCGACACGCTGCATGCCATCGGGCTGACCGTCGTCACAGCACTGATCGCGGTTCCGATCAACACCGCCTTCGGCGTCGCCGCCGCCTGGGCCATAACCAAATTTGATTTTTGGGGCCGCCGCTTCCTGCTGGTCGTCATCGAAATCCCGTTCTCGATCTCGCCCATCGTCGCCGGCGTCGCCTATCTCTTCGTCTACGGCCTGCAGGGTCTGTTCGGCCCGGCACTGGAACAGGCCGACGTCAAGATCCTGTTCGCTCTGCCCGGCATCGTGCTCGCCTCGATGTTCGTCACCGCACCCTTCGTCGCCCGCGAACTGATCCCGCTGATGCAGGCACAGGGGCGCGATCTCGAAGAGGCAGCGACATCGCTCGGCGCCTCGGGTTGGCGCACCTTCTTCTCGGTCACGCTGCCCAACATCCGCTGGGCGCTGCTCTATGGCGTAGTGCTGTGCAATGCGCGTGTCATGGGCGAGTTTGGCGCCGTCTCTGTCGTGTCGGGTAACATCCGCGGCCAGACCAACACACTGCCGCTGCACATCGAGCTGCTCTACCACGACTACCAGACGGCGGGCGCTTTCGCCGCCGCCTCGATCCTGGCACTGCTCGCCGTCGTCACGCTTATCGCCAAGGTGCTGCTCGAGCGCCAGGGCGCCGGCCGCGCCCGCCGCCGCCCCGCACTTGCAGCCCCCGTGGCCGCCCCCAAAACCGCTTCCGCAGAGATTTCGTCATGAAAATCCGCCTCGACAACGTCGTGAAGACCTTCGAGACCTTCCGCGCCGTCCACGGCGTCTCGCTCGAAATCGAAAGCGGCGAGCTTGTCGCCCTGCTCGGCCCCTCCGGCTCCGGCAAGACCACCATCCTGCGCATGGTCGCCGGCCTCGAATATGCCGATGCCGGCCACATCTATTTCGGCGACGAGGACGCGACCGACATTCCGGTGCGCGACCGTGGCGTCGGTTTCGTGTTCCAGCACTACGCCCTGTTTCCGCACATGACGGTCGCAGAAAACATCGCCTTCGGCATGAAGGTGTCAAAGGTTCGCCGCGACAAGACGGCCATCGATGCGCGCGTCACCGAACTCTTGCGCCTCGTCCAGCTCGAGGGCCTGGCTGAGCGTTTCCCCGGCCAGATCTCCGGCGGCCAGCGCCAGCGCGTCGCCCTTGCCCGCGCTCTCGCCGTCGATCCGAAGGTGCTCTTGCTCGACGAACCCTTCGGCGCACTCGACGCCAATGTGCGCCGCGACCTGCGCCGCTGGCTGCGCGAAATCCACCAGGAGCTCGGCATCACCACGCTGTTCGTAACCCACGACCAGGAAGAAGCGCTCGACCTTGCCGACCGCGTCGTCATTCTCGACAAGGGCCAGATCGTCCAGCAAGGCACGCCGGAAGAGGTCTGCCGCAATCCGGCTTCCGCCTTCGTCATGAATTTTTTGGGCGACACCAACCGCTTCACGGCGGCGGTTTCCGACGGCGTCGCGCGCCTCGGCGAGGCACGCATCCCTGCCCCCGGTTTTGACGACGGCCCGGTCGAAATCTTCCTGCGCCCCAGCGATCTCGGCTGGAGCAGCAGCGGCGCTGGCATCCCCGCAACCGTCGCCCGCGTCATCGATCGACCCGCCGGACGGCGCATTCTGGCGCTGACCACGACGGGCGAAGCCGTCGAACTCGACGTCGCGCCGGAAACCCAGGTCAGCGCCCGCGAACAAGGCATCATCACCATCGAGCGCGCCAGGGTTTACGCGACCGGCTGATTCGCCGTCAAAACCGCGAAACTTACGGAAAATCAACGCGTTTCGGCTTGTATATCAAGTCTGTGGAATTTATCTCTGGTGAAGGCCGGAATGCGATGGGGACGAGTCGTTATCCCAGGCAAGCAACCTCACGCTGCGACAGGCAGCCGGAAGCCGATGACACACGTTCACCATGCTGACTAAAAAAGGCAAATACGGCCTCAAGGCCCTCGTTCACCTATCCCAACTGCCCGCTGGCCAGCTCGCCTTCGTCGGCGACATCGCGACCGCCAACAAGATTCCAAAGAAGTTCCTCGACGCGATCCTCGGCGAGCTCCGCAATGCCGGTTTCGTTCAGAGCCGCAAGGGCAAGGATGGCGGCTACCGCCTCGCCAAGCCGGCCTCAGAGATCAAGATCGGCCATGTCGTGCGCGTGCTCGACGGCCCGCTGGCGCCCATTCCTTGCGCCAGCCGGACCCAGTACCAGCCTTGCGACGACTGCGACGAGGCCACCTGCCAGATCCGGCACATGATGCTCGAAGTCCGCCAGGCCATCGCCGGCGTGCTCGACAACCGCAGCCTCGCGCAGGTGCGCGACGCCGCCAATGACGACATCCTGGCAGACGCCCTGCACCACGCCTGAGCGTCAGACAACCCGGCGCAACACCACTGGACGCTTGCGAGAATGTGCCTGCGTCGGTTCGTGCCGGCGAAATGCCTTGCGCAGCAGCGGTATGATCTGGTGCCCGAAGGCTTCGACCGCATCCGCATCTTCAAGTCCGTAAATGATGAAATCGCTGACGCCGAGCTCGACGAAACCGGCGAGTACGGAAACGGCGTGCTCTGGCTCGCCGGCAAGCTGCCACGGCTGTGCTCCACCCTCGCCGACATGAACGGGCAGCGAGAAGCGGATGCGCTGGGCCCGACCGAATGGCTCGGCCGCAACCCTCACGCGCTCGATCAGCCGCAGCGTGTCGTCAAAACCGCCAACCGGGAGTTCGAAGCAGTCCGCGTGACGGCCCACGATCTTCAGCGCACTGCCGGACAATCCACCCAGTTGCAGCGGGATGGCAGCACCCTCAGCCGCTTTCATCGGCACGAAGCCGCCATGGATGCGGTAGAATAAGCCCTCATGGTCGAAGGGCTGGGTATTGCTCCACAGCCGCTTGAGCAGCATCAGATACTCGTCCGTGCGCCCGAGCGTGGCGACGAGGCCGCTGTCGTCATTGGTCTCGCGCAGGTCGCGGCTCGGCGGCACGCGCAACGCCAGCCGGCCAGCACCGATCTGGTCGAAGGCGGCGAATTGCCGAGCGGCCACTACGGGTGCGACGATGCCCGGCCAGTGAGATACCAGCACGCCGATCGACTGCGTACTGCGCAGCGCAAGCGACGCCAGGTCCATGTTGGCAAGCAGCCCGCCCATGTCGTCGATGAGGACACGGCTGAACCCTGCCCTCTCGAGCTGTCGCAGCCTCTGCACGGCAACCGCCGTGTCGGAAAAGAAGGAAGAGTGAAGTTCGTCCTTGTCGGCAACGCCGCCCGGGCAATGGGTGAAGTCGATCTGCATCGCAAACTCCTTCATCTTGTCAGGAACAGTTATTGGCGCCGCCCGCGCCGGTTCACGCGTTACTGTGGAAACCTTCTTCAGTTAGGTTGAGCTAGCTTTGCATGCCCGCCTCCGGGCACGAACGGTCCTAGTGGACCAAGCCGACGACGACGGCCGCGGTGAAGCCGAACGACACCGTGAAGAACAGGTAGGACGCAAGCTGTGCAATGCTGGCAGGCTTGCCTGCTGCGGCCGCTGCGGTCTCAGCGGCCCGGCTGTTCGAGAGATACTGGGTCTGTGCCATCGCAATCTCCATCATGCCGTTAGTCTATAAAATTAATAGACTTTGTCGATTGCTAATTTTGGCAAGATTGTGGAACGGCTTTGCCGCGGTACCGGCGCGCGGAGCATTTTTGTCCTCAGCGGCAACCAAATTCCATGGCGGATTGCTTCAGCCTGTGATGAAAACACCGCAAGTCATCGCAATTACTTTTTTGAAAACAAATGGATAACAAGCTGGCTGCCTACCGAAGGAAAAGGCCGAAGGCGCGTCAGCGCCTTCGGCCTATCGTCTTGTGGGATTGCCGGCTCAATAGCCGCGCTGGCATGGCGCGACATAGGTGCGGCCATAGCGGTCGCGGTAGCGGCACTGGTTGGGCTCGTTGGCGTGGCCAATCAGGCCACCGGCGACGGCACCCACCGCACCGCCAACGAGCGCACCTTCCGTACGGTTTCCGGGGGCGGCAACTGCACTGCCGATCGCTGCGCCGCCGAGGCCGCCAATAGCTGCACCCTGCTGGGTTTGCGAACAGGCTGCCAGCGGCACCAGCAGAGCAAGACACAAGGCCAGTTTCTTCATCACCATCTCTCCGAAAAAGCTTGAATTGGCCGCCCCACGTACAATGCGCGACGGCAAATATCGATCCATGGCGCTTGTGACGCCTGATCGCCGAGTCCCTTCAAGCGATGAGATGCCTCGGCATTTCGGCGGCAATCGGGCAGCGGTGCAAGTTGAGGGCCGGCTTGCCGAAGAACGCCCGTTAGATTGCCCTAAGCATCAAGGGCGGCGCTCGGCAAAAAATCTGGACAAATGTGGAGTGGTGCAGGTGCTTGGCCCGAGTGCTGGCAACGGCAACGATCAACCCCCGCCCAAACGCGGCCTCATCGTTGGAAAAGCCAGCGCAGCTACGCTACCCAAGATGCAGCCGATTCGCGAACCGCTGGAACCACCATGAACAAGGCCGCCACCTCATTTGCCCTCGTCGCCGTCTTGACGGCGTTGTTGATGGCACTCAGCCTAGCGGTGGCGCGGCACGGTTATCCGTTCGGCGTCACCGGCGTGAAGCGCCTGGACGGCATCGCCAATGCCGACAAGTTCCTGCCATTGGCGGCAGTCTACTTCTTTGCCAGCATGCTGATGATGATCCTGCCGCTCAAGGCGGCAAGCATGGTTTTGCTCAACGCGGCCGATACCATCCATTGGGTTGTCATCGCGCTGTTCGCAACGATCGTCGGCTGCCTAGCAGCGCGCTGGGCCTTTGGCCAGGCAAGCGCGCCATGGGCCCTGCTCGACTGGCGCTTCCTGTTCGTCGCCGCCATCGTCGGGTGCCATCTGGCGATGAACGAACTCCGGCGCAACATCCTCTTACGAAGCCTGTCCTTCGCCATCTTCGGCGGAGCCACGCTGGCCTGCTTGTTCTGGTCGTTTCGGGTCTAACGACACTCAGAGGCGACAAGCAGACGCAAAAAGTCAGGCTTTCGGTCGACCTCAGACTCCAGATAAACCCCGCCCGTTTGGGCCTGAGGTTGTTGGAAAGATTGCCAAGCACAGGCGGACGATGCCGTTGCTTGGCGCCAGGCGACATCTCCAAACTTGCAAATGATGGTGTGCAGGCCCATGCCGGGCCCGTGCATGCTCGGCCATGACCCTCATGAAAACTGGTTGAAATTGCTCTGATCCCCGGAAACTGGACCGTTCAGAATTGGAGTTTTCCGCTGTAGTTTCCCGGTTGGGAGAGGAGCGGAGAGCGATGAAGGCATCGAAGTTTTCGGACGTACAGAAGGCGTTCATTCTGAAGCAGGGAGCTGACGGCATTCCGGTGGCGGAGATCTGCCGCCGTGCCGGGATCAGCCAGGCAACCTACTTCAACTGGAAAAAGAAATATGACGGGCTGCTGCCAACGGAGATGAAGCGACTGAAGCAGCTGGAGGATGAGAACGGCAAGCTGAGGAAGCTGGTCGCCGACCTGTCGCTGGACAAGGAGATGCTGCAGGACGTGATCCGCCGAAAACTGTGAGGCCTGGTCGCAAACGCGAGCTGGTGGCGGATACTTGTACTGAGTGGAACGTGTCGATCCGGCGAGCATGCCGGGTTCTGGAGTTCGACACCTCGACCTATCACTACAAGTCCCGTCGCCGCGATCAGGCCGGCATCGAAGCTCGGATCAAAGACATCTGCGCAACGCGGGTTCGTTATGGCTACCGGCGCGTGCACGTGATGCTCACGCGCGAGGGCTGGGACATCAACATGAAGCGGACCTATCGGATTTACAGGGACTTAGGGCTTCAATTGAGGAACAAGACACCGAAAAGGCGCGTGAAGGCGAAGCTGCGAGACGATCGCCAGCCGGCCGTCGAGCCCAACGACGTGTGGGCGATGGACTTCGTTCACGACCAACTCGCGACGGGCAAGAAGATCCGCGTCCTGACGGTCGTCGATACGTTCTCGCGCTACGTGCCGGTGCTCGACCCGCGCTTCAGCTACCGAGCAGAGGACGTGGTCAGGACGCTGGAACAAGTCTGCCCTCGGATCGGCTATCCGAAGACGATCAGGGTCGATCAG
>NZ_QGGX01000010.1 GCF_003148805.1 Aminobacter sp. AP02
AATGTCGGCCACCTGATGACCAACCCGGCGATCCTCGACCGCGACGGTTATGAAGTGCCCGAGGGCATCATGGACGCGGCGATCACGGCACTCATCGCCCTGCACGATGTCGGTCAGAACGGCCGCCGCGCCAATTCCCGTGCCGGTTCGATGTATGTGGTCAAGCCGAAGATGCACGGCCCCGAGGAAGTCGCCTTCGCGGTCGAAATCTTCGACCGCGTCGAGCGCCTCGTCGGCATGCCGCGGAAAACCATCAAGATGGGCATCATGGACGAGGAGCGGCGCACCACCGTCAACCTCAAGGAATGCATCCGTGCTGCCAAGGAACGCGTTGTGTTCATCAACACCGGCTTCCTCGACCGCACCGGCGACGAGATCCACACCTCGATGGAGGCGGGCCCGATGGTGCGCAAGGGCGACATGAAGCAGGCGCCGTGGATCAATGCCTATGAGGCCTGGAACGTCGACACCGGGCTCGAATGCGGCCTGTCCGGCCACGCCCAGATCGGCAAGGGCATGTGGGCGATGCCCGATTTGATGGCGGCGATGCTGGAGCAGAAGATCGCTCATCCCAAGGCCGGCGCCAACACCGCCTGGGTGCCGTCGCCGACGGCAGCGACGCTGCATGCCACGCACTATCACAAGGTCGACGTGTTCGCGGTCCAGGACCAGCTCAAGTCCCGCCCCAAGGCGCGGCTCGACGACATCCTGTCGGTGCCTGTCGTTGTCCGTCCCAACTGGACGCCCGACGAGATCCAGCGCGAACTCGACAACAACGCGCAGGGCATTTTGGGCTACGTCGTGCGCTGGATCGACCAGGGCGTCGGCTGCTCCAAGGTTCCCGACATCAACGACGTCGGCCTGATGGAAGACCGCGCCACCTTGCGCATCTCCTCCCAGCACATCGCCAACTGGCTGCGCCACGACGTGTGCTCGCACATCCAGGTGATGGATTCCTTGCAGCGCATGGCAGCGATCGTCGACCGCCAGAATGTCGGCGACCCGCTCTACCAGCCGATGGCGCCCGAGTTCGACCAGTCGACCGCCTTCCGCGCCGCCTGCGACCTCGTCTTCGAAGGCCGCGCCCAGCCCAACGGCTACACCGAGCCGGTGCTCCACAAGCGCAGGCTCGAGCTCAAGGCGAAGGCGAAAGTCTGAGCTTTGCCAACGGAATGCTAAGCAGTCCGTGGTAAATTGGATCTGATGACAGCGTTCTGTGACACCCCCTCCGGCCTCCGGCCAGAGGGGGATGCGGAGGAGCGTTTCCTTGGGAACACAAGGCGGCCAATATCATGATCGTCCTGGCAATCGACTGTGCCGCAAGCCTCTGCGCCGCCAACGTCTATGACACGGATACTGCCAAGGAACTTGGCCGGTCCGTACGCGACCTCGGCAAGGGTCATGCCGAGCATCTAATGGCTGTCATCGACGAGGCGTTAGCCCAGGCTGGCAAGGGCTATGGAGATCTCGGACGGGTGGCCGTTTCGACCGGTCCTGGTTCCTTCACCGGCGTGCGGGTCGCTGTGTCGGCAGCGCGGGGTTTTTCGCTTGCGCTGAAGGTGCCCGCAATCGGCGTCACCACGCTTGAGGCCCTGGCGCAGGAAACGCGTGATGCTCTCGGGCCGATCCCGGTTCTTGCCGCGCTCGACGCCGGGCGCGAGGAAATCCATGCTGCCTTCTATGACGAGCAGGGTGCTGAGCTGCGCGAGCCTGTCATGCTGACCCTGACGCAAGCCGCCGAGATTGCAGCTTCCGGACAGATGGCATTGGCCGGCACCGCGGCCCGATTGGTCGCCGACGCGGTCGTGGTCGACAAGGCGTTTGCCTTCGGCCCCATGCTTGCGACCGCCGACATCGGCACCTATGCGCTCCTTGCCGCTGGCAAGGAGCCAGGCGAACGGCCAAGGCCCGTCTATCTCCGCGCGCCGGATGTCAAGCCGCAGACCGGCTTCGTGCTGCCGAGGGAACAGAAATGAAACTACCGTTCTGGCCGCTGCGCCGAGACTATGCGCTTCAGTCGCTTTCACTCGATGACAGCGCGGCCATCGCTCCCTTGCATCGCGAGGACTTCGTGCGTCCATGGTCGGGCGAGGAGTTCTCGTCGCTGCTCGAGCAGGACACGGTGTTCGGCTTCGCCGTGCGCGAGATCGGACATGGCGCGGAAGCTCCTGCAGGTTTCGTGCTGGCGCGGCTGGCAGCGGGCGAGGCGGAGATCCTGACGATCGCCGTGTCGCGGTCGCATCGGCGCCATGGACTGGGATGGCGGCTGATGGATGCCGTACTGCGGGAACTGCACGCCCAGCGCGCCGAGGCGCTGTTCCTTGAGGTCGATGAGACCAATGCGCCGGCAATCGGCCTCTATCGCAAGTTCGGCTTCCATGAGGTCGGCAAGCGCCCGAATTACTACCAGTCGGCGCAGGGCGCGACCGGCGCGCTTGTCATGCGGCTCGATCTTCGCTAGCCAGAAGCCCAGATTGAAAGAGGCGTCGAGCACTACATGATCGGAAAGATCCGTACGGGGCTCGCGCTCTCTTGGATGGTTGCGGCCTCGCTGGTGCTTGTGCCGCTGCAGGTCATCTCGATGAAGACCGGCCTGTGGCCGGAAACCGTGATCCTGAAGATCTGGCACCGCGCCATGCTGCGAGCGCTCGGCATGCGCGTGCGCATGGTCGGCGAGATGGTCGAGACCCGGCCTCTGATGATCGCGTCCAACCACATCTCCTGGACCGACATCATGGCGCTCGGCTCCTTGGTCGATTGCACCTTCATCGCCAAGTCGGAGCTGAACGGCTGGCCGATCTTCGGTTTCCTGTCGCGGCTGCAACGCACGGTGTTCATCGAGCGCGAACGCAAGCGCAAGTCGGGCGACCAGGCGAGCGAGATCGCCCAGCGCCTGGCCGCCGGCAATGCCATGGTGCTGTTTGCCGAGGGCAGCACCGGCGACGGAAACCTGCTGTTGCCGTTCAAGAGCACGTTGTTTGGCGCAGCCTCGATGGCGATTGCCGAAGGCGCGGCCGAACATGTCGTGATCCAGCCGGTATCGATCGCCTATACCCGTATCCACGGCATTCCATTGGGCCGCCAGCATCGTCCGATCGCCAGCTGGATCGGCGACATGGACCTGGTGCCGCATGTTGGCCAGTTGCTGGCGGAGGGCGGGCTCGACGTCGAAATCCGTTTTGGTGAGCCGATCGATTTTTCGGCCAAGTCGAGCCGCAAGGAAGCGACCCGGCTGATGGAAGAGCGGGTGCGCGAGATGATGCTGCAGTCCCTCGCTCCGCCGGTGCTGGCGCGCCAGGCCTAAACGGTCTGTTTTTTGCCGCGGAAAGGCGCTATGAGGCGCCGCATGGAACTCGACGATATCTCCGAAATCATGCCGGCCGGCGCTGCCGCCGCGGCCAAGAAGGTCTTCATCAAGACCTATGGCTGCCAGATGAACGTCTACGACTCACAGCGCATGAGCGATGCGCTGAGCGCCGACGGCTATGCGGCGACCGAGACGATCGAAGACGCCGATCTCATTTTGCTCAACACCTGCCACATCCGCGAAAAAGCCGCCGAAAAGGTCTATTCGCAGCTTGGACGCCTGGGCAAGCTCAAGACCGAGCGGGCTGAAGCCGGCCGCGAGTTGATCGTCGGCGTCACCGGCTGCGTTGCCCAGGCCGAAGGCCGCGAAATCCTGCGCCGCGCTTCGGCTGTCGACCTGGTGGTCGGCCCGCAGACCTATCATCGCTTGCCCGATGTGGTGAAGCGCGCGCGCGGCGGCCAGAAGGTCGTCGAGACCGAATATGCGCTCGAAGACAAGTTCGAGCACCTGCCCCAGCCGAAGAAGGCCGAGGTTGCCAAGCGCGGCGTCACGGCCTTCCTGACCGTGCAGGAAGGTTGCGACAAGTTCTGCACATTCTGCGTGGTGCCTTATACCAGGGGCTCGGAGGTATCGCGCTCGGTCGCCCAGATCGTTGCCGAGGCCGAACGGCTGGCCGAAGCCGGCGTGCGCGAGGTCACGCTGCTGGGGCAAAACGTCAACGCCTGGCATGGCGAAGGTGCCGACGGCAAGGAATGGGGGCTTGGCAGGCTGCTTTATCGCCTTGCCGAGATCCCGGGCCTGGCACGGCTCCGCTACACCACCAGCCATCCGCGCGACATGGATGACGAGCTGATAGCGGCCCATCGCGATCTCGGCGCGCTGATGCCCTATCTGCATCTGCCGGTGCAGTCTGGCTCGGATCGCATCCTCAAGGCGATGAACCGCCGGCACACGGCGGCCGACTATCTCAGGCTGATCGACCGCATCCGCACTGCACGCCCCGACATCGCGATGTCGGGCGATTTCATCGTCGGTTTTCCGGGCGAGACGGATGCCGATTTCGAGGCTACGATGCAGATCGTGCGCGCCACCAACTATGCCTCGGCCTATTCGTTCAAATATTCGCCGCGTCCGGGAACGCCGGGTGCGGACATGGACGGCCATGTCGAGGAAAAGGTGAAGGACGAGCGGCTGCAAAGGCTGCAGCAGCTGATCACCCAGCAGCAGCATGCCTTCGCCGACGGGCTGGTCGGACAGACCATTTCGACGCTGATCGAAAAGCCCGGCCGCGAGCCCGGACAGATCGTCGGACGCTCACCTTGGCTGCAGCCGGTTATTGTTGATGAAAAGGCCGGCGAAATCGGTGACATTATCAATGTGCGAATCACGAAGACAGGCACCAACAGCCTGTTCGCCGAAACGGTCTGAGCGGCCGTACGGCAGATGAGGAGAGACGGTTGAGCGCTGCTGAACTCAAGAACCTGCCCTCCGGGGCGTCTGACATGGCGCACATCGTACTGACCTTCGACAACAACAAGCTAGCCAGTGCGCTTTATGGCCAGTTCGACGAGAATCTGGCTCGTCTCGAACAGAAGCTCGGCGTCGACATTCGTTCGCGCGGCAACCAGCTGACCATCAAGGGCAGTGCGACATCCGCCGAACAGGCGCGCCGCGCCCTCGATCATCTTTATGCCATCCTGCAGAAAGGCGGCGAAGTGGCGCAATCCGACGTAGACGGCGCCGTGCGCATGGCGGTAGCCCCCGACGACCAGCTGACGCTGCCGACGCTGGAGCGCAAGGGCAAGATGGCGGCGGCGCAGATTTCGACGCGCAAGCGCACGATCTATGCCCGCTCGCTCAACCAGGACGCCTATATGCGCGCGCTCGAGCGCGCCGAGCTGGTGTTCGGCATCGGCCCCGCCGGCACCGGCAAGACCTATCTCGCGGTTGCGCATGCCGCCATGCTGCTCGAGCGCGGCATGGTCGAGCGCATCATCCTGTCGCGGCCGGCGGTGGAGGCGGGCGAGCGACTGGGCTTTTTGCCCGGCGACATGAAGGAAAAGGTCGATCCCTATCTGCGTCCGCTCTATGACGCGCTCTACGACATGATGCCGGCCGACAAGGTCGAGCGCGCCATCGCCGCGGAAGTCATCGAGATCGCGCCGCTCGCCTTCATGCGGGGTCGCACGCTGGCCCATTCGGCCGTCATTCTCGACGAGGCGCAGAACACCACCTCGATGCAGATGAAGATGTTCCTGACCCGTCTCGGCGAGGGGTCGCGCATGATCATAACCGGCGATCCGACCCAGATCGACCTGCCGCCCAACACCAAGTCGGGCCTGGTCGAGGCCTTGCGCATCCTCGACGGCGTGCCGGGGGCGGTGACGGTGCGCTTCAACGACACCGACGTGGTCCGCCATCCGCTCGTCGCCGAGATCGTCAGGGCCTATGACCGTGACGGCAAGGTCGCGCGCGGGCTTGGCACCGAGGGCTGACCGGGAACGATTTGGTGACAGCTGACAACAAGACACCGGCGCCCTCCGCCGTGGAGGGCGGCCTCGACATCGACCTGATGATCGAGCAAGGCGCATGGCCGAGCGAGGACGCGCTTCGGGCGCTGGTCGACCGGGCCGTGCCCGCCGCCCTGGCCGAGGCCGAGGTGGATGTCGTCGATGGCGTCGAACTCAGCCTGGTTTTCACCGACGACGACAGTATCCAGAGCCTCAACGCCGAGTGGCGCCAAAAGGACAAGCCTACCAATGTCTTGTCTTTCCCGGCCTTTCCCATGGCCCCGGGCGATGCGCTGCCGCCGATGCTCGGCGACATCGTCTTGGCCTATGAGACGGTGGTGCGCGAGGCCGAGCTTGAACAAAAGCCGCTCGAAAACCACATCACCCACCTCATAATCCACGGACTCCTGCATCTTTTGGGGTATGATCACGAGAGTGACGAGGAGGCCGAGGAGATGGAGGCCCTGGAACGCCAGGCACTGGCGAGGCTTGCCATTCCCGATCCCTACGCGTAACAGGGGCGATCAACGACCGGAAGACGATGAACGACAAAACAGAGACTGCCGCCACGCCCGAAGCGGGAACCGCGGCAAAGGCCTCCGACCAGAACGAGGACGGACCTAGTAGCAGTGCGCCGTTACAAGCGACGCACGACATCCAGGCCGAACGGCCTTCCTTTATCGAGCGGCTGACCAGACTGTTCCGTCACCGTAGCAACGGTACCAATATCCGTGAGGAAATTGTCGACGCGCTGGCCGAAACCGGCAGCGACGCCGATTCGTTTTCGCCCGGCGAACGGGCCATGCTCAACAATATCCTCAGGCTCCGCGAAGTCAGGGTCGAGGACGTGATGGTGCCGCGCGCCGACATCGAGGCGATCGAGCTGTCGACGACGCTTGGCGAACTGCTTTCGGTGTTCGAACAGTCCGGGCATTCGCGCATGCCGGTCTATGTCGAGACGCTCGACGATCCGCGCGGCATGGTCCATATCCGTGACGTGCTCGCCCACATCACCCGTGGCGCGCGCGTCAAGAAGGGCAGGGCACGCAAGACGCAGCCTGCAGACGTGCAGATCGACCTCGCCCAGGTCGACCTCAAGCGCACGATCGGCGACCTCAATCTGATCCGCACGGTGCTGTTCGTGCCGCCGTCGATGCTGGCCTCGGACCTGATGAGCCGCATGCAGGCGACGCGCACCCAGATGGCGCTGGTCATCGACGAATATGGCGGCACCGACGGGCTGGTTTCGCTCGAGGACATCGTCGAGATGGTCGTCGGCGACATCGAAGACGAACACGACGACGACGAGCCCATGATCACCCAGGCGGGAGACGGCGTTTACGTCGTCGACGGCAAGGCCGAGATCGAGGAGGTCGCGAAGGTTTTGGGCGAGGAGTTCTCGCCGGGCGAACATAGCGAATATGTCGATACCATCGGCGGCATGATCTTCAACGCCCTCGGCCGCGTGCCGGCGCGTGGCGAGGTCGTGCAGGCGATCCCGAGCTTCGAATTCCACGTGCTCGATGCCGACCCGCGCCGCGTGAAGCGTGTTCGCATCGTCCATAGCCTCAAGAGCGAGCGCCGCCGCCGCGCCAAGGCTGAACAGGCGTGAACCTGTCCCGCAAAGGCGGTCCGCCATTTGGTACCGCCTTGCGGTGCTGCTACACCTTCAATCCGTGATTCTGGACGAGGGGCACGGATGGAGCGTCATGCTGGGCAGATAATTCTGCTGTGGGGATGGAAAAGAGCACTGGTAGCCTTTGTGGCCGGCGCCTTTGCCGTTCTGGGGCAGGCGCCATACGATTTTTTCGCGGCCTGCTTTGTTTCCTTCCCGATCCTGGTCTGGCTGCTTGACGGTGCCGTGGCCGACAGGCCCGCAGGCTTTTTGCGCCGCCTCATGCCGGCCTTTGCTACCGGCTGGTGGTTCGGCTTCGGCTACTTCCTCGCAGGACTATGGTGGGTCGGTGGCGCGCTTCTGGTCGAGGCCGAGAGCTTTGCCTGGGCGCTGCCCTTTGCCGTCGTCGGCATTCCGCTGATCCTGGCCTTTTTCTACGGCTTCGCCGCCGCCTTGGCGCGGCTGTTATGGAGCGACGGCATCGGCCGCATCGCGGCACTTGCCTTCGCCTTCGGCCTGACCGAATGGCTGCGCACCTTCCTGTTCACCGGGTTTCCGTGGAACCCGCTTGGCTTTGCCGCCATGCCGGTGCCGCTGTTCATGCAGAGCGTGACGGTAGTCGGCGTGACCGGCATGAACGTTCTGGCCGTCTTCGTCTTCGCCATGCCCGCGCTGCTCGCCGACCGGCGCAACCTCAAGCTCGGCTTGTCTCTGGCGGCGGTGCTGGTCGCCGCGCACGCCGCCCATGGCTTTTACAGGCTTTCGGCACCGGCCGCGCCCGCCGGCCGCAACATTAACGTGCGTATCGTCCAGCCCAATATCGACCTCAGCGAAAAATGGGATGGCCGGGTCCGCGACCGCATCTTTGCCAGCATGCTGCAACTGTCGGCCGAGGCGCCGAAACCGGGTGCCAACAAGCCAGACCTGATCATCTGGCCAGAGACCTCGGTGCCGTTCCTGTTTACCGAGCGGCCCGATGCACTGGTTGCGATCGGCGACATGCTGGCGGAAGGCCAGATGCTGATGGCCGGAACGGTACGCGAAGAGGGGCAGTCGGGTGCCGGCGAGGAAGCGCGCTACTACAACTCCGTCGTCAGCATCAACGACAAGGGCGAGATCGTCGATGCGGTCGACAAGGTCCACCTTGTTCCCTTCGGCGAATATATCCCGTTCGCCGGCGTGATGGAGCGCATCGGGCTCACCCAGCTTGTGGCCGGGCCGATGAATTTCACCGCCGGCACAAACCGCCAGGCACTCGATCTGCCAGGCGGGCTCAAGGCCTCCGCCTTCATTTGTTACGAAATAATTTTCCCCCGGCTTGTGGCAGTTGACGCCGCGTCAACTCAGATTATGGTGAATGTCACCAACGACGCGTGGTTTGGCGACACTCCGGGCCCCTATCAGCATTTCCGGCAGTCACAGATCCGCGCGGTCGAAAACGGATTGCCGGTCCTGCGAGCGGCCAACACAGGAATTTCCGGCATTGTCGACCCAAGCGGGCGAGTTGTGGATGCACTTGCGATGAATGTTCGCGGCACCATCGATTTCTCGCTTCCGGTGGCCGCCGCTGGCGCCGCCTCGGCGCCGTTTTCGCGCGTTAACGGTTTCCTGATCATGTTCCTCGTTGCCGTAACGGCAACTGGCTTGAAGCTCAGACAAAGGCTCAGGGCGAATTGACACTGCGATTGTTAGAAACTCATATGCAGCCGCGCAGCCTAGGGCTGTGCCAAACGGCGTTCATGTCGGAGCGTTATAAATTGCCCGGAAATGGGCATCTGCCCAAATAACAAGCTGGAAGAATCCGGCGAGGAAAGACAGTGGAAAAAGAAAACAAGAAAAAACCAAATCCGACCGACGTATACGTCGGCGGTAGAATTCGCCTGCGACGCAATATGCTGGGAATGAGCCAGGAAAAGCTAGGAGAGAGCTTAGGGATTACCTTTCAGCAGATTCAAAAATACGAAAAAGGAACAAATCGCGTCGGAGCGAGTCGGCTTCAGGCCATCGCTCAGATCCTCAGTGTTCCGGTCGCTTTCTTTTTTGAGGACGCTCCGGGCGCCGACGGGGTCGAACATAAAGGGCTGGCGGAAGATTCTTCTTCCTTCGTGGTCGATTTTCTTTCGAGCGCCGAAGGCCTGCAGCTCAACCGCGCCTTTGCCCGGATTTCCAACCCCAAGGTCCGGCGCAAAGTTATCGAATTGGCCAAGGTGCTGGCCGACGACGAAGAGCAGTAACGCAGGGGCGCCGCGCGTCCAAGTGGACACGCAGGGACGCTCCAAGTGTCTGAAACTGTGCATCATGCCTTCCGAAATCGATCCGATTTTCGGGCTGATGCGCGCCAGCGACGGCGATGCGCCGTCGCCACGCCTATTGCCTAACTAGCATTCCGCGACGAAAGCCTGCTTGACGAGGTCTGGCAGGCTTCGCTAACACGTGTCGCGCCAAAAGATCGGCATAGCGCCGATCGCTTTCTAGAGGGGACATCCCGTGCAGCGGCAGAATTATCTTTTCACTTCCGAGTCCGTATCCGAAGGCCACCCTGACAAGGTGTGCGACCGCATTTCCGACGAGATCGTCGATCTCGTCTACCGTGAAGCCAAAAAGACCGGCATGGATCCGTGGAAGGTCCGCGTTGCCTGTGAAACTCTGGCAACCACCAACCGCGTCGTGATCGCCGGCGAAGTGCGCGTGCCCGACACGCTGCTCAAGAAAGACAAGAACGGCCAGATCGTGAAGGATGCCGCCGGCCATCCGGTGGTCAACCCGTCCAAGTTCAAGGCGGTGGCCCGCAAGGCCATCCGCGCGATCGGCTATGAGCAGGCCGGCTTCCACTGGAAGACCGCCCGCATCGACGTGCTGCTGCACGGCCAGTCGCCTGACATCGGCCAGGGCGTCGACAGCGCTGCCGACCGCCAGGGCGAAGAGGGCGCGGGCGACCAGGGCATCATGTTCGGCTATGCCTGCCGCGAGACGCCTGATCTGATGCCGGCGCCGATCTACTACAGCCACAAGATCCTGGAACTGCTGGCTTCCGCCCGCCACGAAGGCCAGGGCGAGGTCGGCAAGCTCGGCCCCGACGCCAAGAGCCAGGTCACCGTGCGCTACCAGGACGGCAAGGCCCACGAAGTCACGCAGATCGTGCTCTCCACCCAGCACCTCGACGGCAGCTGGGATTCGGGCAAGGTCCGCAAGGTCGTGGAACCTTATATCCGCGAAGCCCTTGGCGACCTCGAAATCGCCAACGACTGCAACTGGTACATCAACCCGACCGGCAAGTTCGTCATCGGCGGTCCCGATGGCGACGCAGGCCTGACCGGCCGCAAGATCATCGTCGACACCTACGGCGGCGCTGCCCCGCATGGCGGCGGCGCGTTCTCCGGCAAGGACACCACCAAGGTCGACCGTTCGGCGGCCTATGCCGCACGCTACCTCGCCAAGAACGTGGTAGCGGCCAAGCTCGCCGATCGCTGCACCATCCAGCTGTCCTACGCCATCGGCGTTGCCCAGCCGCTGTCGGTCTATGTCGACCTGCACGGCACCGGCAAGGTTGACGAGGCGGTGCTGGAAGATGCGCTGCGCCAGGTCATGGACCTGTCGCCGTCGGGCATCCGCCGTCACCTCGACCTCAACAAGCCGATCTACGCCAAGACCTCGTCCTACGGCCATTTCGGCCGCAAGGCTGGTCGCGACGGTTCTTTCTCATGGGAAAAGACCGATCTGGTAAAGGCAATCAAGGAAGCGGTCGCCGCCTAAGGCGACCGTGGTATCAATGGAACAAGAACCGCGCCGCAGCCGCTCGACGGAAGCCTTCTTCGGGCGTCGGCGCGGCAAGCCCATCCGCCCTCATCAGGCGGAGGCGCTTGAAACAGGATTGGCCCGCCTTGGCATCGACCTTGGCGTGGCCGCCCCTGCCGACCTTCGCACGATGTTTGAAGCCAACGTTTCCAAGGTCAGGCTTGAGATCGGCTTTGGCGGCGGCGAACACCTTCGCCATATCGCCACCAACAATCCGGATACGGGCTTCATCGGCATCGAACCCTTCGTCAACGGCATGGCCAAGATGACGGCTGTGCTCGACGAACACCCGCTCGCCAACATCCGCCTCTATGACGAAGACGCCACGCAGCTGCTCGACTGGCTGCCGCAGGCGTCGCTCGACGGCATCGACCTTCTGTATCCCGATCCGTGGCGGAAGAAGAAGCACTGGAAGCGCCGCTTCGTAAGCCCGGTCAATCTCGACCGCTTCGCCCGCGTGCTGAAAAGCGGCGCGAAGTTCCGCTTTGCATCTGACATCGACACCTACGTCAACTGGACGCTGCTGCACTGCCGCGCCTACCCCGCCTTCGAGTGGCAGGCGGCCGATGCCAAAGACTGGCACACGCCCTACGAGGGCTGGACCCGTACGCGCTACGAGGCCAAGGCGATCCGCGAAAACCGCACCCCGGCCTATCTGACGTTCGTCAGGGTGTAGTTGAGAGCTGCGGTCGTCATCAATTCTGAAGCTTGATTTGGCTGGTCGTGCGTCCTTCGACAAGCTCAGGATGAGGCAGGTTGACGCTGACACTCTGCTCCGTCAGCCGCCGGTCTGGACTGCCGGCAGCACACACGGTCCTCATCCTGAGCTTGTCGAAGGACGCACGACCGGCCAACCGCAATCAATCAAGCTTCAGCGTTCATCGTTTGACGGCCGATTACGCTGCCGCAAACGCCACCCGCACCCTGAGCCCACGGTCGCCGGCGCCGGCCGATAGCTCCAGCCGTCCGCCGAACAGCGCCGCGATCTCTTCCACGATCGGCAGGCCGAGGCCGGCACCGGGCTTTTCGCCCGAGCGGCCGCGCACGAAACGCTGACGCACGTTTTCGATTTCCGAGGCAGGGATGCCGGGCCCGGTGTCTTCGACCTCCAGCACGACATCAGCTCCTCTTTCGACCACCTTGACGGTGGCTTCCGCCCCGCTGCCGGCATAGGCAAGCACGTTTTCGAGCAGGTTGCGGATCATTTCGCTGAGCAGCATCGGTTCGCCGCGCACGAACAGTGCCTTTTCCCCGTCAAAACCGAGATCGATGCCGGCTGCATGGGCCTGGGTGACGCGGTCGGCGGTGAGCGTCCGTGCGAGTTCGGTCAGGTCGACCGCGCCGAGGTTCTTGAGCCTGTCCGACGCCGCTTCGTCGACCTTGGCGAGCAGCAAAAGCTGGGCGATGACGCGTTCGGCGTGGGCGACCGCCTCATCGCCCATGCGGGCCGCCTGCCGCGCCTCTTCTAGCGAGTGCGCGCGCGAGGCCAGCGCAAGCTGGGTGCGGATGATGGTGAGCGGCGTACGTAGCTGATGGCTGGCATTGCCGGTGAAATGCCGCATGGCGCCAAGCGCCGAACCGAGCCGGCCCATGAACGAATTGACGGTGTCGACCAGTCCGCGCACCTCCTTGGGGACAGATTGCTCGATCGGGTGCAGGTCGTCGGGGTTGCGTTCGGCGATCGCATCGCGCAGCCGGTAGAGCGGCTTGAGCGAAAAGGTGACGGCGAACCAGACAATGGCAGCCGCACTGCCGATCAGGATGGCCAGCCTGAGCGCCGAACGCAGAAGGATCGTCTGCGCCAGCTGCGTGCGGGCAATGGTCGTTTCGGCGATGGTGACGACGAAGGGTATTGAGGTCGCACCCGTCGAGGCGGCGCGCGAGAGCGAGCTCAGCCGGATCGGCTCGCCACGGAAATTCGCGTCGGCATATCCGCTTTCTTCCTGTTCGAGCCCCTGGATGACGGGCAGGTTCTGGTAGCCGGTGATGAACCCCTGCGGACCGTCGACTCGGTAGAAGACACGGTCCTGCGCCGCCGAGGTCAGCATTTCGAGCGCGACATAGGGGATGTCGACCTCAAGGACGCCGTCTTCGGCCACCACCACGCGCTCGGCGATCGCCAGTGCCGAGCCGGCCAAAACGCGGTCGGAGACGGCGTTCGCGGTGTCCACTGCCTCGCGATAGGTGTCGACGAGCGCGATCAGGCCGATGGTGACCAGGGGCACCAAGAGCCACAGCAGCAGCCGGCTGCGCAGTGAATAGGGTTTGGTGCTCACCATCAGGGGCTGGGCAGCTTTTCGAGATAATAGCCGATGCCGCGCGCGGTCCTCACCGTCAGCCCGTAGGGAACCAGGCGCTTGCGCAGGCGGCTGACATATTGCTCGATGGCGTTGGCGCTCAGATCCTCGTCGAAGCCGGCGAGCGATTCGATGATCGCCTGCTTGGCGACGACCTTGCCGGCGCGCATGAACAGTGTTTCGAGCAGCGCGAGTTCGCGCGCCGGAATGTCGATGGCAGCTCCGTTCGAGGAAAAGCTGCGCGTGTTGAGGTCGAGCGCGACCTCGCCGAAGGAGACGGTCGCGGCCTTGAGCCCCGCGCGGCGGCGCAAAAGCGTGCGCACCCGGGCTTCCAGTTCGCCGACATCGAACGGCTTGACCATGTAGTCGTCGGCACCGAGATCGAGCCCCTTGACCCGCTCGTCGAGCGAATGCCTGGCCGACAGGATCAGCACGGCGGCGTCATGCTGGCGCCCGCGCATGGTGCGCAGCACGTCGAGCCCGTCCATCTCGGGCAGGTTGAGGTCGAGAATCACGAGGTCGAAGCGCTCGGTGGCGAGCACGGCAACCGCCGACGCACCGTCGCCGACCACGTCGACGGCGTAGCCGCTTCCCTTGAGCACCGACGCAAGCCCCCCGGCCAGCGTCGCGTTATCCTCCACCACCAGAATGCGCACCCGAATTCTCCCTTGCCCGCTCCTGCGACGATGCCTATTCGATAGGCAAAGGTCCAGAGCCCCTTCCACCCATCTATAGCGCTTCGCCGTTGTGCCGCTCGCTTGGCTGATGCATGTTCAAGCGATCATGCGCCTTGCCATTTTTGCCGCCCTTGTTAGCCTTTCACAGCCCGCCTGGGCCGAGGTCACCGTCTTTCCAGCGCTTGACGGCGCATCGGATGCCCGCACGCTGGTCGTTTATTCCTCGCTCGACGCGCCACTGGCCAAGCCGATGATCGACGGCTTCCAGAAGGCCAATCCCGATGTCGCCGTGCGCTACGAGGATCTTCTGACCACCGATATCTACGACCGCGTCGTCGCCGAGACCGACGCCGGCAAGGGCACCGCCGACATCGCCTTTTCCTCGGCCATGGACCTTCAGGTCAAGCTCGCCAATGACGGTTACGCCCAGGAAAGCCGGCTGCCTTTGTCCGACCGCTGGCCGCGTTGGGCCAACTGGCGCGATACCGCCTATGCGCTGACCTTCGAGCCGGCGGTGTTCGTCTACCACAAGCCGAGTTTCAAGGACGCGCCGCCTCCGGCGACGCGCGGCCAGTTCGTCGATTTCCTCAAGGCCCAGGGCGACAAGGTTTATGGCCGCATCGCCACCTACGACATCGAGCGCTCGGGCGTCGGTTTCATGTTCATGGCGCGCGACCAGGAGCAATATCCCGACATCTGGTCGGTGATCCGTTCGATGGGAGCAGCGGGCGTGAAGCTCTATTCGACCAGCGGGGCGATCCTAGAACGCATCGCCGATGGCCGCTTCGTGCTCGGCTACAACATCCTGGGCTCCTATGCCGCCGATTGGGCGGCACGCAATCCCGATGTCGGCATCGTGCTGCCCAAGGACTACACCGTGGTGATGTCGCGTATCGGCCTGGTGCCGGCGGCGGCCAATTCGCCCGATCTCGGGCGCCGCTATCTCGAATACTTCATGTCGGCCGAGGGCCAGACGGTGATGGCGCGCGAGCTGCAGATCGCAGCGGTGAACCCCGATGTCTCGGGCGAGAATACCGCCAACAGGATGCAGGAGGTGCTGGGCGGACAATTGCGCCCGGTACCCGTCAGCCCCGGCCTGATGGTCTATCTCGACCAGGTCAAGCGCACGCGTCTCATCGAGCGCTGGAACGAGGCGTTGCGCAGCCCCTGATTGTGCGATGTTCCCAAGCTGTTGCGTTGGTGTCAGTCTGATGTCAGGTTGCTGCGATAGGGAGGTTTCGGCCCAACCGTTGGAGGCGGCGAGGCTCGGAAAGTTCGGGAGGACTTCGAACACGTTTCCGCAGAGGCTACCGACGGCGCAATTTCGCCGAGCAAAGGGGCCCGGAAACGCTGCACAAGTGGCCGGCTCATATAGACGGTTCATGCCTTCCCTTGACGTTCCGGGACGCTGCCTCAGGCGCGGGCCTCGAAACTGAAAAAAGCATTTGCCCCGCGCATGCGGGTCGCAAGGGAGGAACAGCAATGAAGCAGTTCGTATTGGCATCCATCGTTGCGGGCGCGCTCGCCCTGCCGGCCGCTGCGGCCGACTACAAGATCATGGCTCCCGCGGCGCCTGGCGGCGGCTGGGACCAGACGGCACGTTCGATGCAGACCGCGCTCCAGGACGAAAAGATTTCGGGCTCGGTCCAGGTCAACAACGTTCCGGGCGCTGGCGGCACCATCGGTCTGGCCCAGTTCGTCAACCAGGCCAATGGCGATCCGGCCCAGCTCATCGTCGGCGGCTACGTCATGGTCGGCGCGATCCTGACCAATGCCTCGCCTGTCACGCTCGACCAGGTCACCCCGATTGCCCGTCTGACCGGCGAGTACGAAGCCCTGGTCGTTCCGGCCAACTCCGACATCAAGGACATGGCTGGCCTCGTTGCCAAGCTCAAGGCTGATCCGGGTGCGGTTTCCTGGGGCGGCGGCTCCGCCGGCGGTACCGACCACATCACGGCTGGCCTGATTGCCAAGGCTGTCGGCGTCGATCCGACCAAGGTCAACTACATCGCCTATTCCGGCGGCGGCGAGGCCCTCGCAGCCATCCTCGGCGGCCAGGTGACCGTCGGCATCTCCGGCTACGGCGAATTCGCCGAGCAGATCAAGGCTGGCACGCTGCGCATCATCGGCATCTCCTCCGATGCCAAGGTCGAAGGCATTGACGCACCGACCTTCAAGGAAGGCGGCGTGGACGTCTCGATCCAGAACTGGCGCATGGTCGCTGCTGCTCCCGGCATCTCGGCCGAGCAGAAGGCAGCCGTCCTCGCTGACGTCGAAAAGATGGCGACTTCGGCCTCGTGGACGAAGATCCTCGCTGACAAGGGCTGGGCCAACACCTATCTCGCCGGCGACGACTTCGCAGCACAGCTGAAGAAGGACACCGAGGCGACGTCCGCCATCCTGAAAGACATCGGCCTGGTGAAATGAGCCTGGACAACCAGCAACAAGAAAGGCGCCGCCCCGATTGGGCGGCGCTTGTCATCGCCGCGGGCCTTGCAGTGGTGGCCGCTGTCATCGCCTGGAGCACCGCCAGCCATGGTGCGGGCAACAGCTATGCCCGCGTCGGCCCGACCACCTTTCCCTACGTGATCTCGGTAGCTTTGTTCGGCCTGTCGATCTGGACGGTCTTCGAAGCCTGGCGCGGTGACTTCCCCGAGCGCGAGCATCAGGAAATCAGCCCGATCCTGTGGATCGTAGGCGGCCTTGCCGCGCAGATGCTGCTGCTCAAGGCGGCTGGCTTCTCGATCGCCACGGGATTGCTCTTCGCTGCGACGGCGCGTGCCTTCGGCCGCGGCCCTCTGTGGAAGACGATCCCCATCGGCATCGTGCTTTCCTTCGTCATCTGGGTCATTTTCGCCAAGGGACTGCAGCTCTCGCTGCCCGCCGGCCCGCTCGAACACCTGTTGTTCTGAGCGATTATCAAGGGAG
Source organism: Aminobacter sp. AP02 (assembly GCF_003148805.1). GTDB lineage: Bacteria > Pseudomonadota > Alphaproteobacteria > Rhizobiales > Rhizobiaceae > Aminobacter. Next base: position 17,130 of record NZ_QGGX01000010.1, read on the forward strand.
CTCGGCTCTAAATGGATACCTTTGCTCTGCTGGCGCAAGGACTGCTCACGGCTCTCGAGCCGATGAACATGCTCTATGCGCTCATCGGCGTGACGCTCGGCACCGCAGTCGGCGTTCTGCCGGGCATCGGCCCGGCACTTACCGTGGCCCTGCTGCTGCCGGTCACCTACAAGCTCGATCCCGCGGGCTCGTTGATCATGTTCGCCGGCATCTATTATGGCGGCATGTATGGCGGCTCGACCACCTCGATCCTGCTCAACACGCCGGGCGAAAGCGCTTCGATCGTCACGGCGCTGGAAGGCAACAAGATGGCCCGCGCCGGGCGCGGCGGCCCTGCATTGGCGACTGCCGCCATCGGCTCGTTCGTTGCCGGCCTGATCGCCACCGTTGGCCTTGCGTTCATCGCCCCGACAGTCGTCAAGATGGCGCTGTCTTTCGGCCCGGCCGAGTATTTCGCGCTGATGATCCTGGCCTTCATGACCGTGTCGGCCGCCTTTGGCGATTCGACGCTGCGCGGCCTGACGGCACTTTTCATTGGCCTGACGCTCGGCCTCATCGGCATCGATCTGCAGACCGGCCAGGCACGCCTTGCCTTCGGCATCCCCGACCTGCTCGACGGCGTCGAGGTGACCACCCTTGCGGTGGCGCTGTTTGCCGTCGGCGAAGCGCTCTCGGTCGCGGCCAGCAAGGGCGGCGATTCGACCATCCAGGCGATCAAGGGTTCGGTATGGATGACGCGCGAAGACTGGCGCCGTTCCTGGAAGCCATGGTTGCGCGGAACTGCCATTGGCTTCCCGATCGGCGCGATGCCGGCCGGTGGCGCCGAGATCGGCACTTTCTTGTCGTATTCGGTCGAAAAGAACCTCGCTGAAAAGCCCGAAGAGTTCGGCAAGGGCGCGATCGAAGGCGTGGCGGGTCCGGAAGCGGCCAACAACGCATCTGCCGCGGGCACGCTGGTGCCGCTGCTGACGCTTGGCCTGCCGACCACGGCGACGGCTGCGATCATGCTCGCCGGCTTCCAGCAATTCGGCCTGCAGCCAGGGCCGCTGCTATTCGCCACCAATCCGCAGCTCGTTTGGGGCCTGATCGCCTCGCTGCTCGTCGCCAACCTGATGCTTCTGGTGCTGAACCTGCCGCTGATCGGGGTCTGGGTCCGTCTTCTGACCATCCCGACACCCTGGCTCTATGCGGGCATCCTGCTGTTTGCGACGCTTGGTACCATTGGCGCCAATCCGTCGACCTTCGAGCTCGGCATGCTTCTGGCGTTCGGCCTTCTCGGCTACGGATTGCGCCGTTTCGGCTATCCGATTGCGCCTGTGGTCGTGGGGTTGATCCTGGGGCCGATGGCGGAGCAGCAACTGCGTCGCGCGCTGGCGATCAGCCAAGGCGACCCGTCGATCCTGGTGGGTTCGCCGATAGCGGTGGTTCTGCTGCTGCTTGCGGCAACTGCGGTGCTGCTGCCGCTCTATTTGCGCGCCCGTGGCCGGGGCAAGTTGCTGGCCCAGCTCGGGGCCAACGAAGACTGAGTTCGCCCGGTCCGAAGAAACGAAAAAGCCGAGGTCCGGATTTCCGGTCCTCGGCTTTTTGCTTGCCTCGCGACGGAGGCGGAAACTTCAGGGACAGAGCGACGGTCAGAAAACCTGCCGCTCCGGAGCACTGCCCGGCCACACTGGTCTCGGCTATCGCCAATGACCCGGTGCGGCGGTGCGCTCTCTACCCTGAATTCGAAGTCTTAGTATTTGCGGATGCGGTCGAAATGGCGGGGGTCAATCCCCAGCATGACCAGGTCCTGGTTGTTGGGACGATGACCGCGCTCGACGGCTGCTGCGGCAGCAACGGCGCTACCAAAGGTGCGGACCAGTTCGCCAATGCGGCCAAGGGGCTTGCGGTTGTTCATCTCTTTATCCTCTTTTGCGCTGCATCATCATTTCTTGTGCAACGCAACAAATATAGGTGACGCAAAGGGAAGCGGTAGGGGCATCAGCGCATGTTTGCCATGCATCCGCTGCAATGGTCGGCTAAACAGCTTCGGTGGACGCTGAAGACCCGGCACTTGAAAGCCGCGCCGCCTTCGGCTATATCAGCCTCAAATTCTTGGTCGGTATGACGAAGAGTGGGTCCACCCGGTCCCGCTCTTTTTTGTTACCTGCCGACCGTCTGGAGATTCTATGACCGAAAACGCAGTCGAACAGACAGGCGACGACCGCATCATCCGCGAGACCGGCATCGACGCCCGTATCGCCCTGATCGTTCAGCCCGTCCTTCGCGCGATCGGCTTCCGCCTCGTTCGCGTCCGCCTGTCGGGTCAGAACGGGCTGACGCTGCAGATCATGACCGAGCGCGAAGACGGCACCATGACCGTCCAGGATTGTGAAGAGGTGAGCCGCGCGGTTTCGCCTGCGCTCGATGTCGATGATCCGATCGAAAAGGCGTATCATCTGGAAGTGTCGTCGCCGGGCATCGACCGGCCGCTGGTCCGCAAGTCGGATTTCGGCAACTGGATCGGTCACATCGTCAAGATGGAGACTTCGGTCATGGTTGCCGACCGCAAGCGCTTCCGCGGCAAGATCGCCGAGGTCGACGACGAAGGCTTCCTGCTCCAGCGTGACCAGGCTGCCTACGGCGAGGAGCCGACCGTGCGTATCCCTTTCGAGGCGATTTCCGACGCGCGGCTGATCCTCACCGACGATCTCATTCGCGATGCCCTGAGCAAGGACAATCAGGCGCGCAAGGAAGCACGGAAGCGTCGCGGCGAAGCCGAAGATGCGCCGGAAGACGAAGAAACCGAAACGGAAGATTGATAGAGCCGCGCGGCTGGACCTGATCTGGCCGAACGCTCCGGGAGAAAGACAATGGTTGTAAGCGCCAACAGGCTCGAACTGCTGCAGATCGCCGACGCGGTCGCCCGCGAGAAGTCGATCGACAAGTCGATCGTCATTGCCGCCATGGCCGATGCGATCCAGAAGGCCGCGCGTTCGCGTTATGGCCAGGAAACCAACATCCGCGCCGACATCAACCCCAATACGGGCGAGATGAAGCTGCAGCGCCTGATGGAAGTCGTCGAAAAGGTCGATGACTATGCCACTCAGATCGCATTGTCGTCGGCGCGCGAGCGCAACCCCGACGCCCAGCTCGGCGACTTCATCGCCGAACAGCTGCCGCCGATGGATTTTGGCCGAATCGCCGCCCAGTCGGCCAAGCAGGTCATCGTCCAGAAGGTGCGCGAAGCCGAGCGCGACCGTCAGTATGACGAATACAAGGACCGCATCGGCGAGATCGTCAACGGCACCGTCAAGCGCGTCGAATATGGCAACGTCATCGTCGACCTCGGTCGTGGCGAGGCGATCATCCGCCGCGACGAGTTGATCCCCCGCGAAAACTACAAGTACGGCGACCGCGTCCGCGCTTACGTCTACGACGTGCGCCGCGAACAGCGCGGCCCGCAGATCTTCCTGTCGCGTACCCATCCGCAGTTCATGGCGAAGCTGTTCACCATGGAAGTGCCGGAGATCTACGACGGCATCATCGAGATCAAGTCGGTTGCCCGCGACCCCGGCTCGCGCGCCAAGATCGCCGTCATTTCGCGTGACAGCTCGATCGATCCGGTCGGTGCCTGCGTCGGTATGCGCGGTTCGCGCGTCCAGGCCGTGGTCGGCGAGCTCCAGGGCGAAAAGATCGACATCATTCCGTGGTCGCCTTCGGCCGCTTCCTTCATCGTCAACGCGCTGCAGCCGGCTGAAGTCGCCAAGGTCGTTCTCGACGAAGACGCAGAGCGCATCGAAGTGGTGGTTCCGGACGATCAGCTGTCGCTGGCCATCGGCCGCCGCGGCCAGAACGTGCGTCTGGCTTCGCAGCTGACCGGCTGGGACATCGACATCCTGACCGAGCAGGAAGAGTCGGAGCGCCGCCAGAAGGAATTCGTCGAGCGTTCGACCCTGTTCATGGAATCGCTCGACGTCGACGAGATGGTCGGCCAGGTGCTGGCTTCCGAAGGCTTCACCAGCGTCGAGGAAGTGGCCTATGTCGATGCCGACGAAATCGCATCGATCGACGGCTTCGACGAAGACACCGCGTCCGAAATCCAGACCCGCGCCCGCGAATACCTGGAAAAGATCGAGGCCGAGCACGACGACAAGCGCAAGGCGCTTGGCGTGCAGGACGAGCTGCGCGAGATCCCCGGCATCACCACTGCAATGCTGGTGGCGCTCGGCAATGACGGCGTGAAGACGGTCGAGGACTTCGCCGGCTACGCGGCTGACGATCTCGTCGGCTGGAAGGAGCGCAAGGACGGCGAGACGAAGTTCTTCCCAGGTGTGCTGGCCGATTACGGTGTTTCGCGCACCGATGCGGAACAGATGGTCGTTGCTGCCCGACGCATGGCCGGTTGGATCGCCGAGGACGAAGTTGCGTCCGAGGAAGAGCCAGCCGACGTCGCCGGTGCGTGACGTGAGGCCGGCTGGAGAACCCCTTGGACGAGATGAACGATCGCACCTGCATCGTCACGCGCAAGAGCGCCGAACCGGATGATCTGATCCGATTCGTCGTCGGCCCGGATTCGACCGTTTTTCCGGACCTCAAGAGAAATCTGCCCGGCCGCGGTTGCTGGGTGACGGCAGACCGCCTACATGTCGACAAGGCTGCGGCCAAGGGCATGTTCGCCCGCGCCTTCAAGGCCCAGGTCGTCGTGCCGCCCGAACTGGGCGCCATGGTCGACGGCCTGCTCGCCAAATCGGCGCTTGGCGCGCTCGGGCTTGCCCGAAAGGCCGGCCTGGTGGCGCTAGGTGCCGCCAAGGTCGACTCCACGGTCCGCGCCGGCAAGGCGCTTCTAGTACTCCATGCCTATGAGGGCGCCGAAGACGGCGTCCGCAAGATCACCCAGGCCCGCAAGGCCACAGTGCATATCGGCGGGCCTGCAACGCCCGCCTACAAACTTTTTTCGGAAGCCGAATTGGGTTTGGCATTGGGGGCAACAAATGTGATACATGCAGCCGTCCTCGCGGGAGACGCGGGAAAAGCGGTCGCAAAGCGCGTGGGTGCGCTTGACCGATATCGGGGCGGATCCCCGGATGATCTGGCAATGATTGCGGCGGTTGCCTACGACGATGATGCCGCAGAGGATATGGAATGAGCGACACCAAATCGGGCGATGACAAGACGTTGAGCGTCACTCCGAAGAAGACCTTGACGCTGAAGCGCCCGGGTTCGGAGCAGGGAACCGTGCGCCAGAACTTCTCGCACGGCCGCACCAAGGCGGTCGTTGTCGAGACGAAGAAGCGCAAGTTCTCCATGCCCGGCGACAAGCACGAGCCCGCGCCGACCGCAGCGTCCGTCTTTGCACCCAAGCCGCAGGCCGCAGCGCCGGCACCGACGCCGGCAGCGCCTGCACCGGCCGCACCCGCGCCGGCTGCTCCTGTCGTGGCAGCGCCGGTCGCAGCCCCCGTTGTGGCGCCGCCGGTCGTGGCAGCTCCTGCTCCGGTACGCGCTCCTGCGCCGGTCGTGAACGAAACGCCCAGGCCCGCTCGTCAGCCCGAGCGCTCTGGCATGGTGCTGAATTCATTGTCGCGCAGCGAGATGGACGCGCGCCGCCGTGCCCTTGAAGGCTCGGTCGTGCGTGAACAGGAAGAGCGTGCTCGCGCCGTCGAGGACGCGCGTCGCCGCGCCGAGGAAGACGAGCGCCGCCGCAAGGAGCGCGAAGAGTCCGCTCGCCGTCAGGCCGAAGAGGAAGCCCGCCTCAAGAGCGAGGCCGAATCGCGCCGTCGCGCCGAGGACGAAGCCCGTCGTCGTGCGCCGGCCGCAGCCCTCGAGGCCAATGTGCCGGACGAAGTGGAAGCCAAGCCGAAGGGCCGCGTTGGTCCCGGCGCCGCTGCAACGCCGATCCGCCGCATCGCGACGCCCGAGGTTGCCCGTCCGGCCAAGACCAAGACCGAAGACGATCGCCGCCGCGGCAAGCTGACGCTCAATACCGCGCTGTCTTCCGCTGATGGAGACGCGCGTTCGCGTTCGCTGTCGGCGATGCGTCGCCGTCAGGAGAAGTTCAAGCGTGCGATGCACCAGGAGACGCGCGAGAAGATCGTGCGCGAGGTCGTGCTTCCTGAGACCATCACCATTCAGGAACTGGCCCAGCGCATGTCCGAACGCGCCGTCGAGGTCGTCAAGTTCTTCATGAAGCAAGGTCAGATGATGAAGCCGGGCGACGTCATCGACGCCGATACGGCTGAGCTGGTCGCTTCCGAATTCGGCCACACGGTTCGCCGCGTTGCCGAGTCCGACATCGAAGAAGGCCTGTTCGACATCGCCGATCACAGCGCGACGCTGGTTTCGCGTCCGCCGGTCGTCACCATCATGGGTCACGTCGATCACGGCAAGACCTCGCTGCTCGACGCCATCCGCAACGCCAATGTCGTGTCGGGCGAAGCCGGCGGCATCACCCAGCATATCGGCGCCTACCAGGTCGAGAAGAACGGTCAGAAGATCACCTTCATCGACACCCCCGGCCACGCCGCCTTCACGGCGATGCGTGCTCGTGGTGCCCAGGCGACCGACATTGCGATCCTTGTGGTCGCGGCCGACGATTCCGTCATGCCGCAGACGATCGAGTCGATCAGCCATGCCAAGGCTGCCGGCGTGCCGATCATCGTTGCGATCAACAAGATCGACAAGCCTTCCGCGGACGCCCAGAAGGTCCGCACCGAGCTGCTGCGCCACGAAGTCTTCGTGGAATCGATGGGCGGTGAAGTTCTCGACGTCGAGGTTTCGGCCAAGAATGGCACCAATCTCGACAAGCTGCTCGAAGCGATCCTGCTGCAGGCCGAAGTTCTCGACCTCAAGGCAAACCCCGACCGTACGGCCGAGGGTGTCGTCATCGAAGCCAAGCTCGACAAGGGCCGTGGCCCGGTTGCGACCGTGCTGGTGCAGACCGGTACGCTGATGCCGGGCGACATCCTCGTCGCCGGCGACCAGTGGGGCCGCGTGCGCGCCCTGGTCGACGACCGTGGCAACCGTCTTGAAGAAGCTCCGCCGTCGATGCCGGTCGAGATTCTCGGCCTCCAGGGCACGCCCCAGGCTGGCGACCGCTTCGCGGTGGTCAACAACGAGGCTCGTGCCCGCGAGATCACCGAGTACCGCCAGCGTCTGGCGCGCGACAAGGCTGTCGCCAAGCACGCCACGCAGCGCGGTTCGCTCGAGCAGATGATGTCGCAGCTGCAGTCGTCCGGCCTCAAGGAATTCCCGCTCATCATCAAGGGTGACGTGCAGGGTTCGGTCGAAGCGATCATCGCGGCCCTCGACAAGCTCGGCACCGACGAGGTGCGTGCCCGCATCGTCCATTCGGGCGCCGGCGCGATCACCGAAAGCGACGTCACGCTTGCCGAAACCTCGGGTGCGGCGATCATCGGCTTCAACGTCCGCGCCAATGCGCAGGCGCGTCACGCCGCTGAACAGTCGGGCATCGAAATCCGCTACTACAACATCATCTACAGCCTCGTGGATGACGTTAAGGATGCGATGTCGGGCCTGCTGTCGCCGGAACGCCGCGAAACCTTCATCGGCAACGCCGAGATCCTCGAAGTCTTCAACATCACGAAGACGGGCAAGGTCGCTGGCTGCCGTGTCACCGAAGGCAAGGTCGAACGTGGTGCGGGCGTCCGCCTGATCCGCGACAACGTCGTCATCCACGAAGGCACGCTCAAGACGCTCAAGCGCTTCAAGGACGAAGTCTCGGAAGTGCCGGTCGGTCAGGAATGCGGTATGGCGTTCCAGAACTACGAAGACATGCGCCAGGGCGATGTCATCGAGTGCTTCCGCGTGGAGATGGTGACCCGGAGGCTCTAAGCCTCTGGCATTTGTCTAATCGTTTGGACGGTGGCCGTTCGGCCGCCGTCCGTTTTCGTGCAGCAGGATGTGCGGTCCCATTCCGCCTCCTGCGACATATGGATTTTCAGGATCATGTCGCGTTTTCAGAGTTCAGGCCCATCCCAGCGCCAGCTTCGCGTCGGCGAACAGGTGCGTCATGCGCTTTCCGAAATGCTCCCGCGCGGAGAGATCATCGATCCGGTGATCGAAACGACGGTCATTTCGATCACCGAGGTGCGCATGTCGCCTGACCTCAAGATAGCCACCGCCTTTGTGTCGCCGATCGGCGCCAAGGATCCCGACGCGGTCATCGCCGCGCTCAACAAATACGCCAAGTTCATCCGTGGCCGCGTTTCATTCGCCCTCAAGCAGATGAAATACATGCCGGAATTCCGTTTCCGGCTGGACACCAGTTACGACAATTTCGCCAAGATCAACGATCTGCTGCGCTCGCCCGAAGTGGCGCGCGACCTCGACGGCGAAGAAGACAAGGAAGACTGACATGTCGCGTCGCGGCAAGAAGAAAGGCCGGCCCGTCTCCGGCTGGCTGGTGCTGGACAAACCTGTGGGCATGGGCTCGACAGAGGCCGTCTCCAAGATCAAATGGCTGTTCAATGCCGAAAAGGCCGGACACGCCGGCACGCTCGACCCGCTTGCGTCGGGCATGCTGCCGATCGCGCTCGGCGAAGCCACCAAAACCGTGCCCTACGTCATGGACGGCGCCAAGGTTTACCGCTTCACCGTATCCTGGGGCGAAGAGCGCTCCACCGACGACCTCGAGGGTCCGGTGACGAAAACTTCGGACAAGCGTCCGTCCGAAGAAGAGATCCGTGCGGTCATGCCGAATTACACCGGCGTGATCATGCAGACGCCGCCGCAGTTTTCGGCGATCAAGATCGCCGGCGAGCGCGCCTATGATCTTGCTCGCGAAGGTGCGACGGTCGACATTCCAGCCCGCGAGGTGGAGATCGGCCGCCTCGAGATCATCGAAAACTCGCCCGATCGTACGGTCTTCGAGATCGATTGCGGCAAGGGCACCTATGTCCGCTCGCTTGCTCGCGACATGGGCCGCGATCTCGGCTGCTTTGGCCATATCTCCGACCTTCGCCGCACCGAGGTCGATCCCTTCACTGCCGAAGACTTTGTCACCATCGCCGAACTGGAGGCCGCTCGCGCCGCCGGGCAGCCCGATGGCGAAGAGGGCAAGTGGGACTTCACCGCGATCGACGACTTCGTGGTCGACACCTCGGCGGCACTCGAGTGCATGCCTCAAGTGGCGGTGACCGACGAAGCCGCCAACAAGATCAGGCTCGGCAACCCCGTCATCGTGCGCGGCCGCGATGCGCCAGTGGAGGCCGAAGAGGCCTGCGCCACCGCGCGCGGCAAGCTCGTTGCCATCGGCGCGATCGAGCAGGGCATGTTCAAGCCCAAGCGCGTGTTCACCGCCTGACCCTTGTTTGCCATCGCCGTTTCCGATTGGATCGCTGCATGTGATTCCGCGCGACGACACGATGGAGCGAGCCGACTGTGAAACGCGCTAACAGGCATGGCAGACGGGCCCCGATAGGGGCCTCGCCTGGGACGCTGATCGCCGATCCGGCCGCGCGCCAGTCGGCGCTCAACCTGACCCTCATCTCGCCCGACGCCTGCGAGTTCGTCGACAATGCCAGCCTCGACGACGTTGCGGCCGCTTGCGACAGCTGGCCGGTCATCTGGCTTGATTGTGTCGGCCTCGCCAACATCGACCTGATCGAGCAGATCGGACATATCTTCGGCCTGCACACGCTGGCGCTGGAGGATGTGGTCAACACCGGTCAGCGGCCCAAGGCGGATTTTTTCGACGATCATGCCTTCTTCGTGCTCAGCATGATCGACGACGCCAAGAGCGGGCGCTACGAGCAGATTTCCTTCTTCTTCAACGACAAGTTCGTCGTCACCTTCCAGGAGCGCGAGGGCGATCCGTTCGAGCCGGTGCGACAGCGCATCCGCACGTCCAATCCAAGCCGCTTGCGCCACCGCAAGGCGGACTATCTCGCTTATGCGCTGATCGATGCGGTGGTCGACAGCTACTTTCCAGTCGTCGACGCGACCGGCGACACCGTGGACAAGATCGAGGACGAATTGCTCGCGTCGCCGCAAAAGCATCAGATCGGCCAGCTGCATGGCCTGCGCCGAGCAACCAACCTGCTCAAGCGCACGATCTGGCCGCTGCGTGACGCGTTGACGACCCTGATCCGCTCGGACGCCGCCTTCATCTCGGCGGAGACCAAGGTCTACTTCAACGACACGCTCGATCATTCGATCAGGCTGACCGAAACAGTCGAGTCGCAGCGCGAAACGATGATCGGGTTGATCGAGATGCACCTGTCGCTGTCGCAGTCGCGCACCAACGAGATCATCGGCGTTCTCACCATCGTCTCGGCGATCTTCATCCCGCTCACCTTCCTCGCCGGCATTTGGGGCATGAACTTCGAGAACATGCCGGAACTGAAGACGGTCTATGGCTATCCGGCGGCTTTGGGCTTCATGGCTTTCGTGGCGGTCGGGCTGGTGATCATTTTCAAGCGGCGACGGTGGCTGTGATGGCGCTCAGGAGCCGGCTTGCGAAATAGCTGGCATTTGCCGCCAAATTCCACTATATGCGCCGCAACATTGCGCTTTTGAGTGCTTTGTTCATCGGCCCCAGCTGGACGACATCCCGGCCGTGGGCGTCCCGTTTCCTCCAGATCGAAAGGAAAAACACGATGTCGATTACTGCCGAGCGCAAGTCGGAACTGATGACTGAATTCGCAACCGCCAAGGGCGACACCGGTTCGCCGGAAGTCCAGGTTGCCATCCTCTCCGAGCGCATCAAGAACCTGACCGAGCACTTCAAGGACCACAAGAAGGACAATCACTCCCGTCGTGGCCTCCTGGCGCTCGTTTCCCAGCGTCGCAGCCTGCTTGACTACCTCAAGCGCAAGGACGACGCACGCTATCAGACGCTGATCGAGAAGCTCGGTCTGCGCCGCTGATGAATTGACCGGCGGGCTCTCCCTGCGAGAGCCCGCCGGTCGCGCATTCGGGCCACCGATCTGGTGGTCCATCGGCCGATCCCGCCACACCGTGTGGTCGTGCTGAAGAAGGGTCCGGAGCGTTATAGGGAAGCGCCCGAACCACCCATGGACGGTCATGGGGCAGGATTGCAGGACGTTCGGTCGGCCGCTTTGCGGCCTACATTCCCAACCGAGCCTCTTGTTGTCTTGCCCGTGGCTGGCCAAACCGAAGCCCAGGCGCGTGCGGAAGACCAGTCGGTTTTTCACAAATGCGCGCCGAACAAGCCAGGGAAATTGGCACGCCGGAATGCGGCGTCGGCCATTCCCGCCACGAAGGACAGAACATGTTCAATCACCACAAAGTTGAAATCGAATGGGGCGGCCGTCCGCTCATCCTCGAGACCGGCAAGATCGCCCGTCAGGCTGACGCCGCCGTTCTCGCCACCTATGGCGAGACCGTCGTTCTCGCCACCGTCGTTTCGGCCAAGGAGCCGAAGCCGGGCTTCGATTTCTTCCCGCTGACCGTCAACTACCAGGAAAAGACCTACGCAGCCGGCAAGATCCCCGGCGGCTACTTCAAGCGTGAAGGCCGTCCGAGCGAGAAGGAAACGCTGGTCTCGCGCCTGATCGACCGTCCGATCCGTCCGCTCTTCGCCGACGGCTACAAGAACGACACCCAGATCGTCGTCACCGTCGTCCAGCACGACCTCGAAAACGATCCTGATATCCTGTCGATCGTCGCCACCTCGGCCGCCCTGACGCTTTCGGGCGTGCCTTTCATGGGCCCGATCGGCGGCGCGCGCGTCGGCTACATCAACGGCGAATACGTGCTCAACCCGCACATCGACGAGATGCAGGAGTCGAAGCTCGACCTCGTCGTCGCCGGCACCGATGCCGCCGTTCTGATGGTCGAGTCGGAAGCCAAGGAACTGGCTGAAGACGTCATGCTCGGCGCCGTCATGTTCGGCCACAAGGGCTTCCAGCCCGTCATCGACGCCATCATCAAGCTGGCGGAAGTCGCCGCCAAGGACCCGCGCGACTTCACCGCGCCTGATAACTCGGAACTCGAAGCCGAGATGCTGAAGATCGTCGAGGGCGAGCTGCGCGACGCCTACAAGATCACCGACAAGCAGGCCCGCTACGCCGCCGTCGACGCGGTCAAGACCAAGGTCAAGGCTGCTTTCGCCGCTGAAGGCGAAGAAGCTCCGAAGTGGTCGGCCGACAAGGTCGCCACCGTGTTCAAGGAACTCCAGGCCAAGATCGTGCGCTGGAACATCCTCGACACCGGCTCGCGCATCGATGGCCGCGACCTCAAGACGGTCCGCCAGATCGTCTCCGAAGTCGGCGTCCTGCCGCGCACCCACGGTTCGTCGCTGTTCACCCGCGGCGAGACCCAGGCGCTGGTCGTTGCCACGCTCGGCACCGGCGAAGACGAGCAGTATGTCGACTCGCTGACCGGCATGTACAAGGAGAAGTTCCTCCTTCACTACAACTTCCCGCCCTACTCGGTGGGTGAGACCGGCCGTATGGGTTCGCCCGGCCGCCGCGAAATCGGCCACGGCAAGCTCGCCTGGCGCGCTGTGCGCCCGATGCTGCCGGCTGCCGAGCAGTTCCCCTACACGCTGCGCGTCGTCTCCGAGATCACCGAGTCGAACGGCTCGTCGTCGATGGCAACCGTCTGCGGCACTTCGCTCGCGCTGATGGATGCTGGCGTTCCGCTGCAGAAGCCGGTTGCCGGCATCGCCATGGGCCTGATCAAGGAAGGCGAGCGCTTCGCCGTGCTCTCCGACATCCTGGGCGACGAGGATCACCTCGGCGACATGGACTTCAAGGTGGCCGGCACGACCAACGGCATCACCGCGCTGCAGATGGACATCAAGATCGACGGCATCACCGAAGAGATCATGAACATCGCGCTCGGCCAGGCCAAGGACGGCCGTCTGCACATCCTCGGCGAAATGGCCAAGGCTCTGTCGGAAGGCCGCGCGGAACTCGGCGAGTTCGCGCCGCGCATCGAGGTCATGCACATCCCCACCGACAAGATCCGCGAAGTGATCGGTTCGGGTGGCAAGGTCATCCGCGAGATCGTCGAAAAGACCGGCGCCAAGATCAACATCGAAGACGACGGCACGGTCAAGATCGCTTCGTCGAACGCCAAGGAAATCGAGGCGGCCAAGAAGTGGATCCACACCATCGTGGCCGAGCCGGAAGTCGGCGAGATCTACGAAGGCACGGTCGTCAAGACCGCTGACTTCGGCGCCTTCGTCAACTTCTTCGGCCCGCGCGACGGCCTCGTCCACATCTCGCAGCTTGCCAACGACCGCGTTGCCAAGACCTCGGATGTGGTCAAGGAAGGCGACAAGGTCTGGGTCAAGCTGATGGGCTTCGACGAGCGCGGCAAGGTTCGCCTGTCGATGAAGGTCGTCGACCAGACCACCGGCAAGGAAATTCCGCGCGAGAAGAAGGCTGAAGGCGAAGAAACCGCAGCCTGATAGCAGCACTTTTTGATATGAAGCGGGCGCGCCGTAAGGTCGCGCCCGTTTTCGTTTTGAGCATACCGACAATACTGGAAGCCTCCCATGACGCGCGAAGCATTGAAGACCCTGTTCTACCCCTTCGAAGCCGAGGTGCTGGCGATGCCGGGGCAGGGCATGCGCGCACTGTTCATCGGCGCCGAGCCGGGCTTCAGGAGGCCGCAGGGCTTCGATGCGAGGCTTTCCCTTGTCCAGGGCTTCCGCCCGCATGTGCTGGCCCTGGCAGCCGCTGGGCATGATGTGACGGCCCGCGCCGAAGAAGACGGTTACGACATGGCCCTGGTGCTCGCCGGCCGTCACCGCGGGCTCAACGAGTTGCGTGTCGCCGAAGCCATCGAACGCGTTGTGCCAGGCGGTCTGGTGGTCGTTGCCGGCGGCAAGGAAGATGGCATCGCCAGCCTGCGCAAGCGGCTCGGCACGCTGCTGGAGATCGAGGACCATCTGCCGAAATATCACGGCACGGCGCTATGGTTCCGCCGTACAGCGCAGGCCGAGGCCGCGGCGGCCACCTTGCGCGCCGACAACCCCGAGCAGTTGGTGGAGGGTCGTTTCCGTACCGCGCCTGGCATGTTTTCGTTCGAGCGTATCGACGCGGGCACTCGGCTTCTGGTCGACAGCCTGCCATCGGACATCAAGGGCAAGGTCGCCGACTTCTGCGCCGGATGGGGGTATGTCGCGGCCGAGGTCGCCGCGCGCGCCAAGGATCTTAAGGCGCTCGACCTGTTCGAAGCCGATTTCGATGCGCTCGAAGCGGCCAGGGCCAATGTGCCCAATATTCCCGTCACGCCTGCGTTCCACTGGCAAGACCTCACCAAAGAGCCGGTCGAGCGGCGCTATGACGTGGTGGTGATGAACCCGCCCTTCCACCTCGACCGCGATGCCGATCCGGAGATCGGCCAGCGCATGATCAAGGCCGCCGCTGCCGCACTCAAGCCGGGCGGACGCCTGTTCATGGTGGCCAACAGGCATCTGCCTTACCTGCCGGTGCTGGCGCAGGCCTTCGCCTCGGTAGAGGAAATCGCCGTCGACAGCGCCTTCAGGGTCTATGCGGCGAAGCGCTGATCTTCGGGCCGAGGCAAGCCACGGATGGCCGCAATGGCGAGTGCTCCGCCGCGATGCACAGAGGTGGCGCGGTGCAAGGGCTCGTGCCGCTAAGGCTGTGTCGGTGGAGGGGTGGCGACGGTTCCGCCGAAGCCTTGAAGGGACCATTCATACACGGTTGTCGCGGTCCGCAGCTTTCCGAAACGAGCAGAAGCCAGGTCCAGTATGTCGACGATAACCGATGTCCACATGAGCATGAGCAGTGCAACCAGTAAACGTGACGGCTTTCCCCTGAGGCCGAACTGATAGCCGAGGCAGATAACGCTCAGCAACGTCATCGCTATCAGCAGCCAGAACAACTGCGGTGGAGGCCGCGCATCGAAGGCGAAGCGTTCCGCAGTGCTTGCGTCGAACAGATCGTTCAGGGAGGCCATCAACGAATTGGAGATGGCATTGGGTTGGGCGCGCACGATCGATGTCAGGTTCTCCCACATCTGAGTCTGGAGCGCGGCTGTCTGCTGGTTCAATTCATCGAAGGAGATTCCGTCCCGATCTCCGCGGACGAAGTCGGCGCGTATCTTCGTATATTGTTCGAGCGAGGCGGCGATCTGCAATGCCTGGGGGCTGTCAATGGCCTTTGCGCGAAGCCAGCCGGTACCTATAGCATTCGCCTCGGCGAGACCTCCATCACGGCGCTCGTTGAAACGGGTGTTGGCGAAGGAAGCGTCAGCGCCAATACAAATGCCAGCAAGGCCAGCATGCCATCGACCACGATGCCGACGCTTTCGGGCTGGCTTTGGCCCGCGCACGATCGCGGCGTCCGAACCACAATCCTACCTCGTGGGCGACCATCTGGAACAGGAACAGCAGAAGTCCAAACGCGAAGATGCTCCGCTCCGCGATCATTATGAAGAAAGCCATGCTGACCCCCGGTTCAGTAGATCGCCGTCAAACGGCTTGCGCCGATCACTCTTGAGTATCGTAGGGGTTTGTCAATCCGGTCAACCTGCAGTGGCCTACGAGCCGACTCCCGCAAGTCGTGCCCATCCCAGATGGTCCACGCCGCCTGACTTGGGAAATGGTAGCTGCGGCCTGCTCATCCGGCGTCGTTCCGGTCAGGCAGGTTTCGCCGGGATTTCGCTTAGTGGATGATCGAGGCCGGAGCCGTGGGCTGCGTGAGCGCGGGGTCGCCGATTTCGAGTGGGGCCGGGCGTCCGAAGAAATAGCCCTGGACTTCCTGGCAGCCGGCGGCCTTGAGTAGGGTCGCCTGGTGCTCTGTCTCCACGCCCTCGGCGATGGTGCGCACGCCGAGCGCGCGTGACAGGCCAACGATGGTCGAGACAACCGCACCCGAATTGCTGTCGGTTTCCATGCGGCTGACGAAGGAACGGTCGATCTTGAGCTTGTGGAACGAAAAGTCGATCAGATAGGCGAGGTTCGAGTAGCCGGTGCCGAAATCGTCGACTGCCACCGAAATGCCTATCGCCGTCAGTTGCTTGAGGATCAGGGCCGCGCGGTCGCGGTCCTGCATCATCGCCGATTCGGTCAGTTCCAGTTCAAGCCGTTTCGGCTCGATGCCGGTTTCCTTCATGATCCGCTCGACGATGCCGAGGAAGTCGCGGGTCATGAACTGCACCGGTGAAATGTTGACCGCTACGAAGCAGTCGTCGGGCAGCTGGCGGGCATCGATGCAGGCCTTGCGCAGCACCCACTCGCCGATCGGGGCGATCATGCCGGTTTCTTCGGCGACAGAGATGAACTCGGCCGGCGAGATCATGCCGCGCTCGGGGTGGCGCCAGCGGAGCAGGGCCTCGTAGCCGACGACACGACCGGACGACAGGTCGAGTTGCGGCTGGTAATGCAGGTCGAAATCGCCGCGCTCGAACGCGATATGCAGCTCCGATTCCACCCACTGGCGATGGTCGGCAACCCTGCCCATTTCGGGCTGGAAGACGGCCCAGCCGCCGATACCGCTGGCTCGCGCATTCTGCAGCGCGAGGTTCGAACGGCGCAAAAGCACGACCGGGTCGTAGCCGTCCTTGGGCATGGCGACGACGCCGACCGAAACGTTGACCGACTGGAGATGCGACGGCAGCGGGTAGGGTCGCATCAGGTCGTGGATGAGGCGGTCGATCAGTGCTTCAAGCGAGCTGCTGAGCATCTGATCGGGGTAGAGAATGGCGAATTCGCCGGCGCCGATGCGCCCGAGAACAACGTCGCTCGGCAAAGCCGCCTTGAGCCTTGCCGTGAAGGCTCGGATCAGGGCGTCACCATTGCTGTAGCCGATGGCATCGTTGATCTGCTTGAAGCGGTCGATGTCGATGTCGATGAGGAACACCGGCCTGCCGGTGCGCGCAGTGGCGGATGCCGCTTCGGCGATCTTGCCGACCATGGCCGTGCGCGCCATGAGCCCGGTCAGCTTGTCATAGTGGGTTTCGTTGAAGACATAATCGGCCGATTCGTCCACGCCGGCGAAGAACGACGCCGCGGCGATCGAAGCGGCCAGTGCGCAAAGGGCCGCAATGATCGCACCGACAGTGTCGCTCGACAGGCCGCCGACACTGTCGCCAAGAGCGAATTTCAGGCCCCACACACCGAGGACGAAGCTGCCCATTCCGGAACTGGCGATAGTGACGATCCGAAACAACGGGCTTCGGCTGGGGTTCCTGACGGCAGGCATGCGTGGTGTTCCTAACTTGCGCGTCGTTACTACCGGTTCGCTCGTTAAGATCGCTTGGCTCGATTGTCTACAATTTTAGCGTCGGGCACCCTTTTTAGTCCCGCCCGCCGTCCATCTGCTTGAGTTCGTCCAGCGTCGGCATCGAGACGATGTGATAGCCCGAATCGACGTAGTGGATCTCGCCGGTCACACCCGACGACAGGTCGGAGAGCAGATAGAGCGCCGAGCCGCCGACCTCGTCGATGGTTACCGTGCGGCGTAGCGGCGAGTTGCGCTGCTGGTAGGAGAACATGTGCCGCGCATCCGAGATGCCGGCGCCTGCCAGCGTCCGCACCGGGCCGGCCGAGATACCGTTGATGCGAATGCCGCGCGGGCCGTAGTCATTGGCGAGATAACGCACGCTGGCCTCGAGGCCAGCCTTGGCGACGCCCATCACGTTGTAGTTCGGCATGACGCGCACCGAACCGGCATAGGTCAGGGTGATCATCGATCCGCCTTCGTTCATCAGGGCGGCCGCGTGCTTGGCAACCTCGGTGAAGGAGAAGCACGAGATCACCATGGTGCGGACGAAGTTTTCGCGCGTGGTGTCGGCGTAGAGGCCCTTGAGCTCGTTCTTGTCGGAAAAGCCGATGGCATGCACCAGGAAGTCGATACCGCCCCACTTTTCCTTCAGGGTCTCGAAGGTCGCGGCAACCGAGGCGCTGTCTTCGACGTCGCAAGGGATGATGAGCGACGCGCCAACCTTTTCGGCCAGCGGCTTGACGCGGCGGCCGAAGGCTTCGCCCTGATAGGTGAAAGCCAGTTCGGCGCCATGCTCGGCGAGCTTCTGTGCGATACCCCAGGCAATCGAGTGGTCGTTCGCGACGCCCATGACGAGCCCGCGCTTGCCCTTCATCAATCCGTCCATGTCGGTGTCCCTATGCCGAGAGGCGCTGGAAAACGAGCGTGGCGTTGGTACCGCCGAAGCCGAAGGAGTTGGACAGAACCGTGTCGATCTTGGCGTTATCGATGCGCTTGCGCACGATCGGCATGCCTTCGAACTCCGGATCGAGTTCCTCGATATGCGCGCTCTCACCAATGAAGCCGCCCTGCATCATCAGGATCGAATAGATCGATTCCTGCACGCCGGCGGCGCCCAGCGAGTGACCGGTCAGCGACTTGGTCGAGGTGATGTTCGGCATCTTGTCCGCGAAAACTTCGCGGATGGCGCCCATTTCTTTCGAATCGCCCACCGGCGTCGAGGTGCCATGGGTGTTGATGTAGTCGACCGGTCCCTTCACCGTCGACAGCGCCTGGCGCATGCAGCGGATCGCACCTTCGCCCGACGGTGCGACCATATCGTAGCCGTCGGAGGTCGCGCCATAGCCAACCAGTTCGCAGTAAATCTTGGCGCCGCGCGCCTTGGCATGTTCGAGCTCTTCGAGCACCAGAACGCCAGCACCACCGGCAATGACGAAGCCGTCGCGGTTGAGGTCGTAGGCGCGCGAGGCGACCGCAGCGCGGTCGTTATACTTGGACGACATCGCGCCCATGGCATCGAACAGGTTCGACATTGTCCAGTCGAGGTCTTCGTGACCGCCCGCGAACATGATGTCCTGCTTGCCCCACTGGATCATCTCCGCCGCGTTGCCGATGCAATGCGCAGAGGTCGAGCAGGCCGAGGAGATCGAATAGTTGACGCCGTGGATCTTGAACCAGGTGGCCAGCGTCGCCGAAGCCGTCGACGACATCGCCTTCGGTACCGCGAACGGTCCGATGCGCTTGGGGCTGTTGTTCTTCAGCGTGATCTCAGACGCTTCCACGATCGTGCGCGTCGAAGGACCGCCCGAACCCATGATGATGCCGGTGCGTTCATTGCCGGAAATGTCGCTCTCTTCGAGCCCGCTGTCGGCGATCGCCTGCTTCATTGCGACATGGTTCCACATGCCGCCCTGAGACAGGAAGCGGGCGGCGCGGCGGTCTACGAGTTCGGTCGTGTCGAGGTTCGGGGCACCCCAGACCTGGCACTTGAAGCCATGCTCGGCGAAATCGTTGGAGAAGCTGATGCCGGACTTGGCGTCACGCAGTGAGGCTTGAACTTCGGAAGCGTTGTTGCCGATGGACGACACGATTCCAAGGCCAGATACGACGACCCGTCTCATTCAGTTTTCCTTTCAGAATGTCCGGCAGCCTTAGGCTGCGGCTTCCTGCTTCGAGAGCCCGACCTTCAGGTCGATGGCCTTGTAGATAGGTTCGCCGTCGGCCTTCAACCAGCCATCGGCGATGCCAAGAACCAGGCGGCCGCGCATGACGCGCTTGAAGTCGATGCCGTATTCGACCTTCTTCACCGAAGGCGTGACCATGCCCTTGAACTTCACTTCGCCGGTCGACAGCGCCATGCCCTTGCCCTGCTCGCCGAGCCAGCCGAGGTAGAAGCCGGTCAACTGCCACATGGCGTCGAGGCCGAGGCAGCCAGGCATGATGGGGTTGCCGATGAAGTGGCAGGGGAAGAACCAAAGATCCGGCTTGATGTCGAACTCGGCGCGGACGAAGCCCTTGTCGAACTCGCCGCCGGTCTCACTGATCTCGGTGATGCGATCGAACATCAGCATCGGCGGAGCGGGCAACTGGGCATTGCCGGGTCCAAACAGCTCGCCGCGGGCACACGCCAGCAACTCTTCGTAGCCGTAGCTGGATTTCTGATCGGCCATGAACACCTTCCCCGTCAAAGCTTTCGGGCGCGGCTACGCCCTTCTTGTGTGCTCTCACTAGCACAGACTGTTTGCTGCCGGAAACCGGCGTTTGCGATTAACGTGCACTTCCGCCTGGGTCAATGCGCGCTATTGATCGCATTTGAGCTACAGAATATATGTCTGGCATGGCTTGCCGGCTGCCAATTCAATCTTGGCGTGCTTGGCAGGCGTGAAGAGGGACGAAGGCGAACTTCGCGAGGCGACGAGTGGATTCCCGCAAGACCAGTATTGCTGTGGAAATGCGTGTCCGCGATGCGGGGCTGAGGCCCACGCGTCAACGCATCGCGTTGGCCGAATTGCTGTTCGCCAAGGGCGACCGCCACCTTTCTGCGGAAGAGCTGCATGAGGAAGCGTTGTCGGCCGGGGTGCCGGTGTCGCTGGCGACCGTCTACAACGCACTGCACCAGTTCACCGAGTCCGGGCTTTTGCGCATTCTCGCGGTCGAGGGGTCGAAGACATATTTCGACACCAATACCTCCGATCACCACCACTTCTTCGTCGAAGGCGAAAACCGGGTTTTCGATATCGAATCGGGCCCCGTCACTGTCACCAACCTGCCGGAGCCCCCGGAGGGCATGGAAATCGCCAATGTCGATATCGTGGTGAGGCTCAGGCCCAAACGCCCGGCCTGATGCCCCAGAGTTCCCGGCCTTGGTGGCCGGGGGCAAATCGATCAGTTCTCGATGCTTTCGCCTGGATAGGCGCCCCAAACTTGCGACTGGTTGAGCCAGCCGCTGGTGCCGGCAAACGACATCTCGCACCATTGGCCATTGCACTGCTTGATCGAACCGATGACGCCGGGATCGACGATCGCGACGGTGCGCGCGCCCTGTTCGGGCCTGGCGAGCAGGTTGATCTGCGCCGGCTTGCCGCGCTGCCAGGGTGCCGTCATTGCGGTGCGGTGACCCGACAGCAGCGACTGGTTGATCCAGCCTTCGGCGCCTTCGGAATCGCGCACCCGCCGCCAGTTGTCATACTCCTGGATGATCTCCATCGGCAGGCCCGGCTTCATGTAGAGCCAGTCGACCGGATAGTTGACGCCGGGGCCGATGCGCGAATTGACCTTGCCCGACTTGAGGCTGACGAATCGCGGCAGCGGCAGGCCGCTTGGGCCGAGCGTGACATTCTGCGCCGCGAGCGCGGCACCGGCGAAACCGGCGCCGGGCGAAACGAAAGCAAGACCGATCAGGGCTGCGCTGACGGCCAGACGGAGCGACGCGAAACCAGACACTTCCGTAACCTCTGTTTGAACTTGGCACCCTTTGCCTTCGGGGAGAAGGGGCGCCCTTTTTCTTTGTCTTCGTCGGAACTGCTTGTTACACAGATTACCGCTCATGGATCGGTTTGCAGTTTCGCCGGTCTTGGTTAAAGAGGTCTCAACGAGATCTTCGTCGAGGATAGAATGGCCGGTCGAAAAAAGCCTCTCGTCGTCATTACGCGCAAGCTGCCCGACCAGGTCGAGACGCGCATGCGCGAGTTGTTCGACGCGCGCCTGAATGTCGACGACAGGCCCATGACCCAACCGGAGTTGGTTGCAGCCGTCAAGGAAGCCGACGTCCTGGTGCCGACGGTCACCGACACGATCGATGCGGCCCTGATCGAGCAGGCGGGCCCCAATCTCAAGCTGATCGCCAATTTCGGCAACGGCGTCGACAAGATCGACGTCACGGCTGCCTCCAAGCGCGGCATCACGGTCACCAACACGCCGAACGTTCTCACCGAGGACACGGCCGACATGACCATGGCGTTGATGCTCGCCGTGCCGCGCCGGCTGACCGAGGGCGCCAGCGTTCTCACCGGCGACAAGAAGTGGGCCGGCTGGTCGCCGACCTGGATGCTCGGCCGCCGCATCGGCGGCAAGCGCCTCGGCATTGTCGGCATGGGCCGCATCGGTACCGCAGTTGCGCGCCGCGCCAAGGCTTTCGGTCTGTCGATCCACTATCACAACCGCCACCGCGTGCTGCAGTCGGTCGAAGACGAACTCGAGGCGACCTATTGGGAAAGCCTCGACCAGATGCTCGCCCGCATGGACATCATCTCGATCAACTGCCCCTCGACGCCGGCGACCTTCCATTTGCTGTCGGGCCGCAGGCTGGCGCTGATGCAGCCGCATGCTTACCTCGTCAACATCGCCCGTGGCGACATCATCGACGAGGATGCCCTGGTCAAGATGCTGCAGGACGGCAAGCTTGCCGGTGCAGCCCTCGACGTCTTCGAGCACGAGCCGGCGGTCAACCACAAGCTGCTCAAGCTCGCTGCCAAGGGCAAGGTGGTGCTGATGCCTCACATGGGCTCGGCGACCATCGAGGGCCGAATCGACATGGGCGAAAAGGTCATCATCAACATCCGCGCTCATGTCGACGGGCATCGCCCGCCCGATCGCGTGCTGCCGCTGAGGACCTGATCAGGGCCCTGCATCATCGTGTTGCCGACGATTCGCCGCCAGCTTGCCTTCAAGACGAGGCTTATCCGAGCGCCTTTCGAAAGGTGATCGAAGTCGGCCGGTCGAAGCCTTCATGCGCGGTGCGTTCGGACTCGACGAAACCGAGTTTGGCGAAGGTCGCGTGGTTGGCGGCAAGCTCGATTCGGGTCTGGAGTTCGAGAACCGGCTTGCCCTGATCGATGGCGTGGCGCTCGGCCGCCAGCATCAGCGCCCGGCCGATGCCCGCGCCACGCACCCCGTCGTCGACGGCAAGCTTGCCGACATAAAACAACTCCGCCCTTTCGGCCAGGAAGATGCAGCCGACGAGCCGCCTGTCCATCATGGCGATGAAGCAGACCTCGTCGCTGGCCTTGTCGCGCAGATTGGCCGGTGTCAGCCGATGCGCGGAGGACGGTGGGTCGATGACGCCGTCCATATAGGCAAAGGAGCGCATGATCAGATCGAGAAGCTCGTCCCAGCGGTCGAAGTCCCGGGGCAGACGCGCAACGGTCACGTCAACGCCCATGGTTCACGAGGCTTTGTAGCGCACGGTGTCGAAACGCGCGCCGAGTGCATCGTAGAGCAAGAGCCGACCGACCAGCGGCTCGCCTATGCCGGTGATCAGCTTGATCGCTTCCATCGCCTGCAACGTGCCCATGACACCGGTCAGAGCGCCCAGAACGCCGGCCTGGGCACAAGACGGCACCAGCCCAGCGGGTGGCGGCTCGGGGAAGAGGTCGCGATAGGAAGGGTTGCGGCGCCCGTCGGCGCCCGTCTCGAACGGTTTCAGCACGGTGATCGAGCCGTCGAATCGTCCAACCGCGGCATGCACAAGCGGCCGCTTCACCACAGCACAAGCATCAGCAACCGCATATCGCGTCTCGAAGTTGTCGGAGCCGTCGATCACCAGATCGTAGCCGGCGATGAGCTCGCCAGCGTTTTCGGCGGTCAGCCTCAGCTTGTGCAATTCCACCGCCACATGCGGATTGATGCGGGCGATGGTTGCCTTGGCGCTCTCTGCCTTGGAAATGCCGACCGACTGGGTGTCGTGGATCACCTGGCGTTGCAGATTGGACAAAGAGACGTGGTCGTCGTCGACAATGCCGAGCGTGCCGACACCGGCGGCGGCAAGATATTCGAGCACCGGCGCGCCGAGCCCGCCGGCACCGATCACCAGCACACGCGCGCGTTTCAGCTTCTGCTGGCCCGGGCCGCCGATCTCCGGCAGCACGATATGGCGGGCGTAACGTTCGAGTTCTTGCGGGGAGAGGGGGGCTGCCTGGTTCATGGCGCAACCATACCGCCGCCAGTTCTGCTTGTCAGTCCGGTGGCGGTGCGATCTATGGGTCCATGCCGTCGGGCAAGACAGTGGCGCTGACGCTGCCGTGATCGACGGTCAGGAACTGCGCCCGCCCGGCAAGGCTCGAAAACAGGCTCGCCTCGGTGCCGGTCATGAAGGCCTGGCAATTGAGTTCTTCCAGAATCGAAAACAGGGCTGCCCTCCGCCCGGCGTCGAGGTGGGCGGCGATCTCGTCGAGCAGAAGAATAGGAGCTGAACCTGCCATTTCGCCGGTCAAGCGTGCGTGCGAAATGACGATGCCGATCAAAAGCGCTTTCTGCTCGCCGGTCGAGCACAGCTCCGCCGGCATGGATTTCGGCTTGTGACGAACCAGCAGGTCGGAACGGTGCGGGCCTTCGAGCGTGCGTCCCGCAGCACGGTCGCGGTCGCGTCCGTCGGCCAATGCTTGACGGAAACGCTCTTCCAGTTCCACCGCCGGCATGTCGCCGATGCTCTGCTCGAGCGTTCCAGCGAGGCTGAGCTCGGCTTGCGGGAAGGGTCCGGTTTCGGGCATCCGCCCGATCATGGCGGTCAACAGCCGTACCATCTCGACGCGTGCGGCAGCGATTGCCGCGCCAGTTTCGGCCATCTGCATCTCGATGGCGTCGAACCATGCGCGGTCGCGGCGATCTTCGGCAAGAAGCCGGTTGCGGCCGCGCATCGCCTTTTCATAGTCGAGCGCGCGCTGGCCGTGCGCGGCATCGATCGCCAGCACCAGACGGTCCAGGAATCGCCTTCTGTCGCCGGCCGGGCCGGTGAACAGCGCGTCCATCGATGGTGTCAGCCACACCACGCGCAGCCATTCCAGCATGTCGTCGGCCTTGGCGTTGGCGCCATTGATACGAATGCGGCGCCCTGCCTCATTGGCGGTTTCGGGTGCCGTGCCCGTGCCGATCTCGGCATCGCCGAACGGACCTTCGATGGTGGTGTGCACTGCAAAGCCGTCGGCACTGCCTTCGCGTGCGACGTCGGGGTAGGGCGCTCGGCGCAGGCCGCGTCCAGGTGTCAGGAAGGAGATGGCTTCGAGGAGGTTGGTCTTGCCGGCGCCGTTTTCACCAGTGAACACGACAGCGCCTGGCCTGAGGTCAAGCGACAACGAGGTGTAGTTACGGAAGTCCGTAAGCTGGAGCTTACTGATATGCGTCGAGGGGATGCGCTTCCGCTCTCCCCCCGTATCCGGCTCTTGCATGGGTTCGCGCGCTACACGCGCATCGGCATCAGCACGTAGAGAGCATTCTCGTCGGCTGTGTCGTGGATGAGCGTGGGCGATCCGGCGTCCGCCAGCATGAAGCGCGCTTCGCTACCCTTGAGCTGGGCGGCGACGTCGAGCAGGTACTTGGCATTGAAGCCGATCTCGATCGGGTCCGAGGCATAGTCGGCGGGAAGCTCTTCGACAGCACTGCCCGAATCGGGGTTGTTGACGGCGAGCGTCACCAGTCCGTCGGCGATCGAAAGCTTCACGGCGCGGCCGCGCTCGGACGAAATCGTCGAGACGCGATCGACGGCGGCGGCAAAGCTCTGGCGGTCGATGACCAGCTGCTTGTCGTTGCCGCTCGGAATGACGCGCTGATAGTCGGGGAAGGTGCCGTCGATCAGCTTCGAGGTCAGGATCACGCCACCGATGGTCAACCGCATCTTGGTGTCGGAAATCTCCGTCGTCACCGCAATATCCGGATCGTCGATCAGCTTCTGCAATTCGGAAACGGTCTTGCGCGGGATGATGATGCCCGGCATGCCCTCGGAGCCGGCGGGCGCTTCGACTTCGGCGCGTGCCAAGCGGTGGCCGTCGGTGGCGACCGCGCGCAGCATCAGCTTGCCGCCGCTCTCATGGGTGTGCAGGTAGATGCCGTTGAGATAGTAGCGCGTCTCTTCGGTGGAGATGGCGAACTGGGTCTTTTCGATCAGGCCCTTGAGCGCGTGGGCATCGAGCCGGAAGATATGGGAAAACGTTCCAGCCGAAAGCTCGGGGAAATCCGACTGCGGCAGGCACTGGAGCCGGAAGCTCGAGCGGCCCGACACCACCGACATGGCGTTGCCGTCCTCGTCGGTTTTCAGCATCACTTCAGCGCCGTCAGGCAGCTTGCGCACGATGTCGTAGAGCAGGTGGGCCGGAACGGTGGTCGCACCGCCTTGCTCGACGCTGGCAGGCGTTGCTTCCGAGATCTCGAGGTCGAGGTCGGTGGCCTTCAGTTCGAGGCTCGCGCCATTGGCCTGCAAGAGCACGTTGGACAGGATCGGAATCGTGTTCCGCCGTTCCACCACGCGGTGCACGTGGTTCAGCGACTTCAACAGATTGGAGCGTTCCAGGATAACACGCATGACGAAACAGGCTCGCTTATTTGAAGGTGCGGGCTCACGGGCTCGAATGCGCCCGGAAAGCCCGCAACACGATCGGAATTCCGCTGAGTCTGACAGTAAAAAGACCGGAAAGGCAAGCCCGCGCAGCCACTCCTAGGCGGTTGCACGGGCGTTCTGGGGATAAGTCTCAGGCGTCAACTCGCCGCCTGTGCCGACAAACCGTCAGGCCTGGTCGTTGATCAGCCTTCTCAGCAGTTCGAGCTCCTGGGCCAGCGTATTGTCGCCGCCGGAAAGGTCCTCGATCTTGCGCACGGCGTGCAGCACCGTTGTGTGGTCGCGACCACCGAAGCGCCGGCCGATTTCGGGCAACGAACGCGGCGTCATGACCTTGGCCAGATACATCGCGATTTGGCGCGGCTTGACGATGGTGCGGGTGCGGCGGTTCGACAAAAGCTCGGTCTTCGACACGTTGTAGTGCCGCGCGACGATGCGCTGGATGTCTTCGATGCGCACGCGCTTGGGCTCGCCGGAGCGGTAGATGTGGCCGAGGATCTCGTCGATGCGCTCGATCGACAGCTGGGGCTCGAACGACTGGCGGAAGATCAGCTGGTTGAAGGCGCCTTCAAGCTCGCGTCCCGATCCGGTCACGGTGCGCGCGACATGGGTGAGGATTTCCTCGTCCATGGCCAGGTTGGGGTCTTCGTGCTTGGCGCCGGCAAAGCGCAACTTGAGCATACCAAGGCGCATGCCGAAATCCGGAGCCGACATTTCGAGCGCCACGCCGCCATTGAGGCGCGAACGTACGCGCGGTTCAAGCGATTCCAGTTCCGCTGGCGGACGGTCTGCCGCGACCACGACCTGCTTGGCCGAGTCGAGCAGCATGTTGATGAGATGGCAGAACTCGTGCTGGATCGACTTGCCCTGCAGGAACTGCATGTCGTCGATGATCAAGAGGTCGATGTCGCGCAGCTGTTCCTTGAGCGTCAGCGCGTTGTTGTCACGAATCGCAGTCGCAAAGCGCCACATGAAGTATTCGGCGGTAAGGTAGACGACGCGCGACTTCGGGTTCTGACGCAGCGACTCGGCGGCGATCGCCTGAAGCAGATGCGTCTTGCCGAGGCCGACCGTGGCGTGGAGGAACAGCGGGTTGAAACGCGAGTTCGATTCCGCCACTGCGCGTGCGGCGGCCAGTGCCACGCGGTTGGACGGGCCCTCGACGAAGGACTGGAAAGTATAGCGCGGGTCGAGCGGCGAGCCGAGGACGCTCTGCTTGAACTCCTGGTCCGCCGTGCCGCTGCGGGCCGGGGCGGGGCGCTCTGTGCGGCCCGCGGCAACCGTGCTCGCGGCAAGGGTGGTCTGGGTCTGGCGCACCGGCTTGCGCAGCGCCGTTGCCTCGGTCTCCACGCCGGGACGCGCCACGCGGGTCGCCGTGCGGATGATGATTTCGAGCTTCAGAAGCTCGGGCTCTTCCTGGCGCCAAAGCTCGGAAATGAGGTCGAGATAGTGGCTGTTGATCCAGGAACGCAGGAACGCGGTCGGCACCGAAAGGCGCACGACGCCCTTCGACGTTTCCGCAAGCTTCATGCGGCCGAACCAGCTTGAGAATACCTCGCTGCCCAGGCGAACCTGCAGCTGCGTCTTGACCCGGTCAAAGTTCTTCTCTGCGGCGCTGGTTGCTGCCACTGCGTTGTCCTCGATCAGTTCACCGGTAAAAAGAAAGCCCCCATTTGCTTCCCTTTCGATGCCGCTTTGCATTGTCGCAATCCCTAATCTTCGGTTCTGTTAGCCAAATGGAGACGCGCCGCTCGCATCGCCACCGGTGTGTTCATTCGGGATGCTGGCCGTCTCCGGCTGAGCCCCTAGTCGCCTTCGCCCAGCGCCTTGTCGCGCTTTCGGAAGGCCAGTGCTGCGGGGGGCAGCAGCACCAGGCAAATGCGTAGCCAACCGGCGAAGCCGCCGGCGTTATGCAAAGTCACCATGCCGTGTATCCCCACACGCCCCAAGTATACATCGAAGTGAGCATGCCTCCCCCGATCGCGGATTCCATCCACGCCGAGAACGCCGCCGATTTTTAGGCTTGGCAGAGGGCTAGGTGCCCGTCCCTTCGATGAAAAAGACCTTACAAAAATCGCTGTGGACAGGGCAAGGCCGAGTCTAACCCGTTTTTAATGAATCTGCTTACCTCGGGAGCGGATTCAAAGCCTGCCTGTCGCTTTCGCACGGACAAAACCTTTGTGATTCAAACCCTTTTCCGGGGAACGAAGAAAATCGCGCTCCATTGGAAAAATTTTTAAAAGAATCCGCTTGACACTAACTTGTCCCCCAGGCCCCGCAGGCGAGTTGAACAACCTGTGGATGACCGCGTGCAACTATATGAAGTTAAAGGGAAAATTCTGCCACGGTGAGTCTTAACAGGGGGCTGCTTGTGGCGGTTGTAGTTATAAGAATAACCGCATATGCCGGCAAAGTATCCGCTTCCCGAAGGGCATGCGCCGGCGGCCCTTTGGGCGGCTTTTTCGGCCCCGTGCCGGCAAAAGAAAAACCCGGCTGGTTAGGCCGGGTTGTTCAGAAATCCAATTGCTTGCAGGGCTTAGGCGGAGAGCGCCTTGAGCCGCTGTGCCAGACGCGAAACCTTGCGCGAGGCGGTGTTCTTGTGCAGCACGCCCTTGGTGGCAGCGCGCATCAGTTCCGGCTGGGCGGCGTTGAAGGCGGCTTCTGCCTTAGCCTTGTCGCCCGAGGCCAGTGCCTCTTCGACCTGGCGGACATAGGTACGAACGCGCGAGCGGCGGTTCTTGTTGACTGCCGCGCGGCGGGCGATCTTACGCGTTGCCTTCTTGGCCGAGGAGGTATTGGCCATGGTGCCTCTCTTTGATCTCTATGGTGGACGCGAGCGGCTTCCCGCAGAGCGCAAAAAACATTCGGGCGTCCCTAGGGCCGCCTCAGTTGGTGCGGCTTATAGTTCAGCTTGTTGCCAACGTCAACGCGATTCAGATCAGCGGTTGCGGAAATTCGCGGTCCGTTTCTCGGCAAAGGCTGCCATGCCTTCCTTCTGGTCGTCGAGCGAAAACATCGAATGGAAGACGCGGCGCTCGAAGCGCAAGCCTTCGGCAAGCGTTACTTCGTAAGAACGATTGACGGCTTCCTTGCACATCATGACCGCCGGCAGCGAGAAGTCGGCGATCTTGGCCGCTGCCTTCATCGCTTCTTCCATCAGGTCGGCCGCTGGTACCACACGCGATACGAGTCCCGAGCGCTCGGCCTCGGCGGCATCCATCATCCGGCCGGTCAGGCACATGTCCATCGCCTTCGACTTGCCCACGAAGCGGGTGAGTCGCTGCGACCCGCCCATGCCGGGCATGACGCCGAGCGTGATCTCGGGCTGGCCGAACTTGGCCGAGTCGGCGGCGATGATGAAATCGCACATCATGGCGAGCTCGCAACCGCCCCCCAATGCGTAGCCGGCGACAGCCGCGATCATCGGCTTGCGGTTGGCGGCAAAGGCCTCCCAGCCGGAGAAGAAGTCTTCCATGTAGGCGTCGACATAGGTCTTGGCCTGCATCTCCTTGATGTCGGCGCCGGCAGCGAAGGCTTTTTCGGAGCCGGTGATGACGATCGCGCCGACGCCTTGGTCCGCCTCGAAGGCGCCGGTGGCGGCGAGAAGTTCGGCAAGCACCTGCGAATTGAGCGCATTGAGCGCCTTAGGGCGGTTGAGGGTGATCAGCCCGACCTTGCCGCGCGTTTCCACGATGATCGTTTCATAGGCCATCCGGCGCTCTCCTTCTCTCGCAGCGTCAACGATGAGGGTTTGCTCTAGCTCAGCGCTGGCACTGGCGGCAATAGAAGGTTGAGCGTCCACTCTGCACGATGCGCTCGACATGGCCCGCACAGCCGCTGTGCGGGCAAGGTTCGCCCTCGCGGTCATAGACGGAGAAGGAATGCTGGAAATAGCCGAGCGAGCCGTCGGTATGGACATAGTCGCGCAGCGAGGAGCCGCCCGCGGCGATGGCGTCGGCAATCACCTCGCGCACCGAGGTGGCAAGCAGCGTTGCCCGCTCCCGCGCCACCTTGCCGCTACCGGCGATGGTGCCGGCGGCGCGCTTCGGAGACAGCCCGGCACGCCACAGCGCCTCGGAGACATAGATGTTGCCGAGTCCGGCGATCAGCCGCTGGTCGAGCAGGGCGGCCTTGAGCGGCGTCTTCTTGCCTTCGAAGAGCTCTGCCAGCAGCGCGCCGTCGAGCGTGTTGCCCGTCGGCTCGACGCCGAGGCCAGACAGCATCGGATGCTCGGCGCCGCCGCGCTCGGCAAACAGCATGAAGCCAAAGCGCCTGGGGTCGTTGAAGATGACGCGAGATGGAACGCCTTTGGGGCCCGCGACGTGGAAGACGACGTGATCGTGCGTTTCCGACTTCGGGCGCTCGTGGTGGAAATTGCCCGGTGCCGTCGCGTCGTCGTCCGTCTCGATGCGAAACGAACCCGACATGCCGAGATGGCAGATCAAAAGCGGGGCGTCTTCGATATCCGCGATCAGGTATTTGGCGCGACGGCCGAGCGAGGTGATCCTGTGGCCAGCAAGGCGTTCGCCGAAGTGCTCGGGAAACGGATAACGCAAGTTGGGGCGGCGGGTTTCGACGCGCTCGATCCGCGCGCCTTCAAGCACCGGCTGCAATCCGCGCCGGACGGTCTCTACTTCGGGTAATTCAGGCATGGGTGGCAATCGTTTCGAGGAAGGAGGTTCCGTGGTGGCCCGGAGCCAAACGGAGATGCGCGGCCACCGTTTCGCCGATGTCGGCGAAGGTTGGCCTCAGTCCGACATCACCGCCTGACATGCCAGGGGCCATGCCGATCACCGGAATGCGTTCGCGCGTATGGTCGGTGCCGGGCCATGTCGGATCATTGCCGTGGTCGGCGGTGAGGATGAGCAGGTCGCCCATCTTCAGCCGCGCGAAGGCTTCGGGCAGGCGCTTGTCGAATGCTTCGAGTGCCGCGGCATAGCCCGGCACGTCGCGGCGATGGCCGAACTCGGTGTCGAAATCGACGAAATTGGCGAAGACCAGATCGCCGTCGCGGGCATCGTCCATGGCGCTTAGCGCCTTGTCGAACATCGCCATGTTGCCGACGCCCTTGCGGATTTCGCTGATACCCCGGTGGGCGAAGATGTCACCGATCTTGCCGATCGCAATGACCTTGCTGCCGCGCGCCGTCAGCCTGTCGAGCAGGGTCGGCTCGGGCGGCGGGGTGGCGTAGTCCTTGCGGTTGGGCGTGCGCTCGAAGGTTTCCTTGCTTTCGCCCAAAAAGGGGCGGGCGATGACCCGGCCGATGTTCAGCGGGTCAACGAGGCGGCGGACCACCTTGCAGAACTCGTAGAGCCGCTCCAGCCCGAAATGGGTCTCGTGCGCGGCGATCTGGAGCACGGAATCCACCGATGTGTAGCAGATCGGCTTGCCCGTCCTGATGTGCTCTTCGCCGAAGCGCTCGATGATCTCGATGCCCGAGGCGTGGCAGTCGCCCAATATGCCCGGGACCTTGCCCTCATGGACGATCGCTGCGGTAAGCGCCGGAGGGAAGGCGGGTACGGTCTGCGGAAAATAACCCCAGTCGAAAGTCACCGGCAGGGCGGCGATTTCCCAATGGCCTGATGGCGTGTCCTTGCCGCTCGAAATTTCCTGGGCTGCGCCATGAAACGTGCCGGCCGCTGGCTTTGTCGTGCCGGCGAAGTCGAAGCCGGTGGCCAGTTTCGCTGCCTGGCCAAGGCCGAGCGACGCCATGTTCGGCAGTTGGAGCGGACCGCCGCGCAGGCCTTGGCGGTCGCCGCGCCCGTCGGCGCAGGCAGCGGCGATGTGGCCGAACGTGTTTGATCCGACATCGCCAAAGCGCGCGGCATCATCCGCCCCGCCGATGCCGAAGGAATCCAGGACGAACAAGAACGCACGCGCCATCTATGAAGGGCTCTCGATTGCCAGTTGCCGCACAGACATAGGATCAGTCGCCGGCATTGGCAATTATCAGGCGGGGGCGTTGGAACCTAGACCTCGCACCCTGTGCAGGGAATGGTCTGGCTCATGCGCGGGCGCAGATAGTACGTTTCGCCCATTGAAATACCGTCGAATGCGGCAGCGAGGCCGAGCACCGGCTTGTTCTCCGCCGCCCAGGTAAGGACTGGCTTGTAGTCGAGTTCGCTTTCGACGCGGATGAGGAATGAGCCGGCGACCCTCAAAGCGGCAGGCACCGTCGTCGCCGTGCCCTTGACGAGGTCCGGCTTGGCGACACCGTCCACCAGCTTGCGCGACCAAAGCACCTGCGCCCTTGGCGTCGCGTCGTTGGTGATCTCGATCGCCGTGACAACTATCTTGCCGACGCTGCGGCTGTATGGCTGCAGCATAGACTCACCGATCTTCATCACCGCATCCACTTCGGCGGCGTCGATCCTTTGTTGCTGGGTAATCAGATCGGCGACCATCGAGCCGACGCGGCTGACTTTCTTGCTGGTCTCGATCGCCTGGGAGACCTCCATGGTCACGAAGTAGAACGAGAACACCAGCGGCGCGATCAAGGCGAATTCCACCGCCGCGATGCCGCTATTATCGCCGACCAGCGCTCGCACCTTCGATTGCCACCATCCAAGCATGGACCGTATCTCCGCGCAGATCGACATATGTTGCCTTTCGTGGGCCGCGGCGCGCCGCCAGCCGATGGGTTTGCTCAGTCGTTGAAAGGTTCGTTCTGCCAGACGAAGGCTGCGAACTGCAGGGTCTTGCCGTCCTTGAGGTTCGACATGGAGGCGCGCATGAAGTCAGTAATGACAGGCCATCTGTAAAAGACGCGCAGCATGTTCTTGGACAACGCAGGCCCGGGCGTTACAGCGAACCCTGTGGTGTCGATGTCCTTGTCGGCAGTCAGCTTGAATTTGACATTGGCCGCGTCGGCGAAGGTCGGATAGCTGCGCAGGTCGACGATCAATCCGGCCTTGCAGCCGCTTCCGACCAGCACTTGTAGCTTGTCGCAGATCATGGTCTTCAGCTTGTCTTCGGTGAAGCCTGCGGCCTTGACCTGCCCTGTCCTGAATTGACGGGCGACGTCGTCGGCTGCGTTGGACAGCACCTGCTGGCCGGCGAAGGCGATGCAACTCTCCAAAATGGCGAAGACCAGGAGCGAAAAAGGGATTGCCAGAATGGCGAACTCGATGGCCGTGCTGCCGCTCTGGTCGCGCACGAACCGAGCGAGGAAACCTCGCTTGTGCGTATTCGTCTTCCCTGGCGCCTCTGCAGCTGTCTCGCTCATGCCCCGACCGCCCCTCATGGTTCGGACCGACTTATAGGGGAAAGCTGTTGAGAGCCGGTTTGAATGATCGGCAAAATTGCGCGTGCCGGCTTAACCGGGCGCTAACCTAGATCAGCCCTGATCGCAGTTACTGGCTGGCGTTCAGCTCGCTCTCGGACAACCGTTCCGCGTCGCTCTTGTAGGAGCTTTCGCAATAGGGCGTGCATGACAGCGTCTGGACATCCGATCGCCGGTAGATCCGGACAGATGAGGCGTCGTGGCGGATCACGGTCACCTGTTCGTCTACGATCGGGCTGCCTTGGGCGTCGAGCACCACGAGGTTGGTGACGCCGAAGCCCTTGCCAGTGAGCACGATGGTGGAGGCGTCCTGCACCGAAGCGTCGGCGATGGCCGAGTTGCCAACCACGATGGTATCGGCGGGGCGGGTGAGGCGCACGATCTTGGCCTGGTTCATCGTCACCTCGATGCCTGCGCCCGCGTGTGCGGGAGCTGCAATAGCCAGCGATGCCAACGCAGCGCAGGCTCCAAGGACATAAAGATGCGGCTTCGCCATGCTCATCGCCCCCTCGGCGGCTGTCGGTATACTGTTCAACGGAACATGAACGACTTTGGTGAACTAACGGTTAAGCGACATTTCTCGGCAACCTGAGGGTGAATTCGTGTTGCTGTTGTATTCAAAAGCGCTCGCACTCGGTCCACGAAGTGCCGCGTTTCCAAGGGCTTTGCGGTGCTAACAATAGTAACTCGCAACTTAGCCTTGGGTTAACCACATGCGCTCAACCCGAGGCGAAAGGATTCGGTAAGGCTGTTTCTTAAGCCGATCGAAACAGCTCCCCGATAGGTTGCAGTCATCCGATCAACGACAAAGAAATGTTGGCGGAAGTGCTGTAACACGGAGCAAGGAGCTTTCGATGACTAACCTTATCGCACGTTTTGTGAAGGACGAATCCGGCGCGACCGCAATCGAATACGGTCTGATCGCCGCCCTCATCGCGCTCGCCATCATCGGCGGCGCCACTGCAATCGGCAGCCAGCTCAAGGCGAAATTCGGCCTCGTCGCCACCGAACTGGGCAAGGCCAAGGCGCAGTAAGTAAGGCGTCTGCTGGCACATTGCCAGTAATGCAAGTGAAAAGGCTGCTCAGAGAGCGGCCTTTTTGCTGTAATGCGTAGCCGTTTGGTCGAGATCGAGTTTCACTGAAGATTAACGCGGCGGCGATAGGTTCGATTGACATTGTCGATGGCGGATATGTGCTATGCTTGAAGCGCTGATCTTTGTCGTTTTTCCGTTCTGCATGGTGTTCTCGGCGGTCTCCGACACCTTGTCGATGACCATCGTCAATCGCGTGCCGCTGGTGCTGCTTGGGGTGTTCCTCGTCGTCGCGCCGCTGACTGGCATGGCCTGGAGCGACATCGGCATGCATCTGGCTGCCGGGGCCGTGCTGCTCACCGTCACTTTCGCGCTGTTTGCGCTTGGTGGGATGGGCGGCGGTGACGCCAAGCTGATCGCGGCGACTGGTGTGTGGATGGGGTTCGGTTTCCCGCTGATGGAGTATCTTCTCACCTCCGCGCTTTTCGGCGGGGTATTGACGCTGGCGATCCTGTCTTTCCGCGGCTCGGCTCTATCTCACGTGACCGGCCAATACTTGTTCCTCAGGAATTTTTCCAAGGATGGCGGCGTGCCCTACGGCATCGCGCTCGGGATCGGCGGCCTCATCACTTATCCTGGTTCTCCGCTGATGGTCTGGGCGGTCGAGCGGCTTGCCGCGCAGTGATTACGCCACAGCGTAAGACAAAATTAATCACGATCGTAAGGGCTGCGTTAACCATAAGTTGACGATTGCCTATGCACAGTCCGCCTCGGCTTGATGGGGTTGCCAGGGCGGGGTTCGGACGATGGCTGCATCGCGACTGATGATACTTGGCGTAGCGGTTGCCGCAGCTGGCGGCGCCGGGTTCGTCGCAAAGAACATGTCGGCACCACCTCCACAGGAGGTCGTAGTCGAATCCGGGCCACAACAGCCGCAGCTTGCGCTCACTGACGTCCTGGTCCTCACCGCCGACGTGCCCATGGGGGGACTGGTGGAGAGCAACGTCGCCTGGCAGCCTTGGCCAAGTGATGCCGTCAATCCCAATTTCATAACCCGCACCGCCGAGCCGGAGGCGCTTGAGAAGTTCAAGAATTCCGTTGCACGTCTGGGCATGTTGAGCGGCGAGCCGCTGCGCAAGTCGAAGCTGATCGGCGAAGGCCAGAGCTTCATGTCGGCGGTGCTTCCGGCCGGAAAGCGCGCGGTTGCGACCACGATCTCCGCCGATACCTCGGCGGGTGGCTTTATTCTGCCGAACGACTATGTCGACGTCATCATGACGCGCCGTTCCGATGCCGCAGGGGGCAGCGGCTTCACCACCGAGACCATCCTCAGCAATATCCGCGTCTTGGCCATCGACCAGACCATCCAGGAGGATGAGGAGGGCAAGAAGGTCAAGGTTGGCCAGACGGCGACACTGGAGCTGACACAGCAGCAGTCCGAGATCATTACGGTGGCGCAGCAGATGGCAGACCGGCTTACACTGGCGCTGCGCTCCGTTGCCGATGCGCAGGAAAAGAACCTGGCAGAGGCAGACTATCTGGTATCGGGTAGCGGCAAGCGCGGCACGGTGCGTCTCATCAAATCGGGCGAGATTTCCGAATCGGGAGCAAGGAAATGAGGTCTTGCACCTACCTTTTTGCAACCACCGCCGCCGCTTTGGGCATCCTTGCGGCCGGGACCATATTGACCGGCCAGTCGCCGGCTTCAGCCGCGAGCCAGGCCAAGGTTCAATCGAATAGCGCCAACAGTCAGCGCGTCAAGCTCGGCCTTAACAAGTCGGTGGTCATCGACCTGCCGAGCGATGCCTATGACATTCTGGTCGCCAATCCCGCGGTGGCCGATGCCGTCACGCGTACCTCTCGCCGAATCTATCTCTTCGGCAAGGCGGTCGGCGAGACCAACATCTTTGTCTTCGGCCCGAATGGCGAGCAGATCGTCAGCCTCGATCTCGCGGTCGAGCGCGACGTTGCCGGCCTAGAGGATTACATCAAACGTTTCATTCCTGGCGCCGACATCAAGGTTGAACTGCTGAACGACAACGTCGTGCTGACCGGCACGGTCGATACGCCGCTCGATTCCAAGCGCGCCGTCGATCTGGCCACGATCTTCGTCACAGGCGGTGAGGCCACGACCGGGCAATATTCGCAAACCGCTTCCGGCGGTTCCGACAATGGCGGCGTCGCCATCGACAACCCCGATCGGACGCGTCAACGGAGCAAGATCATCAACTTGCTCGAGATCGTTGGCGACGACCAGGTGATGCTCAAGGTCACCGTCGCTGAAGTCAGCCGCAATGTGATGAAGCAGCTTGGCGTCAACATGCTGGCTCAAGGCAACGCCAACGGGATCAGCTGGGGTGTGGAGAACTTCATTCCGGGTGGCATTGGTGCGCCATTGGCAAACGGAAACATATTCTTCTCGAAGAATGGCGTTGGCGCGTCGATCAGCGCAATGGAGCAGGCCGGTGTGATGAAGACGCTGGCCGAGCCGACTTTGACGGCGGTCTCCGGTGAGCAGGCGACCTTTCGGGTTGGCGGCGAATTCAACATCCTGCGGGCGGTCGTACCACCAAAACGCGACAAGGACGGTGTTACCGATCCGGGCGGTCTCGAGTATGATCAGATCGAGTATGGCATCAGCCTTGATTTCAAACCGGTCGTCCTGTCGCCAGGGCGCATCAGCTTGAAGGTTCGCACGGCAGTTTCCGAGCCGACCAATGAAGCGCCGGGCACGAGTGGCGGCAACCCGATGTTGCCGTCGCTGCGCAAGCGTCTCGCCGACACGACCGTCGAACTGCCCTCTGGCGGGTCGATGATGATTGCAGGCCTTGTCCGCGACGACATCAAGCAGGTCATGGGCGGCCTGCCTGGACTACAGAAGGTTCCGGTGCTTGGCACGCTGTTCCGCAGCCGCAACTTCGTGCGCAACGAGACCGAGCTGGTTGTCATCGTGACCCCGTATCTTGCGCGTCCTACCGCGCGCAATGAACTCGCCAAGCCTGACGATAATTTCAATGCCGCCAGCGATGGCGCCGGCATGTTCCTTGGCCGCGTCAATCGTGTCTACGGCACCATGAAAACCGACAAGCCAGCCGGCCGTTACCACGGCGTCGTCGGCTTCATCTACAAGTGAGCGGGGATAGGGGCATGTCTCAGGCAATACTCACGCGCAATCCCGACAGATCGGCAAAGGCGCGCATGTTCGGTCCGCTTCTCGCGGCAGCGGCAGTTGTCTTGTTGGCAGGTTGCGCCAATCGCGACAGCATCACGGTCGGATCGATCCCCGATGACTACCGCACCAACCACCCGATCGTCATCGCCGAGAAGAACCAGACGATCGACATCCCGGTCGGCGCCGGCGACCGCGGCATCACAAGAAGCCAGCAGATCACCTTCGAAGGTTTCCTGCAGAACTACGATCGCCGTGCCGCACCCACGCTGACGA
Organism: Aminobacter sp. AP02; assembly: GCF_003148805.1. GTDB lineage: Bacteria > Pseudomonadota > Alphaproteobacteria > Rhizobiales > Rhizobiaceae > Aminobacter. The sequence goes on from NZ_QGGX01000010.1 coordinate 54,874, forward strand.
TCATGGCGCCGTCCGGCGGCGCCAATGACGTCGCTGCCTCCAAGGCTGCGCGCGGGCTGATGAACGTCGCGATCAAGGCCGGCGTTCCGAAAAACCGTATCGCCATTACCAACTATCAGTCGGACTACGCAGAGGCGTCCTCGCCTTTGCGGATCGTCTATTCGGCGATGCGTGCCCAGACAGATCGATGCGGCCGCTGGCCTGACGATGTCCTCAACAACGTGGACAACAAGCATTACGCTAATTTCGGCTGTTCTTATCAGAACAACGTTGCCGCCCAGATCGCCAATCCGGCCGATCTGCTCGGGCCGCGCAAGCAGACCCCGATCGATGCCGAGAACCGCGATGTCGTGATCGGCGAGTACCGCACGGCGCCGCGCACATGGCGACCTGAGACGACTTATTGATGGGACCTGGAGGCAGTTCGACATGAGCAATCTCGCCTACGAGTCCCAGCCCTTGAGTGCTGAGCTTTCGCAGCAGGATCTTGCCGTGATGCAGGCGCTGAGACCGGTGCCGCGCATCTCGATCCAGGCATTTTGCGAGACCGACAGCGTCGCCGGTCCGATCGATCGCGCCGGCGAGGACCGGCGCATGGCCAAGGCCCATCTGCAGGTCCACATGGGCGGCATAGAAACGGCGATCGAGGTCTATGGCAGTTCGCCAACGCCCAATCTGATCATCCTGGAATCGCGCCGCGAGCCCAAGAGCCTTCTCGAAGCGTTGCACCAGCTCTCCGAACATTGCGATCCAAGTTCCAAGGTCGTGGTGATCGGCCACTACAACGATGTCGCGCTCTATCGCGAGCTGATCCGCTCGGGCATTTCCGAATATGTCGTGGCGCCTGTGTCCACTGCAGATGTCGTCAGCGTCATCTCATCGATCTTCGTTGACCCCGAGGCCGAGCCGATCGGCCGCTCGATCGCTTTTGTCGGCGCAAAGGGCGGGGTGGGTTCCTCCACCATCGCCCACAACGTCGCCTGGAGCATGTCGACCCTGTTCAAGTCGGAGGTCGTCGTCGCCGATCTCGATTTGGCATTCGGCACGGCCAACATCAACTTCGACCAGGATCCCGCCCAGGGCATCGCCGAAGCGGTCTTTGCGCCCGAGCGCGTCGACGAGGTTTATCTCGACCGCCTGCTTGCCCAGTGCGCCGAGCACCTGTCGTTGCTCGCGGCACCTTCGACGCTGGAGCGCGTCTATGATTTCGATGCCGAAGCCTTCACGCAGATCATCGATACGGCCCAGCGCAGCACGCCGCTGATCGTGCTCGATGTCCCCCATATCTGGAGCGGCTGGAGCAAGAACACGCTCCTTCGCGCCGACGAGGTGGTCATCACCGCGACGCCGGAGCTGGCCAATCTGCGCAACACCAAAAACATGGTCGATATGCTGAAGCGGCTTCGGCCCAACGATCCGCCTCCCAGGCTGATCCTCAATCAGGCCGGCGTGCCCAAGCGGCCCGAAATCTCGGCAAAGGATTTCTCCGAGCCGCTGGGCATCACGCCGATGGCGGTCATTCCGTTCGATCCGCTGCTTTTTGGCAATGCCGCCAACAATGGCCGCATGCTCGGCGAGATGGACGCGAAGAATGCGGCCGTCCAGACGATCAATGAGATCGCTCATGTCCTGACGGGCAGGTCCGAAGCCAAGGCCAAGAAGCCGTCCGGCCTCGGTGGAATTCTCAATCGGCTCAAGGCCCGCAAGAAGTGATGCCCACGCGGCGGAGGTGTTAGTCGATCATGTTTGGCAGGAGAGGCAACGACGACGGCAACCGCTCGACGCCGGGCTTCCGCCCGCTCGCGACGACACCCGCAGCGCAACCTGCGGATACGCTTGTTGCTCCACGCCCCACGGCGCCCTCGGCGGCAGCGCCCGTCGCGCCGCCACGGCGGGTCGAACCGTCACCATCCTTCGCCCAGGAGCGAAAGCCGCAGCAGCGCGAACGCAGCGAAAGCTATTACGACACCAAGAGCCAGGTGTTCTCAGCGCTGATCGACACCATCGACCTGTCGCAGCTCGCCAAGCTTGATCCTGACAGCGCGCGCGAAGAAATCCGTGACATTGTCAACGACATCATCGCGATCAAGAACTTTGCGATGTCCATTGCCGAGCAGGAGGAACTGCTCGAGGATATCTGCAACGACGTTCTCGGCTACGGGCCGCTCGAGCCGCTTCTCGCGCGCGACGACATCGCCGACATCATGGTCAACGGTGCCAAGAACGTTTACATCGAAGTCAGCGGCAAGGTCGAGCAGACCAGTATCCGCTTCCGCGACAACCAGCAGTTGCTCAACATCTGCCAGCGCATTGTCAGCCAGGTTGGCCGCCGCGTCGATGAATCCTCGCCGATCTGCGATGCGCGCCTGCCTGACGGCTCCCGCGTCAACGTGATTGCGCCGCCGCTATCGATCGACGGCGCGGCGCTCACCATCCGAAAATTCAAGAAGGACAAGCTGACGCTGGATCAGCTCGTCAAATTTGGCGCCATCTCGCCGCAAGGCGCGGAGGTGCTGAAGATCATCGGCCGCGTCCGATGCAACATCATCATCTCGGGTGGCACGGGCTCGGGCAAGACGACGCTGCTCAACTGCCTGACCAACTATATCGACCGCGACGAGCGCGTCATCACCTGCGAGGATTCCGCCGAGCTGCAGCTGCAGCAGCCGCATGTGGTTCGGCTCGAGACGCGTCCGCCAAACCTGGAAGGCGAGGGCGAGGTCACCATGCGCGACCTCGTCAAGAACTGCCTGCGCATGCGTCCGGAGCGCATCATCGTCGGCGAAGTGCGTGGACCCGAGGTCTTTGATCTGCTTCAGGCCATGAACACCGGCCATGACGGTTCGATGGGCACCATCCACTCCAACAGCCCGCGCGAATGTCTGAACCGTATCGAGGCGATGATCGCCATGGGTGGTTATTCGCTGCCGCAAAAGACGGTGCGCGAGATCGTGGTCGGCTCGGTCGACGTCATCATCCAGGCCGCGCGCTTGCGCGACGGTTCACGCCGCATCACCCACATCACCGAAGTGATCGGCATGGAAGGCGATGTCATCATCACCCAGGATCTGGTGCTCTATAACATCAAGGGCGAGGATCAGAATGGCCGTCTCATCGGCCAGCATGTTTCCACCGGCATCGGTCGGCCGCATTTCTGGGATCGCGCCCGCTACTACGGTGAGGAGGCACGGCTCGCGACCGCGCTCGAAGCCATGGAAAAGAGTGCTGACTGAGATGCGGAAGACAAGGATCTAGCGCCATGTTCGGCCTCGACCCAATGATGCTGATGTTCATCGTTCTCGCCGGGCTCAGCGCCGGCGCGGTCGCATACGCCTTCCTGTTCAACCGTATCGAGAGCCAGACCAACACTGATCGGCGGCTTGCACTGGTTGGACAGACGGAGGCCGACAAGTCCGTGGTGAAGGCATCGCGTGATCGGGTCGCCGAAGTCGCCAAGCGGCGCAAATCGGTGCAAGACACGCTGAATGACCTCGAGGAAAAGCAGAAGGCCAAGGACCGCAACATCAAGAAGCCGCCGCTGCGCGTACAGATTCGCCAGGCAGGCATGGTGGTGACGATCCAGCGCTTCTACGTCTATTCGGCGATTTGCGGTGCCGTCGTCACCTTCCTGGTCTTTCTGGCCGGCGCGCCACTGATCTTGCTGCCCGGTGCGCTCCTTGCCGGCACCTTCGGCTTGCCAAGGTGGTTCGTCTCGTTCCGCCGTGGCCGCCGCGTGAAGCACTTCCTCGAGGAATTTCCCAACGCCCTGGACATTATCGTGCGCGCGGTGAAATCGGGTCTGCCGCTCAATGACGGGATCCGCCTCATCGCATCGGAGTCTCCCGAGCCGGTTCGCGGCGAGTTCCGCCGCCTGGTCGAAGCCCAACAGGTCGGCGTTTCCATTCCCGATGCCGCATTGCGCATGACAGAAACCATGCCGTGCCCCGAAGCCGGCTTCTTCGGCATCGTCATCCAGATCCAGAGCCAGGCCGGCGGTAACCTCTCCGAGGCGTTGGGCAACCTCTCCCGCGTGTTGCGCGACCGCAAGAAGATGAAGGCCAAGGTTCAGGCGCTGTCGATGGAAGCCAAGGCCTCGGCGGGCATCATCGGAGCCTTGCCGATCATCGTGGCTCTGCTCGTCTACCTGTCGAGCCCGAACTACATCATGCCGCTGTTCACCACGAGCACCGGCCACCTGATCCTCGGCATTTCAGGCATCTGGATGGCGATCGGCATCTTCGTGATGCGCAAGATGATGAATTTCGAGGTGTAGGACCGTGACAGACCAGATCGTCAAGTCGCTTACCGATCCCTCCTTTCTCATCGCGCTGCTCGTAGCCATCGCGGTCTTCGCAACGGTGTTCACGGTTCTGCCTTCGCTGAGCGGCAATCCGCTCAAGGGGCGCATGAAGGCGGTAGCACTTGAACGTGACGAACTGCGCGCCAAGCAGCGTATCCGCCTGGCTGCAGAAGCCGAGCGCCGCCACAAGGGCCTGCGTGAACAGCAGTCGATCGGCATGCGCAACATCGTCGAGCGCCTTGATCTGCGCCGCGCGCTTGCCGACGAAGGCACGCTCAACAAGCTCAAGGTTGCCGGTTTCCGTGGCCAGAACCCGCTCACGCGCTTCCTGTTCTTCCGCCTGGTGTTGCCTTTTGCCGGCTTGGCGCTTGGGGCGGTTTACGTCTTCGTGTTTGGTGGGTTTGCGGAGAAACCATTCTTCTTCAAGATATTCGCCTGCATTATCATGGCCTATGCCGGTTTCTACGCGCCGGTGCTCTACGTCAACAATCGCGCCGCCAAGCGCAAACAGTCGATCCAGACGGCATGGCCGGACGCACTCGACCTGATGCTGATCTGCGTTGAGTCAGGCATGTCGATTGAGGCCGCCATGCGCAAGGTCGCCGACGAGATCGGTGCCCAGTCGGTCGATCTTGCGGAAGAATTCGTGCTTACCAATGCCGAGCTTTCCTATCTCACCGAGCGCCGCCAGGCTTATGAAAACCTGGCTTCCCGCACTGGTCTCGAATCCGTCAAGTCGGTCACCCAGGCGCTGATCCAGGCCGAGCGCTACGGTACCCCCGTTGCCCAGGCGTTGCGTGTGCTGGCAGCCGAAAGCCGCGACATGCGCATGAACGCGGCAGAGAAGAAAGCGGCCGCCCTTCCGCCGAAGCTGACAGTTCCGATGATCCTGTTTTTCCTGCCCGTGCTGTTTGCTATCATCCTCGGGCCGGCCGGCATGCAGATCAGCCAGCGCGGCATCTTTGGCGACAAGCAGCAGTCGAGCAGCGAATAGACCCTGATTGCTGGGTCAACAAAAAAAACCGCGTCGATGGCCGCGGCTTTTGCTTTCGGGTGCCAACGGCAGATCAGTTGGTCTTCTGCTTGTCCTGCGCCTTGATCTGGTTCCAGGCATTCTGCTGGGAAAGCATGCCTCTGAGATAACTGACATTGGCCTGTGCCTGCTCGGGCGAAAGCTCCTGGCTGGCGATCTGTTCGGCTTCGTCGAAGCGCCCCTGCAAGCCGACCGCCAGCGCCAGGTTCTGGCGCACGCGGCTGTCTGCGCCGGGCTGCGAGGCTGCCGAACGCAGATAGGTCTCGGCGGATTTCAGGTCGCCTTCGAGCACGTAGGACATGCCGAGATTGGACAGCACGGTCGGCTCGTTAGGCTTGAGGTCGAGCGCCTTGCGATAGAGGCTGCGTGCGTCCTGTGTCTGGCCGAGTTGGTCGAGGATCGCGGCTTCCGCCGAAACCAGCTTCCAGTCGGGATACTCAGGGGTCTGGGCGCGCCGCACAGCATCAAGGGCGGGCTGGAATTCACCGGAGGCGGCGAGAGCCTTGCCATAAGCGGCCAAGACGTCGCGATCCTTGGGATAGCCGATGGCGAGCTTGCGCATCACCGCCAGAGACTGATCGGTCTGGCCCTTCATCTGCAGCACGGAAGCGTATTGCATCGCCACCGGCTTGTTGTTGGGGTCGCTGGCATAGGTTCGGCCGATCTTGTCGGCAGAACTGGCGAGGGAGCCGGTCGACATCGTGTCGAGCGATTGGCCACTGCTTCCGATCGAGCCCGTGGTCATCTTCGAAGTGCCGCAGCCGGCCACTCCGGCCATGAGCAGCGAAAGCAAAGCCGCTCTCGCAAGGCGTTTTCCCGTTGCGTTCATCGAGCGATTGGTCAACATCGGCGACGGCTCTCCATTCGTCCGCGTGGCCGTTCGCCGGCCATCTCCCTGATTTGGAGAAATAATCTGTTAACCCTAATGGATGGTTAAGAATGTCCGGAACACGGCGCCATCCGACACTGAAGGAAGTCGAAATGCCGGTCGAACTGCTCGACACCACGCCCTCCGACACGCTGCCGATCCACCTCGTGGCCAAGGATGGCCTCGAAAACGCCGGTCTCGCCCCCGAAATACTCGCCTGGGCCAATGCCAACAGGTTTGCCGGCGAGATGGGCAAGGTGCTGGCGGTTCCTGGTGCCAACGGCCACCTTGCAGGCGCTTTGTTCGGGACCGGTCAGAGCGAAAACGGACTTGCCTTTGGTGCGCTCGCCCGCAACTTGCCCGAAGGTGCCTGGCATTTTGCGACCCAGCCTGCTCAACCCGAACTGGCCGCTCTTGGCGTCGCGCTGGGCGGTTATGCCTTCACCCGCTATGGCAAGAAATCGGGGAGGGAACTCGGGCTCACTGTGCCCGCGGGCGTCGATGCCGCGCGATTGAAACGCATCGTCGAGTCGGTTTTCCTAGTCCGCGACCTCGTCAACACCCCGACCAACGACATGGGGCCATCGGCACTCGAAGCCGCGGTCAGGGCGCTGGCAAGCGCGCATGGCGCCGAACTCAGCGTGACCATCGGCGACGATCTGCTCAAGCACAATTTCCCGATGATCCATGCCGTCGGCCGCGCCTCCGACGATGCCCCGCGCCTCATCGACATGACATGGGGGCAAAGCGATGCCCCGAAGATCACGCTCGTCGGCAAGGGCGTGTGCTTCGACACCGGCGGCCTCGACATCAAGCCGCCGTCGAGCATGCTCTTGATGAAGAAGGACATGGGCGGCGCGGCCAATGTGCTCGGTCTCGCCTCGATGATCATGGCGGCCAAGCTCAACGTCAGGCTGCGTGTGCTCATCCCGGCGGTGGAAAACTCGATCTCGGCCAACGCCTTTCGGCCCGGCGACGTGCTGCAAAGCCGCAAGGGCATCACGGTTGAAATCGGCAACACCGACGCCGAAGGGCGCCTCGTGCTGGCAGATGCGCTCGCACTCGCCGACGAGGAGCAGCCGGCTATGCTGATCGACATGGCGACGCTCACGGGTGCCGCGCGCGTGGCGCTTGGACCGGATCTGCCACCCTTCTACACTGACGACGAGGCGCTTGCCGCCGACTTGTCGGCCGCTTCGGTGGCGGTCGAGGATCCGATCTGGCGCATGCCGCTGTGGAAGCCCTATGACGCGAAGCTGTCGTCGAAGATCGCCGACATGAACAACGTCACCACGGACGGTTTTGCCGGTTCGATTACGGCTGCCCTGTTCCTCAAGCGTTTTGTCGAAAAGACCACCAGCTGGGCGCATTTCGACATCTTTGCCTGGAACCCGACCGACCGCCCGCACGGTCCGATCGGCGGCGAGGCACAGGCCATCCGCGCGCTGGAAAAGGTGATCTCGGCGCGATTTGGGTGAGACGGGCGCCGGCTCCTCGCCTCAACGTAGCGGGGGGCCGGGTCCTGAATTTTGGGGTGACGTTGAGGGGGCATTGCGGTTGCGCCGCCTTGCCCTTGCCTCAAAGTCTCATTTGAATGAAACGGAACCGAAACAATTAGCGTGGATGCTGGCTTCATGCCGATCGCGTTGCGTCCTAGCCAGTCATTGAGATTGTTGCAGCAATTTACCCTGTCCGAGGTGCGTGACGACGCGCCCGACTTGACGCTGCGCCAGATGGCGATCCTTCTCACCATATATCTCGACCCGCCGCCACACACCGTGCGCGGGCTGGCCGCCCGGCTCGGCGTCAGCAAGCCGGTCATCACCCGCGCGCTCGACACGATGGGCGCGCTCAAGCTGGTGTCGCGCCACCGCGACCAACTCGACAAGCGCAACGTCCTGATCCGGCGCACTGTCGAAGGGGCGCTCTATGTCGAGCGCCTGGGCGATGCTATCATTGCCAAAGCAATGGAGCTTCCGATTTGACCGCCCGAGACAGCCGCCTTCACGCCTTCCGCCCGGACCTTGCCGATGCCCGCCTTGAGGGCGAAGTCGCAGCGGAGAGATTTGTCTCTGGGCGCCCGGCGCGCATTTCCGTGCCGGTTGCCGACGTCCGCAAGGCGCCGCGCCCTGATGCCGGCGTCAACACGCAGCTGCTCTATGGCGACGACGTCCTGGTCTTCGAGGAGGCCGAAGGTTTTGCCTGGCTCCAAGCCGAGCGCGACGGTTATGTCGGTTACGTCTCTGCGGGCGACCTTGCTCCGCGCGGGCCTGTGCCGACCCATGTCGTCACGGCCCTTCGCACCTTCGTCTACCCCGGCCCCGACATGAAGCTGCCGCGCAGTTCGGTCTTGTCGCTGGGCGCGCGTGTGGCAATCACCGGTTATGCCGAAACGCGCGGCACCGGCTACGCATTGCTGGCTTCGGGAGAGGCGCTCGTCACCCAGCACCTCGCACCGGTCGAAGCCAAGGCCGGCGATTTCGTTTCGGTCGCAGAACGGCTGATCGACACGCCATATCTCTGGGGCGGCTTCAGCGCCTTCGGGATCGATTGTTCCGGGCTGGTGCAACTGTCGATGCGCATGGCTGGACGCAATGTGCTGCGCGATTCCGACATGCAGGAGGCTTCGCTCGGCACGCAAGTAGACGCGGGCGCCGATTTTTCGAGACTTCGGCGCGGTGACCTCGTCTTCTGGAAGGGCCATGTCGCCATCATGACCGACGCCGAGATGATGATCCACGCCAACGGCCATACAATGACCGTTGCCCGCGAGGGCCTGCGCGAGGCCATCGACCGCATTGGCTACCTCTATGGTGGCCCGACGGCTTTCAGGCGGCCTTAGAGCGCCGTGCGTCCGTAATTCATTGAATCTTCGCATCGTGCTTTCCGGAAATCGATTCCGATTTCCGGGCTGATGCGCCAGGCCACCGAGAATCAATAACCCGCGTTGCGGTCAACCACGTGTTGAAGCGCTTCGCCGCGCTCGAATGCATCCATCTGCTTGAGCATGGGTGCCACCAGATGCGCCGGATCGGAGGTCGCGGCCGCGTGCGGGGTGACGAACACCTTGGGGTGGTTCCACATCGGGCTGGTCTTGGGCAGCGGCTCGACCTCGAAGACGTCGAGGCTGGCTTCCTTCAGCGTGCCGTCGTCAAGCGCGCGCAATATGTCGGCGTCGCGCTGCAGCCTGCCACGTCCGGCATTGATCAGCACTGCACCGCCAAGGCCATTGCGCCGGCGCAACTCCTTGAGCAGGCCGTAGTTGATGATGCCCTTTGTGGCGTCGGTCAGCGGCAGCAGAACCACGAGAATGTCGGTGGCATTGAGAAACGGCACCAGTCCTGCGTCGCCGCTGAAGGTGGTTACGCCCGCGACCTCCTGCGGCCTTCGGCTCCAGCCATTGATGCGGAAGCCCACGGCTTTTAGCACCTCAGCGGACGCGCGGCCAAGATTGCCCATACCCATGATGCCGACCGAAATGTCTTCTGCAGGCCTCTGGGGCGGCTCGTGCCAGGTCTTCTTGGTTTGCTGCGTGCGGTAGAGTTGGCCCTGGCGATGATGGTCGAGAACGCGCCACAGCACGTATTCGGTCATGTATTGCGTCAGGTTGTCGGCGACCACGCGCACGATCGGCACATCGGGCAGGCCGGGATCGGCAAAAACGTGGTCGACACCGGCACCGATCGAAAAGATCGCCTTGAGGTTGGGCAGCTTGGCGAGCGTGCCCGGCTTCTGCTTCCAGACGACGGCATATTCGATCGAAGGATCGGCAGCACCATCGGGTTCGAGCACCACTTCACGCTCGGCTGAAAGCAGTTCATACCAGCGTTGCGGACTGAAGCCTGTGATCGAAAGAAGAATCTTGCCCTTGTCCGCCATGCCCTGCCCTTGATGCTATTCGCTGACCACGCCGGTCGGCGCTGTTTCGATCTTGAACGCCGCCGAGATCAGCGCCCGAGTGTAGTCTGTTTGCGGGCGCTCGAAAATCTGCTCGGACGGCCCCGCCTCTACCACCTTGCCGTTGCGCATCACGATGACGTCATTGGCAAGTGCGCGCACCACCTTGAGGTCGTGGCTGATGAACAGATAGGCGAGGTCGTGCTTGGCCTGCAGGCTGCGCAGCAGGTCGACGACCTGCGCCTGCACGCTCATGTCGAGTGCGGAGGTCGGTTCGTCGAGCATGACGAAGCGCGGCTTGAGCACCATGGCGCGCGCGATGGCGATGCGCTGGCGCTGGCCGCCTGAGAACTCGTGCGGATAGCGGAAGCGGGTTTCTGGATCGAGGCCGACCTCGCGCAGCACGTCGACGACGGCAACGTCGCGTTCGGCCGCGGTGAGTTTCGGCTCGTGGATCTTCAGGCCTTCTTCGATGATGTCGGCAATCGACATGCGCGGGCTGAGCGAGCCGAACGGGTCCTGGAACACGATCTGGATCTCGCGCCTGAGCGGCCGCATCGCGTTGAAGGTCAGCTTGTCGATCTCGCGGCCGTCGAAATCGATCCGGCCCTGTGACGAGATCATGCGGGTAAGCGCGAGCCCCAGAGTGGTCTTGCCCGAGCCCGATTCGCCGACGACGCCAACCGTCTGGCCGGCGCGCACGGCGACATCGATGCCATCGACGGCCCTCACATGATCGACTGTCTTGCGAAAGAAGCCCTGTTTGATCGGAAACCACACCTTCACGTCAGAGCCTGACATCACCGTCTTGGCCGAGGCATTGGCCGCAGGCGGCTTGCCCTTCGGCTCGGCGGCAAGCAGATGGCGCGTGTAGCTGTGCTGCGGGTTCGCGAAGATCTCCTTCGTTGGCCCCGTTTCGACGATTTGCCCACGTGTCATCACGCAGACGCGGTCGGCGATGCGCCTGACGATACCGAGGTCGTGGGTGATGAACAGCATCGACATGCCCTTGCGGGACTTCAGCTTGGCGAGCAGCTCAAGGATCTGCGCCTGAACCGTCACGTCGAGCGCGGTTGTCGGCTCGTCCGCGATCAGCAGTTCGGGCTCGTTGGCAAGCGCCATGGCGATCATCACACGCTGGCGCTGACCGCCCGAGAGCTGGTGCGGATAGGCGTCGAGGCGCTTCTCGGGATCGCGGATGCCGACCTCCTCGAGCAGTTCCAGCGTACGGGCACGTGCCTGCCTGTCGCGCATGCCCTGGTGCAGCGACAGCACTTCGACGATCTGCCGCTCGATGGTGTGCAGCGGGTTGAGCGAGGTCATCGGCTCCTGGAAGATCATGGTGATCTTGTTGCCGCGCACCTTGCGCAATGCGTTTTCGTCCAGCGCCAGCAGGTCCTGCCCGCCGAACATGATCCGACCCGAGGGATGGCTTGCCGGCGGATAGGGCAGCAGCTTGAGCACCGAAAGGGCGGAGACGGACTTGCCCGAACCGGATTCACCGACCAGCGCTACCGTCTCGCCCTTGGCGATATCGAAGGAGATGTGGTCGACCGCGGTCGTAGTCAAACCGCCCTGGCTGAAGGCGACGGACAGGTCCTGGACGGAAAGGAGGGGGGAGGTCAAATGGCGGCCTCGATGTCGGTCATGCGAAAATCGTCACCCTTGAAAAGAAGCGGCTCGCGACGCGCCTTGGCGAGCGCATAGGCAAAGCAGTCGCCGAGGTTGAGCTTGGCTGCGTGCTTGCCCTTGCCGAATTGCTGGTAGGCTTCGCGGGCAAGGCGTGCCTGATCCGGCGTGATGTCGACTAGCCTTACATTCATGCTGGAGATGATCTGGTCCAATTTGTCGGAGGTGACACCCATGTCCCCGCGATCGACCCGCAGCGCGACCTCCAGATAATTGACCGGAGACAGGGCTACAGTGTCAGCCTGTTCGGTCAGAACGTCAGCGAAACGGTATTCTTCCGGTTCCTTGAGCAGGATCGCCAGGATTGCCGAAGCGTCGACGATCATTTCGGCAATCCGAATTCGTCATACAGGTCCGAATGATCACTGGTCACACCGGGAGGTGGCGGCGGTAGCGAATCCAGGATTTCACGCAGCCGACGCCTTTTCTCCCCGACGTCTCGCTGTCGATGCAGACGTTCCAGCCGCTCCTCAAGGGCAGTCTGGATCGCCGAAGTCATCGTCTCGCCGGTCTCGGCGGCGAGTTCCTTGGCAAGCCGCTCCACGGTCGCGTTCTTGATGTTCATTCCCATGTTTGTCTCCATGGTAGAAAACATAAGAAATTATACCATACATCCAAACTCACTTGAACGTCTTCCTTGGATCGAAGGCGTCGCGGGTGGCTTCGCCCACGAAGATGAGCAGCGACAGCATCAGCGAAATCACCACGAAACCAGACAGGCCGAGCCAGGGCGCGTTGAGGTTGCGCTGGCCCTGCTTGAGCAGTTCGCCGAGCGAGGCCGAGCCGGGCGGCAGGCCGAAGCCGAGGAAGTCGAGCGAGGTCAGCGTCGAGATCGAGCTGTTGAGGATGAAGGGCAGGAAGGTCAGCGTCGCGACCATGGCATTGGGCAGCAGATGGCGGAAAATGATGGTGCGGTTTGGCACGCCGAGCGCGCGCGCCGCATTCACATATTCGAAGTTGCGGGCGCGCAGGAATTCTGCCCGCACGACGCCGACCAGCGCTACCCAGGAAAACAGCAGCATCAGCCCAAGCAGGATGAAGAAGCCGGGCGGCAGCACGGCGGCGATGATCAGGAGCAGATAGAGCACCGGGATCGCCGACCAGATTTCGATGAAACGCTGGAACAGGAGATCGGTCCAGCCGCCGAAGTAACCCTGCATGGCGCCGGCCGAAACGCCGATGAGAGCGGAGCCGACAGTCAGGATCAGGCCAAACAGCACGGAGATGCGGAAACCGTAGATGACCCGCGCCAGCACGTCGCGAGCCTGGTCGTCCGTGCCGAGCCAGTTCCAGTTGCCGACCGTACAGTTGGGGTCGTTGGCCCCTTGCGGATAGCGCTGGCAGCGCACCTCCTTCGGATACATCCAGGACGGCTTGGCAGGTGCCGCCTCGGGGATCTCGTTGTTGGTGGTGCGGTAGGAATAGCGGATCGGCGGCCAGATCATCCAGCCATTGGCTGCAATGGCCTCCTGCACCACCGCCATGCGGTAGTCAGTGATGGGCAGGAAGCCTTCATCGCCTAGGAAGGTCTCTTCGCCATAGTCCCTCATGATCGGCGAGAAGAACTCGCCCTTGAAGCGGATCAGAAGCGGCCTGTCATTGGCGATGAACTCGGAAAACAGCGACAGGCCGAACAGGACAAGGAAGAACCAGAGCGACCAGTAGCCACGACGGTTGGCCTTGAAGTTTTGCCAACGCCGCTTGTTGATCGGCGACAGCCAGGGCCGCTTGACCGGTTTGGCTACGCCGGCCGGTGTGGCAACAACATCGAGCGCCGACATCAGACGTCCCTCCGCTCGAAATCGATGCGTGGGTCGATCCAGGTGTAGGTGAGGTCGGAGATCAGGCCGACGATCAGCCCCATCAGGGAGAAGATGTAGAGATTGGCGAAGACCACGGGATAGTCGCGATCGAGCACAGAGCGGAAGCCAAGCAGGCCGAGCCCGTCGAGCGAGAAGATGTTTTCAATCAGAAGCGAACCGGTGAAGAAGGCCGAGATGAAGGCGCCGGGGAAACCCGCAATGACGATCAGCATGGCGTTGCGGAAGACGTGGCCGTAAAGCACCTGGCGCTGCGAGAGGCCCTTGGCGCGGGCGGTCACCACATACTGCTTGCGGATCTCGTCGAGGAACGAGTTCTTGGTCAAAAGCGTGGTCGTGGCGAAGGCCGAAAGCACCAGCGCAGCCAGGGGCAGGGTGATGTGCCAGAGGTAGTCGACGACCTTGCCACCCAGCGACAGCTGGTCGAAGTTTTCCGAGGTCAGGCCGCGCAGCGGGAACCAATCGAAGAACGAGCCGCCGGCAAAAAGCACCATCAAAAGAATGGCGAAGAGGAAGGCCGGGATGGCGTAGCCGACGATGATGACGCCACTGGTCCAGATGTCGAAGGTCGAGCCGTCCTTGACCGCCTTGCGGATGCCGAGCGGGATGGAGATGAGGTAAGACAGCAGCGTGATCCAGATGCCGAGCGAGATCGACACCGGCATCTTGGAGATGATCAGGTCGAGCACCGAGATGTCGCGGAAATAGCTGTCGCCGAAGTCGAAGCGCGCATAGTTCCACAACATCATGCCGAAGCGTTCGAGCGGCGGTTTGTCGAAGCCGAACTGCTTCTCGAGCTTGGCGATGAATTCGGGATCGAGCCCCTGGGCGCCGCGATATTTGGACGAGCCTTCGCTGCCGGACGCGTCGAAATTGTTGCCCCCGACATCACCGCCGCTGCCGCCGGACAGGCGGTCGCCCGCGTCGCCGCCCTGGCCGGTCAGCTTGGCGATGACCTGCTCCACCGGACCGCCTGGAGCAAACTGGATGACGGCGAACGAGATCGCCATGATGCCGAAAAGGGTCGGTATCATCAAAAGGATACGGCGGAGGATATAGGCGCCCATCAGGCAAGGCTCCTCAGACGGAGCAATGGGGCAGGGATAGAAATCTCAGGTCTTGCCAATACGTGCAGCCTTGTCCTTGTCGAACCACCACATAGCCTCGACGGGGAAACCGAAATCCGGTTTCGGCTCCTTATAGCCGAACATGTCCCAGAATGCGGCGCGGTGATTCGCCGAAAACCAATTTGGAATCCAGTCTAGCCGGGCGCGCAAGGCCCGGTCGAGCGCACGCATGGCAACTGTCAGCGCTTCGCGATCCTTGGCCGCACCCACGGCGTCGACCAGCGCGTCGATTGCCGGGTCGGCGGTGCCTGGCAGATTGGTCGAGCCCTGCATGTTGGCTGCGCGGGAATGGAAAAAACCGTCGATTTCGTCGCGGCTTGGCGTTGCGGAAAACGAGGCAGCGGTCGAGATGGCATCGAAATCGAAGCTGGTCTGCCGCGCCTGGTACTGGGTCGCGTCGACCATGCGAATGGACGCATCAATACCGATCGTCCGCATGTTCTCGATCCATGGCGAATAGACGCGGACGAAGCTGTCATCGTCGACCAGGACCTCGAGCGTTAGTGGCTCTCCCTTGGTATTGCGCAAACTGCCGTCCTTGCGCGCCCAGCCGGCATCGGCCAGCAGCTTCGAGGCTTGCCCCAACAGCTTGCGGTCGCGGCCTGAACCGTCCGAAGGCGGCTGCAGCACTGCCTCGCCGAAGGTTTCCTCGGGAATACGACCGCGGAAAGGCTCTAGCAGCGCCAGTTCAGCTGCTGAGGGCAATCCCTCGGCGCGATAGGTCGACTTCTCGAAGGTCGATTGGGAGCGCTGATAGGCGCCATAAAACAGGTTGCGATTGGTCCATTCGAAATCGAAGCACAGTGCCATGGCGCGGCGCACGCGCGGATCGCGAAATCGTTCGCGCCGTTGGTTGATGGCAGTCGCCTGCATCATCGGCCTTTTCTCGCCGGGGAACTCGCGCTTGACCACCTTGCCTGAGGTGAAGGCAGGAAAGTCGTAGCCGGTTGCCCAGATACGCGAGGTGAATTCCTGGCGATACGCGATGTCGCCTTTCTTGAATGCTTCGAAGGCGGCCTGTCTGTCCTGGTAGAACTCGATGCGGATGCGGTCGAAGTTGTAGAGGCCGCGATTGACCGGCAGGTCACGGCCCCAATAGTCGGCCACCCGCTCATATTCGATCGTCTGGCCGGGGGAGACGCGGCCAACCTTGTAAGGCCCCGACCCCAGCGGCGCCTTCATCTGCGAGGCATCGAAAGGATTGGCCTCGAAGAACGATTTCGCCGGGATCGGAAAGGTCGCGATGTCGAGAACAGTCCGGTCTGATTGCTTGCCGTCGAAGCTGATCCGCAGCGTGTGGGCGTCGAGCGCCTTCGCCTCCACCAGATGGCTGAGCGGTAGGAGCAGGCTGGGATGGCCATCCTTCTTGAACAGCGTGAGAGCATATGCGGCGTCTTCAGCGGTGAAGGGCGTGCCGTCGTTGAAACGCGCCTCGGACCGCAGCGCGAAATCGAAGCTGTTGCGGTCGTCGGAAATGGTCACCGAGTGCGCCAGAAGACCGTAGATGGCATCGGGCTCGTCGAGCGCGGACGTCATCAACGAATCGTAGCACAGCCCCATGCGCGGCGGCGCATCGCCGCGGCTGACGAAGGTGTTGAGCGTGTTGAAGGTGAGCGGGCTCTGATTGAGGACCCAGTTTGGTGGCGAAAAATTGAACGTACCGCCCTTGGGGGCGTCGAGGTTCACGAAGTCGAAGTTCTTGAAATCAGGACCGTATTTGAGATCGCCGAAAGCCGACAGGCCATGCAGCCCGGTACCGGTCGGACTTGCGGCGAAGACGCGCCTTGGCAGCAATGGTACGACGGCCGCCGCCGCACCGAGCGCCAGGAAATCGCGACGGGGCAGGCGCGGGCTCAATTGACGCCCTTGTACTTGGCCGCCAGCGCGGCCTCCTTGTCCTTGTCGATCCACCAGGAATCGGGATCGACGCCAAGATAGGCCGGCTGTTTGTCAGGAATGCCGAACTTGTTCCAGTAGGCCGTCCGCACCTTCGGCAGATGCCATTGCGGCACGATGTAGTAGTTCCACAGCAGGACGCGGTCGAGCGCCCGGGTGGCGGCGACGAGATCCTCGCGGCCGTCGGCAAAGATGACGCGATCGATCAACTCGTCGACCACAGGGTCCTTGATGCCAGCATAGTTTCGCGATCCCGGCGTGGCGGCAGCCTTGGAGCTCCAGAAATCACGTTGCTCGTTGCCCGGCGACTGGGTCTGGGCGATGACGGTGCTCATCACGTCATAGTCGAACTGATTGACCCGGCTGACATACTGGCTGACGTCGACGATCCTGAGGGTGGCATCGATGCCGAGCTTGCGCAGATTGTCCATGAACGGTGCCGTGACGCGCTCGTCGGTGGGGTCGTTGCCGAGGAATTCGATCTTGAACTGCTCGCCGGTTTTCTCGCTGACAAGCTTGCCGCCGCGGTTCACCCAACCCGCTTCCTTCAACAGCTGCGAAGCCGAGCGCAGGTTTTCGCGGAACGATTGCGGGGTGCCGTAAACCGGAAGCTTGAACGGTGTTGTGAACAGCTCGGGCGGCAGCTTGTCCCGGTACTTTTCGAGGATTTCGAGCTCCTTGCCTTGCGGCAGGCCGCTGGATGCGAGGTCGCCACCCTTGAAGTAGCTGTCGGTGCGCACGTAGGAGTCGTAAAACAGCGTGCGGTTCATGCTCTCGAAATCAAAAGCCATGGTCAGGGCCTCGCGCACGCGACGATCGTGGAATTGCGGGCGACGCGTATTGAGCACGAAGCCCTGCATTGGCGCGCCGGAGGTCTTGTCGAATTCCTTCTTGATGACATCGCCGGCAGTGAATGCCGGGAAATTGTAGCCGGTGGCCCAGCGCTGTGAACGGTTTTCAAGCCTGATGTCTTCAAATCCGCCCTTGGTGAAGGCCTGCCATTCGGCGTCCTGATCCATGAAATAGATGTAGCGCCGCTTGTCGAAATTGTTGCGCCCGACATTGACCGCAACTTCAGACGCCCAATAGTCGGGTACGCGCGCCCAGACGATCTCGGCGCCCGGTTTGAAGCTCTCGATCTTGTAGGCGCCCGAGCCGAGTGGCGGCTCCAGGGTCCCCTTGGTGATGTCGCGCTTCTTGCCCGAGGCATCGGTGCCCTCCCACCAGTGCCTGGGCAGCACGGCGAGGTCGCCGATAATGTGGGGCAACTCGCGATTGCCTTTCTGGTCGAAGCGGAACTCGACCTCGCGATCGGACAGGGCCACTGCCTCGGTCACGTTGGCGAAGTATTTTCCATAAAGCGGGTTGATCTGTTTCAGCGTGTTGAGCGACCAGACGACATCATCCGCCGTGATCGGCTTGCCGTCATGCCACTTTGCGCGGGCATCGATTCGATAGGTCGCCGAAGAATAGTCGGCGGGATATTTGTAGGCGTCGGCGATCAGTGGATGACTGGTGCTCGACTCGTCGGTCGCCTGCTGCATCAGCGTATCGTAGAGCAGGCCGCCGAAGTAGGTGAACCCGGCCGCGGGCGTGCCGTTGACGATGAACGGGTTGAAGCTGTCGAACGTGCCGAATGTCGTCGAGTTCAGCGTGCCGCCCTTGGGCGCATTCGGATTGACGTAGTCGTAGTGCTTGAAATCTTCGCCGTATTTCGAGGTCCCGATCAGCGATGAGGTCGTATGCCATTGGCTGGTGTCCTGCGCGCTCGCCGGCAGCCAGGTGCCCGACAGAAGAACCGCGGCAAGGCCGGCGGTTGCAAAAATCCTGATCAGGCAAGCCTTCATGAAAATCCCCTTCGCATCGGTATTCTCGGACACTCTAATTAATTCGCAGCGCGAGGAAACCATACGTTAGACGATTGTCGTCGCATGTTTGCGCAAGGCAACAAAAAAGCCGGGCTAAACCCGGCTTTTTCAAGATGCGAAAATGACAAATTCGTTAGTGAGCGGCAGGAGCTGGCGCAGCGCCTTCTGCAGGGGCTGCCGGGGCAGCGCCCGCGGGAGCGGCAGGAGCAGCACCTTCGGTGGCGGGGGCTGCGGCAGGGGCCGCGCCAGCCGGAGCCGCTGCGGGCTCAGCCGCCGGAGCCGCGTCAACCGCAGGCAACGGTGCCGGGCTGTCCGACTGCGAATTCAGGTAGGCGATGAGGTTGGCGCGCTCGTCATCCTTCTTGATGCCGGCAAAGCCCATCGCGGTGCCCTTGATGTAGCCCTTCGGCGACGCCAGGAAGTGGTTGAGGTGCTCGAAATCCCACACGACGGTACCGCCCTGCGAGAATTCCTTCATGCCGCCGGAATAGGCGAAGCCTTCATGCGAGGCCAGCGGGCGGTTGACGACGCCCCAGAGGTCCGGACCGACCTTGTTGGGGCCGCCCTTTTCGATCGAATGGCAGGCGGTGCACTTCTTGAAGACGGCCGCACCGGCTTCGGCATTGGCGCTGGCCAGCAGCTGTGCGATCGGCACGGCAGCCGGTGCGGCTTCGCCGCCGCCAGCACCCGCGCCGCCTTCTTCAGCGGCCTCGATGGCAAAGCCGGGCTTCTCGGGAACCGGCGCAGCAAAGATCGCATCCGATATGAGCGAGATGGAGAACACCACAAAGGCAGTACCCAGCAGGCCGCCAAGTACCTTGTTCACTTCAAATGAGTCCATACGCCCCTGGCTCCCTTATCCGGTCGATCGCCATCCTCTGCGACCGCTGCCGTTTGTCGGTAAAGTCTATCGCCCGGCGGACCGGGTCAAATCGCGCGGAAACTAGGTCTTTTGCTTGCCGGTTGCAACACCTATAAGGGCGCTTCCAGTGAGACGTTTTGACACTTTCCAAAGCCATTTAGAAACAGTCGTACCGCCATGTCCACCCTTGTCCTGATCCCCGCCCGAATGGCCTCCACACGCTTGCCCGGCAAGCCTTTGGCCGATATCGCCGGCCGTCCGATGATCGTTCATGTCGCCAGCCGCGCTTCGGAAAGCGGGCTCGGCCGCGTGGTGGTGGCGACCGATACCGATATTGTGGCCGAGACCGTAAGGGCGCATGGCTTCGAAGCGGTGATGACGCGCGCCGACCATGAGTCGGGTTCGGACCGGATCTTCGAGGCGCTGGCCACGCTCGATCCCAAGGGCCAGGTTGAAACAGTGGTCAATGTCCAGGGCGACCTGCCGACCATCGACCCGGGAATCATACAGGCCGCGCTGCGGCCGCTGGAAGAAGCGTCCGTCGACATTTCCACGCTTGGCGTCGAAATCACCCGTCCCGAAGAAAAGGTCGATCCGAACGTCCCCAAGATCATCGGCTCGCCATTGTCGGCGCAGCGGCTGAGGGCGCTTTATTTTACCCGTGCCACCGCACCCTGGGGCGAGGGCCCGCTCTATCACCATGTCGGGCTTTATGTTTATCGCCGTGCTGCCCTTGAGCGCTTTGTCGGGCTTGGCCCGTCGCCGCTCGAAAAGCGCGAGCGTCTCGAACAGCTCAGGGCGCTGGAAGCGGGCATGCGCATCGACGTCGAAATCGTCGATACGGTGCCGCTCGGCGTCGACACGCCGGAGCATCTCGAACGCGCTCGCGAACTTCTCTCAAAATAGAACAGGCCTGAAAATGCCCGAAAAGACCAACCGCATCTCCTTCCAGGGCGAGCCTGGCGCGAACTCCGACACGGCGTGCCGCAACGTCTTTCCTCAGATGGAGCCGATGCCGTGCCCGACCTTCGAGGATGCGTTCAATGCGGTGGAAACGGGCAAAGCCGACCTGGCGATGATTCCGATCGAAAACACCATCGCCGGTCGCGTCGCCGACATCCATCATCTCTTGCCTGAGTCGAAGCTGCATATCGTCGGCGAGTATTTCCTGCCGATCCATTTCCAGCTGATGGTTCTGCCGGGCGTGAAGCGCTCGGAGATCAAGACCGTGCACAGCCACATCCACGCGCTGGGCCAGTGCCGCAAATACATCCGCAAGAACAGCTGGAAGCCGGTCGTCGCGGGCGACACCGCTGGCGCTGCCAAGCTGGTTTCCGAGGTCAAGGACCGCACCATGGCAGCGCTCGCGCCGCGCCTGGCGTCCTCGCTCTACGGTCTCGATATCCTCGAGGAAAACGTCGAGGACACCGAAAACAACATCACCCGCTTCGTCGTCCTGTCCAAGGGCAAGAGCTGGGCCGAGCGCACCAACCCCGACACCAAGATGATGACCACCTTCGTCTTCCGCGTCCGCAACGTGCCGGCAGCGCTCTACAAGGCGATGGGCGGTTTCGCCACCAACGGCGTCAACATGACCAAGCTGGAGAGCTACCAGCTCGGCGGCGAATTCACCGCGACCCAGTTCTATTCCGACATCGAAGGCCATCCCGACGACCGCCTGGTCGCGCTCGCGCTGGAGGAACTGCGCTTCTTCACCCGCGAGGTGCGCATTCTCGGCGTCTACGAGGCCAACGAGTTCCGCGGCACGCAAAATAACGGCGACGCTTGATCACGCGCTCGGCTCCCGGCGGACGGAGCCACTTCGGTGCGATTCGATCTGATCGTGAAGCGCTCTACAGGCGCTTCTCGAACCAGTGGTCGGCGTAAGGGTTGTCGTTGAAGCGGCCGACCTCCTTATAGCCTTCGCGCCTGTAGAGAGACTGCGCCTCCTTGAGCGCGCGGTTGGTGTCGAGGCACACGGCCATCGCGCCGAAACCCGGCGCGATGGCCTCGAGCTTGTGCAGAATACGGCGGGCAACGCCGAGCCCGCGCGCGGAGGGTGCGACCCACATCCGCTTGATCTCCGCGGTGGTGGCATCGAACATGCGCAGCGCCGCACAACCTACCGGAGATCCGTCGAGGCGAGCGATCACGAAAGTACCACGCGGAGGCGTGAACTCGTCCTCTGTGGCTGCGTTTCCTTTGGCCTGGTTGAAACCTTCTTCGAAACGCGCGTCGAGTTCGTTGAAGTAATGCGCCAGGCATTGGCGTGCATCCTCGGTATTGGCCGCCTCCTGGTCGACGGTGATCGACGCCGCGGCAAGCAGGTGCTCTACCTCTGCCATCGCCGCAACGAGGCGACCCCGCGCTGCTTCGGAAAGCGGCCCGAGAATGGAATTCGCCAGGTCGTCCGACAGCGCGTCATATGCTGCATGCTCGGCGCGGCCTTTGTCGGTCAGCGTCGCGTGGCGGCTGCGGGCGTCGCCGTCGAGTTTGCCGACTGAGACAAGGCCCTGTGCCTCGAGCGACCGCAACAGGCGGCTGAGGTAGCCCGAATCCAGCCCAAGCCGGGAACGCAGTACGCCAAGCCCCGCGCCTTCCGGCCCGATCTCGAAAATGAGGCGTGCCTCGCCGAGCGGGCGTCCGCGGCTCAGATAACTGTCCTCCAGCGCGCCTATGCGGCGGGTCACCGCGCGGTTGAAACTGCGCATCTGGGTGATTTGCAGAGACTTGTCCATTGCCTGACGATAGTCAGATATTTGACGAAAGGCAATATTTGTTGGTCTAGGAATCGCTGGCGGCATCCGCCCAGGTGCGGATCAGCTGATGGGCGATGGCATGGCCGGCCGGCACTTTGAGCCCACCAGGATGCGTGCCGTCGAGCATTTGCACAACCTCAGCGCGGGAGAACCAGCGGCAGTCTTCCAGCTCGTCGGAATCGGCCGAGATGTCTTCGTTGAGCGCTTCGCCGTAGCAACCGATCATCAGCGAGTAGGGGAACGGCCAGGGCTGGCTCGCGTGGTAGACGACCCGGCCAAGGCGGATGCCCGATTCCTCAAGTGTCTCACGCCGCACGGCGGCCTCGATCGTTTCGCCGGGTTCGATGAAACCCGCCAATGCAGAATAGACGCCGGGAGCGAAATGCCGACCGCGGCCCATCAGGCATTTGTCGCCTGAAACCGTCAGCATGATCGCAACCGGATCGGTGCGTGGAAAATGCTCGGCGCCGCAAGCCGCGCACAGTCGCTTGTAGCCGCCGGCCCGCATCTCGGTTGGGCCGCCGCAGCGGCCGCAGAAACGGTGGTTGGCGTGCCAGGCAAGCAAGGCGGCACCTTGCGCCAGTGCTCCGAGCTCGGCCTTTTCGGCGAGGCCTTGCGCAAGGATGGCGCGGAAGTCGATGGCTTTCAGGTGGTCGGGCAGGCTTTCTGGCTCTGCGGCGATCGGAACCGCGAGCGTGGCTGTGCCGTCGGTCCGGCCAAGCAGGATCGCGTCGCTGGTCTGAGCGCCGAGCGCCTGCACTGCTGCGAGCGTGAAGTAAGGATTGGCTGGGCCATCGCTGAAATCCAGGACCAGTCGTCCGGAGGCGATCAGCAGCAGCCGGGCGTCGGGTTCGACCAGCGCAAGTTTGGCGGAGTCGTCGCTGCGCTTTTCCGATTGGCGGTCGATGATGTTGCCGGCGAAGCCGAGGAAATGGCTGGCTTCACGCGCCGGTGCGCTGAACAGGCTGAAAGGCATTGGAGACTCGGTCCGGATTGGTGCCGCTTTTATAGGGCGGTCTTGATACGCTCGGCAAACCGGTGGAGGTCGTCGCGGCGGTAGGGCTCGCGCACGCCATGGCCCCAGACCGGGCCGGGCCAGCCGGGATCGCCCTCGGAGCGGGCGACGACATGGAAATGCAATTGGCGCACTATGTTGCCCAGTGCGCCGCTGTTGATCTTGGCGCAGCCGGTGGTGCGCTTCAACGCATGTGCGACCATGTTGCTCTCGAAGGTCAGCATCGCCTGGTCGAGCGGGGTCAGGTCATGGATTTCCTCGACGCCGGAGCGCTGCGGCACAAGCACCAGCCAGGGCCAGCGCTGGTCGTTCATGACGCGCAATTCGCAAAGTCCAAGCCACATCAGCGGTTCGCTGTCGGCGTCGAGACGCGAATCCAACGCAAACCCAGCCTTGAGGCCCGACATCATTGGCGTTTCCTTTGTTCAGGCGAAGGCTAGAGCCTGCCTGCCGTGCCTGCAAGCGAATCATTGAAAAAGCTAGTTCCCGCCGGCGGGGTGGCAAGTCGTGCGGCGATGCCGATATGTTGACTGCTGCAGCATCGCGCGGCCGCCATTGCAAGTGGCGCATACGCATCAATGTCGCCGATTGCGTCTTCGGGCGCGCATAATTCCCAGGGCATTTGATCGCGGGTGGGGGCTCCTCATCCTTGGCTCTTGCAATTGGTTCGGCAATTGCCGATATGGAAGTTGGGAGGTTGGTGGTGGACGATCCACTCGCCAACCGGGTCAGGTCCGGAAGGAAGCAGCCCTAACGAGCCCGGAACGGGTCATTGTTCCAGCCTCCCGCCTCTTCGCCCTTCTCCGCGTCATTGACGGCGTTGCGCCGTGCGGGCGAAACTCGTTTCGCGGAATCGGTCCTTTGCGGCCGAGGCAGGGGCGCCAATACCAACGGGCGACGGGGCGAATGAGCGAAGCCGGACAGACCGATAAGAGCAAAGACGGCGCCTACCG
Source organism: Aminobacter sp. AP02 (assembly GCF_003148805.1). Lineage (GTDB taxonomy): Bacteria > Pseudomonadota > Alphaproteobacteria > Rhizobiales > Rhizobiaceae > Aminobacter. Next base: position 78,961 of record NZ_QGGX01000010.1, read on the forward strand.
CGTTCTTGCGCGCAAATACCGCCCCGCCGATTTTACGGCACTCGTCGGCCAGGAGCCGATGGTCCAGACGCTGACCAACGCATTCTCCTCAGGCCGTATTGCCCAGGCATGGATGCTGACCGGCGTTCGCGGTGTCGGCAAGACCACCACCGCCCGTATTCTCGCCCGCGCGCTCAACTACAAGACAGCTGAAATCGATCGCCCGTCGGTCGATCTCTCCGTACTTGGCGAGCATTGCCAGGCGATCATGGAAGGCCGCCATGTCGATGTGATCGAGATGGACGCCGCCTCGCACACCGGCATTGACGACATCAGGGACATCATCGACCGCGTCCGCTATGCGCCCGTTTCGGCGCGCTACAAGGTCTACATCATCGACGAAGTGCACATGCTCTCGACGCAAGCCTTCAACGGGCTGCTGAAGACGCTGGAGGAGCCGCCTCCGCATGTGAAGTTCATCTTCGCGACCACCGAAATCCGCAAGGTGCCGATCACGGTCCTGTCGCGCTGCCAGCGCTTCGACCTCCGCCGCATCGATGCCGGCAAGCTGGTCGGGCATCTGCGCAACATCGCCCAGCAAGAGGGCATTGCGGTCGAAGACGACGCGCTGGCCATGGTTGCGCGTGCCGCCGAAGGCTCGGCGCGCGATTCGCTGTCGATCCTCGATCAGGCGATTGCCCATGGCGGCGGCAAGGTGACGACGGAAGCGGTACGCGCCATGCTCGGTCTCGCCGACCGAGCCCGTGTCGTCGACCTGTTCGAAAACATCATGAAGGGCGACATCGCGGCAGCTCTCGGCGAGTTGCGCGCCCAATACGACACTGGCGCCGACCCGGTGGCGGTGCTCAACGATCTGGCCGAGTTCACCCATCTGGTGACCCGCCTGCGCTTCGTGCCATCAGCGGCCGATGATGCCTCGCTGTCGGAAGACGAGCGCAAGAGGGGCGTCGAATTCGCACAGAGCCTTTCGGTCAGGGTGCTGTCGCGCGCCTGGCAGATGCTGCTCAAGGGTATTCCCGAAGTGCAGTCGTCCAACCGTCCGGTCAGTGCCGCTGAAATGGTGCTGATCAGGCTGGCGCATTCCGCCGACCTGCCGACGCTAGACGAAGCGTTGAAATCGCTTGGCGATGCGCCGTCTCAGCCGGCACCCGGCCCGCGCAACGGCGGCATCTCAGCCGGTGCCGGCAATGGCGGGCCGGCAGCTTCGGCCGTATCGCAGGCGCGGATGCCTGTGAGCAACGGCGGCGGCCAGGCGATGCGTCTGGTCGAAAGCGCACCGGCTGCCTTTGTGGCACCGGCTCCCGCGCCCGAACCAGTTGTCGATGCCGTGCCGGTACGCACGATCGAAGAGCTTGCGAACCTCGCGGAATCCAATCGCGAAATGGCTTTCAAGGTGCTGATCCGGCGCGTCGTGCGCCCGGTCCGTATCGAGCCTGGCCACATCGAAGTCAGCCTGACCGCGGACGCGCCACGGACGTTCCTCAATGACCTGACGGCCAAGCTGAAGGCATGGACCGGCCGCCACTGGATGGTGTCGCTGTCACGTGAAGAGGGCGGGCCGACGCTCGCCGAGGTCGAGGCCAACAAGCGCGAGGTCGCCCTGACCGACGCGCGCGCCGACCCGACCGTGGCTGCGATCCTGTCGCGTTTTCCCGGTGCGAAAATCATCGACGTGCGCCTTCCCACGGCGCCCGATACACCCGATATCGATACCGACATCGAGTTGCCGCCCGATCCGGGCGTGGACAACGACGATGACGATCCGTTCTGAGACGAAAGGAACAAGACGATGAAGGATCTGCTGGGCCTGATGGGCAAGGCGAAGGAAATGCAGGCCAAGATGCAGGCCCTGCAGGAAGAGGTCGCGCTGATCGAAGCGACCGGCCAGTCCGGCGGCGGCATGGTTACCGTCACGCTCTCGGGCAAGTCGGAAATGAAGTCGCTGAAGATCGACCCGTCGCTGCTGAAGGAAGGCGAGGGCGAGATCCTCGAGGACCTGATCGTCGCCGCCCATAATGACGCCAAGGCCAAGGTCGAAGCGACGATGCAGGAAAAGACCAAGGCGCTGACCGCCGGCCTGCCGATCCCGCCCGGCATGAAACTGCCGTTCTGAGCGGTTAAAGATAATCCTGCCATCGGCGTGCTTCCTGAAGCGGAGGCAGGCCGATGTCCTCTCGCAACGCGTCGGGAGGACAAGAAGGTGGCCGGCACCGGCCGCGCTGAACCAACTGCCTGACGATCTGACCAATTTTCTTCATGAGAACCGATGAGTTCGCTTTCATGGAGCGGAGCATCGTGGCATTTTCGTCGATAGTGAAATGAAGAGTCCTCAGCACGAACATGAGGAAATTTCATGCAAGTACTGCCCGGATACACGCCGCCTGTGCAGACGCTACGCGCGCTCGTCGCGGTCGCGAGGCTGAGGAGCTTCACGAAGGCAGCTGATGCTCTCGGGATCACCCAGACGGCGGTTAGCCATCAGATCGCGCAGCTTGAGGACTGGATCGGCGGTCCGCTTTTTGTCCGCGACCGCAGCGGAGTTGCGCTGACACGTCTCGGCGCCGGGCTGGTGCCCGACATTGCCGCGCTGCTCGAAACCCTTTCCACGATCCTGGAGCGAACCCGTCAAAGCGTGGGAATCCAGAGGCTGCGGGTGTCAACGACGCCAGAGTTTGCGGCACAGTGGCTGGCTCCCAGACTACCGCAGTTCTGCAGCGCTCATCCAGACATCGACCTGAGCGTGACGGTCGAATATCGCCGAACACGTTTCGCCGCCGACGAGGTCGATCTCGCGATCTGGCTTGCGGGTCCGTCGACAGGGAGCGAACAGTTGACCAACGACGAGGAGTTTGCGGTCTGCGCTCCGTCGATCGCAGTATTGTTGCCAGAGCGAAATGCGCTCGGTGTCGCGCCGTTGCTGCGCTACGCCGGAAGCCGCCACACTGCGCTTGATTGGGGCCGGTGGCATGGCCAGATGTACGATCAGGTGCCTGCTACCACCGATTTTGACGGTGGGCCTTGCTATCCAACCTTTGTCGAGATGCTGGAGGCATGCCGACGCGGGGAAGGTTTTGCATTGGTGAGGAGTTGTCTCGTCGATGCCGACATCCGCGCTGGACGCCTTGTTCGCTGCTTCACCGAAAGCACCTTGTCGGATCTACAGTATCAGCTGGCCATCGCTCCGGATCGCAAGCGCGATGCCGATATCGTGGCCTTTCAGGTGTGGCTGTTCGACCAGATGTCTCCGATGCGCGACAGAAGCGGCGAGTAGTGGCTACTCACCCTAGAACCGCGTAACCACGCTGATCCCAAGCCCGTCGAACCGGTCCATCGACATGAGCGCTTCAGGCGCCTCCTCGAGGCTGAGGTGCTTGCCGACAAGCATTTGCGGCCTGAGCTTGCCTGCCTCGATCATCTCCATCATCGCCTGGTAGCGGAATGCCTGCATGCCGTGGCTGCCGAGGATTTCGAGCTCGTGGGCAATGACCTTGTCCATCGGAATCCGTGGGTGATGATGGTCGCCCACCATGAGGCCGACCTGGACGTGGCGGCCGCGCCGGCGAAGATTGGCGATCGAATTGAAGCAGGTGGTAGGGTGGCCTAGCGCATCGATCGACAGATGCGCGCCGCCCTTGGTGATCTCGCCGACGGCGCCGACCACGTCGCTCGTGCCGGACGCATTGATCGTCGCCACTGCGCCGATCTGGCGTGCGAATTCCAGCTTGTCGTCGGCCAGGTCGATGGCAATCACATTGGCCCCAGCAGCGGACGCGATCATGATCGCCGACAATCCGACGCCGCCGCAGCCATGCACGGCAACCCATTCCCCAGGTTTGACGCGGCCCTGGTCGAGCACCGCGCGGAACGAAGTGACGAAGCGGCAGCCAAGGCCGGCTGCGGTGACGAAGTCCATGCTGTCGGGCAGCCGCCCGAGATTGGTATCGGCGAAATCGACCGCGACATGTTCGGCGAATGAGCCCCAGGCGGTGAAACCTGGCTGGAACTGGTGTTCACAAACCTGGTGATTGCCTGAACTGCACTCGAAGCAATGGCCGCAGCCGCCAACGAAAGGTACGGTGACGCGGTCGCCAATACGCCACTTGGTAACCAGCTTGCCAAGTGCTGCGATGGTGCCGGCCAGTTCATGGCCCGGCACATGCGGAAGCACGATATCCACGTCGTGTCCCATCCAGCCGTGCCAGTCGCTGCGACACAATCCCGTGGCCTCGACCTTGATCACAACGCCTGTCGGCGACGGGGTCGGGTCGGCAACATTTTGCACTCTCGGCGGCTGGCCAAACTGCTCGAACAAGACAGCTTTCAAGATTTCCTCCAGAGGCGTTGGCGTGTGTTGGGCACATTCGTGCAGTTGATGGACGAACATAGCGGCCAGGTGTTGAAGGTGCGAGCCTGACGGCAAGCCGCTTTTGAGGCTCGTGGCCATCATTTTGCCCGAAACTGGCTCATCTTACTGAGTTCTGGGGACGTGGCGGGCTTTTGTAAGAGGGGAAGCCTGTGATCGCCGTGAGATGGAGGACGCCGATTTTGGTCGGCGTTGTCGCCTCCCCGTTTTTCATGTCCGGTTGCACCACCAGCAACGGAGCAGACGGGGTCACCACCAGTTCTGTCGGCACGAAGTCCTATGCCTATACGGCGAAGGACAAGGAGTGTCTGGCGCGAGCGATGTTCTTCGAATCCAATCGCTCCAGTCGCGACGGCCTCGTGGCCGTCGGCAGCGTCGTCATGAACCGGCTCAAATCGGGCCAATATGCCGATACGGTTTGTGGCGTGGTCGGCCAGAAGAACCAGTTCGCGCCCGGCGTTCTGTCCAGGCGCATGGATTCCAAGGCACTGCCCGATGTGCAGGCCGCAGCCGAGGCGGTGCTCAAGGGCGAGCGACATCCTAAGGTTGCACCAAATGTCATGTTCTTCCATACCGCCGGACTGAAATTCCCATACAAGAACATGCACTACACCACCGTTGCCGGCGGCAATGCCTTCTATGAGAAGCGCGGGCGCAAACCGGCAAAATTGCCCGCCGCTCCGGAAGCCGAGACGATGGTCGCTTCCGCCGACAAGCCGACCTTGCCCGGCGTCGAGGATTCAGCGCCCACCACGGTCGCTTCGGCTAGTTCTGACGCGGCGCTGGCAAGCGCCATGTCCTTCCAGGCTAGCCCCAAGCAGGCCGAGGCCATCGGCGCGCTGATCGCCAGCCAGGATCGGCCGATGAACGATTAGGGGATGGCGGGCGTGACGCCCGCCTTCACTATTCGCTACTCACTGTTCGCTACACGTTTTATATCGCTTCCATGTCGAAGCGAATCGCCGGTCCCGAGATCGAACGTCTGATTCAGCTCCTTGCCAAGGTGCCGGGGCTTGGGCCGCGCTCGGCGCGCCGTGCCGCACTTCACCTGATCAAGAAGAAGGAACAGCTGCTGGCGCCACTGGCCGCAGCCATGGGCGAAGCTGTCGACAAGGTGCGGGTGTGCTCCACCTGCGGCAACGTCGATACGTCGGATCCTTGCATGATCTGCACCGATCCGCGCCGTGACCCCACCACCATCATCGTTGTCGAGGACGTGTCCGACCTGTGGGCGCTCGAGCGCGCCGGGGCGATGAACGCGCGTTTCCATGTGCTGGGCGGAACGCTGTCGCCGCTCGACGGCATCGGTCCGGACCAGCTCACCATCAAGCAGCTGGTGACGCGTATCGCCGAGGGCGGTGTCAGCGAGGTCATCCTCGCCGTCAACGCAACCGTCGAGGGCCAGACCACGGCGCACTATCTGACCGACCAGCTTTCCGGCTTCGATATCAAGGTCACACGGCTCGCGCATGGCGTGCCGGTCGGCGGCGAACTCGATTACCTCGACGAGGGGACACTGTCGGCCGCACTCAAGTCGCGTACCGTCTTTTGACGCAATTGCCCGGCAGGGAGGGGGAATGAAACGTCTTCTCGCCAGAATTGCCGTGCGCTCCACGGCCGCCGTTTTCCGGTTGGCCATCGCTGGCCTGCTTGCCGTATCCCCCGCCTCAGCCGCAAAGATCGACGACCAGTTCCAGGCTTGGCTGGCAAAAGACCTGTGGCCGGAAGCCAAGGCCAAGGGCATTTCCAGGACTACTTTTGACGCGGCTTTCTCGGGTGTATCGCCCAATTTGAAGCTGCCCGACCTCGTCTTGCCGGGCGAAAAGCCCAAGACGCCAAAAAAACAGCATCAGGCTGAATTCGGCTCGCCGGGCAACTATTTTGCCGAAAAGACCCTCGGTGCCGTCACTGCAGGCGGTCGCACGCGCGCCGGCGCAAACGCGAAGACGCTTGCCGCGATCGAAAAACGCTTCGGCGTGCCCGGTGGTGTGGTGCTCGCCATCTGGGGTCGCGAATCCGGCTTTGGCGCGGCCAAGATGCCTTACGACGCCTTCGAGGTTCTGGGCACAAAGGCGTTCCTTGCGACGCGCAAGGACATGTTCCGCAAGGAGCTTCTCGCCGGACTTGAAATGGTCGAGCGCGGGCTGGTCAGCCGCAAGGACATGCGCTCGTCCTGGGCGGGCGCCCTTGGCCAGCCGCAGTTCCTGCCGACATCCTTTTTGCAGCATGCCGTGGATTTCGACGGCGACGGCCGTGCCGACATCTGGAAGTCGACGCCCGACACGTTGGCCTCGATCGCCAATTATCTCGTCCACTACGGCTGGGTTAAAGGGCGCGACTGGGGCTTCGAGGTTTCCGTGCCCGACAATGTCACCTGCGCGCTGGAGGGCCCCGATCAGGGCAAGAGGATATCGGACTGGGCGGCGATGGGCATAACGCGCGTCGGCGGCAGGCCGTTTCCGGCCAACGAGTCACGCGCCGACGGCTTCCTGATGATGCCTGCGGGTCGCAACGGCCCGGCTTTCATCGTCACGCCCAATTTCTACGTGCTCAAGGAATACAACGAGAGCGACGTCTACGCGCTGTTCATCGGCCACGGCGCAGACCGCATTGCCAGCGGCGACAAGCGCTTTGCTGGCGCCTGGGGCAAGGTCGACGGGCTCTATCGCTCGGACGTCGCCGACATGCAGCGTGGACTTGAAAAGCTCGGCTACGATGTCGGCGGTGCCGACGGCCTGCCCGGTTTCAAGACACGCCGTTCGATCGGCGACTGGCAAGCCAAGAACGGCCGCTCTGCCACGTGTTTTCCGGACAAGTCAGTGGTCGAGGCGATGCGCTAGTTTCCTTCTCCCCGCAAGCGGGGCGAGGGGCTGCGACTACGCCAAGACCTTCTTCTGCTGGTGCAGCTCCGCCAAGATTTCGTATGAGCGCTTGCGAGCTGGATGGTCGTAGACTTGTGCCGTCACCATCAGCTCATCCGCGCCGGTGCGAGCGATGAAGGCCTCGATGCCGTGCCGTACCGTGTCAGGCGAACCGACCACCGCGCAGGCGAGCGTCTGCGACAGCATCTGGCGTGCGACCGGATCGAGTTCGCCCTCGTAGCCTTCGACAGGTGCCGGCAGCTTGCCCGGACGGCCGCTGCGCAGGTTGACGAAGGCCTGCTGGACCGAAGTGAACAACAGCTTTGCTTCCGCGTCGGAGTCGGCCGCAACGACATTGATTCCGGCCATGACATAGGGCTTGGCCAGCCGCTCCGAGGGCTGGAAGCGCGAGCGGTAGATTTCGAGCGCATGGTCGAGTTCGGCCGGGGCGAAATGCGAGGCGAACGCGTAGGGCAGGCCGAGCATGGCCGCGAGATGGGCGCCATAGAGGCTTGAGCCGAGCACCCAGACCTCGACCTGCTCGCCTTCGCCGGGCACGGCGCGAATGCGCTGTTCCGGCGTCGCCGGCTCGAAGTAGCCCATAAGTTCGACCACATCCTGGGGGAAATTGTCGACGCCGGCCTCGAGATTGCGGCGCAGCGCACGCGCAGTCAGCATATCAGTGCCCGGCGCTCGGCCGATGCCGAGGTCTATACGGCCCGGATGCAGGGCGGCCAGGGTGCCGAACTGTTCGGCGATGACCAACGGGGCATGGTTGGGCAGCATGATGCCGCCGGCGCCGACGCGGATGGTGCTGGTGCCGGCCGCGACATGGGCGATGACAACCGAGGTCGCGGCACTGGCGATGCCTGCCATGTTGTGGTGTTCGGCCAGCCAGTAGCGGTGGAAACCCAGTTTCTCGGCATGTCGCGCGAGGTCGAGCGTGTTCCTCAGCGATTGGCCGGCAGTGCTGCCTTCGGTGACCGGCGAAAGGTCGAGCACGGATAGGGTGGTCATGGGGCAGCTCCGGCGGTTGGGACCCGCCGGATATAGGAAGCGGTTTGCCGCGAACAAACCCGTCGCGGCAATTTACCTTGGTCCAGGCACCGGAGCGTCAGGCGGCAGCTACCGGCTGCGATGTCGTCGCACCCAGTTCCTTGCGCACCAGCGGCGCCACCTTGGTGCCGTAGAGTTCGATCGCCTTCATGATCTTGTCATGTGGCATGATGCCGATCGCCATCTGCAGCAGGAAGCGGTCGTTCTTGAACAGCTTGTGTTGAGCCACGATCTTTTCGGCCACCACTTCCGGGCTGCCGACGAACAGGGCGCCCTGCGGCGAACGCGCCTGGTCGAAATGCGCCCTGGATGTCGGGCCCCAGCCGCGCTCGCGCCCGATGCGGTTCATCACCTCGGCTTGTGGCCCGTAGAAATCGTCGGCTGCCTGCTCGGTCGTCTCGCCGACGAAGCCATGCACGTTGATGCTGGTGGCGAGCTTGGCCGGTTCCTGGCCCCCACGGCGCGCCGCCTCGCGATAGAGATCAAACAGGGGGGCGAAATGGGCCGGCTCGCCACCGATGATCGCAAGCGCCAACGGCAGGCCGAGCACGCCGGCGCGCGCGGCCGACTGCGGAGTGCCGCCAATGGCGATCCAGATCGGCAGACTGTCCTGATAGGGGCGGGGATAGACGCCACGATCGTTGATCGGCGCGCGATGGGTGCCTGACCATGTCACGCGCTCGCTGTCGCGCAGCGCCAGCAGCAAGTCGAGCTTTTCGGCGAACAAATCGTCGTAGTCCTCGAGATTGTAGCCAAACAGCGGGAACGATTCGATGAACGAGCCGCGACCCGCCATGATCTCGGCACGGCCGCCGGAGAGCTGGTCCAGGGTAGCGAATTGCTGGAACACGCGTACGGGATCGTCGGACGACAAAACGGTCACGGCACTCGTCAGCCTGATCCGCTTGGTGCGCTCGGCAGCGGCCGCCAGGGCGACGACCGGCGCCGAAGCCGCGTAGTCTGGGCGGTGGTGCTCGCCAAGGCCGAATACGTCGAGCCCGACCTGGTCGGCCAGTTCGATTTCTTCGATGAGATTGCGTAGCCGCTGATGCGGCCCGATGGCGCCAGGTCCGGGTTCAGGACTGACGTCGGCAAAAGTGTACAGGCCTAGTTCCATGGTCTCTGGTCCTATCGCTATTTTTCGTGCTACAAGTAGCTATCGCTCCACGACGCCGCCAGATGCGGTCTAGTGAACAATCCATGTCGAGATTGGCGCCAAGAGCGTTTCCTATCCGCAACATCATGCGAATTCATGGGAGACATGCCTTTTTGGCGCTTGAACTATCCCTTCGTGCGCGTATGTAAGCGGCGCGAAGTGACTTCAGGGAAATCAAATTGGCAATCTACAGAGAAAAAGACGTCTTCGAGCGGCGTAACGCCGCCAATGACGCAAAGAAAGCACTCCTCGAAAAGTTCAAGGCCCGCCCCGCAGCTGACGATCCGATGGTCCTGGCCCGTCAGGCCGAGCGCAAGGCTATCCTAGAGGCTCGCGCCATCCGCGAAGCCGAGAAGGAAAAGCTGCGCCAGGAGCGCCTGGCTCGCGAAGCTGCAGAAAAGGCCGAGCGCGAAGCCAAGGCCGAAGCCGAACGTCTGGCAGCGGAAGAAGCCGCACAGGCGGAAGCCAAGGCACGCGAGGCCGAGGAAGGCGATCGTATCGCTCGCCTGCTCGCCGACGAGGCCGAACGCAAGGCCAAGCGCGATGCGCGCTACGCCGCACGCAAGGCGCGTGGCAAGCGGATGCCGCCCTCGGCCAACTTCGGCTGACACATTCGCCTGAGTGACGCATCGGTCTGGTAACCAGGTTCGATAGTGCAAATTCACATTGCTAGCGGTTCGCGACCGGGGGTATTGCCAAGCCCCGGTCGCGGATCGCTTTTGCGCGTCTATTGGTCAGTGTTCGGATTTGGGCTCATGGCCCGCCCCACAGGGCTGGCCATTTCACGATTTCGTCGATTTTATCAGGCGACGAGCTTGAGACCGACGATGCCCGACACGATCAGGGCGATGCAGGCGAGGCGAATCGCCGTCGCCGGCTCGCCGAAAAGCCAGATGCCGAGCATCGCGGTGCCAACGGTGCCGATGCCGGTCCAGATCGCATAGGCGGTGCCAAGCGGCAAAGACTTCAGCGCCAGGCCGAGCAGGCCGAGGCTGATGACCATCGAGGCAACGGTGAGGACAGTTGGCATCGGCCTAGTAAAGCCGTCGGTGTATTTCAGGCCGATGGCCCAGCCGATCTCGAACAAGCCGGCAAAAAACAGATAAGTCCAAGCCATGGAACGCTCCATTGGGGATGGCGGGTCGTCCCGGCCGGGTTTTTTTGGGGGAATGCAAGGCCGTCCTTGCACCGTTCAAATAGGTTCTTTTGATGAAAAGTTCAACCATGCGCCCGGCCGAGACCGGGCGCGGCTGATTGGCGTCAAGCCGATAGCAGGGACTACTTGTCCTTGAGCTTCGTCGCTTGCACCGGAGGTGCCTTGAATGCCGGCGCAGGCGCAGGCTTCTTGGCATCTTTCTTGGGTTTCCGGGGTTCTTTCCCCGCTTTCATCGCACCCTTGGCCATGATTCGTTTCTCCCGCTGCTGAGACGCGAAGTGAAACGCGAAGTCGCCGCGCTTGCAAGAGGGGTATTGAGGGCACCGACCGCGCCTTCGCCGCTGGGGCGAAAACGCTTGAGTGCGGAAATGTCCCCGCTACAGTCTGACCACGAGAGGTAGAGATGGCAGCACATTCCGGCTCGAAGCTTGTGATTTTCGCGGCGATAGCGGGCAACTTGCTCATCGCTGCAACCAAGTTCGTCGCAGCGGCCTTCACTGGCAGTTCGGCGATGCTGTCGGAAGGGGTGCATTCGCTCGTCGACACCGGCAATGGGGCGCTGCTGCTCTACGGGCTTCATCGCGCCGCCCAGCCACCCGACCGCATGCATCCGTTCGGCCATGGCCGCGAGCTCTATTTCTGGAGCTTCATCGTAGCACTCCTTGTCTTCGCGCTCGGTGCGGGCGTCGCCTTCTATGAAGGCATCGTGCACATGCTCGACCCCGAGCCGATCGAAAACCCGCTCATCAACTATGTGGTGCTCGGCCTTTGCATGGTGTTCGAAGGCGGTTCGTGGCTGGTCGCCTTCAAGGAGTTTCGCCGCAACAAGGGTGATCTCGGCTACATCCAGGCGGTTCGCCGCAGCAAGGATCCGAGCGTCTATACTGTGCTGTTTGAAGACAGCGCTGCCTTGCTTGGCCTCATCATCGCTTTCATTGGTATTTCGGCCGCGCAATATTTCGAGCAGCCCTGGCTCGATGGCGCCGCTTCCATCGGCATCAGCCTGATCCTGGGTGCAACGGCCGTGTTCCTGGCCCATGAAAGCAAGGGGCTGTTGATGGGCGAGCCGGCGCTGCCGGATGTGCAATCGTCGATCCTTGCCATCGCCCAGGCCGATCCCGCGGTCGAGAACGCCAACGGCGTGCTGACGGTGCATATGGGCCCCGAGCAGGTCGTTGCCGGCCTCAGCCTCGATTTCGTCGATCATATCTCGGCCGCCGAGATCGAACTTTGCGTCGAGCGGCTGGAGGCCAAGCTCAAGGCCGAGGTTCCGGAAGTGACGGCAGTGTTCGTCAAGCCGCAGACGTCGCGGCTCTGGCGGGAGCGGCGGGCGCGAATCGTGAACCCGCAAGGCGGGACGGCGGCGCCTGAAAAGGATTAGGATGCCTAAGGCATCATCAGTTTCCGAAAGGGAGGCATTTCATGAAGATAGAGGGCGGGTGCCATTGCGGCGCCATCACGTATAAAGCCGAAGTCGATCCGGAGAAGACGGCGATCTGCCACTGCACCGATTGCCAGAAACTGACCGGAACGGCCTTCCGTGTCACAGTGCCCGTGGCCGAGGACAAGATCGTATTTTCGGGAACGCCGAAGATCTACGTCAAGACAGGCGAGAGCGGCAACAAGCGGGCACAGGGCTTTTGTGCCGAGTGCGGTTCGCACCTGTTCGCCACGTCAGTCGGCGACGGACCCAAGGTCTATGGTCTCAGGACAGGCACATCCGACCAGCGCGAGCAACTGGTACCGCGCAAGCAGGTGTGGCACCGCTCGGCGCTGCATTGGCTGCCCGCATTCGACAGCATGGAAACGGTGGAGAAGGCCTAGTACGCCTTTCCTACTCCTCTTCGACGACGCGCAGGCGCAACTGGCCGGTCTTCGAATCGGCCGCGCGCGGGGCTTGCGGCCGTGGCGCTTCCTCGCCTTCGCCGGCATGCCCCGCACCGAACTCCAGCGCCTCGATCTTTTCGCCGCGCTTGGTGACCTTGGATGACGACACGAGGATGTCGTCGATGTCCTTGCTTGCCTGGCCGAAATGCGTCTGCAGCTTGCGCACGCGCTCGTCCAGACGCCCGACATCCTCCATCAGCCTGATGACTTCCCCCTGGATCAGGTGCGCCTGTTCGCGCATGCGGGCATCCTTGAGGATCGCCTGGATGACCTGGATCGACAGCATCAAGAGCGATGGCGAGACGATGACGATGCGGGCGCGGTGGGCGCGCTGCACCAGGGATTCGAAGTTTTCGTGGATCTCGGCGAAAATCGATTCCGACGGCACGAACATGAAGGCGGTGTCCTGCGTCTCGCCCGATATCAGGTATTTGTCGGCGATCGCCTTGATGTGGACCTCGAGGTCGCGCCGGAACGCCTGGGCGGCATATTTTTGGGCATCGACAGTGCCGTTGGTGTCGGCCGCCGCGCGGATCGCGTTCCACGCCTCGAGCGGGAATTTGGCATCGATCACCAGGGAAGGCGCGCCGTTCGGCATCTTGACCAGGCAGTCCGGCCGGTTGCTGTTCGACAGCGTCGCCTGGAACTCGTAGGCGCCGAGCGGCAATCCGTCGGCGACGATCGCTTCCATCCGTGATTGGCCAAAGGCACCGCGCGTCTGCTTGTTGGACAGGATTGCCTGCAACTGCACGACCTGGCCGGCGAGCGACTGGATGTTGCCCTGCGCGGTGTCGATGACGGCCAGCCGCTCCTGCAGCTTGGCGAGGCTGTCATGCGTCGACTTGGTCTGTTCGGCCATGGTCTGGCCGATGCGGCCGGTCATGGCGTCGAGGCGCTGGCCGAGCGACTGGGTGAGTTCGGCCTGGCGCGCGCCGAAGATGTCGGCGACCGTGCCGAGCCGGCCCTGCATCTCCGCCTGCGCCTGCAGGATGCCTGCCATGCGGGCTTCTGCGTCGCGGGCGTGGTCGGCGGCTTCGGCGGCGGCGACCGCGCGTGCCTTGGCCGAACGCCACAGGGCAACCATCAGCATGACGAACAAGGCTACCAACAGAAAGGCCGCGAAGCCAAGTGCCTCGCCGAGCGTGATGATGGTGGCGCCAAGCTGGGCGACCGGGGCCGACAGGATGCTGGAAAGCTCGTTCATGGCCGGCACAATAACCGATTCGCCCCGCAAGGTCAGATCAAAGCAGGAACATTGCCGCGTCAGACCAGTTGACGGTTTTATTCCGACATCTTAGTTGAAGCGCATGACGATCAAGCCGCTCATCCTCCTTCCCGATCCGCTGTTGCGCGAGCAATCCAAACCGGTCGAACGCATCGACGACGGCGTGCGCAAGTTCGCGCGCGACATGCTCGACACCATGTATGACGCGCCGGGCATCGGCCTGGCCGCGATCCAGGTCGGCGAGCCGATCCGCTTGATCGTGATCGACCTCGCCAAGGAGGGCGAAGAGCCGGCGCCGCGCATCGTCATCAATCCCGAGATCGTGACGAGCAGCGATGACCGCGCGGTCTACGAAGAGGGATGCCTGTCGATTCCCGACTATTATGCCGAAGTCGAGCGTCCGGCGACGGTTCGGGTGAAGTATCTCGACGAACACGGCAAGCAGCAGGAAGTCGACGCCGATGGCCTGCTCGCCACCTGCCTGCAGCACGAGATCGACCATCTGAACGGCGTGTTGTTCATCGACTACATCTCCAAGCTCAAGCGCGACATGGTGATGAAGAAGTTCAAGAAGCTCGCCAAGGACCGTCCGCCGAGCCGAATGGTGGGGTGATTCTGCCCCATTTGCCGGTATCGCCGCGGCCTGATATCATTGATATCAAGCGATGGAGGTGCCCATGGGCGACCTGCTGATCAGGAATATCCCGGAAGCTGTCAAGGAAGGCTTGACTGACAGGGCTCGCCAAGGCGGCCGCAGCCTGTCTGATGAGGTGATGCTGCGTCTTGTCCGCAGTCTGGCGGAAGACGAACAAACGCCAGCGGTAACCAAGAATGCCTACCAGATGCTGAGAAGCGTTTTCGAAGACAACGATGCGCTGATGTCCGACGAGGACCACGCCGAATTCATGCAAGCCGTCGAGGAGATGCGCAAGGACATGGGGCGGCCCGTCCCTGACCTTGAATGATTGTCCTCGATACGAACGTGGTGTCCGAAATCGCGCTGCGCCGTCCCGATGCCAACGTTGTTGCCTGGATGGCGCAGCAAGACCGGTCTGAGCTGTCTATTTGTGCTCCTGTGGTGGCTGAGCTTTCGTATGGCGCTCATCGAATTCTGCTCAGAGACAAGAACCCGAAGCATCTTGGTGCACTGTCGCTGTTGATCAGCGGGCAGTTCCGCAACCAAGTGCTTGTCAACGACGCCACTTCCGCAATGAGGTTCGGCGAGATCCTGGCCAAACGAGAAGCGGTTGGTCGCCCGATGGGCCTGATGGACGCCATGATCGCCGCGATCTGCTTCGTCCACGACGCAACTCTTGCCACACGCAACGTTCGCGACTTCGACGGACTTGACCTCAGGCTCGTAAACCCGTTTGAAGCGAGAGCCTGAACGGATAGCCGAACGCCATCTGGGGCATTGCGGGATAGCCAGAGCCGAATGAGCCTTCGCGTCATCTTCATGGGCACGCCGGACTTTTCCGTGCCAACGCTGCGTGCGATTGCTGAGGCCGGCCACGAGGTCGTTGCCGTCTATAGCCAGCCGCCGCGCGCCGCAGGCCGTCGTGGGCTCGAACTCACGCCATCGCCGGTGCAACGCGAGGCCGAGCGGTTGGGCATCGAAGTGCGCACTCCGCTGTCGTTGAAAGGTGAGGCCGAGCAGGCAGCATTTGCGCGCCTCAAGGCCGATGTCGCGGTCGTCGTCGCATATGGGCTGCTGCTGCCCAAGGCCATTCTTGAGGGTACCCGGCTTGGCTGCTACAACGGTCATGCTTCGCTGCTGCCGCGCTGGCGCGGGGCTGCTCCCATCCAGCGCGCCATCATGGCGGGCGACGCGGAAACCGGCATGATGGTCATGCGGATGGAAGAAGGATTGGACACCGGACCGGTCGCCAGACTTGAAAAAGTCGCGATTGCACCCGACATGACAGCCGGCGAGTTGCACGATCGTCTGATGGCGGTGGGTGCCTCGCTTATGGTAGAAGCGCTGGCGGAACTCGAAGCGGGCAAGCTGGAAACGGTACCGCAGGCCAGCGAAGGCGTGACCTACGCCAAGAAAATCGATAAAGCGGAGACGCGGATCGACTGGACCTTGCCGGCAACGGCGGTCGACAACAATATCCGTGGCCTGTCGCCGCTTCCCGGCGCCTGGTGCGAATTTGAAATCGGCGGACGGACAGAGCGCCTGAAAGTCTTGCGCTCGCAACGTGCCGCCGGAAATGGAGAGCCGGGAACGGTTCTCAACGACCGGTTGGAGATTGCCTGCGGCGAAGGTGCCGTTGGATTGGTCGAGGTACAAAAGGCGGGAGGAAAGCCCGTCACCGCGGATGAATTCCTGCGCGGTGCCAAGATCGAAAAAGGAATGAAGTTGTCATGAGCATGATGTCGATTCGGGCGGCAACGCCCCGCGACCGTGAGGCGATCCGCCTCGTTGAAGAACATGCCTTCGGTCAGCAGGCCGAGGCCGGCCTGGTCGATGCGCTGGTGTCCCAGGGTGACGTGATCGTCGAACTGGTCGCTGAGGAAGACGGTGACGTGGTCGGCCACATCCTGTTTTCGCGCCTCTACGTTCAGAATGGCGCCAGCACTGTTGCGGCGGTCGCACTTGCGCCACTGGCCGTCGAGCCTGATTTCCATGGCACCGGCATCGGCGGCGCGCTGATCCGCGAGGCCCACATCCGCCTCAAGGATGCCGGCGAGACGCTTGCCGTGGTGCTTGGCGATCCGGCCTATTACGGCCGCTTCGGCTATACCCACGAGCGTGCCGCGAAGTTCGAAAGCGATTATCAGGGCGAGGCGCTGCAGGCTCTTGCCTGGGGCGACGCTCCCGAGACCGGCAGGCTGGTCTACGCCTCGGCCTTCGGCACGGCTCTGGCCGCGTAAGCGGCCGGAGTTTTCCAGCACATGCCGCGCTATCGCCTGGATATCGAGTATGACGGTCGCGCCTATGCCGGTTGGCAGCGGCAGGCTGGCCTGAACACCGTGCAGGCTGCCATCGAGCAGGCTATCCAAAAATTCAGCGGCGACGAGATTTCGCTGCGCGGCGCTGGCCGCACCGATGCCGGCGTGCATGCGACGGCGCAGGTGGCTCACGCCGACCTGACGAAGGATTGGGCCAACGACAAGGTGCGCGATGCGGTCAACGCGCATCTGCAGGCGGCGGGCGAAACCGTTGCGGTGCTTGCAGCGCAGAAGGTCTCGGACGAGTTCGATGCCCGTTTCTCGGCCACAGGGCGCCACTACATCTACAGGATCCTCAATCGCCGGGCACCCGCCGCGCTGGAGCGAGGCAAGGTCTGGTGGGTACCCAAGCGCCTCGACCACGAGGCAATGGCCGAGGCCGCCAGGCTTCTGCTTGGCCGGCACGATTTCACCACCTTCCGCTCGACCCAGTGCCAGGCCAACAGTCCGCTGCGGACGCTCGACCGGCTCGATGTGACGCGGACCGGCGACATCATCGAGGTCACGACCTCGGCGCGTTCTTTCCTGCACAACCAGGTGCGTTCGATGGTCGGCTCCCTGAAGCGGGTCGGAGAGGGGGGCTGGAGTGCCGATGATCTCAAGGCTGCACTCGACGCCCGCAATCGCTCTGCCTGCGGCCAGGTGGCCCCGCCTGATGGGCTCTATCTGAGCGGCGTGGATTACTAGAGCGACCTTTGTGCGTCCGAATGGACGCTCTACGTCCTAGGATCTGCGCATCGTGCTTTCCGAAAATCGGTCCCTATTTTCGGGCCGGTGCGCTAGGGGACGTAGATCCCGAACAGGGCCTGCAGCGAAAACAATACCAGCAGCGATAGCATGAACATGGCGGTGAAGACCGCCGACCCAACCGCGGCCCCCTTGCCGATGGTTGCGTTTGTCATGCGCCAGGTGAGCACCATGGACAGGCCGAACAGCCCCAGCGACAACAGCGCCGTGAAGCTTTGTGCCGACGGAAACAGCATGCGCGACAGCGCAGTCGGCAGCATCAGCCACGCGACGATTGCCGAAGTCCAGTTGCTGGCAACCACATAGTGGACGAAGCGGTCGCCGACGCCCGCGCGCGGCGCCACCAGCGCAAAGGCAATCAGCGGCAATATCCAGGCCCCGATGTCGACCAGCGCCAGCCGCAGGATGATGCCGAAGCGGGTGGCGAAAAACGCCGATTGCAGCGCAAGCTCATCGGAAACGGCGACCCAGCCGACGATTAGCGCCGGCGCCGCGATCAAGATGGCAAGGAACGAGTTCCAGAAGCCGTCGGCGCTGAGATCAAGCTGGCGCAACCCGTCGGCCTTGCCCAGCATCAGCCGCCAGGCGCCCGACAGATGTTGCTCGATGTCATCGGTTGCCAACATGGGAGCTTGTCGTCACCCGAACCAGTCCGCGAGGAACTGCTGGTAGACCTGTGTCAGCATCTCCAGTTCGGCAAGCGGCACGCGCTCGTCGACCATGTGCATGGTCTTGCCCACCAGCCCGAATTCAACGACAGGACAGTAGTTCTTGATGAATCGCGCGTCAGACGTGCCGCCGGTGGTCGAAAGCTTCGGCTCGCGGCCGGTGACCGTCTTTATGGATCCAGCCAATGCGTCGATCAGCTTGTCGTTGCGGGTCAGGAAGACGTGGCTCGGCCGGTCGCGCCAGGCGAGTTCGAACTCGATCGGGTCCTTGCGCCCCGGACGATATTTCTTCCTCCCGCTGGCCTTGTCCAGACGGTTGTGGATCTCCGCCTGGAGTGTTTCGTCCGTCCAGGTATCGTTGTAGCGAATGTTGAAGGTCGCCGTGGCCTTGGCCGCAATGACGTTAGTCGCGGTATTGCCGACATCGAAGGTGGTGACTTCGAGATTGGACGGCTGGAAATCCTTGGTGCCCTTGTCGAACACCGGGTTGATCAGCGCATCGACCAGCGTCATGAGCCCACGCACCGGATTGTCGGCAAGGTGGGGGTAGGCGACGTGGCCCTGGCGGCCATGCACGGTGATCGTGGCCGACAGTGAGCCACGGCGGCCGATCTTGATCATGTCGCCGAGCGCATCGGGATTGGTCGGCTCGCCGACCAGTGCGGCGTCCCATTTTTCACCGCGCGAAGCCGCCCATTCGAGCAACTTGACCGTACCGTTGATCGAGGGGCCTTCCTCGTCGCCGGTAATCAGCAGCGAAACCGATCCCTTGGGTCCGCCATGCGCTTCGACGTGACGAGCCACAGCAGCGATGAAGCAGGCGATGCCGCCCTTCATGTCGACAGCACCACGTCCGTACATCTCGCCATGGGCGATCGCAGCCGAGAAAGGCGGGTGCGTCCACGCTGCCTCGTCGCCCACCGGCACGACGTCGGTATGGCCGGCGAACATCAGATGCGGACCGTTGCCCGAACGGCGGGCATAGAGGTTCTCGACGTCGGGTGTGCCGTCCTCCGAGAATGTCGGGCGGTCGACTGCAAAGCCAAGCGGTTTCAGCATGGTTTCCAGCGCGCTCAAGGCGCCGCCTTCCGCGGGTGTCACCGACGGGCAGCGGATGAGGGCGGCAAGGTTTTCGGCGGGGTCTGTGGGCAGCTTCATGGCCATAGCGATAGTTGAATCGCCGGCCCCTGTCACGACGCTTGATCACTCCAGCGGCCGCCGATTCCAGGTTGGGTAAAGCATCGCGGCGGCTTCCCTCTTGGCCAGCCGTTCAGGAAGGAAAGAGTTCGATGCCTGGCCGCTATCGCGGTGCGTTGGTCTCGTATCCGAATTGATTCGGGCCCGGCGTGCCTGGAAAAAGGCACAGCGCGATAAAGGCGAAGATCGAAACCACCGGGATGAACAAGGCGACCGCGTAGAGGCCGGGCTTGTCGAAATCATGCAGGCGTTTGACGCTGAAGGCGATATGCGCCCACAAAAACACCAGGAAGGTCAGGCCGAACAGCATCGACCAGATTTGAGCGGCCCCGCTTTCGGGGTGAACGCGCATGAACTGGTAGAGCGGGAAGGACATCGCCACCAGCATGAACAGGAAACCGAGCAAATAGACCGCGCGATTCACGCGGCCCGAGAATCGGAAGAACAACCAGAAAAGCTGGGATTTGTCAGGCAAGTGGATCTGGTCCGTTCTGTTTGGCCGGGCATTCGAGCGATTTGCTCAAATGCCCGGTTAAGCGATGTGCCGCAACCTTAATCTCTCAACAGTTCGTTGATCGAGGTCTTGGAGCGGGTCTTGGCGTCGACGCGCTTGACGATGACGGCGCAGTAAAGGCTTGGGCCCTGGTCGCCATTGGGCAAAGGCTTGCCCGGCATGGAGCCAGCGACAACCACCGAATTGGCCGGCACTTCACCGTAGAACACTTCGCCGGTGGCGCGGTCGACGATCTTGGTCGACTGGCCGATGAACACGCCCATGCCCAGCACCGAGCCTTCACGCACGATGCAACCCTCGACGACTTCCGAGCGCGCGCCGATGAAGCAGTTGTCCTCGATGATGGTCGGGCCGGCCTGCATCGGCTCCAGCACGCCGCCGATACCGACGCCGCCCGAAAGATGCACGTTCTTGCCGATCTGGGCGCAGGAGCCGACCGAGGCCCAGGTGTCGACCATGGTACCCGTATCGACATAGGCGCCGACATTGACGAAGGAAGGCATCAAGACGACGCCGGGAGCGACGTAGGCAGTGCGGCGCACGACCGCCGAAGGTACCGAGCGGAAGCCGGCCTTCTCATAGTCCATGGCGCCCCAGCCGTCGAACTTGGACGGCACCTTGTCCCACCACGAAGCCCCGCCCGGCGCGCCCGAAATCAGCTCCATCGGGTTGAGACGGAAGGACAGCAGGACCGCCTTCTTGAGCCACTGGTTGACCTGCCATTTGCCGTCGGCCTGACGCTCGGCGACACGCGACGTGCCCTTGTCGAGCAGGTCGAGCGCGGCCTCGATGGCCTCGCGGACTTCGCCGCGGGTCGACGTCGAGATGCCGTCGCGTTCCTCGAACGCCTTGTCGATGGTCTTTTCGAGGCTGGCGAGATCAGGCTTCGACATAAACATCTCCGTTACGAGCCGTTAAGCATAAGGCTTCTAAGCTGGCATAAAATCGCGCGGACCCTATTTCAGCCTTATGAAGGGGTCAATCGCGGTAGCGCCGCGTAATGTCGCGCTTAACGGCAATTTGGGGTCGAGCAGAAAATGAATCCAATGGAAAAGGCTGGCTGGACGCCGCTGCCGCACTCCGACGAGGACCTGGAACGCTCGAAAAGCGTGCCCGATACGCCGCAGACACGTGCTGCAACCTACCGGCTTGCGTGGAACGACGAAGATTTCATGACCCAGCGCGACCTGCGACCGGTCCGCTTGCAGCTCGAATTGCTCAAGACCGAGATGGTCCTTGCCGAGCGCGGTATTCGTTCGACGGTCATCCTATTCGGTGGCGCCCGCATCCCGGAGCCGGGCGGTGAAGCCTGGGCGGCCAAGAACGAGACGCAGCGCAAGAGCCTCGAGGCCAACAGCCGCTACTACGAGGAGGCGCGCAAGTTTGCCCGCTTGTGCTCGCAGCATTCGGCGGCATCCTACTACCGCGAATTCGTTGTCGTGACGGGCGGCGGCCCGGGCGTCATGGAGGCTGGCAACCGTGGTGCCGATGATGTCGGCGCGCCCTCGATCGGGCTCAACATCGTGTTGCCGCATGAGCAGGCGCCCAACGCCTATGTGACGCCGGAGCTCTGCTTCAACTTCCACTATTTCGCCATCCGCAAGATGCACTTCGTCATGCGCGCCAAGGCGGTTGCCGTTTTTCCCGGCGGCTTCGGCACCATGGACGAGTTCTTCGAGACGCTGACGCTGATCCAGACCGGGCGCATGGAGCGCGTGCCGGTGATTCTGTTCGGCAAGTCATTTTGGGAGCGGGCGATTGACCTCGACTTCCTGGCCGACCAGGGCACGATCTCGCCGGGTGACCAGGACATCATCGACTTCGTCGACACCGCCGACGAGGCCTGGGACATTATCAGCAAGTTCTACAGCCTTTGAGCCGGCCTTGCTGTTTATCGGTCGTGGCCTGTGCACCAGTGTCACCAGCACAAACGATATGATCATCAGCAGATACCAGGCGCCGAGCTTGTGGATGGACACCGGGGTCCAGCCGTCGTTCTGTCCGGGATAGATCCAGGCGCGCGACCAGGTGCCGATGTTTTCGGCGAACCAGATGAACAGCGCCACCAGCAGGAAGCCGAGCAAAAGCGGCATGCGGTGGCGGAAGCGGAAGACGCGGTAGTGCACGACGGTGCGCAAATAGAGCAGTCCCGTTGCTGCAAATAGCCCGTAGCGTATGTCGACCGTGAAATGATGGGCGAAGAAATTGACGTAGATCGCCGCGCACAGAAGCACCGTCGCCCAGAGCGGCGGATAGTGCGTGTATCGCATGTCGAAGATGCGGCTGATGCGGGCGAGGTAGGAACCGACCGCCGCATACATGAAGCCGGAAAACAAAGGCACGCCAGCGACGCGGAAGAAACTCTCCTCGGGATAAATCCACGACCCCGCTGACGTCTTGAAGATCTCCATCGCCGTGCCGACGACATGGAAGATCAGGATGACCTTGGCTTCGGAAGGTTTCTCCAGCCTGAGCGCCAGCATCGCCAGCTGGATGGCAACCGCCGAAAGGAACAGGAAGTCGTAGCGCGCCAGTCCCGCATCTTGCGGCCACCACAGCTTGGTTGCCAGGATCAAAGCAAGCATTGCGCCACCGAACAGGCAGGCCCAGGCCTGTTTCAGCCCGAACACCAGGAACTCGACGAGCCCGCCGTAAATGCCTCCGGCGGGCAACCGGTCGAGCACGGCATGCGCCGCAGCATCGACCCGTGCCTCGACGGAGGTGAAACGGCTCAAGCGGCGTTGGCCTCGACGAGCGTGGTCAGGAACGTTGCGAGATCGTCGGTGACGTAATCGACGTCGTCCTCGTGCGTCGGGTCGCTTTCCCAGATTTCCGAAAAGGTTGGCTCGAAGTTGCGCGGCACGATCAGCACCGTTGTCATTCCAAGCGCCTTCGGCACCGACAGGTTGCGGGCGAGATCCTCGAACATCACCGCGTTGGCGCCTGTCACCTTGTGCAGTGCGGCGAAGGTCTCGTAGGGCTGGCGCGCCGGCTTGGGCGTCAGGCCCGCGGCGACGATGTCGAAAATGTCGTCGAAATGGTCCAGGATGCCGAGCTGACGCGCGGTGCGCTCCGCATGGCTGCGATTGCCATTGGTGAAGATGAATTTCCGGCCCGGCAGCTGCCGGATCGCCGCACCCAGCACCGGATCCGGCACCAGCCAGGAGTAATCGATGTCGTGGACATGTTCGAGGAAGGCGTCGGGGTCGATGCCGTGGCGTTGCATTAGCCCGTTCAGCGTCGTGCCGTATTCCAGATAGAGTTCTTTCTGAAGCTTGCGCGCGTCTTCGCGCGACAGCGTCAGAAGCTCTGCGACATAGCCGGTCATCTTCACGTCGATCTGCGAAAACAGATTCGAATGGTGTGGATACAGCGTGTTGTCGAGATCGAAGATCCAGTCGGTGACGTGGTCGAAGCGGGCGGGATCGGGAATATCGGTCATGACGCCCTTATGGCATGGTTCGAGAATTTTGGAAGCCGCAGCATGAGGCCAGCGTGGCATCGCACGATGGCCAAATTCGGCAGGGTTGGTCAAATTTTAACTACCGCTGAAAGATGACCTTCAGTTGATGCTGGCATTCCAACTGCCGGCAGGGAGTTGAAATGAAAAGTGTGATTCTGAAAACGGCCGCCGTGACCTTGGTGTCGATCGTGGGGTCGCTCGCCATGGTCTTGACGATCGTGCCGGCGCTTGGGGGAACTGTTGGTGTCATCGGCTGGCTGATGTGCATCCTGTGCCCATTGGCCATCGCGACGCCACTGGCGTTTTTCACCTTCCTGCAGGGCGAAAAGCTGAAAGTAGCCCACGCCGACCTGACGCGCGCCCACGCCCAACTTGCCGCAGCCCATCGCCGCCTTTCGGAAAAGGCGAGCCGCGACGAGATGACGGGCATGCTCAACCGCGAGAATTTCTTTGCCGCGCTCGACGGCAGCAGGCGCAAGACCGATCGCGGCGCGCTGCTGATCATCGACGCCGATCATTTCAAGCAGATCAACGACAGCTTCGGTCATTTGACCGGCGACCAGGCACTGCTCCAGATTGCCAGCGCGATCACGCGCGGCGTTCGCAGCGGCGACATTCTCGGCCGCATCGGTGGCGAAGAGTTCGGTGCCTTCCTGGCTGGCGCCTCGGAGGAGGAAGCCAAGCTTGTGGCCGAGCGTATCCGCAGCGAAGTGGAGCGGTTGCGCTTCCAGCCCAATGACGAGCCTGCCGTGCCCCTGACCGTCAGCATAGGAGGCACCAATTGTGCGTCCGAAGCCAATGTTTCGGAGCTGATGCGCGCTGCCGACAAGCGCCTCTACGAGGCCAAGCGCCGTGGCCGCAACCGCGCCATCTTCGACACGGGCATTTCCGAAGCGGCGTAACGGCGTTCAAAACGACAGCATGGCTTGTTCCGGGACGCTGGCATTTGCAGTCGTCCTTTTTGCCCTGTTCACTTTGATCGTGCCCGCGCCAAATGTAAGCTTGGGGTCAGATGGCACTTTGCGAAAGCCTTGTCGAAATCGGGCGACGCTCCGGCGACATTGGTCTGCATTGAATGGGATGCGATCATGTCGGGGCGGCGATTCAGGGTCGGCTTCCGAAGTCAAAGGAATTGGAAATGACTTTTTCCCATAGCTCGCCGTTAACGCCGGAGGATGCTTATCCAAGGCGATGGGTTGCGATGGCGATCCTGCTTCTGGCCGGGTTCATGAACCTGATCGACGTGACCATCGTCAACGTCGCGCTGCCGCGCCTCCAGTCTGGGCTTGGTGCGACGAGCAGCCAGATCGAATGGGTGGTGGCGGCCTATGTGCTTGCCTTCGCGCTCGGCCTGCTGCCGTTTGGCAGGCTCGGTGACGTGGTCGGCCGCAAGCGCCTGTTTCTGATCGGCGTTGCGAGTTTCACGGTCTTTTCGGCGCTATGTGGGCTGGCGCCGACAATGACGACTTTGATCGTCGCGCGCGTGCTGCAGGGACTGGCCGGCGCCATGATGATGCCGCAGGTGCTGGCGATCACGCAGGTGATCTTTCCACCGCAGGAGCGTGGCTTCGCCTTCTCCTTGTTTGGTTTGTCGGCTGGCCTTGCCTCCGTCGCTGGCCCACTTGCCGGCGGCATGCTGATAAGCGCGGACCTTTTTGGCCTCGACTGGCGGCCGATCTTCCTGGTCAACATCCCGGTCGGTATCCTGGCTGTGATCGCCGGCCGGGCGCTCATTCCCGACATGCCCGGTCGCCCCGAGCTTACACAGGATCCGGTCGGCATCCTGATCGCCAGCGCCGCGGTTTTCCTGCTGGTGTTTCCCCTGATCGAGGGGCACGCCTATGGCTGGCCGTTGTGGACCTTTGCCATGATAGGCCTTTCCGTCGTCGCGATGGTCACGTTCTTCCTGCATCAAAAGGCACGGGAGAAAAGGGACCAGAGCCAATTGTTGCCGGTCGCCCTGATGACCAACGGCAGCTTCCTGCTCGGCTCTGCGATGACCATGACGTTCTTTTCCGGCGTTGCGGGCTTCTTCCTGGTCCTGGCCGTCTTCCTGCAGACCGGCTTCGGGCTGACGCCGTTGCAGTCCGGACTGACCACGGTGCCGTTTCCGATCGGCGTGCTGATTGCTTCGCTCGTTTCTGGACGGCTGGGCAGCCGATGGCCTCACCAGAGGATCGTCGTTGGTGCGCTGGTCATGGGCGTCGGCATGGTTTTCCTTCGTCTTGTCGTCGTTGGAATCGGCGATGCCGTCAATCATTGGTACTTTGTCTTGCCTTTGCTGATTTGCGGTTTCGGCATGGGCATAGCCATCTCCTCGTTGTTTCAGACCGTGCTGTCGGCTGTGCCGCCGCGAGATGCCGGTTCGGGTTCGGGCGCGATGCAATCCTTCCAGCAGATCGGCGCCGCCCTTGGCATTGCCATCACGGGGCAGATCTTCTTTTCGACGCTTGATGGTCGCCTGAGGGCGGGCGAGCTTTCACATGCCGCTTTTGTAGCCGCCATGGAGCACGCCCTCATCTATGAGGTCGCAGCATTCGCGCTTGTGGCAGCGATGGTGTTTTTCCTGAAGCCGGCAGCGCCGCATGGCAGCAAGGGCCAGAATGCCGACAAGGTTCAATCCCCGCCGGTGCCTGTGGAAATGTGACGAGACAGGCCCCGTTCTTCGTTGGGTGCACGGTGCGATGCTGCCGAAAATCGATTCCGATTCTCGAGGCTATGCTGTAGACGCGAATGTGCGGCCGCTCGGGTCGCCTATCAGCTGACACTGCGCCATCATGACATTGTGGATACCCATCACTATCGCTGCCGCCTTCCTGCAGAATCTGCGGTCGGTGGTCCAGAAGCACCTGAAAGGCGTGATGGGCACGACAGGTGCCACCTTCGTGCGTTTCGGTTTCGGTTTTCCGTTCGCGCTTGCCTTCGTCGGCGTGCTGCACCTTGTCGTCGGCTACCCACTGCCATCGCTCAATGCAACGTTTTTTGCCTGGGCGATACTCGGTGGCATCGGCCAGATCGCGGCGACGTTCCTGCTGATTCACCTGTTTTCGTTCCGCAACTTTGCGGTCGGCACCGCCTATTCGCGCACCGAGCCGGCTCAGGCTGCCCTGTTTGGGCTGCTGTTCCTCGGCGAACGGGCAACGGCGGGTGCGATTGCGGCGATTGCCATCAGCGTGTTCGGCGTGATGCTGATTTCTGTCGCGCACACGGCATTTACCGCGCGCACGCTGGTCACCTCCGTGCTCAGCCACAACGCACTGATCGGGCTCGCCTCGGGCACGTTTTTCGGCATCTCGGCGGTCGCCTATCGTGCCGCGTCGCTGGCGCTCGGCGGGCCGAATTTCATGATGCAGGCAGCGGTGACCCTTGCCGTGGTCATCGTCTTCCAGACCGTGCTCATGCTGGTCTGGATCCTGTGGAAGGAACGCGATGAGCTGCCACGCATCGCCAAAGCCTGGCGGCCGGCATTGTTCACCGGCCTCGTTGGTGCCTCGGCCTCATTCGGCTGGTTCATGGCGATGACGCTGCAGCAGGCGGCGATCGTCAAGTCGCTCGCCCAGATCGAGATGCTGTTTACCTTCGCGTCGTCGGTTTTCTTCTTTCGCGAGCGCATCAACCGGCTCGAGATAGCCGGTTGCGTGCTGATCGTTGGCGGCATCCTGGTACTGCTCGCGGTGGGCTAGCCCAAGAAACTAGATCGTCGCCGGATCGCGTGGTGGCTCGTCCTTCCAGCGTGCGATGACACTGGCCAGATCGGTGTTCTGGAAGGCGTCTTTGAGCGCGTCGAACGATGTCAGCACGAAATAGGCGCGCTGGAACTTGTCGATCTCGTAGGTGGTACGCATGACCGTCTCGATGTCGAAAGGCACCTGATGCGCATCGGGGCTTTCGACCGCGAACTGCAATTCGGTGAAGGATGACATCAGGCCGGCGCCGAAGGCCTTGAGCGGCTGGCCGGGTTCCTGCATCAGCCCGTATTCGGCCGTGTACCAGTAGAGCCGGGTGATCATCTCGTCGCCGCCAAGCGCGATCAGGTCGGTCGCCTTTTCTCCATACATCTGCATGAAGTCGCCGAAGACCGGCTGGCTCAGCACCGGCACATGGCCGAAGAAATCGTGGAACATGTCGGGTTCGACGATGTAGTCGAGCTCTTCGCGCTTGCGCAGCCAGTTGGTGACAGGGAAGCGGCGATTGGCAAGATGGTCGAAGAAGGGCTGTGCCGGGATCAGTCCGGGGACGGCGACGATCTCCCAGCCGGAGAGTTTGCGCAGCTTCTCGCTGACCTCGTGAAAATCGGGAATCCTGTCGACGAGACCGAGCGCGGACATGCCGTCGAGATAGGATTTGTGCGCCAGCCGCTGGGTCAGCTTGGTCTGGCGGTCGCACAGCGTGCGCCACACCTCCTGCTCTGAGTTGTTGTAGTCGTATTTCTGCTCGACGGTGAAGTCCGGGCGGCAAACGGTATAGTCGCCGCGCAGCCCTTGGGCCGCACATTCCCGTGCATAATCCTGAACGCTGATGCCCATGGTCTGATCCTCCCCAGAAACAGGCTGTGATTGGCGAACGATAGCTTCACGGACGGAGCGGGATTCACTTCTTTGGGCGAATTCACACGAGATTTGAGGTATGATTACTCTCATTGGAGAAAATGGGAGTGAAAATGCCTCAATTCGATGAATTCGAGATCAGGATGCTCGACATCCTCCAGCGCGACGGGCGCAAGCCGGTGTCCGAAATTGCCCTTGAGATCGGCTTGTCCAACACGCCCTGCGCCCGCCGCTTCGAGGCGCTGCAGGAAGCCGGCGTCATCAAGGGGTTTTCGGCGCGCATCGGCCGCAGGGCGGTAGGTCTCATGGTCGAGGTGTTCGTCCAGGTCAGGCTGGTCAGTCACAGCGACGACTCGCCGGAAAAGTTCATCACTGCCGTGCAGCGCATGGACGAGGTCTCGGCCTGCTGGACGATGACCGGAGACTACGACTTCCTGCTGCATGTCATGGTGCCAAACGTCGACGACCTCAACGCCTTCGTCATGCACCGGCTGATGCGCCTGCAAGGCGTCCGTGACGTGCATACGCAGCTGGTACTGCAGAACATCAAGGGCCCGGGGCATGTGCCGCTGGCACATTTGCGGGCGTAGGACCGCATCTAGGGTTCGGGATAGATCAGCCGGTAATGCTCGCCGACGAGACAGTCGACCGGCTCTGTCGCCTGGATCTTCACGACGTTGGGTGCGTTGACACCGCTGACCTCAAGGATGAGCTTGCGGCGGATTGCGGTGATGAATTCGGAGGTGCGGTAAATGGGCAGGACGAACGAACCTGGCCCGCCCGTCACGCATTCGGCATAGTAGCGGTCCACGCCTTCAAGGCTCCCCGTTGGTCGAACGAGGATCGGCAATCCATTGATGATTATGCCGGTCGCGACCGCATTGTTGCGGGCAACCTCAACCGGCGCACCGGTGTTGTTGGGCCCGTCGCCAGAGATGTCGATGACCTTCTTTTCGCCTCTCAACGCGTTGTTTTCCAGAAGGCCTGCCCCGAAGACCAGGGCATTCGAGATCGAAGTGCCGCCGGATCCGCCGATCGGGCTGGCTGCGAGCTTGGCGGCGAAATCGTCTGCGCTCTCGCGACCGTCGATGACTTGCCAGGGTATGACCGTGTCTTGCAGGACGCTTCCTGCCCATTCGAAATAGGTGACGGCAATGCGCCCCCTCAAACCCGAGAGTACGGCATTGATGAAGGCAGGATCGCGCAGCGCACCTACGTAACCGGCGCGCTGGAGCGCGAACTCCCCGTCGTCCATCGAACTTGAAACGTCGACGGCGAGCACCAGTTCGACATCGACCGTCCCTGCGTCCGCACCGACGATCGGGGTGACGGGCAGTTCGCAATTCATGCACAGGATTAGTGCCAGCGTTGCCAGCATCGCTTGTCGCGACGATCGCCCTCCGAGCGGACTTCATAGTCAGTGTGCGGCAAGTTGGGAAAAATGAAAGCCGATGCGCTTCAACGCTTCGTGATGGACATCGGCGCGCGAGATCTGCGCGAAACAAAAGGCCGGCGAAAGCCGGCCTTTCCGCCATTCGGCGGTCAAAGCGGGGTTCAGGCACTTACGGAACGATCAGCGTTCCCGCACCATGTTCGGTGAACAGTTCGAGCAGCACCGAATGCGGCGTCTTGCCATTGAGGATGACGACGCCCTCGACACCGCGCTCGATCGCCTCGATGCAGGTTTCGACCTTGGGGATCATGCCGCCCGAAATGGTGCCGTCCTTGATCAGAGCCCTGGCGTCGGCGACGGTCAGCTCGTCGATCAGCTTTTTGTCCTTGTCGAGCACGCCGGGAACGTCGGTCAGGAACAGCAGGCGCGAGGCCTTGACCGCACCTGCGATGGCACCGGCAAAGGTGTCGGCGTTGATGTTGTAGGTGTGGCCGTCGCGGCCAGGGGCCACCGGTGCCAGAACCGGGATCATTTCCGAGCGGGCCAGCAGATCCAGCAGCGTGCGGTCGACCTCGACCGGTTCGCCGACGAAGCCGAGATCAAGCACCTTTTCGATGTTGCTGTCGGGGTCGATCATGGTCTTCTTGGCCTTTTCGGCGAAGACCATGTTGCCGTCCTTGCCGCACAGGCCGATCGCCCATTCGCCCTCGGCGTTGATGAGCGCGACGATCTCCTTGTTGATCGAACCGGCCAGAACCATCTCGACGATTTCGACCGTCTTCTGGTCGGTAACGCGCAGGCCGCCCTCGAACTTCGATTCGATGCCCATCTTGGTCAGCATCGCGCCGATCTGCGGACCGCCGCCATGCACGACGATCGGATTGACCCCCGACTGCTTCAGTAAGGCGATGTCGCGGGCGAAGGCGCGGCCCAGCTCGACATTGCCCATGGCGTGGCCGCCGTACTTCACCACGACGGTCTTGTTTTCGTAGCGCTGCATGTAGGGCAAGGCCGCGGAGAGCAGGGCGGCCTGCATTTCGGCGGTGGCGGCGACGTTCGTCGTCATCGGCATGGGTCCCGGATCGATGGAAAAGGTCGGCGCGGTCTTAGCCGGAAACCGGGCAGGGGGCAAATGGTTCGATGGTTGGCGCGCGGATGCGGGGCCATGAGTGATGCGCAGCTGAACCGGTTGCGGATTGCCGATCCGCTAAACAGCAGTTGCATTTCATCCTTCGCCACGTAACTTGGCGACCATGACGCCGCAGGACATCACCAAACTGATTGTGCGGACCTCGATGAAGGATCGTGCGGCCTTCGATCTGCTCTACCGGCAGACGAGCTCGAAACTTTTCGGCGTTTGCCTGCGTGTATTGAATGACAGGGCGAATGCCGAAGAGGCGCTACAGGAGGTCTTCGTCAAGATCTGGACGAAGGCCGACCGGTTTGCGGCCTCCGAACTGAGCCCCATTTCGTGGCTTGTGGCAATCGCGCGCAATCATGCGATCGACCGTATCCGGGCACGGCGTCAGGCGCCCCTTGCTATTGACGAGGCGCTTGAGGTTGCCGACCCGGCGCCGGGGCCTGAGGCGGCCGCTTTGGCCGGCGACGAGGCTGGGCGTATCAAGGGCTGCCTCGAAGAACTGGACAAGGAGAGGGCGGCTGCGGTGCGCGGCGCCTATCTCAAGGGCGAGAGTTATGCCGAACTTGCGGAGCGCCATGGCGTGCCGCTCAACACCATGCGTACGTGGCTGCGCCGCAGCTTGCTGAAACTTAGGGAATGCCTGGAAAGATGACGCTAGCGGAAGACAGCGGACCGGAACGTGGAGGCGACGACATCCTCGCCGCCGAATACGTTCTCGGCGTGCTTTCGGCCGACGAACGGCGCCAGGTGAGCGCTCGTATCGCGGCGGAGCCTGACTTCGCGCGGATGGTCGATAGATGGGAAGTGCATCTTGCCCCGCTGGCGGTCGGCTATCCCGAGATCGATGTAGCGCCCTCGGTCAAGCAGGCTATCGATCGCAGATTGTTCACCGAACAGACAGAGACTGCAGGGCGGCCGAGGCTTTGGTCGAGCCTTGGCTTCTGGCGCGGCCTGGCAGCCGCAGCGGTCGCCGCGCTGGCCATCTATGTTGCGGTTCCCTACATCAATCCGCCTGCCCAGGCGCCGCGGGAGTTCATGGTGGCCTCGCTTGCCGCGGATGGCAGCGACGTGAAGTACATGATCATGTATGACGCGGCGACAAATGAGATAGGCCTGTCGCATGTCGCCGGCGAACGCGCTTCGGGCAAGGACTTCGAACTCTGGATGATCGACGCCAACGCCCAGCCGGTGTCAATGGGCGTCATTCCGGCCGGAACGACCATGAAGATGCCGGTCAAAGAGGGGATGCGCGGCAAGTTCGCCGCCGGGACCGTGCTCGCCGTCAGCGTCGAGCCGGTGGGAGGCTCGCCAACCGGCCTGCCGACCGGCCCTGTTGTCGCCGCTGGCGATCTCCGCCAAATTTGATCTCAGAAATTTTTTGCTCGCAGATTGAAACTTCATCGTCGTAATGCTCGTACCTGCAAGGTTTGGAGAATTTTCGATGAAAGAAATAAGTATATTTTGTTGAATTCGCGAAACTAATTGAATTCGCATCCGTAACTTCTTGTGTCTTTTTCATCCCGCGAAAAAACTCAAGGAGTTGTGACATGCGCAAGATCTATCTCTCGTTACTCGCCGGGTCATTTTCCGCTCTCGCTACCTTCGCTTATGCCGAAAATCCCATGGTTGGCGGTGCTGCCATGTATGCCAACAAGAATATCGTCGAGAACGCTGTCAATTCGAAGGACCACACCACGCTCGTGGCGGCCGTGAAGGCAGCCGGTCTGGTCGACACGCTCGAGGGCAAGGGCCCGTTCACTGTCTTTGCTCCAACCAACGAGGCCTTCGCGGCACTTCCCGCTGGCACGGTCGAGACCCTGCTAAAGCCCGAAAACAAGGACAAGCTGACCAAGATCCTGACCTGCCATGTCGTCGGCGCCAAGGCCATGTCGGCTGACGTCGCCAAGATGGTCATGGCCGATGGCGGCGCACACAAGGTCGAGACTGCAGGCGGCTGCGCCCTGACACTCAAGGATGCTGGCGGCAAGGTCACGGTAACAGACGAAAACGGCAACGTCGCCAACGTCACGATCGCCGATGTCGCCCAGTCGAACGGCGTCATCCATGTCATCGACAAGGTGCTGCTGCCGAAGATGTAAGCCTGGCGGGCAGGGCGATTGCGCGCGCTGGGGCTCCCTGAGGTGCGTGCAATCGGCAAGCGCCCCGCAACGGTCTGCGTTGCGGGGCGTGGTCCATTTTCTCAAGCCGTATTGATTTTGCAGTGATGCGACACCGGCCTATGGTCGGTCAGGAGATGTGCCATGGATCGCCGTTCATTCTTGTTGGGCAGCGCAGCGATTGCCGTTCTTGCGGGCCTGGTGTTGTCCAGGCGGCTGAACATATCGGCCCCGGCGTTGGCCGAGGACTTCGAGGTCACCAAGACAGACGCCCAATGGCGCGCGATCCTTTCGCCCGCCGCCTTCGCGGTGTTGCGCCAGGAAGATACCGAGCCGCCGGGATCGAGCCCGCTACTCAACGAACACCGCACGGGCAACTTCCATTGCGCCGGTTGCGATCTCGCCGTCTACGCTTCAGCCACCAAGTTCGATTCCCACACCGGCTGGCCGAGCTTTTGGGAAGCGCTGCCAAATGCAGTCGGCACAAAGGTCGACAGCTCCCTGCTGATGACCCGTACCGAGGTGCATTGCCGCCGCTGCGGCGGTCATCTTGGTCACGTCTTCGATGATGGTCCGCCGCCGACCGGCAAGCGCCATTGCATCAATGGCGTGGCGCTGACCTTCAGGCCAGTGGCGGCGTAGCGTTCTCACACGCCTTGTCCCCTTGACCTTAAGATATGTTGAGGTTGTATCGACGTGCTCTCACCATCACGAAAACAAGAGAGCGGCGATGACCCAAAATGCGAAGAATGAACCAAACGGCCCGGTGGCGTTCGTCAACATCTTCACCTTGAAGCCTGGCAAGCTCGACGACTTCATCGCCCTTCAAAAGATCAATCTGGAGCGTTCAGTCGGAAATGTGCCGGGTTGGCGGGGCAGCCGGTTGCATCGTTCGATCGACGGCAACACGGCGATCATGATCAGCACCTTCGACAGCGTCGCCGACCACCAGCGCGTGCATGAGACGCAAGGGTTCACCGAGCATATCGAGAAGGTCGCCCCGCTGATCGAAAGCGTGACGCCGGGCTATTACCAGGTCGTCCATGAGGTGACGCAGGCTTGAGGCCGGTCACCCCGAAAGACAGTGGATGGTGGCCGCTCAGCCGCCATTGACCACGAGCGCGATCGCCTCTCGCAACTCGTCCATGCCTACGCCCTTTTCCGAGGAGGTCGCGAGCACGGTCGGGAAGGCGGCGGCGCGCTTCTTGATCTTCAACAGCGTGTCCTCAATCAGCGGCTGCACGCCCGCAGCCTTGATCTTGTCGGTCTTGGTGAGGACGATCTGATAGGAGATGGCGGCCTTGTCGAGCAGGGTCAGAACCTCCTCGTCGTTCTTCTTGATGCCGTGGCGCGAATCGATGAGCACGTAGACGCGCTTGAGGGTCACCCGGCCGCGCAGATAGTCGAACACCAGCTTGGTCCAGGCATCGACCTGATCCTTGGGTGCCTTGGCATAGCCGTAGCCCGGCATGTCGACCAGTGCCATCGGCGGCAAGTCGCCGGCCTGGCCGGAATAGCCGTCGGGCACGAAGTAGTTGAGCTCCTGGGTGCGCCCCGGCGTGTTGGAGGTGCGCGCGAGCCCGCTGTGTCGAACCAGCGCATTGATCAGCGAAGACTTGCCGACGTTGGAGCGGCCGGCGAAGGCGATCTCCGGCGGCCCTTCGGGAGGCAGGAACTTCATTGAAGGTACGCCACGGATGAAGACCCATGGGCGCGTGAAGAGCTCGGCACTGACCGGCGCTGTTGGTGTTGTCTGATCGTTCAAGCCGCTGCCTCCAGCAGAGAAATATCCGAGCCGCGAATGGCATTGAGGTTGCGGCCGATCTTGTCCACCGGCCAATCCCACCAGGCAATCGTCAAGAGCCGTTCGATGGTCTTGTCGTCGAAACGCTTCTTGACCACGACGGAAGGATTGCCGGCTACGATCGCATAAGGCGGTACGTGCCGGCTGACAACCGATTTCGCAGCAATGATGGCGCCGTGGCCGATATGCACGCCCGGCAAGATCACCGCTTCCATGCCGATCCACACATCATTGCCGAGCACGGTGTCGCCGCGCACCTCCTTGTGCCAGGTGGCGACATCGAAGCCTTCCTCCCAGCCGTGGCCGAAAATGTTGAATGGATAGGTGGAAAAGCCCGACATGGCGTGATTGGCGCCGTTCATGATGAAACGCGCGCCCTCGGCGATAGCGCAGAACTTCCCGATGATCAGCTTGTCGCCGATGAAGGGGTAGTGATGCAGGACGCATTTCTGCTGAAACAGGTCCGGTCCCTCGGGGTCGTCGTAATAGGTGAAGTCGCCGATCTCGATGTTTTCGGCATCGACGAGCGGCTTGAGGAAACCGACGCGCTTGTGCATCGGCATGGGGTGCTTGATCGACGGGTTCGGTCCCTGCATGGCTGCGTCCATTTTGATGCGTGTGCCATGACAGTATAGCGCGATCCAACGCGATGGCATCGGGGGAGGTGTCGGGGGCCGGCTGCCTTGGCAGACCCGCAGCATGGCAGGACAAACCGGGGTCCCGCAAGGGATGCAGGACCCCGGCCTTGCCGAGACGGTTCAATTCTGACCGGGGGGTGGTCAGAAACCGCCACCCCACAGGCTGATGCATGAGAGGCATCACAAAGTTACGGGGCCGGCGCCGCAAAAGTTTCAGTGGGTCATGTGTGCGGAAAGAAAAAGGCCCCGGACGTGCCGGGGCCTTTTCGTTTTCTCCACGACGTCCGGCTATTCGGCCGGTGTCGGTTTTTTCTTGAACAGCGCCATGAGGTTGTCCCACAGCTCGATCTTGGCGCCCTGGCGCTTCATGATCACGCCCTGCTGGAGGATCGACAGCGAGTTGTTCCATGCCCAGTAGATGACGAGGCCCGCCGGGAACGATGCCAGCATGAAGGTGAACAGGATCGGCATCCAGGTGAAGATCATCGCCTGGGTCGGATCCGGAGGCGTCGGGTTCATGCGCATCTGCAGGAACATGGTGACGCCCATGATCAGGGGCCAGACGCCGATCATCAGGAAGGCGGGCACGCCCCATGGCAGCAGGCCGAACAGGTTGAACAGCGACGTCGGATCGGGAGCCGCCAGATCGTGGATCCAGCCGAAGAACGGCGCATGGCGCATTTCGATGGTGACGTAGAGCACCTTGTAGAGCGCGAAGAACACTGGGATCTGGATCAACACCGGCCAGCAGCCGGCGAGCGGATTGATCTTCTCGGTCTTGTACAGCTCCATCATCGCCTGTTGCTGCTTCATCTTGTCATCCGCGTATTTCTCGCGGATTTCCAGCATCTTGGGCTGAACCATCTTCATGTTCGCCATCGACTTGTACGACTTGTTGGCGAGCGGGAAGAAGATGGCCTTGACGATGACGGTGGTGGCGAGGATCGCCAGGCCGAAATTGCCGAGCATCTTGTAGAGCGTGTCGATGAGCCAGAACATCGGCTTGGTGATGAAGTAGAACCAGCCCCAGTCGATCAGAAGCTCGAACTGGCGGATCTGGCGATCCTTCTCATAGGCGTTGATCTTGGCCACTTCCTTGGCGCCGGCAAAGACCAGCGTCTCGACCGTTGCCGACTGGCCGGCAGCAACAGTGATCGGGTCTGTCAGATAGTCGGCCTGATAGCGCGGGCGGCCATCCTCGAAGTAGGAAAAGCGCGGCTGGAACGGCTGCTTGCCCGAGGGGACCAGCGTGGCGGCCCAGTATTTGTCGGTGATGCCGAGCCAGCCGTCGGTCGACTTGCCTGGCAGGACCTGCTTGTCCTTCTCGATCGAGGCGTACTTGATCTCTTGCAGGCCTTCGGTGCCGGTGACGCCGATAAGGCCTTCGTGCAGCACGTAGGTCGAGGCATGCAGCGGCTTGTCGAAACGGGTGATGCGGCCGTAGTTCGACAGCGACACATCGGCGCCGCTGGCATTGGTCACCGTATCGGAGACCGTGAACATGTAGTTCTGATCGACAGCGATGGTACGCTTGAACGTCAGGCCCTTTTCATTGGTGAAGGTCAGCGTCACGGGCGTTGCCGGCGTCAGGGTCTGGGCGCCTTCGGCGGTCCACACCGTGTCGGGACCTGGAACGGTACCTGTCGCTTCGCTGCCGACGAAGCCTATCTCGCTGTAGAAGCCGGACGGCAGCGCCTGCGGGTTCAACAGCTCGATGATGGGCGAGGTCGGCTCGACGGCAACGCGGTAGTGCTTGAGGCTGATGTCGTCGATGCGCGCGCCGGTCAGGTTGATCGAACCCTTCAGGCTCGGCGTGTCGAGCGGGATGCGGCCCGAAGCTGCAATCGCCTGTGCACGGTCAGCGACCGAGACCTGGGTCGCCGGCGCACCGGGAATGCCGGCTTGCGGTGCCGTTGGCGTTCCGGCGCCGGGCGTCGTGCCGGCCGGTTGCGCGGCCTTCTGCTGCTGGGCCACGCGCTCGGCCTCGATCCGCGCGGTTTCCCGCTGCGTTTCGACGCGAGGGTTCATGTAGAACACCTGCCAGAGCGTCAGGATCAGCACCGACAAGGCGATGGTGATAAAGAAATTACGGTTGTTTTCCATCGAAAGCCCTTATCGCGTTCCGCGAATACGCCGAGAAAGTTCGGCCGTGATCTGGCCGAAAGGGGCGGTGAGCACGTCTTCGCGCCCGACGATCACATAGTCTTTGCCGGCGGCCATGTCACCTGCGGCATGTGTACGAACGGCTTCCCTGAGGCGCCGTTTGACGCGATTGCGCACAACCGCATTGCCGACCTTCTTGGTAACGGTATAGCCGACCCTGGGCCCCGTTTCGTCGCCGCGATCCAAAACCTCGACGAGAAAAAACCGTCCGCGCCGCTTGTCACCGCGGCGGACGGCCAGAAACTGTTTTCTTTTCAGAAGCCGTTCGGGGCCGCGTCCATGCGGCGCAGACCCCTCAGGCTTGCTGTCAGCGGGCAAGGTTCCCGCCTATGGCTTAGGCGGAGAGCCGCTTGCGGCCGCGGTTGCGGCGAGCTGCGACGACGCCACGACCGCCCTTGGTAGCCATGCGAGCACGGAAACCATGACGGCGCTTACGAACGAGTTTGGACGGCTGATAGGTACGCTTCATTTGTTTTAATACCGCGGGGTGCGGCCCTTCTTGATTCTGTCACTTTGTAACAGGAGCTTGGCTCAGCATGCTTCGACGCGATCAAAAACCGCGACGGAAGCGGGTCCCGAGCGTGTGCGGGCTTATAGAAAGAAGGTGCCGTGAAGTCAATGCGCAAGCGCCGCCGCCACCGGCGGCTGTTGATGGCGGTAATTGGGTGCTTCGACGAAGCTCTTTTTGCACTGCCGAATTTGCAACTGCGCTGCAATAGCCTATCTTTGCGAGGTCGGGAAGCAAAGGCGTTTCGGGACCTGACGGATCCGAGGCAATTTCTCCCAGGGCGGATTTGCAGCAAAGAACAGCATGACTGAAGCAGCCGATACCGGCGCATATGCCGGAACACAGGCGGAACGGTCGGTTCCGCGCTCGCGCAGCCTATCGGCGAAGCTGCTGCTTTTGACCGTTGCTTTCGTGCTCTTCGCCGAAGTGCTGTTCTTCCTGCCTTCGATTGCCAGCTTCCGCATGCGCTGGCTTGAGGAACGACTGGCAACCGCGGCGGCCGTCGCGACCATTCTGGTGCAGGGCGATCCGACGACCCTGTCGCGTTCGGCCCAGAACGACGTGCTGGCGGCGATCGGCGCCAAGGCGATCGCCGTGCGCGACGGCGGGGTGTCAAGGCTGCTCGTCGTTGCCGACATGCCGCCCGAAGTCGACGAACACATCGAGATATCCAAGGCCAGCGTGCTCAGCTCTATGCCGGCGGCCATAGACACGCTGCTGTTTGGCGGCAACCGGATGCTGCGGGTCTATGGCCCGGTGGGCGAGAGCGCCAAGGAGTTCGAACTCGTCATCCCCGACTACCGGCTGCATCGTGCGATGCTCGTCAATGCGCGCTACATCGTCTTTGTCTCGCTGCTAATTTCGCTTTGCACGGCAGCTTTGGTCTATGCCGCCATCGACCGCATCATGATCAAGCCGATCCGCGCCATGACACGCTCGATGCTGACTTTTTCCGATGCGCCTGACAGTCCCGCCGGCGTCATCGTTCCCGAAGCGCGATCCGACGAGATTGGACTGGCGGAGCGCGAGCTTGCGGCGATGCAGACGCATTTGCAAAGGATGCTGAGCGAGCAGAAGCATCTCGCCGATCTCGGTCTGGCCGTGTCCAAGATCAATCACGACATGCGCAACATCTTGGCTTCCGCGCAGCTGATGTCGGACCGTTTGCGCATGGTCAAGGATCCGGCGGTGCAGGCCTTTGCCCCGAAATTGCTGAGAACGCTCGACCGCGCCGTCGCCTATTCGGAAAACGTGCTGTCATATGGCCGCGCCCAGGAATTGCCTCCCGCACGGCGGCGCCTGCGGCTCGCGCAGTTGGTCGACGACGTGCATGGCCTGCTCGGTCTGGAGCCTGAGTCCGGCATCGAATTCAACAACGCTGTGAGTTCCGATTTCGAGATCGACGCCGATCCCGACCAACTCTTCAGGGTGCTGACCAATCTTTGCCGCAACGCCGTCCAGGCCATGGCCGGCGTCGCCGACAGCTCCATCGTCAATCGGCTGACGGTCTATGCCGAACGCGAAGGCAGTGTCAGCCGTATCCTGGTCGCCGACACCGGTCCCGGCCTGCCGCAAAAGGCGCGCGAAAATCTGTTTGCCGCCTTCCGCGGTTCGGCTCGCAGCGGCGGCACCGGACTTGGCCTCGCCATTGCCCAGGAGCTGGTGCGCGCCCATGGTGGCACGCTTGAACTGATCGAGAGTTCCGGCGGGCGCACTGTCTTTGCCGTTGCAATTCCCGACCAGCCGGTTCGCCTCGATGAAGCGCGCCACGGCATGCGCCGCCCGGCGTGAGGGTGCGCCGCGGTTACGGGCAAGGTGGCAGCCTGTCTTGATCCAGCTCAATGAAGGGCTGGCTGCGAAAGGGTAATCTCAGTCGAGTACGCGCCACGGCCTTGTTGGTTGGCGCGTCAAAACAGGAGACTTCCGATGAAGCCGCAATTCTTCCTTCCCCTTGCCACCTATCCCGAGCCCAACTCCGAGGCGGTGGCATCGAGTGCAGCGTCGATCGCAGCCCAGTTCAAGGCTAACCTGCGTGCGGTGGTGTTCAATCCGGCCATTCCGCAGGTATCCAACGCGCTTTCGCGCTTGCTGCTCGATACGCCGCAGATGATCCGGGATGCCGAGGCTTCGAGCCGCAGGCATGGCAAGGAACTTCTCGCGGCTGTGGAAGCGAGCGCGAATGAGGTCGGCGTCGAGGTCACCACCGGCGAGACATCGGTGCCACTTGCAGCCCTTGGCGAAACGGCCTGCGAGCAGGCCCGCTATTTCGACCTCGCGCTGCTCGGTTGGGAAGCGGGCAATCAAACCTCGCGCATGCTTGCCGAGGCGGTCGTCTTCGGCGCCGGGCGCCCGACCGTGATCGTACCGAGCCTCTTGACCGTGGGCGCCATCGACCATGTCGCCATCGCCTGGGACGGCAGCCGCGTTGCGGCACGCGCTGTCGCCGACGCGCGCCCAATCCTGGAAAAGGCATCCAGGATTTCCGTGATCACCGTCCTCAACGAAAAGAAGCTGCGCGATGCGGATGCGGCGGAACAGCTTGCAGAAGGCTTGCGCCAGCGCGGCCTTGCAGCCGAAGCGGTGCCGACTTCAATCGGCAACTCGCCCATCGGTGCTACCCTTCAGGAAACCGCTGCTTCACTGGGGGCAAAGCTCCTGGTCATGGGCGGCTATGGCCACTCCCGCGTGCGTGACTTCGTGCTGGGCGGCGCGACCGAGGGCATCCTGAGCGACCTGCGGTTGCCGGTGCTGCTGTCGCACTGACACCGTGCGCCTGGGATGCGCCGACAAACGGCCGGGCGACGTTGCGTCCGGCCGCCGTCACCAAAAACTTTGCCGGCGGCGGCTTGCAATTCGCAAAGCCAGCCGCTAGGTAGCGCCGGTCGCTGCGGTCCATTGATCGAAACGACTTGGCCACCTTCATGGCCTGACGCGCGCCCGTAGCTCAGCTGGATAGAGCACCAGACTACGAATCTGGGGGTCAGAGGTTCGAATCCTTTCGGGCGCGCCATTTTTCACCACCTCACCAAAATTGGAACTGGGCAGCTCTCCCCAAAAGAGGCGGAAGCTCGAGCGGTTGGTGATCAAGCGCCTTGCCGACAGGCTTCTGACCCCGGCACGCATCGGGGCAAGGAAGACAGATGCGAAAGCGCGCCTCGACCGGCTCTATACCGCCATCGAAAGCGGCGTTGCCGACTCCTCGGACCACCCCTGATAGGTCGTATCCCCGCAGTCCTGACCGAACGCGAGATCGTCTCTGACCCCGCCGTCACCGAACCTCGCCGCGCGGCGGATCACGGTAGAAGAGATAGCCACCCTTGTCGATGTGATGCAGTCGAACGTGCTGACCGGCAATACGCTGTTCCGCCGCGCCTATATCCGCTCGGTCATCGGCCAAGCGGAAATGGACGACGCGGAAAATCCGGATCATCGGCTACCGGACCACGCTTGAGCGGCTGGCGACGGGAAGGCAGAGCATTCTGCCGAAATTCTGAGTTTTGTTCGGAGAATGGCGCGCCCGAAAGGATTCGAACCTCTGACCCCCAGATTCGTAGTCTGGTGCTCTATCCAGCTGAGCTACGGGCGCGCATCAGGCCACGGCAGCGGCCAAGTCGTTTCGATCGATGGATCGCAGCGACCGGCGCTACCTAGCGGCTGGCTTTGCGAATTGCAAGCCGCCGCCGGCAAAGTTTTCAGGGAAAACCATCCAGCCGGCCGCGAGCCGACCGCGCCGGCTCCACAAACGCGCCGTGCCAAGGCGCAAGAGGGGCCCAGGCGCCTTGGCTTCTAGCGGCGGAGCAGCATGGCGATGTTTGCGCCTACCAGCCTGAAGATGAACCCGAACGGGTACATGCTGGAGCTGGGGACATCATTTGGAATCTCGACACCCTCAGCCTTGAATTTTGTGCAGATGCGCCACTGCAAGGGCGGAGCATGGTCCTCAAAGCGCTTCCGGTAGATCGGCGTCCAGTGCCTGGAATCGTCGAATTTCATGGCCATGGCCGCGTTGCAGCAAGAGGCGACAAGCCGGTTTGTCGCCGACTTTTCCTTGATCTTGTAGCTTTGCAGGCGCTCGCTGCCCTTGGTGTATCTGATGCGATCGGCGCGGTAGAGGACATAGGCGCTGTCGCCATCGGCGTCTTGGACTGCAGCGGCATCCGGCAATGCGGCCAGTTGGCGCGATCCGGCCTGGCAGTCGTCGCAATAACAGACAACACTTGTGATCGGCGCACCTGACGCCTCTAGTTCGACGGTTCCGCATGAGCAGCGCACAATGGATTTCGATGTCGCGGTCATGATTGCTGTTTTCCGTATGCGGCGAGGAAGACGCGGACGCCATCGGCGGCGTGCCGGCGGAGCTCTTCAGGACTTGGTATCGCGGAATCGCCCAACAGCATGGCTTGGTTCACCGGGGTGGACATGATCAGCCAGTTGAAATGCGAGGCCGCCACCATGGGGTCGTCGATCGTGAGCAGGTCGCGTTCAGCCAGGCGTTC
This sequence comes from Aminobacter sp. AP02, assembly GCF_003148805.1. GTDB lineage: Bacteria > Pseudomonadota > Alphaproteobacteria > Rhizobiales > Rhizobiaceae > Aminobacter. The sequence goes on from NZ_QGGX01000010.1 coordinate 121,016, forward strand.
GAATATCGTTGCCAGTGCCGTCATCGCGCGCTGGGGGCCGCGTTCGTAAAGCACCTTGGCCAGTTCAGGAAAACGGCTGACCTCGCCGATCACCAGTCGCCTCAACTGCATCAGGCGCGGCGTCAGCACCACGATCAGTTGACGCTCGGCATAATCGTGGAGATAGGTCGCCAGATCGCCGCTCTCGTCGAACTCGGGGGCCTGGTCATGAACGCTGTCGCCGGCTGCACCTGTCATGGAGGTGACGATTTCGATGAACAGCGCCTCCTTGGAAGCGAAATGCTTGTAGACGGTCTGTTTCGACACCTCAGACAGGGCCGCGATCTCGTCCATGTTGGTGCCGAGATAGCCGCTCTTCAGAAAAACCTCGGTTGCGGCGGCCAGGATCGCCTGGCGCTTGCGGGTCGATCGCGGCCCGTCCGCTTTTTGCGCTGTCGCCACTTCCGTCATCGGGCGCCGTTCCATCAAGATCGAGACTCAGGTTGACTCAACAGTACTGGACAGTCTAGTTTTATGCAAATGCGGTACTGTACGGTCTAGTTCACTTCGTCAAGCCAATTCGAGGAGGTTCCCATGCACATTCAATTTGCCGAGTTGCCCGTGTTCGACCAGGACCGTGCCAAGGCATTTTATCTTGACCATTTCGGATGCCAGGTCGCAGCCGACGCGCCGATGGGCAAGGACGGCTGGCGCTGGATCGAACTCAAATTCGCAGGCGCGGAAACAGCGCTGCACTTTGTCAGGCGCGCCGATGAAACGCCGTCGGCAGACCCGGTGCTGGTGCTGGTCGACAGCGACGTCAAAGCGACAGTCGCAAAACTCAAATCGCATGGCGTGGAGATCATCAGCGAACCGCAGGACGCACCCTGGCAGCCCGGACGCATCGTCGCCGAATTCCGCGACAGCGAGGGTAATCGCTTGGTGCTCGGCAACTGACGGTGGGAGAGATGGTCATGACCCCTAAATCATCGACGTTGAAAGTGCCTGGAGCGAAGATCCACTACGAAGCCCTGGGATCCGGCCCCTTGCTTCTGACAATCGCCGGCGGCCCCAGCGACGCCGGCGTTTTTGCCGGTTTGTCGCGCCAGCTTGCCGATCGTTACACAGTCGTTGCCTATGACCCGCGCGGAAACTCGCGCAGTCATTTCGACGGCGAACCCGTGGAGCAGCAGCTTGACGTTCACGGCGACGATGCCGCCCGGCTGATCGACGCGCTGAGCGACGGGCCGGCTTTTGTGCTTGGCAACAGCGGGGGCGCGCAGATCGGTCTCAATCTGGCAGCCCGGCATCCCGAACGGGTGCGGGTGCTTGTGGCGCACGAGCCACCTTGCCTTGTCATGCTCGATGACCCGGAAAAAGCCATTGCTGCCGACAGGGAGATTTACGAAACCTACCTTCGTGACGGCATAGGCCCGGCGATGGCGAAATTCATGGTCATGGCCGGCCTCGATGACGAGTACGACGGCGGGTCGCCGGAATTCGAACCCTCGCCCGAAGACATAGCAACCTTCGCCAGGATGGAAGCGAATTTCGAATATTTCATCGCCCATGGGCTGATGCCGCTGTCGCTCTATTGCCCCGATGTTGCTGCCTTGCGCGCAGGCGAACCCCGCGTCGTGGTTGGCATCGGCGAAGAGACGGTTGGACAGATCACTCACCGCACGAGCGTGGCGCTGGCGGCGAAGCTGGGCGCCGAGCCGGTCGTGTTCCCAGGTGGACACGGAGGCTTCGGCAGCCACAGCGAGGGTTTCGCAAGAACCCTGCATCAGGTGCTCGACGGCCAAAAGCCGTAGGTCGTTTGCTTGCGAGCGGGTGGCGCCGTGTCACCAGGCTATCCGATGACCGGCGCCAGCACCCTTCAGCTTGCCTGAGCCAAGGCGACGGCATCGGGCCCCGCGGGAAAACGAAGCTGCCCTGTCGTATCGTTGGCGGCCTGCCATACCGCCTCGGCCACATCCGCCTCCGTGGTTACCAAGGCAGGCTTGGCGAAGGCGGCGAAGATCGGGGCCGCGAAGGACGCATATGTTTCGGGGATCAGGTCCTCGACGCGAACGTTGGTATTCTCAGTGAAGCGCGTGGTCGGGGCGTAACCCGGTTCGACCAGCTTGACGCGTACGTCGAATGCCTCGAGTTCGTGGGCCAGCGACCCTGTGAACCCTTCGATGGCCATCTTGCTTGCGGTATACGCTGCCGCCAGCGGCATTGGCGCAAGGGTAACGCTGGAAGTCACATTGACCACCACGCCCGATCGCCTCGTCCGGAACTGCGGGATCACTGCCTGCGTCATCGCCATCACTCCGAACGTGTTGGTCTCGAACACCTTGCGTACATGCGCCATCGGGGTTGCCTCGAAAGCGCCGACCACGCCGATGCCCGCATTGTTGACGAGGACATCAATGGGGCCGGCCGCCTCCAGCGTTGCCTTGATGCTTTCAGCTTCGGTCACGTCGAGCGGCAGCACACGGATCCGCTCCGATTTAGGCAGAAGCTCTTGCCGCGGCGTGCGCATGGTGGCGATCACGCTCCAGCCCTGCGAATGGAAGTAACACGCGGTCTCCAATCCATAGCCGGACGAGCAGCCGGTAATCAGTACGGTCTTCATGGGGACTTCCTTGTTGGTTTCGATGCCCCAGAGATAACGAAGCAATATCGGACTATCCATAATTGATGGTCCATATTTTGTTTGCTATCGTCCAGAAATGGTTGACCCCCTTTCCGAAGTCATCACGTTGTTGCGGCCACGAGCGGTGTTCACCAAGGGCATCAGCGGAGCCGGGCGCTGGGGCGTTCGCTATTCCGATTTCGGCCATCCAAGCTTCTGCGTGGTGATCGAAGGAAGTTGCCGCCTCGCTGTCGAAGGGCAGGACGCCCTCATACTCGAAGCGGGCGATTTCGTGCTGTTGCCGACAACGCCTGGCTTCACCTTGTCGGGTTTCGAGCCGTTCAGCCCCGAACTCATCGACCCCAGGATCACGCCCTCGCCTGAGGGCGAGATCCGCCATGGCACACGCGACGGACCTGCCAGCGTGCGCCTGCTCGGCGGTTACTTCATCTTCGATTCCGACGATGCTGGATTGCTGGCGTCGCTGCTGCCCATACAGGTGCATGTGCGTGGGGTTGAACGGCTGGCCGTTCTGGTGCGTCTTCTCACCGAAGAAGCGAATGAACAGCACGCTGGCCGCGAATTTGTGCTCGCGCGTCTTGTCGAGGTGCTGCTCATCGAGGCGCTGCGGCTGACGCAGCAACCGGATGCGCCTGCAGGATTGCTGCGCGGGCTCGGCGATGTCAGGCTGGTGGAGGCGATACGGCTGATGCATGGCGACCCGGCGCGGTCATGGACCATGGCCCAACTTGCAAGCAAGGCAGCACTTTCTCGTTCGGGGTTCTTCGATCGGTTCACGCGAAATGTGGGCGTGCCGCCGATGGAATACCTGCTCGCCTGGCGCATGGCGATCGCCAAGGACCTGCTTCGGCGCCAGGGCCTGCCGATCGCCGAGATTGCCGAACGTGTTGGCTACGGTTCGGCAAGCACCTTCAGCACGGCCTTCAGCCGGCATGTCGGGCAGCCTCCCGGTCGCTACGCAAACGCCATGGAGCAGTCGGCGGCGCGGTAGGTCTCGACCGCTGACAAATCGATGGACAGCAGTGGTGCGCGGGAAAGGACGGCCAGGCAGCCGGCCTGCGTCTTCAGTGCCGCAACGTCAATCGTCCCAAACATGGAACGGCAGCCATCTTCATTCGCATGGGGCGGTCGTGTACATCGCGCCTCGGGGGAATTCTCCCGCCACCTTGCAACAGGATGAAATTATGAGGAAATTTAACGTCGCTCTTGCTCTGTCGGCGGCCGTTCTATGCATGTCTGCCCCGGCTCAGGCCGAGGATCTGGTGTTCACGCTCAAGAACGGAACGCAATCCACACTCACGCGCTTCTACACGTCTCCGGTGGGCGTCAACAACTGGGAAGATGACGTATTCGGCCAGAATGTTCTCAACCCGGGCGAGACCATGGAAATCACCATCGCCGACGGGCGCGATGTCTGCAAGTACGACATGAAATTCGAATTCGAACAGGGCTCGGACCTGGACACCACGACCGACACGCAGGATCTGTGCGAAATGGGATCCTACACAATCCACGAATGACCAATTGTTTGCGGGGAGCCGGTCTATGGCTCTCCGCAACTACCTGCCGGCTGGCTCATGCAATTCCAAAGGCGCGTCGAGGCAGGCCTCGTGGAATGCTTGCGACGCGGCTGCAAGCTTGATGGCCTGCCAGTGCCTGTAGGCACGCACGAGATCCGGCGAGATCCAGCAATTGCCCCTGTTACTGCTGTTGGTCCAGCCGACGAGCCCCGCATCTCGCGCCAGCCCGAAAAGCCGGGCGGCATGTGTCCGCGAAATTCGGTATCGCTGCGACAGCGCATTGGGCGACACCTTTCCGACCCCGATCGGCGACGTCATGTCGCTCGACAGCGAGGGAACGCCCTTGATCAGGCAATGCAGGATGCTGCTGCCGGAGTCGGAGCGCACGAACTTGGCGATGTTCTGCGGCGGTCTGTGCCAAGCGTCGAGCGCGAGAAGAAGCCGCGCGAAACGGGGCTGCGCCTGAAGCAGAATGCCAGGATGCCGGCATGACAGGACGTAGCGCTGCCCGTTGTCGACAACATCCAGAGCCCGCAGGTGGATGTCGAAATAGCGCCGGATGAGGCGTTCGCTCATCTCGGTCGCCTGAAAAAACCGTTGTCGCCTGTCGTCGCTCGGTCGTGGCACGATAAAGCCGTAGCGCTTCAGTTCCTGCAGAAAACCATACACTGTGTTGCGGCTGGCTATCCCGGTGCCCGCCAGGGCGTCGACCAGGTTCTTGGCGGAAATCGGCGGGGCGGCAGGATCGAGGCTGCTCTCGAAATGCATGGCGACCGTCATCTGACTGAGCAGCCATCGCTGCAAGTCGGCGACGTAGTGAACCTCCTGGGGCAGGGCCAGGTGCGTTTCAAGCAATTCCCTTGCCGCGGAGGCGAGCCCGTCGCGAAATCGGTCCATCCGGACGAGGCTTTCCGCAGTATAAGCGTTCGCGGAAGCAGACGATGCGGCAAGTTGCATGGCTTGGATCGACATTCTGTACTTTCAGCAACGCCGTTTAGGCTACGTCCGGTGGTTGGACAAGCCCATGCCAGCTGCCGTCAGTTCGTGGATCGACCGGCATCCCGCTTTGGATGCCCTCGACGCATCGCGGCCTGATGGAGCGCGGCGAATTGCTGGGCTTACGGCATGCGGATACCGCCTAATCGTCCCCCTCCGCCATCCACGCATTCAAGAGCGTATAAGCGACCGCAAGGACGGTCGGGCCTATGAAAATGCCCAGCATGCCAAATGCAATCAGGCCGCCGATGACCCCTGCAATGATGAGCAGAATAGGCAGATCGGCGCCGCGACGGATCAGTGCTGGACGTATGAACTGGTCCATTGTCGCGGCAACGATGGTGAAGGCGAGCAATATAGTCGCCCAAAGCGCCTCTCCGGAATAGTACATCCATGCCACTGCCGGCAGCATGACCAGGGCCGGGCCGAGCTGGATCAGGCACAACAGGAAGATCACCGCTGTCAGCAAGGGCGCGAAGGGCACCCCGGTCACCACCAGGCCGATGCCTCCCAAGACACTTTGGGCCACCGCCGTCACGACGACGCCCAAGGCAACGCTGCGGATTGCCTGACCGGCAAGCCGCACGGCCATGTCGCCACGATCGCCGCCCAGTCGACGGCCGAAGCGCACTGCGGTTTCAGCTGCCTGCTCGCCGCCAAGATACATCATCGCGGCTATCAGGGTTGTCAGGAGGAAATGGAAGAACATCCCTCCCAAACTGCCGGCAACAGACGCGATCCATTGGGTGAGGGCCCCTGTGTATGGCGCAAGCCTGGAGGTCAGCTCATCCATCCAGCCAGCCGACAGATTTGTCCAGATCTCTGTCGCGCGGGCGCCCACCAATGGCACGTCCGCCAGCCAGGACGGCGGCGGCGGGATCCGCAGGGACAAGGCGGTTCGGATCAATTCCCCGATCTTGCCGGTGTTGGCAGCGATGGTGCCGACGGCCAACCATAGCGGTATGATCAAGACGAGCAGCAAGGCCAGCGTCATGATCACGGTGGCCCATCCGCGACGGTTGCCGACATGGCGCTGCACCCACAACATCAGCGGCCAGGTGGTGATCACCAGGGTCATGGCCCATATGATCGCCGGCACAAAAGGAAGCATCACCCAGATGCTGGCAACAAGGATGCCGCCGATGAACAGCACCGCCAAAGTAAGGCGCGTGATATCCTGATTTCCTCGAACCATTCCCTCTCTCGCGCCTCCAGTGCCCACGATCGCGCCCGCTGTCAGATCCCGCCGGGCAGGGAGGGATTTCTTGGGCCAGTGGCTGCGCCGCTGCTTGCGCGGCACAAAACCATCCACGGAGTTCCGAGCGGCGGTGCCATCCCCTTTCCCTGGCTGTCAGTGTCCCCCGAAGACCAAGGTCTGTATGGGAAGGAGAATGGCCTGCAACCTGAGGATCATGGCATGCACCAGCCCGACCGTGTCGACGACATGCAGGAACAGCCAGCGGGACATGCTCAAATTCGGGTCGGCCAGCGCATCGTGATTATTGGTGTAGGCGTTGGCGATGCAACTGCCCCCGGGGGGCACGCCTTCGAGCTGTCCGGCAAAGAGCGGCTCCAGAAAGACGGTGATCGTGCCCGGCTGCGCCATCTGCTGGATGTCGACTAGCTGATCAGTCGGGCGAACCTGACCGGCGGCGATGACATCCTGAACCTGGGTCACCACCATCGGAATGATGGTGTAAGGTTTGCCCATGCACGTGGCTTCGGCGATCATGCCGACCTTGAGCACTTGCGCCTCGATCTGCCCGAAACCTGCGATGAGCGCGACCTTGCCCGCCTCCGCCGGGACGAGGATGCCGGCGGGGCGCAGCAACGGATTGACGACGTCGCCCGGGCGAAGCGTGAATTGCTGGAGCGTGCCTGCGACACCGGCACGCACAAGTGTCTTGTCCAACTCGACCTGCGCCTGGGCCAGCGCAGCTTCGGTGCTCGCCTTCTGGGCTGGCAGAAGCGAGGAAATCTTCGTCTCCAACGTCAGCTTGTTCGACTGGGCGGCATCAACCGCGCCCTTGCGACCATCGGCAGCTACTTGCAGGCGCTCGATCTCGCGTGGGGCGACGGAGTTCGGATCCCGCCGCCTCAGCTCCGTCCTGGTCTCAAGCTCGTCCAGCGACTGCTGATACGCACCTTGTGCCTGTGCGATCACGCCGTCCGCCGCCGCAAGCTCGGTTTGCGCTACGGTTGTCTCGGCATCGATCTCGGCTATGCGCCGACGTGCCGACTCCCTCGCCGCCTCCTGCTCGGAACTGTCGAGCCGGAACAACGGTTGGCCGGCCTCGACCTTCTGGTTCATGCTTACGAACACCTCGGCGACACGGCCGCCGGACTCGGGCAAGACCGAGACAGTGCGGAACACGGCGGTGACATTCGATGTCGAGGGATGGAAGTAGAAGATGAGGGTGATCAGCGAAAGCGTCAGCATAAGGCAGGCCGTGATGCCCCACCTCAGCTCGTACCACATGGTGTAAAGAGTGATCTCGCGGCCGATCCGCTTACCCTGGACGTAGCGGCGATAGAGATAGTCCGGAAAGACCGTGAGCATCGAGCAGAGCATCAACTCAAGCATGATCGCTCAACTCCCTTTCGGAGTATGCACGTGCGGCGCGTGCGCCATTGCCGGGTTATCGCCTTGGCCCGGTGGCTCGGCACCAGGAGGCTCGGCGTAGTTGGCGTTCGAAGGGTCCGCCATCGGCTCACCGATCCGGACATCGCGTCGTCCAACGAGCTTTTCGAGCGAGTCGGCAATCGACAGCATCGGCGTGGAGTAATCGGGAAACTCGATCATCGCGAGCAGCAGGGCCGCGATCCAGAACAGGTGATTGTGGGTGATGAGGGAAATCAGCGCCAGCACGGCGACCAGTTCCATCTGCACCTTGCTGGTGCGATGCGCCATGCGCTCCGGCACCGCATGAAGCTGGAAGTACAGATTTCCGATGGCAAGGATCAGCACCAGCAAGAAGATGACCATCACGTTGAAGAGGACATCTGATTGCCCGGGCGCGGTGATGAAGAACGGCAGGTGCTCTATTGCGACAGGGTGAGGCGTGGCTTCCATGGAAATTGTGCCTTCAAGGATAGTTCGGTGGTTGAACTTGCCGTGCAAGGCCGTGACGTTTTCAGGCACCGCACTGCGGCGGTTCGCATCCGATTGGATACCGGTAGCGAACCGCCTTTCCGGGACAGGATATTACTTCTTTTTCTGCGACGCGTGGAAAGTATCGACGTATCCGCGCGCGACCGCTCGGACCGCCCGGCCGATGTCGTCATAGACGTCATCTTGTAGGTTGGCGAAAGAGACGCGTACGCTCCAGTTGGGCGCATCGAATCCTCCGCCATTGAGCAGGACGATCGAATGGTCTTCGGCCAGCCGATAGACAAGATCGAGCGGATGCACGTTCTTCTTCAGCCATTCGACCATCTCTTCGCCCTGGTACTTGCGCAGCCAGAACTCGAAATCGAGGGTGCCGTAGTATCCGGCAAAGCTCGGATTGGGCTGGACATCGAGCGGCAGCCCTTCGAGCAGGCTGTCGACGCGGCGTTTGCAGATCTCCATGCAGGCCTTCTGGTAGATCTTCTCCGTGTCCATCAGCTCGCTCATGGAAAACATGGTCATCATCACCTGCTGCGGCAGCGACAGCCCGGCGGTGTGATTGAGTGCCACGTCGCGGCTGTCGGCCACGAGCCGGTCGATCATCTTGAGCTTGCGGGGCTCGAGCGTGATTGCGATGTAGCGCTTGTCGAGCGCCTCCAACTCCTTGGCGGGAAGCTTGGCGATGATATCGTCGAGGATGTTCTGTTCGTGGAGCGCTATGACGCCGAGGCGCCACCCGGTGCATCCGAAATACTTCGAATAGGAATAGACGCCGATGGTGTTGTGCGGCAACTCGGCCATCAGCGAGCGGAAGCCAGGCACGAAGGTGCCATACACGTCATCGGTGAGAAGGATGAGGTCCGGGCGCTTCTTCTTCACCAGGTCGACGAGCTTTTTCATGGTTGCGGCGTCGATGGCCATCGAGGTCGGATTGCCGGGATTGACCACGAAGAACGCCTTGATCTTGGGGTCCTCGAGCTTCTTGATCTCCTCGTCGGAGTACTGGAAGCGATGCTCTTGCGTCGCCTTGATGTGAACCGACTTGAATGCGTAGTCTTCGAGCTCGGCGATCTCGATGTAAGGTGTGAAGATCGGCGTGCCGATCGCTATGGTGTCGCCCTTCTTGAGGATGCGGTTCGCCATCAGCGACTTGAAGATGTAGCACATGGCGGCGGTGCCGCCTTCAACCGCGTAGAGGTCGAACTTGCCGGACGGCAGCTTGTCGCCGGCCATCGCCCACATGAGATAGCGATGAGCCACCTGCTCGGCGTGAACGAGCATGCGATCCGGCACCGGATAGTTGTCGCCGATGATCGAGTCGGTGAGTTCGAAGACGAAGGCGTCGGCATCGAAGCCTAGCGCCTTCACGCCATGGCGAACCATGTTCGACAGGAAGTCGGCACCAGGCATGTCGGCGTGTTTGTCCAGCCAGGCTTCCAGGCGCTCGGCAATGCCACGCATCTGCGGCATGCCGGCGAGACCGGCCTTCGGATCGTCCATGGTGCGGCGGCATTCGGTAAGGGCAAACTGGCCGAACAGGAAGAACCCCTCACGCGGCGCGGTCGCAACCCAGTTGGGATTGCCGCGTCCGGCGTTGAGCAGGGCATGGGCGGATTTCTGCGCGCTTTGCTTGGCCAGCTTGATGAGCCCGTCCTTGATCTCGAACGGGCTCATCTTCTCGTATTCCCGGTAGTCGATCTTTTCCATGACATCACTCCCAGAATACCGAACAGGGCGTCATTGCCTGCTCTGCTTCATTTCCGTTCGCACGGAGGGTGCGAACCTCGGCGACTTCGTTCACGATCATCATGCTGCCTGCGGGCTGTTGTCCCGCCCGGCCTCAAAACTTCATCCTGGCTCCCGCGAGAAAGGCATAGCTGGTGTCGATATCCACTGATGCCTCTTCATACGAATACGAGCGCGCGCCGAGATAGAGTTCCGTCTGAAGATAATCCAGATTCTGGACGATTTGCGCACCGAAGGAAGTGCTGCTGCTGCCGGCAGCCGCGATGTCGTCGCCAAAATAGGTATCGACGGAGAACGCGGTCTTGCCGACCTCGAAGATGTCGGTTTGATAGCCAAGCTTGATGTAGCCATATTTCCCGTCGACCGTCTGCTCATCCGAATAGGCGGCAGCGAGCGTCAAGCTCAGGCCCGTCGGTTCATGTAGTAAAGACACCGACGCATCGACTAGATTTTGGTCCTCGCCGGGTCTGGAATAGGCAATAGCGCCCGAGACTTTGACGTCCTCAAAGGTGTTGTCGTATCGCGCGGCAATGTCCCAGACAGTGACGTTTGTCTCATCGGGGACCACCTGCGTTCCCACCGAAGTAGCAAGACTGAAGCCGCCAAGGAATTTCGGCGTGTCGTATCGCGCGCGCAGCTTGCGGCCAAGGCCGTCGAAGTTGGTGAAAGCATCCTTGACATGCACTGAAGTCAGCGTACCGTCGGCCTCCCTGAAGAACGGTCCGCCGGCCATGTCGGCGACCAGCGAATAGCCGACCACGGTGGTGCCGGAAAGATCAGCCTCGGCGGTCGAGTCGGAAGCCATGCTGCCCTGGCCGAGCCACAGCTTGCCGAGTTCTTTCGACTCCAGATAGAATTCCGCCTTGCGAAGCAGATTGGTATCCCAATCGAAATCGCCCCGGTTGAGCTGGGTTACATTGTTTGTGGAATAGGGGTTCCACTCCCATTCAAGGTTGCCGCCGAGCGACCAGCCTTCGTAGAAGGCCCCATAGAGACGTATGCCGATGCGCGAGGACGAATTGCCGTTGTCGACTGGACCATACCCCAAGGTCGAGCCGCCATCGTCGAAGACCAGCAGGCCCTTGTTGATCTGCCCGTAGAATTCAAGATAGCTGTTGTCGTCGCCAACCCGCAGCTTGGGTATTAGGGTAGATTTGCCGGTGTCGGCTGCCTTGGCCGTCGCTGCGTCCGCAGCAGCGGCTGGCATCGCCAGCGCCAGCGACATGAGCGGAAATGCCACTGCCGCTGCCAGCGCTTGTCGGTGAGTTCGCATTGTCCCCTATCTCCAGTCCGTTTCAATCTGCGGCCACGCCGCGTTGCAGGCCCCCGCCAAACCAAAAAGATCGCCTGATGGATGCCGTTGCTCGGCTTGGTTGCCCGGCGTGCCTGTGGTTTTCTGGCAACGCCGCAGCAGCATTTGGCGCAGGGTCCGGCCAAGCGGTCGTCAGGCAAGAGTTGGGTGAAGTTGCGATGAAAACTGGCCTGGCCGACAGCGCGCAACGGTGCACGACCTGACGTCGGAATAGGCGGAACGCTCGCGACGCCGCTGAAGTGTTAGCAACCATCCGGGCCGCTATAGCGAGCGGGTTTCGCTCAGAAGGAGCTGCGCTGGTGGTGGTGTCGAGTTTTCCGGAAAGTATTGTCCATTGCAGGGGATAAGTCATCGAAATGGCGCCATCGGAAGTAGATGAACGTTTCATTCTCATTTCAGCTTTTGTTAACCGCGATGGACATGAAATACATCCTAGGCCGATTGCTTAGATTGAAATTTTCCTTGTTGTTGCTTCACCTAGATCAGATTTCCAAAATACGTATTTTAGCCGCGCACGCCTATCGCCTGTTTTCTTCTCGATGGTAACATCTTGAAAGGATCACGCAAGTGTGTAGTCTTGACTGAATAGCGATGCGCTGTTGCAGCGCAGAGTTGTCACCGGCCGTTCCGATTCATAGAGGGATTCCACTATGTTTGACTGGTTCGTGAGCACACTTCGCACTTATCCAGAAATCGCAATATTTCTCTCTTTGGCTCTCGGATATTACTTCGGGTCGTTTACCTACAAAGGGCTCGGCCTCGGTGCGGTAACGGCAACCCTGATCGCTGCCGTCATCATTGGGCAACTCGGCATCACCATTTCGCCTCCGCTCAAGGCGACCTTCTTTCTGATGTTCCTGTTTGCGATCGGCTACGGGGTGGGGCCGCAATTCGTGCGCGGCATTGCCAAGGATGGCATCCCCCAGGCGCTGTTTGCGGTGGTTGTCTGCGTGTTCTGCCTCGGTGCGCCTTTGCTCGCAGCCAAGCTGGCCGGCTATGATCTCGGGTCGGCTGTAGGTCTCTACGCCGGTTCGCAGACCATTTCGGCATCGATGGGTTTGGCGACCGACGCGATCAATCGCCTGGCGTTGCCGCCGGATGAGACCAAGCGGCTGCTCGATGCGATGCCGGTCGCTTATGCCGTCACCTACATTTTCGGCACGGTCGGATCGGCCATCGTCCTGGCCTTGCTTGGCCCCGCCTTGCTGGGCATCGATCTCGAGGCGGAATGCAAGCGGTACGAAGCCGAACACGGCGGCAGCAAGGAAGTGGGTGGAGCCGGCACGGCCTGGCATCACTACGAATTGCGTGCATATAAGGTGCGTGAGGGCGGAAAGATCGTCGGAAAGACGGCCCATGATGCCGAGTCCATGATCCCCGACCAGCGCGTGTTCATCGAACGTATTCGCCGTGGCGGCAAGATCGAGGACGCGACTGCAAATACGGTGATCCAGGCGGGCGATATCGTTGCGGTGTCTGGTCGGCGCGAAGTCCTGGTTGATCTGATTGGCCATGCCGCTGAAGAGGTCGACGATCGCGAATTGCTGGCGGTACCCATCGAAGGTGTCGATGTGCTGGTGACCCAGAAGTCGGCCAACGGCAAGACCCTTGCCGAACTGGCGCAACTACCGGCGGCACGCGGCGTATTTCTGCGCCGGATCGCCCGGGGAGCAACGGCGACCGAGATTCCAATCTTGCCGAACACCAAGATTCATCGGGGTGATATCCTCACCATTGTGGGGCGCACCCAAGATACCACGGCGGCGGCCAAGGCGCTCGGCGTGGCCGACCGTCCAACAGATATCGCCGACGTGGCTTTCATCGGTGCGGCTATTACGATCGGTGCCCTGATCGGAGCGATCGTCTACAAGATCGGCGATGTGCCACTGACGCTGTCGACTTCAGGTGGCGCGCTCATTTCGGGCCTTTTCTTTGGCTGGTTGCGCTCGGTCCACCCGAAATTCGGACGTATCCCGTCATCGACCGTGTGGTTCATGAATTCGGTCGGCCTCAACGTCTTCATCGCCGTGGTCGGCATCTCGTCGGGCCCAGGCTTTGTTGCCGGCCTGCAGCAGCTTGGCTTCAGTCTGTTTCTTTGGGGCATTTTCGCAACGACAGTGCCGCTCGTTTTGGCGATGTATGTCGGCAAATACGTGTTCAAGTTCCACCCGGCCATTCTGTTGGGGTGCTGCTCGGGCGCACGCACGACGACGGCATCGCTTGGCATGATCAACGACCGCGCCAAGAGCCAGATCCCCGGGCTCGGCTATACAGTTACCTATGCCGTAGGAAACACCCTGCTGACGATCTGGGGCATGGTCATTGTCATGCTGATGGCCTAGGGCCGACTCTGGTGAACCTTCGTCGGACGTCTGAACTGGGGCCTGCGTCAGGAGGAACTGTCGGGCCGCAATGAAGCGCCGAAATACGGCTTCGAAGCCGGTGAGATGACGGCAGGCTGGCCGCGGCAGGGATTCAATCAGAACCAAATTTGGGAGCACGCGATGCCACGCAAGGCTGCACGTATTGATAAGTTCCTCCTCATCCATTCGGCGCGTGCCGACAACTGGCGAGAGATCACGACGCTGGCAGATGCCTGGGCCGCCGGACGTGGCGAGCGGGCAGAGCTGGAGGCTGCAATCGCCGACATGGCGGCGGTCGAAGAGTACCACGCCTATCCTGGCGCGCGATTGCTTACAGCCTTGAACGAGCGCATCGCCACCAACGACGCGGGTGGGGCGTCCAAACTCGCGCGCCGTATCTCCAACGGGCTGCTGACGCATGCCTATCGCGGTCGTCCCGGCGAGTGGGACGTCCATGACGAGATGTCGTCGGGCGAGGTGGCCGACGTGATGCCACCCGCAACTGGCGAAGCAGGTGGACGCCGGCCCTATTTCGAAGTGCTGTTCGTCAACAACCAGCCAGCCTCGCGTTGGCCTGCATTCGCAGCGGAGTTGCGAAGGCTGCGCCGGCCGGAAGATGCGTTCATCTACGAGCCCGTCATGGTGGGCTCCTTCGAAGATGCGTTCGTCGCCGCGGCATTGAATCCCGACATCATTTCGGTCGTTCTTGCCGAAGGGTTCCCCTACCGTTCCCGCCGCGACGCGCCCGTGCTGCGCTCGATATTGGATCCGCTTGGAGAAACCGAGGGGCCTGAAATGTCGGCGCTTCGGCTTTCGCGCGCGCTGAAGCGGATTCGGCCGGAGCTCGACATCTACCTGCTCTCCGATCGCCAGGTGGAGCACATTGCAGGCGATCCGGCGGCCGATGCCGTGCGGCGCATCTTCTACGCTGTAGAGGAGCCGCTCGAGATGCACCTCGCCATCCTGGAAGGTGTGCAGGACCGCTTCGAAACGCCCTTCTTCGACAATCTGAAGAAATACGCGCGGCGCCCGATCGGCACGTTCCACGCATTGCCCATCGCCCGTGGCAAGTCGGTCTTCAAGTCTGACTGGATTCGCGACATGGGCGAATTTTACGGCCTCAATCTGTTTCTGGCGGAAAGCAGTGCAACGACGGGCGGCCTCGACAGCCTGCTGGAGCCGACCGGCACCATCAAGCGATCGCAGGAGATGGCCGCGCGGGCATTTGGTGCCGACCACGTATTCTTCGTGACGAACGGCACCTCCACCTCCAACAAGATGGCGGTGCAGGCACTGCTTGCGCCGGGCGACATAGCGGTGGTGGACCGCAATTGCCACAAGTCGCACCACTACGGCATGGTGCTCACCGGCGCGCAGCCCTATTACGTCGAAGCTTTCCCGATGGCCGAATATTCGATGTATGGCGCAGTGCCGCTTGCCACCATCAAGCGCGCGCTGCTGGCATTGCGAGCGGAAGGCCGTCTGAACCGGCTGAAACTGCTCGACCTGACCAACTGCACCTTCGACGGGCATATGTACAATGTTCGCCGCGTTATGGAGGAATGCCTCGCCATCAAGCCGGACCTCATCTTTCTCTGGGACGAGGCATGGTCCGGGTTTGCCCGCTTTTCGCCGTTCCTGCGTCCGCGCACGGCCATGGGGGCTGCCGCGGATCTCGAGGAATGGCTGCGGGATCCGGCATCCGTCGATGCCTATGAAAAGCAGCAGGCGGAACTTGGCGACAAACCCTCGGACGAGACGCTGCTCGCAGCGCGTCTGATCCCCGATCCACGTCTTGTGCGGCTTCGGGTCTACCAGACCAATTCCACGCACAAGTCGATGTCGGCCATCCGCCAGGGTTCCATGCTTCTGGTCAAGGACGTGGATTTTCATACGGTGGAAGCCCAGTTCCACGAGGCAGTTTTTACCCATGCCTCGACCAGCCCCAACCAGCAACTGATCGCCAGCCTCGATGTCGCTCGGCGGCAGATGGAGCTCGAAGGCTATGGGCTGGTGATGAATGCCATCGAGATCGGACTCAAGATCCGCCGCGCGGTGAACGAGCATCCGCTGATTTCGAAATACTTCCGCGTGCTCGGCGCTGACGAGATGATCCCGGCGGAGTACCGGCAATCTGGCTTCAAGGACTATCTCGCGCCGGGCTCGACCTGGGGCAGTGCGGTAAAGGCAATGCAGGAGGATGAGTTCTATCTCGATCCGACACGCATGACGCTGGTCTGCGGTACCGCCGGATTCGACGGAACGCAGTTCAAGGGGCTTCTGGCGAACGAATATGACATCCAGTTGAACAAAACGTCCCGCAACAGCGTGCTGCTGCAGTCGAACATCAACAACACAAGAAGCGACGTCGCCCACCTCATCCGCGTCCTGGTCGAGATCTGCCATGGCATCGAAAAGCGTCTTGCCGACGGCGGGGAGGGGGAGCGCTCAGCCTTTGCGGCGCGGGTGAAGTCGCTGATGACCGACGTGCCCGACCTTCCCAATTTCAGCCATTTCCATGAGATGTATCGCAGCGACGCCGGGCGCGACACGCCGGAGGGCGACATTCGCTCCGCCTTCTTCAACGCCTATGACGCCTCTGTTTGCGAATATGTGCCGCTCGCCGGCGCCGAGTGCGACAAGCGGCTGCGCGAGGGGCCGGAGATGGTGTCGGCCAACTTCGTCATCCCCTACCCGCCGGGCTTCCCCATCATGGTGCCGGGCCAGGTGCTGACGCAAGAGACGATCGACTTCATGCGAAAGCTCGATGTGAAGGAAATCCACGGCTACGAAAAAGCGAGAGGACTGAAACTGGTGAAGCCTGACGCCGTCGCCGCCAGGTCGAAACGCTGAAGGCACCATGCGGATGCAGCGCAGAACGCCTTTTGCAATGGTGCTGGCGAGCTAGCCTGGCTCGGGAAGACGGGAGCAAGTTTCGTCATGGCGTGGTTCGAGCAATTCCTGGTCAAGTATCCCGAGCTTGCGGTCTTCGCGGCGATCAGCATCGGCTATCTGATCGGTGGCATTAAGTTCGGAGGTTTCAGCCTTGGGCCGGTGACTGGCTCCCTGTTTGCGGGCATCCTGATCGGCCAGTTCGCCGAAGTGCCGGTCTCAAGTACGGCGAAGTCGTTCCTGTTTCTGCTCTTCCTCTTCGGCATCGGCTATTCGGTCGGGCCGCAATTCCTGCAGGCCCTGAAGCGCGACGGTATGAAACCGGTGTTGCTCGCCGTGGTCGTGTGCGTGACCGGACTGCTCACGGCGATCGTCGTTGCCAAGACGCTCGGCCTCGATCCGGGCTTTTCGGCGGGGCTCCTTTCTGGGTCACTCACCGAGAGCCCGGCCATGGGCACGGCAACCGAGGCGATCAACGCTCTTCCACTGCCTGAGGCAGACCGCGCGCGGTTTGTGGCCCACATCGCCGTGGCAGACGCGGTCTGCTACATATTCGGTGCGGTTGGCGTCATCCTGTTTTGCAGCGTCGTCGGCCCCAAGCTGCTCGGCATCGACCTTGCCGCCGAGGCGCTGAAGCTGGAGCAGGAGCTGGGCATCAAGCGCGTCGCGGCCGGGGTCTCCTCGGCCTGGCACAGATTCGAGCTGCGCGCATACCTCATCGCGGAGAATGCGCCGGTCGCTGGGCTGTCCGTAAAGGATGCCGAAAGCACGTTTCCTGAACAACGGCTTTTCATCCAGCGTGTACGGCGGGGCGGCGCGATCCTTGAGGCAGCACCAGAACTTGTCATCAAACCCGGTGATGTCGTTGCCGTGTCGGGCCGGCGAGAGACGCTGGTGGAGGTGATTGAACAGCGCGCCGAAGAAGTCGAGGATCCGGAACTTCTCGATGTTCCGGTTTCGATCCTGGACGTTCTGGTGACTCATCCGGATCCCTCAGGCCGGAGCATCGAAGACGTGTCGAAGGAGAGCTGGGCAAGGAGCGTCTATCTCCGCAGCATCACACGCGGGGGGCAAGACATCCCTTTCGCGCCCGGAATCACGATCGAACGTGGCGACATCGTGCGGCTGGTAGGACCAGAGGCTGTGGTGTCGCGTGCCGCTGAGCGCATAGGGGTCGTCGTTGCACCAACGACAGCGACCGACTTCTTCGTGCTTGGCCTTGCGATCTTCCTTGGCGGGCTTGTCGGCGTTCTAGTCACCATACCCATCGCGGGCATGCGGATTTCCTTGAGCACCAGCGTCGGCACGCTGCTGGCCGGTTTGGTCGTCGGGCACTTGCGCACGCGCTTCCCTCTCTTTGGCCGTATACCCGACGCTGCGGTGTCACTGATGACCGCACTCGGCCTTGCCGCGTTCGTTGCGATGACCGGACTTCATGCTGGACCAGTGTTTGTGTCGGCCATCGCCGAAGTGGGCGTCGGCCTTCTGTTCGGCGGCATGATCGTCACCTTGATGCCCATGATCGTGGGGCTTTACGTTGGCCGCTACCTGCTGCGCATGAATCCCATACTGCTGCTTGGGGGGCTGGCCGGCGCCCAGACCATGACGGCCGGCATGGCTGCCGTTCAGGAGCGGTCCGGCAGTCCGGTAGCCGTGCTCGGCTACACGCCGGCGGTTCCAATCGGCCATATCTTGCTCACGACATGGGGTACGGTAATCGTGGGAGTTATGGCCAACTGATGTCTGCCGGCGAATCAGGTGCTGAGGCGATGCCTAAAAAGTCACCCGTCAAACTCAATGCCATTCAAATAAGGCGAATATTTTTTTCTGCGCTTCTGAAGAATTTGTATGTTCTGTGGCCAATCGTATCAGGAGTTCTCCTGGCTATGGTTGGAGCTGGGGTTGTCGCGGGCAGAATAGAGGGATGGAGTGTTGGTGAGTCCCTTTATTTCACCTTCGTAACTGGCCTTACGATCGGCTACGGAGACTTTTCACCAACGCATTTCCTGACGCGGCTGCTGGCGGTGCTGATTGGTTTTTCAGGCATCGTGCTGACAGGGCTGGTTGCAGCTGTCAGCGTCCAGTCACTGCGTGCGACCGAAGCCGAGGATCCTGATAAAAAATAGGCTCACTCGACGATACGCATGCCGGCTCCGGTATGGGGCGGTTGCGACCGACAGGTTGGAAAGCTGGTCGACGATTGCAGGCATGGAATATTCTGTGACCAGGATAAGGAAGGGGACCGCGACCATGCTTCTCTTGCTCAAGGAAATCCGCGGCAATCCCATTCTCTGGCTGTTGGCATTTGTGCCTATGGTGTTCGTCGCGCAGCAGCTTGAGCCCGAAGCGCATACGCTGCTTTTCGTGCTTTCCGTCCTGGCGATCGTGCCTCTGGCCACGTTGTTGAGTTCCGCGACGGAGGCGGTGGCGGCCAAGACTGGCGATACCGTTGGCGGCCTGCTCAACGCCACGCTTGGGAACCTGACCGAGCTCGTCATCGCACTGGCTGCGCTGCGTGCCGGCCAGTACACATTGGTGAAGGCGTCGATTGCCGGAGCAATTGTTACCAATACGCTGTTCATGCTCGGCGCGTCTTTCCTGCTCGGCGGCCTCAAATACCACACCCAGGAATTCAACCGAGACAGTGCGCGGCTACAAACATGTCTGCTGTTTCTGGCGACGATCGCGATCATGACGCCGTCCGCGATCCTGGATTCCGGCTCCTTTTCCACGCCGGCCTTCACTCACCAATTGAGCTTGGGGCTTTCAGTCTTGCTGATCGGCACCTATGCCTTGGGCCTGCTCTTTTCGCTAAAGACACATCGCGAATTCTTCGGGAGCGCGTCCCATCACGAGGCCGGCGACGAAATATGGCCTATGGGTCTTGCGCTTGCGGTCCTGGCTGGCGTGACTGTGCTCGTGGCGTTGGTCAGCGAGGTTTTCGTCGAGTCGGTGCAGGAAGCGGCGGTCACCTTCGGCATGACTCCCGCATTCGTGGGCTTTATCGTCGTTGCGTTGGTTGGTGGTGCTGCCGAAATGGCCTCCGCCTTTTCTGGTGCCCGCAAGAACAGGCTGGATTTGAGCGTGGGCATCGCGCTGGGGAGCGCCGCCCAGATCGCGCTCTTCGTTGCGCCGGTACTGGTTCTGCTGAGCTACGTCATCGGCCCTGCGCCGATGGATCTGCGGTTCTGGCCTGGCGCGGTAGTCATGGTGCTCATCTCGACGATGACCGCGTTTTTGACGACGACTACCGGACGCTCGGCGTGGTTTTTGGGAGTGTTCGTGCTGATGATCTACGTGGTCTTTGCCATGACGCTTTATTTGCTGCCGCCAAACGTACAGTGAATGGACGAGTGGGACGGACAATGTCGCCGTCGTCGCAATCGTGAGCGAGGTCGGTCCGGACGCTAAGGCTTTTGAACTAGTTCGTTCGTCAAAGATTCCACAGGCACTGGGTCCGGCTTTGGGATAGACTTGACCCGGGTCGAATTTGGCTAAGCTGCCGGCGCTCATCGGTAACAATGCGGGCGCGCTATCGGCGGGCGCAGCTGTCCCTGGATGGGAGGTCGGTCATGGATGACAAACCCGGCGCAGTCTCGGATCTGGTTGAGGCCGAAAGCGAAAAATTCGAAACCGGAAAAATCAAAAACAAGGCATATCTGAAGAAACTCAGAAAGCTGCAGGCCGAACTCTGCACGATGCAGGAATGGGTCAAGGAGACTGGCCAGCGCATCGTCATCGTGTTTGAAGGGCGCGACGCCGCCGGCAAGGGCGGGGTCATCCGGGCGCTTACCGAGAAGGTGAGCCCACGCATATTTCGGGTTGTAGCACTTCCGGCTCCGTCTGACCGCCAGAAGAGCCAGATCTATATTCAACGCTACATTGAGCACTTTCCGGCTGCTGGTGAAGTAGTTATCTTTGATAGAAGCTGGTACAACCGTGCTGGTGTTGAATATGTCATGGGGTTTTGCACAAAAGAACAGAGAAGAACATTCCTTGAATTGTGTCCGAAAATTGAGAATGTATTTATAGGCAATGGAATTACGTTAATTAAGTATTGGCTCGAAGTAGGTAACGAGGAGCAAAAAAAGCGATTTGAAGCCCGGATCGAAGATCGATTGCGTCAATGGAAGCTGTCGGCGATGGATCTTCCGTCGCGTGAGCGATGGTATGAGTATTCCCGGGCGCGTGATGTCATGTTCGAGGCTACCGACACCGACGAGTCGCCCTGGCACATAGTTCGTTCCGACGATCAGAAACGGGCGCGGCTCAACTGTATTGCTCATCTGCTTTCAATCACTCCCTACGAGCCTGTTCCGAGGCCGGAGGTGAAGTTGCCCAAGCGTTCGACAAAGCACGCCTATGACGATGAGGCGACCATCAGCGGCCGACGTTGGATTCCGGAGAAATTCTGACGCCGTCGGCTGCTTGGCGCCGCTGCTCTGGCGATCACGACTGATACGGCCCTTGGCGCGGCATGGGGAATGGAACTGACTAGCTAAGAGGAAAGTTCGATGTCCGACGACCTGGCGAATCTTTTACCAACCGCGAACGAATTGAGGCAAAGGGCAGCACTGGCGGAAGCCGAGAAAGCATCTGAGGCGATCAAGCTGAAGGCTGCTGAAGACGCCGAAAAGAAGGCACTGCTCGATCGCCTGATCAAGCCTTCAGGTGTTTCCGATGAAGAGGCCTTGAAGCGCGTCGCCACGATCATTCAGCGCGCCGTGAGCAACGGTAAGACCGAAGTCCAGGTCTATCGTTTTCCGAACTCGTTGTGCACGGATGGCGGTCGCGCCATCAATCAGCAGGAGCGGGGCTGGGAGACCACGCTGACCGGCCTTCCCAAGGAAATGTATGAATTCTGGCAGAGGCAATTGCAGCCGCGCGGGTACAAATTGTCGATGCAGATCGTGGACTTCTCGAGCGGTGTTCCAGGGGATGTGGGCGTAATGCTCAAATGGACGTGACGCTGCCCGATAGCTGCTTCGCCGCGCGAAGTTGAAATCTTCGAAGCAGGCGCGAAACTCTCTGACGGCACGGCAGAGGATAAGGACTGACATGTCCTTGAGCGAACTTAAGCAAGGCGGGCTTGGCAACCTGGTTCCGGCGACGCGCTGGTTGCGGGGATACGAGGGCAAGTGGTTTCGTGCTGACCTTGTTGCCGGACTTACACTCGCGGCCTACATGATGCCAGCGGGTATCGGCGATGCCTCCCTCGCGGGGTTGCCTCCCGAAGCCGGTCTTTATGCCTGCCTCTTCTCCGGTCTCGTATTCTGGCTGTTCTGCAGTTCCCGCCATACCGCGATAAGCGTTACGTCAGCCATTTCGCTGCTTGTCGGAGCCACGCTTGGGGGAATGGCGGGCGGCGATATGGCGCGTTATGCAGCGCTGGCGTCGTGCACGGCCTTGATGGTCGCAACCATGGCGCTCATGGTCTGGGCCGTGCATGGCGGGGCAGTAATCGCTTTCGTATCCGAGACGGTGATGACCGGGTTCAAGGCCGGGGTGGCTTTGCTATTGGCGAGCACACAATTGCCGAAGCTGTTCGGATTTGCAGGCGGGCATGGCGATTTCTGGGAGCGGATCGGGCACTTCTTTTCTCATCTGAACGAAACCAATGTGGCGGCCTTGATCCTCGGCGTAAGCGCACTGGCGCTGCTGTTGCTCGGCAAGAAATACCTGCCGAACAGACCTGTGGCACTCTTCGTCGTGGTGGCCGGAATCCTCGTTGCCCAATGGGCCAATCTTGGGGATCGTGGTGTGAAGCTGCTTGGAGAGGTTCCGCAGGGCCTGCCGCCAATTGGATTGCCGGCGGTACAGTGGGCAGACTTGAACGATTTGCTGCCGTTGGCCATGGCCTGCTTGCTTTTGGGGGCGGTCGAAACGGCTGCGATCGGTCGCACGTTCGCGCGCAAGCACGCCTACAAGCTCGATACCAATCAGGATCTGCTTGCGCTCGCCGCAGCCAATCTCGCCGCGGGCATCGGGCAAGGCTATCCGGTCAGTGGCGGTCTGTCTCAATCGTTGGTCAACGAGAGCAGCGGAGCCCGTACGCCGCTGTCGGGCCTGTTCGCCGCATTCTTCATCCTGCTGGTGGTGATCCTGCTGTCGGGAACGTTGCGCGATCTGCCCCAGCCGGTGCTTGCCGCAGTGGTGCTCGTGGCAGTGACCGGGCTTGTGCAAGTCCAGGCCTTGAAACGGCTTTGGGCGTTTAGCCGGACGGAGTTTGCGGTGGCGGCAGCCGCGTTCCTTGGCGTGCTCGGTTCGGGTATCTTGCGCGGCGTCCTGATTGGAGCCGTGATCTCCATTATTATCCTGTTGCGGAACAGTTCGCGGCCCCAGGCAACGGAACTGGGACGTGTCCCGGGAACCGACTATTTCGATGATCTCGCCCGGCAGTCGACCAATGAGCAAGTGCCCGGGGTTTTCATCTTTCGCAGCAGTGGCGCGATTCTCTATTTCAACGTTGATGCGTTGAACGACAGGTTTTTCGAGATGCTGGACAGCCGGCCGATCGACACGCGCCTTGCAGTGTTTTTCATGGGCTCGGTGCCTGTCCTGGATCTCGCGGGCCTGGAAATGCTGGAAGAAATTCATCGAAAGTTGCGCGAGCGCGGGATCGAATTCTCGCTGGCCGATACTTTAGGCAGTGTTCGCGAAACGCTTGGCCGGGCAGGGTTCAAGGACGATGGCGGGCCGGTGACCGCCAATGAGCCCTTGGCCGAGGTGATCCGTCGTTGGCAACAAAGCTCCGGCGGTTCGATCGCCAGACAGCGGCATGACTGATCCACCATTGCCGCCAGAGACGTATTGTGAAAATTGCCTTGCTGTCCGAAACGGCCCGAAGCACTGCTGTTCGGCCTGGTGTCCGGTAACTGCCAATACCTTGAATTCCTGCGGGTTCGGCGAGAATTTCGCCCAACTTAAATGCGCTTGCCAGATGACGGCATCTGCGCAAAAACTATTCCAAGGACCGCTTGTCGAGCGGTAGTGAAGTTACATCATTGTCGGACCATCGTCACAACCGAGCTGTCAAAGAGTGATGGCAAGCAAGTGGGGTTCTCAATCAATGGCTACAGTAACGTCCTGCCAAAATTCGGGCTTGAAGGCACGCTGGCTGATTGCTTTTGCTGCCGCATCGGCATTGCAGTTAACGCCGATCTACGGCGTTCAAGCACATGCCGATGAGTCGGCATTTGATGACTTCCCGTTCCTGGTGCATTGCAGCTTTAGCGGCCTAAGTCGAGCCTTTTATCTATCGACAATTGGCCCGGATGGAGTTGCCATTTATATCTCGCCAGACAGGCAGGCCGGGACAATAACGATCAAAGGCAAGGCCGAGCCTGTAGGAGCGGACGGGAGCGGAAGCTGCGCCGGCAAAACGCTTGAGCAATTGCGGTCGGTTGGCCAAGCCTACTATCTGGCGCGCTGAGTCGCTTCCGAGCGAAAGCGCGTCCGTGCGGGTTAGTCAGCCCGCCGCCTAGTCCGTCTTCTGCCGTAACACGCAGCGGAAGCTGACGTGGCTCGTCGAGGTGTCGACTGGCTCGGCATGCCGCGCGGCGGGCCGGTAACGACGGCAATAATTGGGCGCGCACAGATGCGAGCCGCCCTTCAACACCTTGCGCGGGATCCTGATCTGCGGCTGGTTCGGGTCGAAGCTCGACTCAATGGGGCCGCCGCGCGGATTGGTCGGCACGCAGCAGGCTTTCGGCGCATCCTCGGTGTGCTTGGTCGACCAGAAGTCGCTGGTCCATTCCCAGACATTGCCGATCATGTCGTAGAGACCGTAGGCGTTGGCGGGAAATGCTGTCACCGGCGAGGTGCGGTCGTTGCCGTCGCTCTTGAGGTTCTCGTGCGGGAACGTGCCTTGCCAGGTGTTGGCCATGTGCTTGCCGCCGGGGGTGAGTTCGTCGCCCCAGGCGTATTCGGCGTCTTCGAGCCCGGCGCGGCCAGCGAACTCCCACTCGGCTTCGGTGGGCAGTTCCTTGCCGGCCCATTTGGCATAAGCCTCGGCGTCGCAGTATGCGACATGAACCACCGGATGTTCGTCGAGCCCTTTGATGTTGCTGCCCGGACCATACGGCCGGCGCCAGTTGGCACCGAACTTGAAAGCCCACCACTGCCCCCAGTTCCGCAGGTCGACCGGGCCTTTCGGCGGCGAAAAGATCAGCGATCCGGCTTGCAGCATATGCGGCAGGGCGCCTGGATAGTCAGCCGGGTTTGGCGGGATCTCGGCGAAGGTGGTGTAGTTGGTAGCCTCGACGAAACGCCTGAACTGGCGATTGGTGACAGGGGTCTTGTCCATGAAGAACCCGTCGACGCTGACGCGGTGGGCAGGGCGCTCCTCGGCATAGTGCCTGTCCGAGCCCATTCGGAACGTGCCGCCTGGAATCCACAGCATGTCCGCCTTGCCGATGACTGGGCTTTCGTTCATCGCGATATCTCTTTCAACGGCGTTTGCACGGCGAGGCAGCATACACCTTGCCCTTGTCGTGTCGACCTTTTCGCTGCCCGGCACATGCGCACTGGGCCTCAGGATTTCTCATCGGCAAGCTGCTTTCGGGCCTTGTCCATCTCCTGCAAGACCTCGTCGCCAACCTCCGGGAATTTCGGGTCGAGCTTCTGCAGCCGGTCAACGATGGTTGCCGCAATGACCAGGCGCGTGAACCATTTGTTATCGGCCGGCACGACATGCCAGGGCGCACTTTTCGTCGCCGTGTGCCGGATCATGTCCTCATAGGCGTCCATGTAGGCGCTCCAGTGCTGGCGCTCGACAAGATCCTGGCTGGAGAATTTCCAGCGCTTTTCCGGGTCTTCGATGCGTTCCATGAAACGCCGCTTCTGCTCGTCCTTCGAAACGTGGAGGAAAAACTTGAGAAGGATCGTGCCGTTGCGCGCCAGGTGCTTTTCGAAGGTGCAGATGTCTTCGAAACGCTCCTTCCAGATGTCGTCGGTCACAAGGTCCGGCGGCAGGTTCTGGCTGGCGAGGATTTCCGGGTGCACGCGAGCGACGAGAACTTCTTCGTAATAGGAACGGTTGAAAATGCCGACGCGGCCGCGCTCCGGCAGCCTGACTGCGCAGCGCCAAAGGTAGTCGTGGCGCAGTTCGGTCGAACTCGGTGCCTTGAATGAAGTCACGTCGCAGCCTTGGGGGTTGACCCCGGACATGACGTGTTCGATGGCGCTGTCCTTGCCCGCTGCGTCCATGGCCTGCAGGACGATCAGCACCGACCAGCGCCCTTCGGCGTAAAGCCGTTCCTGCAGCCCGCGCAGGCGCTTCACGCCTGCTTCCAGCAGTTCTTTGGCGTCGTCCTTTTCGATGTCGAGGCCACACGTGTCGCCCGGATTGCAGTCGCCAAGCTGGAACTTCCGGCCCTTCTTCACCCGAAAGGTCTTGACGATTTCGGCTGGCAGCATGTCGGTGCCTCTAATGGGGGCGGTGCGCCGCCGGCTATTTTGCCGGCGGATAGATGGTGAGCCAGTCGCTCTTCATGTCGACGATGGTCCAGCCCTTGGCGGTGCCTTCATCGAGCGCCTTGTCGAGCTTGCCGATATGCGACTGGCGATCATAGGCCCATTCGCGGTCGGCATCGGTGTGGTGGACAATGCCGATGAAGCGCGCGCCGTCGCCGGCCGCGGTCCATTCCAGCATCTGCTGGTCGCCATCCGAGTTGCCGAAGGCGAGGATCGGGCGGCGGCCGATGAAATTGTTGATGCCCGAAGGCTTGCCTGGGCCGTCGTCGATGAACTCGACCTTGGGCTCCTTGACCAGAACCGGCTTGCCGTCTCGCAATTCGAACTTTGTCACCCCGGCCGATCCGATGACCTGTTCGGGAGGAATGCCATAGGCCTTTTCAGCGAAGCCGCGCATGAATTCGACGCCACCGCCCGAGACGATGAACGTCTTGAAGCCGTTGGCGCGGAGATAGCCAAGAAGCTCCAGTTGCGGCTGGTAGACCAGTTCGTCGTAGGGGCGATCGAAGCGGGGGTGGCGCGCTGTTTTCAACCAATCGGCAACGATGGCGGCATATTCATCCGTGGTCATGCCCGAATGGCTCACCGCCATCAGCTCCATCAGGCCCTTTTCGCCCGATGCGGCGAGCCCTTTTATATCGCCTGCCAGCACTGACTTGAAAGGCTCGGTGTCCTTCCATTCCGGGTGCTGTGGCGCCATCGCCTTGATGCGGTCGAGAGCAAAAGCCAGCTGGAAATACATCGGCTGCTCCGACCACAGTGTTCCGTCATTGTCGAAGACAGCGATGCGTTCTTGGGGTTTTACGAAATCCGCTCCGCCATCCTTCGTCACCTTGGCGACGAAATCGGTGATCGCCGACTTCACCGCGCCGTCCTTCCACGACGGCAACGGGTCCGATTGGGCGAAGGCGCTGGAGACAAGTGCCAGCAAAAGGAGAGGAAGTGCCAGGAATGTTTGCAGGAAGAAGTTGCGTGAGGGGGTCGTCAAAATCGCCTCCGACTGAACTGCTCATCTGCAATGCTATCTGTGTTTTCGCCAATCCTCCAGAGCAAAACCGAACGCCGTTTTTCATTAGCACTCGTTGATAGTAATACAATCTCATACAGGCACCGAAGCGCCGCCGACTATCGCTTCATTTACAAGATGTAAGCTTTGATACCGAAACATCTGCTGGCACAAGAATTCCTGTTACGTTCCGTCTTCCCTAGCGTGAAGTGCGCCAATACACTGATCATGCCGAATGGAGGTCCGGCACAAAGTCCGTCGACATTTTGATGGGCACTCCCTGTCTTGAAAGCACCGGTTCGTTCCAACTGATTTCGCTCAGGAGTATGACTATGCGGAAGGGAAGTATTTTGAGGGCGGCAATGATCGCCGCGGCCAGTTGTTTGGCCATCGGGGCGGTTTCATCCGCCAGCGCGCAGGACGCGCAAAAACCCAACATCCTCGTCATCTTCGGCGACGACATCGGCCAGACCAACATATCAGCCTATTCCATGGGCTTGGTGGGATACAAGACACCCAACATCGACCGCATCGCCAAGGAAGGCATGATGTTCACGGATTATTATGCCGAGAACAGCTGCACGGCAGGGCGCTCGACATTCATTACGGGTCAGGTGTGCTTGCGGACGGGCCTCTGCAAGGTCGGCGCTCCCGGCGCGGCTGTTGGCCTGCAGGATCGCGACGTAACGATTGCCCAGGCGCTGAAGCCGCTTGGCTATGCAACCGGCCAGTTCGGTAAGAACCATCTAGGCGACCGCGACGAGTACCTGCCGACCAAGCACGGCTTCGACGAGTTCTTCGGCAATCTTTATCATCTCAATGCCGAGCAAGAGCCCGAGAGTCCCAATTGGCCGAAGGACGACCCGGAATTTCTCAAGGCTTACAACCCCCGCGGCGTGCTGCACAGTTTCGCCGACGGCAAGATCGAGGACACCGGTCCGCTGACGATCAAGCGTATGGAGACGATCGACGACGAGACGACGGCTGCAGCCATCGACTTCATAAACCGCCAGGCCAAGGCCAAGAAGCCTTTCTTCACTTGGATGAACACGACGCGCATGCATGCCTTCACTCACGTGCGTGAATCGATGCGCGGCCAAAGCGGGATGCCCGACAACGAATATGGCGACGGGATGATCGAGCACGACGGCGACGTCGGCAAGCTGCTGAAGGCGCTCGACGACCTCGGCATCGCCGACAACACGATCGTAGTCTACACAACCGACAACGGCCCAAACCAGTGGTCGTGGCCGGACGCGGCGACGACACCCTTCCGCAGCGAAAAGGACACCAACTGGGAAGGCGCCTTCCGCGTGCCGGCAATGGTGCGTTGGCCCGGACAAATTGAGCCCGGACAGATTTCGAACGAGATGGTTTCGGGGCTCGACTGGTTTCCGACACTGCTGGCGGCGGGCGGCGACGCCACCATCAAGGACGAGCTGCTGAAGGGTAAGCAGATCGGTGACAAGCAGTTCAAGGTGCATCTCGACGGCTTCAACCAGCTTGACTACCTGACGGGCAAGTCGCCGAAAAGCGCACGCAACGAGTTCTTTTACTTCAATGACGATGGCGATCTGGTGGCCACGCGTTTCGACGACTGGAAAGTCGTCTTTGAAGAACAACGTTTGCCTGGCGGCTTTGACGTCTGGGCAAATCCCTTCACGAAACTCCGCGTTCCGAAGCTGTTCAATCTTCGCACGGACCCCTACGAGCGCGCCGATATCGTTTCGGACCAGTACAACGATTGGCGGGTCAGGAATGATTTTCTGTTCGTGAAAGGGGTCATGAAGTCGGCCGCCATTCTGGAGACCTTTGTCGAATACCCGCCCAGTCAGCGGCCGGCAAGCTTCAGCGTCGATCAGATTCGCGAGGAGGTCGACAAGGCCATCGAGAAGCACTTCGAAGAGCAACAAAAGAAGCAATAGCCTGGGCTATTCACGTTCCCATGCTGCGACGCGCCAACCCACAGGTTGGCGCGTCCTTTAACAGACACGCAAAATTGAGGTCGCCATGACCGCACGCGACGACATCATCGACCTCGGCAAACGCATCGGCCAGTCGATCATCGGCCAGGATGCCATGGTCGAGCGCCTGTTGCTGGGGCTGTTGAGCGACGGCCATCTGCTGGTCGAGGGCTTGCCCGGTCTTGCCAAGACCCGCGCCATCAAGAGCCTTGCCAAGAACCTCGACGCCAAGCTCTCGCGCGTCCAGTTCACGCCCGACCTTCTGCCGTCCGACATTACCGGCTCGGAAGTCTATTTCACGGAAGCAGGCAAAGGAGAGTTCAGGTTCCAGCAAGGACCTATCTTTGCCAATCTCGTTCTCGCCGACGAGATCAACCGAGCGCCCGCCAAGGTGCAGTCCGCTCTGCTGGAGGCGATGGAGGAGCGGCAGGTCACCGTTGGCGGCGACAGCCACCCATTGCCCGAATTGTTCCTCGTCATGGCAACGCAGAACCCGATCGAGCAGGAAGGCACCTATCCGCTGCCCGAGGCGCAGCTCGACCGTTTTCTGATGCACGTGCGGGTCGACTATCCGGCCCGCGAAGCCGAGGCCCAGATCATGCGGCTGGTGCGGGGGGAAGAAAACAGCAGCGGCAAACCCGCAGGCAAGCAGGCGGCCAAGCTCGACCAGAAATCGGTCTTCGATGCGCGCCAGCAGATCGGTGCAATCACCGTTTCCGAACCGGTCGAGAACTACATCGTTGCCCTCGTCTACGCGACACGCGAGCCGGCCAAGCTAGACAAGGACCTGGCAAGCTGGATTCAGGTTGGTGTCAGTCCGCGCGGTTCGATCGGGCTCGACAAGGTGTCTCGCTCCAACGCCTGGCTCAACGGACGTGACTATGTCAGTCCCGACGATGTGAAGGCGGTGGTGCATGACGTTTTCCGTCATCGCCTGATATTGTCCTACGAGGCGCATGCCGCCGGCGTCACCGCCGACCAGGTGGTCGACCGTGTCGTTGAACTTGTGGCGGTGGCCTGACGGAGGCATCCATGGGTTTCTCCTTGTCGGCTCTTGGACGGTCGAAGGGCCTGGTCAAGCCGCGCAACGCTGTGCCGGCGCCGGCGAAGGGTGTCTATACGACCGTCGATGAACTGGTGGCGCTGGAGGCCGCGGCACGAGATTTCAATTTCCTCCGCAAGCAGCCCGTCAATCGCCTGCTCGCCGGCCGCCATGCCTCCAACATGCGGGGGCGCGGGCTTTCCTTCGAGGAACTGCGCGACTATCTGCCCGGCGACGACGTCCGCACCATCGATTGGCGGGTGACGGCGCGCACCGGCAAGCCTTTCGTTCGCGTCTATGACGAGGAGAAGGACCGGCCAGCGCTGATCGTCGTCGACCAGCGCATGAACATGTTTTTCGGCAGCCGCCTGATGATGAAATCGGTGTCGGCGGCGGAGACGGCGGCGCTCTGCGCCTGGCGGGTGATGAACCTCGGCGACCGCGTCGGCGGCTTAGTCTTCAACGACACCCGCATCGACGAGCTGAGGCCTCATCGCAGCCGGGCCGCCGTCATCCAGCTCGCCGGTGCGATCGCCGGGCAGAATGCCGAATTGAGGGCAGACTTGTCCGATCATCGCGGCTCGGGCCAACTCGACCTTGCACTCGAGGCTGTGGCCAATGTCGCGCGCCACGATCATCTGGTCATCGTCATCAGCGATTTTGAAGGCCACGGCCCGCGCACCCGCGACCTGCTGTTGCGGCTGACCATCAGCAACGACGTGATCGCGGTGCTGGTCTACGATCCTTTCATGCTCGACCTGCCTGAGACCGGCCAAATCGTCGTCAGCGGCGGCAGCATGCAGGCCGAGCTGCCGCTCGGACACGGCAAGGTCAGGGGCGGCGTCGCGGATTTTGCCAGAAAACGCGGCGAGGAGTTAATGGCCTGGCAGCAGGAGCTGGGCCTGCCGATGCTTTTGGTTTCCGCAGCCGAGGCAACTGCACCGCAACTGCGCCGCACGCTCGGCCAGCTTGCCTGGCGGCAGAGGAGGCGGTGACGATGGAGCCGGTACAGTCCCAACAGGATCCGCTGACCAGACTGGCACTGGAAAAACTGGATGACATCGCCGTTCCGCCGCCGGTGTCATGGATGCCGCAGACCTGGGGTTGGGCGCTGCTTGCGCTGATAGCCGCTGCACTGCTGCTCCTTGCCGTGTGGCGCTGGCACAGGCGGCGCGTCGCCAACCGCTACCGCCGCGAAGCGCTTGTCGAGCTGGGCCGCATCGAGCAGGAACTCGGCGATACCAAAACGCGGGCCGAGGCGCTTGAAGCCATGCCCGAACTGCTCAAGCGCGTCGCACTCGCGGCTTGGCCGCGCGATGCCGTGGCCTCGCTCAGCGGCGGAAACTGGCTCGCTTTCCTGCGCAAGCATGGCGGCGAAAAATCCTTTCCTGAGCCGGCCGCACAACTGCTCGACGATCTCGAATACCGTTCGAGGCAAACACGCGCGAGCGTCAGCGAAGACGATGCGCGCATGTTTGCGGCTTCAGCACGCCGATGGATCGAGGGCCACGTTGTATCAGCTTGAGTATCCATGGTTGCTCGCGGTGCTGCCGCTGCCATTGCTCATCTGGTGGCTGGTGCCGGCCTATCGCGAGGAAACCGCCGCGATCCGCATCCCGTTCTTTGGCGAGGTGGCCGATGCCGCCGGCGTGGTGCCGACGCAAGGTTCGGTCATACCCCGCACCAATTGGGCGCAAAGGCTGCTGGCGCCGCTGTGCTGGTTTCTCATCGTGCTGGCTTTGGCCCGGCCGCAGTTTGTCGAGCCGCCGATCACCAAGACCGAGCCGCAGCGTGACCTGATGCTGGCGCTCGACCTGTCGCAATCGATGGACACGCGTGATTTTCGCGATCCGTCCGGCCAGATCGAAGCCCGCGTCGACGCCGTCAAGCAGGTGGTCAGCGATTTCGTCAAGCGCCGGCAGGGTGATCGCGTCGGACTGATCGCCTTTGGTGATGCTCCATATCCTCTGGTCCCGTTCACGCTCGATCATCTCACCGTCCAGACCATGATCGAGGACGCTTTGCCGGGCATGGCCGGGCCTCGAACGGCGCTGGGCGATGCCATCGGCCTTGCCATCAAGATGTTCGCCGACAGCAAGGCGCCGGAAAAGGTGCTGGTCGTCTTGACCGACGGCAACGATACGGCAAGCAAGATGCCGCCGGACCGCGCGGCCGATATCGCCAGCCAGAACAAGATCGTCATTCACACGGTCGGCATCGGCGACCCTGGGGCCACGGGCGAAGACAAGCTCGACGTCGGCGCGTTGGAAAAGATCGCCGCGACGACCGGCGGTCGCTACTTCTTCGGGCAGGACCAGAGCCAGCTCGAGGATATCTACGCCACCCTCGACAAGATCACGCCCGCCAACCAGACCACGCTTTCCTGGCGCCCCAAGATCGAGCTGTTCAGCTACCCCTTGGGCGCTGCATTGCTTTTGCTGATCGCCTATCACCTGTTTGCCTGGCTGTGGGTCGTGTTGCGCCGCGCGCCGGCCGAGCGGGTGGGGCAGGTCTCATGATCGCGGATTTTCATTTCCTCCGGCCTTGGTGGCTTTTGGCAATTCTTGCCGCCATTGCGTTGGTGTTCCTATTGTCGCGGCAAACCGATGTCCGCTCGCGCCTGCGTGGCCTCATCGCCTCGCATCTCCTCGAAAATCTCGTCATCGACCGGCAGAGCAGCAAACGCTGGCGACCGGTGCATTTTGTCGCCCTCCTCATTGCGCTTGGCGCCGTTGCCATGGCCGGGCCGACATGGCAGCGCGAGCAACCGCCTTTCGTCGAGGACAGGGCGCCGCTGGTGCTGGTGATCGACGTCTCGCAGACGATGGACGCCATCGACATCACGCCCTCGCGGCTTGAGCGGGTCAAGCTCAAGGTGCAGGACCTGCTCAAGCTGAGGCCCGGCGGTCGTACCGCTGTCTACGCCTATGCCGGTTCCGCCCATATGGTTCTGCCGCTCACCGACGACGCCGATCTCGTCAAGACCTATGTCAACGCACTGCAGACGAGGGTCATGCCGGTTCCGGGCAAGGATACCGCCAAGGCGCTCGAGGCCGCCGAAGCGGGGCTGAAAAACGAAGAGGTGCCGGGCACGCTGCTTTTCCTGACCGACGGCGTCGAACCGGCCGCGACGGAAGCCTTCAAGCGCCATACCGGCAACAATGAAATCATGGTCTTGGGCGTCGGAACCGCCGAGGGCGGACCGGTCAAGACGGGGGAGGGAGAGTTCCTGTCAGAGGGCGGAGGCCGCGTCATTGCGAAACTCGACGTTGCGCAATTACAGGCTCTTGGGCGCGATGCCGGGGTTCGCGTCGCCACCATCACCATGGACGACAGCGATGTCGGCTGGATCGCCCAGCGCGTGCAAAGCCATTTGCAGGCAAAGCTCGCCGAAGGCCAGACACGCTGGCTGGATGTCGGCTGGTGGCTCACAATTCCCATCGCCGTGCTGGGTGCGTTCTGGTTCCGTCGCGGCTGGACGGTGCAATGGGCCTGCGCGGCAATGATCGCAGCCACCCTTGCAGCGCCAGGCCGTGCCGATGCGGCC
The DNA here is from genome assembly GCF_003148805.1 of Aminobacter sp. AP02. Classification (GTDB taxonomy): domain Bacteria; phylum Pseudomonadota; class Alphaproteobacteria; order Rhizobiales; family Rhizobiaceae; genus Aminobacter. The sequence continues at coordinate 154,610 of NZ_QGGX01000010.1, forward strand.
GAGTTCGATTTCGCAGGCATGTGGCTGACCCCAGACCAGCAGGGACGGCTCGCCTTCGACAAGGGTGACTATGCGGGTGCCGCGGCGCATTTCAGCGATCCCATGTGGCGCGGAGTCGCGCTCTATCGGGCGGGTCAATTCAGCGACGCCATCGATGCCTTCGCGCAGGTGAGGAAAGCCGAGAGCTACTACAATCAGGGCAATGCGCTCGCGCAACTCGACAAGCTCGACGAGGCGGTGACCGGTTTCAAGGAAGCCCTCAAGCTGAAGCCCGACTGGCCGCAGGCCAAGGCAAACCTGGCCATTGTGGAAAAGCTCATTGCCCAGAAGAAGGACGAAGAGGACGAGCAGCAGCAGGATCCCAATGAAAAGCCGGACCAGATCCAGTTCGATGACAAGGGCAAGAAGGGCAAGGCGGGCACTGTCGACCTGGCGCAGCAGACGGCTGACATGTGGATGCGCAACATCCAGGTAACGCCCACCGACCTTCTGGCCCGCAGGTTCGCCCTTGAAGTGGCGGGGACGAAACGATGAGCTTCGTCGCCCGCTGCCTGGCTGTCCTGCTTTTCGCGCTCGTATCGGTCGTGCCGCTTCATGCCGCCGAACCTCTCATTCGGGTCGACATCCTGACGCCGGCTCCCATCGTTTCGGGCCAGCAGGTTCAGGTCCAGGTCGATGTGCTGGTGCCGAATTTCTTCATGTCGGCGCCGCAGTTTCCGAATTTCGACATTCCAAACGCCGTCGTTACCTTGCCTGATGTGCGGGCGGTAAACCTCGTCGAGACAATAGGCGGGGAGAGTTTTTCGGGCATTCGGCGGCTGTATTTCGTTACTCCGCAAGCGCCAGGCGATTATGTGCTGCCGCCAGCGACAATCACATTCGCCTATGCCGCGGTCCCCGGGCAGGCGACCAAAGGATCGGTCACGCTGCCGCCGGCCAAGTTCACCGTTGCCGGCGTGCCCGGCGCCCCGGCCGGAAATGTGGCCGCCGCCACCGCGCTGACGGTCACTCAGACTGTCGATCCGGAGCCCAAGGGCCTCAAGACCGGCGACACTCTGGTTCGTACAGTTACTGTCAGTGCCCAGGGCATGCAGGCGATGATGATCCCCGTACCGGATTTCACCGCGCCCGACGGCGTTCGCATCTATCCTCATGATCCCGTGCTCTCCGACCAGGAGGGAAGCGGCAAGCGTGTCGACCGCGTCACCTATGCCTTCGAAAAGCCGGGCAGCTACGTTTTGCCCGCTGTCGAGGTCGGTTGGTATGACCCGGCATCGCAAAAGCATGCGACGGCGCGGGCTCCCGAGATCTCGGTGTCGGTTGCCGATGTCGCCGCATTCAAGCCTGCCATCGCGCCGCCGCCAGCGCCTGAGGAACCAGCGCCGGCCAAGTGGAAAGCATGGCTGAAATACTGGCCGTGGTTCGTGGCGGTGGCAGTTGCGCTGGCGGCCTTGGCGTGGCTCGTTACAACCGCCTTGCCGCGCCTGCATGGTTGGCGACACGCGCGGCGTTTGGAGCATGAACAATCCGAGCCTGCCTACTTCCAGCGCCTTGAAGAAGCGTGCCGCGCGGGTCGCTTGCCTGAAATCTATTCGGCCCTCGATTCCTGGTCGCGTCGGGCAGGTATTGCGCCGGTGTCCATGTGGCTACGCCAAAACGGAGATGAGGCAGCGCAACAAGAATTAGCGCGCTTCGAAAGTGCCATCTTCGCAGCAAAGCCGGATTCCACGCCCTGCAATCCCCAGAAACTGCTGGGCGGATTAGCACCCGCCAGGAAGCGGTGGCTGGCAAGCCACGCGGGTAGAACCGTTTCATCCTCGGCCTTGCCTGCGCTCAATCCCTGAACAGCGAGCAGGGTGTCAGCTGACGGTCTTTTCTTTTTTCTGTTCGCAGTCCCGTCCCTGGCCGCTCGGCTTGGGGCAGTTTTCCCCTGTGCATTCCTGAGCTTGTGCACGAGTGGTGAATTGCCACGACGTGGCCGGCGCTGCCAGCAGACAGAAGATGGTAACTGCGAAAAGAAGCACGCGCATGTCTCTCTCCCCGAAGCGTTCTGGAAAGGTCGCGACCGATGTCGCAGTGTCAACGGCGGGTTCACCCTATCGTTGCAGGCGTTCCGTCGCGGCCGGCAGCGCAGCATATCCCAACTGCCGGCGCGGTAAAGCACCAGGGGACTCATCTGCTGGTTGAGCCTGGGCTTCGTGTACAAATCCGAAGTGGCGGCCATCGCTTCGTCGCGGTTTTGCATTTGCCGCGACGGCATTTTTTGTTTATGGCCAAACGCATGTCGCATCTGCCCGAGACACTGCTCACCGGTTACCGCAACTTCATGACCGGTCGCTATGCGGCCGAGACTGATCATTACAAATCTTTGGCGCGAGAGGGTCAGTCGCCCGAGACAATGGTCATAGCCTGTTGCGATTCCCGCGCTGCGCCTGAAACCATCTTCAATGCTGGCCCCGGCGAACTGTTTGTAGTCCGTAACGTCGCCAATCTCGTGCCGCCCTATTCGCCGGACGGCGAATTCCATTCCACCTCGGCCGCGCTCGAATTCGCCGTGCAGGCGCTCAAGGTGAAGAACATCGTGGTGATGGGCCACGGACGTTGCGGTGGCATCCGGGCGGCGCTCGATCCCAATTCGGCGCCGCTGTCTCCCGGTGACTTTATCGGCAAATGGATGAGCCTGGTCGCCCCTGCCGCAGAGACGGTGACCGGCAATACGATGATGACCCAGACCGAGCGGCAGACCGCGCTCGAGCGCATTTCGATCCGCTATTCGATAGCCAATCTGCGCACGTTTCCATGCGTGAAGATCCTTGAGCAGAAGGGTCGGCTGGAAATCTTTGGCGCCTGGTTCGATATCTCGGCGGGCGAGTTGTGGCTGATGGACCGCAATACCGGCGACTTCGAACGCACGGCCATCGCCTGAGCGTTCTCTGCTGGCCCCATCTCAATGACTTGAATGGTTTGATGTCTCCAGCCTAGGCTTGCGGGACTGACGTTGCCATGGGCGCCTGTGCCCATTGCTGCGCCAGGGGAGAGCCAGTTGATGACCGTAGACCAGACCCGCCATTCGCTCGACGGCCGCCATCGCCCGATGTTCATTGGCGGCGCGTGGGTAGAGGCCGCGTCCGGCCAGACGATGGAGACCCGCAATCCCGCCACCGGCGAGATTATCGCCACCGTGCCGCGGGGCGGCAAGCGAGACATCGAACGCGCGGTCGCTGCCGCTCGCAACGCCTTTGACGGTCCATGGAGCCGTTTCAAGCCGCATGAGCGGCAGAAGCTGTTGCTGAAGATCGCCGATCTGTTCGAGCGTCACTGGGAAGAGATTTGCGTTTCCGACACCACCGACATGGGCCTGCCCATCGTCAGGGCGCGGGGCAACGCCAACCGAGTTCTCGGCATGCTGCGTTATTACGCCGGCATGGCCACGGCCATCCATGGGCAGAGCATCCAAAATTCGCTGGCTGGCGATATCGTCTCTTACACTCGTAAGGAACCCGTGGGCGTCGTCGGCGCCATCATCCCGTGGAATGCTCCGACCGCCGCCTCGGTCTGGAAGATCGGCCCCGCGCTGGCAACTGGCTGCACGGTTGTCCTGAAGCCGTCCGAGGAGGCGCCGCTGACGCCGCTTCTGATCGCGGAACTGATGGCTGACGCCGGCGTCCCTGATGGTGTCGTCAACATCGTCACCGGCACCGGCCCCGAGGCTGGCGCGCCGCTCGCCGAACATATGGGCGTCGACAAGATCGTCTTCACCGGCTCCACCGCCACCGGCCAGAGCATCGTCCGCGCCTCGGCCGGCAATCTCAAGCGCGTGTCGCTCGAACTCGGCGGCAAGTCGCCGGTCATTGTCTGTGCCGATGCCGATCTCGAGCGTGCCGTGCCGGTCGCCGCGATGTCGGTCTTCGCCAATTCCGGCCAGATCTGCATCGCGGGCTCCAGGCTTTTCGTCGCGCGCTCCATCCATGACGAATTCGTCGCGCGACTGGCGGCCTATGCCGGCGCATTGCGCATCGGCAACGGCATCGATCCGAACACCGAAATCGGCCCGCTGATTTCGCCGCGCCAGCTCGACCGGGTCCAGGGATATCTGCGCGCCGGCACGGAGGAGGGCGCCCGGCTCGTCGCTGGCGGCAATAGGCTGTCGGATGGCGCCCTCGCGGCCGGCAATTTCGTGGCGCCCACTGTCTTTGCCGGTGTCTCCGACATCATGCGCATTGCGCGCGAGGAGATTTTCGGCCCGGTCATCTCGGCACTGTCCTTCGACACGCTCGACGAGGTGGTGCGGCGTGCAAACGACACCCCTTATGGCCTTGCCGCCGGTGTCTTTACCCGCGACCTTGCCACCGCTCACCAGCTGTCGCGGCGGCTTCATGCGGGCTCCGTATGGGTCAACACCTACCACGCCATCGACCCTGCCGTGCCTTTCGGCGGCTACAAGATGAGCGGCTACGGGCGTGAGGGCGGTGCCGAGCACCTCGACGAATATCTCAACACCAAGGGCGTTTTCATCCGGATCGACTGAGCTCAGGCGATTGCCTGCCGTTCAAGCTCTGCGCCCAGCGCGTCGAGCAATTGGAGGGTGCCACGCTTGCGGCTGCCAGCGTCGTCATAGCCGTCGACAAACGCGCCTTGCTCGGTGAAGGTAAGCCTTGTGCCAGTGCCATCAGCCATCAGCTCGAACGTTGCCAGCGACACCGAAATGCGGGTCTCGCCGAGATGCATGTCGTAGCTGTAGATGATGCGCTCGCCCGGCACGATGTCATGATAGACCGCATTGAATTTGTGCACTGGCCCGCCCTTCGGTCCGCCCGAATTCAGTTCACGGCCACCGACGCGAAAGTCCATCTTGTGCTCCATCGCGCCCCACTCCTTGGGGCCGGAAAACCAGCGCGCCTTGGCGACAGGGTCGCTCAGCGCATGAAAGACCCGTGTCGGCGACGCGTCATAGCGGCGTTCGATGGTGAACGTAGCGTGGGTCACGGATCGCTTGGTCATTTCGAACTCCCTTGCTCAGTTTTCATCGGATGTTTCGGCCAGAAATTCCCCCAGCCTGTCGAGGCGTTGTTCCCACAGCATCCGGCGTTCTGAAATCCAGCTTTCGGCGCGCCTCAGGGCCGTCGGCTCGATCTGGCAGGTGCGCACGCGGCCCACCTTGGCCGTGCGCACGAGGCCGCTGGCCTCAAGCACTTGGAGATGCTGCATCACCGCCGACAGCGACATGGCGAATGGTTCGGCCAACTGACTCACCGAGGCTGGCCCCTGGCACAGCCGGTCGACCATGCCGCGCCGGGCTGGATCGGCAAGTGCCTGGAACATCAGGTCGAGTTGTGCCGGATCATGCAGCATCGCGGTTGTCCATCAGCTTGGGAACATCTTGAAATAGGGTTCCGCTTCCTTGTACACGCGTGCCACCGATGGTCGTGCCATCAGGCGGTCCAGATAAGCGGCGGCATTGGGATGTCCGCTGGCGAGCGGCGCGACCTTGTCGGCATAGAACAGGGCAGGGGCCGCGGCACAGTCCGCCATTGTGAAGTTCTCGCCCATCGCCCAGGGCTTGGACTGCATATCGTTATCCACCATGCCGAGCGCGGTTTCGAGCTGTGTCCGAGCCGCGGCCACGCCGTGCGGATCGTTCATGCCTGCTGGCCGGATCCTGTCGGTCACGATCTTTTGCATCGGTTCCTGCACATAGAGGTCGAAAAAGCGGTCGCTGAGACGCGTCCGCCGCGCTTCGTCAAGGTCAACGGGAACGAGCTTCACCGGACTAGGATGATGCTGGTCGAGATACTCGATGATGATGCTCGACTCCGGCACGACGCGGTCGCGTGCATGATCGTGCAGCACGGGCATCTTGCCGATAGGCCAGAGCTTCAGGAACGCCGCTCGCGATGTCGGCTCGCCGAGGTCGACGATGACCGGTTCGAACTGGATGTCGTTCTCGTACAACGCAATCAGCGCCTTGTGGCAGAACGAGGCGAGGGGGTGGAAATGCAGCGTCAACGACATGTTGGAAACCTCATTGGATCCACGTTGCTCAAACACTGAAGTAGATACTTAACTATCATGGCGCCGACGCATCGGCAAGTGCGCTGGCAGTGGACCCAAAACGAAAAAACCGCCCCCGGAATGTCCGGGGCGCGGCTTTCGCAAAGTTTTGAAGACTGGGTTCGGCTCAGCCCATCAGCTGGAACTCGTAGAGCCTGCGATAGAGACCCTCGGAGTTGATGAGGTCGGTATGGCGACCTTGCTCGACGACCTTGCCGTCCTGCATCACCACGATGTTGTCAGCCTGATGCACGGTCGACAGGCGGTGCGCGATGGCAATAGTCGTGCGTCCTGCAGACAGCTTCTCCAGCGCTTCGCGGAACAGCGATTCCGACTCGGCGTCGAGTGCGCTGGTCGCTTCATCGAGCAAGAGAACGTTGGCGTCGCGCAGGATGGCGCGTGCGATAGACAGGCGTTGCTTCTGGCCGCCCGAAAGAAGTGCGCCGTTTTCGCCGACCTGGGTTTCGTAGCCGTTCTTGAGCGACATGATGAAATCGTGGGCATTGGCGGCCTTGGAGGCTTCGATCACCTCTTCGTCGCTGGCGCCATCGCGGCCGAGCCGGATGTTGTGCATGATGGTGCCGGAGAACAGGAACGTATCCTGGCTGACATAGGCGATCCGGTCGCGCACCGAGTGCAGCGTCGCATGCGCGATGTCCTGTCCGTCGAACAGCACTTCGCCGCTGTCTGGATCGTACATGCGCATGATCAGGTTCATGATCGTCGACTTGCCACTGCCGGACGGGCCGACAAGGGCCGTCATCTTGCCGGGCGGGAAGACCAGGTCGAGATCGCGCAGTACCGGCTCGCCGTCTGCATAAGAGAAGCTGACGTCCTTGAGTTCGATCGCGCCGGATCCGGGCACCAGTGGCGTTGCTCCCGGCTTCTCAGCCAGGGTCAGGGGGCGATCCGACAGCTCAAACATCATGCGCACGCCCACGAGTCCTGTTTCCAGGGAGACGCGGAAGCGTGCCAGCCGCTTGGCCGGCTCATAGGCGAGCAGCAGCGCTGTGATGAACGACATGATGCTGCCAGGCGTCTGTCCGCCCTGGACCACCAGATAGCCGCTGACCAGGACCACGCCGGCTATGGCGAGGCCCGCCAGCGTCTCCATGATCGGGCTGGTGCCTGCCTCGAGTGCGGCGATGGTGTTGGCGCGCTTTTCCACGTCGGAGACCGCGCGGTGCATGCGGCTGCGCATGATCGGCTCGAGATTGAAGGATTTGACGATCCTGACGCCGACCGTCGTTTCCTGCATGACCTGCACGATCTGGGCCAGGGACAGGAACTCCGCCTCCATGATCTTGCGCACCCTGCGCAGGATCATGTTGACGCCGAAAATGGCGATCGGCCCGACGATGAACGCTACCAGCGACATCACCGGCTGCTGGTAGACCATCACGAAGATCAGGCCGATCAGCGAAAACAGGTCGCGCACGAACGACGTGACGATGACGTCCAGCACATTTCGCGCTGCCTGCGCATTGTGGGTCACGCGCGTGATCAGGTCCGAAGACGGGATCGAGTGATAGAAGGAGATGCCCTGGGCCAGGATGCGGTCGTAGATCTTGCGCTGGCGGTCGGCGATGATGGAGTTACCGACGCGGCTCAGGAAAAACGCCTGCAGGAAGGTGGCGATCCCCTTGGTGATGAAGATTGCCGCCACTAACCCTGCGATCTGGTAGACGCGGTTGATGTCCTTGCCGATCACGAACTCATTGGTGATGTCCTGCATGATCCAGGCGCTCGCCGCCGTCATGCCGGCCACAACCATCATCGAAGCGATCGCAACGGCATAGCCTAACGCATGCTGACGGAACGACTCCCGTATCAGCCGCCAGATCAGGAGATGGTTCTGTGTCGGACGAAAAAAACGAAACAAATCAATGAGTCCCTTGGGTCGTACCCCTGCGCGGGTCTATATAAAGCAACGATTGGCCAAGGGGAACCGGCAAATTGCGGACCAAGGGTCGCGGGTTTGCAAGGACTTGGTGGACAGCCCGCGGCCGCCGATTGCCGCTATGGGGGATTTCGCATACCGTTGACCAAACGATAAAAAGACACCATCGCCAAAGAAGACCAAAACCAGCCAGAGGTGGAAAGAATGCCAAGAAGTTCAAGTGATTTCGGCTTGTCCAGGCGTACCTTGATCAAGGCCGCGGGTGCGTCCGCCGCTGTCGCGGTAGCCGGATTGCCAGTGCGCCTGTTTGCGGCCGATCCGATCAAGGTCGCCGCCGTCTACACCGTGCCTGTCGAGCAGCAGTGGGTCAGCCGCATCCACAAGGCGGCAAACGCTGCCAAGGAGCGCGGCGACATCGAATATGTCTATTCGGAAAACACCGCCAACAACGACTACGAGCGCGTGATGCGCGAATATGCCGAGGCCGGCCACAAGCTGATCCTGGGCGAAGTGTTCGGTGTCGAGGACGCGGCGCGTGCGGTCGCCAAGGACTATCCCGACGTCGCCTTCCTGATGGGCTCCAGCTTCAAGCCGGACGCCGCGGTGCCAAACTTCTCGGTGTTCGACAACTACATCCAGGATGCCTCCTACCTCTCCGGCATCGTCGCCGGCGCCATGACCAAGTCGAAGAATATCGGCATGGTCGGCGGCTACCCGATCCCTGAGGTCAACCGGCTGATGAACGCCTTCATGGCTGGCGTGAAGGAAAGCGCGCCCGATACCAAGTTCCAGGTCGCCTTCATCGGCTCGTGGTTCGATCCGCCCAAGGCCAAGGAAACTGCGTTTGCCCAGATCGACGGCGGTGCTGACCTGCTCTATGCGGAGCGCTTTGGTGTCTCCGACGCTGCCAAGGAAAAGAAGGTTCTGGCCATCGGCAACGTCATCGATACCCAGGCCGACTATCCCGAAACCGTGGTGGCGTCCGCGCTGTGGCACTTCGAGCCGACGCTCGACAAGGCGATATCTGAGGTCAAGGCCGGTACTTTCAAGGCTGAAGACTACGGCGTCTACTCGTTCATGAAAAACGGCGGCTCCTCGCTTGCTCCGCTTGGCACCTTCGAGAGCAAGGTGCCCGACGAGGTCAAGGCCAAGGTCGCCGAGAAGGAAAAGGCGATCAAGGACGGTTCGTTCACCGTCGAGATCAACGACGCCGAACCGAAATCGAGCTGATGACAGCGCTCTTCTCCCCGTTTACGGGGAGAAGATGCCGGCAGGCAGATGAGGGGCAGCAATAGCCTTTCAGAAGTCGCAGCCGCGCCCCTCATCGGGCCCTTCGGGCCACCTTCTCCCCGCGAACGGGGAGAAGGGATCTCCATCGCTGCGGCCATCCCATGTCCATTGCCTCTCAACCTCCTGTCCTGCGCCTTTCCGGCATCACCAAGCGTTTCGGCCCGCTCGTGGCCAACGACGCCATTTCCTTCGAGCTCGAGCGTGGCGAGGTCATCGCGCTGCTTGGCGAAAATGGTGCGGGCAAGACCACGCTGATGAACATCCTGTTCGGCCACTATGTCGCCGACGAGGGCAGCGTCGAGGCTTTCGGCCAGCCCTTGCAGCCAGGCGATCCGCGTGCAGCGCTCGACGCTGGCATCGGCATGGTGCACCAGCATTTCACGCTCGCCGACAATATGACCGTGCTGGAAAACATCGCGCTAGGCACCCAAAGCCTGTGGTTGCCTCGCCTTGACCGGGCCGTGGCCCGCCTGCGTATCGAGCAGCTTTCCGCCGATTTTGGCCTGGCGGTCGATCCAGCCGCCGTCGTGTCCAGCCTTTCGGTGGGCGAACGCCAGCGCGTTGAAATCCTCAAGGCGCTCTACCGCGACGCCCGCATCCTGATCCTCGATGAACCCACGGCGGTGCTGACGCCCGCCGAGACCGACGCGTTGTTTCGCACACTCAAACTGCTGGTCGCCAAGGGCCTGTCGATCATCTTCATCTCACACAAGCTGCATGAGGTCATGGCTGTCAGCGATCGGGTGCTGGTGCTGCGTTCGGGGCGTCTTGCGGGCGAGCGCGCCACGGCCGCAACTGACCGCAAGGAGCTGGCAGCACTTATGGTCGGGCAGGAGGTCAAGCCGGCCGAGGTCACTGCCGTTGAGCCGGGAGATGCCCTGCTAGTGCTCGACACGGTATCCACGGGCCGCCGCAATGGTGCTGCCTTGGACGGCGTCTCGCTCACCCTGCGTGCCGGGGAAATCACTGGCCTTGCGGGCGTTTCCGGCAATGGCCAGGCGGCACTTGCCGCGCTGCTGGCCGGCACTGAAAGCCCCATTGCGGGAACGGTCGTGATCGGCGGCAGGCAAATTGGCGACTGGTCGCCGAAAGCAGCACTTGGCCACGGCATTGCCCGCATTCCGGAAGATCGCCACGCTGTGGGTACCATCGGCGACATGAGCGTGACGGAAAATGTCATCGCCGAGCGCTACGCCAGCCCGCGCTTCAGCCGCATGGGTTTTCTCGACTGGAAGGCTGCTCGCAATTTCGCCGAACAGATCATCGCCGACTACGACGTCAAATGTCCGTCGCCTGAAGCGCGCATCCGCCTGCTTTCGGGCGGCAACATGCAAAAGCTCATTCTCGGCCGCGCGCTCGATCCCGAGCCGTCGGTCATCCTCGCCAGCCAGCCGACGCGCGGCCTCGACGTCGGCGCCGTTGCCTATGTCCACCGCATGCTGCTTGCCGCGCGGCAAAGAGGAGCCGCGATCCTGCTGATTTCCGAAGACCTCGAAGAAATCCTGGCCCTGTCCGACCGTATCGTCGTGATGTCCAAGGGCAGGCTATCGAGCCCCTCTGCCCGAGGTGAGCGCAGCATTCGCGAATTGGGGGAACTGATGGCCGGACATGGCGAAGAGGGAGCCAAGGATGCGGCTTGAGCCCAAACCCGCACCTTCGCTTGGCATGACCTTGCTGTTTCCGTTGGCCGCCATCGCGGCCACGCTGCTGCTCACCTCGCTGCTGGTGCTCGCAGCCGGCGCTTCGCCGCTGTCGGTGTTTTATCTCGTCGCCAAGGGTGCAGCCGGCTCGCAATTCGCCCTGCTCGAGACGCTTACCCGGGCCACACCGCTGATCTTCACTGGGCTTGCCGTCGCCGTCGCTTTTCGGGCCAAGCTATGGAACATCGGCGCCGAAGCCCAGCTTTACATCGGGGGCGTGGTCACGGTCGTTCTCGGCACCGGTGCGTTGCCGCTGCCATCGGTGATCCTCATCCCTGTCATCATGCTTGCCGCGATGCTCGCCGGCGGCTTGTTGTTGCTGGGGCCAGCGATCCTCAAGACCCGCTTTGGCGTCGACGAGGTGGTGACCACGCTGCTCCTCAACTTCATCGTGCTGCTGTTCGTGTCCATGCTGCTCGAAGGCGTGCTCAAGGACCCGATGGGCCTCGGCTGGCCGCAGTCGCAGAAGGTCATCGCCGACGCGCAGCTGCCACGCATCATCCAGGGCAAGCGCCTGCATTACGGCTTTGTTGTCGCCATCGTTTCGGCGATCGTTGTCTGGGTCATCATGAAGAAGACCGTCCTCGGCTACGAGATGCGCGCGGTCGGTCACAACCCCGAGGGCGCGCGTTTCGTCGGCATTCCTGTCAACCGCGTGCTGATGAAGACGGCGCTGCTGTCAGGCGGCCTCGCAGCCCTTGCCGGCTTCTCGGAAGTGTCGGGTCTCAAGGGCAATCTGACGCTCGACCTGTCGCCGGGTTACGGCTATTCGGGCATCGTCGTTGCCATGCTGGCGATGCTGAACCCGCTCGGTGTCGTCGTTTCAGCCATCTTCGTCGCTGGCATCTTTGTCGGGGCCGACGCCATGAGCCGCATCGCCAAGGTGCCGAGCTACATCGCCGATGTCATGGTCGCCACCTCGCTGCTGACGATGGTGGTCGCGATCCTGCTGACGCGGTTCCGTGTGAGGTGGAAGTGAGCATGGACGCGTTCGAAATCCTCTTCACAGCTTCGTTCTGGGTCGCGGCCATCCGCATCGCCTCGCCGCTGATTTTCGCCACCATGGGCGAGCTGATCTGCGAGCGCGCGGGCGTGCTCAATCTTGGTATCGAGGGCATCATGACCGCCGGCGCCTTCGCCGGCTGGTTCACCGTCTATGCCGGCGGCGACTTGTGGACCGGGGTGCTGGTAGCGGCTCTTGCCGGTGCCATGTTCGGGCTTTTGCATGCCACGCTCACCGTGCCGCTTAGCCTGTCGCAGCATGTCGTAGGTATCGGGGTTACCTTGCTTGCCACCAGCCTTACCTATTTCACCTATCGACTTGTGCTGCCGGAAGTGACCTCGCCACCCAAGATCGAGCCGTTCCAGCCATTGCCGATTCCCGGCCTGTCGCAAATTCCACTGTTCGGCGAGGCGCTGTTTTCGCAAACGCCGTTGACCTATCTCGCCTTCGTCACCGTCGCCGTGGTTGCTTGGGTGCTTTATCGCACGCCGGTCGGCCTTGCCGTCCGCGCCGCCGGTGAAAACCCTTCTGCGGTCGAGGCGCAAGGCATCTCCGTCACTGGCATCCGCATGGGTGCGGTGATGGTCGGCAGCGCGCTGATGGCTGTCGGTGGCGCCTTTCTCACCATGTCGGCATTCAATTCGTTCTTCTTCGAGATGATCAACGGCCGCGGCTGGATCTGCATCGCCCTTGTCGTCTTCGGCTCGTGGCGGCCGGGCAAGGCGCTGCTTGGCGCCATCCTGTTTGCTGCTTTCGATGCCTATCAGGTTCGCCTGCAGCAGCTTTCCGGCGGCATCGTTCCCTATCAGGTGTTCCTGATGATGCCCTATGCACTATCGATCCTGGCGCTGATCCTGGTGGCGCGCCGCGCCACCTATCCCAAGGCGCTGATGATCCCTTACCAGAAAGGCGAGAGATGAGCTTCGACCTGATCGTCAAGGGCGGTACGCTGCCCGACGGAACAGTTGCCGACATCGGCATCAAGGGCGACAAGATCGCCGCGATAGAGGCCAGGATCGAAGCTGCGGCGAAGTCCGTTGTCGACGCGTCAGGCAACCTCGTCTCGCAGCCCTTCGTCGATCCGCATTTCCATATGGATGCGACGCTGTCCTACGGCCTGCCGCGCATCAACGCCTCTGGCACGCTTCTCGAAGGCATCTCGCTATGGGGTGAACTCAAGCCGCTGCTGACCCACGAAGCGGTCAAGGAGCGCGCGCTCGCTTATTGCGACTGGGCCGTGTCGATGGGCCTGCTTGCCATCCGCACCCATGTCGATACCTGCGACGACCGCCTGCTCGCCGTGGAGGCCCTGCTCGAGGTCAAGAAGGAGATAGCGCCCTATATCGACCTGCAGCTCGTCGCCTTCCCGCAGGATGGCCTCTACCGCTCGCCCAATGCGCGCGAAAATACCATCCGCGCCCTCGACATGGGCGTCGACATTGTCGGCGGCATACCGCATTTCGAGCGTACCATGGCCGACGGCACGCGGTCGATGACCGAACTCTGCGAGATCGCGGCGGAACGCGGTCTGATGGTCGACCTGCATTGCGACGAAACCGACGATCCGCTGTCGCGTCACATCGAACAGCTCGCCTACGAAACGCAGCGTCTCGGACTGCAGGGCAGGGTGGCCGGGTCGCACCTGACCTCGATGCATTCGATGGACAACTACTATGTCTCCAAGCTCCTGCCGCTGATCGCGGAGGCCGGTGTCTCGGCCATCCCCAACCCGCTGATCAACATCATGCTGCAGGGTCGTCACGACACCTATCCCAAGCGCCGCGGCATGACGCGAGTGCCTGAAATGCTGAAAGCTGGCATCCGCGTCGGCTGGGGCCAGGATTGCGTGCTCGACCCCTGGTATTCGCTTGGCACCGCGGACATGCTCGACGTCGCCTTCATGGGCCTCCATGTGGCCCAGATGTCGAGCCCTGCCGACATGCGCCGCTGCTTCGACATGGTCACGAAGGTCAATGCCGAGATCATGGGCCTCGACCATCTCGGGCTTGCTGTCGGCAAGGTGGCGAGTCTCGTCGTCCTCGACGCCGGCAATCCGATCGAGGCCGTGCGCCTGCGCGCCGAGCGCCTTTGCGTCGTAGCCAGGGGCAAGGTCGTTGCCGAGCGTCCGAAGCGCGACACGGCGTTGTCGATCAAGGGCCGGCCCGCCTCGATTAATCGCCGCCACGTCGTGCCGCCGCAGGTGAATTGAGCCTCGACGGGCAGCTTTTCCTGGCCAGACGAAAAGCTTACAATCGCAATCCAGATTCTACCGGCGCAGAAGGACCAAGGCCATGAGGATCACGACGATTTTGATGCTCCTCATGGCCGCTACGCTTGCCGGTTGCGTCACCGCCCAGGAACAGCGCGCGCTCGATGAAGCAAAATGCCGCTCCTACGGCTTCAACAAGAAAAACGATGCGTTTGCCGCATGCCTGCAACGCATCGATCTCGATCGCCGCGCCGCATTGAGGGCAAGCACATATGACGACTTCTACGGGCCGTTCTACTATCGCCCCGTCATCGTTCGGCGCTGACCGGCGTGCGACGCCTCAACGCATCGCGATGGCGCAGATAGGCCTCGCAAATGCGGGCCTCTGGGCCTAGATAGCGGCATTCGGGTCCTTTGCCCGGCGGATTCTGTGCAATGACCTTCCGACAAGCCATCGCCCTCCCGAAGAACAATCTGGTTCTTGCGGGCATCCTCCTCATGTTGCTGGGCGACTTCATGTTCGCGCTCAACGACGCGATGGGCAAATGGCTGGTCACCAGCTTCTCCGTCGCCCAGGTTCTGCTCATCCGCTCCATCGGCGCCTTCATCATCTTGGGGCCAATGATCGCCAAGCAAGGCATCGGACCGCTGACCAAGGTCGAGCGTCCTGGCCTGCAGGTGCTGCGCGTCGTGCTCGCCACCGCCGACACCGGTTTTTTCTACGCAGCGGTTGCCTATCTGCCGCTGGCCGACGTCATGACCTTCTACATGGCCGGGCCGATTTACATCGCTGCCCTGTCGCATTTCTTCCTCGGCGAAAAGGTCGGCTGGCGGCGCTGGATCGCCATCGTGCTCGGCTTCTGCGGTGTGGTCATCGCCTTGCGCCCTTCCACGGCCTCGCTGTCCTGGCCCTCGCTGTTTGCCATCGTAGGCAGCCTCTCTTTTGCGATTACGCTGATCCTCAGCCGCAAGCTGCGCGCCACCAACGACACCACGCTCGTTACCTGGCAGACGCTTGGCGCGCTGGCAGTCGGCGGCGTGCTAGCGATCTACGACTGGCGCACGCCCACTGCGCTCGACTGGTCGGCGATGTTGCTGATCGGCGTCGTCTCATGCGCGGCGCACCTGATGATCACGCGCGCGCTCAAGCTCGCGCCGGCCTCGCTTCTGGCGCCGCTGCAATACACGCTGCTGTTGTGGGCCGTGGTGTTCGGCATCGCCTTCTTCAACGATTACCCCGACGCGCAGGTCCTCATCGGTTCGGCGATCATCGTCGTTGCCGGCCTGTTCATCTTCCACCGCCAGAAGGTCGTGGACAAGGCCGAGCCGGAGACGGTCCCGACCAGCGTCCACTAGGGCCTAGCGTCCCAGCACGAGCGCCCAGTAGCGTTCTTCGCTTCCCTCGCCGGCGCGCACATAGGCGAGGCCGAAGCTGGCAAAGCGCGGGTCGAGCATGTTGCGGCGATGGCCGTCCGAGTTCATCCACATCGAAAACAGCTTGGCCGGCTCCATGCGGCCATGGGCGATGTTTTCGGCGGCGGCACCTTCGACGCCACTGGCGTTCATGCGTGTGGCAAAATCCTTGCCCAGGCCAGTGGTGTGCGCCATGCGTCCGGCGCGCGCCATGTAGTCCGCCTGCTGCAAGGCGGCGCGCTCCAGCGTGGCGTTGGGCTTGAGCGGCGGCAGCCCGTGTTCCGAGCGGATGGTCTGGAGGTAGGCAACCCCGGTCGTCGAGGCCCCGCCGCCTTCGCCAACAACGTTCGAACCCGTCTGGCAGGCGGCCAGGAACGCCAGTCCGCCCATCACCATCGCGCGTGCAGCTGCACCTATCATCCGCTGAGCCATCGTCCGATCCTTGTTCCGTCCCCCGCCAGCCTTGATAGTCCAGATCATGGCTTTTTGGCGAAATCCGTCGATCTTCAGGCTTTCACGCGCGCGGCCGCCGGGTCGAACATCGGCTCGAGATGGATCCTGGCAGGCACTTTTTCCGTTGCCACGACAAGCTCGTAGACGCCCGATTTGAGGAAATCGTCGCCGACGCCCGCGGCGTTGCGGACATAGCCGTAGCCGATGTTCTTGCCCACCGTGTAGCCATAGCCGCCACTGGTCAGATATCCCACCGGCTGGCCATCGCGAAGGATCGTCTCGCGCCCCACCAGAACGACATCCTTGTCATCGACCGTGAAGCCGGCGAGCCGCTTGGTGAGTGCCGCCCCGGCAATTTTCTCGAGCGCCTTGCGGCCGAGGAAGTCGGTGTTTTTTCTGAGCTTTACCGCCCAGCCGAGCCCGGCCTCGAACGGCGTGTCGTTAGGTGTGATGTCGGAGCCCCAGGCGCGGTAGCCCTTTTCCAGCCTGAGCGATTCCAGCGCGCGATAGCCAACGGGCCGGATGTCATGAGCGGCGCCGGCCGCCATCAGCGCGTCGAACACCTCGCCGGTGGCGGCGATCGGTACATGCAGTTCCCAGCCGAGTTCGCCGACATAGGTCACGCGCAGCGCCCTGACGGTTGTGCCGGCGATGACGATTTCGCGGACATGCCCGAACGGGAAGGCGGCGTTCGAAACATCCGCCTTTGTCACGGCTTCCAACACGTTTCTCGCTTTCGGCCCCATCAGCGACAGCGTGCCGTATTCCTCGGTCACGTCGACAAGCTGTGCCTTCAGCCCTGCCGGAACATGATCGCTTATCCAGGCAAGATCATGCGTGCGGAACCCGGTGCCGGTGACGATGTAAAACTTGTCATCGGCCAAGCGGGCCACCGTGAGATCCGCTTCGATGCCGCCGCGCGTGTTGAGCAGCTGTGTGTAGGTCAGCCGTCCGGCGGGCTTCGACACGTCGTTAGCGCAGATGAAATCAAGCGCCCGTCGCGCGTCGCTGCCGCTCATCTCGTATTTGGCGAAGGACGACTGGTCGAAGATGCCGACCGCCTTGCGCACATGGGCGTGCTCGTCGCCGACCCGAGCGAACCAGTTCTGTCGGCCCATCGAGTAGACGTCCTTGGCTTCCGTGCCCTGCGGCGCGAACCAGTTGGGCCGCTCCCACCCGAGCTTCGAACCAAACACCGCCCCATGCCGCTTCAGTCGCTCGTAAAGTGGTGAGACGATGTAAGGCCGCCTGCTTTCATATTCCTCGTGCGGAAAACCGATCGTGTAGTGCTTGCCATAGGCTTCGAGCGTGCGGTCCGAAACCCATTGGCGGTCGCGGTGCAGGTTCGAGAAACGCCTGATATCGACTACCCACAGGTCGAGCGGGGCTTCGCCGTCGACCACCCACTGCGCCAGCACCCAGCCAGCACCGCCGCCCGAGGCGATGCCGAAGGCGTTGAAGCCGGCGCCGACGAACATGTTCGAGCATTCCGGCGCCGAACCGAGGATGAAATTGCCGTCAGGCGTAAAGCTCTCCGGGCCGTTGATCATCTGCTTCACGCCGACGGTCTCCAGCGCTGGAACACGCTCTATCGCCTGCGTCATGTGTTGTTCGAAATGGTCGTAGTCGTCGTCGAACAGGCGGAACTCCCAGTCATTGGGCACGTCGCCCGTGGTCCAGCCTTGCGGATTGGGTTCATAGCCGCCCATCACCAGCCCGCCGACCTCTTCCTTGAAGTAGGTGCGCCGGTCGGGGTCGCGGATGGTCGGTGCGTCGGTCGAAAGCCCGGGCACCTTCTCGGTGATGATGTACTGGTGCTTCACCGGCTGCAGCGGCACGTTGATGCCCGCCATGGCCCCCACTTGCCGCGCCCATTGGCCGGCACAGTTCACAACCTTGTCGCAGGCGATGTCGCCCTGGTCGGTCTTCACCTTCTGGATGCGCCCGTCCTTCATCTCGAAGCCGGTCACCCGCACATTCTCGAACAGTTTCGCGCCGTGCATGCGCGCGCCCTTGGCGAGCGACTGGGTGATGTCGGAGGGGCTTGCCTGCCCGTCGGTCGGCAGCCATGAGGCGCCAACGAGATCGGACGTCTCCATCAGCGGCCACATGCGCTTGACCTCTTCCGGCGACACCAGCTGCATGTCCATCCCGAAGCTTTTCGCCGTCGTTGCCAGCCTTTTGTATTCGGTCCAGCGGTCCTGATTGGTGGCAAGCCTGAGGCAGCCGGTCATCTTCCAGCCAGTGGCGAGCCCGGTCTCGGCCTCGAGCCCCTTGTAGAGCTCGACCGAATATTTGAGCACGCGCGTGATCGACGCCGAAGAACGCAGCTGCCCGACGAGACCGGCCGCATGCCACGTCGAGCCCGAGGTCAGCTTGCCCTGTTCGAGCAGGATGACGTCGGCCTTATGGTCGCGGGCAAGATGATAGGCCGTGGAGCAGCCTATGATGCCGCCGCCGATGACGACGATCTGCGCATGTGAGGGAAGGGCCATGGTCAGAGCTTTCCGTATTGCGTGCGATAGGTTTCGAGCGCCGTCTCGAGCTTTTCGAGGTTCTCGGCGGTGTAGGCGGCGTAGTCGACGCCGGGGGCGGAGAGGTGGAGTTCCGAGACCATGCTCCACATCGCTTCGCGCAGCAGCGAGGCGCATTGCATGGCCGCATGCGAGCGCCTGATTTGCTGGTCGGGCGCAGCGCCGAAATAGCTGGCAAGCAGTTCGTCCGATTCTTCGCCCGTCATCCCGGCATTGGAGGCCGTGCCGGCAAGGTCGAACATTGCGGTCGAAAAACCGGCATACTCGAAGTCGATCAGCCACAGCCGCTCGCCGTCGTCGAGGAAGTTGGCCGGCAGAAGGTCGTTGTGGCTGAAGATGATCGGCAGTGGCGCCTGTGCTTTTTCGAGCTTGTCCGCCAATTCCAGATAGCGCGGCAGTTCCGCCGTCATCCGGCTTTTGCCGGCTTGAAGTGTGCGCGCGTAGTCGCGGATGACATGGAAGGCCCAGAACATGAAGCCGGGCCCTGACACATGCCGGGGCATCTCGTCGTGGAAATGCCTGATCAGGCGGGCGATGCGTGCCGCGTTGGCTCGCACGTCATCGGCGCCATAGGTCTTGGCGCCGAGAAATTCGGTCACCATCACGCCAGGCGCGGCATATTGCAGTTCCGGCGCGAAGCCCGCCTCATGGGCTGCCTTGGCTACCATCACCTCGCGGTCGCGAAAGACGTGATGGAAGGGAAAATCCTGGCCGAAGCGCACCACGTGGCCCCCCGAGGCATCCCTCACCACCCAGCTTTCGTTGCTGATGCCACCCTTGAGCGGTGTGATAGTCACCGTCCCGTTCCACAGCGGCAGGGCGCGGATGCGGTCCTCGCTCGTCGTCATGAAGCCCCTCCGCGCTGTGCATGACGCGTTCCCCAGTGTCGCGTCTTGGCCTTGTTGGGTGGTAGTCTCACGCAGCGGAAGCGCCGCTGTCAACGCGAGTTTGTGGCTTTAGTTGTTTTTGTGACCGTATCTGTTGAGATTGGTTGCAATGCTGCAGTAGATTCGGGCAGTAGCTTTCTGAGTTGCGGCCATGCCGCGCATCCGACCAGGGCCGCATGATGAACCATTCCAAGCGCCACAGTGAAATCCTGCGTCTGCTCAACGACGAGGGCACGATCACCATTGCCGATCTCGCCGACAAGCTCGGCGTTTCGCTCGAGACCGTGCGGCGTGACGTAAAGCCACTGACAGCTGATGGCTCGATCCTCAAGATGCATGGCTCCATCGGCCTGCCGTCAGTGGTGGGCGAGGCACCTTTCGAGCGCCGCATGCGCGAAAACGCCGGCGCCAAGCGCGCCATCGCCAAGGCTGTCGCCGCCACCATCCATGATGGCGAGGCGGTCATGCTCGATACCGGCACCACCACCAGCTATCTCGCCCGAGAATTGCTGGGTCATCGCCGCCTGACTGTCGTGACCAACTCGTCCGACATCGCCAGAACGCTCGCCACCGTCAACGGCAACAAGGTCTATATGGCGGGCGGGGAGTTGCGCAGCGACAGCGGTGCCGCCTTCGGGGTCTCGGCGATCGACTTCGTCAGCCGCTTCGCTGTCACCCATGCGGTGATCTCGGCAGGGGCCGTCGACGCGGCGAACGGGGTGATGGACTACAATCTCGAAGAAGCCGAGTTCGCCCGCGTGGTGCTGTCGCGCGGCCAGCGTTCGGTCGTCGTCACCGACCACACCAAATTCGGTCGCCAGGGGCTGGTGCAGGTCTGCGGCTTCTCCGGTTTCACCGAACTGGTCACCGATCGCCAGCCAGCGGATGATCTGGCCAGGGCTCTTGCGGACGCTGGCACGCAACTCACCATCGCGGACGGCTGAATCCTAGGCCTGCGCGAAGACCAGCCTGAAGCAGGCGCCCTTACGCTCGATGCAAGCAAGCTCGATGCGGCCGCCATGGATCTGCATGATTTCCTGCACCAGGTTGAGGCCGAGGCCCGCTCCATGTCCTCGTGGCTTGAGGCGGTAGAAGGGCTCGAAGATCCGTTCGCGCTCTTCCGCCGGCACGCCGTCACCCTCGTCCGAAATCTCCACCGTGGCCGGGCTGTTCACAGCAATCGTGATCTTGCCTGCGCCCCCGCCATGTTCGATCGCGTTCTGTACCAGATTGGTGATGGCGCGCTCGACAGCGGTCGGGTCGCCTTTGGCGAACAGCTGGGCGCGCGAGGGCTCGAATGACACCTCGTAACCGGCAGCAAAAGCCATCGGCGCCAGATCGAGGACAACCCCGCGCGCCACCGCCACAAGGTCGATGCGCGAGAAGCTTTGCGCCTGCCGACCGAGGCGCTGGATATCGAGAAGCTGATCGGTGAGCGTCGACAACCGCGCCGTATCCTGCAAGAGCCTTGCGCGCTCGGGCGTAGCCGGCAGCGATGTGATGCGGGTGTTGAGGATGGCCACCGGCGTGCGCAATTCATGCGCTGCGTCGATCAGAAATCTCTGGTGCCTTTCATAGCCCCTGTCCAGCCGGTCGAGTGCGCCATTGACGGCTTTCACCAGCGGTGCGATCTCCGAGGGGATACGCTCCACGGGCAGCCGCACGCCGCGTTCGTCTATGTCGATCTTCTCGGCCTGGGCGGCCGCCTGCCTCAGGCCTCGGAACGCGCTGCGCACCACCAATGGGATCACCAGCAGCGTCGCCACCGCCATCACAGCGCCGACCGGCAGGATGACCTCCGTGAAAATTCCCGGCGTAGCGTAAATCAGCGCCGAAACCCTGAAGCGCCCTTGGGCGCCAGTGAAGATCTGGACCCTTCCGGCGCTTGTGTCGTACCACTGGACCGTCGCAGCTGGCAGTGTCGTGCCCTTCTTCCAGACTAGCTTGGCGGTGTCGATATGGTCGAGGGCGGCGGCCATGCGGGTGAATTCCGGCGGGACCGTGCCCTCCGACAGCGTATGCCCCTGCTCGTCGCGCAACACGAACCAAAGATCCGGCACTTCCTCGCGTAGATCCGCCAGTGACGGGGTACTCTTGAGGACAAGCTCGCCCGCGTCGTCCCGGCGGACCACCTTTTGCAGCACCTCGACCGCCCGGCCCTCGTAATGGTCCGGGATGACGCCGGTGACGATGAGGGCGCCGAGGATCATGGCGATCAGCAGCGTCAGCAGGATCACCTGCAGGATCACGAGGCGCCAGACCAGACGCCATTTCAGCGAGATCGGGCGGAAGAACCGGCCGAGCGAGCGTAGAATCCGCGAGGCGTTCATGAAATCTCGCGCAGGAGGTAGCCGACGCCGCGCACACCGTTGATCTCCACCTTGCCGTCGGCTTCAGCCAGCTTGCGCCGCAGCCGCGACACATGCGTGTCGAGTGCGTTGGACTGGATCTCGTCGTCGAGGCCGAACACGGCCTCCATCAGCGACGAGCGCTGCACCATCCGGCCCGTGCGCCGCAACAGCGCCTCCAGAACCAGCAGTTCGCGACGGGGCAACGCCATGGGCTCACCACGGACCAGGACCTCGCGGTGGCCGAAGTCGAAGGCGAGATCGCCGGCATGGATGACCTGGGTCTGCACGTTGGCCGGCCGGCGCAGCAGCGCGCGCAGCCGGGCCAGCAATTCCTCGAAGGCGAAGGGTTTGGCGAGATAATCATCGGCCCCCATGTCCAGCCCGTCGACCTTGTCGGAAGTGTCGCTGCGTGCCGTCAGCACCAGAACCGGTGTCGCGTTTCCGCGCGCACGCAGCTTTGGCACCAGGGTCAGGCCGTCGCCGTCGGGCAGCTGGCGATCGAGCAGGATAGCGTCATAGCTTTCGCTGGCGGCGAAATCGCCGGCCTCCAGCAATGATGTGGCGTGGTCCACGACCATGTCATACCGTCGCAACGCCGTCCGCATAGCCGACGCCAGTTCTGGCTCGTCTTCAACTAGCAATATGCGCATCTGTTCCTCGAAGGTCCCTTGAGAGCCGCCCGGCTACGTCATGAACATTGCGGAAGCATTGCGAAACAAAGACGCTGAACAAACGCAAGCACCAAATTGCTTGATACGGCACCTTTCCTGCAATGCCTGTGTAATCCAGTGGCCGCACACAGCTTTCGCTACAGGCTGGCGACCGGTTCGCCGGCAGACGATTTCGAAAGAGGTTCGCAATGGCCGCAAACGACACATTATCCTATCTCATGGCATGGGCCACGGCGCCACTCAAGGTTGCTTCCATAGCGCCGTCCAGTTCAAGCTTGGCAAAGCTGATGACCCAGGATCTTGGACCCGACACCGGGCCTGTTCTGGAGCTTGGAGCGGGTACGGGGCCGTTCACCCGCGCCATGCTGGCGCGCGGCGTCAGGGAAAGCGATATGACGCTGATCGAGTTCAACGCCGATCTCGCCCATCTGCTCCGGTGCCGGTTTCCCAAGTCTCGCGTGCTGGAGATGGATGCAGCCGAACTGCGCTGCAAGCCGCTTTATGAAACGCCGCTCGCCGGTGCTGCTATCAGCGGGCTGCCGTTCCTGGCGATTCCGCCGCGCCAGACGCTCGCCATCCTCGAAGGCGTTTTCGCCAATGTCAGGGCAGGCGGGGCGATGTATATCTTCACCTACGGCTTCCGTTGCCCTATTGATCAGTCGCTGCTCGACAGGCTCGATCTCGAGGTGACCCGGGTCGGCCATACTTTCCGCAATCTGCCGCCGGCGGCTGTCTATCGGATCACCAGGATGAAGCCGGCAAAGATCTACGACTGGCGTTTTGCATGATTCCATCGATCCTGGGTTTCGGTCTGGTCGGCGCGGCATGCCTTGCGTTCATGGAGAAGGTTTCGCCGGTCCCGCCGTCGCATGTGCTGCTGCTGTTTCTCGGCATGACCGCCGCGCCCCACGTGCCGATGCTTGTCGCGCTGATGCTTGCGACCACGCTCGGCTCGACCCTGGGTTCGATGATCTGGTATGCGGGCGGCAACTGGCTGGGGCCCGACCGCGCCAACGACTTCGTCAAGCGTTTCGGCAAATACGTCTTCCTCAAGCACGCGACCTATCAAAAGCTGACGCATGCCTATCGCCGCAACAACTTCCGCGCTTCGCTGATCGCCCAGCTGGTGCCGGTGGCGCGAACCTACCTCGCGCTCGAGGCAGGCGTGCTGCGCCTTTCGTTCGTGCCTTTCGCGCTTGCCACCATATGCGGCGCTTTTCTCTGGAACGCCGCCTTTCTGGTCGGCGGCTATCTGATGCGCGACGGCGACCACGACCCGGTGACGATCGGATTCCGCATTGTCGCCATCGTTGTCCTCGCCGAGATCGTCTTCCTGCTGGCATTGCGACACAGCACCCGTGGGACGGCCGACAGCCATCCCTCGGGCGAAACGCATCCTCGGCCCTAGAGCACGATCCGGGTGCTCGGATGGAGTGGGCTCCAACCTAGTCCTTGATCACCCGGTAGATGTTCCAGTACGACGATCCTGAAACCACCAGCGGCTCCAACTGCTTGCCCCACTTGGCATGGGCGTCGATCTTGGAGATCTTGGCGAACATCTCTTCCAGTTGAGTCAGGCTCTCCACCGTGTGATTGACTTCGACGGTGGCTTCCTTGGCGCCGACCGATCCGCTCAGGATCTGCAAGGCCATCTTGTCGACACCGGCCTGTGGACCGATCTCGCGCTCCCATTGGCGCAAAAGCTCAATTGCGGCCTGCTTGTGCCCGAAGCGGGCATCGATCTTCCAGCGTGCGACGAACATGGCTTCCTCCTGTCTACGGGCGACCATTCGCCCGCATTCGATCACTCGTCCCAGGCCTGGACCACGGTTTGCCGCGAAATCTTGCCGTCCTTGAGCTCAAGCATGGCGGCGCAGAACACCTTGGTTCCGTCGGGGTAGGCACAGGCTTGCGAGAAGGCGAGGCTGTCGCCTTGCGCGATGGTGGTGTCGACGCGATGGCTCATCGCGCGACTGCAAATGTCGTCCCAGAAGGTGGTGATTGCCGCGCGTCCGCGGATTTCGCGCGGCTTGCTCGGCGGATTGTTGCGGTCGATGACACGTACCAGCGCGTCGTCGGCATAGAAGCTGGACAGCATCTTGCCGTCGCGGCTTTCGATCGCCTTCTTGATCGAGGCACCGGTCACGGGTTCCTTGGTGGCAAGCATTTTATCCTCCTGTCGGCCGCTCCGCGAGCGGCGCTGTCTTGGATGGTCCGGCAGCCAAGGACCGCGAAACGCGGCCCGCCGCCCCGTAGAAATCAGCTACTGCGATTTGGCCTTGGCCGCCGCCATCACTGTGTCGACCTCCTGCTTGAACTGGGGCAGGTCGACCTGCATGCCGTTCAGCACCGTCGACCAATGCCGCACGATCGCCGACATCGCCACGGCCTCGCGGATTTCCTCGTCCGTCGCGCCATTGGCCTTTGCGGCTGCTGTGTGGAAATAGATGCAGTACTGGCACGGTATCTGGGCAGCGACGGCAAGGCCGACAAGTTCCTTGGTCTTGCCGTTCAGTTCGGTCTTGGGATTGAGCTGCACGCTCTTGAATTCAGCCCATGCGCCGGCAACGCCGGCCTCCGGAAACGCCTTGAAGAAGCTCGGCACCGAGCCGAGCGTGGCCGCGATGTCCTTGTAGGTTGCTTGAGCCGAGCTGTCCTCGGCTCGGGCGTCCGATACGACGAACGTTGCCAGGCCGGCTATCGCCAGCGACGCAAGCAGTCCGATTGCCTTGGTCATGTCTTCCTCCATTCGCAGGTCAGTGTTTCAGCCTGTCTGGATGGGAAGAATTTGTAGTCCTTGGCGCCGTCCTTCCGCTTCGCCCGAAAGGGCCATCTCCGCTATGGCCCGTCCGGGCCAGTCTGCCGCGCCGCGAATGCTGCAGCCGCCGCCCGCGAGGGAAGGTCGAGCTTCAACAGGATGTTGGCGACATGGCGTTTGACCGTGTGTTCGCTGAGGCTGAGTTCGGCTGCGATCGCCGCATTGCTCTTGCCGTCGGCAATCAACGCCACCACCTCGTTCTCACGCGCGGTCAGTGCCGATGGTTCGACAGCGATCACGCGGCTACGGCACGCCGGTTCGAGATGCTGTTCCGAGGTCGCCTGGACCAAAGCCAGCGGCTCGTCGAGGTCATCGAACATAACCTTGCCGACATCCGTGAAATGCAGGCCCGAGCCGGCAGCGAGGTCGGCCACCAGCCGCGAGGCGAGGATATCTCCGCGTTCGGCACGATCGGCGATCTGCACCGCCACCCGCATCGCAAGTCCCGTTGGCGGGCCGCGCATCTCGACCTCGCCGACATGTACTCCGTGGGCGCTGGCGATGCCGATATCCTGGGCCGCTTCGCGCAGCGCCGAGGCGCAGCGGACCGCCCGCGCTGGCCCGTCGAAGCGCGAGACAAGCGTTTCGCCATGCTGGTCGGCGATGCGTCCGCCATGGCGGCCGACGATCAGCCGCCAGGTCTCGTGGAAGCGCTCGCTGCGCTCGCTCCACATCCGGTCGCCCAAACGTGCGGTATCGGAAATGCGCGTGACGAGCAGGGCAGCAAGTACCCGCTCGGTCTCAGGCGCCGCATGTGTGCCGGTCAGGAACTCTTCGACAAGGTCGGCGACACGGTTGACGTCGCCGGTCCAGATCGGATGGTCGCGTCCGGTGACCTCCACAAGGCGCGCGCCTGGTATTTTCTGGGCGAGATAGCGGCTGGCATCGGGATTGACGCGGGCGTCGTTGCGGCGATGGATCAGCAAGGTCGGCGCCCGGATACTGGCCAGCACGCCACGCACGTCGATTTCGGCGTTCATCCGGGCAAGCGCCGCCGCTGCGGTTGGACTCGCCGATAGCCGTTCGAAGCGCCCCCACCAGGTGGCAAAACGGGTATCGTCGAGCCGCCCTGGCGCGAAATTCTGAAGTGTTGCCCCGGTACCCCAGGACGTCTCCGCGTCTGCGATGAAAGCGTCGAGCCGCTCAGGGCTCATCACCCACTTATGGAAATGCGCGTAGCCGCCATAAAGCACGAGCGAGCGCGTCCGTTCGGGATAGGTCGCTGCGAAAAGGATCGCCATTGGAGCGCCTTCCGAGGCGCCGAGGATTGCCGCTCGGCTGCTTCCGGCGGCATCCATCACCACGCGCACGTCGTCCATGCGCGTTTCCAGGCTCGGCAGCGCATGCGTGTCGACCCGGTCGGAAAGCCCGGTGCCGCGCTTGTCGAACAGGATCAGGCGGGAAAAGGCGGAAAGTCGTGAAAGCAGCCGGCTGTAACCCTCGTCTTCCCAGTGAAGGTCGAGATTGGAGATGAATCCGGGAACGAAGACGAGGTCGAACGATCCCTGGCCGACCACCTGATAGGCGATCCGCACGTCACCACTGCGGGCATATCGGGTCGCGATCGGCCTTGGCACAGCCATTCCACCTGCGGATTGCATTAGGAATTGCTAACATATCAGATGTTCGGCCGAAGGGTGAAGTGGCTTCGCGTGCTAAGGGGAGGGGCGTCAGGCGGCCTTGTCGGCAGGCCTTCTGATCGTGGCGGCCGCTTCTATCACCAGCGGTTTCATGCCCTTGCCGCCTTCGTCGAACATCTCGAAGAACTGGCGACGCATGCGCGGATCCCAGAATTTGTTGATGTGTTCAGCCACGCCGGCGACGCCTTCATCATGTGGCTTGGATTCAAAGAAGGTAGCGATCTGGTTCGCCATGTAGACGATCTTTTCCTTCGTCCCCATCTTGTGCTCTTCATGCGACATTTTTGGCGGCTCCGGTACTCACGCGGTCTGGATGGGTAAAGATGTCGAAATCGTCGCCGCGCACAAGTGCGACGAGCGTCATGCCGGCTTGCTCGGCGGTGCGGATGGCAAGGGCCGTGGGGGCTGAGACGGCGATGATGAAGGGCGCGCCGATGGCTGCCGTCTTCTGAACCATTTCCACCGACACGCGGCTGGTCACCACCACAGCACCCGATCCGCCCGAAATGCCGGCCTTGTCGAGCGCGCCGGCGAGCTTGTCGAGCGCGTTGTGGCGGCCGACATCCTCGCGTGCGGCGACAATGCCTTTTCCGGGTACGTAAAAGCCCGCGGCGTGAACAGCACCTGTTTCCGCATGCAGTGGCTGCGCCTTGGACAACAGCTTCACCGCCTGCACGATGTCGTCGGCCGAAAGCCTGAGCGCCGGCGTGTGTACGTCATCGACAGAGCGCATCGCTTCTTCGATGGATTCGATGCCGCACAGCCCGCAACCGACCGGCCCGGCGAGCCTACGACGCCGCAACTCGAAGCGTTTGTTGGCCTTGTCCTTGAGCCGGATCTGGATGTCGATGCCGGCTTCGACATCAAGCACCTCGATCGACTCGATTTCTTCAACTGAGCCGATGATGCCTTCGGTCAGCGAGAAGCCGCGTGCGAAATCCTCGAAATCCGCCGGGCTCGCCATCATCACCGCATGCGTGGTGCCGCCATAAGACAACGCGATCGGCGTCTCTTCCGGCACCATACGGTTGGCGATTGTCGTGCCGCTCGCCCGGCGGGCGAGACGGGAGGTCGCGGAGATTGCGGGGCGGTCGGTCATCGTTCTTCTCCCCGTTTACGGGGAGAAGATGCCGGCAGGCAGATGAGTGGCAGCGCAAACCTTTCGAGGCTGGTACAGCCCCTCATCCGGCCTTTCAGGCCACCTTCTCCCCGTGAACGGGGAGAAGGAAAGGCTTGCGTCCCGTGTACCATTACTCCGCCGCTTCCAGCTGGCCGGCGATGCGGCGGCTCTGCTGTGCCTGCTCGGTGTATTCCTTCTGCCATTCCGACGGCCCGTTGGAAGCACCAACCTGAACCGCCGTCACCTTGTACTCCGGACAGTTGGTCGCCCAGTCGGAGAAGTCGGTGGTGATGACATTGGCCTGAGTGTCGGGGTGGTGGAAGGTGGTATAGACCACGCCTGGCGATACCTTGTCGGTGATCGTTGCGCGCAGCGTCGTCTCGCCGGCGCGGCTTTGCAGGCGCACCCAGTCGCCGTCACGCAGACCACGTACTTCGGCGTCATGCGGATGGATCTCCAGCAAGTCCTCGGCGTGCCAGGCGACGTTTTCGGTGCGCCTGGTCTGCGCGCCGACATTGTACTGGCTCAGGATACGGCCGGTAGTGAGCAGCAGCGGGAAGCGCGGGCCGGTCTTCTCGTCGGTAGCCACATATTCGGTGCGGATGAACTTGCCCTTGCCGCGCACGAAGCCGTCGATGTGCATGATCGGGGTGCCCTCAGGCGCCTTGTCGTTGCACGGCCACTGCACCGAGCCCATCTTTTCCAGGAACTCGTAGGAGACGTTGGCAAAGCTCGGCGTCGTCTTGGCCACTTCGTCCATGATCTCGGAGGGGTGCTGGTAATTCCAGTTCAGGCCCATGGCCTGGGCGAGCTTCTGCGTCACTTCCCAGTCGGCATAGCCGTTCTTCGGTGCCATCACCTTGCGCACGCGGTTGATGCGGCGCTCGGCGTTGGTGAAGGTGCCATCCTTCTCGAGGAAGGTCGAGCCGGGCAGGAACACATGGGCGTAGTTTGCCGTCTCGTTGAGGAACAGATCCTGCACGACGACGCATTCCATGGCTGCGAGGCCGGCCGAGACGTGCTTGGTGTCCGGGTCCGACTGCAGGATGTCCTCGCCCTGGATGTAGATGCCCTTGAACGTTCCGTCGACGGCGGCATCCAGCATGTTGGGGATGCGCAGGCCAGGCTCGTCGTCGAGCTTCACGCCCCACAGGCTGTCGTATATTTCGCGCACGGCATCGCCCGAAATGTGACGGTAGCCCGGCAACTCGTGCGGGAACGAGCCCATGTCGCAGGCCCCCTGCACGTTGTTCTGGCCGCGCAGCGGGTTCACGCCCACGCCCCTGCGGCCGATATTGCCGGTCAGCATGGCGAGGTTGGCGATGCCGATGACAGTGGTCGAGCCCTGGCTGTGCTCGGTCACGCCGAGGCCGTAATAGATCGCGGCATTGCCGCCGGTGGCATAGAGGCGAGCCGCACCTCGGATCGTCTCGGCAGGAACGCCCGACAGCTTTTCCGCCGCCTCGGGGCTGTACTGCGGGTCCGAGACGAACTCGGCATAGTCCTGGAATTCCGACCAGTCGCAGCGCTCGCGGATGAACTTTTCGTCGAACAGGCCTTCGGTGACGATCACATGCGCCATCGCGGTGACGATAGCCACGTTGGTGCCCGGCTTGAGCGCCAGGTGATGTTCTGCCTCGATATGGGCCGACTTCACCATCTCGGTGCGGCGCGGATCGATGACGATCAGCTTGGCACCGGCGCGCAGCCGCTTCTTCAGCCGCGATGCGAACACCGGGTGGGCCGAGGCGGGGTTGGCGCCGATGATCAGCGCGACGTCGGTATCTTCGACCGAGTCGAAGTCCTGCGTGCCCGCCGAGGTTCCATAGGTCTGGCCGAGGCCATAGCCGGTTGGCGAATGGCAGACGCGAGCGCAGGTGTCGACGTTGTTGTTGCCAAAACCCTGGCGGATCAGCTTCTGTACGAGGAAGGTTTCTTCGTTCGTGCAGCGCGAGGACGTGATGCCGCCGACAGCACCGCGACCATACTGGTACTGGATGCGGCGGAATTCCTTGGCCGTGTACTCAAGTGCTTCTTCCCACGACACTTCGCGCCATGGATCGGCGATGTTCTCGCGGATCATCGGGTTGAGGATGCGCTCCTTGTGCGTGGCATAGCCATAGGCGAAGCGGCCCTTGACGCAGGAGTGGCCGCGATTGGCCTTGCCGTCCTTCCACGGCACCATGCGCACCAGCTCGTCGCCGCGCATCTCCGCCTTGAACGAGCAGCCGACGCCGCAATACGCGCAGGTGGTGACGACCGAATGCTCGGGCTGGCCGATCTGGATGACCGACTTTTCCGTCAGCGTCGCCGTCGGGCAGGCCTGCACGCAGGCGCCGCAGGAAACGCACTCGCTGTCGAGGAACAGTTCATGCGCGCCCGGCGAAACGCGGCTTCCGAAGCCGCGGCCTTCGATGGTCAGCGCAAAGGTGCCCTGCACCTCTTCGCAGGCCCGTACGCAGCGCGAGCAAACGATGCACTTGGACGGATCGTAGGTGAAATAGGGGTTGGACTCGTCCTTGGCCATCCACTTGAAGTTTTCGACGCCATTGTTCTTGGCGCGAACGTGGTTGTCACCTTCATAGCCGTAGCGCACGTCGCGCAAGCCCACTGCACCGGCCATGTCCTGCAATTCGCAATCGCCATTGGCCGCGCAGGTCAGGCAGTCGAGCGGGTGGTCGGAGATGTACAGCTCCATCACGCCCTTGCGGATGTCCTTGAGACGGCCGGTCTGGGTGTGGACGACCATGCCGGGCATGACAGGCGTGGTGCAGGACGAGGGCGTGCCGTTGCGGCCTTCGATCTCGACGAGGCAGAGTCGGCAGGAACCGAATGCATCGACCATGTCGGTGGCGCAGAGTTTGGGAATGGCAATGCCCGCTTCCATCGAGGCGCGCATGATCGAGGTGCCCTCGGGCACCGTCACCTCGAAGCCGTCGACGGTCAGCGTAACCTGCTTTTCGGACTTGGAGGCAGGGGTGCCAAAATCGATTTCTTGAATGAGACCCATGATGCCGTCTCCTATTCCGCTGCCTGAGCGACCGCTGCCGGCCGGAAATCTTCGGGGAAATGGTTGATGGCGCTCATCACCGGATAGGGCGTGAAGCCGCCAAGAGCGCAAAGTGACCCAAACTTCATCGTGTTGCAGAGGTCGGTCACCAGCGCGAGCTGCTTTTCGGGCTCGATGTTCTGAGCCAGCTTGTCGAGCGTTTCGACACCGCGCGTCGAACCGATGCGGCAGGGCGTGCACTTGCCGCAACTTTCGATGGCGCAGAATTCCATGGCGAAGCGCGCCTGCTTCAGCATGTCGGCGCTGTCGTCGAACACGGTGATGCCGGCATGGCCGATCAGGCCGTCCTTGGCCGCGAATGCCTCATAGTCGAACGGCGTGTCGAATAGCGCGCGCGGGAAATAGGCGCCGAGCGGGCCGCCGACCTGCACCGCCTTGACCGGGCGCCCGGTTGCTGTGCCGCCGCCGATCTCGTCGACGATCTCGCCGAGCGTGAGACCGAAGGCCACCTCGAACAGGCCGCCATGCTTGACGTTGCCGGCAATCTGGATCGGGATCGTGCCGCGCGAGCGGCCCATGCCGAAGTCCTTGTAGTACTGCGCGCCCTTGTCCATGACGATCGGCACGGAGGCGAGCGAGATCACGTTGTTGATGACGGTTGGGCGGCCGAACAGGCCCTGGATCGCCGGTAGCGGCGGCTTGGCGCGAACAACGCCGCGCTTGCCCTCGAGGCTGTTGAGCAGCGAAGTTTCCTCTCCGCAGACATAAGCACCAGCGCCCGAGCGGATCTCGATGTCGAAGCCCTGGCTGGCGCCGAGCACGCTCTTGCCGAGCACACCGGCGCGGCGCGCCACCTTGACGGCCTTTTCCATCACCGCGATCGCATGCGGATATTCCGAGCGGATGTAGACGTAGCCCTTGGTGGCACCGGTCGCGAGGCCGGCAATCGCCATGCCCTCGATCAAGACGAAGGGATCGCCTTCCATGATCATGCGGTCGGCGAAGGTCGCGGAGTCGCCTTCGTCGGCGTTGCAGACGATGTATTTCTGCGTGCCCGGCGTATCGAGGACCGTCTTCCACTTGATGCCGGTCGGGAAGCCCGCGCCGCCGCGTCCGCGCAGGCCGGATTCGGTCACCTGCTTGACGATGTCGGCGGGTGCCATGGCGACCGCATTGCGCAGGCCAACGAGGCCGCCATGGGCTTCGTAGTCTTCCAGCGAGATCGGATCGGTGATGCCGCAACGGGCAAAGGTCAGCCGTGTCTGCTTGGCGACGAATGGCAGTTTTTCAGGATCGCCGAGCGACAGCTTGTGCGCGCCGCCGGTGACAAAACCAGAGTCGAACAGCGACGCCACGTCCTTGGCCGAAACCGGGCCGTAAGCAACGCGGCCGGCGTCCGTGACGACTTCGACCATCGGCTCGAGCCAGTAGAGGCCGCGCGATCCGTTGCGCACGATCTTGGCATCGACGCCGCGCTCAGCTGCCTCCTTGGCAACGGCCTTGGCGACCTTTTCAGCACCGAGCGAAAGCGCGCCGGAATCGCCGGGAACGTAGATCGTCACGCTCATGAGTGGATCTCCTCGGCGATTTCATCGATCTTGTCGGCGTCGAGCCGGCCGATCACTTCGCCGTCGAGCATCGCGGCGGGCGCGCATGCGCACAGGCCGAGACAGTAGATCGGCTCCAGCGTCACGTCGCCGTCCTTGCTGGTTTCGTGGAAGCCGATGCCGAGCTTCTGCTTGATCTGGGCGGCAATCGCGTCGCTGCCCATCGACTGGCAAGCCTCGGCCTGGCAGACCTTGAGCACATGGCGGCCGGCCGGGTGATGGCGAAAATCGTGGTAGAAGGTGAAGACGCCGTGCACTTCGGCACGCGACAGGTTCAGCGCTTCGGCGATGATCGGCAGGGTTTCCTGCGGAACGTAGCCGAATTCCTCCTGAACACCGTGAAGTATCGGGATCAGCGGACCCTCGAGGCTCTTCAACTCGCTGATCACCGCAGCGGTGCGCGCTGCGATCTCGGTACTTGCAGGCTGCAGAACCATGCAGCGCCCTCCCTGACACTGGCGCCGACTTAGGCGCTATGTCTCTATTGAACCCGATCTCAACGCCCGGAATCAATAAAGCTGTTTCGTCACATGATAAAAATTTTCTATCGAGTGGACGGAGCGCCAGTCATTATATCACGGCTTGCGCCGGAAGTTGCCTGCTAGCGTCATGGCTTCCTCAATGAGCGCCTTGACCAGTGGCGTGTGCGGCTCGCGAGGTGCCGCGACCAGCCCGACGCTGTGGCTGGCATCGGGTTCGACTATGGGAATTGCCCGGATAGGTTCGGCGAAACCAAAGGTCTCGGCAAGGTTCAGCGGCATGATCGATGACCATTTGCCGGTCCGGATGTGGGAGAACAAGACGATCATCGAATTGGATTCGAGGGTCGGGCGCACCTGCACGCCTGCTTCGGCGAGATGCTGGTCGATGATACGCCGGTTCTGCATGTCGGGCGTCAGCAGGCACAGCGGCAAGGTGCTCACTTCCTCCCATGTCACCTTGTCGCGGTCGGAATACTCGTTTCCGGCAGCCGTGATCAGCTGGTAGCGTTCGGCGTACAGCGGCACGCTGGTGACACGCCCCAACGGTTCGTTGTCGAGATATGTGATGCCTGCGTCGATCTCGAAATTGCCGAGCAAAGACAGGATCTCGATCGAGGTGCGCGACAGGATCGAAAAGGTGACGCCCGGGTGCTTTTCGCGCATCGGCGTTGTCAGCTTTGGCACCATGGCAAGCGCTGTCGGCACGGCGGCGATGCGGATGCGCCCTGACAGGCCGTGGCGGGCGGCGCGCATCTCGTCACGCATGGCGCGTGTGTCGCCGACGATGCGCCGCGCCCAGTCCAGCACCTGCCGGCCTTCTGGCGTCAGGCCCTGGAAGCGCGAGCCACGCTGCACCAGCATGACGCCCAAGATGTCCTCGAGCTGCTTGATGCCGGCCGACAGCGTCGGCTGCGTGACGCCGCATTCCTCGGCGGCGCGTCCGAAATGTTGCTCCCTTGCGAGCGCGATGAAGAACTCAAGCTTGTCGATCATGCCGGAAAACTATCCGGCGCCGTCCGATTAAGCCAGTCTTCACAAGGGACTACCGCGCGAAAATCATCTGTTCACGAGGTTGAGGATGTTGCCGTCGGGATCCTTGAACCAGGCGACCTTAATATCGCCGAAGACATGGATGTCGCCCTGATGGGCGGTTTCGGGCAGGTCGTAATGCTCGAAGTTCACGCCCTTTGACTTGAGTTCACTGACCAGGCTGTCGATCTTGTCGCCGACCTTCCAGGTCACCGCTGTCGCCTTGTTGGTACCGGCATAATCCGATCGATAGACGTTGATCACCGTATCGCCGCTTTTCAGCACCGACACTTGCTCGCCCATGTGGTCGACTTCCCTCAGGCCAAGGGTGTGCTCGTAAAAGGCCTTGGCGCGGGCGAGATCCCTGACTGCGAGATTTGCAACGGCGTTGGTTTCACCAAGCATGGCTTTCTCCTTTGTCTTGTCCTCGCACCCCGTTCAGTAAATAGGGTCGCCCCAGCGGGGCGACAGTGTAGCGCGAGCCGGTGCCTCTACGGGCCGACCAGGCGTGGTGTTCAGCGGCGGAACGGGATCAAGGCTCGCAACCGTTCGTCACGCAGGTAGAGCCCGCCCCAGGCCATCAGCCCGAGATAGACGCCGAACAAGGTGTGCGAAAACAGCGGGTTGCTGATGCGTAGATGGATCGCGATGGCCCCGCCGAGATAACCGGTCAGCAAGATCGCGCCGAGGATCGCCGTCCGCGGCCAGGCGTAGAGTGCGGTACATATAAGCGTCAGCACACCGAGCGTTCGTGCCAATTCAGGTGGAAAGCCCAGCGCTGCCGTGGTGTCGATCACCACTTGCAGCGGCACCAGCTTGATCACCGCGTCGAAGACAAGAAAAGCGATCAGGGCGCCGCTGAGGACACGTCCGGTCCACAGGACAGGGCTCGAAATGGTTGGAGTTACAATAGCCGATTGCATGGTCTGGTCCCTCGTAATGCTGCTTGTTTTGCTTATGCGCCGGCGTTGCCGCTGCTGATCATCCACGGTGTGCCGAACTTGTCCTTCACCATGCCGAACCCCTTGGCCCAGAAGGTCGGGCTGAACGGCATGTTGACGGAGCCGCCATCGGCTAGGGCGTTGAAGACGCGCTCGGCCTTGGCGAGGTCGTCCATGTCGACAGACACCGAAAAGCCAGACATTTCAGTACGGTATTGCGGCGGCGCGTCCGAAGCCATCAGCACCTGGTCGCCGATGATGAGTTGGGCGTTGATGATCTTGTCTTGCCACTCCTCCGACACGTCCTTGCTCGCAGGCGTTTCGCGGTGGGTGAGCATGCCTGTGATCTTGCCGTCGAAGACCTTGGCGTAGAACTCGAAAGCCTCGCGGGTGTCGCCGTTGAAGAAGAGGTAATTGACGAATTTCATGTCGGTTCTCCCTGACGTTTGCGCTCAGTCTGCCCCAAGGACGCAGCAGGCAGCGCCGCGCCGACATGCTGGCGCGGATTTCTTTTTTGCCGGGCAAGCATGGGGCGATCGGCGGGCTGGCCCATCGGGCATGGCGCGGCTGCCGTATCGGGTAGCTTGGTTCTTGAGGCAAACTGCACTATCTCAATGACGCAATGGAGCAGTAAGGCAGGGCCCAAATGTCAGTCACCAAAGAAACCGTTCTGGAGCGTCTCAAGACGGTCAACGGCCCGGATTTCTCAGGCAACATCGTCGATCTCGGATTGCTGTCCGACATTTTTATCGCTGACGGCAAGGTGTTCTTCTCGATCACCGTTCCGGCTGCCCGCGCGCAGGAAATGGAGCCGCTGCGCGCCGCTGCCGAGCGTGTCGTCAAGGCCATCCCAGGCGTCACGGGGGCTGTAGTTGCCCTGACCGCCGAGAAAAAGGGTGGTGGCATGGAGGCGCCCGTGCCGCAGCGTCCAGCGCCTGCGCGCCCGGCCGCAGCCGCGCCCGCAGCGCGTCCGGCACAGCACGCGCCAGCCTCGCAAAGCCAGGGCAAGCGCGGCGTTCCGGGCATCTCTTCGATCATCGCCGTTGCCTCGGGAAAGGGTGGCGTCGGCAAGTCGACCACCGCCGTCAACATCGCGCTCGGCCTCCAGGCGATTGGCCTCAAGGTCGGCGTGCTCGATGCCGATATCTATGGCCCGTCCATGCCGCGCCTGCTCAACATCCACGGCCGGCCCGAGACGGTCGACGGCAAGATCCTGAAGCCGATGGGCAACTACGGTCTCAAGGTCATGTCGATGGGCTTCCTCGTCGACGAGGAGACGCCGATGATCTGGCGCGGGCCGATGGTCATGTCGGCGCTGACCCAGATGCTGCGCGAGGTCGAATGGGGGCCGCTCGACGTGCTCGTCGTCGACATGCCGCCCGGCACTGGCGACGCCCAGCTGACCATGGCCCAGCAGGTGCCGCTGGCAGGTGCTGTGATCGTCTCCACGCCGCAGGATCTTGCCCTGATCGACGCGCGCAAGGGCTTGAACATGTTCAAGAAGGTCGACGTGCCATTGCTCGGCATCGTCGAGAACATGAGCTATTTCATCGCTCCCGACACCGGCAAGCGTTATGACATCTTCGGACATGGCGGTGCCAGGAAGGAAGCCGAACGCCTTGGCGTGACCTTCCTTGGCGAGGTGCCGCTCGAAATGGGTATCCGCGAAAGCTCGGACGCAGGCACGCCGGTCACGGTGTCGAAGCCGGACGGTGCCGAAGCCAAGGTCTATCGCGACATCGCCACCAAGGTCTGGGCTCGTCTGCAGGAAGAAAAGGACGCTTCGGAAGCCGCCACGCCGACCATCGTGTTCGAGTAGGCGAGGGGGCCTCGGCCCCTCATCCTTCACGCGGCGGCAGTCGCCGCATCTCGAAACCCGTCTTGCTGCGCGCAAACCCGGCATTCTCGTAAAACCCCAGGGTTGCCGGGTCTTTCGAACCGGTCAGCAGCATCACCTTGTAGCAGCCGAGCGACCACGCCGTTTCGACGGCGCGACCAAGCACGGCCTCGCCGTGGCCACGCCCGCGAAAATCGGAGTGCGTCACGACATTTTCGATCAGCGCATAGGACGCGCCGCTGCGGACGAAATTCGGTATGACGACGAGCGTGCACGTGGCAACGAGGATGCCGTCGCGCACGCCGAGAAATATCGAGCTGCCTTCGATACGCGAAAACCGGTCCCAGATCAGGCCGGCCTTCGCGTCGTCCAGCGGCACGTCGTCGGGAACCAGATGCCTGTAGAGCTGAACCAGTCCAGGCAGGTCCGCACGGGTTGCCCGGCGAATTGTCAGTTCGGATGGCATGAAAATCCCCGCCGATCGCGGCTTCGCCGCCGCGCTCTTCAGCCGTTGTTGGACGCCAGATAGGCCGGCAGGTCGGCAATCGAGTCCAGCACCACGTCAGCCATCGGTGTCAGGGACTCGCGCGTGCCGGTGCCCGAAAGCACGGCGACTGCGAGACCTGCCCCTCCGGCGCGGGCCATTTCGAGATCGTGGCGATTATCACCCACCATGGCGATTTCCGACGGCTTGAGGCCGGTGAGATCGGAAAAGGCGTGGATCGAATCCGGTGCTGGCTTCGGATTGGCTACCGCGTCATAGCCGTAGGCAGCCTCGAACATCTGCGCGACACCGAGCGTCAGCAGCGTCTTTTCCGCGCCGCTGGTCGAATCGTTGGTGGCGACGCCGAGCCGGAAGCCCGCGCTATGCAGGCGTGCCAGTGCGTCCTTGCTGCCGGGCAGGGGGACGGCCTTGGCCGAGCCTTGTTCGGCCGACACCTGGTCGAAAACCTTGACCAGTGCGGCCCGCTCGTCATTGCCGGCGTCAGGGTACCATAGAGCCACGATATCGGCGTTGGTGCCGGCGGCAAACACCGAATCGGCGCGGAAACCATGTGCCTCGAAATCGTAGCCGGCTGCGTCCATCAGCGCATCGGCGCGTGTCTTGTCGCCGTCAGCCGCCTTCAGCGCCATCATTTCGCCGATGGCGAACCATGTCGCCTGGAAATCGACAAGGGTTCCGTCCTTGTCGAAAAGTATGCCCTTGATGCCCCGCAATATGACTACTCCCCTGATCTGAGCCGGTGGATATGCTCCACGAGGCCTGCTGTCGAGGAGTCGTGACGCGCGGCATTTTCTCGCCCCTCCACGACAGGCAGCAGCCCGGTGGCCAGTTCCTTGCCGAGTTCCACGCCCCACTGGTCGAAGGCGTTGATGCCGAACAGCTGCGCTTCGACGAAGACACGATGCTCATAAAGCGCGATCAGTCGCCCGAGCATATGCGGGTCGAGCTTGCGGTAGAGGAGGGTCACCGAAGGGCGGTTGCCCGAGAAAACGCGATGCGGCGCGATCTTGTCGACCTCCTCGGGCTTGATCCCCTTGGTCAGCATCTGCCGTCGCGCTTCTTCGAGCGTGCGTCCCTTCATCAACGCTTCCGACTGCGCAAGGCAGTTGGCGAGCAGGAGGTCATGGTGTTCCTTAAGGTCGGGCTCGTGGCCTTCGGCAGCCGCCAGGAACTCGACCGGGATGATATCGGTACCCTGGTGCAGCAGCTGGAAAAAGGCGTGCTGGCCGTTGGTGCCGGGCTCGCCCCAGACCAGCGGTCCGGTCGGCGTCACCACCCCGCCGCCAGCGAGCGTCACGCTCTTGCCGTTCGATTCCATGTCGAGCTGCTGCAGATAGGCCGGCAGGCGCGACAGGCGCTGGTCATAAGGAATGACGGCGCGTGCGGGATAGTTGCACACCGCGCGGTGCCAGAAGCCGACCAGCCCCATCAGCACGGGAATGTTCTTGAGCAGCGGCGCGGTGGCGAAATGCCGGTCCATGGCATGCGCGCCGGCCAGGAACTCGCGGAAATTCTTCGGGCCGATGGCGATCATGATCGGCAGGCCGATCGCCGACCACAGGGAATAACGCCCGCCGACCCAGTCCCAAAAGCCGAAGACGCGGCCAGGCTCGATGCCGAAGGCGGCAACCTTCTCGAGGGCGGTCGACACAGCGGCGAAGTGTTTGCCCACGGCCGCCGCGCCAAGCTTTTCTTCGACCCAGCGCCGCGCGGTCGCGGCATTGGTCATCGTCTCGACGGTGGTGAAGGTCTTGGACGCGATGATGAACAGCGTCGTCTCGGCGTCGAGCCCCTTCAGCGTGTCGTGGATATGGGCGCCGTCGATGTTGGAGACGAAATGCGCCCGCGGCCCGTCATGATAGGGCGCCAGCGCCAGCGTCGCCATGGCGGGGCCGAGGTCGGAGCCGCCGATGCCGATGTTGACGATGTCGGTGATCTTCTTGCCGGTGGCGCCTGCCGCCTTGCCCGAGCGGATATCGTCCGAAAACGCCGCCATGGCGTCGAGCACTGCGTGTACGTCCACGGTAACGTCATGGCCGTCGAGCATGACCGGTTCGCCGACGGGGTTGCGCAGGGCCGTGTGCAGCACCGCGCGATCTTCGGTGACGTTGATGCGCGCACCGGCAAACATAGCCGCGCGCTTGCCCGCGAGGTCGATCGCCTGGGCCAGCTTTTCGAGCAGCGCCATGGTCGTGGCGTCTACGGCGCATTTCGACCAGTCGAACAGCAAGTCACCGTCGGTCACCGAAAAATGCTGGAACCGCTTCGGGTCGGAGGCGAATGCCGCCCGCAAGTTCCTGGGCGCGTCCTGATGATGGTTGCTAAGCGCGGTCAGCGCCGCATGAAAGGATTGGTCGATCATCTGGAAACTCCGGGGATGTGAGCTGCTGGCATCACCCTAGCAGACCTTGAGAGTCATTGAGAGGCGTCGCGGCGGACTATCGTTCCAAATTTCAATCGGTTCAATTGCCTCCATCTACAACCGTCGCTGGAAAGGTTCACTGGCATAAATCTATAGGATTAGAAAAATTGATTGGTGCAACCGCTTGTACCAAGGATAGCGTTCTATGGTCCAGCAAAGTCAAAAAGACTGGACATGCGGGAAGAGATTCTATGCCACAGCGAAACGACACGGCTATCTGGTCAGGCTTGTTCCGGATTTCGGCGGAATCAGGTCAGACGCTCCAGGCCCAGATCAGGCAGGCGATCGTCGCCGCCATTCTCGACCGCCAGATCGCGGCTTCGATGCCGCTGCCTTCGTGCCGCATCCTTGCCGAAAAGCTTGGCGTGGCGCGTGGCACGGTGGTTCTGGCTTTCCAGCAGCTGGTCGACCAGGGCTTCCTCGTGGCGCGTGAGCGCCGGGGCCATTTCGTCAATCCCGAAGTGTTGGCAACGCCGGCCAAGCCGCAGCAGAAGAGCCCCGACCAGGCCAATGAAATCGATTGGAAGGCGCGCCGCCAGATCGCTGCCTCCGACATGCCTCCGCCCGCCAAGCTCGAAAACTGGATCAAGTCGTCCTACCCCTTCGTCTATGGCCAGTTCGACCCGACGCTGTTTCCGACCGCCGAATGGCGCGAGTGCAACCGCATGGCACTGGCGGTGCTTGAAATCCGCAACTGGGCGGCGGACATGGTCGACCGCGACGATCCGCTTCTGATCGAGCAGATCCAGGCACGCCTGCTGCCGCGCCGTGGCATCTTCGCCAACCCAGACGAGATCATCGTCACGCTTGGCGCGCAGAACGCGCTCTACATGCTCGCAACGCTGCTGATGTCCAAGGGCTCCAAGGTTGCGATGGAAGACCCGGGCTATCCGGATGCTCGCTCGA
Organism: Aminobacter sp. AP02; assembly: GCF_003148805.1. Lineage (GTDB taxonomy): Bacteria > Pseudomonadota > Alphaproteobacteria > Rhizobiales > Rhizobiaceae > Aminobacter. The sequence goes on from NZ_QGGX01000010.1 coordinate 195,389, forward strand.
TCTTCCGGCTCGCCGGTGCCGACATCGAGCCGGTTCCGGTCGACCATTCGGGCATCGTCACGTCGGCGATCCCGTCCGATGCCGGCTTTGTCTTCGTTACGCCGAGCCATCAGTGCCCGACAATGGTGCCGTTGAGTGCAGAGCGGCGGCAGGACCTCCTTGCCCGTGCCATGCGCAACAACCAGATCATCATCGAGGACGGCTATGACAGCCAGTTGCTCGACGAAGCGCCCCAGCAGGCATTGAAGAGCCTCGATCGCTCCGGCCGTGTCGTCTATGTCGGCTCGATGTCGAAGACGCTCGCGCCCGGCCTGCGTCTCGGCTACATCGTCGCCTCGGCGGATCTCATCGCCGAGCTGCGCGCGCTGCGCCGCTTCATGCTGCGCCATCCACCGGCCAACAACCAGCGCGCGGTCGCTCTGTTCCTGTCGCTCGGCCACCATGAGGCGCTGGTGCGCCGGTTGTCGACCGCCTTCGGCGAGAGGCGCAAGCGATTGGTCCAGGCGATCTCGGCTTTTCTGCCAGACTGGCAGTCGACCGACTCCGCCGGCGGCACGTCCTTGTGGCTCGAAGGGCCGCGCGGCACCGACTCGCGCGGGCTTGCCGCTGCTGCTGCGACACGCAGCGTCATCATCGAGCCGGGCGAACGCTTCTTCGAGCATTCCGACAAGCCTACCCGCTTCATGCGGTTGGGTATTTCCTCGATTGCGCTCCAGCATATCGAACCCGGAATCCGCGAACTGGCGACCGCCGCCGGACGCCGCCCAGCGGCTGCATGATGCCCTTCGCCGGCGGCTCCTCCGCGCCGCCGGCTTATATCAGCGATCTGGCATATCCGGCGGAATCCGTTGGCCCATAGTCTGGGCCAATGGACACGGCATAGTCGCGCAAAGGGAACGAGGCGACACGACGGTGGCATAATCACTGCGGGCCAGCCTCAGAGAAATTCGGAGGACCTGCATGCCGCATGCCATCGAAAGCCATGACCTGTCGGCGGAGCAACGCTCGCGCCGATCCGGTGGCAGGGAGGCCAGGCGGGCGATGCGCGCGGCTCCACTCGCCGACGACATCCGCCCCATCCGCGCTGGCCTCGAAGGCGGACGCTTCCAGGCGCTGGGCCCAAACGATCTCGAACGCATCCACGAAGCGGTATTGACGCTGCTTGAAACCGTCGGCTTCGCCAACGCCATTCCAAGCTGCATCGAGGCGCTGACGAGGGTCGGCGCAAGCTACGGCGACGACGGCCGCATTCGTTTTCCGCGCGCGCTGGTGCTCTCCACCATCAAGAATGCTGCCCGCAACTTCACGCTCTGCGGCCAGGACCCCAGGCACGACATGGTGATCCAGGGCAAGCGCGTGCACTACGGCACCGCCGGCGCTGCCGTGCATCTTGTCGACGTCGAAAAGCGCGAATACCGCGAAAGCCTGCTGCAGGACATCTACGACGCCGCCCGCATCGTCGACGGGCTCGACAACATCCATTTCTTCCAGCGCCCCATGGTGCCGCGCGACATTCCCGACCCGCTGGAAATGGATTTCAACACGCTCTATGCCTGCGTGTCGGGCACGTCCAAGCATGTCGGCACAAGTTTCACCGTGCGCGAGAACGTCGCCCCGGCCTTGGAGATGCTTTACGAAATCGCCGGCGGCGAGGAGAATTTCAGGGCCCGCCCGTTCGTCTCCAACTCCAATTGTTTCGTCGTGCCGCCGATGAAGTTCGCCGAGGATGCCTGCGGCGTGCTCGAGGCTTGCGTCGACGGCGGCATCCCGATCCTGCTGCTGTCGGCAGGGCAGGCGGGCGCAACAGCACCGGCTGCCATCGCCGGCGCGGTGGTCCAGGCAGTGGCCGAGGTGCTGGCCGGCCTGGTCTATGTCAACGCGTTGAAACCCGGTCACCCCGCCATCTTCGGCACATGGCCCTTCGTCTCCGACCTGCGCACCGGCGCCATGTCGGGTGGATCGGCCGAACAGGCGCTGCTGACTGCGGCCTGCGCCCAGATGGCCCAGTTCTACGATCTGCCCGGCGGTTCGGCCGCCGGCATGGCCGACTCCAAGCTACCCGACATCCAGTCCGGCTACGAAAAGGGCATCACCAATGTCATGGCGGGTCTGTCGGGCCTCAATCTGGTCTATGAGTCCGCCGGCATGCATGCCTCGCTGCTCGGCTTTTGCCTGGAAAGCCTGATCATCGACAACGACATGCTGGGCCAATGCCTGCGCTGCGTGCGCGGCATCGAGGTCACCGACGCGGCACTGTCGATCGACACCATCACCGAGGTGTGCCTCAAGGGCCCCGGCCACTACCTCGGCAACGAGCAGACGCTCAGGCTGATGCAGACCGAATATTTCTACCCGGCCGTTGCCGACCGTTTCTCGCCCAAGGAGTGGAACGAAAAGGGCAAGCCCGATTTGCTGGGCAAGGCGATATCAGAAAAGAAACGCATCCTGGCCGAGTGCTTTCCGCGCCACGTTCCCAAGGCCACCGACGACAGGCTGCGCGCCCGCTTCGGTGAACTGATCAAGTTGCCGCGTGGCGGCATGGGCGGGTAGGGGGGCTGCCGCTAGTCGCTGCTCAACCCGAAGCGCTCGACCACCTCGGGGTTGATCAGCTTGGCATGAAGCGCAAGCAACACGATCTCCGCATCGAAACCCTCGCCGGCTTCCAGTGCGCCCTCGATGCGTTGCTCGGCTTCTTCCATGGAGTCGTGGCCATTGGCCCGCTCGAACGCTTCCGGTCCGGCGATGCAGTAGCCGAACAGTTGCGCCACCGGCGGGTAGGCCTGGGACGGTGGATCGTTTGGCCATTGATCCTTCATCAAATTGACGATGGTGAGCTTTACGCCTTCCGGAACCAGCGCTGGATACAGATCGACACCGCGCAAGGCCGTGTCCAGCTCGCGCAGATCGCCCGAGCGGCCGAACATGCCGAGGAATCCAAGGGAAGAACGTCGTCTGGCCATGATGTCCCATTCCGTTTCCCAACCAATTAGGTGGTTCGGAAACGGAATACAAAGGTCGACCGGTGCAAGTCACCGGTAACAGGGCAACGTTGGCCAACTACTCCTTGAGCGCCAGCCAGCGCGAGCGGTGAACGTTGCGGACGTTGTCTTCGAAGCCGGCAACTTTCGGCGACACAAGATTTTTCGACACCGCCCAGGTCAGCGGAATGACTGCCGTTTCGTCGAGTGCCAGCCTTTCGGCGGCCCTCAGCAACGCTGCCCGCTCCGCTGCGTCCTGTTCGGTTGCCGCCAGCTCAAGCAGCCGGTCGAAGGCCGGGTTCGAGTAGCTCGGATAATTGTTGGGATGGCCGGTTTTCATGAGCGCCAGGGAGTCGGCGGCGTCTGAATAGTCTAGAATCCAGCGCGTGGAGCCGCCGGCGAAATCGTGCCTGTTGAGCGCGCTCTGATGTTCGGGAATTGGCGCCCTCACGAACTCGGCCTCCGCGCCTATCCCCTTCCACGCGGCTGCCACTGCTTCGCTGACCTTGATCTGTGGAGGCAAGTCGGATGTGCGTAGCTGGAATTTGAGTGGCTTGTCGGGTCCGTAGCCGGCGGATTGCATCAGCGCTGCCGCCTCCGCCACGCGCTGCTCGTATGATTTCACTCTCCAATCGGGCGCATAGGGGGTGGCGCCGAAGCCCGGCACGCCGGGCGGCACCATCCCATAGGCGGCAGCCTGTCCTGTCTCCAGCACGCCCGCGCCCAATTGCTCGCGGTCGATTGCCATCGACAATGCGCGCCGCAACTGTGGATCGTTGAAGGGCGGCGTCTTCATGTTCAGCACGTAGTACCAGATGCCGAGCGTCGGCGTGATGCGCGCCTCGCCTGGCCTGCTCGTCTCCAGCCTTTTCATCTCCAGGGCGGGGAATTGGGTGGCGATGCCGAAGTCGCCAGCCTCATACGCCGCGAGCGTCGCGGCTTCATCGGCTAGGATATGATAGACGACCTCGTCGACTTCGACCTCGTCTGCCGCCCGATAATTGTCGTTCTTTACCGCGCGCAGCGTCTTCCCAGGCTTCCATTCGGCGAGTTTGAAGGCGCCATTGCCCACCAGATGTTCCGGCTTGGCCCAGTCATCGCCGAACTTCTCGATGATGTGCTGCGGCACTGGATAGGCACTCGCCTGCACCAGCGCCTGCAGGAAATAGGGCATCGGCCGTTCGAGCTTGATTTCGAGTGTCTTGGCGTCGGGAGCAGCCATCCCGAGCGCGGCTGGGTCGGTCACGATACCGTTGTTGAAGGCCTCGGCGTTCTTGACCGGGAACTGGATGAAAGCAAACTCGGCCTTGGTCTTGGGGTCCAGTAGGCGGCGCAGGCCAAACAGAAAGTCGCTCGCCTGTAGTGGCTCTCCGTCGCTCCATTTCAGCCCGTCGCGCAGCTTGAATGTGTAAGTCAGCCCGTCCGCCGACACCTTCCAGGATGCGGCCTGGCCGGCCACCGGGTTGCCGGACGGGTCTTCGGTGACCAGACCTTCGAACAGATCGCCGACGATCAGGTCCGGCCAATCGCCGGTGAGCTTTTGCGGGTCGAGTGTCGCCGGCTCGGCAGAGGTCTGGATATCGATCGTCGCCGCCAAGGCAGCGTCCGTCAGCAGCATGGGAATCAGGATGAATGCACTCAGCCAGGATGCGATGCGATTGCGCATGGCCATTCCACCTCTGTTGCTGGCTCAACATACACCAGCGGGTTGCGCGCGCGAAATCGCTCGCCCTTGCGCACGTTCCCGGATTTTTCTGCCGCCGGGGGAATAGAACGGAGCATCTCCCGTTCCTCACAGGCAATCACCAAGGTTGCCGAACAGGAGATGGAAGATGAAAAAGATATTTGCCGTAATTGGCGCATTGCTTGTTGCAGCCCCTGCAAGCCAGACGTCTGCAATGGCGGACAGCGATATTTCGAGTTTCTTCAAGTCGGTGGTTTCGGGCGGAAAGAATTCGAGCGGACGCAACGGCTGGTCGAATTCAAGCAGCAACCGCTCGTCCAATTCTTCGGACAATTCGAGTTCCAACCGTTCTTCGAACTCGTCGAACAACTCGAGCTCCAACAGCTCGTCCAACTCATCGAGCAATTCGAGTTCCAACTCGTCGTCCAATTCCAGCTCGAACTCTTCGTCGAACTCGAGCTCGAACAGTTCGTCGAACTCGTCGTCCGACGACGATTGAACCCCAAGCGGATCAGGGAAAAAGGGCCGGTGGTTCGCCTCCGGCCCCTTTTTTTGTGCCCGATGAAAGTTAGCGCTGGGCACGGGCAAACTTACGATACCAGCCGTCGGAGGCGATGGTGTTGCGGAAGACGCGGTTGCGGTCCTGCTTTTCGTGGTCGCTCTCGGCACGGATGTCGGCCGAAAGTTCCAGCGCCTTGCGTTCAAAGGGAATGACCTGCGCGATCGGCGCGCCCTTTTCGATGATGTGCAGCCCGTCCGCGCCGGTGGCGAAGAACGGGAAATGGATCTCGGCTGTGTAGCTGTCGGTGTCGACCACGCCGGAGACGATCTCGAAGATGCCGTTCGGCCGGTTCAGCGGCTGTACGAACAGGCAGCTCCAGCCCGGCGGCGTGCGGATGCTCCAGTAGTTGTGGAACTTGCATGGCGGCAGCGGTGCGCGGGGGTTGCCGGTGACCTGGTGGGCGCCGTGGTTGCTGACCAGCGTGCGGTCGAAATCCCAGGCGGTATCGACTGTCTTGCCGCCGTCCGAAATCTCCATGCGCACGGTCGCCGCCAGCCGGATGATCCAGCCAGCGGTCATGGCGTCGAGAAACGGCATGCAGCGCTTGACCGTCAGCCCGCTGTCGCCGGCCGACAGCTTCTCTGGGTCGACAGCCGGCAGCTTGCGGAACCAGTCGGGCAGGAAGGTCTTGGCCGGCACCGGCGGCGGGATCACGCCGTCGTCCTCGGGGCGGCAGAGAAAGCGTATCGAGCGCGGCTTGGGCGAAAGGAACATCTGGCATCTCCTTGATGATGCCGGGGACAACGGGCGACAGCCGCCTCTATTCCATCGGCCCGGCAACAAGCGCGTGCTCTTGACTCAGCTCCGTTTCGGCTTTAGTTAACAGATGTGTTAATTAACAATCATGCTAAATAAATGACCGAAGATCGCCTCGACGCCACGTTCGCCAGCCTCGCCGACCCGACCCGGCGAGCCATCCTTGCCCGGCTCGCGCAGGGCGAGGCAACCGTCAATGAGCTGGCCGAACCGTTCGAGATGAGCCTGCCGGCCATTTCGCGCCACCTCAAGGTGCTGGAGCGCGCCGGCCTCATCAGCCGCGGCCGCGAGGCGCAATGGCGCCCGTGCCGGCTCGAGGCCGGGCCGCTCAAGGACATTGCCAACTGGGTCGAGCGCTACCGCCGCTTCTGGGACGCGAGTTTCGACCGCATGGCCGATTATCTCAAGGAACTGCAAACGCCCAAGGGAGATCCGGATGACCGCAAGAACTGACACCGTCGCCGCACAGTCGCTTTTCCTCGAACTCTCCAGGGTCTTCGATGCGCCGCCGGCGCTCGTCTTCCGCATGTGGTCCAGCCCAGAGCACCTGACACGCTGGTGGGGGCCGAAGGGTTTCACGTCGAGCTGCAAGAAGCACGAATTCCGCAAGGGCGGCAGCTACCACCTGCTGATCCACGGCTATGACCAGAACGGCATGTCAGGCACCTTCCGCGAGATCGTCGAGAACGAGAGGATCGTCTTCACATTCGCCTGGGATCACGATCCCGACTGGCAGACACTGGTGACCGTGACATTGAAGCCCGAGGGCGACGGTACGCGTCTGACCTTCCGCCAGGAGCCGTTCCTCGACGTCGAAACCCGCGACTCGCATCTGGGTGGCTGGGGCGAATGCCTCGATCGCCTTGGCGACGCGCTCGCCGGCCGTCCCGTCGTCTGAGTTGTTGCGCGCCGGCCTAAGCCTACGGCGCGCCGACTGCCGAATGAAACCGCTGTCGCCGCTAATCGTTGTCGATCATCGGAACGACGAGCCATGCTTGGAGACGACGATGCTGAAGACCTATCGCGGCAGCTGCCATTGCGGGGCGGTGCATTTCGAATGTCAGCTCGATCTAGCACCCGAGGGCCAGCGCTCGAAGCCCGAACTTGACGGCGTCTGGTGGACGTCGAGCTTCCGCTGCAACTGCTCCTGGTGCGCCAAGACGCGCTTTTGGAAGGACTTCGCCCGTCCTGCCGGTTTTTCCGTCACCTCGGGCGCGCACATGCTGACCGAATACCGCTTCGGCACGTCCGCCATCCGCCACACTTTCTGCAGCCGCTGCGGCGTCCACCCCTTCGCCTCGGCAAGCTTCGAGATCATGGGTGGCGACTTCTATGCCGTGAACATTGCTTGCCTCGATGACGTCACGCCGGAGGAACTGGCCGCCGTGCCTATCATCTACGAGGACGGCAAGAACGACGCCTGGGACCGCCCGCCTGCGGTGGCCTCCTACCTCTAACCGAGCACCAACAGCTCGCAGCCTTGCATGACGGCCGCCCTCCGGCTGCCGATGGAGAACCTGTGTCCAAACGATGGAGAGCGAAATGCAGCATGAAATCGTGTCGAGGGAAGACTGGCTGGTGGCGCGGCGCGCCCTGCTCGCCAGGGAAAAAGCGATGACCAAGGCGCGCGACCAGCTCAGCGCCGAGCGGCGCGAGTTGCCGTGGGTCAGTATCGACAAGCCGTACTATTTCGACGGTCCCGAAGGCCGGCTGTCGCTGTCCGAGCTGTTCGATGGGCGCAGCCAGCTGTTCATCAAGCATTTCATGATGGCGCCAGGCCAGCAGCATCACTGCGTCGGCTGCTCATTCGAAATGGACAATGTCGACAGCGTGCTGGTCCATCTCGAAAACCATGACGTGAGTTATGTCGCCGTGGCGCGTGCGCCTATCGCCGAGGTCGATGCGTTGAAGGCGCGCATGGGTTGGCGGGCGCGTTTCGTCTCGTCCTTTGCCAGCGACTTCAACTACGACTTCAATGTTTCCTATACGCCCGAGCAACTGGCCGCGAAGAAGGCCAGCTACAACTACGCGCCGCTCGACTTCGAGATCGAGGATCTGTCCGGCGACAGCGTCTTCTTCAAGGATGTCGACGGGCAGATCTACCTCACCTATTCCACCTTCGGGCGCGGCGCCGAGCAGTTCCTCGGCATCTATGGTTTTCTCGACGTGATGCCAAAGGGACGGGCCGAGAACGGCCCGTTCCACCTGCTCACCGATTGGGTCCGGCCGCATGACATGTATGGCAAGGGCGGCATGGTCGAGATGACCGGGCGCTACCACCCGGCCGACTGCGGCTGCGGCAAGCACGGCTGAGCGCCGCCGGGACGGTACATTCCGCGCGCTAGTGATTGTCGCGCGGGATGCCCTTGGTCTGCGCCACGCGCTGGTACTTCACCGCCGGCTTCAGCACCATGCCCTCGGACAGCTGGTCGACCATGCCGCGCTGGATTTCCTGCCATGGCGTTTGGTGCGCCGGGAAATGGTATCCGCCATGGTTGTGCAGTTCGGCGCGGCGACGGGTGATCTCGTCGTCGCTGACCAGAATGTCGGCGGTGCCTTTGTTCAGGTCGATGCGCACCCGGTCGCCCGATTTCAGCAGCGCCAGCCCACCGCCGACGGCGGCTTCCGGCGAGGCGTTGAGGATCGAAGGCGAGCCCGACGTTCCTGACTGGCGGCCGTCACCGATGCAGGGCAGCGAGTGTATGCCGCGCTTGAGCAGATAGGCCGGCGGCTGCATGTTGACCACTTCCGCGCCGCCGGGATAGCCGACCGGGCCCGCACCGCGCATGAACAGCACGGTGTTCTCGTCGATGTTCTCTGCGGGATCGTCGATGCGGGCGTGATAGTCTTCCGGCCCGTCGAACACTTTTGCCGTGCCTTCGAAGGCGCCGGGGTCCCTGGGGTTCGACAAATAGCGGTTGCGAAATTCCTTCGAGATCACGCTGGTCTTCATGATCGCGCTGTCGAACAGATTGCCCTTGAGGTTGATGAAGCCGGCATCCTTCTTCAACGGGTCGGCGACGGCGCGGATGACCTTTTCGTCGTGGTTTTCCGCCGCGCCGCAATTTTCGCCCATGGTCCTGCCGTTGACGGTGACCGCGTTCGGGTGCGGCAGCAGGCCTGCCTTCATCAGCTCCGACACAACGGCAGGCACGCCGCCGGCGTGGTGGTAGTCCTCGCCGAGATACTCGCCGGCGGGCTGGAGGTTGACCAGCAACGGCACGTGGTGGCCGATCTTCTGCCAGTCGTCATTGTCGAGCGGCACGCCCAAGTGTCGGGCAATCGCGTTGAGGTGGATCGGCGCGTTGGTCGAGCCGCCGATCGCCGAATTGACGACGATGGCATTTTCGAAGGCTTCGCGCGTCATGATGTCGGATGGCTTCAGATCCTCGCGCACCATGTCGACGACGCGTTTGCCGGTCTCGTAGGAGATCTGGCCGCGCTCGCGATAAGGTGCCGGGATCGCCGCCGAGCCGGGCAGTTGCATGCCCAGCGCCTCGGCTAGGCTGTTCATCGTCGTTGCCGTGCCCATGGTGTTGCAATAGCCGACCGAAGGTGCTGACGAGGCGACGATGTCCATGAACTGGTCGTAGTCGATCTCACCGGCTGAAAGCTTTTCACGCGACTTCCACACGATGGTGCCCGAGCCGGTACGCTCGCCTTTGTGCCAGCCATTGAGCATTGGCCCGACCGACAGGGCGATCGCCGGGATGTTGACGGTGGCCGCCGCCATCAGAAGCGCTGGCGTTGTCTTGTCGCAGCCGATGGTCAGCACCACGCCGTCGAGCGGGTAGCCGTAGAGCACTTCGACGAGGCTGAGATAAGCGAGGTTGCGGTCGAGCGAAGCGGTCGGACGCTTGCCGGTCTCCTGGATCGGGTGGCAGGGAAACTCGAACGGCACGCCACCGGCGGCGATGATGCCGTCGCGCACGCGCTTGGCGAGTTCGATGTGGTGGCGGTTGCACGGCGACAGGTCCGACCCGGTCTGGGCGATGCCGATCAGCGGCTTGCCCGACTGCAGCTCCTCGCGAGTCAGGCCGAAATTCAGGTAGCGTTCGAGATAAAGCGCGGTCATGCCGGGATTGTCGGGGTTGTCGAACCACTCCTGCGAACGGAGCTTCTTCGTGGTCTTGTCGACGGCCATAAATTCCTCCCGAAATCCGGACCTGCATCGTTATGGCAAGGACCAAATCGCTGCAAGGGCGACGAAGGGGCCGGCGGTTGAGACATCTGAGCGCGCCGGTTTCGAAGGCGGCACTGGTCCTACTCGTGGGGCTGTCCTTGGGCCGTCGCAATGCTATGAAACCGGCGCAATGCAGCGAGGACCAGTGCTTTGATCGACGACCGTCTCTATATCGACCCGGAGCTTGTCCAGTTCTACGACCTCGAAAACGAAGGCGGCGACGACGTCGATTTTTGCCTCGAGTTTGCCGGCGGGGCTAAAACCGTGCTCGACCTCGGCTGCGGCACCGGCATGCTGACCACGATGCTGTCCCCAGACCGCGCAGTCACTGGCGTCGATCCGGCCCCCGCCATGCTGAATGTCGCCCGCAAACGCCCCGGCGGCGACCGGGTCGAATGGGTCGAGGGCGATGCGCGGTCGCTTCGGCTTGGCAAGAGCTTCGACCTGGTGCTTCTGACCGGCCACGCCTTCCAGGTGTTCCTGACAGCCGAGGATCAAAGGGCGGCACTCGACACCATCGCCGCCCACCTCGCGCCAGGCGGACGCTTCATCTTCGACACGCGCAATCCCGCGGCCAAGAGCTGGCTGAACTGGGGGCCTGCCGACTCGCAGCGCACCGCTGAGCATCCGGTCTACGGTGCGGTCGAGGCATGGAACGATGCCGTTTGCGACGAGGCCACCGGCATCGTCACCTACGATACGTTTTACCGTGTGCCGGCAACTGGCCAGCGCTTTCATGCCCGCTCGCGCATCGCCTTTGCCGACAAGGAGCGGCTCGCCGCGATGATGGCCGAGGCGGGGCTCGTCGTCGATCGCTGGCTCGGCAGCTGGCAGGGCGCGCCCTATGCGCCTGACCTGCGCGAGATCATTCCGATCGGCCACAAGGGCTGACCGATGCCGGTGTGATGGACAATAGCTGGAGGCTGCGTTACCCCTCAAGGATCGGAATTCGGGAGGATTGCGCATGGCCCTGGTGATCGAAGGCGAAGAAAAGATAGCCGCCCCCATCGATGTGGTGTGGAAGGCGCTCAACGACCCCGAAATCCTGAAAGAGAGCATTCCAGGCTGCGAGAGCCTGGAGATGAACTCGCCGACCGAGATGGCCGCCAAGGTCGTGCTCAAGGTCGGCCCGATCAAGGCGACCTTTGCGGGCGAGGTCACGCTGAAAAACCTCAATCCGCCGCACTCCTATACCATCGAGGGCGAGGGCAAGGGCGGCATCGCCGGTTTCGCCAAGGGCGGAGCGGATGTCACGCTGACCGAAGACGGGCCCGGTTCCACTATCCTGAAATATGAGGCCAAGGCCGATGTCGGCGGCAAGATCGCCCAACTCGGCAGCCGCCTGATCACCTCGACCTCGAAGAAGCTCGCGGGGCAGTTCTTTTCGGCTTTTGGCGAGAAAGTCGGCGGGGCGTAGGATTTCCCTCGCCTCGTTTGCGGGGAGAGGGTGGCCCGCCCCTCGACTAACTCGGGAGGCCGGGTGAGGGGCGGGGCCAAGGGGCCAAAGTTTTGCGCTGCCCCTCATCCCTCTGCCGGGACCTTCTCCCCGTGAACGGGGAGAAGAAGCCACACTTATTCACCGCCACGCCCCGTTGCCGGTCTGGCCATTGTCATCCTTCGACAAGCTCAGGATGAGGAACTCGGGAAGCGGGGCGCGAGGCCGTGCCTTCCGATAGTTTGTATGTGGCGCGAACCTTCGCGCCCCGCCCGGTGTTCTTGCCCGCTCAGTCGCCTCAGTGCTTGTCGCACCGCCAGCCGCCGCAAGGCCCGGACTTGGGGGCTCATCACCCAGTGGGAGAACCGACCTCCCACCAGCCCGGCACCGGCGCTTCCCTCCGACACCCGGTGCGCACCGGAGTCCCGTGGAAGATCGCGAGGAGAATGATAAAACGGGATTCAAGGGCGTGGAAAAACGGGCGCGGCTATCCACGGTGGTTGGTGACAGAGTTGCTGCCAATTCGGCAGAAAAAGCAGCAACGAAATTCAAGTTGCTTCCATCTTGCCGGGCAAAACAGCCGGGGTACTTCAGCTCCGGACCGGCGCTGACCGGCCTTTACGCGTCGACGCGCATCTGAAGCCTTAGCGAGAATGCGTGTCTTGCCTATCGCTTTGTGTAGGCCATCGCGGCCGCCAGCCTTGTCAAACGCTTACCGAAAACAAGCTGCGCGGGCACCTGAAGGAGAATGATCGACGCCAGTATCGTCGCTGCGCCGACACCGTTCATCAGGTTCATCCGCTCGCCGAGTAGCATCGAGGCGGCAGCGGCGCCGAAGATGCTTTCAGCACTCATGATGATGGCCGAATGGGAAGGTGACGTGTGGCGCTGGGCAACGGCCTGGAGTGTATAGGCGAGGCCCGTCGAGATAACGCCGAGCATGGCAAGCTCGGGTGCCGCGGCAGCAAGCGCCTGCCAGCTGATGTTCTCGAAGATCAGGCCGAACGTGATGCCCACAAAGCCCGCAAGGCAGAACTGGCAGCCTGCGATGATGAATGGCCGATCGAATGCACGTGCCACATTGGCGACAAGGACAATCCAAACCGAATAGAGTACCGCCGAGGCAACACAGGCGGCGTCACCCCACCGCAGCGCGCCCAATCCGCCGCTCATCAGCAAGATGCCACAGACGGCCAGGCCAACTGACGGCACCAGCACGAGGTCGGGCCGCTCCCGAAGCATCAGCCACGCAAATACGGGCGTGAACACCACCGTGGTGTTGACAAGGAAGCTAGCATTGGTGACCGACGTTCCGCCGTAGGCCAGTTGCTGGGAGGCCAGCGCAAGAAGGAAGAAGACGGATACCTTTGCCAGTGCCCGCCATTGCCCGCCTGTCGGAGGCGCGCTGGACTTGGTCTCTCGCCACAAGAACGGCGCGACCACGATCAGAGCAATCATTCCCCGCAAGCCCATGGCGAGGATCGGACCAAGGTCGTCGAGCACGGTCTTTTGAGCGACATTTCCAACTCCCCAGCAAAACGCAGCCAGGAAAAGCAGCGCATTGGCGTGCAAGCGCGTCATGGTGACCCCATGTGGGTTGACGAACGAACGGTCTAACCGTCGTCGCGGGCAGCGCCGTGGCGCGCCAGTCTCTCCATTGTCGCGTGCTGGGAGCTGGCGCCCTGCGCCGGCGTAATCGACGCTGCCTTGGTCGACATTCCATCCAGGTTGGCAATCTCGCGCTGGAGCTTTCGCTGCAGGGCAATCTGAAAATCACGGATCGACGCGGCGGGCTCGATGAATGCGTTTTCGCCACCAATGACCGCGCGTGCGTAGTAGGCCGAAATCGGTTCTCCGCTGTTGCTGTCATTGCCGATGGGCAGGCCGTTGATCGCGATGCCAGCGTCAAGCGCGAGATCTCGCGCCGCCTCCACAGGCCCGCCGTCATTGTTGATTCCGTCACCCGAAATGTCGATGACATGGCGAGTCGCGGCCCAGGGCAGCTTGCTGAATTGGGCCACGCCAAAGCGCAATGCATGCGAAATGGACGTGCGCGCCCCACCGCCACGCCGCGAGGGTATGCTCGTGAAGGACCGGATCGTCTCTGCCACCTCGGCGACAGAGGTGCTGTTGTCGATGACGGTCCAATTAACGACGACGCGGGCTGAACCGTTTCCCGACCATTCGACATAGGTCACCGCGATGCGCCCCGCGTAGCCTGTGCGGATCGCAGTCAGGACATCGATCGAGCGCAGCGCCTCGGCGTAACCTATGCGCTGGAACTCCAGCTCTTCCTCGGTCATCGAAGCGGAGACGTCGGCGGCAAGGACAATGGCGACATCGACTGTCGTATGGTCTGCCGGTCTATCCGCGGCGCGTGTGTTGCCAGGCGGTACCAGAAGTAGCGCCTGCAGCAAGGTCATGCACAGCACGATCAAGCGGTATTCAGAGCGTTTGGTGGCCATCTCCGCCTCTTTGTACTTGCACGCTGACGTAGAGGAAGGTTACCAAGTACGCGTCAGTGCGGCGCTTGTCTGGCGTTAGAGGAACGTTAAAATGGGGCCCGCGGTCCAGGTCCGGCAAACGCCTTCCGGCGCCATGGGCGCTGAGCGGAGCGTGGGGCTGCAGCCATGGCTCTAGGTCGCCATCGCCGCCCGATCAGAGTCCTCTTGCTTGGCGGCGCGCGCCTGCAGACGGCCGATGGCGAGACGGTTTCCATTTCGGGCAAGAAGAGCCTGGCGCTCATTGCCTATCTTTGCCAATGCCAGGGCATGGCCGCGTCCAGGGACAAGCTCAGCGACCTTCTTTGGAGCAGTGCCGACAACTGGCACGCGAGAAACAGCTTGCGGCAGACGTTGGCGATGTTGCGCCGTGAGCTCTCTCCGTACGATCCCGACATCCTGTTCTCCCGCCATGACCTCGTGGGTCTCAGGCCGCTTTCGGTCAACTGCGACGTCCACCGCTTCCTTAGCGCGGCGGCGACCGGGTCCATGGACGATGGCCACACGTTGGCGGACATCTACACAGGTCCGTTCCTCGACGGTTTTTTTGCCGGAAGCGACATCTTCGAGGACTGGGCTTCGGCAGAGCGGGGGAGGCTGGCCGGCGTCGCGATCATTGCGCTGGAACGGCTGGCACGCGAGGCGAGCGGGAAACATGGTCTCGACTTTGCGCGTCGCCTTTTGACGATAGAACCAACGGGGGAAAGCTCGCATCGCCTCATGATGGAGATGTTGGCCCGTAACGGTCATCGCGACCTCGCGCTCAGACAATATGATTTGTGCAGGGACATGCTGGGCAGGGAGTTCGGCGTCCAGCCCAGCCCCGAGACGGAGCGATTGCGGCAGACCATCGTCACGCCCCAGCCTGCCCGCGACTGGAAAGCACCGGCATTTGCCGATCGCACGCAACAATCCATGGAGCAGCGACCCTCGGTCGGCGTTCAGCTCTTTGTCAATTTGACTGGAAGCCAGGGCGAAGAGCTTGTTTCGAGGGGGCTCGCGCAAGCCATTGTCACGGAACTTTCGCCGCACAAGGAACTCATCATCCGAGCGGATGAGGTACCATCCGATTTCAGGGCGGACTCGCCGCGCATCGCCGAGATCGCTTCGAGGCTCGGTGTACGTTACATTCTGGGCGGGAGCGTGCAGCGAACGAACGAGCATCTGCGCGTCAATGCCCACCTTGTCGATGCATCTGCCGGTGATCATATCTGGGCAGAGCGGTATGACGGGGCCGTGGAAGAAGCTCTGGATTTTCAGGACAAGGTTGCCCAGTCGATGGCGTTTGCCACGCGGGTGCACCTGTTGCGAGCCCGCTGGAAAGTGCGCGACAAGGCGCCCTTGGATGATCCCGCCGCGCGCCTTCTCGTAAACCGCGCGGTGGTCAAATATTACGAGATGACCAGGGCATCTCTGTCGGCCTCGGTGGCACTGGCCGAACGTGCGCTGGAGATCGATCCCGACAGCGCTCAGGCCATGCGGACCTTGTCGTTCGCAACGACGGTTGCCATGGCTCTTGGAGCTTTCGCCAAGACGCCGGAGACGCTGAAGAGGGCGATCAGCCTTGCCGAAACCGCCGTTGCCGCTGTTCCAGATGACGAGATTGCCCGCTGCGCGCTTTCGTTTGCGCTGTTGAGTGCCGACAGGCACAACGAAGCCGCCGCGCAAGTGAGATACGCGCTCATTCTCAACCCGCATTATCCAAATGCCCGCGGCGACCTCGCCGAGATATGTGCGTTTCTTGGGCAAACCAACGAAGCCATCGAAGAGGCAACCGAAGCGATCCGCTCGAGCTTTCATGACCCGGCGGATTTCTGGCGCCACTATGCGCTCTCGGTGGCCAAGTTCGCCGCATGCGACGATGCAGGTGCGCTGGAAAGCGCGCGCCATGTCATGCGCTCGAAGCCCGACTTCGCACGCGGCGCGCTTTTTTGGGCTGCAGCGGCTGCGGCAAGCGGCAACTTCGAGGAAGCTCGGCGGGCTGTGGAACTCTGCCTCGGCCAGTTGCCTGATCTTCGCCTCGGCAATGTCTCGCCAGGCTTCGTGCCGCGATATGTCCGCGAGCAGCAGCAGAAGCGGTTCCTGGACATGCTCGGCAAGGCCGGCCTGCCCAGGTAACTCGACCAAAACGGGCGAGTCCGGTCTTGGCGAGAAATCGTTCCGGCGCGTTGCGGTTCGAGCGGGCCACAAGAAAATCGGCCACCGTGGGGTTCCACGGCGGCCGCATCATCTTCCGAGGGAGTTGCTTGCTATCCCCTGAGTTCGCGCCGCAGGATCTTGCCGACATTGGTCTTCGGCAGTTCGGTGCGGAACTCGATGTGTTTCGGGCGCTTGTAGCCGGTGAGGTTTTCGCGGCAGTAGGCGATCAGCATCTCGACGGTGAGGTTCGGATCCTTGCGCACGACAAACAGCTTGGGCACTTCGCCCGAATGCTCGTCCGGCACGCCGATGGCCGCGACTTCGAGCACGCCGGGATGCTGGGCGACGACGTCCTCGAGCTCATTGGGATAGACGTTGAAGCCCGAGACCAGGATCATGTCCTTCTTGCGGTCGACGATCTTGGTGAAGCCGCGCTCGTCCATGAAGCCCATGTCGCCCGACTTGAAGTAGCCATCTGATGTCATCACCTTGGCGGTCTCGTCGGCGCGGTTCCAGTAGCCGGCCATGACCTGCGGGCCCCTGATGCAGATCTCGCCGACCTCGCCGAGCGGCATGTCGTTGCCGTCCTCGTCGCGGATGGCGATGTCGGTGGAGGGCAGGGGCAGGCCGATCGTGCCGGTGAAATCGGGCGACGAACACTTGTTGGCGGTCGCCACGGGAGACGTCTCCGACAGGCCGTAACCCTCGGTGATGTGGTTGCCCGTCGCCTTCTTCCAGCGCTCGGCGACCGGCCGCTGCACCGCCATGCCGCCGCCGAGGCTAAGCATCAGCCCGCTGAAGTCGAGCTTGCGGAATTCCTCGTTGTTGGTGAGCGCGTTGAACAGCGTGTTGAGGCCGGGGAAGATGTTGAACTTGAACTTCTTCAGTTCCTTGACGAAGCCCGGGATGTCACGCGGGTTGGGGATGAGGACGTTGAGCGCCCCCTGCTGCATGCCCATCAGCGCATTCACCGTGAGCGCGAAGATATGATAAAGCGGCAGCGCGCAGACGAAGGTCAGATGCGCGGGCTTCGGCCTGACCGAGTAGGCGTCCTCGACCCACAAAGCGAGCTGGGCGACATTGGCCAGCACGTTGGAATGGATCAGCATCGCGCCCTTGGAGATGCCGGTGGTGCCGCCGGTATATTGCAGGAAGGCGATGTCGTCGGCCTTGACCGCGACCGGTTTGAACGTCTTTGCCGCACCTTGGTGGAGGACAAAGTTGAACTTGACGTGGCCCGGCAGGGACCAGGCTGGCACCAGCTTCTTGACCTTGCGCACGACAAGATTGACCAGGATGCCCTTGACGCCGAGCATCTCGCCCATCGAGGCGACGACGACGTGCTTGACCTGGGTCTTGGCAATGATGGCCTGGAGCGTGGTGGCGAAGTTTTCGAGGATGACGATCGCTTCAGCGCCGGAATCATTGAGCTGGTGCTCGAGTTCGCGCGGCGTGTAGAGCGGGTTGACGTTCACGACCGTGTAGCCGGCGCGCAAGATCGCCATCATGGCGACGGGATATTGCAGCACGTTGGGCATCATGATCGCGACGCGGGCGCCCTTGACCAGCCCCTTGGACTGAAGCCAAGCGGCGAAGGCCGTCGACATGCGGTCGAGTTCGCCATAGCTCAGCGACTTGCCCATGCACGAAAAGGCCGGGCGGCCGGCATACTGATGGCAGGCGGCAGACAGCAGGTCGCCGATGGAGTTGTGGGCCAGCGGTGCGATCTCGGCCGGCATGTTGGCGGGATAGCTTTTCAGCCAGGGCTTCGCGTCGGACCTTACGGCCACTGCCTTGGCAGCTGCCTTGGCCACAGGCGCGGGCGCGGCAGCCGAATTGGTCTTTGCGGCAGGTTTTTCCTTGGCTGGCGCCGGCTTTGCGGCCGCCGGCTTGACGGCTTGAGACTTCACGGCTGCCGGGGCCGTGGATTTGGTTCTTGCGGCAGCGGGCTTCGACTTGGCGGCAGCTTTGGCAGGAACTGGCTTGGTTGGCTCGGCCTTTGCCGGGGCCTTGGCAGCTTCGACCCTGGCAGTGGTTGGCTTGGAAGCGGCTTTCTTGGCTGTGGCGGGAGCCTTGGCTGCAGGCTTTGGTGCCGAGGCGGCTTTGGCTGGTGCTGCCTTCGGCTTTGCCGTCTTGGCGGGCGCTGCCTTCGCCTTCACGGCAGCTTTGGTCGCGGAATTCGTATTGTCGACTGGCTGGGCTGCCGCCTTGCTGGTGGTCTGCGCCTTGCTTGCCTTGCCGGTGGATTTAGCCAATGCAACCTCCCTCGATGTTCTTGTTTCCGGCTGTGGTGCTCCGCCGGCTTTCGCCCCCGTCAACGTCGCAGCGCATAAGAACAGTGCCGCGTTGGGGCATGTTGTAGTTGTTTGTATTGCCACATGACGTTAACGGCAAGTATCACCCAACGTCACCTGTCGGGCCGAATTTCAGGATTCGCGATTACATGGCGTCATGCAGGTCTGCGAGCCCGAATTGTCCGCTATCGCGTTGATATAACTCGCCACGGCTGAATCTAATCACAAGTTCAAATACGCCGTCATGCAGTGGAACTGGCGGAATCCCCACTATTTCGAAGTCATCTGTGGGTAAATTATTGTGCTTACCAAAGGGCAGGTGGGCGGGGAGTTCCAATGCTCAATAAACGGTGCTTATATGCGCGCCTGCGAGCCTGACAGGGATGGGCTTGGGCAAAATCATAGGGAGTGTTCAATGATCAAAAAAACGACCTTTGCGGCCGCGTTGCTGGCTGCAACCGTCCTCAGCGGTGCGGCGAGCGCGAAGACGTTCGTGTACTGCTCGGAAGGTTCGCCTGAAGGCTTCGATCCGGGCCTCTACACCGCCGGCACCACGTTCGACGCCGCCGCGCACACCGTCTACAACCGCCTGCTCGAGTTCAAGAAGGGCACCACCGAGACCGAGCCGGGCCTGGCCGAGAGCTACACGGTTTCCGACGACGGCCTGGAGTACACCTTCAAGCTGCGTCCGGGCGTCAAGTACCAGACCACCGAGTTCTTCACGCCGACCCGCGACTTCAATGCCGACGACGTCGTGTTCTCGTTCGACCGTCAGTTGAAGGCCGACAACCCCTGGAACAAGTACGTCACCGGCGCTTCGTGGGAATATGCTGCCGGCATGGGCTTCCCGGAAGTGATCAAGTCGGTCGAAAAGGTCGACGACCTGACCGTCAAGATCACCCTGACCCGCAAGGAAGCTCCGTTCCTCGCCAACATCGCCATGCCGTTCGCATCGATCGTGTCGAAGGAATATGCCGACAAGCTGCAGGCTGACGGCAAGATGAACCAGATGAACCAGATGCCGCTCGGCACCGGTCCGTTCGCGTTCGTCGCTTACCAGCAGGACGCCGTCATCCGCTACAAGGCCAACGCGGACTACTGGGGCGGCAAGCAGAAGATCGACGATCTCGTCTTCGCGATCACCCCTGACGCGTCTGTTCGCTTCCAGAAGCTGAAGGCTGGCGAATGCCACCTGATGCCGTTCCCGAACGCTGCCGACGTGGCTGCGATGAAGGCTGACTCGAACCTGAAGGTGATGGAGCAGGAAGGCCTGAACGTCTCGTACCTGGCCTACAACACCACCCAGGCTCCGTTCGACAAGCCCGAGGTCCGCAAGGCCCTCAACATGGCCATCAACAAGCAGGCCATTGTCGACGCCGTGTTCCAGGGCGCTGCAACGCCTGCCAAGAACCCGATCCCGCCGACGATGTGGTCGTACAACAACGCCGTCGAGGACGATAAGTACGATCCGGAAGCATCCAAGAAGATGCTCGAGGAAGCTGGCGTCAAGGACCTGAAGATGAAGGTTTGGGCGATGCCGGTGTCGCGTCCCTACATGCTCAACGCCCGCCGCGCGGCCGAGCTGATCCAGTCCGACTTCGCCAAGGTTGGCGTCTCGGTCGAGATCGTCTCGTACGAGTGGGCCGAGTACCTCGACAAGTCGAAGGCCAAGGACCGTGACGGCGCCGTCATCCTCGGCTGGACCGGCGACAATGGCGATCCGGACAACTTCCTCGACACCCTGCTCGGCTGCACGGCCGTGGGTGGCAACAACCGCGCTCAGTGGTGCGACAAGGACTTCGACACGCTCGTGAAGAAGGCCAAGGAGACCAACGACGTGGCAGAGCGCACCAAGCTCTATGAAGAAGCCCAGGTTGTGTTCAAGAAGCAGGCTCCGTGGGCTACTCTCGACCACTCGCTGTCGGTTGTCCCGATGCGCAAGAACGTCGAAGGCTTCGTCCAGAGCCCGCTCGGCGACTTCGCTTTCGACGGTGTTGACATCACGGAGTAAGGTTGCCTAAACAGGCCAGCCTTGGGTTGGGGCGCTTGGATCACAAGCGCCCCAATGCACTTTCTGTGCTACCCTTACCTTTTCTCGGAACATTCACTTAAAGGTTCGACATGCTCCGGTTCCTGTTGGGGCGGCTCGCCGTCCTGATCCCGACTTTCATCGGGGTCTCCATCATCGCATTCTCCTTCATCCGCCTTCTGCCCGGCGATCCGGTCGCACTGCTCTCGGGCGAACGCGTCATGTCGCCGGAGCGCCACGCGGAAATCTCCGCCCAGCTCGGTTTCGACCGGCCCATCGTCGTCCAGTACCTCGACTATCTCTGGGGCGTGGTGCACGGCGATTTCGGTACCTCGATCGTCACCAAGAAGCCTGTCGTCGACCAGTTCTTCGAGCTGTTTCCGGCGACCGTCGAGCTGTCGCTGTGCGCGATCATCTTTGCCGTGGTGCTTGGTATTCCCGCTGGCATGATCGCTGCCATCAAGCGCGGCTCCTTCGCCGACCAGGCGATGATGGGCACAGCCCTTGTCGGCTTCTCGATGCCGATCTTCTGGTGGGGCCTGCTGCTGATCATGCTGATATCGGGCATGCTCGGCTGGACGCCCGTCTCCGGCCGCATCTCGCTGATGTACTACTTCCCGCCCGTCACCGGCTTCATGCTCATCGACTCGCTGCTTTCGGGCCAGGCCGGCGCCTTCAAGTCGGCGGTCAGCCACCTGATCCTGCCGACGATCGTTCTGGGCACCATTCCGCTGGCCGTCATCGCGCGCCAGACGCGCTCGGCGATGCTGGAAGTGCTGTCGGAAGATTATGTACGCACGGCGCGCGCCAAGGGCCTGTCGGCCTTCCGGGTCGTCGGCGTCCATGCGTTGCGCAACGCCCTGATCCCGGTCGTCACGACCATCGGCCTGCAGGTTGGCGTCATGCTCGCCGGCGCGATCCTGACCGAGACGATCTTCTCGTGGCCGGGCATCGGTAAGTGGATGGTCGATTCCGTGTCGCGGCGCGACTACGCTGTCATCCAGGGCGGTCTGCTCATGATCGCCGCCGTCATCATGCTGGTGAACCTTGCCGTTGACCTGCTCTACGGTCTCATCAATCCACGTATCCGGCACTAGGAGGGCACAATGTCTCAAGCTGCTGCAACCAGCGCCGTTTCGACCGATCCGTCCCGACGGGCGCGGCTGGCCGAGTTCTGGTACTACTTCTCCGAAAACCGCGGCGCCGTCATCGGCCTCGTGTTCTTCATCTTCCTGGTGTTGCTCGCGCTCTTCGCACCGATGATCGCGCCGCACGATCCGACCCAGCAATACCGCGACGCGGTTCTGGTGCCGCCGTTCTGGCAGGAGGGCGGGCGCACCGACTTCCTGCTCGGCACCGACGCGGTCGGCCGTGACATGCTTTCGCGCCTTATCTTCGGCACCCAGTTCTCGCTGTTCGTCGGCGTCATCGTGACCGCCCTGTCGCTGGTCGTCGGTGTCATCCTGGGCGTGATCGCCGGCTACTTCCGCGGCTGGGTCGACACCGCCATCATGCGCGTGATGGACATCATCCTGGCCTTCCCGTCGCTGCTGCTGGCGCTTGTGCTGGTGGCCATCCTCGGGCCGGGCCTGGTCAATGCGATGATTGCCATCTCGCTGGTGTACCAGCCACATTTCGTGCGCCTGGCGCGCGCCGCGGTGATGAGCGAAAAGACCCGCGACTACGTCGTCGCCGCCAAGGTCGCCGGCGCCGGCAACACGCGCCTGATGTTCAAGACCATCCTGCCGAACTGCATGGCGCCGCTGATCGTCCAGGCGACGCTGTCGTTTTCGAGCGCCATCCTCGACGCCGCAGCTCTTGGCTTCCTCGGCATGGGCGCGCAGCCGCCGACGCCGGAATGGGGCACGATGCTGGCCGAGGCCCGCGAGTTCATCCAGAGCAAGTGGTGGGTGGTAACGCTTCCGGGCGTGGCGATCCTGGTCACGGTGCTGGCGATCAACCTGATGGGCGATGGCCTGCGCGACGCGCTCGATCCGAAGCTGAAGAGGTCCTGACATGGCGCTTCTTGAAATCGAAAACCTCGTCGTCGAGTTCCAGACGGCCTCCGGCCCGTTCCGGGCGGTCGACGGCGTGTCGATGAAGGTCCACGAGGGCGAGGTTCTCGCCATCGTCGGCGAGTCCGGTTCGGGCAAGTCGGTGTCGATGCTGGCGGCGATGGGGCTGCTGCCCTGGACCGCCAACGTCACCGCCGACAAGCTGACCTTCAACGGCCGCGACCTTTTGTCGATGCCCGCCAACGAACGGCGCAAGATCATCGGCAAGGATATTGCCATGATCTTCCAGGAGCCGGTGGCCAGCCTCAACCCGTGCTTCACCGTCGGCTTCCAGATCGAGGAAGTGCTGCGCGTGCACCTGGGTCTCGACAAGGCGGCCCGGCGCAAGCGCGCGATCGAACTGTTTGAATCTGTCGGCATTGCCGATCCGGCCGAGCGCCTTGGCTCTTATCCTCACCAGATGTCGGGTGGCCAGTGCCAGCGCGTGATGATCGCCATGGCGATCGCCTGCAACCCCAAGCTGCTCATTGCCGACGAGCCGACCACCGCTCTCGACGTGACGATCCAGAAGCAGATCCTCGACCTGCTGATGAAGCTGCAGGCCGAGCACAAGATGGGCCTGATCATGATCACCCACAACATGGGTGTCGTGGCCGAGACCGCGGACCGCGTCGTCGTGCAGTACAAGGGCCGCAAGATGGAAGAAGCCGACGTGCTGACGCTGTTCGAGAACCCCAAGAGCAGCTACACGCGCGCGCTGCTGGCGGCCTTGCCTGACAACGCGACCGGCGACCGCCTGCCGACGATCTCCGAACTCTTCGTCGACGACGAGAATCTGGAAGGGGCTGCACGATGAGCGTCATTCTCGAAGCACGCAACATCGTGCGCGACTACCATGTGCCGGGCAGCTTCCTGAAGAAGGCCAAGACCGTTCACGCCGTCAAGGGCGTGAGCTTCCAGGTCGAGAAGGGCAAGACGCTGGCGATCGTCGGCGAAAGCGGCTGCGGCAAGTCCACGCTCGGCCGCATCCTCAC
>NZ_QGGX01000011.1 GCF_003148805.1 Aminobacter sp. AP02
CGGTGGTGAAGACGATGCGCCCCGCCGCATGGTTTTCGCGCACCAGCGCCTCGAGCCCCGGCTCGAAGATCGGGATGAACCCCTGGTTCAGCCGCTCGACCTTGGCCGCATCGACATCGACGCAGACAACGTCATGGCCGACCTCGGCCAGAACCGCAGCCTGCACAAGCCCGACATAGCCAATTCCAAATACCGTCAAGTTCATCCCGTCAAATCCTGTTGTTTGTAATGTTGCAAGTCCGGTGCGGGACTGCTCGCCGTTTGCGGATCACTGCAGGGCGCAAGCGACCGAACCCTCGAACTGGCAAGGTTCGCCAAGCGCGGTGAACGCAACGCGCTCGACAGCCATCGTCACCGGCTTGCCGGGATCGACAAATGCGCCCATCCACTCACGCAGCGTGTCGGTGCCCCACAGGCTGAAAAAGATCTTCTGGGGATGGCTGGGCAGTTGTGAGGCATCGGTCACCTCGTGCACGAGCTTGCCATTGACGTACCAGCGCAGCCGTTGCTTTTCCCAGACGAAGGCATAGTCGTTGAAGCCCTGATCAGTGCCACCTGCGACATCGACCAGTTTTTCATCATTCGACTTGCCGCCGACATAGGCGTTGACCTGCACCTTGGAGGGATCCTTGGTCAGCACCTCGAAATCGATCTCGTCATGCGGCTGTTTGTGCACAGGACCGATATAGGTGAAGAAGGCCGCGTTGAGCCCTGAGCCGGTGCCGGTCTTCATACGCGCCTCATAAGTGCCGTAGCCGAAGCGCTGCTTGGTCTGCACTTCGGCGCAGGAATAATCGCGGTTCTTGAACGGCTTCTTTTCGAAGGTCAGTATCAGTTTGCCGTCGGCGAGCTTGAGTTGGTCCTTCGACCAGGTGCAGTTCTGATGCTTGCCGTTGTCCCATCCGTCGGAGACGAACCAGCGCGAACTGCTGAGACTGTCGAAATTGTCGACGAATGATTTGCCGGTGGCATCCTCTGCCAGCGCACCGCCTGTTGCGGCAAGCAAACCCACGAGCGCGACCGACAACTGCAGGGCGCAGAAGCGGTTGGCGACATTTTTCTTGTCGAAGTTCATACCCAAGTCATCCTTGTGCCTGCGTGCCTCCCGCCCGAGAACCACATCCAACACCCGACCGGGCTCGCGCCCAGCCGGCAAACTTCCTCCTCCAACCTCCCTGATTTTGTTGCCAGGCCGATATCGCTTCAGCGTCAGGCTATGTGGCCACTTCCCCCACAGCCTTGCCACCTTCGGCAGCAAACATGTCGACCGAATGACGAAGTCCGGAAACGAATTCCGTTTGCCTGCCCAACACCTCGATGCGGCGAAGGCAGTTCTTGAGAGCTTCGGTCAGTTGATCCATCTCAGCTGCCCGCCGCGAAGTTGCAGCATCATTGTCCATGGCTTCGACCAGAAACGCAGCATTGGCCGATACCGCCTCGTAACGGCTCCTGATGCCCGCCTTTTCCGCCTCGACCTCGGAAGCAAGTTGGTCTAGCGCGCGCGCCAGCCGTTCGAAGCGCGCGCGATCCGTGTCCTCGTCGCGATCTGGGCTGCGGGTGCGAAATGCGAAGATCGATGTCATCGTGCTGCTCCGCGCTAATAGTCGAATGACATGCTAGCGCCCGCGCACTCACCGGCAACTGCCGTGCCGGGCATCAAATAGTGGTAGCGGGGTTCGCCCCGAGAAGGCGCGCGAGACACCGCCCGGCGCAGCGGTTCGATCTTGTCCCTGACGATCCCGCCCACGACACCAGCCAAATTGGACGGGGAGCGAAATGCAAAAGCTGCTGCGTCGGCGAGCCCGCTTGCAGCCTTGAGGTCGAGGAAGCGACGCAGCCTGTACTTGTCCCTGACGTGGCGCTCATGTCGGCGCAGCACCGCCTTGAACTCCGCCGCAAGCTCTGGATCGCCCAAAAGCGAAAGATCGGCGTCGGCCAGCCGCCGCAAATCCTCGGTGCGATGCCGGCCGCTGAGCGAATTCGGCCGCACGACAGCGCCGTAGCCGCATGACCGGATCAGCTTGAAGCGCGCGCCATTCAGCATCGCCCTGGTGTAGAGTGCGTAATCCTCGCCCAATCGTAGCGATTCATCATAGCACAGGCCATGCGTCTCAAGTGCCGCGCGACGGATCACCGGCTTGAGAAAGCCGAGTTCGCCGCGCTGGGCGCCGCGCCGAGAAATATTGCCCTTGATGAACTGCACCGGGTCCAGAAACTCGGGAGCGGAGGCAAAGCGCGGCACCTTGCCTGACAGCAAATCTCGGGCGGAACCTGCGTGAACAAAGACGATGTTGTCGGCAATCAGGTCCCAGTCAGACCCGCGCAACAGCCTTTTGAACCTGCCTTCCAGGAAGAGATCGTCTGCGTCGAGGATACTGATGAGCGGCGCCTTCGATTGCCTTATAGCTAGGTTACGCGCGAAAGAGGGGCCACGATTGACGTCGAGGCGCAGCACCAGAAGCCGGCCGCTGCCGTCTTCTGCGGCACGCGCCACAGCTTCGGTCGCGTCGGTCGAAGCATCGTCCACGACCACGACCTCAGCCACTTCGGGCTCCCGTAGAGCCGAGTCTATGGCTGTCGCAATCGTCTCTGCCGCATTGTGCGCGGCAATGATGACACAGACGTCGGTTCCGCTCACGTCGGTAGCCTTTCCGTCATAGTCCCGCCTCGGGCAGAGCTATATTGCACCTGCGAACATGGGAACCCCAACTTTTGTTACGGCGATTCACGTTCCTGCCCGCGGGCATCGGCTCCTTGGACCGCTGACGCGCAGCTTTCCAAGGCATGCCGTCAGATCGCGGCGATCACATCCCGTGGCCGCGATTTTCGTAATGATGGCGATGCAAAGATGCGTGTCGGCCCAGGCTGGAGCCGGTTCGCCGTGATGAAGGCGGAGTGGCGCGGCAAGCGATTCTGGCCCGCCAACCTGCTCAGTGAGCGCTGCCTTTCGAGGTCATGTCCTCAGTGGGCACAGCAGCGCCGTTTTCCGCCGGAGCCTGCGCACTGTTGTGATTTCCGGCATTTTTCGGTGCGCTGCGAAGCACCATCGCAACGACCGCCAGGAAGTATCCGACCTGCAGAATCACCGCGCAGATGACTATGCGCAGCAAGATCACGCCCCAGCTAGCAGCATCCAGATAGGACCAGAGTGCCACGATGGCGATCACAATCACCAGACCAAGGATAAACTTTGGCAATGTCATTACGTTTGGCCGCCTGCCTTGGGCAGCGGCCTCATAACCGTCGCGTTAATACTTGCCATGCCCCTAGCCCTCGCAAGCTTCCGCCAGCGCCTATTCCCCGCATTCATCTTGGCGCGGACGTATTGATGGCCGGTCAATCCGAGGAACGTCGTGCCATTATATTGGTCGGCCCGGTCCTCAGCAAGCCGAGCACTCTGTCGCGCCTTGTCCACATCGATGCCGATGCGTGTTGCACTGCACGAAAACCGTGGCGACGGAGCCATTCGATGGTTTCTGCAACAGAATTGAACCTGCTAGCTGTTCAAATTCGGTCACCAGTTCGAGATTTCATCATTTAACGCGCTTCTTTGGATGGCATGTTGCCAATAATCACTGAAATTACTTGAGACGCACTGCCGCAAGTCCGTATATTCGATTCTTCTGAAATACAAATTTTGCTGACCATAAAGCTGTCACAATGCGCATTTCCTGTGCAACCTGCGGTCGACAATCATCCTTGCATTGGCTGCATTGTTTCAAGCGCCAAGAAATCGTGTTTTGCAGCGCAGCATGCCGTGGCTATTTTTGCCCCGGGCGGGTCATTGACCAACTGGAGTAGCAGCATGAGGGATATTGCCAAGTCGACCAGCTTGGAATTTCCGCACGCGGCCATGGAATTTCCACCGTTAGGTGGCGCAATCAAGCGTGGTTTCGACGTCGTTGGCGCCAGCGCCGGGCTCATCGTTCTCAGCCCGCTGTTCTTGCTGATCGCCTTGCTGGTCAAGGTTTCGGATGGCGGATCTGTGTTCTATGGCCATCGCAGGATCGGCCGCGCCGGCCGGATTTTCCATTGCCTCAAGTTCCGCACCATGGTGCGGGACGGCGACGCTGTTCTCGCCGCGCATTTTCGCGACAATCCCGAAGCCAAGGCCGAATGGGAATCATCACGCAAGCTCAGGGACGACCCGCGTGTCACTCGCGTCGGTGCCGTTTTGCGCAAGCTCAGCCTCGACGAACTGCCGCAGATCGTCAACATCCTGCTGGGCGACATGAGCATCGTCGGCCCCCGTCCCGTGGTGCGCGACGAACTCGAATATTACGGCAAGGCCGTGGTGTTCTACTTCAAGTCGCGGCCGGGCCTGACGGGCCTTTGGCAAGTCAGCGGACGCAACGACGTCTCCTATGACAGTCGGGTGGCGTTCGACCGACACTATGTCGAGAACTGGTCGCTGGCCGGCGACATCCGCATCATCCTCAAGACGGTCCCGGCCGTCTGCATGTCGCGCGGCAGCTACTGAGCTGCCGCAATCGAGGCGGTGCCCTGACAGGGCGCGCCTCCCCCTCACCTGTCGGCATCTTCGCATGCCGCGGCACAGGAACGGACAGCAGATTTGAAATCCTACACGGCACTTTTTTCGCGCTCGCGCGCGCGGCAGATCGGCGGCCTTGCTTGTCTTGTAATCGCCCTTTCCGCATCGACGGCATTTGCCGACGACTACCAGCTTGGCACCCAGGACAAGCTGACTGTTCGCGTCGTCGAATGGCAGACGGTCGAGGGTGCGTTCCGCGACTGGTCGTCGGTCAGCGGCGACTACACGATCGGACCGTCGGGTAATCTGTCGCTGCCCTTCGTCGGCGAAACGCCGGCATCGGGCAAGACCACAGCCGAAATCGCCGAGACGATCGGCAAGACGCTGCAACAGAAATTCGGCCTTTCCGACCGGCCAGAGGCATCGGTCGAGGTCGCGCAATACCGCCCCTTCTACATCTCGGGCGACATCAAGACGCCGGGGCAATATCCCTACGCTCCGGACCTCACCGTGCTCAAGGCAATCAGTATCGCTGGCGGCATGCGCCGCGGCGCCGATGGCGAGCGCACCGAGCGTGACCTGATCACCGCGGAAGGCAGCCATGCCGTCCTGTCCGACGAACAGCTTCGCCTGATGGTGACCCGGGCCCGCATCGAGGCCGAACTTGCCGGCGACACGGAGGTTGCAGCACCAAAGGACATTGCCTCCTTGCCTGCTGTGCCCGCAATGATCGCCGACGAAACCGCCATCATGGTGTCGCGCCAGAAAAAGATCACGCTCAGGCTGCAAGCCCTCGATGACCTCAAAGGACTGCTTGAGCGCGAGATCGTGTCGCTGGGTCAGAAATCAGAGACGCAGAAGCGCCAGGTCGAGCTTGCCCGCAAGGAGCTCAGCGGCATCGACACGCTCGCCCAAAAGGGCCTGGTGGTGAACACGCGACTGCTGTCGACCGAGCGCGCCATTGCCGAAATGGAAGGCAAGATCCTCGACCTCGACACGGCAATGCTTCGAGCGAAGCAGGACATCAGCAAGGCCGAGCAGGAGGCGATCGACCTCAAGAATGACAATGTGTCGGAACTCGCCGTCGAGCGCCAAAAGGTAGTGGCCGAACTCAATGCCGTGACGCTCAAGCTTGGAACCCAAAAAGGGCTCATCTCTGAGGCGGGCGGCGTCGCACCCGCAACTGCCGGCGCCAGACAGCCGCTATCCTATGTGCTTGTGCGCAAGAGCAGTGGCAAGACCAAGGAAATCGCCGCCGCCGAGGATACGCCGGTGCTACCCGGCGACGTCCTCAAGGTCGAGCGCGCAGCCAGCCCGTTGATGCAGTAGCCACGGCAGACGCACCAAGATGCGGATCAGAAAGGCATTGCTGGTCGACCCAGGCAAAAACACGCTTTACGGCGCCTTCGCGGTCACCGTTTCGTTCTTCGTGTTCGCCTATTCGTTCCGCCTCGGCCAGGGTTCGATCCTGATGTACTACGCGGTCTGGCTGCCGCTGATCCTGGTAGACTATCGCTTAACGCTTGGTCGTCTCGCCAGCTCGCCACAACTGCTGGCCTTCGCGCTGATCGCGTGCCTGTCCTATTTCTGGTCCGACGCGCCTGATGTGACCAGCCGGGCCGCTTTGCAATATCTGTCGCATGTCGTTTGCGCAGTCATCGCCGCCAGGGTGATCGATGCCCGTACGCTCAGCATCGGCGCCATGGCCGGGATCGTGGTGGTGTTGGTCTACTCCATCCTTGTCGGCAGCTCGGTCTACGATGCGCTCGACGGCACCTACAGTTTCGTCGGTGCCTTCGGCTCAAAGAACCAGCTTGGCTTCTACGCGTCGCTGGGCGTGCTTCTCGGCTGCTACTTCGGGCTGTTCCTCACCCGAGGGCGCATCGCACGCCTGCTTGCGCTCGGCGTCGTGCTCTTGTCGGCAGCATTGCTGGTCATGTCGCATTCGGCGACCTCCATGCTGGCGACACCCGCAGCCGTCGCTCTGGTGATTGCGATTGCCGGCCTTGAAGCCTTCTCTCCCACCCACCGCAAGATCTTCTTTCTCACGGGCTCGGTGCTCGCCGGTGCCGCAGTGCTCGCGGCACTCAATGTCGGCGCGGTGGACATGGTTTTGGGCGCCTTCGGCAAGGACACGACTTTGACCGGACGCACCTACCTCTGGCAGCAAGGGCTGGAGGCGGCAGCCAACACGCCCTGGCTGGGCGTTGGCTACCAAGCCTATTGGGTGCAAGGCTTCTCCGAGGCGGAGCGCCTTTGGAACGAGTTCTATATCGCCTCGCGAACCGGGTTCCATTTCCACAACACCTATGTCGAGGCGCTGGTGGAACTTGGCTATGTCGGTGCCGCGGCCATCATCCTGCCGCTTCTTGGCGTGCTCAGAAGCTGCATCTGGCGGCTCCTCAATGAAAGAGACTGGACCGAGCCGCTCTTGCAGACGGGATTGCTCGCGCTCCTAGTCATCCGCTCGTTCTTCGAGGTCGACATCTTGCAGCCCTATGCGATCGGTTCGTTCCTGCTTTACTACTGCTGGGCCCGCGCCAAGGAGCCGACGGCAATCCGCGCAACTGACCAATCGCCGGCAACGGTCCGGCTTTCTGAACCAAGAGCCATTTGACGGGTGCACTACCGCGCAACCGCGATTGCGCGCAGATCCCGCTCATCGCCTCAACGTGAATCGGCCCGGAAATCGAAAGCGATTTCCGGGCCGATTTATCACGTTGAAAGAGGCGCCAGCGCGGAGACCCGCGCCGGCGTTGTCATGCCGACTGGCGGAACTTGGTTTCGTCGATCGCCGCCGCCATCAGGGTCTTGGTGTAGGCTTCGCGCGGGTGACCGAAAATCTCTTCGGTCGGACCTTCCTCGACGATCTTTCCCTGCTTCATCACGATGATGTAGTCCGACATCGCGCGCACGACGGCCAGATCATGGCTGATGAACAGGTAGGAAAGATCGTGGTCCGCCTGGAGCGTGCGCAACAGTTCGACGATCTGCTTCTGCACCGACCGGTCGAGCGCCGATGTCGGCTCGTCGAGCACGACGACCTTCGGCTTCAGGATCATCGCCCGCGCGATAGCGATGCGCTGACGCTGCCCGCCGGAGAATTCGTGCGGATAGCGGTTGCGCGTTTCAGGGGAGAGGCCGACCTCGCGGAGTGCTTCCACCGCGCGCTTGTCGCGCTCCTTGGAAGACAAGGACGGCTCGTGCACGAGCAGGCCCTCGGTGATGATCTGCCCCACCGTCATGCGTGGCGACAGCGAACCGAACGGGTCCTGGAAGACCAGCTGAAGTTCCTTGCGCAACGGACGCATCTCGCTCTTGTCGGCCTTCGACAGGTCCTGATTGGCAAAGCGGATCACGCCTTCGCTCGGCAGCAGCCTGAGCAAGGCACGGCCCAGCGTCGACTTTCCCGATCCCGACTCGCCGACGATGCCGATGGTCTGGCCGCGCTTGAGCGTCACCGAAATGCGATCGACAGCCTTGAGCAGCATCGGCGGACCGGCAAGGAAGCCCCCACCGATCTTGAACTCCACCTCGACATTGCGCCCTTCGAGCAGGATCGGCGCATTGTCTGGAGGTGCGGCCTTGCGACCGGTCGGCTCCGCGGCGAGCAGCATCTTGGTGTAGTCATGATGCGGGTTGGCAAACAGCTCGTCGGCCTTGCCTTCTTCCACCACCTCGCCATAACGCATGACATAGACACGGTCGGCAAAGCGCCGGACGATACCGAGATCATGGGTGATGAAGACGATTGCCATGCCGAGCTTGCGCTGCAGTTCGGCAAGCAGCATCAGGATCTGCGCCTGGATCGTCACGTCGAGAGCCGTTGTCGGCTCGTCAGCGATCAGGATGTCGGGATCGTTGGCAAGCGCCATGGCGATCATCACGCGCTGGCGCTGGCCGCCCGACATTTCGTGCGGATAAGACTTGAGGCGCCGTTCCGGGTCGGGAATCTTGACCAGTTCGAGCAGCCTCAGTGCTTCGGCGCGTGCCTCAGCCCCGCTCAGTCCGCGATGCCTGCGGATCGGCTCCATCAACTGGTTGCCGATTGTGTAGAGCGGATCGAGCGAGGTCATCGGCTCCTGGAAGATCATGCTGATCTTGCGGCCACGGACTTTGTTGAGTTCCGATTTGCCAAGTGTCAGCAGGTTCTTGCCACGATAGTCGACAACGCCGGTGGCCTCGCCATTGGATGCCAAAAGGCTCATCGCCGCCATCATCGTCTGGCTCTTGCCGGAGCCGGACTCACCGACCACGGCAACAGTCTCGCCGGCGTCGACGTGAAGGTTGATGCCCTTCACCGCATTGACGACGCCGTCGAGCGTACGGAAGCGGACCCGCAGGTCCTTGACCGAAAGGATTGTTTCTCCAGCCATCTCACCTGTCCTTCGGATCGAGAGCGTCACGAAGTCCGTCGCCGATGAAATTCAGCGCAAACAGCGTCGAGACCAGGAAGAAGGCCGGGAACAACAGTAGCCAATTGGCGGTACCGATGTTCTTGGCTCCGACGGAGATGAGCACGCCCCAGCTGGTCATCGGTTCCTGCACACCGAGCCCAAGGAACGACAGGAAGCTCTCCAGGATGATAACCTGCGGTACCAGCAGCGTCATGTAGATGACCACCGGGCCGAGCAGGTTGGGGATGACGTGCCGCTGCACGATGCCTCGCGACCTGACGCCGAGCGCTTCCGCCGCCTGGACATACTCTTGTCTACGGATCGACAAGGCCTGGCCACGTACGATGCGCGCCATGTCGAGCCACAGCACCGCTCCCACCGCTAAGAACATCAGCACGAAGTTTCGCCCGAAGAAGACGACCAGCATGATGACGAAGAAGATGAAGGGCAGTGAATAGAGCACGTCGACGATGCGCATCATCACCTCGTCGGTCTTGCCTCCCATGAAGCCCGCGGTGGCGCCATAGACGACCCCGATGACCACAGCGACGATACCGGCGAGGAGGCCGATCGCCAGCGAGATTCGGCCGGCCATCAGCGTACGCGACAGCAGGTCGCGACCGGTGTTGTCGGTACCGAACAGGAAGTATTGCTGCTTGATCGAAGCGCTCATCACCGCCGACAAGCCATCGGCAGCCGTGCTTTCCAGCTTGGCGTCGTCGAAGGTGTCGGAACGGTCGAGATAGCGGATGTTGCGTTCGTCGAGCGGCTTGGCCGACGTCACCGTGATGAACACACGCTCGCCTTCCTGCCGCCATTCCTTGACGTCGACACGCATGCGCCTGACAGCATCGTTCATGGCGGTCTCGATCATCTCGGGCTTCGGGTAGGCCGAAATGCTTGGCGGGGTCCTGACGTAGTCGGGATAGATCGTCGTGTACTGATGCGGCACGAAGAACGGCCCGACGATACAGACCGTCGCCATCGCGATCAGGTAGAAAAGGCTGAACATCGCAGCCTTGTTGGCCTTGAGGCGTGCCCAGGCATCACCCCAAAGCGAACGCCCTACGACAGGCGCGGTAATGGCTGTATCAGTCATAGCGCACCCTTGGATCGAAGAAGGCATAGAGAATATCGACGATCAGGTTGAAGGCGATCGTAAACATCGCAATCACCACCACCGTGCCCATCACCAGCGTGTAGTCACGATTGAGCGCGGCATCGACGAAGTAGCGGCCGATTCCGGGGATGGCAAAAATCGTCTCGACGATGATCGAGCCGGTCAGCAACGCCGCCGCCGCCGGACCCGCATAAGACACGATGGGCAGGACAGCACCTCTCAGCGCATGCTTGACCACCACCGACCAGTCTGACAGGCCAAGCGCACGCGCCGTTCTGATGTGATTGGAGCGCAGCGACTCGATCATCGAACCACGCATCAGGCGCGCCACGATCGCGATCTGTGGCAGCGACAGCGTCAGGATCGGGCCGATCTTGTTGATCCATGCACCGTCCCCCCAGCCGCCGATCGGCAGCAGCTTCCAGGTCAGGCCGAACAGCAGCTGGATGACCGGAGCGATGACGAAGGTCGGGATCGTGCTGCCAGCGGTGGCAAGTGCAATCACCGAATAGTCGCCAAGCCTGTTCTGGTTGAGTGCTGCAACGATACCGAGCACCGTGCCGACAGCAAGCGCCAGGACGAGAGCCGACAGGCCAAGCTGAACCGAGATCGGCAGACCGTTGGCGAACAGCTCGGTAACGGTGAAATCGGGCAGGTTGTAGCTGGGACCGAAATTGCCGTGCAGCAGATTCTTGAGATAATTGAAATATTGAAGCCAGATCGGATCGCTGAGACCGAATTGGGCTTCTAGGTTTGCCTTGATCTCGGGGCTGAGACCGCGCTCCTGATTGAATGGGCCGCCAGGGGCGACGCGGATCAGGAAAAAGGCAAGCGTGACGATGACAAACATCGTCGGGATGGCGGTCAAAAGCCGCCGGAATACGTACATAAACATAGCTACCACGCCTTCGCAGGTTAGCCGGGACCGCCGCCCCCGTTTTCAGGAGGCGGCGGAAGTGCCGGGACTAGTCCTTGCTGACGAAGCGCGAAGGATGAACGTCCATGACGTTCTCATCGAAGCCCTTGATCTTGGGCGAGACGAGGTTCTTGTAGCTATAGTAGAGCAGCGGGATCTGGCCGACGTCGTCGATCAGGATGCGCTCTGCTTCTTCGAGGTCCTTCAGACGGACTTCCGGCTTGCCACCATCAGCGGCTGCCTTGTCCATCGCGGCTTCGAAGGCCGGGCTGTTGTAGTTCGAATAGTTGTTGCCCGAAGCCTTGCGCGAGATGCCGAGGAAGCTTTCCGGATCCTTGTAGTCGGCAATCCAGCCGGCGCGTGCAACGTCGAAGTCACCCTTCTGTTCCAGGTGGCCGTAGTGGGTCTTGGTGTCGGTGTTGAGCAGTGTCACCTCGATGCCGAGCGGCTTGAGCTGCTCCTGGATCGCGACAGCCGTATTCTTGTGGTTCTCCGACGTGTTGTAGCGGATTTCCATCTTCAGCGGCTTGTCAGGGCCATAGCCGAGCTTCTCGAGGACCTTCTTGGCTTCGTCTTCGCGGTCGATCTGCGACATCTCGGCGAACTTGGCGATCGACGAGGAGTAGCCTTCGATGCCTGGAGGCACCATCGAGTAGCCGGGCAGCATCGAATTCTGCCAGACCTTTTCGGCCAGGAAGTCGCGGTCGATCGCCATCGAAACCGCATTGCGCAGCTCGACATTGTCCCACGGCGCCTTGTCCGTCTTGATCGCGTAGTAATAGGTGCCGAGATAGGCGCCGATACGCAGCTGATCGCCGAACTTGGCCTTGAGGTCAGCCATCTGCTCGGTGGGGATATCGTCGTTGGAGTCGAGTTCGCCGGCTTCGAAGCGCTTGATGGCGGTCGAGCGATCTTCGGTCGGGAAGTAGTTGACGGCGTCGAGCTTCACACTGGCGGCGTCATGGAACTTGGGGTTCTTGACGAGCTTGATGTGGTCGTTCGGCACGAACTCAGCGAGCGTGAATGCGCCATTGGAAACCAGGTTGCCCGGCTTGATCCAGTCGGCGCCGAGCTTGTCGATCGCAGCCTTGTTCACCGGATAGGTGGACTGGTGCGTCAGCATCTCGAGGAAATAAGGGGTCGGCGACTTGAGCGTCACTTCAAAGGTGTTGGCATCGACAGCCTTGACGCCGAGTTCTTCGGGCTTGGCCTTGCCGGTGTTCACTTCTTCGGCGTTCTTCACGACATAGAGCATCGAGGCGTATTCTGCGGCGGTTGCCGGATCCTCGAGGCGGCGGAAGGAGTAGACGAAGTCGTCAGCCGTAACCGGGCTGCCATCCGACCAGGTACCGCCCTGGCGAAGCTTGAAGGTGTAGACGGTGCCATCGTCCGATACGGTCCAGCTCTCGGCAGCGCCCGGAATGATCTCGGCGTCCTTGTCCTGCATCACCAGACCCTCGAAAAGGTCGCGCAGGATGTGAGCTTCATAGACCGTCGAGGTCTTGTGCGGATCAAGCGATTCCGGATCGGCCGAATTGCCGCGATTAAAGACGACCTCCGCAAAAGCCGGAGCGGACAGCGCTCCGGCGGACAGCGCAAGCGTCGTCGCAAACACTGTCGCTTTCAGCATGTTCTTCAGCATGTGTTACTACTCCCAATTAGGCGTGTTCCCCGTAAACACGGCCTCGCCTGGTTAGCGCCCGAATGCCGGATTTTTCCGGTTTCGTTGAGCGAGCCGGCAGCTCCCTACCGCCAGCGGTGGCTGACACTAGACACGACTTTTTTTATTTTCAACACGACTCGTGCTCACCTAAAGTCAACTTGAGCGAGTTCAAACCAAGCGCGCGATAAAGTAACCGAGCGGAGCCAATGTGATACGGCCTACTTCGAGGTCGCCGGCAGCTCCGGGAAACGCGAATGGTTCTGCACCGCCAAGCCGTGCTGGAACCGGCCATGAAGCTGCTTTGTCGGCAAAATTGAAGATGCAGAGCAACCGCTCATCCCCGGCTTCCCGCACAAAAGCGAGCACGTCGCCCTTGGCTTCCAGAAGCGCAATCGAGCCGTGGATAAGTGCCGAAAGCGTTCCGCGCGCAGCAAAAACTGAACGGTAGCGAGCCAGCGCCGATTCCGTTTCACGCTGTTGCCGGTCGACCGCGAGAGCGCGATGTTCCGACGGAATCGGCAGCCACGGCTTGCCATCTGTAAAGGCGCCTTGCTCGGCCTGGGCCTCCCAAACCATGGGCGTGCGGCAGCCGTCGCGGCCTTTGTAGCCCGGCCAAAAGCGAATGCCGTAGGGATCGCGCAAATCCTCG
Source organism: Aminobacter sp. AP02 (assembly GCF_003148805.1). Taxonomy (GTDB): domain Bacteria; phylum Pseudomonadota; class Alphaproteobacteria; order Rhizobiales; family Rhizobiaceae; genus Aminobacter. Next base: position 13,238 of record NZ_QGGX01000011.1, read on the forward strand.
AAGGCAAGCTCCGCCTCCTCAAGACCAAGCTCTTCGCCCTGATAGATACAAATCGATCCTCGCAGACAGGCAAGAAGGCCGATGGAGAATTTGGCCACGGTTTCAGGGTCGCCTCCGGGCCTTGTCCAGCGTGTCACATGGCGGATCACATCATGATTGGAAAAGGCCCAGCAGACCCAGCCATCGGTCACAGCCTTTTCGAAATCTGCGATGCAAGTGCGGACATGATCTGCCGAGAATTTCGGGCCCAACAGGTCGAACGTGTAGCACATGTTGAGCTTGTCGCCGCCTGACGTGTAGGCGGCCACCGTCTGCAGCGAACGCGCACCATCGCCGACTTCGCCTACCGAAGCGCGCCCTTTATACTCGTTGAGCAATGCGCGGAAGCGTTTGAGAAAATCGATGTTTTCGGGCTGCGTCTTGTCGAAGAGATGATCCTGATACTCGTAAGGATTGGGTTCTTCGTTTTCGCCAGCGATGCTCTTGGGCAATGGCGGGTTGTCGCGCAGCCATTTGTCGTGGACGTAGAAATTGACAGTGTCGAGCCGGAAACCGTCGACGCCGCGATCAAGCCAGAATCGCACCGACTCCAAAAGCGCATCCTGTACGTCCGGATTGTGGAAGTTGAGGTCTGGCTGCGAGGCGAGGAAGTTGTGCTGGTAATATTGCCTGCGGGTCGAATCCCACTCCCAGCCTGGGCCGCCAAAGATCGACATCCAGTTGTTGGGGGCGGTTCCGTCAGGCTTGGGCGGAGCCCAAATGTACCAGTCGGCCTTGGGATTGTCGCGGCTCGCGCGGCTTTCGACAAACCAGGGATGCTTGTCCGATGAGTGCGACAACACCTGGTCGATGATGATCTTGAGACCGAGCCGATGAGCCTCGGCGATCAGGGCATCGAAATCGGCAAGCGTGCCGAACATGGGATCGACATCGCGGTAGTCCGAGACGTCGTAGCCCATGTCAGCCATCGGCGACTTGAAGAAGGGCGACAGCCAGACCGCATCGACACCAAGCGACGCGATGTACGGCAGACGCCGGGTGACTCCGGCAAGGTCGCCGCTGCCGTCGCCTGTCGTGTCCTGAAACGAGCGCGGATAGACTTGGTAAATGACGCAGCCGCGCCACCAGTCGGCTGCCGGCGTTGCTCCGTCTTTCGGCATCATGACGACTCTCCTTGGCTGTCATCAGCAGGGCGTTCAAGTGCGAACCGGACACTGCGCGCTTGGACCGCAAAGCGTTCATTCACCGGCTCCAGCCCATCGACTGCCGGCCGCCAGAGAAAGCCTGACCGAACGGGAAGCCGAAAACCGGCGTCGCGCCGCGTTCCATTGATCAGCACAGCCAACCGTCCGCCGGGCTTGTCGCCGTTTGCGAGGAGCATCGACAAGCGATGTCGGTCGGGCTCATGCCAGTTGGCGTCCGACATCGGCCGGCCAGCCTCCGTCAGCCATTCGACATCGGGCACGGCCGATCCATCGCGGGGCTTGCCTGTGAAAAAGTCCAGTCCCACCAGCGCTGGCACCTCTCGCCTCAGCTTGGAAAGGGCGGCGACAAAGTCTTCCAGGGCGATATCGCGGTCGGCCCAGTCGAGCCACGTTAGTTCGTTATCCTGCGCGTAGGCGTTGTTGTTTCCGCGCTGGCTGCGTCCAAACTCGTCGCCGGCAGTCAGCATGATGGTTCCGCGCGAAGCAAACAGCGTGGCCAGCATCGCGCGCGCATCGCGGTCGCGATCGGCCAGAATGTCTGGATCGCGGCTTTCGCCCTCGACACCGTTGTTCCACGAAAAGTTCTCGTTGTGCCCGTCGTGATTGTGCTCGCCATTGGCCTCGTTGTGCTTGCGCTCGTAGCGAACGATGTCAGCCAATGTCATGCCGTCATGGGCCGCGACGAAATTGACGGTTCGCGTCCGCGCGCCATTGCCGAAAATGTCGGATGACCCGGCCAGCCGTGTTGCCAGCGCCCCAACCATTGCGCGGTCGCCGCGCCAGAACCGCCTGACGTCGTCGCGGTAGCGGTCGTTCCATTCGAGAAACTCTCCGGGGAAGCCACCGAGCCTATAACCGTTGTGGCCGATGTCCCACGGTTCAGCGATCAGGACGCGGTCGCCGATGATAGGATCGTTCCGCATCGCCTGGAGCAGCGGCGCATCGGCGGTGAATTCGCCACCAACCCGGCCCAACACCGGCGCCAGATCGAAGCGAAAACCATCGACGCCAGCATGGACGACGAAGTGCCTGAGACTATCGAGGACCAGCGCCTGTGCTGCCGGGCGATCGCAGGCGAGCGTGTTGCCGGTTCCGGTATCGTTGGCATAGCGGCCCGGATCGTCCACCGCCTCGCGATAATAGGCGCGATTGTCGAGGCCGCGCAGCGACAGGGTCGGGCCGAACTCGTCGCTCTCCGCGGTGTGGTTGAAGACGAGATCGAGGATGACGCCAATACCCGCCTCGTGCAGTGCCGCCGTCGCGTCGCGCAGATCGTCGATGCCCTCAGGCGCCAATCGCGGATCGAGCGCCATGAAGGTAACCGGATTATAGCCCCAGGCGTTGCCGAGGCCGAGGCGGGGCAGATGGCGCTCGTCCATCGTCGCCGTCACCGGCATGAGTTCGACGGCCGACACGCCGAGCTTCAAGAGGTGCTCGATGACGACAGGCTCGGCCAGCGCGCGAATGGTTCCACGAAGCTTCTTCGAAATGCCCGGGTGAGCCATCGAAAAGGCTCGCACCGGAACTTCGTAGATCAGTCCCCCCTGCCGAAAGATGGGCGGCGCTGTTGGCGCGGGCCGATGAGCAGTCGCCACCGTCTTCGGCACCAGTTGAGCAGTGTCGCCGCCCTGCCCGCGCGGTGCAGCCAGCCGGCCATCGTATCGATAGGCACGGTCCATGCGTATTGAGTAGGGATCGACCAGCAGCTTGTCGGGATCGAACCAAAACCCTTCGTCCGGCGCGTATCGCCCGTCGGCGCGGATGCCGTAGCGGGCCCCTTCGCCCAATCCGGCAACCGCGAGCGCGAAGACATCTTCATCTTCGCGCTTCAACTCCAGCCGCTCGATCTCGACCTTGCCCTCGGCGTCGAACAGCGAGACCCACATTCGTTCGGCTGCACTCGACCAGACGGCGAAACGAATGCCGCTGTCGGTAACGGTCGCGCCCAACCGCGGCCGATGTGCAGCCTCTGCGTCCATGGGCATCAGGTGATGACGCTCGGCTTGTCGCGACCGGTATGGCTCTTGATGCCGGCAATGTCCTCTGCCGCCTGGATCAGATCGGCAAGCGCTGCCTGCGTGTCGAGCCCATGGCGCGCCGGGTCAGGCTCGTAGCGGTCGATATAGACGCGCAATGTGGCACCCGACGTGCCCGTACCCGACAGGCGGAAGACAACACGCGAGCCGCCCTCAAACAGCACGCGGATGCCCTGGTTCTTGCTCACCGAGCCGTCGACCGGGTCGTGGTATGCGAAGTCGTCGGCGCTGGCGATCTTCATTCCTCGCACGCTTGTGCCCGGCAGCGTCGGCAGTTTGCCGCGCAGCTCATCGACCAGCGCGTTGGCGCGATCGGTCTCGACCTCTTCGTAATCGTGACGCGAATAGTAGTTCTGGCCGTAAGTCGCCCAGTGCTTGGCGACGATGTCCTTGGCACTTTCCCCGCGCACGGCGAGGATGTTGAGCCATAGCAGCACGGCCCACAGCCCGTCCTTCTCCCGGACATGGTCGGAGCCGGTGCCCGCACTTTCCTCGCCGCAGATCGTCGCCATGCCGGCGTCGAGAAGATTGCCGAAGAACTTCCAGCCGGTCGGCGTCTCATACATGCCGATGCCGAGCTTTTCGGCGACGCGGTCGGCGGCACCGCTCGTCGGCATCGATCGCGCGATACCCTTGAGGCCCGTCTTGTAGGCGGGCGCGAGATGGGCGTTTGCCGCCAGCATCGCCAGCGAATCCGACGGCGTGATGAAGATTCCGCGGCCGATGATCAGGTTTCGGTCCCCGTCGCCGTCCGACGCGGCTCCGAAGTCGGGGGCGTTCGGCCCCATCATCTCGTCATAGAGATGCTTGGCGTGAACGAGGTTCGGGTCGGGATGATGGCCGCCGAAGTCTTCCAGCGGCACGAAGTTGCGCGCGGTGCCATTGGCAGCGCCAAGCCGCTTTTCCAAGATTTCCTTGGCATAGGGGCCGGTCACCGCGTGCATGGCGTCGAAACGCATGCGGAAGCCTGACTTGAACAGCGCGCGCAACGCGTCGAAATCGAACAGCGTCTCCATCAGCTCGGCGTAATCGGATACGGGGTCGACGACTTCGACCTTGATGCCACCAACCTCGAAGGTACCAAGGCGGTCGAGATCGACCGGGCCGACATCGGCGATCTTGTAGCTCGAGATGACCTTGCTGCGGGCGTAGATCGCATCCGTCAGTTTCTCAGGCGCGGGGCCGCCGTTTTCGGCATTGTACTTGATGCCGAAATCCTCTTTCGGCCCGCCCGGATTGTGGCTGGCCGACAAGATGATGCCGCCAAAGGCCTTGCGCTTGCGGATCAGGTTGGAGGCCGCCGGTGTCGACAGTATGCCGCCCTGCCCCACCACGACGCGCCCGAAGCCGTTGGCCACCGCCATGGCGATGACCTTCTGGATCACCTCGCGGTTGTAGAAGCGGCCGTCGCCGCCAACCACCAGCGTCTTGCCGGCAAAGCCTTCAAGCGAATCGAACACCGACTGGATGAAATTCTCGGCATAGTTGGGCTGCTGGAAGACGGGCACCTTCTTGCGCAGCCCCGAAGTGCCGGGCTTCTGGTCATCATAGGGCGAGGTCGAGACAGTACGAATCATTCAGGCATCCCTTTTTGAGAGAAGCTTGCGGTAAAGTGCGGCATATTTCTGGGCGCTTCGATCCCAGGAGACATCCGATTTCATGCCTTGCCGCTGCAGGGAGGTCCAGCCTGCCGGCTCGGCATAAAGTGCATTCGCTCGCAGGATGGCGTGATGAAACGCGCCGGCATCTTCCGGCGTGAACTGGAAACCGGTTGCGACACCAGCCGCCACGGCCGCCTCGTTTGCGTCGATGACTGTGTCGGCAAGGCCGCCGGTGCGGGCAACGATCGGCACGCAGCCATAGCGCAAGCCGTAGAGCTGGGTCAGGCCGCAGGGCTCGAACCGCGATGGAATCAATATGCCGTCAGCACCGCCTTGGAGCAGATGCGACAGCCCTTCGTCATAACCGATGACGACGCCGACCCGCCCGCGATGACGAGCGACGGCGGCCAGGAGCGCGCCTTCCAGACCTGCGTCGCCCGACCCGAGGATCGCCAGCCGTGCACCGGAGGCGACAACCGGATCGATGATGGAAGCGAGGATGTCGATCCCCTTTTGCCAGGTCAGGCGGCTGACCACGCAATAGACCGGCCCCATATCACTATCGAGGGTCATACGCTCTTCGATGGCGCGTTTGTTGGCCTTGCGGCTTTTCAACGATTTGGCCGTATAGGTAGCGGCCAGGTGCTTGTCCGTCTCGGGGTTCCAGATGTCGTCGTCGATGCCGTTGACGATACCGTGGAGTTCGCCCGCCCGAAGGTTGATCAGCCCGTCAAGACCCATGCCGAAGGCTGGCGACCTGATCTCCTGAGCATAGGTCGGGCTCACCGTGGTGACCGCCCAAGCAGCTTGCAGGCCTGCCTTGAGGAAACCGACGCCGCCATAATATTCGACGCCGTCCAGCGCCATAGCCTGCTGCGGCAACCCAAGGCCGTTGAAGATGTTCGCACCAAACTGGCCCTGAAAGGCCAGATTGTGAACCGTCATGACCGAGGGCACGTTTGCCGCTTCGCCGTAACGCATGTAGGCAAGTGTCATTGCCGACTGCCAATCATGCGCATGCACGATGTCTGGCTTGTAGTCCTTGATCACGCCAGAGGCGATGTCGGCGCCAACTCGACCCAACGCAGCGAAGCGCCGCCAATTGTCCTGCCAGTCGGCTCCCGTGGCATCGCCATACGGACCACCCGGCCGATCGAACAGATGGGGCGCGTCGAGCACGAGCATATCGAGGCCAGCAACCTCGGCTGCATGCAATGCCGCCTTGCCGCCCTGCAATGCCGCGTATTGGTGGAGTGCTTTTTTCTTCTTCAGCGCAGCCATCACAACGGGATAACCCGGCACCAGACTGCGCGTCTTGATGCCCAGCCCGGCTAGCGCCACTGGCAGTGCGCCGGTCACGTCGGCCAGCCCGCCGGTCTTGATCAGCGGAAAAATCTCGGGCGTGACCGAAAGCACCTGCACCAGTTACAACTCCAGCCTGTTGATCATGTCCTGGGTGATCAGGCAGATGCCCTTTTCCGAGACGCGGAAACGCTTGGCGTCGAGCTTGGGATCCTCGCCGACGACCAGCCCCTCGGGGATGTGTACGCCGTGATCGATGACCACGCGATTAAGCCGGGCATAGCGTCCAACATGGCAAGCCGGCAGCATCACCACATCTTCCAGCGTAGCGTAGGAATTGATCCGAGCGCCGGTGAAGATCAGGCTCCGCCGCAGCGAAGCACCCGAAACGATGCAATCGCCCGACACGAGCGACGACACGGCTGAGCCGCGACGGCCGTCCTCGTCATGCACGAACTTGGCCGGCGGCGTCAGTTCGGAGTAAGTCCATATCGGCCAGTCGCGATCGTAGAGGTCGAGTTCGGGCGTAATGTCCGTCAGGTCGATATTGGCCTCCCAATAGGCGTCGACAGTTCCGACATCGCGCCAATAGGCCTCGCCTTCGGTGCTCGAGCGCACGCAGGATTTGGCGAAGCGATGTGCAACCGCTTTGCCGTGCTGAACGATGTAGGGGATGATGTCCTTGCCAAAGTCGCGGCTCGATTCAGGCTCGGCGGCGTCGCGGCGCAACTGCTCCATCAGGAACCTGGTCTTGAAGACATAGATGCCCATCGAAGCGAGCGCATAGTCGGGCTTGTCGGGAATGCCGGGCGGATCGGCCGGCTTTTCGATGAAGGAGATGATGTTGTCCTTCTTGTCGACATGCATGACGCCGAAGCCCGACGCCTCCAGGCGCGGCACTTCAAGGCAGCCGACGGTGACGTCAGCTCCCGCATCGACGTGCTGTCGCAGCATCAGCTCGTAATCCATCTTGTAGATGTGATCGCCGGCGAGGATGACCATGTATTCAGGGCCATATGCCTCGATGATATCGATGTTCTGGTAAACCGCGTCGGCGGTGCCCTCATACCACTGCGTCTCGGAGACACGCTGGCTCGCCGGCAGGATGTCGAAACTCTCGTTGCGCTCGGGCCGCAGGAAGTTCCAGCCGCGCTGCAGGTGTCGGATCAGCGAATGCGCCTTGTACTGGGTGGCGACGCCCAAACGGCGGATGCCCGAGTTGAGCGCGTTGGAGAGCGCGAAATCGATGATGCGCGTCTTGCCGCCGAAGTAGACAGCTGGCTTGGCGCGCCGGTCAGTCAGTTCCTTGAGCCGGCTACCACGCCCGCCCGCCAGGACATAGGCCATGGCATCGCGCGCCAGCGGCTGGTTTCTCTTGATTTCCATGGCACCCTCCCTGCTCAGTCCGCCACAAATTCAAGCATGATCGTCGCCAGCGGCGGCAGAAGCAGCGTCGCGGCTGCCCCTCCTCCATCCGTCGGCCGTGCGGTGACCACGCCGCTGTTTCCCTTGCCCGACCCGCCATAATCCAGCGCGTCGGAGTTGAAGATTTCCCGCCAGGTGCCGGCCTTGGGCAGCGGCACGCGATAGTTTTCGCGCATGATCGGCGTGAAGCTTGAAATGACGGCAATAGGGGCAGCACCCGGCGCCTTACGCAGCCAGGCAAACACCGAGTTCGCCGCGTCATCGACGATCAGCCACTCAAAACCCTCGGGTTCGCAATCGCGCGCATGAAGTGCCGGGCGCGAGCGGTAGAGAAAGTTGAGATCGCGCACTAAGGTCTGCACGCCTCGGTGCGGCGCATAGTCGAGCAGGTTCCAGTCGAGCGCCTTCGCTTCGTTCCACTCGGCGCGCTGGGCAAACTCCTGGCCCATGAACAAAAGCTTCTTGCCGGGGTAGCCCCACATGAATGCGTAATAGGCGCGCAGCGTGGCAAACTTCTGCCAGTCGTCGCCGGCCATCTTGCTGAGCAGCGTGCCTTTGCCGTGCACGACTTCGTCGTGGGACAGCGGCAGAACGAAATTCTCGCTGAACGCGTAGATTAGCCCGAATGTGATCTCGCCGTGGTGATGTTTACGATGGATCGGCTCTTTCGAAAGATACTCCAGCGTGTCGTGCATGAAGCCCATATTCCATTTGAAGCCGAAGCCGAGCCCGCCCTCATGCACCGGTTGCGATACCTTCGGCCACGACGTTGACTCCTCGGCAATCGTCATCACGCCGGGATGCGTGCCATAGACGGCGACATTCATCTTCTGCAGGAAACGGACCGACTCCAGGTTTTCGCGGCCGCCAAACTCGTTGGGGATCCACTCGCCTTCCTTGCGCGAGTAGTCGAGGTAAAGCATCGACGCCACCGCATCCACGCGCAGGCCATCGACATGGTATTTCTCGGCCCAGAACAGCGCGTTGTTGACCAGGAAGGACACCACCTCGCGTCGGCCGAAATTGTAGATCGCGGTGCTCCAGTCGGGGTGGAAGCCCTGGCGCGGGTCGGCATGTTCGTAGAGTGCCGTGCCGTCGAAATGCGCAAGTCCGTGTTCGTCGACCGGAAAGTGCGCGGGCACCCAGTCGAGAATGACGCTGATCCCGGCCTGATGGGCGCCATCGACAAAACGGGCAAAGCCGTCGGGATCGCCGAAACGTGCCGAGGGCGCATAGAGCCCTGTTGTCTGGTAGCCCCAAGATGGATCGTAAGGGTGCTCGGAGATCGGCAGGAACTCGATATGGGTGAACCCCGTCTCCGCAACGTAGGGGATCAGCCTGTCGGCCATCTCGTCCCAAGACAGGAAACTACCATCGTCTCGCCGCTGCCACGAGCCCGCATGAACCTCGTAGATGCTGATTGGCTGACGCCGATGGTCGGCGGCTTTCCAGTAAGCGCGGTGGGCGTCGTCGGCCCATTCGTGGACTTGGGGCCTGTCGGTCACCGATGCTGTCGCGGGCCTGAGTTCGGAGCGGATGGCGTAAGGATCGGCCTTGAGCGGAAGCCTGACACCTCGGGCACCGATCAGCTCGAACTTGTAGGGCCGGCCGGGACCGATGCCGGGAATGAAGATTTCCCAGATGCCGGTGTCCTGGCGCAACCGCATCGAATGGCGGCGGCCGTCCCAGTCGTTGAAATCACCGACGACTGAGACGCGATGGGCATTGGGCGCCCACACGGCAAAATGCACGCCGTCGACGCCTTCATGCGAAATCAGATGCGCGCCAAGCTTGTCGAACAGCCTGAGATGCGAACCCTCCGATATGAAGTAGTCGTCCATCGGCCCAAGCACCGGACCGAAGCTGTAGGGATCGGTGAGCCACCAGTCGCCGCCCGCGTTGCGCGCATGGTAGCGCAGCGACTGGCGCTTGCGGATCGTCAACTTGCCTTCGAAAAAACCGGTATCGTTGCGGCGCGCAAGCTCGCCGCAGGCTTTGCCGTCCAGCGTGTGGGCCGTGACAGATTCAGCGTGCGGCACGAAACAGCGTGCGAGGAAGCTTTTGCCCGATTGCTGGAGTCCCAGCACCGCGAACGGATCGCCATGGGTTCCGTTGACGATCGCCTCAACATCGCTGTCCGCCGCTTTTTCAAGCTCCGGTTTCGTTTCGGCGGCGGCGCCGGGCTTCAGCATGTTGCGGTTTCCCCTCCCAGGGTTCTGCGCGAGGTCAGCTCATGCAATCACATCAGGCCGGCACGTTCCAGATTTCTTTGGCGTATTGTCGAATGGTCCGGTCGGAAGAAAACCAGCCGACACGCGCGACATTGCGGATGGCGCGCGCGTACCAGTCCGGGCTGTCGCGCCAGACAGCATCGACCTGCCGCTGGGCGGCGGCATAGGAATCGAAATCAGCCGCGACCATGAACCAGTCGTGCTGGTAGAGCCCATCCATCAGTTCGCGGTAGCGGGCCGGATCGTCGGGCGAAAACACGCCAGACGAGATCGCCGCTACCGCCTGTTTGAGCTCGGGCGAACCGTCGATCACCGCGCCCGGCTGGTAGCCGCTGTTGCGGCGCTGGGCTACCTCCTCGGTCGTCAGGCCGAAGATGAAGATGTTGTCGTCGCCGACATGCTCCTTGATTTCGACATTGGCGCCGTCGAGCGTGCCAATGGTGAGCGCTCCATTGAGCGCGAACTTCATGTTGCCGGTTCCCGACGCCTCCATGCCGGCGGTCGAAATCTGCTCCGACAAGTCTGCTGCCGGCATCAGGATTTCGGCGGCGCTGACATTGTAGTTCGGCACGAAGACGACCTTGAGCAGCCCGCGCACCGAGGGGTCGCGATTGATCACCTTGGCGACGTCATTGGCCAGTTTGATGATCAGCTTGGCGTTGTGGTAGCTCGGCGCCGCCTTGCCGCCGAAGAATTTCACCCGCGGCATCCATTCGCGCTCGGGATGCGAGCGGATCTGATCGTAGAGCGCGACCGCCTCGATGATGTTCAGAAGCTGGCGCTTGTATTCGTGGATGCGCTTGATCTGGATGTCGAACAGCGCCGACGGGTCAACCCTGATGCCCAGCCGCTCGGCAACGAGATTGGCAAGCCTCTCCTTGTTGGCGCGCTTGACGCCGGCGAACTTCTCCCGGAACGCCGCGTCGCCGGCAAGGCCATCCAGCTCCCGGATCGCCTCGATTTCGTCGAGGAAGCGGTCACCGATCGCCTCGCGCGCCAGTCCGGTCAGGCCCGGATTGCATTGAATCAGCCAGCGGCGCGGCGTGATGCCGTTGGTCTTGTTGTTGATGCGTTCGGGATAAAGGCTGTGGAGATCGGCGAACACCGTCTCCTTCATCAGTTCGGTGTGCAAAGCCGAGACGCCATTGACGCTGTGCGAGCCGACAAAGGCCAGATTGCCCATGCGCACGCGGCGCTCGCCATTTTCCTGGATCAGCGAGATGCGGGTGATCTGTTCGCCGGTGAAGCGGCCGGTCGCCCGCGCTTCCAGCAGCACTTCGGCGTTGATCGCGTAGACGATCTGCATGTGGCGCGGCAACAGCCGCTCGAACAGCGGCACCGGCCAGCTTTCCAGCGCCTCCGGCAGCAGCGTGTGATTGGTGTAGGCAAAGGTGCTTTTGGTGATGCCCCAGGCCGTATCGAAGTCGAGCCCGTGCACGTCCATCAACAGCCGCATCAATTCGGGCACAGCCACAGCCGGATGCGTGTCGTTGAGATGGATCGCTGCCTTGTCAGGCAAGGAATTCAGGTCCCCATACTGGCTCAGATGCCGCTGAAGGATGTCCTGCAGCGAGGCGGTGGAGAAGAAATACTCCTGGCGCAGCCGAAGCTCCTGGCCTGCCGGCGTAGCGTCAGCCGGATAGAGCACGCGCGACAGCGCGTCGGCCTTGTTGCTTTCGCGCAGCGCGCCGATGTGGTCGCCCGCGTTGAATGCGTCGAGCAGGATCGGGTCGAGCGGCATGCCGGACCAGAGGCGCAGCGTGTTCACACGCGCACCGCGCCAGCCGACCACTGGTGTGTCGTAGGCTACGGCCAGCACCCGGTCGGTCGGCTTCCACACATGACGCTCGAGCCGCCCGTCCTTGGCGGTGATGGATTCGACCGATCCGCCGAAGCCGACTTCAAACGCACGCTCGCGGCGCTCGAATTCCCAAGGATTTCCATGTTCGAGCCAGGTTTCAGGCAATTCGACCTGCCAGCCGTCATGTATCTCCTGACGGAACATGCCGTTGGCATAACGAATGCCGTAGCCATGGGCGGGAATGTCGACGGTCGCCATGCTTTCCATGAAGCAGGCCGCAAGGCGGCCAAGACCGCCATTGCCGAGCGCCGCATCGGGCTCCAGCTTGGCAATGACATCGAAGTCGACGCCGAGTGAAGCAAGTGCCTCACGCATCGCTTCCATCAGGCCCAAATTGGAGAACGCGTCGCGCATCAGGCGACCGATCAGGAACTCCAAGGAGAGGTAGTAGACCCGCTTGGCGCTCTGGTCGTAAGCCTCCTTGGTGGAGGAAATCCATTCATCGACGATGCGGTCGCGCACCACCTTGATCGATGCTGTCAGCCAATCGTATTCGGTGGCAACGGTAGCGTCCTTGCCGAGCCGGTACTTCAGCGCCTTCAGGATTTCAGCAGCAAGGGCCTCAGGGCTGGTGTCGCCAAGCTGCGGCTGCGGGATTTTAGGGGTCTCTGCGCGGGTCATGTCGCCTCTCGCATGCTGTTCGGCCACCGGTTTGTTGCCTCCCTCGCCGACACCTGTCCTCCCGCACTCATGTTAGCCATTCCGAATGCGATCTCAATCGATTTAAACCTCCGCGTCAATATTGCGCGACGCGGAGACTTAAGGTTGTGGCCGACTGCTCAGGCGGCGAGCGCCGCCTCCGGCGGCGCCTTCGCCCCGGTCATGAAGGCGACGGCATCCGACATCGTATACTCCTTCGGATCGATGACCGTGAGCCTGCGGCCAAGGCGATGGATGTGGATGCGGTCGGCCACTTCGAACACATGCGGCATGTTGTGCGAAATCAGCACGATCGGCAGGCCCCGCCGTTTCACGTCGAGGATCAGTTCCAGCACGCGCCGCGATTCCTTGACCCCCAATGCCGCCGTCGGCTCGTCCATGATGACGACCTTGGAGCCGAAGGTGGCGGCGCGCGCCACCGCCACGCCCTGACGCTGGCCGCCAGACAGGGTCTCGACCGACTGGCTGATATTCTGGATGGTCATCAGGCCAAGCTCCGTCAGCTTGTCGCGGGCGCGCTTTTCCATGGTCGTTCGGTCGAGCATGCGGAACCAGTTGCCGAGTATACCTGGCTTCCTGATCTCGCGGCCCAGGAACATGTTGTCGGCGATCGACAGGGCCGGCGACAAAGCAAGGTTCTGGTAAACCGTCTCGATGCCGGCGTCGCGGGCTTCCATCGGCGCCTTGAAGTTGATCACCTTGCCTTCGAGACGGATTTCGCCTTCGTCGGGCGTCATCGCGCCTGAGATTGCCTTGATCAGCGAGGATTTGCCGGCACCGTTGTCGCCGATCACGGCGAGGATTTCGCCGGGATAGAGGTCGAAATCGGCCTGGTCGAGGGCGGTAACACGGCCGTAGCGCTTGACCAGGCCGCGGGCGGTGAGAAGTGGTTCGGTCGACATTAGCCTGCAACCTTTCTGATCCACTGGTCGATGGCGACAGCGATGATGATGAGCGCGCCGATCAACAGATAGGTCCACTGCGGGTCGGTGCCGATCAGGCGCAGGCCCAGCTGGAAGACGCCGACGATCAGCGCGCCAAACAGCATGCCGAGGATCGAACCGCGCCCGCCGAACAGCGAGACGCCGCCGATCACCACCGCAGTGATGGATTCGATGTTGGCGAACTGGCCAGCGGTCGGCGAAACCGAGCCGATACGGCCGATGAGCACCCAGCCACCGAGCGCACAGATCAGCCCGGAAATGACGTAGACAGAAATCAGCACCCTGTTGACGCGTACGCCGGAAAGCTGGGCCGCCTCGGGGTCATCACCGATGGCATAGACGTGCCTACCCCAGGCAGTTTGGTTCAAGATGTACCAAAGCACCATCACTAGGAGCACCATGGCGACCACGCCATACGTGAACACCGCATTGCCAAGCCTGAACGTCGCGCCGAACAATTGGAGGATCGGCGCTTGCGCTTCGATATCCTGGGCGCGGATTGTCTCATTCGCCGAATAGAGAAAATTCGAGGCGAGCACGATCTGCCACATGCCAAGAGTGACGATGAACGGCGGCAACCTCATATAGGCGACGAGCACGCCGTTGACCCAGCCGCAGAAGGCGCCGACGGCAAAGCCGCAAAGGATCGCCAACGAGGGTGGCAAGCCATAGCGGAAGGTGAACTGTCCCATCACCACCGATGACAGCACCATGATAGCGCCGACCGAAAGATCGATGCCGGCGGTCAGGATGACCAGCGTCTGCGCAGCGCCGATGATGCCGGTGATGGCGACCTGCTGCAGGATCAGAGTCATCGAAAATGCAGAGAAGAACTTGCCGCCTATGATGACGCCGAAGGCGATCAGCGAGGCGACGAGCACGATCAGCGGGACCGCCGCCGGGTTCGAATGCAAAAAGTGCTGGACCTTTTCTACCGGCGAGCGGGTATGTGTGTCGAAGCTTGCCACTGACGTGTCGCTGCCCGAGAGAACTTTCTCGAACTCCTGCGGTCGCCCGGCGTTTGCCGATGCGTCAGACATGTCGATTTCCTCCCAATGAGGGATTTCTATCCCTCTTGTAGGAAGGGCGACCAAGGGGCCGCCCTTCGTCTGAAGAGAGTGTCACGCCGTCAGGCGCCTAGATCAACCCCAGCACTTCTCAAGGCCGGACTTGACGTCGATGGATTCAACACCCGCAGCCGGCTTGTCGGTCACCAGCGACACACCCGTGTCGAAGAAGGCCTTGCCTTCGGTCGGCTTGGGCTTTTCGCCGGTGTCGGCAAACTTCTTGATCGCCTCGATGCCGAGGGCGGCCATGGCCAGCGGATATTGCTGCGAGGTTGCACCGATAACGCCGGCCTCGACGTTCTTGACGCCTGGGCAACCGCCGTCGACGGAAACGATCAAAACGTTCTTTTCCATGCCGACAGCTTTGAGAGCCTCATAGGCACCCGCGGCGGCAGGCTCGTTGATGGTATGGACGACGTTTAGGCCGGGATCCTTCTGGAGAAGATTTTCCATGGCCTTGCGGCCGCCCTCTTCGTTGCCGTTGGTGACGTCGTGACCAACGATGCGGGCATCGTCCTCGTCACCGATCTTGTTGGGATCCTTCACGTCAATGCCGAAGCCCATCATGAAGCCCTGGTCGCGCAAAACGTCGACGGTGGGCTGCGACGGGGTCAAATCGAGGAAGGCAATCTTTGCGTCCTTGGCCTTGTCGCCGAGAGTCGCGGCGGCCCACTGGCCGATCAGCTTGCCGGCAAGCAGGTTGTCGGTGGCGAATGTCGCGTCAGCCGCATCGGCTGGCTCAAGCGGGGTGTCAAGCGCGATCACCAGAATGCCCGCATCGCGCGCCTTCTTGATCGTCGGCACGATGCCCTTGGTGTCGGAAGCCGTTATCAGGATGCCCTTGGCGCCATCGGCGATGCAGGTTTCGATCGCCGCGACCTGGCTTTCGCTGTCGCCATCGATCTTGCCGGCATAGCTCTTCAGCGTCACGCCGAGCTCAGCCGCCTTGGCGGTGGCACCCTCTTTCATCTTGACGAAGAAGGGATTGGTGTCGGTCTTCGTGATCAGGCATGCGCCAACGTCGGCAGCCGAAGCAGGCGCTGCGAAACCGGCAAGTGCTGCAACCGCACCAAAGACGGTCGTCTTCAGAACTGAAAACTTCATCGGGTACTCCTCCCAAAATCAAACCATGCGGCCCCGTCCACCGGGCGCCGCCCCGGACACTCATGCACTCTTCCCAGTCGAGTATCCGGCATCAACGAAACACCAAACGCAACCACGAGTCAATAATTAAATCACTCTTATTTATTATTGACAGGATTGCAGTCGGCCCGCATTCTGTCCCAAAACAAAAAGATGGAAATCACGGGGAGGAAGCCGGTGGAGGCCGGGAGTGTGAGGCAAGGATCGCCAGATGCTGCGGAGAGCCCGCAGCCGCGCGGCACCAATCAAAGCGGTATGCGCGAGCACAACGAACGGCTGGTGCTTTCGCTGGTGCGGCAGAGCGGCGCGCTGGCGAAATCCGACATCGCGCGCATGACCGGCCTGTCGGCCCAGACAGTCTCGGTCATCATGCGCGAACTGGAAGACGAGGGCCTTTTGCTCAGGCAAGCGCCGGTGCGCGGCAAGATCGGCCAACCTTCCATCCCGATGGCGCTCGATCCTGATGGCGCCTATTTCATTGGCCTCAAGATCGGGCGGCGCAGCGCCGAGCTTGTGCTGATCGATTTTGTCGGCAAGACGCGCGCGATGCTGCAGAATTCCTACCGCTACCCCACCCCGCGCGACACCATCGACTTCGTCAAGTCGGGCATCGCCCAGATGCGCGCCACTCTGAAGCGCGAACAGGATCAACGCATCGCCGGCCTCGGTGTCGCCATGCCGTTCGAACTGTGGAACTGGGTCGATACCGCTGGCGCCCCGCGCGAGATCATGGACGAATGGCGCAACCGCGACATCCGCAGCGACCTGCAGGCGCTGTTCGGATTTCCCGTCTATCTGCAGAACGACGCCACGTCGGCCTGCGGGGCCGAGCTGGTTTTCGGTGACATCGGCACATTGCGCGACTTCGTCTATTTCTACATCGGCGCCTTTGCTGGCGGCGGCGTGGTGCTTAACGGCAGGCTCTTTGGCGGACCGACCGGCAATGCCGGAGCACTCGGCTCGATGCCCGTTCCAGGCCCCGGCGGCAAGCCAACGCAGCTTATCGACATCGCATCGATCGCCGTGCTCGAAAAGGCCCTGAACGCCAAAGGCATCGACGCCGCCTATCTGTGGACCTCCCCGGAAGAATGGGGCGAACTCGGCCCCGAACTGGATGCGTGGATCGCAACCGCGTCGTATGCGCTCGCCTATGCGATCGTTGCATCGGCATCGGTCATCGACTTCGAATGCGCTGTCATCGACGGCTGGATGCCACCAACGATCCGTGCGCGGCTCGTTGATGCCGTGCAGGCAGCGATCGGCAAGATCGACGTCGAAGGCTTGCGCATGCCGAGCGTTCGTGAGGGCACGGTGGGTATCCATGCGCGCGCCTTGGGCGGAGCCAGCCTGCCGCTTTCGGAACGTTTCCTGATCGGCTCGACAGCTCCATCGCGAGGGGTTTGAAGGTGCTCATAGGCATTCCTGCCCTGCTCGGTCCGGACCTGCTCTTCACTCTGCGCGCCATGGGGCACGGCGACGAGATTGCCATCGTCGACGGCAACTACCCGGCCCTTGAACACGGACGGCGGGTCATCCGCGCCGATGGGCTGGGACTGATCCCGGTGCTCGACGCCATCCTCCAGGTGATGCCGGTGGACGACTTCGTACCGCAAGCGATCTTCCGCTCGTCGGTCAAGGGCGACCCGACCTTGTCCGACCAAGTGCACGAAGAGATCGACGCGGTCTGCGCCAGCAGGGCGCCCGGCTTCGCGGTCGTGCCGCTCGCCGGCAATAGTTTCTACGAACGGGTGAAGGCGGCACACACGGTCATTGCCACCGGCGAGCCAAGGCTCTACGCCAATGTCATCATCCGCAAGGGTGTCATCTATCCAAAAGGAACCGGCTAGCCATGATCCTGTGCTGCGGCGAGGCGCTCATCGACATGCTGCCAAGGCAAAGCCAGGCAGGTGAACCGGCCTTTGCGCCCTATGCCGGCGGCGCGATCTTCAACTCGGCCATAGCCCTCGGGCGCCTCGGCGTGCCGGTGGAGTTCTTTTCCGGGCTCTCCTCCGATCTGTTCGGCCAGCAGATCCGCGAGGTCCTTGCCGCCAGCAATGTCGGCTCGCTCTATGCCAATGTCTCGCCGCGCCCGACCACGCTCGCCTTCGTCCGGCTTAGCGATGGTCACGCGACCTACACTTTCTACGACGAGAACACCGCCGGGCGAATGCTCACGGAAATGGACCTGCCAGCGCTTGGCGGCGACGTGGACGCAATGCTGTTCGGCGCGATCAGCCTGATCCCTGAGCCGTGCGGTTCGGCCTATGAAGCACTGATGAAGCGCGAGCACAAAAACCGCGTGATGATGTTCGATCCCAACATCCGGCCCGGTTTCATCCTGGACAAGCAGGCTCACCTTGAGCGCATGCTGCGCATGCTTGCCATGGCAGATATCGTCAAGCTCTCGGACGAGGATCTCGAATGGTTCGGCGAGACCGGCAGCCATGACGAGATTGCTGCCAACTGGCTGCGCAAGGGCCCTTCGCTGATCATCATCACCAAGGGCAGCAAGGGCGCCACCGCTTATAGCGACGAGCACACAGTTACAGTCACGCCGGAAAAGGTGACCGTTGTCGATACCGTCGGTGCCGGCGACACCTTCAACGCAGGCGTCCTCGCCTCGTTGCACGAACAGAATGTTCTGGCCAAAAACGCCATAGCCAAGCTGTCCGAAGCAGCCATTGAAAAGGCGCTTTTACTTGGCGCGCGTGCCGCTGCGGTGACTGTTTCACGCGCCGGCGCAAACCCGCCATGGCGACGTGAATTGGCCTGATTTCGCCGTTTTCCGGCGGTTTGGCCGATCACTTTATGTTTCGCTTCGCCAAGCCGGCTCAGCAGCCTGCCCGCGAAATCCCATGTTTTCCGCCAATTTGAGCGCGAAAACGCGTCAACCGAAAGTAACAAGAACCGCAGGCGCGCCAAGGATGCCGCAGGCCGGTCGTCTTTTTCGATTTCGGCAACTCTGCTATCAGCGGCCCGAAGAAAACGATTGGGTTTTGGGGCCATAATGCAGTTCATCGATCTCGGCGCACAACGCGAAAGAATCCGCGACCGTCTGAAGGCGGCAATTGACAAGGTCGTCGACGACGGCCGCTACATCCTCGGTCCTGAAGTCACCGAGTTCGAAAACCAGCTGGCCAAGTATGTCGGCGTCAAGCATGTCGTGGCCTGCGCCAACGGCACCGACGCCCTTTTGCTGCCGCTTCTCGCCTCGGGCATCGGCCCCGGCGATGCCGTGTTCGTACCGAGCTTCACCTTCGCCGCCACCGCCGAAGTGGTGGCGCTCGCCAAGGCCGAGCCGGTGTTCGTCGACATCGAGCCCGACACCTACAACATCGACATCAAAAGCCTCGAAGCCGCGATCGCCATGATCAAGGCGGAAGGCCGTCTCAAGCCGAAGGCGATCATACCGGTCGATCTGTTCGGCATTGCAGCCGACTATGCCGCGATCGACGCCATCGCCAAGCGGGAGAACCTCCTGGTCATCGAAGACGCCGCCCAGTCGATCGGCGGCTCGCAGGACGGCAAGATGTGCGGCGCATACGGCCATGTCGCATCCACCAGCTTCTACCCGGCCAAGCCGTTGGGCTGCTACGGCGACGGCGGCGCGATGTTCACCAACGACGACGCGTTCGCAGCGCGCCTGCGCTCCTTCGCCTTCCACGGCAAGGGCGAGACCCAGTACGACAACATCCATGTCGGCCTGAATTCGCGGCTCGACACGCTGCAGGCCGCGATCCTGATTGAAAAGCTTGCCATCCTCGAAGACGAGATGCAGGCCCGCGCGGCTGTCGCAAAGCGTTATGCCGACGGCCTGGGCGACGTCATCAAGGCTGCGCGCGCGCCGGAAGGCGGCCGTTCGGCCTGGGCGCAATATGCCATCGAGGCCACCGGCCGCGACGGGCTCAAGGCGCACCTGCAGGAGCAGGGCATTCCTTCGGTCATCTACTATGTGAAGCCGCTGCACACCCAGGTCGCCTATCGCGACTATCCGCGCGCACCGGGCGGCCTGCCGGTTTCGGAAGCCGTGCCGGGCACGATCCTGTGCTTGCCGATGCATCCCTATCTCAGCGAATCCGACCAGGACAAGATCATCACCGCGATCCGCAACTATGTCGGCTCGAACTCGGCCAAGATCGCGGCTGAGTAAGCGGCGATTTTCTGATCAGAAGATGAAGGCCGGGTCGATGATCCGGCCGCTCGAGACAAAATGCGGATTGGCGAAATCCGCATCGTCCGCCTGGTTGCGCTTGCCATAAACCAGCGGCTTGCCATCGAGCGTATGGGTGCTTCCACCCGCGGCGCGCAGTACCGCATCGCCAGCTGCCGTATCCCATTCCATCGTCCTGCCGAAGCGCGGATAGAGGTCTGCCTCGCCGGCCGCCACCAGGCAGAATTTCAGAGACGAACCCACCGAAACGATTTCGGCGGCCGAAACCTTCTTGATGAAGGCATCGGTCTCGGGCGTGCGGTGCGAACGGCTGGCAACAATGGTCAGCGGCTGACGTCCCTCGCGCACGTGAATGCGATGGCGCTCCGAGACGGGCTTGCCGTCGCGAGCCTCGAAAGCCTCCGCTCTGCCTGGACGACCGGAGAAGAAGCGGCCGGTGCACGGCGCATATACCACGCCGATCTTAGGCGCGCCGTCCCTGATCAGTGCGATGTTGACGGTGAAATCGGTGTGGCGCCTGACGAACTCCTTGGTGCCATCAAGCGGGTCGACGAGAAAGAACGTCCTGCCGAGCTCAGGCGGAACTACGCCTTCGGCTGTCTCTTCCTCGGCGACACAGGGCACGTCGGGAAAGGCCGCGCGCAGGCCTTCGAGTATCACGTGCTCGGCGGCACGATCGGCCTGGGTGACAGGCGAAGCGTCCGCCTTGTCGGTTACCGTGATCCCGGAATGAAAGACCTCCATCACCGCGCGCCCCGCGTCGAGCGCAAGGCGTTCGAGCAGTTCGAGGATCGCCGCGTCAGATGCCGCCGCCGTCGTCGTATTGACGTTCTGCAAGGTCACGCTCATTCAACCAGCTCTCGACCGCCTCGACCATCTCCTCAGGCGTCTTGCCGAGGGTCTGGAGATGAATCTCAGGATTCTCCGGAGTTTCATAGGGTGAATCGACGCCGGTGAAATTCTTGATCGCACCGGCCAGGGCACGCGCATAAAGCCCTTTGGGGTCGCGCTTGGCGCATTCCTCGAACGGCGTGTCGACAAAGACCTCGACGAACTCGCCCTGCCCCATCATCTCGCGCGCCATGCGACGCTCGGCACGGAAGGGCGAAATGAACGACACGATGACGATCAGGCCGGCGTCGGCCATCAGCTTGGCGACTTCGGCGACCCGACGGATATTTTCGACCCGGTCTTCGTCGGTGAAGCCGAGATCCCGGTTGAGGCCGTGGCGGACATTGTCGCCATCGAGCACGTAGGTGTGGCGGCCGGCCGCGTGCAGCTTCTTTTCCAGAAGGTTGGCGACCGTCGACTTGCCGGAGCCTGACAGGCCGGTGAACCAGAGTACCGAAGGCCGCTGGTTCTTGAGGTCGGCACGAGCCTTGCGCGACACGTCGAGCGACTGCCAGTGGATGTTCTCGGACCGGCGCAGCGCATGCACGATCATGCCGGCACCGACGGTGGCATTGCTGATCCGGTCGATCAGGATGAAAGCGCCGGTGGTGCGATTGTCGGCGAAGCTGTCAAAGGCAACAGGCGACTGGACCGAGACATTGCAGACGCCGACCTCGTTCATCTCCAGCGACTTCGCCGCTTCATGAGCAAAGTCGTTGACGTTGATACGGTACTTGAGCTCGGTAATTGTGGCACTCGCCTGGTCGGTCTCGGTGCGCAGGATATAGGAGCGGCCGGGCAGCAGCGCGTTTTCGTCGAACCACACGACATTGGCAGCGAACTGGTCGGCGACATGCGGTCGCGCGTCAGGGGTCACAAGCACATTGCCGCGCGAAACCTCGACCTCGTCATCGAGCACCAGCGTGATCGCCTGGCCTGCAACCGCCGTCCGCAGGTCGCCGCCATGGGCAACGATGCGCTTGACCGTCGAGGGCTTGCCCGACTTCGCGACGACGATCTCGTCGCCCTGCGAGATTGAGCCTGAGGCAATGGTTCCGGCAAAGCCGCGGAAATCGAGATTGGGCCGGTTCACATATTGCACCGGAAAGCGGAACGGACGCGCGACCGCCTCTTCCTCGACCACCACGGTTTCGAGATGCTCGATGAGCGTCGGGCCGGAGTACCAGCCCATCTTGTCCGAGCGCCGCATGACGTTGTCGCCAAAGCGCGCCGACATCGGGATCGGCACGATCGACTTGAAGCCGAGGCTCTCGGCAAAGACCGCATATTCAGCTGTGATGCGTTCGAACACCTTCTGGTCGAAACCGACGAGATCGATCTTGTTGACGGCAACGACAATGTTCCTGATGCCGAGCAACGAGGCGATGATCGAGTGGCGCCGGGTCTGGCGCAGCACCCCTTGGCGCGCGTCGACCAGGACGATGGCGAGATCGGCCGTCGAAGCGCCCGTCGCCATGTTTCGCGTGTACTGTTCGTGGCCGGGCGTATCGGCGACGATGAACTTGCGCTTGGGAGTGGCAAAGAAGCGATAGGCAACGTCGATGGTGATGCCCTGTTCGCGCTCGGCCTCCAAGCCGTCGACGAGCAGCGCGAAATCGACGTCCTCGCCTGTCGTGCCATGCTTGCGCGAGTCACGTTCTAGTGCTGCCAGTTGATCCTCGAAGATCTGCTTGGTGTCGGACAGCAGCCGGCCGATCAGCGTCGACTTGCCGTCATCCACCGAACCGCAGGTCAGGAAGCGCAGGAGCGATTTCTGCTCTTGCGCTGCGAGGTAATCGCGGACGCTTTCGGCGGGCTCGATCGTGGTGGCCATGGCGTGGCGCATTCTCAGAAATACCCTTCGCGCTTCTTCTTTTCCATCGAACCGGCTTCGTCGCGGTCGATGAGGCGTCCCTGCCGCTCGGATGTGCGGGCAGTCAGCATCTCGCTGACAATGCCTTCGAGGCTGTCCGCATCGGATTCGATCGCCCCGGTCAGCGGGTAGCAGCCGAGCGTGCGGAAGCGCACAAGCTTGTTTTCCACCACCTCGCCGGGATGCAGCTTCATGCGGTCGTCGTCGCGCAGGATCAGCATTCCGTCGCGCTCGACCACTGGCCGGTGCTTGGCAAAATAGAGCGGCACGATCGGGATGTTTTCCTGCAAGATGTACTGCCAGATATCGAGCTCGGTCCAATTGGAGAGCGGGAAGACGCGGATCGATTCACCCGGGGAAACGCGGGTATTGAAGATCTTCCACATTTCCGGGCGCTGGTTCTTCGGGTCCCACGCATGCTGGGCGTTGCGGAACGAGAAGATGCGCTCCTTGGCTCGCGACTTTTCCTCGTCGCGGCGGGCACCGCCAAATGCCGCGTCGAAGCCGTATTTGTCGAGCGCCTGGCGCAAGCCGACCGTCTTCATGACGTGGGTATGCGTGTTCGAGCCGTGGTCGAATGGATTGATATTATCGCGGACGCCGTCAGGGTTGACGTGGACGAGCAGGTCGAAGCCGAGCTCGCGCGCCATGGCATCGCGGAACTCGATCATCTCGCGGAATTTCCAGGTCGTGTCGACGTGGAGGAACGGAAATGGCGGCTTGGCCGGATAGAATGCCTTCATCGCCAGATGCAGCAGGACCGAGGAATCCTTTCCCACGGAATAGAGCATCACAGGCTTGGTAAAAGTGGCGGCGACCTCACGGAATATGTGGATCGCCTCCGCCTCGAGACGGTCCAGGTGAGTCAGTCTGGCAAGCATTGCAAGGCCTTCGGAAATCGTTCCTGGTCGCGGCTTTGGCGCCGAAATGACCTGTTGCGCGCAGTTTCCTTGCAAACCGGCGGCGTCTCAAGCAGCACAAGACCAAATTTGAGGGCCTGCCAAGTCAGTTTTGCCCCCTGCACGACGACTACGGGAATGCAATTCCACCGCGTACGCGATCAGGCTCCAAGCGTGGATAGAGACGCCCGTTTGTCCACGCCCTTCCGCGCGGCCTTATCATTGCACCAAAGCCAACGACAGGAGCCGGCCTTGGACCAAACGACCAATCTGAAGATGCCCTTCATCATGCCGTCGCAGGCACAGAAGCACGTCACCCACAACGAGGCGCTGCTGGCGCTGGATGTCGTGGTGCAGCTTTCGGTTCTCGACCGGCACATGGCCGCGCCGCCTGCTTTGCCCGTCGAAGGTGACCGCTACATCGTCGCCGCCGCGGGAGCGGGCGCCTGGACCGGCAAGAGCGGACAGATAGCAGCCTGGCAAGACGGCGCCTGGGCTTTCCACGTCCCAGCAAAAGGCTGGATCGCCTGGGTGAACGACGAACAGCGCATCTTCGCCCATGATGGCAGCGCCTGGCAGGATGCGGTGGCGCTCGGAGTCAATCCGGTCGCCATGGTCGGCATCAATACCACTGCCGATACGGCCAACCGGTTGTCGGTGAAGAGCCAGGCCGTGCTGTTCGACAATCTGGGCGCGGGACAGCAGGTCAAGATCAACAAGGCCGCCGCCGGCGACAATGGCTCCTTGCTGTTTCAGACCGGCTATTCGGGCCGAGCAGAGTTCGGCCTAGCTGGCGACGACGATTGGCATGTGAAGGTGTCGCCCGACGGCTCGACCTGGATGGAAGCGCTGAAGGTCCGCGGCAGCGACGGGCGCGTGCTGCTGCAGCCAGGCCTGGCTCTGACGGACCAGAACCAGGCAGTGGCCAAACATCACGTGCGTGAGATGCTCACCGGCAACCGCACATACTACGTTCGCACGGATGGGTCAGATGCCAACACAGGGCTCGCCAACACGGCCGGCGGCGCGCTCATGACCATCCAGAAGGCCCTCGACGTCGCAGCAAGTCTCGACCTTGCCGGTTTCACCGTCACCATCCAGATTGGCGACGGAACCTACAGCGGCGCGCTGACCATTCCGGTTACGGTAGGCCAGGCGAGCGCATCGGCCCTGGTTCTCGCCGGCAACAGCGGCGCGCCCGCCAGCGTCATCATCTCCACCACCGCGTCCAGCGCCATCACTGCTCCAGCGGGCACGCACTGTCTGCTCAAGGGCCTGAAGGTCAGGACGGCCACCAGCGGGTTTGGCCTGGATGCCGACGGCGGCACGATCCAGTTCCAGAATGTCAGGTTCGGCGCCTGCGCCCAGGGCCACATCATGAGCCAGAACAACGGTGCCGTGACCGCCACCGGCAACTACGCCATTACCGGACCCTCGCCGATCCATTGGAGCACGCGCAGCGGCGGAGCGATCACCACCGAAGGCCGTACGGTCACGTTTGTCGGCACGCCGGCTTTCGCGACGGCCTTCGCGTCCTGCCAGAACGGCAATATTAGCTGTGGCGGCATGACCTTCAACGGTGCGGCTACGGGAACTCGCTACAACACCAGCCTCAACGGCGTGATCAACACGGTCGGCGGCGGCGCGACCTATCTGCCGGGCAATGCTGTCGGTAGCACCGTAACGGGAGCGCAGTATGCCTGACCGGTCGCTTCGCTACTGGACGCGGTAATACCTGCCGTACCAATCGACGAAGCGGACCAATCCCTCTTCGATCGGCGTGTGTGGAAGCTCGCCGATCAATGCTTCGAGGTCGCTCACGTCAGCCCAGGTGCTCAGTACGTCGCCCGGCTGCAGCGGCATGAAATTCTTCACCGCCTCGCGGCCCGTAGCGCGTTCGAGAACACGGATCATCTCCATCAGATGTTCCTTGCGGCGATTGCCGATATTCATCACCCGGTGCGGCGCCCAGCTGCCCGACGCACCGCCGGCTGCGATGTCATAGTCTGGATCGGCCCTGGGCGGCAGGTCGATCACGCGAACGATGCCTTCGACGATGTCGTCGACGTAGGTGAAGTCGCGGTACATGTCGCCGCCATTGTAGATGTCGATGGTCTCCCCGGCGAAGATGGCGCGGGTGAACTTGTAGTAGGCCATGTCTGGCCGCCCCAAGGGGCCGTAAACCGTGAAGAAACGCAGACCGGTTGCCGGCACGCCGAACAGATGGCTGTAGGTATGCGCCATCAACTCGTTGGCTTTCTTGGTCGCCGCATACAGGCTGACCGGATGGTCGACGCCGTCGCGCGGCGAATAGGGCTGCTTCTTGTTGCCGCCATAGACCGAGCTCGACGAGGCATAGATCAGGTGTTTCGGCGGCATCGCCCGGCAGTTTTCGAGGATGTTGAGAAAACCCGTGATGTTGGCGTCGACATAGGCCTGGGGATGATCGAGCGAGTAACGCACCCCGGCCTGTGCCGCGAGGTTGATGACGACCTCGGGACGGCACTCGAATGCCGATTTCACCGCCGCCGCATCGGCGAGATCAGCCTGGATGAGGCGGAAATCCCCATGTTCGGCGAGCACGTCGAGACGCGAGCGCTTGAGCGAGGTGTCGTAGTAGTCGGTGACGCTGTCAAAACCAACGACATCATGGCCCTCGGCTAGAAGTCGCCTGGCGACATGGAAACCGATGAAGCCAGCCGCGCCCGTGACAAGAACAGTCATGATCTCCGTCTCTTCAAATGCAAACGCCCCGGCCTTTCTAAGGCCGGGGCGTTGCTAAAACCAGTACTCGCTGCTGACTGATCAGCCCTTCTTGGGCAGCAGCGCCCAAACGGCCGGAACAGCCGCGGCAGCAAGTGCGACCTTGATCAGATCCGGCACGATGAACGGCACGACGCCGAACTGCCAGGACTTTTCAGCACCGATCAGCAGCGACAGCCACGAAAATCCGAGTGCCATCATGACGACTTCGGCGACGAGCATGGCGCCGAGCATCTTGACGATGCTGCGTCCCCAGCCGCGATCGACGGCCCAGCCAACGATTGCCGCCATGGCGACGAAGCCCAGGAGATAGCCACCGGTCGAGCCGAGCATGTAGGCGATGCCGAGGCCCTTCTCAGGCGTGCTCTGGAACACCGGATAGCCCATGGCGCCCTGCGCCATGTAGAGCAGCAAGGTCGCTACGCCGAGGCGCAGGCCGTAGGCTGCACCGATGCCCAGCACGACGAGAGTCTGCAGCGACATGTCGACTGGTCCGAGCACGACCTTCGTCTTGGCCGAAGCGATGAGCAGCAGCGAGCCGGCGACAGCCAGGAGAAGCTGGGTCGCCAGGCGCATCGCACCCTTTTCGGGCAGCGCCGCGGAAACGAGCGCGGTGGAACTGGATGCAACAGCCATGTAAATCCCCTTGTGGTAAGCGCGCCAAAGCGCTGTAGACGTGGTTTTCCCTATATTGTCTTCCGTGCTAAGCGGCAAACGAATTTGCCGTTCGCTCCCCGAACTCACAGATATCGGCTGGCCATGTCTCTCGATTTCGACAAACGCTTCGAACCCGCCTACGGCCAGCCCGTCGCCGTCGCGGACAGCGTTGTGCGGCTCACCGCCAACAATCCGAGCGCTTTCACCTTCCACGGCACCAACAGCTACATCATTGGCAGCGAAACGCTGGCGATCCTCGACCCCGGCCCCGAAGACGATGCGCATCTCGAGGCGCTGGTCCGCGCCATTGCCGGCCGTCCGGTCAGCCACATCTTCGTCAGCCACACGCATCGCGACCACTCGCCGCTCGCCTCTCGGCTCAAGGCGCTGACCGGGGCCGTGACGGTCGCCGAAGGGCCGCACCGCTCGGCTCGTCCATTGCGCATCGGTGAAATCGCACCGCTCGACGCGAGCAGCGACACCGATTTCGTTCCCGACCTGGTCGTTGGCGATGGCCAGGTTGTAGAAGGCGACCGCTGGAGCATGCGCGCGGTGCTGACGCCGGGCCATGCGGCGAATCACGCCGCGTTTGCGCTCGAAGGCACAGGCATCCTGTTTTCCGCCGACCACGTGATGGCCTGGTCGACCTCGATCGTGGCACCGCCCGACGGGGCGATGTCCGACTACATGGCCTCACTTGAAAAGCTGATCGGACGCGACGACCGCATCTACCTGCCCGGCCATGGTGGCCCGGTGGTTTCACCGCAGAAATTCGTGCGCGGCCTGAAGGCGCACCGCAAGATACGCGAACGTGCCATCCTCGAACGCCTTGTTGCAGGCGACTGCTCTATCCCTGATATCGTGCGTGCGATCTATCGCGACACCGACCCCAGGCTTCATGGCGCAGCTGGCCTGTCGGTTCTTGCCCATCTCGAAGACCTGGTCGGGCGTGGCAAGGCACTCAGCAACGAGGCGCCCGCCATCGACAGCGTCTATTCACCCGCCAGTTGACGCTACTGCTCCGTCGTTGTGGACGTCGCCGTGCCGGCCTGGGCGGCGATCTCCTGATCGAGTTCAGTCAGGAAGCCGATGATGCGTTCGGCGTTGTCGCCGAGATCATGGCGGCCATAGCGCGAGGCCGAGCGCATGTCGACGAAGGTCGAGTCGCCGTCATCCACCAGCCGGATCACGACGTCAGAGGGCAGCGCCAGGATGAAGGTGCGCGCGACGGCCTCGATGTCCACCTCGCCGATTGCCTGGTCGGCGGCGGGCGGTGGCACGACGATCTCCCAGCCCTGTCGCGCCAGAACCGCATTTACGCTTTCCAACACCCGGTCGAGCGACAGGTCATAGCGGCGGCCGGCAACCAGCGGATAGGCCTGCGCCTGCAACGCGCGCTCACCCGCCGTCGACGGCTCCATCCGGTTCATGGCCGGCGTTCGCAATGACATCGCCGCCGTAAGGGCGGGCGGGTCTTCGACATCGGTCGAGATGTCGCGCAGCATCGGCAAGGTGGCTATCTGGTAGGCGATGAAGGCGAAGGGTGCGAGCACCGCCAGCCCCAGCAAGGCTCCCACGGTCAAGTCATGGCCGCCCCGGTCGCCAAATTTCCACAGGCGCGAAAAGGCAAAACCAGAGAGCAGCAGGGCAAAGGCTGCGAGCAATGCGACGATGCCGAGAACCCAGAAGAAAGCCGTGGTGTCGACGAGGCCGCGGCGATGGCCAAGCACCGCGGTGATCAGCAGTACGGCCGAGAAAGACGCCATGCCCCGGGACAGGCCGGCCGCGCGTGTCGTGCGCTGCTCAATATACATCGTCTGAAACTCAACCATAGTACCCCGTTGCCCACTGCGTATAAGGCAGCACGCCCCCACGGCTAAGATAGCTGCAGGTCCAAACTAGAGCCTTTCCGCCGGAGGTTGAAGCGGAAAGGCGGCATTGAACGCCTTCCCGCACATGAACCTTGTTCAGGCGCCGGTGTCGGTGGGCAGTCGATAATCCTTGAACGTCTCGCGCAGCGCCATCTTCTGGATCTTGCCGGTTGCCGTGTGAGGTATCTCGTCGACGAAGGCCACATCGTCCGGCATCCACCACTTGGCGACCTTGCCGTTGAGGAAGGCCAGTATGTCGGTCTTGTCAGGCTCCCTGCCCTGTTTGCGCACGATCACCATCAGCGGACGCTCGTCCCAGCGCGAGTGCCTGACCCCGATGACCGCCGCCTCCTGGACGTCGGGATGACCGACGGCAAGATTTTCCAGCTCGATGCTGGAGATCCATTCGCCGCCCGATTTGATCACATCCTTGGAGCGGTCGGTGATCTGCATGTAGCCGTGGGTGTCGATATGTGCGACATCGCCCGTGTCGAACCATTCATCGGCATCGAATTGCTCGGCGCTGGCGCCGCCGAAATACGAGGCTGAGACCGCCGGACCGCGCACCTTGAGCCGGCCGAACGTCTTGCCATCCCAAGGCAGCTCATTGTTGTCGTCGTCGGTGATTTTCATTTCGACGCCGAATGGCGTAAAACCCTGTTTTTGTTGAATGTTCAATCGATCAGCGCCGTCGAGGTCGTCATACTCCGGCTTGATCGTGCACAAGGTGCCGAGCGGCGACATCTCCGTCATGCCCCATGCGTGAATGACCTCGACCCCGTAGTTGCGCTCGAATTTCTCCGTTACCGCGCGCGGACAGGCCGAGCCGCCGATCACGACCTTGTTGAGATGCGGCAGCTTCTTGCCGGTCTCTTCGAGGTGTTGCAGCAGCATCAGCCACACGGTCGGCACGGCAGCGGTGAATGTGACGCGTTCGCTGTCCAGCATTTCGTAGATCGACGCACCGTCCATCTTGCCCCCTGGCATGACGAGCTTCGCGCCGACCATCGGCGTGCTCTGGGCAAGCCCCCAGGCGTTGGCATGGAACATCGGCACCACGGGCATGACGACGTCACGCACCGAAATGCCCATCGCATCCGGCATCACCGCAATCATCGCATGCAGCACGTTGGATCGATGACTGTAGACGACGCCCTTGGGATCGCCTGTCGTCCCTGAGGTGTAGCACATACCGGCTGCATCATGCTCGTCCAGCGCCTTCCAGACAAAGTCGCCGTCGGCCTCGGCCAGCCAATCCTCGTAGGCCACGACATTCGACAGCGTCGTCTGTGGCAAGTGGTCTGCGTCGGTCAGCACGATGATGCGCTTGAGCGAGGGCACCTGCGGCGCGATCTTTTCCACCAGCGGCACGAAGGTCAAGTCGACGAACAGTGCCTGATCCTGGGCATGGTTCATGATCCAGACCAGTTGCTCGGGGAAAAGGCGCGGGTTGAGCGTGTGGTAGACAGCGCCCATGCCCATGATGCCGTACCACGCTTCCATATGCCGGGCGGAGTTCCAGGCAAGCGTGGCGATACGGTCACCAATCTTGTGGCCGTCCCGTTCCAGCCTTTGCGCAACCTTCAGCGAGCGTCTGCGAAATTCGGCATAGCTGGTGCGGACGATTGGCCCCTCGATCGATCTCGATACGACCTCTCGATGCGGGTGTTGCCTGGCCGCATGGTCAATGATCTTGTGGCACAGCAGCGGCCATTCCTGCATCAGTCCAAGCATGTGGTCCTCCCAGATCGTATCCCGCCATTCTGGTCGCAATACCTGGTTTGTCCAGCCTGACCAAAGTCACGTCGAGCCGGCAAAAGACCGACGGCCATAATGCGGCCACGGTCGAGGTTAACCTTTCTTACCGGCTGGTGTGGTGGGTCGAGCAATGTGAGGGATCACATGGATACGCAGCCGCGCGCGGAGGATGAAATCCTGCCGCAATATGAGATGCAATCTGAAGAGCCTGTTGCTGCCGATGAAGCCGATGCGGTTGTTCTGGCGGATGGCGTCGACGAGCCGTTCGACGAGGCAACCGACGACCTTGAGCTGGTGGCGACAGAACTGCTCGGCGCAACGACCGCCACGCAACCCGAAGATGCGGCCGAAAACCTCCCAGAGTTGACGCCAGCCGAAGGGCATGTGCCGGTCACTGAGGACGTGACCGACAACGAAACGGAGCCTGCCGAACTTGCCAGCGACGAACTGGCTGTCGAGCGCATACAGGTCGATGTCCCGGCCATGGCGCCCACTGACGTATCGGAGGCCGAATTTACGCAAATGGTCGATGACGCGCTCGAAGCGGTGGGCGGCATCCTTCTGTTCAAGATGCGCATCGACGAAGACGGCGACGACAAGCATGTCGCCGCGGCTTCGATCGGCGATGGCGCCCGGCGTCAGTTCCTTTTGCTTTCGCTTCCCGTCAGTGGCGGCAAGCTCAAGGTGGAATCGGCCTCGCGCAGCAACAGCCCTCTAGCCAAGCTCGCCGTGGCCTATGTCGGTGTGGTCGAGGCGTTTCGAGCAGCGGCCTGAGCAACAGCGCCTTGCGCGACCGGCATGACGCGCAAGGACTAGTTTGTCGTGCCGTCTGTGCCGCTATCGTCAACGTCGTTCAGGCGTACGAAGGCGTAGCCTTTTGCCTTGAGCTTCAGTAGCCCCTTGACCAGTCCGCCACCGGCAGCGTGCGTGGGTTGGTTGATGTGGGCGATGATGACGTCGCCGTCCCTTGCGGCGGATACGCGGCGGTCGGTTTCATGCGCGCCGAGCAGCGAGCCGCCATCGCCATTGATCGAATAGCCGGCGATCTTGAAGCCAAGCCCACGGATCAGCGCGATGGAGGTCGGACTGTATTGCGCTGTCGCGCCGCGAAACCACGTTGGAGCTGCTCCGCCGTGCGCGGTCAATGCCAGTGCGCCGGCCTCAACCTCGGCCTGCACGGCCTCGGCACTGCCCGCGCTTTTCAGCCCATAGATACTGCGGGGCGTGTCGACAGCCGGAATATGCCTGGCGCCATGGTTTTCCAGTTCGAACAGTTCCGGATGCGCCTTCATGATCGCCAGGGCTTCGCCGTTCCGCTTCAGCCACATGCCGGTGACGAAGATCGTCGCCGGTATCTTGTTTTCGACGAGAGCAGAGAGAATGCGGGTGTCGGTCTTGCCGCCGCATGCGTCCAGCGTCAGTGCCACGCGCGGACTGGATTCGCCGGACGGCTTGAGATGCAACCGGGGTTCGAGCAATGCAGCCGAGGCTGAAGAACTCACCAGCGCCGCAAGGCCGACGCCAATCAAAAACCTGCCAAGCATGCGCATGCGAACTTTCGGGGATTGCTGTCTCGAACTGCCGGGCAATGGCACCCCAATTCTGGCGCCATGATGACAATTCAGGCTATTTCGCCATTCCACTCGCCAGAGCCGCTGGCGCCGTACCCTACACGAGTTGCTTGCGTAGGGTATATTTTGTACCCTACGCCAAAGATTGACGTAGGGTATCGTCATGCGCTTGCCGCTCTCAACTCACACTGCCTATCAGGACCTTCTCGAAGCCCATCGAATGCGCGACGTGAAGACCATCGCCGGGGCTCCATTCCTCAAGGAGCTTCCGCAGGGCAAATACTGGTACGCCCGGCAAAAAATTGGCGACAAGCCGGTCGATCGCTATATCGGCCCCGACAGTGAAGACCTCCGTCAACGCATCGCACGCATGCGGGAAGATATCGAAGACGACAAGAGCTTTGAACGGCACTGCGCATTGCTGGTCGCTCAATTGCGCGCCGCAGGTCTCGTTACTGTTGATCGCCAAACCGGTAGCATTCTGAACGCCATGGCGAGAGTAGGCGTGTTTCGCCTGGGTGGAACGCTGGTTGGAACACACGCGTTCCGGCTTTACGGCGCCGAACTGGGATTTGCCTTTTCAGGCACACTCGCAGTTACGCAGGACGTCGACATTGCCGCATTCGAAAACCTCAAACTGGCGATCGACGATCAGGTCGATCCATCTCTCGCTGAAACGTTCAAATCCCTGTCTCTGGAACCCGCGCCCGGCCTGGACCCGAAAGGAAGGTCTACGCGTTGGCGCTTGAAAGGCGGCGGAGCGATGGTCGACTTTCTTGCGCCTCGCATGCAGAGCAAAAGCGAGATCGTCAGGCTAGAACCGCTGAACGTCTACGCACAGACGCTTCCATTTCTGAACTTCCTGATCGCGGAGCCGATACCAGCCGTGGCGCTGTATCGGAGCGGAGTGCTGGTTCAGATACCGAAACCCGAGCGCTACGCGGTGCACAAGTTGATCGTCGCCCAAAGACGAACCGGGCCGGGTTTGGGCAAGGTAGCAAAAGACCTGGCCCAAGCCGAAACGCTGATCCGCGTCCTGGTCGAGGATCGCCCGCAGGAACTGGCAATCGCTTATGAGACCGCTCTGGGTAACGGAACGAAATGGCGCGAAGCCATCAACGCATCTCTGAAGCAGCGGCCCGAAATCGGCCGCCTGCTTAGCCAGATTATCTGATACAGGCGGTTATACCCAATTTGCGAAATGGGTATACCCGAAGACCTACGCCCTAGCGCTTCGCCTTCACCGCGGCCTGCGCTGCCGCCAATCGTGCGATCGGCACGCGGAAGGGCGAGCACGACACATAGTCGAGCCCGACGCTTTCGCAGAAGTGGATCGAGGCCGGATCACCGCCATGCTCGCCGCAGATGCCGAGCTTGATCTCAGGCCGCGTCGCCCTGCCCTTCTCGGCCGCCATCTTCACCAGTTCGCCGACGCCCTCGATATCGAGCGAGACAAACGGGTCTTGTTCGATGATGCCCTTCTGGCGATAGGTCTCAAGGAAAGACGCTGCATCGTCGCGCGAGATGCCGAAGGTGGTCTGCGTCAGGTCGTTGGTGCCAAAGGAGAAGAACTCGGCCGCTTCGGCGATGACGTGCGCCCGGATCGCCGCACGCGGCAGCTCGATCATCGTGCCGACGAGATAGTCGATGTTGATGCCGGTTTCCTGCATGACGCTCTTGGCGACTGCATCAATGCGCGCCTTGACGAAGTCGAGCTCCTTCATCAGGCCGACCAATGGAACCATGATCTCGGGTACCACAGGGCTTCCGGTCTTTTTGCCTGCTTCGATCGCCGCCTCGAAGATGGCGCGCGCCTGCATCTCGGCGATCTCGGGATAGGAGACGGCAAGACGGCAGCCGCGATGGCCGAGCATCGGGTTGAACTCGTGCAACGCCTCGGTACGCTGGCGCAGCTTGTCGGCCGGCACGTTCATCGCTGCCGCGACCTCAGATATCTCTTCCTCGGTCTTGGGCAGGAATTCGTGCAGCGGCGGATCGAGCAGTCGGATCGTCACGGGCAGGCCGGCCATGATCTCGAACAGCTCGATGAAATCCGAACGCTGCATCGGCAACAGCTTGTCGAGCGCTATGCGCCTGTCCTTTTCGGTGTCGGCAAGGATCATCTCGCGCATCGCAACGATGCGGTCGCCGTCGAAGAACATGTGCTCCGTACGGCAAAGGCCGATACCTTCGGCGCCGAAGGAGCGCGCCATGCGCGCGTCCGCCGGCGTCTCGGCATTGGTGCGCACCTTCATGCGGCGCGCGGCGTCGGCCCATTCCATGATCGCGGCGAAATCGCCCGACAGTTCCGGCTGCAGCATCGGCACCGACCCCTTCAGCACCTGGCCGTTGGAGCCGTCGATGGTGATGATGTCGCCCTTGCGGAAGGTGTGGCCCATGGTGATCAGCGTGCCGGCGCGATAATCTACGCGCAGCGATCCGGCGCCCGAAACGCAAGGCTTGCCCATGCCGCGGGCAACCACCGCCGCGTGGCTGGTCATGCCGCCACGCGTGGTCAGGATGCCTTCGGAAGCGTGCATGCCATGGATATCCTCGGGGCTGGTCTCGATCCGGACGAGAATGACCTTGCGCCCGGCCGACTTCAGCTCTTCGGCCTCGTCGGACGAAAACACGATCTCGCCGGTGGCAGCCCCCGGTGACGCCGGCAGCCCGACCGCGATCACCTCGCGCTGCGCCTTGGGGTCGATTGTCGGGTGCAGCAGCTGGTCGAGCGAGGACGGGTCGATCCGGCAGATCGCCTCGTCCTTGGTGATCAGCCCCTCGCCAGCCATCTCGGCAGCGATCTTGAGCGCTGCCTTCGCCGTGCGCTTGCCCGAACGTGTCTGCAGCATCCACAGCTTGCCGCGCTCGATGGTGAATTCGAGATCCTGCATGTCGCGGTAATGCTGTTCGAGGCGATTGGAAATCGCCACGAAACTGTTGAAGGCCTCCGGCATCAGCTTCTGCAGCGAGGGCTTGTCGGAGCCTGCCGCAATGCGCGCGGCCTCGGTGATGTTCTGCGGCGTACGGATTCCGGCCACCACGTCCTCGCCCTGCGCGTTCACCAGGAACTCGCCATAGAGCATCTTCTCGCCGGTCGAAGGGTTGCGGGTGAAGGCAACGCCGGTGGCCGAGGTGTCGCCCATGTTGCCGAACACCATGGCCTGGACGTTGACCGCCGTGCCCCAGCTCTCAGGAATGTCATGCAGGCGGCGATAGGTGATCGCGCGATGGTTCATCCAGCTCGAAAACACCGCACCGATAGCGCCCCACAGCTGCTCGTGCGGATCCTGCGGGAACGAGCGGCCGAGTTCTTCCTCGACCTTGGCCTTGTAGAGCTTGATGACTTCCTGCCACTGGGGGGCGGTGAACTCGGTGTCGAGTTCATAGCCGAGACGGGCCTTTTCCTCTTCGAGCAGTTCCTCGAATACCTCATGATCGAGGCCGAGAACGACATCGGAATACATGGTGATGAAGCGGCGGTAGCTGTCATAGGCAAAACGAGCATCTCCGGCATCCGCCGCAAGCGCTTCGACCGTGACGTCATTGAGGCCGAGGTTGAGCACCGTGTCCATCATGCCCGGCATCGAGGCGCGGGCGCCCGAGCGCACCGAGACGAGCAGCAGGTTTTTGGGATCACCGAAACGGCGGCCAGTAATCGCACCGATATGGTCGAGTGCCGCGCGGACGTCGGCTTCAAGCGTTTCAGGATAGCTGCGGCCGTTGCCGTAATACCAGTTGCAGGCCGCCGTGGTGATGGTGAAACCGGGTGGAACCGGCAGGCCAAGACTGCACATCTCGGCGAGATTCGCTCCCTTGCCACCAAGCAGGTCGCGGTCGCTCGCGCGCCCCTCCGCTGCACCGTCGCCAAACCTGTAAACCCACTTGGTCATGCCTTCTCCTCGCCGACTGAGTGTGGAGCGAGACGGTGGCAGCCGCCCGCTTCTGGGCCGAGCGATATGATGCTGCGCTGCGAAAGGCAAGGCGCAGTTCCCCCACGGAATGACCTACAATCGATTAATGAA
This sequence comes from Aminobacter sp. AP02, assembly GCF_003148805.1. Lineage (GTDB taxonomy): Bacteria > Pseudomonadota > Alphaproteobacteria > Rhizobiales > Rhizobiaceae > Aminobacter. Next base: position 49,192 of record NZ_QGGX01000011.1, read on the forward strand.
CCTGCGTTGCAGCACCCTTGCGGGCTGCTTCCGCCTCATATAGAACATATCATGAACAATCATTGGAGACGAAAATGCGCAAGTCCGGCAAGCTCGACTACATCGAAATGGCCGCTGTTGGCGGCACGCTCGACCATGTGAAATCCTTCTACAGCGCCGCCTTCGGCTGGACCTTCACCGACTACGGTCCCGACTATTCGGCGTTCTCGGAAGGCCTCGACGGCGGGTTCCAGGCGGAACTGCCGGCCAAGCCGTTGCCGATTCTCTATTCCGAAGCGCTGGAAGCAACATTGGCTGCGGTCGAGGAAGCCGGCGCGACGATCATCAAACCGATCTTTTCCTTCCCGGGCGGACGGCGCTTCCATTTCGCCGATCCAGCCGGCAACGAGCTCGCAGTCTGGGGCGAATGATCGCCATTTTGAGATGGAAAAGCGGCAAAGGCGCGATTGTGCTTTTGCCGCGCACTGCATATAAGGCGGCGGTCGATTGACTCGCCTGCGGCTTACTCTTGAGTTGCCTACGGCTTGTTGGGGCGTCGCCAAGCGGTAAGGCATCGGTTTTTGGTACCGACATTCCCAGGTTCGAATCCTGGCGCCCCAGCCATTTCTTCCAATTTCTTGATATTCAGTCCGCTTCGTCGGAGCCAGCCAACGAAACGATCAGATTTCGCTAGAGCATTGTGCGTCCTGGACGCGTCGTGCCTTGCAAGAAACGTTTTCGATTTTTCGAGCGGATGCTACAGGCGGTTCACGCGTCCCACGCAAAAAGGCCCCGGATTTCTCCAGGGCCTTTCTTGTTCCGTCCCTAGCTCACCTCAGTGATGGGCCGGTTCCGCCATCTGCGCGGCGTCAGGCTCCTCGACGTGCGCGGCCAGGTCCTTGCGGGCGATGAGGGTGTAAAACATCGGCACCACGAACAGGGTGAAGATCGTTCCGACGATGACGCCGCAGAAGATCACCAGGCCCATCGAATAACGTGCCGCAGCACCAGCGCCCGAGGCGATGATCAAGGGCACGACGCCGAGCGCCATGGCAGCCGTCGTCATCAGGATCGGACGCAGGCGAACCTTGGCCGAAGCGATGATCGCATCGCGCCGCGACATGCCGTGTTCCTCGCGCTGCTGGTTGGCGAATTCGACCAACAGGATGCCGTGCTTGGTGATCAGTCCTATCAGTGTGATCAGGCCGACCTGGGTATAGATGTTCAGCGTGCCGAGCCCGAGATTGAGCGGCACGATGGCGCCGAAGATCGACAGCGGCACCGACATCATGATGATGAGGGGGTCGCGGAAGCTCTCGAACTGGGCAGCAAGAACCAGGTAGATCACCACGATCGCCAGCGCGAACGCGATCAGGATTGTATTGCCCTGTTCGCTTTCCAGACGCGACTGGCCTGCATAATCGATGAAGAAGCCGGCAGGCAGCAGCGGCCGGGCAATGTCCTCGATCGTCTTCAGGCCGTCGCCCGTGGTCACGCCCGGTACCGGCAGCGCGGAAATCGTTGCCGAGTTGAGCTGGTTGAACTGCTCGATCGCAGCCGGCGAGGAGTTCGTCTTGATCGTCACGACCGCCGACAGCGGAACCATCTGGCCGTTGACGCTGCGGACATAGAACTCGCCAAGCCTTTCAGGATTGCCGCGATACTGGTCCGGCACCTGCATGATAATGTCATAGCTGTTGGAATCGCGATCGAACTGGGCGATCGACCCGCCACCGACAAGCAGGCTCAATGTCATGCCGATGTCGCGCACCGACAGGTTGAGGGCTGCGGCCCGGTCACGGTCGATGGTCACGGTCACCTGGGGCGCATCGAAGGACAGCGAGTTCTGCACGACGATGAAGCGACCCGAAGCCTGGGCCTTTGCCTTGATCTGCTCGGCCACCTCGAAGACCTGGCTCGGATCGCCGGTCGACTGGATGACCACCGAAATCGGCAAGCCGCCGCCTGCACCCGGCAAGGACGGGGGCGCAAAGACAAGTGCTTCCACGCCGCTGACCTTGGACAGCCGTGCCTGGATGTCCGCCTGGATCTCCTTTTGCGAACGCGTACGATCAGACCAGTCCTTGAGCGCCCAGACGGCAAAACCCGAATTGGTGCCGCCGCCCATGCCGACGATTGAGAAATTCGTCTTCAGCTCGGGCAGATCCTTGGTCAGGTCGCGGATCTGGTCGGTGTAGAGGCTGGTGTAATCGGTTGTCGCATAACGAGGCGCGGTGACCAGCGCAAACAATGCACCGGAGTCCTCTTCAGGCGCCAGTTCGTTCGACGTCTTGAAGAACATGAAGCCCGTTACGGAGACAAGGGCGATAACGACCAGCAACGTCACCGGTCGATAGTTGAGCGAGCCCGCCACCAGCCGCTCGTAGCGGTTGGCGATACGCTCGAAGGTGCGGTCGACAGCCTTGGCGAAGCGGCTGTGGTTGCCGGCCTTCAGCATGCGCGCCGACATCATCGGCGTGATCGTCACGGCGATGAAGCCCGAGAGGATGACAGCGCCTGCAAGCGTGACAGCGAACTCGCGGAACAACGAACCGGTAAGACCGCCGGTGAACATCAGCGGCGCGAACACGGCAGCGAGCGTGATGGTCATGGCGACCACCGGCCCGAAGATCTCGCGCATGCCCTTGAAGGCCGCCTGCATCGGCGACATGCCCTCCTCGATGTGGCGGTGGATGTTTTCCACCACAACGATCGCGTCGTCGACAACCAGGCCGATCGCCAGCACCATCGCAAGCAACGACAGCAGGTTGATCGAATACCCCATCATCAAAAGGATGAAACAGACACCGATCAGCGACAGCGGAATGGTCACCACCGGCATCAGCACCGAGCGGAACGAGCCGAGGAAGAGCAGGATCACGACGATGACGATCGCGACCGCCTCAGCGATGGTCTTGAACACTTCGTCGATCGACGCGCTGATCGTTTCGGTCGAATCGTAGACCATCGTGATGGTCATGCCTTCGGGCAAGCTCGCCCTGATCGCCGGCAATTCATTGATGACAGCGGCCGCGGTGGTCAGCGGATTGGCAGAAGGTGTCGGGAAGATACCAATGAAGGTGCCCGGCTCGCCGTTGAAATTGACGACGGTATCGGTACTTTCGGCCGCCAGTTCCACGCGCGCAACGTCACGCAGCCTGACGACATTGCCATTGTCCGACTTGAGCGGCAGTTCGCCAAAGGCCTCTGGCGTCTGCAAGGTCGATTTCATGGTGATCGAATAGGCAACGTATTCGTTCTTGGTCTTGCCCGGTGCGGACAGGAAGTTGGACGCGTTGATCGCCTGCAGGACCTCAGGCGCCGTCAGGCCTCGCGCCGCGAGCTTGACCGGGTCTATCCATACGCGCATCGAATACTTGTTCGCACCCAAGACCTGCACTTCTGCAACGCCCTCGATGGTCGAGACGCGCGGACGAATGACGCGTTCGATATACTCGGTCAGCTCCTCCGCCGTCATGTTGGGGTTCTGCATCGCCAGATACATGATGGCGAACTGCATGCCCGTGCCCTTGACGATCGTCGGATCCTCCGCGTCGGTCGGCAGCTGCCCGCGCACCTGCTGGACCTTCGACATGACCTCGGTCAGTGCCGTATCGGGGTTGGAGCCAAGCTCCATCTGCACGGTCACGGTGCTGGACGAAGGGCTGCTCTGCGACTTGACGTAGTCGATGTTTTCAGTGGTCGCCACCGCAGCTGCGATTGGTGCCGTGATGAAGCCCTGGATGAGGTCGGCACTCGCGCCCGGATAGACGGTGGTGATGGTGATCACCGTCTCTTCGACCTCCGGATACTGGCGGACGGACAGGTTGAACAACCCCTGGAAACCCAGGAGCAGGATCATGAGGGCCACGACCGTCGAAAGGACGGGGCGGCGGATGAAGATGTCGGAGAAACTCATTTTGCGGATGCCTTCGCATCGGTCGAGACAACTGGCGAGACAGTGTTGTCGACCTTGACCGGAGTACCGTTGGAAAGCCTGTTCTGACCGGCGATGACGATTTCGTCACCGAAGGAAACACCTTCCAGTATCTCGACACGGCCTTCCGAACGGCGGCCAACCTTGACGAAGATCTGCTTGACCACGAGTGCTGGCTCCGCCTGCTCCTTGGCAGGCTCTGCCGCGGCAGCGGAGGCCTCCGCCTTGTCAGCAGCGGGACGCACTACGTACACGAAGTCGCCGTAAAGACTGCTGGTCAAGGCCGTCAGCGGCACGGCTACGACACCGTCTTCTTCAGGAAGCACGACGCGCACACGCACGAACTGGCCGGGGCTCAGCTTGCCTTGCGGATTGGTGATTTCCGCACGGACCGAAACCAGGCGGCTCTGCGGGTCGACCTTCGGATCGATACCAATCACCGAACCGGTGAACGGCATGTCGCCTTCGGTCACCCCGAACTGAACCGGCTGGCCCAGTTTCAGGAGGCTAAGCTGGTGCTCGGGAACGGCGAAATCCGCCCGCATCGTCTCAAGATCCTGCAGCGTGGCAACGATGGTTCCAGGCTGGAGATACTGACCGGCGTCGACCTTCGGAATGCCGATCGTGCCGGAGAACGGCGCGCGCAACTGCTTCTGGTCGAGCACTGCCTGCAGCTTCTCGACTTGCGAGGCCGAGGTGGATGCTTTCGCGCCCGCCGAGTCGCGTACGACATCGGAGCCGACGCCGCGCTCTTGCAGGGCAACAGCGCGATCCAGCAGCTGCTTGTCGAGCGCGGCCTGCGTCTTGGCGGCAGCTAGGTCAGCCTGCTGGACGCTGTCGTCGAGCTGGATGAGCACGTCGCCCTTGTTCACGCGCTGGTTGGCCTTGAACTTGATCTCCTTGACGATGCCGGTCGTCTCGACTGTCAGGTCGACGCCCTGGGAGGCAGCGACCGTACCGATCGTTTCAATGCCCGGGGTCCAGGCAGCGGGTTCGACCTTGGCGGTCGCCACGGTGACCGATGCGACAGGCATGTTGGCGAAGAACTGCTGGATTGCGTTGTCGCGGAACATGTTGAAGCCAACGATGCCGCCACAAACAAGTACAAGCAATACGATAGCGATGATGAAACGCTTGATCAAAGGAGATCCCCAATCGGTCTGGAATCGGCACCCGGGTGCGCCGCACTGCACTTTGGACTTTTTCTTGGAAAACCCAAGAGCGGCGAGCTTACTGTACCGTCTGGACGGTATTGTCAATCCACTATAATGTGATCCAAACGGAGACCCTGCAATGTCGGGCCACAGACCCAGTTCTCGCGAAAAAATCCTTGCCGCCGCTGCGGAACTGGCTGACATCATCGGCCCGGGCAACCTGTCCCTCGACGCGGTGGCCCAGCGCGCCGGCGTCTCCAAAGGTGGGCTGCTCTACAACTTCCCGACCAAGGCCAAGCTGATGCAGGCCCTGGTCCAGAACTACCTCAAAAGCTTCGAGGACGCGCTCGCTGCAAAGGCAGCCAACAAGACCAGTGACGTGCCTGACAACAGTCTGGCCGCCTTTATCGAACTGTCCGTTGAGGAATGCGCGCAGAATCAGCCATCGGCGGCAGGCGTACTCGCCGCACTCGCCGAGGATCCCGATTTCCTCAATCCGGTCAGAGACTTCAAACGTAGTCTGCTCGACCGCCTGAAAGCCGAAACGCCCGACCAATCCAAGCTGATCGTCGCGTTTCTGGTCATTGAGGGGCTGCGCAGTATGAAGCTTTTCGACATGGACATTCTCCATGAAGATGAACGTGATATGGCGCTTTCTTATCTGCTCGCCGAAGCAGCCGCATCGTAGTTCATTGAAAAAAAGCCTGCCGACGCTCACGATTTTATCACTATACGTCGAGCAATTTTTATGAGATTCAAACGCCGCACAAAACATCGTGCGTTCGAACGTGTGGTCATGTTGCCCGGTGATCCCACTCTAATTTAGCGGTACACCCTTTAAGTGAGCCACTACACATGACTTCGCCTTTGCCCGTCACGTTCGTCGTGACCGTGGATGTCGAAGCTGGGCCTCGTCGCAAGTCGGCGCACGCGCAGCTATCAGCAATCGCCTGGCCTTTCACATTTGTCGAAGGCCTGACACCACAATCCACCGAGACCATTGATCTTTACGACGCCAAGCGGAATCGCAAGCGTTCAAAGCGCCCGCTGGCTCCGAGCGAAGTGGCGGCATATGCCAGCCACCGCAAGGCAATGCGCGCGTTTCTCGATTGCGGCGTGCCTTTCGGATTGATCCTTGAGGACGACTTCCGCTTGCTCGAGCCCGCCGCTTTCGTCGCGCGCGTCTCAGCACTTCAGGAAGCGCCGGTCGAATGGGACATCCTCAAGCTCTTCGACTTTCAGGAGCGCCCCATAGTTGAATCGGTTGCGGTGGCGGACATTTCGATCGTGTCGCACGGAAGCCCGACTGCCGGCATGGTCGGTTACCTGATCACGCGACGCGGAGCCGAGCGCATGCTCTCCCGTCCGACCGTCTACCGGCAGATCGATGAGGACATCAAGTTCTTCTGGGAACTGGACCTGCGCGTGCTGTCGGTGTTTCCCAACCTCGTCACAGATGTCAGCCACGAGCTCGGCGGCAGCACGATCGAGGCCGAACGCAGCGAGATCAAGCAGCAGCGACACTGGACCGTATCGGTCAAGGGACTAGGCCAGACAGCACTACGCCAGCTCAATTACCGCCGCTACCGCAAGCATTACGGCCTCAAGCTCAAAAACTCTTGATCCCCGGGCTTAGCTCGCCTCGCGCAGGGCTTCGGCCGCCTGGAGGTCAACCGAGACCAGCTGGCTGACGCCCTGCTCGGCCATCGTAACACCGAACAGCCGGTTCATTCGCGCCATGGTGATAGGGTTGTGGGTGATGACAACAAAGCGCGTCTCGGTCGATGCGGCCATCTCGTCCATCAGGTTGCAGAAGCGCTCGACATTATGATCGTCGAGCGGTGCATCAACCTCATCGAGCACGCAGATTGGTGCCGGGTTGGTCAGGAACACGGCGAAGATCAGCGCCATCGCCGTCAGCGCCTGTTCGCCGCCCGATAGCAGCGTCATCGTCTGCGGCTTCTTGCCCGGCGGCCGCGCAAGGATTTCGAGACCGGCTTCGAGCGGATCTTCCGATTCGATGAGCTGTAGCTCCGCCGTACCGCCGCCGAAGAGATGGGTGAACAGCCGCTTGAAATGGCCGTTTACCAGGTCGAAAGCGGCCAAAAGGCGCTCGCGGCCTTCGCGGTTCAGTCCCTGGATACCTTGGCGAAGCTTGCGGATCGCTTCGATGATATCCTCACGCTCGGAGACGATCGCCTCCAGACGGTCGGACAATTCTTTCTGCTCTTCTTCGGCGCGCAGATTGACCGCACCGAGCCGTTCGCGCTCGATCTTGAGACGCTCCAGCGTCCGTTCGATATCGGCGGGATCAGGCATCGGGCTGTCGGCTTCGAGGCCGGTATGGCGGATGACCAGGTGCGGCGGTGTTGCAAGCACTTCCTGGATGCGTGCCTCGATCTCCCGGCGGCGCTCGTAGGCGGCAGTCAAGCGTTCCTCGGCGCGGGCCCTGGCCTCGCGTGCTTCGGCCAGCCCCTGGATTGCGGCGGTCGCCGCCTTGTCGAGCACGGCCTGTTTGTTTTCCGCATCCTGAAGCCGGTCGGATACTTCCTTGCGTTGGGCCTCGGCCTGCGTCAGTTGCGACAGCAAGGCACGACGGCGGGCATCAAGTTCATCGGGCGCTTCGGCCAGCACCTCGCGCTCGGCAGCGGCTTCCTCACGCCGTTCGGCAAGCGCTTCGACCTGCTCGGCAGCGCTTTCGGCGCGCACCACCCAGCTCTGGCGCTCTGCGGCGATTGCCGTCAGGCGACGAACCCTCGCCTCGGCCTCGCGATTGAGACCCTCATGCACCGCGCGCGCATCGGCCACCGCCGATCGGTCGCGCGCCACAGCACCGGAAAGCTGTTCCAGACGTGCCTGGAGATCGGCGAGATCAGGCGCCGAACCAAGCATGTCCTCGGCTTCGACATAGCCGGCCTGCGCCTCTTCGTGCGCGTCGGCGACACGTGCCCGCGCCTCGTCCAGGGCAGCGCGGCGGCTGGTCAGCTCGCCGGCGGCTTTTTCTGCTTGCGCAAGCGCGTCGCGGGCGGCGCCAACCTGATGTTGTGCATCGCGCCATGCCTGGCGTGCCTGCCGCTCGGCCTCGGTATTTTCGCGCACGACATTTTCCGCCCGCGCCAGCGCCTCTTCGGCTGCCCGGACCAGGAGCGTCGCCTCGACCGCCTCGGCATCGAGTTCAGCCAGACGGTTCTTCTGCGCAAGGCGTTGGGCGGCGGCGGTCGGTGCGTCGGCGCTTGCGGTCAGCCCGTCCCAGCGCCACAGTCCGCCCTCACGGCTGACCAGACGCTGGCCGGGCGCGAGCGACGGCTGAAGCCTTGCCGCATCGGCAGCGTCGATGACTCCGATTTGCGCGAGCCGGCGCGCCAACTGGTGCGGCGCCCGAACCACTTCGGCCAGACTGCGCACACCTTCGGGTAGTTTCGGATCGCTTGCGACAGGTCTGACATCGCCCCAATGGACCGGTGCGGCGCGATCGAGGGCAGCTTCAAGGTCGTCGCCAAGGGCGGCGCCAAGTGCGGTTTCGAAGCCGCGCTCGACGCCGATCCGTTCGAGCACGGCGGGGAATAGATCGCCCGAAGCCGCGTTGATGATCTTGGCCAGGGTACGCGCCTCGGTCTCGATACGCGCGAGTTCGGCCTTGGCTTCCTGCAGGGGCGCACGCGACGAAGCCTCTGCCTGCCTTGCCTCGGCAACCGAGCGCTCGGCTTCGGTCGCGGCGAACTCGGCCTCTTCAAGCGCTTCCTGTGCCGCCTCGGCCTGCATCTGCTTCTCGGCCGGATCAGCGAGAGCTGAAATACGCGCGCCGATCTCGCCCGCCTCGCGATCAAGTTCGGCCAGCTGGCGGGCAAAACGGTCACGTCGCTCGGCGGCATCACGCATGGCGCGCTCGGCCTGGGTGCGGCCCGCGGCGGCGTCGGCGCGCTCGGCGGTCACGCGGCCAAGCTCGGCCTCGGTCAGCGCCAGCGTCGCCATCGCTTCTTCGAAGGCCGCGCGGGTATGCGTCTCGCGATCGGTGGCACCGGCGTTTTCGTCGTTGAGCGCCTTCTCTTCCGCATCGAGGCGCGACAGGATCGCGGCATTGTCGCCGATCATGCGCTGTTCGCGGGCGATGTCGGCGTCGAGCTGCTGCAGGCGCCGGTCGAGTTCGCTCTGGCGCGAATTGATGCGCCCGGCCTCTTCCTCAAGCTGGGAACGGGCAATGGAAAGCCGCTGGAAGGTGGCTGCAGCTGCGGCTGCGGCGTCGCGCATCTCGGGAAGCTTGTGTGCGCCTATCGCTTGGTCCTTGGCGGCGGCCATCTGGGCCGCCGCACGGTCGCCGACAAGTGCAGTGGCCGTCGCAAGCGCCGATTGCGCCTCGCCCTCCTGCACCTTGGCCAGCGTCCAGCGCAGATGCAGCAACGTCGCTTCCGCCTTGCGGATGTCGGCCGACAGGTTCTTGAAGCGCGATGCCTGGCGCGCCTGGCGCTTCAGGCTTTCGATCTGGCTTTCAAGTTCGCCGACGACATCGTCGAGGCGCTCGAGGTTCTGCTCGGCGGCGCGCAGACGCAATTCGGCTTCGTGCCGCCGCGTGTGCAGGCCCGATATGCCGGCCGCCTCTTCGAGCAGTGCGCGTCGCGCCTGCGGCTTTGCCTGGATGAGTTCGCCGATGCGGCCCTGCCCCACCATCGAGGGCGAGCGCGCACCGGTCGACTGGTCGGCGAACAGCAGCTGCACATCCTTGGCGCGGGCTTCCTTGCCATTGATGCGATAGATGGAGCCGGCCTCGCGCTCGATGCGGCGCGACACCTGCAATTCGTCGGCGTCGTTGAAGGAAGCTGGCGCGGTGCGGTCGGTGTTGTCGAGAAACAGCGTCACTTCGGCGGTGTTGCGTGCCGGCCGCGTGCCGGAACCCGAGAATATGACGTCGTCCATGCCCGAAGCGCGCATGTTCTTGTATGAGCTTTCGCCCATCACCCAGCGCAACGCTTCGACAAGATTGGATTTGCCGCAGCCATTCGGCCCGACGATACCAGTGAGGCCGCGTTCGATGACGAACTCGCCGGGCTCGACAAAGGATTTGAAACCGAGGAGGCGGAGGCGCGAAAACTTCATTCGCGCCATTCCGCACGGAAGGGTGCACCGAAGCTGCGTTGCCTCGGTGCTATGAACATATCAGAGCATGCCGTCGATAACCGCCGACATTTCGTCAATCGTCATTGCCCCTTTGTAGACATTCCCGTTGATGAAGAAGGTCGGCGTCGAGTCGACCTTGAAATCCTTCTCGCCGCGGGCGCGCACTGCCCTGATATCGTCCAGAAGCTTCTGGTCAGTCAAGCAGGCCTCGAACGACTCCTGTGTAAAGCCGGCGAGCTTGGAAATCTGCAGCAGCGCGTCCTTTGGGGTCTGCGAAGCCGCCCAGCTCTGCTGCTGCTTGAACAGCACGTCGACCATCGGGAAGTAGTTGTCCTTCGAGCAGCGCGCAAGCATGAAGCCTGCCTCGGCCAGCGGGTCGAAGGGGAACTCGCGGTAGATCAGCCGCGCCTTGCCGGTATCGATGTATTTGGTCTTGAGTTCCGGCAGCGTCGTCTCATGGAAATGCGCACAGTGCGGGCAGGTCATCGAGGCATATTCGACGATCGTGACCGGCGCATCTGCCTTGCCGAGCTGCATGTCAGGCAGGCTGCCGGCTTCGAGCAGCTTGGCCATGTCGACCGAACCCTGCGAGACGGGTGCCTTTACGGCAGGTGCAGCGGACGCAGCCGGCGTTGCCGCTGGGGTCGCCGGTTCGGCAGGCTTGGCGGGCGTTGCTGCGTTGGCCTGCTCGCCGGAGTCGCTGCAAGCAGAAAGCAACGCTGCTGCCGATACGGCTGCGAGCCCGGTAAGAGCGGTCCTGCGAGAAATGGAACGGAGCATACGAATCACCTGACGATGGTTGGATTTTGCGATGTTCAGATACGTGAAAGCGATAGTTGGCGCGAATTAAGGCATGGCTGTCCCCAAACCAATCGCGATTATCCGAACTTTCGATCACGAATGCGCGAGAAAGACGGCAAATTCTACTTCCGGCTGCCCAGTATGCTCGCCCCGAGCTTTTCCAGCGAAGCCTTCAGGCCCTCGTCCTCTATGTACCGGACCGACCCCGCAATCTTGCCCTGTTCGGCGTCGGTGAGCTTGCGCAGGCGCGGACGAGCCTTGGCCGCAGCCGAGGTAACAGGCTTCTGCACGATGCGAATGCGGCCGATGGCGTTGAAGCCGAGATAGGAATTGACCCTGCCGATGATCTCGCCGGTTTCATGCTGGAGATGAAGTGCCGCCGGGCCCGAGCAGGCAATGATCAGCACCGCCGGCTCGAAAGGATCGTCCTCGTGCATGCGTCGCGGCCACTGGATTTTTTCGGGCCGGGTGTTGTGCGCCAGACGCGGGCCGACGATCTCCTCCCATGACTGGACAAGCCCGACCGAGATGCCGGTGCGCTTGCGCAATACGGGATCGAGGATCGCATTCGCCAGATCGCTGACCGGAACGGGATTGCCCGTCCACCTTTTCCCTGCCATGTCGTTCTCCAGATATGACCCTGTCGACACGCAACGCCGAAGGCAGTCCATCCCATCAATGGCATTCCGAACCAATCACCGCAAGCACGCCACTGACGTCGACGGCACCATCGCCACGCTGCTGCTCGACTGGTATGACGTCCATCATCGCGAGTTGCCCTGGCGCACGACCCCCAGTGACCTCAAACGCGGTATACGGCCCGACCCGTATCGTGTCTGGCTCTCCGAAATCATGCTCCAGCAGACCACTGTCGAGGCGGTGAAGCCCTATTTCAGGGCGTTTGTGGACAAATGGCCCGACGTTGGCGCCCTGGCTGCTGCCGATACCGAAGACGTCATGAAGGCCTGGGCCGGGCTCGGTTACTACTCCCGCGCCCGCAACCTCAAGGCCTGCGCCCAAACAGTGGCACTTTTGCCCGGCGGGCGATTCCCCGACGACGAAGATGGCCTGCGCGCATTGCCCGGCATCGGCCCTTACACGGCAGCAGCGATCGCCTCCATCGCCTTCGGTCGTCCGGCAGCCGTAGTTGACGGCAACGTCGAGCGCGTCGTCACACGACTGTTTTCGATCGCGACGCCCCTGCCCCAGGCCAAGGTGGAAATCCGCGCCCATGTCGTGCGCATGCTTGCCGCCACGCGCCCCGGCGATTTCGCCCAGGCGATGATGGATCTCGGCGCTACGATCTGCACGCCGCGCCGGCCGCGCTGCATGCTGTGCCCGCTGCGTTCGGATTGCAGTGCGGTCGTCTCAGGCGATCCAGAGCTTTATCCGGTCAAGCCGGCCAAGGCGGAAAGGCCCCAGCGGCGGGGTGCTGCCTTCGTCGCGGTCAGGAGTGACGGTGCTGTGCTTTTGCGCAAGCGTCCGGGCAAAGGTCTGCTTGGCGGCATGACCGAGGTGCCGACCACCGATTGGACCTCGCGCGTCGATGGTGCGACCGGCGCTGACAGCGCGCCTTTTGCCGCGAACTGGCAGCGCGCGGGCACCATCACCCACGTCTTCACTCATTTTGCCCTCGATCTCGATGTCTTTCGCGCCGAAACGACCTCGGATCAGGCGCCCGACGGCCACTTCTGGTCGGCAGCCGCCGACCTCGCTGGCGAAGCCTTGCCAAGCGTCATGAAAAAAGTCATCGAAGCTGCCATACCGGGTGCTACGAAACGAGGACGCTAGCGAAGCCATGAGCGAAATCCGCCATATCGTCTACGACATCGGCAAGGTTCTGATCCACTACGACCCCGACCTGCCTTTCAGCCGCATCATCCCCGATCCGGTCGAGCGCCGCTGGTTCTTCGACAATGTCTGCACCAGCGAGTGGAACATCGAACAGGATCGCGGCCGCACCTGGGAAGAGGCCGAAGCGCTGCTGATCGCCGATTTTCCCGAGCATGAAAACAGTATCCGTGCCTTCCGCCTGCACTGGCACGACATGGTGCCGCACGCCTATGACGACTCCGTTGCCTTGATGGAAGGCCTCGTCGCCGCCGGCCACGACGTAACCATGCTGACCAACTGGGCCTCGGACACGTTCCGCGAGGCGCGCGGCCGCTTTCCGTTCCTCGAAAGGCCGCGTGGGGTCACGGTTTCCGGCGACGTTGGCCTGATCAAGCCCGACCGCCGCATCTACGACCTTCATGTCGCGTCATTCGATCTCGACCCGAAGGCATCGCTGTTCATCGACGACAGCCAGAAGAACGTGAACGCCGCCATCGACGCCGGCTGGCAGGCGGTGCTGTTCACAAATGCGAAAACGCTCGAGGCGGACCTCGAGCGTCTCGGGATCGGACGGTGACTGGAAACCGGCCGATCGGCGAACCCGGACTGGCTAAGACGGCTGCCGGAATTCGAGCTTCGTTCGCGGGATTGGAATTAGCACTCTCCAGAGCGGACCGATCGTAGCGCCCGAGCAGCCGCGCCGGATGCCCTTACTGGCCCAGCGCGACGCTTGATCGTTCAGGCGCCAGCCTTTTCCATGCCGACGCGGACGATACGGCGCAGTTCGTCGATCTGGGTCAGGCCGCCGGCACGCTCATAGTGCCAGAAGGTCCAGCCGTTGCAGGCATCCAACCCTTGAATCGCAGCACCGACGCGATGGATCGAGCCGGCGGTGTCGCCGATCGACAGCGTACCGTCGGCGCGAACCTTTGCCGCCCAACGCTTCTTGGCGTCGTAAAGCGTCGCGCCGGGCGCCAGCAGGCCCATGTCGAGCAGGCTTCCGAAAGCGACACGCGGCTCGGCGCGCTTTCCGGTCAAGACGGTGAGCGACGGGCCGTCCAGCGGACGCACAGAAGCGATCCGCTCATTGGCGGCGTCGATGTAGGCCTGCTCGCGCTCGATGCCGACGAAGTGCCGGCCGAGACGCTTGGCAACCGCACCCGTCGTACCCGAGCCGAAGAACGGATCGAGGACCACGTCACCGGGCTTGGTCGATGCCATCATGATGCGCGCCAGCAGCGCTTCCGGCTTCTGCGTCGGATGCAGCTTGTTGCCGTCGTCGTCCTTCAGGCGTTCGCCGCCGGTGCAGATCGGAAACAACCAGTCAGAGCGCATCTGGACGTCATCGTTCGACGCCTTCAACGCGTCGTAGTTGAAGGTGTAGTTCTTGCCCTTCTGGTCGCGCGATGCCCAGATCATCGTCTCATGGGCGTTCTGGAAACGGCGGCCGCGGAAGTTCGGCATCGGGTTGGTCTTGCGCCAGACAACATCGTTGAGGATCCAGAAACCGAGGTCCTGCATCGTCGCGCCGACGCGGAAGATGTTGTGGTACGAGCCGATGACCCAGATCGTGCCATTGGGCTTGAGCACGCGGCGGGCGGCAAGCAGCCAGGCACGGGTGAAGGCGTCGTAAGCCGCGAAGCTTTCGAACTGGTCCCAATGATCGTCGACCGCATCGACTTTCGACTGGTCCGGGCGATGCAGGTCGCCCTCAAGCTGGAGGTTGTAGGGCGGATCGGCGAAAATGATGTCGACCGAATTGGACGGCAGCTTGTCGAGTGCCGCGACGCAATCGCCCTTGATGATGGTGTCGAGCCATTCGGACGGCTTGGGCGTGCGGGAAAGCTGATCGAGAGGACGCACTGCTGACATTCTGATACCCGGGATGACGCGTTACTGTTTACTCGCCGTTATGGTTACCGATCAGCGTAAACAATTGATGAAGCGGGCCTTCCAATTTGCGGATCGGGCCAGAATGGTGTAATCGCCGCGCCTTGAACTTTTCCGCGCGCCCCCGGCGTCGCCCAGTTTTCCCGGACCGTCATGACCCAGCCAGACCTAGTGATATTCGATTGCGACGGCGTGCTCGTCGATTCCGAAATCATCGCCGCCCGCATCGAGGCAGAGCTTCTGACCTCGGCCGGATTCGAGATATCGGCCGAAGAGATCGCCGAAAGCTATGCCGGCCTGACCTTCAAGGACATCCTGCTCAAGATCGAGGAAAAGGCGGCGATCCCGTTCCAGGCCTCGCTGATCAGCCAGGCCGAAGAACTGGTCGACCGCCGGCTCAAGAA
The DNA here is from genome assembly GCF_003148805.1 of Aminobacter sp. AP02. Lineage (GTDB taxonomy): Bacteria > Pseudomonadota > Alphaproteobacteria > Rhizobiales > Rhizobiaceae > Aminobacter. Next base: position 64,302 of record NZ_QGGX01000011.1, read on the forward strand.
CGAAGTGCGCGCCATCGACGGCGTGCACGAGGCAGTCGCCGCCGTCACGGCGCCGCGCTGCATCTGCTCAAATTCGACAAGCGAGCGCATCGAAATGATGCTCGAGCGAACCCGCCTCCTGCCGCTGTTCAAGGGCCGCATCTTTTCGGCGTTGGAAACACCGAGCAAGAAGCCGAAGCCCTCGCCCGACGTCTTCCTGCACGCTGCCAAAACCTACGGCGCCAATCCGGCCAACACCTTCGTCATCGAGGATTCGGTGCACGGCATTGCCGGTGCGGTTTCGGCTGGCATGCGCGTCATCGGCTTCACCGGCGGCGCGCACAGCTATCCCGGCCACGCCGACATGCTGACCGAGGCGGGTGCTGAAACTGTGATTCGACGCTGGGCCGACCTGGGCGGCGTACTCGAAGCGCTGAGCATGTGGTCGGAAAACGCCTGAAACGAAAGCGCCGGCCAAGGCCGGCGCTTTGCCTCAAGCTTATCGAGCCTTCTTCTTTTCCGGGCTGTCGTCAAAGCCCGCGAAAATCTGGATGTCGCGTGCGGTCGGAATCGGGATCACGACATTCGGCACAGTGAAGACGAACTGCGTGGCCGTCGACGGATCGGTGACGTGAACGGCGTTCTTGTGAAGCTGCGAGTAAAGCACCTCGCCGCCGCGCGTCACCGCAATGCGGATCGGCATGTTGACAGTGCCAGCACCACCGGCCGGACCGACCACCACCTTGCCGGCAACGCCAACCTTGATGGTCATCTGGCCGTCGGCGCGCGTGCAACTGCGGGTAACGTCGGTGATCGCCGATTGATGAACCAGCTTGCTCGGGTCGTCCTGGCCGCCCTTGGCATAGCTGTTGAAGAAGGCGGTGCCGTCACGCAACGTGATGCCTGGGCAATAAGCAAGCAACTCGCTGGCCAGGATCTTGCCCTCTTCGGCCGCGACTTGCTGGGGATCTTTCGGGGCAGGAGGGCCGAAAAGGCCGCCGCTGCCGCCAGATTGGCAACCTGCGACGGCCAGCATAAAGCCGCCGGTCGCCAAAGCCGTCAGAAAACGGCCGTCGATCAAACGAAACAACATGAACTGCACTTCCCTCTCGCAAAGCAGTCGTTCTATATCAACCGCGCGGCAAAAATGCGACTGATGGAGCGCAGTTTTCCCCGCCCCGCCGTTCAACGGCAGGTCGTATCGCATTGGAATGGATAGCTATGCACTATGTGAGCACCCGTGGGGAAGCACCCACGCTCGGATTTTCCGATGCAGTCCTTGCCGGCCTCGCACGCGACGGCGGCCTCTATCTTCCAGCTCAATGGCCGACCTTCAGCGCCGCCGAAATCCGCGCCATGCGCGGCCTGGGTTATGCCGACCTGGCGATCAGGCTTTTGACCCCGTTCCTGGGCGGCGAAATCAAGCAGGACGTCTTCGAGCGCCTGGTGCGCGAGGCGTACGGCACTTTCCGCCACGACGCGGTCTGCCCTCTGGTCCAGACCGGCGCCAACAGCTTCGTGCTCGAGCTGTTTCATGGCCCTACCCTCGCCTTCAAGGACGTCGCCATGCAATTGCTGGCACGGCTGATGGACCACGTGCTTGCCGAACGCGGCCAGCACGCGACCATCGTCGGCGCCACTTCGGGCGACACCGGCGGCGCTGCGATCGAGGCTTTTGCCGGACGCGAACGCACCGACATCTTCATCCTGTTCCCGCACGGCCGCGTCTCGCCGGTGCAGCAGCGCCAGATGACGACGTCGGATGCAGCCAACGTCCACGCCCTGTCGATCGAAGGCAATTTCGACGACTGCCAGGGCCTGGTGAAGGACATGTTCAACGACCACGGCTTCCGCGACCGCGTGCAACTGTCGGGCGTGAACTCGATCAACTGGGCCCGCATCATGGCCCAGATCGTCTACTATTTCTCCTCGGCCATCTCGCTGGGCGCGCCCGACAGACCGGTGTCCTTCACCGTGCCGACAGGCAATTTCGGCGACATCTTCGCTGGTTACGCGGCCAAGAAAATGGGGCTGCCGATCGACCAGCTCATCATCGCCACCAACGACAACGACATCCTCGCTCGCACCTTGAAGAGCGGCGAATATCGCCAGACCGGCGTCGTGGCGACAACCTCGCCATCGATGGATATCCAGGTGTCGTCGAATTTCGAGCGCCTGCTGTTCGAGGCGTCCGACCGCGACGCCGCTGTGGTGCGCCGCTACATGGCCAGCCTCAAGCAGTCCGGCGCATTCACCATCGAAAGCAAGGCGCTCGCCAGCATCCGGGGTGAATTCCAGGCCGGCCGCTCAGGCATGAACGAGACGGCGCCGACCATCCGCTCGACGCTTGAAAAGAGCGGTTATCTGCTCGACCCGCACACGGCAACTGCCATGCACGTGGCTGCCGGGCTGCCCAAAAACGACGTGCCGATGGTGGTGCTGGCCACCGCCCATCCGGCAAAATTCCCTGCCGCGGTGAAGGCTGCCTGCGATATTGAGCCCAACCTGCCAAAATGGCTGTCGGGGCTGATGGAACGTAAGGAAAAGTTCACGGTACTTCCATCAGAGATAAAAATGGTGGAAGATTACATTAGCCGTCGCACACGAGCGGCGGGTTAGGGAGTACGCTTAATGAGTGTTGAGGTAAGCCGTCTGTCGAACGGCCTGACAGTGGCCACTGAAACACTTCCAAGCGTAGAGACCGTAGCTCTCGGCACATGGGTCAAGTCGGGCGCGCGCAATGAGCGCGACGACGAGCACGGCATGGCTCACCTGCTCGAGCACATGGCGTTCAAGGGCACCAAGAACCGCACCGCCTTTGAAATCGCTTCGCAAATCGAAAATGTCGGCGGCGAAATCAACGCCGCCACATCGGTCGAGACGACATCCTTTTATGCCCGCGTGCTGGCCGACGATGTACCGCTCGCGGTCGACATCTTGTCCGACATCCTCCAGGATTCCGAGTTCGATCCGGACGAACTCGAGCGCGAACAGCACGTCATCCTGCAGGAAATCGGCGCGGCGCACGACACTCCCGACGACATCGTCTTCGACCGCTTTACCGAAACCGCCTTCCGTCACCAGACGATCGGCCGCTCCATCCTCGGCACACCCGAGACGGTGAAATCATTCACCTCGGCACAGCTTCACGATTTCATGACCCGCCAGTATGGCGCCGAGCGCATGGTCATTGTGGCAGCCGGCGACGTCAAGCACGACGAATTCGTCCGCCACGTCGAAAAGCGGCTGGGCAATTTCCGCTCCAAGGCCGAAAGCGCCATTCCGCAATACGCCCAGTATGTCGGCGGCGACTTCCGCGAAGACCGCGACCTGATGGACGCGCAGATCGTGCTCGGCTTCGAAGGCCGCGCCTATCATGTGCGCGACTTCTATGCCTCGCAGGTGCTGTCGATGATCCTCGGCGGCGGCATGTCTTCACGCCTGTTCCAGGAGGTGCGCGAGAAGCGCGGCCTGTGCTACTCGGTCTATGCTTTCCATTGGGGCTTTTCCGACACCGGTATCTTCGGCATCCACGCGGCGACCGGCCAGAGCGACATCGCCGAACTGATACCTGTCATCATCGGCGAATTGCAGCGGACCGGCGAGAACATCCTGCTCGAAGAGCTCGACCGCGCCCGCGCTCAATATCGCGCCGGCCTCATCATGTCGGCCGAGAGCTGCTCCAGCCGTGCCTCGCAGATCGCCCGCCAGCTTTTGCTGTTTGGCCGTCCTATCGCCAAGGAAGAGCTGATGGAGCGCCTGTCCGCGCTGACCGTCGATCGCCTGACCGACCTGTCGTCGCGCCTTTTTTCGACACGCCCGACGATTACCGCAGTGGGGCCGGTCGGCACACTTGCGCCTTACGAATCGATCCTCGACTCGCTGCCGGGCGCGCAGTCTTCAGCCCGCAAGCTCGCTGTCTAAGCAGCCCTTGCACGCATGTTTCCGTTCTCGCTTTTTCGCCGCGACACCCCGGCACTGAAAGGCGAACGCGTCAGCCTGCGCATGCCGAACTGGCGCGACTACCACGAGTGGGTGGCCCTGCGCGCCGAAAGCCGCTCGTTCCTCGAACCATGGGAGCCGCGCTGGGCTCCCGACGAGCTTGACCGCTCGGCATGGCGCGTCCGGCTGGCTCGCTACCAGGATGAACATATCCAGGGTACGGCGGCTGCCTTTTTCATCTACGACAATTCAACCGGCAAGCTTGTCGGCGGCATCACCCTCGGCAACATCCGCTACGGCGTCGCCCAGACCGGGCATATCGGATACTGGATCGGCGAGCGCTATGCAGGCCAGGGCTTCATGGTCGATGCGGTTCGACTTGTCGTGAGGCATGCGTTCGATACGCTCAGGTTGCACCGGATCGAGGCTGCCTGTATCCCCGAGAATACACGTTCCGTACGCGTGCTTGAAAAAGCCGGATTCCGGCGCGAAGGACTTCTGCGATCCTACCTTAGGATCAACAGCGAATGGCATGACCACTACCTCTACGCACTGATTGCGGACGATCCGCAAGCTGTCACCTTGAAGGCTTGAACTTGTCGAAGCATTTCCTGCTGGCGCCTTTGTTTGCGCTCATCGTTTCCATGATCGCCAGTGTCTGCGCGGTGTCGCAGGCGCTCGCCGTGGAACCGATCAAGATTTCCCGTGACGATGTCGCGCTCAACCTGTCGGGCGCCGTCGAAATCTACCGGAATCAGGGCGAGAACTTTCAGGTTTCGACAGCTCCGGGCCTCGACGGCATCGTTCGCCGCATCGAAGTCGAGGCCAACGACAAGCGCTCAACGGGCGACTGGGCGGTGTTCGCGCTTGCCAACACCACCGACCAGGTGATCGACCGGCTGATCGTTGCACCGCATTTTCGTCTGGTCGGCTCCGGCCTGATCTGGCCCGACCTCGGCTCCAGCCGCATCGCCGCCATCACGCCGAGCGAAGGTTTCGCGCTCGACCGCCAGGCAAGCCCCGACGCCGACGTATTCCTGGTCACGCTCAATCCTAATTCGGTCGTGACCTTCATTGCGGAACTGTCCTCGCCCAAGCTGCCGCAGGTCTATCTGTGGGAACCGGAAGCCTACAAGGATACGGTCAATTCCTACACGCTGTTCCGTGGCATCGTCATCGGCATTGCCGGCCTTCTGGCGCTGTTTCTGACCATTCTGTTCGTGGTCAAGGGGACCTCGATGTTCCCGGCCACCGCAGCTCTCGCATGGGCCGTGCTTGCCTATATCTGCGTCGATTTCGGCTTCCTCAACAAGGTCATCGAGGTCTCGCCCGGCAATGAGCAGATATGGCGAGCCGGCACGGAGGTGGCGCTCGCCGGCACATTTGTCGTCTTCCTGTTTGCATATCTCAACCTCAACCGATGGCACGGCCATTTCAGCTATGGTGCCTTCGTCTGGATCATCGGCCTGCTTCTGATCGCCGGCGTCGCGATCATCGATCCGGCGGTCGCCGCCGGTATCGCGCGCATCTCCTTCGCTGCGACCGCTGTTACCGGGCTTGGGCTGATCGTCTATCTCAGCATCCGCGGCTACGACCGCGCCATCATGCTGGTGCCGAGTTGGGCCATGGTGCTGATCTGGCTGACCGGCTCGTGGATGGCGATCACCGGGGTTCTGGACAACGACATCGTCCAGCCCGCGCTAGGCGGCGGCCTGATCCTCATCATCCTGCTGATCGGCTTCACGGTCATGCAGCACGCCTTCGCCGGCGGCGGCGCGCACCAGGGCCTGTTCAGCGACATGGAGCGGCAGGCGCTGGCGATCTCCGGTTCGGGCGACATCGTCTGGGACTGGGACGTTCTGCGCGACCGGGTCGTGACCAGACCCGACGTCTCGCTGCAGCTGGGACTAGCACCCAACAGCCTTGGCGGTGCGGCGCGCAACTGGCTGCCGGTGCTGCATTCCGACGACCGTGACACTTTCCGCACCACGCTCGACGTCGTGCTCGAACATCGCCGTGGCCGCGTGGCACAGAGTTTCAGGCTGCGCGGTGCCGACGGTCACTATCACTGGTTCTCGCTCAAGGCGCGCCCGGTGATCGGCTCGGACGGCGAAGTGATCCGCTGCGTCGGCACGATGGTCGACGTGACCGAGCAGAAAAAGTCGGAAGAACGCCTGCTGCACGACGCCGTGCACGACAACCTGACCGGCCTGCCCAACCGCGAATTGTTCATGAACCGGCTGGAGGCGATCATCTCGATCGCCCGCACCGAAGAAAAGGTCCGTCCGTCGGTCTTCGTCATCGATATCGACCGTTTCAAGCTGGTCAATGACGGCCTTGGCATCTCGGCCGGCGACACCATCCTATTGACCATAGCGCGCCGCTTGCACCGCCTGCTCAAGCCCAAGGACTCGCTGTCTCGCTTTGCCGGCGATCAGTTCGCGCTGATGCTCTTGTCCGAGCAGGACCCCTCGCGCATCGCCGTTGTGGCTGACGCCATCAAGCAGGCGATCAAGGCGCCGATCACCTTTGCCAAGCGCGAGATCGTGCTCACCGCATCTGTCGGCCTGATCACCTGGACCACGGCCCAGGGCTCTGCCGAAGACATGGTCAAGGACGCTGAGCTTGCCATGCACCAGGCCAAGCGTTTTGGCGGCGACCGCATCGAGCCGTTCCGTCCGGCCTTCCGTACTGTCGGCACGGATCGGCTGCAGCTTGAATCGGACCTCCGCCGCGCCATCGAGCGCAAGGAGTTCACGCTTGCCTACCAGCCGATCGTACGGCTCGAGGATGGCAGCGTCGCCGGCTTCGAGGCCCTGCTCAGATGGGATCACCCGCGCCGCGGCATGATCCCACCGGGCGACTTCATTCCGGTCGCGGAAAGCTGCGGCCTGATTGTCCAGCTTGGCCTGTTTGCCATGCAGCGCGCTGCCGAGGACCTTGCCGAATGGCAAAAGCAGATCAGCGACGCGCCGCTATCGGTGTCGGTCAACCTGTCGAGCCGCCAGCTCATCCGTCGTGACCTCGTCAGCGACGTTCGCTCGGTCATCGCCAGGGCCAATCTCAAGCCGCGCTGCTTCCGCCTCGAACTCACCGAGTCTCTGGTGATGGACAACCCCGAGCAGACCAACCATGTGCTGACCAAGCTCAAGCAGCTCGGCATCGGCCTGTCGCTCGACGATTTCGGCACCGGCTATTCGTCGCTCTCCTACCTGACCCGTTTCCCCTTCGACACGATCAAGATCGACAAGAGCTTTGTCGACGACACCTCGCCCAAGCGCGCGGTGCTGATCAAGTCGATGGTCAACATGGCTCATGAACTGGGAATGTCGGTGGTCGCCGAAGGCATCTCCGACGAGAGCGACGCTCTGGAGTTGCGCCAGATGGGCTGCGAATATGTGCAGAGCTTCATGTTCGGGGCCCCGATCCCCGGCGACCAGGCCCTGAAGATGCTGAAAGAGCAGTACCCGCTAGCTCAGGCGTGACCGGCAGCGCTGCTGAGCCGCGCAAGGTCGATACCGAGTGCGGCGAGGATGCGGTCATATTTGCGGTCGATGTCGGTGTCGAACAAAAGCTCCGACGTCGCCGGGCAGGTCAGCCAGCCATTTTCGGCGATCTCGCTTTCAAGCTGGCCGGCGCCCCAGCCGGAATAGCCAAGCGCCATCAGAGCATGGCGAGGCCCGCGCCCGGCGGAGATCGCGCGCAGAATGTCGACGGTGGCGGTCAGGCAGATCTCCTCGGAAACCGGCAAGGATGACTCGACCTTGTAGTCGTCGGTATGCAACACGAAGCCGCGGCTGCGATCGACCGGCCCGCCATTGCGGACGATGAAATCCCTGGCCTTTGTCGGCAGCCGGATGGCTTCCTGCTCATCCAGTATGCCCAGTTGGACCAGCAGATCGGGAAACAGCAGCGGCTGCACCTGGTTGATGATCAGGCCCATGGCGCCTTCGTCGCTGTGGGCGCAGATGTAGATGACGGCGCGCGAGAACCTGTCGTCCTTCATCCCCGGCATGGCGATGAGGAACTGATCGTCGAGAAAACCGCGCTGCGACGCGCCCTTTTTCTGGCGTATGAGGTCCATTGCAAGAAGGTAACGCGTTTCCCGGCTTCTTGAAAGATAGCGAAAGGGCTGCGGCGTTCATCTTTTCAAAGGCAACGTCACGCAAAAATGATGCGATGTGTTGGCGCTCCCTGTTGCGGACGCTGCGGGAGGCTATCAAATCACCGCCATGAAAATCGCGCTTGTTTCCACGATCTGTGCCGGCTCGGCCTTGCTTGCCGCAGCCCCCGCTCACGCTGCATCGTCGGCGTGGTTCGACGCCGACGGCGGGCGTTTCCGGCTAGTCACCACCGGTCAGCCCGACGCAACGGGCAAGCTCCAGGGCGTGCTCGACATCGAGCTCAAGCGCGGCTGGAAAACCTATTGGCGCGACCCCGGCAATTCCGGCGTGCCGCCGCAGATAGACATTAGCGCGAGCCGCAATGTCTCGGCGGCCGAGTTCTCCTATCCTGCCCCGCAGCGGCATGACGACGGCTACTCCAAATGGGCCGGCTACGATTATTCGGTGCGCCTTCCGGTGAGCTTCACCGTTCCCGCCCCTGGCGAGCCGACGACGATCGCCGCCGACGTCTTCCTCGGCGTCTGCGAGACGATCTGCGTGCCGGTGCAAGCGCGCCTTGAGCTCGATCCGACAGCAGATCCAGACAACGCCGACGACGCCACGCTGGTGAAGGCCGCGCTTGCGGCCCTGCCCGGGGCCGCGAAGCCCGATTTCGGGGTAACGGTGAAGTCCAGCGAGGGCGAGCACATTTCGCTCCTGGCGGCCTCCGCGGGCGCGCCAGAGGCCGTCGACATCTTTGTCGCTGGAACCGACGGCTATCAGTTCGGCACACCTGAGCGGCATGTGGAGGCGGGAAAGCCGGTCTTCACCATCAAGGTGCTGGAACGTCCGGCAACGAAGCCCTCCGGCGAGGGCATTCCTTACACGCTGACAGGAGCGGCAGGGGCCGTCCAAGGTTTCTTGCCCTACCCCTGAACATCGCGCGCTCAACTTCCTACATCTGGCGAGCTATTGGACCAGCCATTGGCTATGACCGGCATCTGCGCTAGTTGGGATGCGCGCTCATCCTGGAACTTTCAATCACCACGCATGCGAGGAAATTCATGACCATTTCGATTGGCGACAAGCTGCCTGAGGCCACGTTCAAGACGATGACGACCGATGGTGCCAAGAGCCTCACTACCGACGAGATCTTCGCTGGAAAGAAGGTCGTGCTGTTCGCCGTTCCCGGAGCTTTCACGCCGACCTGCAGCAACAACCACCTGCCCGGCTATGTCGAAAACCATGACGCCATCATCGCGCGCGGCGTCGACACCATCGCGGTCGTTTCGGTCAACGACGTCCACGTCATGGGCGCCTGGGCGCGCTTCAGCGGCGGCGAAGGTAAGGTCCTGTTCCTCGCCGACGGTAGCGGCGACTTCGCACGCGCGACCGGCCTCGACATCGACCTGTCGGCAGCCGGCATGGGCCTGCGTTCGAAGCGTTTCTCGATGGTTGTCGAAGACGGCAAGGTCACCCAGCTAAACGTCGAGGGCTCGCCTGGCCAGGCCATCGATTCCGGCGCCGCCAAGATCCTCGAGCAGATCTAAGCGTATCTTCGCGCGCCGTCAGCCCTTGGCGGCGCGCAGTCCGGAAGTCCCGCCACGTCCGGACTTGAAGGGCGCCATGCCCTCGCGCGCCAGTTCGTCGGCACGTTCGTTTTCGGCGTGGCCGGCATGGCCCTTGACCCAGTGCCACGTCACCTTGTGACGCTTGTTGGCTTCATCCAGCGCCTGCCACAGCTCGCCGTTCTTCACCGGCTTCTTGTCGGCCGTCTTCCAGCCATTCTTCTTCCAGCCGTGGATCCATTTCGAGATCCCGTCCATGACGTATTTGCTGTCGGTGTGAAGGTCGACGGTACAGGGCTCCTTCAGCGCATTCAGCGCGGAGATCGCCGCGAGCAGTTCCATGCGGTTATTTGTGGTCTCGGCCTCGCCGCCCGACAGTTCCTTGGTTTTACCGTTGTAGCGCAGGATCGCACCCCAGCCGCCAGGGCCCGGATTGCCCGAGCAGGCTCCGTCGGTGAAAATCTCGATATGTTTTGTCATTTCAGACCGTATTCCTGGGCGGACTTGATCGTCCGATGGAAGCGCATGCGCCGGATGTATTCCGACGGGTCGCGCTTCATGACCAGCCCGCCATCCGGCACCGTCAGCCAGTCGTAGAGCCGCGTCAGCATGAAGCGCAGTGCCGACCCCCGTGCCAATATGGGCAATGCCGCCTTCTCCTCCTCGCTGAGCGGGCGCACACTCTGGTAGCCGTCCAGCAGTGCCGTGCCCTTGGTCAGGTTGAAGGAGAAATCCTTCTCGAAGCACCACGCATTGAGGCAGGTGGCCAGATCGTAGGCGTAAAGGTCGTTGCAGGCGAAATAGAAATCGATCAGGCCGGACAGCCTGTCGCCGAGAAAAAAGACGTTGTCGGGAAACAGGTCGGCGTGGATGACACCCGATGGCAGATCCTTCGGCCAGTACCTTTCGAACTCGGCGAAGTCGGCATCGACTTCCCGGGCAAGCCCCGGCTCGACTTCGTCGGCGCGCGGGTGCGCTGCGTCCCAAAGCTTGCGCCAGCCGTCAATGGCGAGTGAATTCGGCCTGGTCATCGCGAAATCCTGGCCGGCTATATGCAGTTCGGCCAATGCCTTTCCGACCTCGCGGCAATGCACGGCCTTGGGCCGACGCAACCACATGCCTTCGAGGAAGGTGATGATCACCGCCGGACGGCCGGCCAACTCGCGTATGACATTGCCGTCCTTGCCGTCGACCGGCAGCGGACAGGAAATGCCCTTGTGGGCAAGGTGCTGCATCAGGCCGAGGAAGAACGGCAGGTCGGACCTTTCGACCCGCTTTTCGTACAGCGTCAGAATGTACGACCCGGCCGTCGTATGCAGCAGGAAATTGGTGTTTTCAGTGCCTTCGGCGATGCCCTTGTAAGACAGCAGCTCGCCGACCGGATAATTGCGCAGGAACGCTTCGAGTTCGCTCTCGCCGACGTCGGTGTAGACAGCCATCACGCGATTCCGTTGACGAAGGCCATGTCGGCTGGCGTCAGCTCGACGTCGCGCAATACCCGCATCACCGGAAAGTCCTCCGTCTCGGTCGCCGTGATGGCGAGTTCCACGTTCACTTCGAAGCGTTCGCGGAAAGCGTTGATGATCTCGTCGACGATGATTTCGGGTGCCGAAGCACCCGCCGACAGTCCCAACGTAGCGATGCCGCCAATGTCGTTCCACGGAATCTCCGACGCGCGCTGGACCAGCAGCGACATCTTGGCCCCTGCCCGTTCGGCGACTTCGACGAGGCGGCGCGAATTGGAGGAATTGGGCGCGCCAACAACGAGATAGAGATCGGCGCCCGGCGCCGTCTCCTTCACCGCGTCCTGGCGGTTGGTGGTGGCGTAGCAGATCGATTCGGCAGCCGGCGCCTGCATCGCGGGGAACTTCGCCTGCAGCGCCTTCAGGATGCCGGCGGTATCTTCCACCGACAGCGTGGTCTGGGTGACGAACCCCAGCGCCTCCGGATCGGCCGGCGTAAAATTCTTCACGTCCGCCTCGGTCTCGATCAGCGTCACCGCGCCGTCGTCGAGCTGCCCCATGGTGCCGATCACCTCAGGGTGGCCGGCGTGGCCGATCAACAGCACATGGCGGCCCTTGCGCTGATGGCGCATCGCCTGCTTGTGCACCTTGGAGACGAGCGGGCAGGTTGCGTCGAGATAAAACAGATTGCGCGCCACGGCATCCGCAGGCACCGACTTCGGCACGCCATGGGCGGAAAACACCACCGGAGCGTCCTGGTGTTCGACCGGGATTTCGCTCAGTTCCTCGATGAACACCGCGCCGAGATTTTGCAGGCCTTCCACGACATAGCGGTTGTGCACGATCTCATGGCGGACATAGACCGGCGCGCCGTATTTCTTGAGAGCCAGGACGACGATCTGGATCGCGCGGTCGACACCTGCGCAGAAGCCGCGCGGCTGGCAAAGCCTGATTGTCAGGGGCGGTTTTGTAGGTGTCTGGGGCATTTAATCCGGTTCTTCATTCAGTGCCGAAATGAGCTGCGCGCACCCTTGCTGTCAAGGGAGGCTCATCCTCATTTGCCGTCGGGCCGGCGCAGAAGCCAAAAGCCCATGACGCCCAAAAGTGCGGCCGCCAGCCCATACCATGTGACCGCATATTGCAGGTGGTTGTTGGGCATATCGACCATGGTGACGCCGCCGACTGGCAGGCCACCCGGATTGGGCGTCTTGTCGGCATCGACGAAGAACGGCACCACGACCGCATCCGACGGCAAACCGGCGGTCGAAGCCATCGCGTCACGGTCCTTCCAATAGAAGATGTTTTTGGCCGGATCGTTGTCAGGAACCAGCGAGCCGGGCTTGCCGTCAAGCGGATTGCGCGCAAGGCCGACAATGTCGACGGTGCCCGTCACCTGGCCCACCGGTCGCTTTGCGGCATTCTTGAAATCGTAGGGAACGAAACCGCGGTTCACGAGGACGAAGCGGCCGTCCTCCAGCTTGAGCGGCGTGTAGACGTAAAAGCCCGACTGGCCTTCCCAGGTGGCGAAGAAGTGCCGCTCGCCCTCATGCACGAAGGTTCCGCTTACCGTCACCGGCCAGTAATCAACATCGCCGGAGCCCCTGAACTTCACTTCCATCTCAGACAATGGCAACGGCTGGGATTGCGTGCGCTGCGCGATCTGGGCGATCAATTCCTCTTTCCAGAAGAGGCGCTGGACCTGCCAGCTGCCAAGTGCGATCAGCAGCGCGAACGCAATCGTGCCGAGCACCAGCATGAGCATGAGCCCGGAGCGTCGCACCGGGACGGACATCGTTTTTTGATCGCTCATTCGCCCTTGTCCAAACGCCCTTCGGCAGCCTTGTTGCGGTACTGCAGCGTGATCAGCACGCCCTTGATCAGACGAAGCGATCCAAGGCCAAGCACCAAGGTCAGTGGTATCCATAACAGCAGGTGCAACCACAGCGGCGGCGCCAGCGTCACTTCCATCCACAATGCCAGACCGACGACGACGAAGCCGATGATCAGGATGACGAACACGGCCGGCCCATCGCCAGCGTCGGCGAAGGAATAGTCGAGCCGGCAAACACCGCATTCCTTGCCGACCGTCAGAAAACTCGAGAACAGCTTGCCCTCGCCGCAGCGCGGGCAGCGCCCCTTGAGCCCGGCCGAGATCGGTTCGACGGGAGGCCAGATAGCCTGATCTTCGCTCATGGATTTATCTCAATGGGAGTGCCGTCTTCGACCATGTGCCAGATTTCCGCCATTTCCTCGTCGGTAACGGCGATACAGCCATTCGTCCAGTCGAACATCTGCACCAGCCAGGACCACCATCCATATCCATTGGGCTGGCCGTGGATCATAATCATTCCACCGGGATCGACACCTGCTCTCTTTGCCGCAGCCTGGTCATCGGCATTGGGGTAGGAGATGTGGATCGACTTGCTGAACGCGCTGCCGGGATTACGCCAGTCGAGAACGTAGCGACCTTCCGGCGTGCGCTCATCGCCCTGCTGACGCTTGTGACCGATCGGGTTGGCCCCGAGTGCGACAGCATAGCTGCGAACCACCCTGTCGCCCGACACCAATTCCAGCCGACGCTCGGCCTTGGCCACACGCACGAGGTCGACAACGTCGGCACGCGCAGACAAGGTTGTGGCGACGAGAGCAATCAAAGCCAAGGCGAAGCGGCTGGCCATCATGGGATGTGGTTGCCGCAAGAAAACGTCCAAAAAGAGAAGGCGGCCGCGTTGCCGCGACCGCCTTGCATCAAAATCCGGACCTGTCAGTGGCCGGCAGCGATGGTGCCGCCTGCCGAACCCCAGACGTAGATCGCGGTGAACAGGAACAGCCAGACGACGTCGACGAAGTGCCAGTACCAGGCAGCCGCCTCGAAGCCGAAATGCTGCTTCGGCGTGAAGCCACCGCCCATGGCGCGGAACAGGCAAACCAGCAGGAAGATCGTGCCGACGATGACGTGGAAGCCATGGAAGCCGGTCGACATGAAGAAGGTCGCGCCGTAGATCGAGTCGCGGAAAGCAAACGGAGCGTGGATGTACTCGTAGGCCTGAACGAAGGAGAACAGGATACCGAGGCCGACCGTCAGCGCGAGACCATTGACCAGACCCTTGCGGTCATTGTGCAGCAGCGCGTGGTGCGCCCAGGTCACCGCCGTGCCCGAGAGCAGCAGGATGATGGTGTTGTAGAGCGGAAGGTGGAAAGGATCGAGAACCTCGATGCCCTTCGGAGGCCAGACGCCGCCTGTGAACTCGGCGCGCGTGACCTGGTGAACCTCGCCGGGGAACAGTGCCGCGTCGAAGAACGCCCAGAACCAGGCAACAAAGAACATCACCTCGGAGGCGATGAACATGATCATGCCATAGCGCAGGTGCAGCGACACGACACGCGTGTGATGCCCCTCGTTGCCTTCCTTGATCGTGTCCGACCACCAGCCGAACATGGTGTAGAGCACGATCAACGTGCCGATCAGGAAGATCCAGTAGTTGGCGTTGGCAACGTTGTAGCCGAAGATCGGGAAGACGCTGCCCTTCAGGTGCTGCATCCAGGCGACGGCGCCGAACGCCATGACGAGCGCGCCCACCGAGCCGAGGAACGGCCATGGGCTAGGATCGATGATGTGATAGTCGTGTTGTGGTTTCGCGTGCGCGTCTGCCATATCAGCCCCCGGCTTTTCCGTCGGAATTAACATTTTTCGTTTCGCCGTCAACCTTTGGCGCGGCTGCAACGGGCTTTTCCCCCTCTATCGGGAAAAAAGTATAAGACAATGTAATCGTCTTGATGTCCTTGAGTTCGGGCACGTTGACGATTTCCGGATCGACATAGAAGACCACCGGCATGTCGAGCGTTTCGCCTGGCTTCAGCGTCGTGTCGGTGAAGCAGAAGCACTCGACCTTGTTGAAGTAGGCCCCCGCCATCTCTGGCGTGACGTTGAACGTCGCGCGGCCCTGGGTCGGCGCGTCAAAGACGTTCTTGGCGGTGTAGTGCGCCTGGGTCGTTTCACCGATCTTGATCTGGATGTCACGTGCCACTGGCTGGAAGTCCCAGGGCAAGCCACCAGACGTATTAGCGTCGAAACGCACGGTGATCGTGCGGTCGAGGATCTTGTCCGAATACTGCTCGACGCGCTGCGTCGTGCCGCCATAGCCCGTAACCTGGCAGAACATGGCGTAGAGCGGAACCGCCGCATAGGCCATGCCAACCATACCGCCGACGAATGCGATGCACATGCCCGCAACCTTGCGGTTGGAGTTCTGCTTCTTGGCGTCGATGGCTTGCGTCTCGTTCGTC
Organism: Aminobacter sp. AP02; assembly: GCF_003148805.1. Classification (GTDB taxonomy): domain Bacteria; phylum Pseudomonadota; class Alphaproteobacteria; order Rhizobiales; family Rhizobiaceae; genus Aminobacter. The sequence goes on from NZ_QGGX01000011.1 coordinate 79,644, forward strand.
ATGCCATTGCTCATAGCGACCGATCCAGGATAGCCGGACCGAATTTCGCAATCGTGGCGAGGTAGAAGATGATGACGAGCGCGGCCAGCGCCAGGCCGATGGCGATGTTGCGGCTGCGGCGCGCCTTCTTCTGCTTGTCAGTGAGCGTAACGAGACCGTTGTCCGACATATCATGCACCTCCAAGCGCAAAGACACGCTCGATGACACTGTCCGCCAGATATGCGGCGAAGATCACGAACAGGTAAAGCAGCGAATAACCAAACAGCGCCTTGGCGGGTTTCATCACGCGGTCGCTATCGGGCATGCGAAGCACCTTCCAGGCGTACCAGACAAAGCCCGCGCCGAGTGCCAGCGAAACCACGCCGTAGCCGATGGTGGTGTAGCCAAGCAGCCAAGGCGCGACGCCAACGGGTGCCAGCAACAGCGAGTAGGCGAAGATCTGGCGGCGCGTCGACGCCTCGCCAGCGACGTTCGGCATCATCGGGATGCCGGCGCGCTCATAGTCCTGAGACTTGAACAGCGCGAGCGCCCAGAAATGCGGCGGCGTCCACAGGAATGTGATGAGGAAGAGTACGAAGCTCTCGAAGCTGACGGAGCCGCTCACGGCAGCCCAGCCGATCATCGGCGGCAGCGCACCGGCCGCGCCACCGATGACGATGTTCTGCGGCGTCCAGCGCTTGAGCCACATCGTGTAGACAACGGCGTAAAAGAAAATCGTGAAGGCGAGCAGTGCCGCCGACAGCCAGTTGATGAGGACGCCCAGCGTCATCACCGAAAGCACCGACAGCACCAGGCCGAAGGTCAGCGCTTCACCGGGACGAACGCGGCCGGACGGCACCGGCCGGTTGACCGTGCGCGCCATGACGGCGTCGATATCGGCGTCGTACCACATGTTGAGGGCGCCCGAGGCGCCTGCTCCGATCGCGATCGCAAGGATCGCGACGACGGCGAGGAACGGGTTGATGGTCTCGGGCGCGGCAACCATGCCGACAAAGGCCGTGAAGACGACCAGCGACATGACACGCGGCTTCAGCAGGGCGAAAAAGTCGCCCGCCGTAGCTTCCGACATGCGGATGCTCTGGTCTTCAAACCGGTTGTGGACAAGGGCCATGCGTACTTACGTCCAGTCGTTCCGTTTGGCCGAAACCGCCGGTCATGCCGGCGGCTTCGTAGTTCAGTCAGTGCTTTACTTGATCTTCGGCAGCTGTTCCCACTGGTGGAAAGGCGGCGGCGAAGGCAGCTGCCATTCGAGAGTGGTCGCACCCTCGCCCCAGGGGCTGGCACCAGCGACGCGCTTCTTGGAGAAGGCTTCGAAGACGCCGAACAGGAAGATCAGCACGCCGACGGCGGAGATGTAAGAGCCGTAGGACGACACCATGTTCCAGCCGGCGAATGCATCGGGATAGTCGATGTAGCGGCGCGGCATGCCGGCGAGGCCGAGGAAGTGCTGCGGGAAGAAGATCAGGTTCACGCCGACGAACGTCACCCAGAAGTGGGTGTTGGCGATCGCCGCCGAGTACATGTAGCCTGTCATCTTCGGGAACCAGTAGTACCAGGCCGCGAAGATCGCGAACACGGCACCGAGCGACAGCACGTAGTGGAAGTGCGCCACGACATAGTAGGTGTCGTGGAGCGAACGGTCGAGACCGGCATTGGCCAGCTGCACGCCGGTGACGCCACCGACGGTGAACAGGAAGATGAAGCCGATCGCCCAAAGCATCGGCGTCTTCATGGTGATCGAGCCGCCCCACATCGTGGCGATCCACGAGAAGATCTTCACGCCGGTCGGCACCGCGATGACCATCGTGGCGAAGACGAAGTAGCGCTGCGTGTCGAGCGACAGGCCGGTGGTGTACATGTGGTGAGCCCACACGACGAAGCCGACGGCACCGATTGCGACCATGGCGTAGGCCATGCCGAGGTAACCGAAGATCGGCTTGCGCGAGAAGGTCGACACGATGTGGCTGACGATGCCGAAGCCCGGCAGGATCAGGATGTACACTTCCGGGTGACCGAAGAACCAGAACAGGTGCTGGAACAGGATCGGGTCGCCGCCGCCCTCAGGAGCGAAGAACGTCGTGCCGAAGTTGCGGTCGGTCAGAAGCATGGTGATGCCACCTGCCAGAACCGGCAGCGAAAGCAGCAGCAGGAAGGCGGTGATCAGCACCGACCAGGCAAACAGCGGCATCTTGTGCAGCGTCATGCCCGGAGCGCGCATGTTGAAGATGGTGGTGATGAAGTTGATCGCACCGAGGATCGAAGAGGCGCCCGCGATGTGCAGCGACAGGATCGCGAGATCCATCGCCGGTCCGGGCTGGCCCGAAGTCGACAGCGGCGGGTAGATCGTCCAGCCGCCACCCACGCCATGCGCACCGGGCGCGCTCGGCATGAATGCCGAGATGACGAGCAGGATGAAAGCCGGCGGAAGCAGCCAGAACGAGATGTTGTTCATGCGCGGGAACGCCATGTCAGGCGCGCCGATCATGATCGGAACCATCCAGTTGGCGAAACCGCCGATCAGCGCAGGCATGACCATGAAGAAGATCATGACCAGGCCGTGCGCCGTGGTGAACGCGTTGAACATGCTCTTGCCGGCGTCGATCGCGGCATCGCCTTCAACGCCGTAGACCATCGAGGCCAGGCCGTGGAAAATCTGGATACCTGGCTCAGCCAGTTCCCAGCGCATCATGACGGACAAGAAGCCGCCGACGCAGCCTGCCATGATCGCGAAGATCAGGTAGAGCGTTCCGATATCTTTGTGGTTGGTCGAGTACACCCACCGAACCCAGCCCTTCGGCGTATGGTCGTGATGGTCGTGAGCTGCAGCGCCTGCCATGTTCCGCTCCGTTCCCTGATCCCTATTCTACCGCGGCTCAGTTGCCGGCGGCCGCAACCTTGGCCGCACCATCCGTCTCGGCCATCAGCGCCTTGTTGGCACCTGGCAGGTCGGACTTCGCGGCGGCAAGCCACGTGTTGTACTGCGCGTCGGAGACGACGCGAATTGCGATCGGCATGTAGGCGTGATCCTTGCCGCAAAGCTCGGAGCACTGGCCGTAGTAGAGGCCTTCCTTGTCAGCCTTGAACCAGATCTCGTTGATACGGCCCGGCACCGCATCCGTCTTCACGCCGAAAGCCGGCATGGCGAAGGCGTGGATGACATCGCTGGCGGTGACCAGGACGCGAACCATTGTGCTGACGGGAACGACGACCTCGTTGTCCACGGCAAGAAGGCGCGGATATGCCGCCTTGTCTTCCTTGCCTGCCGCGGTGCGATCGGCCTCGGCGAGCATCGACGAGTTGAAGGAGAGCGGCTCGGCGTTCTGGTACTCATAGTCCCAGTTCCACTGGTTGGCGGTCGCCTTGATCGTCAGCTTGGCCTCTTCCGGCGGCGAGTACTGCGCCGTCAGGAGCTGGAAGGACGGGATCGCCAAGAACAGCAGAATCACAACCGGGCCGACGGTCCAGATGACCTCGATCAGCGTGTTGTGGCTGGTGCGCGAAGGCACCGGGTTGGCGCTCGCCCGGAACCGCCAGATGCAATATGCCAGCAGCACAAGCACGAAAAGCGTGATCGGGACGATGAACCACAGCGTGTAGCGCTCGAACCAGGTGATCTGTTCCATGATACCGGTCGCGGCCGGCTGGAAAGTGGTTTGCCAAGGCGTCGGCTGTGCCGCATAGGCCGCGACGCTGGCAAGGGAAGCAGTCGCCGCGACGGCGCTAGCAAAGATCTTTCTCATCGCCCTCTGTATCTCCCATTTCCGTGCGGGCGTAGCCGCAAGGACATCCTGCCGCTCCGGGACGGGAATCCCAGAGACGTTCGGAGGTTCAAACCATACTCTCTTTCCAACCGCAAGGAAGCAGAGGCGTAACTCATGCGGCATTTTTGCGCGCAGGCCCATGGGCTGGCGCTGAGGCGCGTTTGGGGTTAGTTGAAGAGCGCGCGGGCGGAACCAGGCATTCGCCGGCTTTGTGCTGTCATGGTCTGGAAAGGCGTCGCAATTCGGGCCAAATTGGTCTCGAATGTCTGGAAAACCTGGGATTGCGGGATGGCGAAGACGCTGTCTTGTTATTTACTTGCTGCCTGCACGGCCTAACTGGCCGTGATTCGCAATGGAGCCGTCATGAAGTCTGGGCTTTTGAAAACCGTGGCTAAAATGTTGGTTGCCGCGGCCTGCGTGGTTCCCATGCAAGCCGGCGCTCAGCAGAGCGGCACGGTCAAGTCCACCCATGGCGCATGGTCCATCATCTGCGACACGCCAGCAGGCGCGACCAACGAACAGTGCGTGATGATGCAGAATGTCATCGCCGAAGACCGCCCGGAGATGGGCCTGTCGGTGGTCATCCTGCGCACCGCCGACAACAAGGCCGAGATCCTGCGTGTGCTCGCCCCCCTGGGTGTGCTCTTGCCAAACGGGCTTGGGCTCAATGTCGACCAGAAGGACATCGGCCGTGCTTACTTCGTGCGCTGCTTCCAGGACGGCTGCTATGCCGAGGTGATCCTCGACAAGACGCTGCTCGACACGTTCAAGACCGGCAAGTCGGCTACCTTCATCGTGTTCCAGACGCCTGAGGAAGGCATCGGCATTCCGGTCGACCTCAACGGATTTGGCGAAGGTTTCGCCGCCCTGCCCTGAGGCCACCTGCCTTTGACGTTGAAGCTACTCGCCCCTGAAGATTACGAGGCTTTCAAGCGCATTCGCCTGGAAGCCTTGCGTATGACGCCCGAAGCCTTTCCCAGCAGCGAAAAGGATTGGGCGGCACTCCCTGACGAGGAATGGCGGCGACGCCTCACCAACAATGCGGTCGTCGTCTCTTTTCGGGGAGAAGAGCCTGTCGGCATCATGGGGCTCATGCCGCAGCAGGCCGCCAAGATGGCGCATCGCGCCACCATCGTCATGGTGTATCTGCGCGCAAATGAACGGGGCGGCGGGCGTGCCGTCGCCATGCTTGACCTGTTGCTCGAACATGCCCGCACACTAGGTGTACGACAGGTCGAGCTAGCGGTGAGCGCCGAAAATCCGGCAGCCAAACGATTTTACCTTCGCGAAGGTTTTCAAGAGATCGGCCGCATACCTGGCGGCTTGATTCACGAAGGTCGAGAAATCGACGAGATCATGATGGCGCGCCGCTTGGTTGCCTAACGGTGCCCGCGCGCCTACATCCGGTAAAATCGTTTTTCGAAGGGCAAGCGCCATGACCAGCCTTCTCAGCCAGTTCGACATATCAGAAGAGCGCGTGCGCAAGATCGTTGCCGAGACGATCGAAGGCGCCGACGACGGTGAGCTCTTCCTCGAATATCGCGAGGGCGAGGCGCTGATGTTCGACAATGGCCGGCTGAAGACGGCCAGTTTCAATACCGACCAGGGTTTTGGCCTTCGCTCGGTTGCCGGCGAGGCGACCGGCTATGCGCATTCCAGCGACTTGTCCGAGGCCGCATTGCTGCGCGCATCCGATGCGGTCTCCGCCGTCAAGGGCGGTTATTCCGGCACGCTCGCCGCCGCTCCTGCGCGTACCAACCGCCACCTTTATGGTGAGGAAAACCCCATTCCCTCGCCTTCGTTCGAAGCCAAGGCCAAGCTTTTGCAGGAAATCGACGCCTGGCTTCGCGACAAGGACCCGCGTGTCCGCCAGGTCACGGCATCGCTTGCCTCGTCGTGGCAGCATGTCGAGATCCTGCGCGGCGACGGCCAGGTCGTGCGCGACATCCGCCCATTGGTGCGCATGAGCATTGCGGTGGTCGTCGGCGACGGCGACCGCCAGGAAAGCGGTTCGTACGGTGCGGGTGGGCGCAAGGGTTTCGACGAATTCCTGACCGAGGAAAACTGGAAGGATGCTGCTGGCGAAGCGCTTCGCCAGGCCCTGGTCAATCTGGAGGCAATTCCCGCCCCTGCAGGCACCTTCGACATCGTGCTGTCGAGCGGCTGGCCGGGTGTGATGCTGCATGAGGCCGTCGGTCACGGCCTCGAAGGCGACTTCAACCGCAAGAAGACCTCGGCCTTTGCCGGCCTGATGGGCCAGCAGGTCGCGGCCAAGGGTGTCACAGTCGTTGACGACGGCACCATCGCCGAACGCCGCGGCTCGATCACCGTCGATGATGAAGGCACGCCGAGCGGCCGCAACGTTCTGATCGAGGACGGCAAGCTTGTCGGCTACATGCAGGACCGCCAGAACGCGCGCCTGATGGGCATGAAGGCCACCGGAAACGGCCGTCGCGAATCCTACGCGCATCAGCCGATGCCGCGCATGACCAACACCTACATGACCTCGGGCGACATGACGCCCGAAGAGATCATCGCCTCGGTCAAGAACGGCATCTATGCGGTGTCCTTCGGTGGCGGCCAGGTCGACATCACCTCGGGCAAGTTCGTGTTCGGCTGCACCGAGGCCTACATGATCGAGGACGGCAAGGTGACCCAGCCGATCAAGGGCGCGATGCTGATCGGCAACGGCCCCGACGCCATGCATCGCGTGACCATGGTCGGCAACGACATGAAGCTCGACACCGGCATTGGCATGTGCGGCAAGGCCGGCCAGGGCGTGCCCGTCGGCGTCGGCCAGCCGCATCTGCGCATGAACCAGATGACTGTCGGTGGCACCAGGGTCTAGCCCCGGACGCAGTTGCAGAATTTAAGCTCATGCACCGCCCAACTTCGATCGTCGTGCTTACCGGCGCAGGCATCTCGGCCGAATCGGGCGTCGACACCTTTCGCGACAAGGACGGCATCTGGTCGAAGGTCGACTATCGGGACGTGGCGACGCCGGAGGGCTTTGCCCGCAACCCCGAACGGGTTCACGAATTCTACAACCAGCGTCGGAGCGGCCTTGCCTCGGTCATGCCGAATGCCGCGCATCTGGCACTGGCGAGGCTCGAACGCACGTTCCGTGGCAAGTTCCTGCTCGTCACCCAGAATATCGACGACTTGCACGAGCGGGCGGGGTCGCAGCAACCCGTCCATATGCATGGCGAACTGACCAAGGCCCTGTGCGCCAGTTGCGGCTCCAGGCATCCGTGGCACGGCGCGATGTCGCGCGCCTCGCGCTGCCCGTCATGCAATGAAATCGGCCAGTTGCGGCCGGATGTCGTCTGGTTCGGCGAAATGCCCTACCTGATGGATGAAATCGACGAGGCGCTGGCGAATTGCGACCTCTTCGTCTCCATCGGCACCAGCGGCAACGTCTATCCCGCTGCGGGCTTCGTCGAGCAGGCGCGCTATGCCGGCGCCCACACGATCGAGCTCAATCTTGAACCGTCGGAAGGCCACGTTCTCTTCGAGCAGGCCATCCACGGCCGCGCCACGGAAATCGTCCCCGAATTCGTCGAGCACATATTGGCTGGACGCTAGAGGCCGACCTCCGGTCTGGGTGCCCCTTCATCGCCGCTTCTTTGGCTTCTCCAACAGCGCGACCGCCTCGACATGGTGCGACCAGAGGAACTGGTCGATCGGGGTTACGCTCTTCAGCTTGTAGCCGCCGTCAATGAGGATGCGCAGGTCACGCGCAAGCGTCGCCGGATTGCACGACACAGCCGCCACCATCGGCACGTCCGAGCGGGCGATCTGCTTGCACTGGTCCTCGGCACCCGCGCGCGGCGGGTCGAAGACGATGCCGTCGAAGACGTTCAGTTCCTTGAACGTCAGCGGGCGCCGGTCTAGGTCACGGCGCTCGACGGTGACGCGCTTCAAGCCGCTGGCGAAGCGGAAGCCGCGATCAAGTGCTGCCAGTGCCGGCGCGTCGCCCTCTACCGCGTGAACCTCGGAATTGGCCGCGAGCCTGAGCGCGAAGGTGCCGCAACCCGAGAAAAGATCGGCGACCTTCTTGGCCTTGCGCATGTGACCGGTCACGAGCGACGCCATGGTGTTTTCCGCCTCGGCTACAGCCTGGACGAACGCGCCTGGTGGCGGCGTGACTGTCGCTGAGCCGAAGGTCAGCATCGGCTTGACCGGCTCGACGATGATCTCACCGTCGATGGAAAGCCTGGCAATCTTGGACTTGATGACGAAGTCGGTCGCCGCGCGGCGGATCGCTTCGGTCGGCTTGCCGCAATCGGCCGCCGCCACGTCGAAACCGGACTCGGTGGCCGTGACCAGGAACCTGAAAGGCTTGGATGTGTTGGCGATGATGCCGGCAAGGTGCCTGAGGGTCGCGCTCGCCTCGACGATCGCAGGCAAGAGCACCGGGCATTCCTCGATGTCGACGAGAGTGTGCGAGAACGCCTTGTTATAGCCGAGATGCAGTCCGGTTTCGGTATTGCGCGCGGTGAAGGCTGCGCGGCGGCGACTGTGCGGCGGGCAGAAGACGAGATCTTCGACCGGCGTTTCGATGCCCCTCGCCGTCAGTGCGTGGGCCACCAGGCCGCGCTTCCAGTCGCGATACGCACTGTCCTCCAGATGCTGGATCGCGCAACCGCCGCATTCGGTGAAGTGGCGGCAGGCTGGCTCGATACGCTGCGGCGATGGCTCGATCACCGCGACCAGTTGGGCGCGGTCCTTCTCGCGCGCGGCGGTTACCGTCTCGCCGGGCAGCGCGAAGGGGATGAAGACATGCCCGCCATTGGCATCGACGACGCCGTCGCCATGCGCGCCCAGCCGCGCAATCTCGAAACGCACCGTCATCACATTTTCACTCCACCGAGCAGATATTCGCGGTTGCCGTCGCCACCATCGAGCGGCGATGGACAAATGCCGAGCGCACGCCAGCCCGGAACGGCAGCGAGCCAAAGGCGCAATTCTTCAGCCACGCGCGGACCGTCTTCAGCATTCTTGAGCAGGCCGCCCTTGCCGATCGCCTCGCGTCCGGCTTCGAACTGCGGCTTGACCAGGAATAGACCCCTGGCGCCTGGAGCGGCCAGATCGAGCGCATTGGGCAAGGCCAGGCGTAGCGAGATGAAACTGACGTCCGACACCAGGAAATCGGGCGTGCGGCCGCCAAGATCATCTGACGTCAGGTTGCGGGCGTTCAGTCCCTCCAGGCACGTGACGCGCGGATCGGCTCTGAGCTTGTCGTCCATCTGGCCGTGGCCAACGTCGATTGCCACCACATGGGCGGCGCCGCGTTCCAGCAGCACCTGGGTGAAGCCGCCGGTCGACGCGCCAATGTCCAGCGCTTGCCTGCCAACAGGATCGAAACCGAAATGATCGAGGCCGGCGATCAGCTTGAGCGCCGCGCGCGAGACATAGGCTTGCGCCGGGTCGTCGACCTCAATGGCAACGTCAGCCGCAACGGTTTGCCCGGGCTTCTTTGCGGGCTGGCCGTCGACGCTCACCGCACCGCGCGCCACCGCGTCGCGAGCGCGCGAGCGGCTCGCAAAGAAACCGCGGCTGACGAGCAATTCGTCGAGCCGCAGGCTGGCGGTGGCTGGCCTTGAGATTTCCATGGCTTTCAATGGCGAATGCGCGCCTGCAAGGCAAGCGCTCACTCGAAAGCTCAGGCGCGGACGGCCTGGGCCGACTTGCCGAGCGCGGCGAAGACGGCGCGCACGATGCCGCCCGCATCGAGGCCGGCGTCGACATACATCTTGTCTGGATTGGCGTGGTCGACGAAGCTGTCGGGCAACGTCAGCGGACGCACCTTCAGGCCATTGTCGAGCAGGCCGTTGCGGGCAAGGAAATCGAGCACCTGGCTGGAGAAACCTCCGACCGAGCCCTCTTCGACGGTGACCAGTACCTCGTGCGAACGCGCCAGGCGACGGATCAGATCCTCGTCCAGCGGCTTGGCAAAGCGCGCATCGGTGACAGTCGTCGACAGGCCGGCAGCACCGAGTTCCTCGGCAGCGAGGAGGCAATCCTTGAGCCGTGTGCCAAATGACAGCAGCGCGACCTTGGTGCCTTCCTTGACCACCCTGCCCTTGCCGATCTCCAGCACCGAGCCGCGCTCCGGCATGTCGACACCGACGCCGTTGCCCCTGGGATAGCGGAACGATATCGGACCTTCGTCATACTCGGCGGCCGTGCGCACCATGTGACGCAGTTCAGCCTCATCGGCTGCAGCCATGACGACGAAGTCCGGCAGCGAGGCGAGGTAGGTCGTATCGAAGGCGCCGCAATGGGTGGGACCGTCCGCGCCGACAAAGCCTGCGCGATCGATCGGGAAACGAACCGGCAGCTTCTGGATGGCGACATCGTGCACGACCTGGTCGTAGGCGCGCTGCAGGAAGGTCGAATAGATCGCAACGAAGGGCTTGTAGCCTTCCGTGGCAAGCCCGGCGGCGAAGGTCACCGCATGCTGTTCGGCGATGCCGACATCGAAGGTACGCGACGGAAACGCCTCGCCAAACAGATCAAGACCGGTGCCCGAGGGCATGGCTGCGGTAACGGCGACGATCTTGTCGTCGGCGCGCGCTTCCTGGAGCAGGCTTTCGGCGAACACCTTGGTGTAAGCAGGTGCATTGGCAGGCGCCTTGGCCTGGGCACCGGTGATGACGTCGAACTTGTTGACGCCATGGTACTTGTCGGAGGCGGCTTCGGCAGGCGCGTAGCCCTTGCCCTTCTGGGTCACGACATGGATCAGCACGGGACCGGTGCCGTTGTCGCGGACGTTCTTCAGCACCGGAACCAGATGCTCGAGATTGTGGCCGTCGATCGGGCCGATGTGGAAGAAGCCCATCTCCTCGAACAGCGTGCCGCCAGTGACGAAGCCGCGCGCATGCTCGACCGCACGGGTAATCGCACGGTCAACGCGGCGGCCGAGATACGACGTCAGCTTCTTGCCGAGTTCGCGCACGCCCGCATAGGTGCGGCCCGAAGCGAGACGCGCCAGATACGCGCTCATCGCGCCTGCCGGCGGTGCGATCGACATGTCGTTGTCGTTGAGGATGACGATCAGGCGCGCATCGAGCGCACCGGCATTGTTCATCGCCTCATAGGCCATGCCGGCCGACATCGCGCCGTCGCCGATGATGGAAATGACGTTGTTGCGGCCACCGGAGAGGTCGCGCGCCACGGCCATGCCAAGACCGGCGGAAATCGAAGTCGACGAGTGCGCCGCGCCAAAAGGATCGTACTCGCTTTCGGAACGCTTGGTGAAACCGGAGAGACCGTGCTCCTGGCGCAGCGTACGGATGCGGTCGCGCCGGCCGGTCAGGATCTTGTGCGGATAGGCCTGATGGCCAACGTCCCAGATGATGCGGTCATCGGGCGTATCGAAGACATAGTGCAACGCCACCGTCAGCTCGACCACGCCGAGACCGGCGCCCAGATGCCCGCCCGTCTGCGACACCACGTCGATCAGCTCGGCCCGCAACTCGGCGGCCAGCTGCGGAAGCTGGCCCTCGTCGAGCGCGCGCAGGTCGGACGGCAGGCGGACCTTGTCCAGAAGGGGCGTTTCAGGTTTTGCGTTCATCACTCAGCACTAACATCGGTTAACCTTTGGCAGATACGTCCACAGGCTGTGAAAGTAAATGCGTGGAGGTGACGCGCCTCAGCTTTCGGGCAGCGGAATGAATTCTTCCTCGTCGCCAGGAACGATATCGAAGCGCCCGGTCTTCCATTCGTTCTTGGCCTGCTCGATGCGTTCTTTCGACGATGAGACGAAATTCCACCAGATGTAGCGCTTGGAACCCAAAGACGCGCCGCCGAACAGCATGAAATGCGCGCCGGTTTCAGAACCCACCACGATCTCGTCGCCGGGCCGGAACACCAAAAGCCGTTCGGGGGGAAAACGGTCGCCCAAAATGTCGAGGTCGCCGTTCAACGTGTAGATGGCGCGTTCCTCGGCATCGGCGGGGATTTTTATCCTTGCGCCGGGCGCGAGCGAAATATCAGCATAGAGCGTGTCGGACGCCGCACGCACCGGCGAACGCAGGCCCTTGAAGTCGCCGATGATGAGGCGCCCGGTGGCGCCGTCGGCGGCGAATGTCGGCAAGTCGGCATAGCCGGTGTTTTCAAACAACGGCGCCACTTCCTCCTTGCCGTCGGGCAGCGCCAGCCATGTCTGAAGGCCGGATACCGACATCGGCGCGCCGCGCAGTTCCTCGGGCGTGCGCTCGGAATGCACGATGCCCCTGCCGGCCGTCATCAGGTTCACGTCGCCCGGTGCGATGACCATTTCGGTGCCGAGCGAATCGCGGTGCCTGATCTTGCCGTCGAACAGGTAGGTGACGGTGGCAAGCCCGATATGCGGGTGCGGACGCACGTCGAGCGCATGGCCGGCGCGCAGGATCGCGGGCCCCATGCGGTCGAAGAAGATGAACGGCCCGACCAGCCGGCGCTTGGCCGTCGGCAAGGCGCGACGTACTTCGAAGCCGTCGATGTCCTTGGCGTTGGGGATGACCATCAGTTCCAGGGCGTCGCAGGAAAAAGCGTCGCCGGGGCTCGGGTCGGGTGCGGGAAAGAAGCTCATGGCCACATCCTAGTTCATGACCCCGAAAATCGGAATCGATTTTCGGAAAGGATCACGCACAGGTTTAAAGTGCTACAGCGTCCGTTGCGCGTCCTGGGACGCGCGGCGCGGTGCGAGGGGAACGTTGCTGTCACCCAAGTTAGCACAACACTCAGGCAAATCTCAGCGCCGAACGTGCCTTCGCCTTGGCGGCTTCTTCCTCGCGATTGCGCGGATGTTGGTGCGTTTCCATCGAATGCAGCAGGTCGTGCGCTGCTTCGGCGATCCTGTCGACCGCGCGATTGAACGCGTCTTCGTTTTTCTTCGAGGGTTTTGTCGAACCGCTCAGCTTGCGGACAAACTGAAGCGCGGCGTCACGAATCTCGTCATGCGTTGCCGGCGGCTCGAAATTGAACAAGGTCTTGATGTTACGGCACATCGCCTGCTCCCGGGCTTTCCACCATTTGGGCACCTGTTAACTGGGCGCAATGTGCCGCAAGGTCAAGCTGGAAGGCACAGTGCTCATTCCAGCTTTGCGGGAGCTTGCCCGCTCGGTGAGATGCGCGTACCCGACTGCTGGGGAGCAGCCGGAAAGCACAACTCACTCGGCGTCGAGTGGTTCGGTGCCAACCGGATTGCCGTCACGGGTCAGGCGGATCTTTTCGACCTTGTCTTCAGCTGCCTTCAACAGGCGGTCGCAATGGGCCTTAAGTGCCTCGCCGCGCTCATAGATCTTGATCGACTGGTCGAGCGGCACGTCACCGCGCTCGAGATCGTCGACGATCTTCTCCAGTGCGGCCAGCGCCTGCTCGAAGCTCATCGCCTTGATTTCGTCATTGGGCTCAGCGGCCATGGTTCATCCTTTCATCAGGCGTGTGACGTGGGCGGCGACCGAAAAGGCCAACCCGTGAAGATCGTAGCCGCCTTCCAGCAGGCTGATAAGGCGATTGCCACAATGGTGTGCAGCACTATCCATCAATTGACCCGTCGCCCAGTCGAAATCGTCTTCCGTCAGATTGATCTCGGCGAGCGGGTCGCGATGATGCGCGTCGAAGCCGGCCGAAATGATGATGAGGTCGGGCGCAAATCGGTCGAGTGCCGGCAAAACGCGCGAGCGCATCGCCTCGCGGAAATGCTCGCTGCCGGTATTGGGGGCGAGCGGGGCGTTGACGATATTGCCCGCGCCGGTCTCGCTTTTGGCGCCGGTACCGGGAAACAGCGGCATCTGGTGGGTGGAGCAATAGAGCACCGACTTATCGTCCCAGAAAATGTCCTGGGTGCCGTTGCCGTGATGCACGTCCCAATCGACGATCGCCACCCGTTCGGCGCCGTGCTTGCGCTGGGCATAGCGCGCGGCGATCGCTGCATTGTTGAACAGGCAAAAGCCCATCGCCGCGGTCTTTTCGGCATGATGGCCCGGTGGACGCGAGGCAACGAAGACATTGCTGATCTTGCCTGAGAAGACATCGTCGACGGCGGCGTTGGCAGCGCCGATCGCGGTGACCGCCGCCTGCCAGCTTTTCGGGCTCAGCATCGTGTCGCCGTCGATGGTGGCCAAACCCTCCCTGGGCACTTGCCGGCGAACATTTTCGACAAATTTTTCGGGGTGAACGTAGAGAATCGTCTGCTCGTCGCCTTCTGGCGCTTCGGCGCGATCGAGCATTTCGAAAGGCTCGTCGTTGAGCGCGCGCTCGATGGCGCGCAGCCTGTCGGGCCGCTCGGGATGCCCGGGCGTCGTCAGATGCTCCAGATAGATGGGATGGGAATAGAGCCGCGTGGTCATCACCCACCTTATCAGCAATGGCGAACCAGACCACGCAGTACCTGCCAAACCCTGGGGAAAACGGCAGCCGCGTCACTACCGAGGCGTAAGTCCGCTTCGACAGGGACGCTTTGAAGGCCGCAGCACTCGACATGTTTGCCGCAGGCGGAAAAGATCAACTGGCGCGCTTGCCGTCCACAAGTAGCCCTTCCATGAGCCCGCGGAAAGCCTTCACTGCCTTCTTCGACGTGGCGCCGGGGTCATCGGAATTGGCGATCCACTGGGCGGCATAAAGCGAGGCGCCGCTGATCAGCCGCGCCATGGCCTCAGGGTCGATGTCGCGTATGACGCCCTCCTCCTTCAGCGCGGCAAGGTTCCTCGTTATGGCCGAAATACAGGCGTTGGCGTTAGGCCATTGCGCCGGATCGCCGAGGACCGCCGGTCCGTCGCGGAGGACGATGCGTTGGATCTCCGGCTCCAGCGCCATTTCAACGTAGCCGATGTTTTCGTCTAGGAAGCCCTGCCAGCGAGTCTTGGCCTTGGCCGAGATCGCGTCGAGGCGCGACGACATCTCTTGGTCGATCTGGGCGAGTACCGACTCGAACAGTCCCTTCTTGTCACCAAAGTGATGGTACAGCGCACCGCGCGTGAGCCCTGCCTCGGCAGTGAAATCGTCCATCGAGGCGTTGGTATAGCCCACCGTCGCGAATGCCTTGCGACCGGCCGCAATCAGCTTGGCACGCGTTTCGGCAATCATCTCGCTACGGGTTTTGTGCGCGGTCTTCATCGTTCATTCCCTACCGCGCCGTCCTCACATACGACACGTATCTTTTTTTACATACGACACGTATGGTAATTGACATACGTAGCGTATGCAATTATTTACTTCGCATACGCCACGTATGTAAGTGGCGCACCCTCAAGTTTCCAGGAGTGCTCCAATGCACAATCCTTATGGTGACATATTCAGAGTTCCCGGGACCAAAGGCTTCGCAGCGGCGGCCTTCGTCGCGCGCTTGCCGATCGCCATGGCTCCCATCGGCATCGTCGCCATGCTGTCGCAGACGCACGGCCAATACTGGCTCGCCGGCGCGGTCGCGGCCACCTTCGCCCTGACCAATGCCTTTGCCGCCCCTCAGATCTCGCGCTGGATCGACCGACACGGCCAGACTGCCGTGGCAGTGCCCACCACGGTCATCTCCGTCATCGCCTTCGCCATGTTGCTCATTGCGACCCGCTATGCCTGGCCCAGCTGGACGCTGTTCGTCTCGGCTTTCCTGGCGGCGGCCATGCCAAGCATCCCCGCAATGGTGCGGGCGCGCTGGACCGAAATCTTCCGCGACCGTCCGGAACTCAATACCGCCTTCGCCTTTGAATCGGTCGCCGACGAAATGGTCTACATTGCCGGTGCCTCGCTTTCGGTCGGCCTGAGCGTCGCGTTCTTCCCGGAAGCCGGAATGCTGGCGAGCACGCTATTCCTGGCGCTGGGCATGGCAGCTTTCATCCTGCAACGGTCGAGCGAACCCAAGGTCAGGACGCCGGGCCTTGCAGGCGCCGGCTCGGCGATCATGTTGCGGCCTGTCCAGATCATAACGCTGGCCCTCGTCTTCGTGGGCTTCATCTTCGCCACAGCAGAGGTGGGCGCCGTAGCGATCACCAAGGAACTCGGCCAGCCGACCGCCGCCAGTCTCGTCATTGGCGTCTACGCCGCCGGTTCCCTCGTCGTCGGCCTGATTGTGGGTGCATTGAACCTGCGAGCACCGAAGCAACGCCTGCTCGCCATCGCGATCGCCATAGCGGCACTGACCACACTGCCGTTGCTGGTCGCCAACACTGTGCCCTTGCTCGCGCTCGCCATCTTCTTCAGCGGGGTGGCGATCTCGCCCACCTTCATCATGGCCTTCGGCCTCATCGAGCGACGCGTGCCCGAAGCCATGCTGACCGAGGGCATCACCTGGGTGATGGCCGGCATCGGCATCGGCATGGCACTGGGCGCATTCGTGGCTGGTTGGGTCGTTGACAATTTTGGCGCACAAAACGGCTTCTGGGTGTCCGTGGCCGCAGGCACGATCTCCTTCGTTATCGTCCTGCTGGGTCAGAAGGCGCTTGCCGGCGAGCAGGAAAGCGAATTACTGCAAGCTACTCCGCAAGCAGCGGAATGACACCCGCAAGATTACAGCAAGCGCTCCCGCTGCGAGCCGCCGCTTCAGGCGGCTCGACTGCCTTCGAAATCTCAGTTACTTCTGTCCCCGGTGACATCAATGCGTAATCCATACATCGAAATCTTCACCGCGCCAGGCGCCAAGGCCTTTTCGTCTGCCGGCTTCATAGCGCGCCTGCCGCTGGCCATGATCACGCTCGGCATCGTCACGATGCTGTCGGAGACGCATGGAGAGTACTGGCTCGCCGGCGCGGTTGCGGCGACCTTCGCTTTTGCCAACGCGCTCATTGCACCCCAGGTATCGCGGCTCGTCGACCGCTACGGGCAGCGCCGCATTCTCATCCCCGGCACCATTGTCGCCGTCTCCGCCTTGAGCGGGCTGATGCTAGCCACGCACTACTCGGCACCCAACTGGACGCTGTTCGTGTTTGCCGTGCTGGCCGGCACCATGCCCAGCATGAGCGCATTCGTTCGTGCGCGCTGGACCGAGATTTATCGCGGCTCCTCGAAGCTGCACACCGCCTTCGCATTCGAATCGGTCGTCGACGAAGTCATCTTCATGACAGGCCCGATCGTCGCCATTGGCCTCAGCGTCGGCGTTTTCCCTGAAGCAGGACCACTTGTCGCCACCATGCTGCTCGCCTTCGGCAACTTGCTGTTTGCAGCACAACGCTCGACGGAGCCTCCCATTCACGCCCAGGACATCAGCGGCGGAAGTTCTGTGATTCGTCTCGGCTCGATGCAGATCCTGGTACTGACGCTGGTTGCCATCGGTGCGATCTTCGGTACCGCCGAAGTGACGGCCGTTGCCTTCGCCGAAGCCCAGGGCGACAAGGCTGCCGCGGGCTTTGCGCTGTCGGCCTACGCCGCAGGCTCGCTCATCGCCGGGCTTGCCTTCGGTGCGCTCAAACTGAAGATTCCGCTGCCGAGGCAACTGCTGCTGGCTATCACGCTCGCCGCACTCACCACCTTGCCCTTGCTGATGGTCGCAAACATCCCGACGCTCGCCGTGGTCCTGTTCGTTGCCGGCGTCGCCGTCTCGCCGACCATCATCATCTCGATGGCATTGGTGGAGCAGTTGGTTCCTTCGTCAAAGCTCACCGAAGGCATGACCTGGGCGATCACCGGCATCGGCATCGGCATGGCGCTGGGATCGTCGGCGTCGGGGTGGGTCATCGACGAGTTCGGCGCCACCAGCGGCTTTTTCATTTCGATGCTTGCCGGTCTGATGGCCTTGCTCACCACTCTGCTGGGCCAGGGCAATCTTCTGCGGTCGGCACGCGGCTTGGCTGCGGTCCCCGCCGAATGACAAAACAGCGCGGCTCGCTACGGCGGGCCGCGCTCTTCACGCATTCTTGGGCGCACCGTCCCAGCGTGAAGCCTCGCCCGAGCCGAACGCCTTTTCCTTCAGCTCGCTGAATTTGGACGACGCCTCCTCCAGCGTGCGGTCCCATTCGGGATTGGGCACCTGGCCGTCGATGACCTTGAAATAGACCTGCATCAGCGAAGCGACCGCAAAGGGTTCGATCAGCGCCGATTTGAACGCCCAGGCAAAGACGACCGCGAGCACAAAGCCCCAGCCGCCAAGTTCGCCGGGCATGAAGTACAGGATGGCTCCGGCGGGTGCGAGCATGAACAGGAAGACCGCCAAGGTCACGCCCCAGGCGACCAGCGACAGCCACATCGCATTCCGGATCATGGTCTTGCCGTTCTGGGCGTAAAGCACGATGCCCTGTCGCGCGCTCTGCCAGGGCGAGGTGCTGCCGATGCGGATATTGTAGCCCAGGACGATCTCGTCGACATAGGTCAGCGACATGCGGATCACGGTGTTGATGAACCGGACCAGCCCGCCGAGGCCCGGGATTGGCAGGAAAGCGGCAATGCCACCGACCAGTGTGGTGATGGTGCGGATCACTCCCTTCACCAGTTGATCAAGCACGAACAGGACGCTGGCCTCACTGAAGCGCGCCGTGACGACATCGCGGGCATAAGAGAGTTGATCCTGACCGTCGGGGACATCGCGCCCGTCGATCAGATGGACCATGACGGCGATATGGCCGGCCTTGACGATGTAGAGAATGTATTCGCGGATGCAGAAGACCGCGATCGAAACCACGCCGAAGCCGGCGATGCCGCCCCATAGCGCAAACGACATCGCGCTTTCAGGATCTGCTGCGGCATGTCCTAACCCATAGCCGAAGCCGGCGCCTGCCCCCGTCGCCACGATATAGGCGAGCGTGATGCCGAAATAGACGGCCATGCGCAGCACGATGAACGGCCAGGTGCGCGCCATGATCGCCAGGCTTTGGCCTATGCTGAAATCCCACATCCCGACTCTCCCCCAAGAGCGGCCATGAGAATGCGCTGCGGCTCGCGGAAGTCAATCACCCCCCGCCGAGCCAATGGAGATCAGCGGATTTCGGTCTTGGCAATGCGGATGCCGAAGCCCTCGAGGCCGACATAATGGCGCTCGCGCGAAGCAATCAGGTTGATCGAGGAGATGCCGAGATCCTTGAGGATCTGGGCGCCCAGGCCGATCTGCCGCCATTCGTCCTCGCGGTGGCGCGCTTCTTCATGGTCCTCACGCTCCGCTGCCGGGCGGTTGCGGCCGAGATTGGAAACGCCGACCGAACCTTCACGCAGGTAGACGATGACGCCACGGTTGCATTCGCCAAAGCCCTTCATGATATCGCCAAGGCGATTGCTGGTGCCGAACACGTCAGTCACCACGTCCTCGGTGTGCAGGCGCACCGGCACTTCCTCGCCGTCGCGGATGTCGCCGAAGACGATGGCGAGATGGTGCATCACATCCCAGGGCAGCGTGTAGGTGATGGCCTTCGCCTTGCCTGCCGGGGTTTCGATGTCGAAGGCGCTGACGCGTTCGATCAGCGTTTCCTGGCGCTGGCGGTAGGCGATGAGATCGGCGACCGACACCTGCTTGAGGCCGTTCTTCTCCGCAAAGGCGGCAACCTGCGGGCCGCGCATCACCGTGCCGTCGTCGTTCACCAGTTCCGAGATGACGCCGACCGGCGGCAGGCCAGCGAGCTTGCACAGGTCGACGGCGGCTTCGGTATGCCCCGAACGCATCAGGACGCCACCCTCGCGCGCGATCAGCGGGAAGATGTGGCCGGGGCGGACGAAGTCCGAGCCGCCGACATTGCCATTGGCGAGATTGCGCACGGTCAGCGTACGGTCCTCGGCCGAGATGCCGGTCGTGGTGCCATGCTTGAAGTCGACAGAGACGGTGAACGCCGTCGTATGCGCTGAATCATTGTCGGCGACCATCGGCGCAAGGTTCAGACGCCTTGCGTCCTCCTTCAGCATCGGCGTGCAGACGATGCCGGAGGTGTGCCGCACGATGAAAGCCATCTTCTCGGCCGTGCAGTGAACGGCGGCAACGATCAGGTCGCCCTCGTTCTCGCGCCCGTCGTCGTCCATCACGACCACGATCTCCCCGCGCTCGAAGGCTCTCAGCGCTTCGACGACTTTCTTTTGATCGTAGGCCATGGCGGGGTCACTCGGTGCGTTTGTTTGTTCTGGAGCAGATTAGGGCATGTGGGCAGTAAGGCAGTAGGTTTTTTTGCATGTAGGGCAAATTGCCCTACGCCCTTACTGCCCTACTCCTTAGATTCTTCCCGTTTGTCCGCGATGGCGGAGATAGTGGTCGGCAATCGCGCAGGCAACCATTGCCTCGCCGATCGGCACGGCGCGGATGCCAACGCACGGATCATGCCGGCCCTTGGTCATCACATCGACGTCCTTGCCGTCCTTGTCGATGGACTTGCGCGGCGTCAGGATCGACGAAGTCGGCTTGACGGCGAAACGCGCGATCACAGCCTGTCCTGTCGAGATGCCGCCCAATATACCGCCGGCATGATTGGACAGGAAGTGCGGCACCCCGTCATTGCCCATGCGCATCTCGTCGGCGTTTTCTTCGCCGGTGATCCGCGCGGCCTCAAAACCGTTGCCGATCTCGACGCCCTTGACGGCGTTGATCGACATCAGGTTGGAGGCGATGTCCTGGTCGAGCTTGCCATAGATCGGAGCTCCGAGCCCCGCAGGCACGCCCTCAGCGACGATCTCGATCACCGCGCCAACTGACGAGCCAGACTTGCGGATGCCGTCGAGATAGTCGGCGAATAGCTGGACTGAACCGGCGTCCGGCGTGAAGAAGGGGTTTTCGGCGCTGCCGATGAAATCCCAGTCCCAGTTGGCGCGGTCGATCGACTTGACACCCATCGACACGAGGGCACCACGCACGACGAGCCCTGGCACGATCTTGCGTGCGATCGCGCCGGCCGCCACGCGCGCAGCCGTCTCGCGCGCCGACGAACGTCCGCCGCCGCGATGATCGCGCAGGCCGTATTTGACGTCGTATGTGTAGTCGGCATGACCCGGGCGATACTGCCGGGCGATCTCGCCATAGTCCTTGGAACGCTGGTCGACATTTTCGATCAGCATCGAAATCGGCGTGCCGGTGGTCACGAGCGTTTCGCCGTCGTCGTCCACAATGACGCCCGACAGCACCTTGACCTCGTCGGGCTCGCGGCGCTGTGTGACGAAACGCGACTGGCCCGGCTTGCGCTTGTCGAGTTCGTCCTGGATATCCTTCAGCGCGAAGCGGATGCCGGGCGGGCAGCCGTCGACAACACAGCCAAGTGCCGGCCCATGGCTTTCGCCCCAGGTGGTCACGCGAAACAGATGGCCGAAGGTGTTGTGCGACATGCAATGGGCCCTTTCCGGCAGGTGCCGGGGTATGGCGGCGTTCTAGCGCATGGCCCCGAAAAGTAAAATTCCTTTTCGCAAAAGGAACCTAGGCGGTTCCAGCGACGAAACATCCCAAGTGCGATCCAAACCGATGCGGAGCGGTCAACTCGCTGTTTTAGCGGTGGTCAAACTGTGATCGGAGCAGATTTAGTTTTGACACATTCGGTTGGTTTCTGCTTCCTTCCAACCGCCCCATTGTGGTTTGCCTCGCGCTTTGCGGGGCGCAGAGAAAAAGAGGACGACAATGCGTACCCTTATTGGCGCCGTTGCAGCCGTGCTCATGATGTCAGGTGCAGCACTGGCCGCCGAAGCCGAAGGTCAGGTCAAGTCGGTCGACAAGGAAAAGTCGATCATCACCCTCGACAACGGCAAGACCTACAAGCTGCCGGGCGAGTTCGATGTCGACAACATCAAGCCGGGCATGGATATCCTGCTGGCCTATGACGTGGTCGAGGGCGAAAACCTCATCACCGACATGGAACTGCCGCAGTAAGAAATCGGGCCGCCGGCTTCACAGCCAGTCGAGGCGGCCGTTTTCCACTTTCAGCACGCGGTCTTGGGGGATCTCCAGGGCCGCGGCTTTGTTTTTGGGCAGGTCTTCGACAAGCCTGAAGATCGCGCGCATGACGCCGCCATGGGTCACGCAGACCGTTGGCCGCGCAACCCCCATCAGCCATGGCCGGATACGTCGGGTGAGCATCTCGTAGCTCTCCGCCTCCGTGCCCGGCGGCACAAAATCCCATTTGTTCAGTTGCCGCGTTTCACTCGCGCCAGGCTCGTGAGCCTCGAGTTCGGCAAAAGTGAAGCCCTGCCAATCGCCGAAATTCACTTCGACCAGTCGCGCGTCGGTGCGGTAGGCCAAGGTATCGAGCCCCATGGCAGCACGAACGCGCTCCATGGTCTCGCGCGTGCGCCGCATCGGGCTTGCCACGAAATCGAAGGCCTGGGGCTCAGCGAGGAGCTCGGCGAGCCGGCGGCCGTTACGGTCGGCCTGTTCGCGCCCGACCGCATCGATGTCGATGTCGGCCTGCCCCTGCAGGCGCTGCTCGGCGTTCCACGGCGTCTGCCCGTGGCGCACGAAATAGATGAGCGGGGTCATGGCGAAGCTGCGCGGGAAGGATCAGTCCTTCACGGCGGCGATGTCGGGCGCGTCGACGGCCTTCATGCCGACGACATGGTAGCCGGAATCGACGTGATGCACTTCGCCGGTGACGCCGCGCGACAGATGCGACAGGAAATAGAGCCCGGCGTCGCCGACCTCTTCGATCGAGACCGTACGGCGCAGCGGCGCGTTATACTCGTTCCACTTCAGGATGTAGCGGAAATCGTCGATGCCGGACGCGGCGAGCGTCTTGATCGGGCCGGCCGAGATCGCGTTGACGCGGATGTTCTTCGGGCCAAGGTCGACGGCGAGATATTTGACGCTCGCCTCGAGCGCGGCCTTGGCCACACCCATGACGTTGTAGTTCGGCATGACCTTTTCGGCGCCATAGTAGGTCATGGTCAAAAGCGAGCCGCCATCGGTCATCAGCTTCTCGGCACGCTGGGCGATCGCCGTGAAGGAAAAGACCGAGATATCCATGGTGCGCAGGAAGTTGGCATGGCTGGTGTCGACGTAACGGCCGGTCAGCTCATCCTTGTCGGAGAAGCCGATGGCGTGGACGACGAAATCGAGCTTGCCCCACTTCTTTTCCAGCGCCTCGAAGCAGGCGTCGATGGTCGCCATGTCGGTGACGTCGCAATGGCCGCACACGAATGCGCCGATTTCGGCTGCCAGCGGCTCGACGCGCTTCTTCAGTGCATCGCCCTGATAGGTGAATGCAAGCTCAGCGCCCTGGTCGGCGCATGCCTTGGCGATGCCCCAGGCAATCGATCTGTTGTTGGCGACGCCGAGAATAAGGCCGCGCTTGCCGGCCATCAGGCCCTGTCCACCCGCCATGTGAGCGCACTCCAATCAATGATTTGTTTTGCAGAGCCTATCGCATAGGCAATCTGCACCTTCAAGCTTTCATGCAACCATCGTCGCAAGGCCAGGGCCATGGACCTCGGACGTGACGCAAGCCTTGCGTCAGTCGGCCGACTTGCGCAGCAGTTCCGCGAGCGCCGCATCGCCGCCTTCAGGCAGCATGACACGGACGTGGGCATAAAGGTCACCGTGGCCGCCTGCCTTTTCGGGCAGGCCGCGGCCCTTGAGGCGCAGCACCTTGTCGGAACTCGACCACTCGGGAATTTTCACCGCCAGCCGGCCGGTGGGCGTCTCGACCGCCGCCTTTGTACCGAGCACCGCGTCCTTGAGGCTCACCGGCAGGTCGACATGCAGGTCCCTGCCCTCGACTCGGTAGCGCGGATGACGGCGAAACCTGATCTTGACCAGTGCGTCGCCGGCACCGCCAAATCCCTGCTCGCCCTGGCCCTTGAGCCTGATCGTCTGGCCGTCCTCGACGAATTCCGGCAGCTTGACCGCGAGCTTGCGGCCGTCAGGGAACATCGCCGTGACCTTTGGCGCGGTCGCGGCTTCCTCGATGGTCACATCGAGCGTGACATTGACGTCCGCTCCCGGCTGGGCGCGCTGCCCGCCGCCACCCATGCCGGCCCCGCCACCTGCCCCCGGGCCAGGTCCCTGGCCGCGCTGGCTGAACGAATCGCCGAAAATCTGGCTGAAAATGTCACCGGCATCAAAAGACGCGCCACCCGGACCGCCGGAACGGAATTCAAATCGCGATCCGCCAGGCCCCGCCTGCTGACGGCGAAAGCCGCCGAAAGGGTCACCGCCTGCGGCACCTTCGAAGCCATGGAAGCGCTGCTTGCCCTCGGCGTCGATCTCGCCGTGGTCAAAGGCCGCCTTTTTCTTCTCGTCGCCGAGAATCTCATAGGCTTGGTTCGCGGCGGCAAAGCGTTCCTTCGCCTTCGGATCATCAGGGTTCTGATCCGGATGATGCTTCTTGGCGAGCTTGCGATAAGCCGCCTTTATGTCCTTGGCCGAGGCGTTCTTGGCAACGCCCAGCACCTCATAGGGGTCGCGCATGTCTCATTCCATAATAGAGAAAAGGGTTGGTCCCTTCCTATATGCGCTCGGCTAGGAAGAAATTCCAGAGGCGGAGTGCCGCGGACTTCACACAGGTTCGAATGCCAGCATCTGCCAGGCCCCGGCTCCGGCGGAACAAATCTCGCCCTTGAACAGTCTTACGCCATCAAAGCTTTCGCGCGAGACGGCGAACTCACGACACAGAACACCACGCTCGGTGCTTTCCACAAGCGCGCTGATGGCACCGCGCGAACCGGTGTCGGCATTGGCCCAGGGGATCGCCTGCCCCTTCAACTCGGCGACGTCGGCGGACGAAACCGCGTTGCGGATGGTCGTCTCGTCGGCCAGCCGATTCGCATCGGTGGTCCTATTCACATCGTCGGGAATCTTGTTGGTCACCAGGCTGCGATCCACCTCCGCCTTGTCCAGGCTGAAGCCGCCGGCACCACAGGCGCTGATCGTCGTCAGGCTAAGCAGCAGCAGCACCTTGAAGGATCGGAACCCGAATTGTGGGAGGCAATGGCCCTCAAAGGCTTGCGCGAAGCGCGACAATAGGCATTCTCCCGGTCGGAAATGGCAGGACGAGTAAGCTATGACGGACACAGAGTTAACAAGCAGTGACTTCACGGAGAGCGCGGAGCCTTTCCGGCTTTTTGCCGCGTGGCTGAAGGATGCAACGGCCAGCGAGCCGAACGATCCGACGGCACTGGCATTGGCGACCGTCGATACCGACGGACTGCCTGACGTGCGCATGGTGCTGCTCAAGGGATTCGACGAACATGGCTTCGTCTTCTACACCAATTTCGAAAGCGCCAAGGGCCGCGAAATCCTCGCGACGATGAAGGCGGCGATGTGTTTCCACTGGAAATCTCTACGCCGCCAGGTTCGGGTGCGCGGCCCGGTGGAAATCGTCACCGACGCGGAAGCCGACGAGTATTTCGCCACGCGCCCGCGCGGCAGCCGGATAGGCGCCTGGGCATCGAAGCAGTCACGCCCGCTCGAAAGCCGCTTCGCGCTGGAGAAGGCGGTCGCCGAATACACCGCCCGCCATGTCGTCGGCGAAATCCCGCGGCCACCGCATTGGTCTGGTTTCCGCATCGTGCCGAGCCAGATCGAATTCTGGCACGATCGCCCATTTAGACTGCACGACCGCATCGTCTTCACCCGCACCGCCGACGGCGGCTGGGAAAAGGACCGGCTCTATCCGTGACGTGCGTTACCCTCCCCGTTGCTGGAGGGCCTGCGAACTAGCGATGCGAAGCGAGCGCGACGGCGTAGGACTTCATCGCCTACCCCGGTCCGCTTGGCGATCGGGTTGAGGGAAATCAGCCCTTCTTGCGCGACATGAAGGCAACGAGCGCCGCACGCGCCTCGTCAGACTTGAGCCGGGCGCGGAAATGCGCGCCCTCTTCCTTGATGCGCGCGACAAGCTCCGAGCGGTTCCCGCGCATCAGGTCGCGCGCGATCTTCAGTGCCTCGGGTGGCTTGGCAGCGATCTCGCGGGCGGCGGCAAGCGTTGCCGCTTCCAGTTCGTCTTCGGCCACGACCTTGTAGATCAGTCCCGAAGACTGCGCACGTTCGGCGCTGAAACCCTCGCCCAATCCGAGCAGCGCAAAGGCGCCCTGGAGTCCGAGCACCTGTGGCGCAAGCAAGCTCGAACCGGCCTCGGGCACCAGCCCTAGGTCGACGAAAGGCGTGCGGAAAATGGTTCGGGGCGTCGCGAACGTCAGGTCGCAATGGAGGTTGATCGTCGTGCCGATGCCAACGGCGATGCCGTCGACACCCGAAATGACGGGCCTTTCGGTGCCGGCCAGGGCAAGCAGGAAATCCCATACTTCGCCGCCGCCTTCGCCGCCCGTCGCAATCGCCATGAAATCGGCAAGGTCGTTGCCGGACGAGAACGCGCCGGGGACGCCGAGGAAGACATGGCAGCGCACGGCTGGATCGGCGTCGCCCGCGGCAAGCGCCGCCGCCATCTCGGCATACATGGCGCGGGTGATGGCGTTTTTCTTGTCCGGACGGTTCATCCGGATGATCTGCACGGCGTCCTGCCGTTCGATGAGAATGTGGTCGCTCACGTCAGTCTTGTCCCTGGTTCCAGATCTCACGCCGAAATCAGCGCTGTGGCGGCAGCGGCTAGGCTGCCTGCGCCGCCGGTGATGCGATCTTTCAATGCGGCCGTCTCGCCAAGCAGGTTCTCGGCGAAGAACCTGCAAAGAGCGATTC
Source organism: Aminobacter sp. AP02 (assembly GCF_003148805.1). Lineage (GTDB taxonomy): Bacteria > Pseudomonadota > Alphaproteobacteria > Rhizobiales > Rhizobiaceae > Aminobacter. The sequence continues at coordinate 105,904 of NZ_QGGX01000011.1, forward strand.
GGTTTTGATCGCCGTCGGCAAGGGCCGCGCGCGCCAGATAGGCGCCGCCCGCCACCAGCGCGAACAGCCTGAGATAGGGCGTTGCCCCGGCCAGCGCCTCGTCCGTTCGGCCGTCGCTCAGCTTGATTTGCAGATCGCGCGTGGCGTCTTGCAGATCGTCGAGTGCCTGATCGATATTGAGAGCGGTGCGGCCGTAGTCCTTGCTGTTCATCGCAGCGACCGCAATTGCGATGCCGTCCAGTTCCTTGATGTAGCCGAACACGTGCTCGCCGCCGCCGAGCGGTAGCTTGCGGGTGACCAGGTCGATGGCCTGGATGCCGTTGGTGCCCTCGTAGATCGGGGCGATGCGGGCGTCGCGCAAAAGGGCCGCGGCGCCCGTCTCTTCGATGAAACCCATGCCGCCATGGACCTGCACGCCGAGCGAGGCCACCTCGACGCCGACATCGGTGGCAAAGGCTTTCGCCACCGGGGTCAGAAGATTGGCTCGATCGTGCCAGTGCGCCTTGTCGGTGCCTTCCGAAACCCTGGCCATGTCGATGGCGTGGGCGCAGGAATAGGCGATGGCGCGCGCGGTCTGGGTCAGCGTCTTCATGGTCAAAAGATTTCGCTGGACGTCGGGGTGGTGGACGATGGGTGCCATGCCCTCGCCCTTGTAGGACGACGCCTTGCCCTGGCGACGGTCGTTGGCATAAGCGAGCGCTTTCTGGAAGGCGGTCTCGGCAATGGCCACGCCCTGGATGCCGACCAGCAAGCGGGCATTGTTCATCATGGTGAACATGCAGGCCAGGCCCTTGTTCTCCTCGCCGATCAGCCAGCCGACAGCGCCCGCCTCGCGGGCCTTGGCGAAACCGTCGCCATAGATCATCGTGCAGGTCGGCGAGGCATGGATGCCGAGCTTTTCCTCGAGGCCCGAGCAGAACACGTCATTGCGCGCACCAGGCGTGCCATCTTCGTTGAGCAGGAACTTCGGCACCAGAAACAGCGAGATGCCGCGCGTGCCGGCGGGTGCATCGGGCAGCCGCGCCAGCACAAGGTGAACGATGTTGTCGGTGAAATCGTGCTCGCCATAGGTGATGAAGATCTTCTGGCCGAAGATGCGATAGGTGCCGTCGCCGGCGCGTTCGGCGCGCGTGCGCAATGCGGCGAGGTCCGAACCGGCCTGCGGCTCGGTCAGGTTCATGGTGCCCATCCACTCGCCGGAGACGAGCTTGGCGAGATAGGCTGCCTTCAGTTCTTCCGACGCGTGCCTTTCGAGTGCCTCGACAGCCCCCATGGACAGGGTCGGGCCAATGCCGAAGGCCATCGAGGCCGAGTTCCACATTTCAAGGGCGGCAACCCCCATCATGGTAGGCAGGCCCTGCCCGCCATGCTCCTCGGGACCGTTCAGACTGTTCCAGCCGCCTTCGGTCCAGTTCTTGTAGACGTCTTTCCAGCCGGGCGGCATGGTCACTTCAGCGTCCTTGAGCTTGGCGCCGACCCTGTCACCGACCTCGTAGAGCGGGGCCACTTCCTCGCTGGCGAAGCGGCCGGCCTCGCCCAGTATGGCGTCGATCAGGTCCTCGCCGAGATCGCCGAAGGTACCCGCGTCGAGCGCGGCCTTCAGCCCCGCGACATGCTTCAACGCAAAGGCAATCTCTTCCACCGGGGCGCGGTACATGAAGCTTCCTCCTGCTGGCCTGATAACTGCTGTCGCGGCCTTTCACGCACACTAGCCGCGTTCCTTCAACAAGGGGAAGTGACTTTTTACGTAAACGTCAAATTTTAACCCGCGCTTTGCGCCAAAGTCCAACCGCACGCGCGCCACACCCTTGTTAATGACTTTGCCGAGGCCCGCAGGGCGCTGTCGCTTTCAACCTAGAGGCGGTGGAGCTTCATCAGCATTTCCTTAACCATGGCGGTTCACCATCGGCTTGTCACCGAGGATCGCCGTTTGAGGGGATTGGCGTCTAAGCTTCAACGTCTTGCGCTCGCAGCGCTCACCGCCGCGTGGACATTCCACCTTCCAGCCGCCTCCCATGCCTCCGACTTCTCCGAACCGTGGAAGAAGGTCGACCGCGCGCTGGTCATCGACGCCTACGAATACAATTCCATCGACTGGCAGAAGCTGTCGGGCGACAAACGCATCGTCGGCTTCATCAACAAGGCCTCGGACGGCCTGGCGCCGCCCTATTCCTGCTCCGGCGAGGAAACCGCCTACAAGCTTTGCAAGGCGCTGTGGAAGCGCCATGCGGTGGCCCGCGAACTGTTCCACACGCGCAAGGTCGTCGCCAAGGCGCTTGGCCTCAAATGGGGCGCCTACCACCTCGCCCGCCCTGGTAATCCGATCGAACAGGCCGACAACTTCCTCGACTTCGCCGAGCCGGGTCCCGACGACCTGATGGCCATCGACATCGAGGAAAACGATCCGGCCAAATGGATGTCGCTGGAGGACGCCGAACTGTTTGTGCGCCGCATCTTCCAGCGCACCGGCCGCTACCCGATCCTCTACACCAACGGCACGACATCTCGCTACATCGCCGACAATCGCTACCGCTACCGGCTCTTGTCGCGCCTGCCGCTGTGGTATGCCCGCTACAAGCCCGAGATCGGCATCCATTTTCCGAAAGGCAACTGGCAAGGCTATTCGCTGTGGCAATTCTCGGCGCAAGCCAATTGCGGCATCCGCCGCTGCCCCTACCGCGTCGCCGGCACACCCAACGACATCGACGTCAATGTCGCTCCAATGGACGCCGACGGTTTGCGTAAAATCTGGCCGTTCGGCCAGCTGATAGAAACGACGGACGACTTCATGCTCAACGTGCCGCTGCCGATCGCGCGCGACCAAGGCCTCAAGGGCGAAAGCCGCATCGCCTATGCCTCGGTCGCCTATCCGGTGCGCCTCGATCTTCTTGCCGAGGCGTTTCGAGCGAGCTGGAACAATGCCGTCGTCGCCACGCTGCCGACAGTCAAGGCGCCCGCCAGCCGCTACGCCAATGGCATGGCCGAGTATATCGCCTCAAGGCTTGACCAACGGGCGCGCGAAATTCGCAAGGTCGAACTCGACACCGTTTCGACTGCTTCCACCGAACTCGACAGCGCTGGACGTTAGGCCTGCTGTTCGCGCTCGACCGCGCGCCAGCCGATATCGCGGCGGCAAAACCCTTCCGGCCAATCGAGCAGATCCACCGCCGCATAGGCCTTTTTCTGCGCTTCACCAACGCTGAGGCCTGTCGCCGTGACGTTCAGCACACGCCCGCCACTGGCCACGATCTTGCCTTCATGCATCGCTGTACCGGCATGGAACACCTGGGCCCCCGAGGCCTCGGCCTTGTCGAGACCTGAGATGACAGAGCCTTTTTCCGGCGTTCCTGGATAGCCCTTGGCCGCCATCACAACAGTCAGCGCCGCCTCGTTTCGCCAGCGCGCCGATACATGCGTGAGCTGGCCATCGGCGGCTGCATTGAGCAGCACGAGAAGATCTTCCTTCAGCCGCATCATCAGCACCTGGCATTCTGGGTCGCCGAAGCGGGTGTTGTATTCGATCAGCTTCGGGCCCTTGTCGGTCAGCATCAGGCCGGCGAACAAAACGCCGGCGAAGGGGGCGCCCATTTCGGCCATGCCGCGCATCGTCGGCTCCACGATCTCGCGCATCGTCTGCTCGATCAGCTCGGGCGTCATGACCGGAGCCGGCGAATAGGCGCCCATGCCGCCCGTATTGGGCCCGACATCGCCGTCGCCGACGCGTTTGTGATCCTGCGCGGTGCCGAAAGGCAGCGCGGTCTTGCCATCGCAGAGGCAAAAGAAACTTGCCTCCTCGCCAGTCATGAATTCTTCGATCACAACGGAAGCCCCTGCACCGCCGAACGCGCCCTCGAAGCAGCCGTCCACGGCGCCCAATGCTTCATCGAGCGTCATGGCCACGGTCACGCCCTTGCCGGCGGCCAGGCCATCGGCCTTGATAACGATCGGCGCACCCATCTTCTCGACATAGGCGCGGGCATCGGCGGCGTTGTCGAAACGGCCATAGGCGGCGGTCGGAATGCCGTAGCGGGTGCAGAGATCCTTGGTGAAACCCTTGGAGCCCTCGAGCTGGGCCGCCGCCTTCGAGGGGCCAAACACACGGATGCCTTGGGCGCGCAGGTCATCGCCGATGCCGGCGACCAGCGGGCCCTCGGGACCGACGACGACGAGATCGATGGCCTTGTCCTTGCAGAACGCGGCCACCGCCGCATGGTTGGCGAGATCGAGCGCCACCAATTCAGCTTCTTGCGCGATGCCCGGGTTGCCAGGCGCGGCATAAAGCTTGGTCAGCATCGGCGACGCCGCAAGCTTCCAAGCCAGCGCGTGTTCGCGGCCGCCGGAGCCGATGAGCAGAACATTCATGCGAGTGACCTCTTGCCGCTGCTGGACGTGATGCACCCGCTAGTGGTCGTGGCGGCTAAGGTCAAGGAGAGAACGAGTTACCGATTGCCTGTAGTGGGAAAACGGCGACAAGCTACCTGTCATAATGATAGCGGCATGCGGCAATCTCGAGCGCCTGCGTTTCGCCCTTTCCAGTCACTCTGTAGATGAACCTGTGCTCGCGCGTGATGCGTCGCGACCAGAAGCCTGAGAAGTTGCCCGAGAGTGGTTCAGGCTTGCCGATCCCGACGAATGGCGACCGCATCGTATCCTTGGCAAGCTCATTTATCCGGTCGCAGACAACTTTGTCGTTCTGCTGCCAAAACAGGTAGTCGGACCACGAAGCTTGCGAAAAGACGATCCGCATTACTCAATGAGATCTCGCTCAACCACCTCGCCAGCATCGAGCTCAGCAATCGAGCGCTGGAGATGTTCAGCATTGGCACGAGAACTCAGTAGGTGCAGCGTCTCGCGAAGACCTTCGAGTTCGGAAAGTGCCATCACTACCACCGGCTCATGATTCTGCCTTGTCACCACCAGCTCGGTGCGATCTGCCTCGATCTTGTCGAAATGCTTGGCCATGTTGGCGCGCAGTTCAGTCAGCGTCACATAGGTCATGTTCGACCTCCTCATTCCACTTCTGTACATATATACGTACAGATAACTGGCATCAAGTCAGAGCAGCTTGACGCCCGCCCGCCTCGCTGGCACTCCCGTCATATGGAACAGATCCAATCAAAAGCCGGCCAGGGCCGAGTTGCCGACGCGCCATCCCGCCATTGGGTTTACCGCGCCTTGCCGCGCAGCCTCTGGCCTTACGCACAGCTGGCGCGCTGGGACCGGCCGATCGGCTGGGTGCTGTTGCTCTGGCCGTGCTGGTGGTCGGCGGCGATGGCGGCAAGCGCTTTTGCGCGGCCAGGCGACAGCCTGATCTCGCTATTGCCCTCGCCCTGGTTCCTGATGCTGTTCCTGATCGGTGCCATCGCCATGCGCGGCGCCGGCTGCACCTACAACGACCTCGTCGACGAGGGTATCGACGCCCAGGTCGAGCGCACGCGTTCGCGCCCCCTTCCTTCCGGCCAGGTCAGCCGCCGTCAGGCCTGGATGTTCCTCGTGCTTCAGGCGCTGGTCGGCCTCGTCGTGCTGTTGCAGTTCAACAGCTTCGCCATCCTGCTCGGCATCTCGTCGCTCGCCATCGTTGCGATTTACCCGTTCATGAAGCGTATCACCAACTGGCCGCAATTCGTGCTCGGCCTTGCCTTTTCATGGGGCGCGCTGATGGGTTGGGCGGCCGAGTTCGGCGACATCGACGGCCCGGCAGTGCTGCTCTATATCGGTTCGATCATGTGGGTGATCGGCTACGACACGATCTACGCCCACCAGGACAAGGAAGACGACGCGCTGGTCGGCGTGAAGTCGACCGCACGCTTCTTCGGCGAAAACACCAAGTCATGGCTGGTTGGGCTTTATGCCGGCGCGCTGATGCTGTTTGCTACTGCCTTTGCGATTGCACAGGTGCCGATGCCGGCGCTCGCTGGCCTCGTTGCCGCCGGCATACATATGGCAAGGCAGATCATCACCCTCGATATCGACGATCCAGACCAGTGCCTCAGGCTGTTCAGGTCGAATGGCCAGGTCGGCTGGATCATCTTCATCGGCCTGGTCTGCGGCGGCGCCTGGGTGGCGCTGAAGCCGCTGATCTAGATTTGCGTCATGCCCGGGCGATGATCTCTTCGCCGTCGATGACGAGCCGCACTCCCAGTTCGCCCGACTTGCGGCGGGCCAGGAAACGTGGCCGGCGCATGCGCGACACCCGGCCCTTGCGGCGCTCCTGCGGCGGCATCGTCTTGATCGCCGCACCCAGCGACTCTTCCAGCGTGCGGGCGACGCCGTCGGCCTCGATCAGCAGCATCGGCAGGCTGTAGTAGTCGGCCCAGGCGCGCCAGTCGGCGGCGACGTCCTCGAGATCGTCGGCGACCAGCAGCGGCACCGACAGCATCGGATCGTTGTGCAGCAGTTCCAGCGTCACCGTGACGTTCAGGTTTTCGTCTTCCATGGCACGCGCCGCGACACCGCGGAAGGCCCGCGCCGGCAGTGCGATGGCAGCGGGAAGCCCGCTTAGCGCCAGAACGCGGCGGATCACCGCGCCGCGATGGTCGATCGTGAAGGTGACGTCGCCAAGGTCGTCACGCGTGGTGTAGCTGACCTTTTGCGGCAAGCGGAACGGGTCGAGGCGCATGTTGCGTCCCGCCCAGACTGGCTTCAGTCCGGTGTTCATATTGTGCCTTCCTGTTATCTCCTGAGAGCCGGCTTCCGGTCTCTCCGGACCAGTTTTCCCGGTCTCGTTGGGAAGGACACTAGCGGGGGGTCCTTACCGCCCCGCTTAAGAAATTGGGTTAAATTTTGCTGATCTCTCCGATGGTTATCGGAATACCACCAGAGTCGTTCAAATCGTCTTGCCGGGGTTCATGATGCCGGCAGGATCGAATGCCGACTTGATCCGCCGCATCAGATCCATGGCGATGGGCGGTGCGGTGGCGATCAGTTCGTCGCGCTTGAGCTGGCCGATGCCATGCTCGGCCGAGATCGAACCGTTCATGGCGCGCACGACGTCATGTACCGCCTTGTTCATCTGGCGATACAGCGCGAGAAACGCTGCGCCGTCCATGCCAACCGGCTGGGAGATGTTGTAGTGCAGGTTGCCGTCGCCCATGTGGCCGAAGCAAACCACACGCGCCTCAGGGCTGACACGTGCAACGGCAAGCGCCCCCTGCTCGATGAAGGCGGGGATGCTGGCGATCGGCACGGAAATGTCGTGCTTGATCGATGCGCCTTCCGCCTTCTGCGTTTCAGGCAGCATCTCGCGCAAGCGCCAGAATTCGTTGGCGTGGGCAACGCTCGCGGCAATCGCCGCATCGCCGACCTGCTCGGCCTCGAATCCTGCCGAGAGAATGTCCTCGATCAGCGTGCGCGCGTCCTCGGCCGAGCGGCCCGATGAGATTTCCATCAGCACCTGCCAGGGCCAGTCGCCTTCCAGCGGCGGCCGCGCGTCGGGAATGTGGCGCATGGCGAACTCCATCGGCAGGTGCCCGATCAGCTCGAACGCGGTCAGGGCGCTGCCGGCGAGGTCCTGGGCACGGTCGAACAGCGCCAGGGCTGCCTCCGGCGACGACAGGCCGACCCAGGCCACCTCGCGGCCCTTTGGCTTGGGATAGAGCTTCAGCACCGCAGCCGTGATCACGCCGAGCGTGCCTTCGGCGCCGACGAACAGGTTCTTCAGGTCGTAGCCGGTGTTGTCCTTCTTGAGCTTGCGCAGGTCGTCGAGCACTTCGCCGGTGGGCAAGACGACTTCGACGCCGAGGCACAATTCGCGCGCATTGCCATAGGCGACAACGCCCGTGCCGCCGGCATTGGACGACAGGTTGCCGCCGATCTGGCACGACCCCTGCGAAGCAAGCGACAGCGGGTAGAGACGATCGACATCGTCAGCAGCCTTGTGCAGCACATCAAGCACGACGCCAGCCTCGGCGATCACCGTATTCGACACCGGATCGATCTCGCGGATGCGGTTGAGACGCGACAGCGACAGCACGACCTGGCCACCCGAACGGTCGGGCACCTGGCCTCCGACGAGGCCGGTATTGCCGCCTTGCGGCACGATCGGCGTACGGGTTTCGGTGGCGAGCTTCATGATCGCGCTCACCTCCTCGACGTTTGCCGGGCGCAGAACCAGAGTGGTCGCGCCCGTGAACAGGCCGCGCGGTTCGTGCACGTAAGGTTCGATATCGACTTCCGCGCGAACGGCGTAGCGTTCGCCGACGATGGCGGCAAAGCGCTCGGCAAGCGCGGGATCGAGGCCTGGGAGATTCTGGGTCATGTGATGAAGCTAAGTTCAGATGTGGGGATTGTCACGCGGCGCGGCAGCACGCGCCAGCCTGTCGTTGATCGCCTCGCCAAGTTCTCCCGAGGGCACCGGCTCAACGGCGATCAGTTCAGCGCCACTGCGGTCGAGCGCTTGCAGATGCGCAAAAAGGTTTGTCGCCGCTTCGCGCAGATCGCCTGTTTCGGACAGGTTGAGGAAAGCGCGCGCCTGCTGCCAGCCTTCGGCGCGATGGGGACCAAAGCCAAGCAAGGCCTCTCCTGCCCCGACGCTGTCGGCATTGAGGCGCATCAGGGCACCCGGCGCGTAATGCGAGGCAAGCATGCCCGGCGCCTCGATGCCTGCGGTCACCCCGCGCAACAGGGGCATGCCGGCGACAGACTCAATTTCGCTCGCAGGCACGCCGCCCGGGCGCAGCAGCCGCACATTGCCGTCCTCTACCTTGACGATGGTCGACTCGAGCCCGACCGACGTCGGACCGCCGTCGACGACAAGGGGGATACGTTTACCGAGATCGCTCGCCACCGCCTCGCCGCTGGTCGCGCTGATCTTGCCCGAGCTGTTGGCGCTGGGAGCTGCCAGCGGCCGACCGAGCCTGGCGATCAACGTGCCGCCAAAGCCCTTCGGCATGCGCAGCGCAATCGTATCGAGACCTGCCGTCACCAGCGGATGGATACCCGCGCCTGGGCGCAACGGCACGACAAGCGTCAAAGGCCCCGGCCAGAATTTTTCGGCGAGCTTGCGCGACAGCGGGTCGAACACGCCGATGCGCTCGGCCATGGCCATGTCGGCGACATGGGCGATCAGGGGGTTGAAACGCGGCCTGCCCTTGGCTTCGAAGATGCGCGCGACCGCTTCGCCATGGGTGGCGTCGCCGGCCAGGCCATAGACGGTCTCTGTCGGTATAGCGACGACCTCGCCCGCGCCCAGCAGCGCAAGTGCTGCGTCCATCGCCTTGTCCGCTGCGATCAGCTTCGCCACGTCATAGCTTCCAGTTGCATGCCCGGTCCCTAGCCCGCATCAGGCAACGCGACAAGGCACGGCACCCAAGATTTCAGCCATTGGCTAAAATGCACGGCATCTTTGCAAGCCGGCCGCAACCGCCGCTCTGATAGGTTGTTCGCGAAAACTGCTTCAACTGCGGGGGCCAAATGCGTCTGTTTGCTGCGTTTCTTGCGGCCGGTATCTCCATGTCCGGTGCCGCTCATGCATCTTCCATCATCGTCGTCGAAGGCGATGCGACCAGCCCGTCATCGATTCTGGTCGGCGCTCCGAAATCGGCGAGCTCGATCATCGCGATCGGCGTTCCATCGATTGACGCCGGCAAGGTCGCGGCAGTCGACTCGTCCTCCAAAAGCAAGGCCACCAAGCTGGGCGGCGAACTGATGGTCATCCGAGGCGGCGAGGTTGGCAGCGCTTCGCCCGAGCCGGCAGCGGCAGCACCCGCGCAGCAAGCCGCGACTGGCGACCAGGCACCTATGCCGACCCAGAGCGCGGCCCCCGTTGACGAAACGGCATCGGCCGAGCTCCAGTAGTCCGGTCGCTTCGCCCGGCTCAACCCGCGATCTTGGAGAAGTCGGCGACCTGATCGGTTGCCGTGCGGATGCGGGCGAGCAGCGCCAAGCGATTGGCGCGCACCGCAACATCCTCGTCATTGACGAGAACCTTCTCGAAGAATGAATCGACCGGTTCGCGCAACACGCTCAGCGCGCGCATGGCGGCGGAAAAATCTTCATTGCGAATGGCTTGGCCGGCTTCGCTGACAGCCTGATCCACCAGTGCAAACAGCGCGCTTTCCGCCTCCTCGCGGAAAAGAGCCGGATCGACGGCCTTCGCAACCGCTGTCCCCTTCTTCTCCTCGGCGGCCAGAATGTTGGCGGCGCGCTTGGTGCCGGCGAGCAGGTTCTTGCCGTCTTCGGTGTCGAGGAACTTGCCGAGCGCCTCGACGCGACGGGTGATGGTCAAGAGGTCGTCGGCGTCAGGGGTGATCACCGCGTCGATCAGATCGTGGCGGGCGCCGAGCTCGCGCAGATAGACCTTCAGGCGATCGTGGAAGAACGCGATCAGGTCAGCCTTGAGTGGTGCTGCACGATCAATCGTTTCCTTGCGCAACTCTGCCTCATAGGCGGCGAGCGCGTTATCGACATCCTGCTCGCCATCGACGTCGCCGCTGTCGATGGCGGCCTGCTCGGCTTCGAATGCGGCAAGCCGGCGCTGGACGGAGGCCTCCTCAAGTTGGCGCAATGCTGCATCAAACAGTTGCTGCAGCGGCAGGCGGCCGCGCGCCGCCAGGATGATCCTGACGATGCCGAGCGCGGCACGGCGCAGCGCGTACGGATCCTTCGAACCTGTAGGCTTCTCGTCGATTGTCCAGAAGCCGACCAGCGTGTCGAGCTTGTCGGCGAGTGCCACCGACACCGAAACCGGGTCGGCCGGCACGCGATCCGAGGGGCCTTGCGGCTTGTAGTGTTCTTCGATTGCGGCCGCGACCGAAGGGCTCTCGCCCTGCAGCAACGCATATTTGCGGCCCATCGCGCCCTGCAATTCGGGAAACTCGCCGACGACCTCGGTCTGGAGATCGGCCTTGGCGAGTACTGCTGCGCGGTCAGACAGCTTCGGCTCGGCGCCGACCAGCTTTGCGATCTCGCGCGCCAAGCCACGGATGCGCTGGACGCGCTGCCCTTGTGTTCCCAGCTTGGCATGGAAGGTCACGCCGAGATGGTCGAGGCGTGCCATGCGCTGATCGAGCGGCTTCTTGAGGTCGAGCCCGAAGGCCTCGGCCGACTGCTTCAGCGTGTCGAGGTCCGGCAGGTCGCCCTGGTCGGTGTTCCAGAAATAGAGCGCGTCCGACAGGCGGGCGCGAACGACCTTGCCGTTGCCGTGGGCGATCTCCTTGCCGCCGTCCTTGGCCTCGATGTTCGAGGTCAGGATGAAGTGGTTGGAAAGCGTATCCTCGCTGCCTTGCGGGCGCGTGACGAAGCACTTCTGGTTGGCGCGGATGGTCAGCCGGATGACTTCGGCGGGGATCTGCAGATAGGTGTCCTCGAAGGTGCCCATCAAAACGACAGGCCATTCGACGAGGCCCGAAACCTCCTCCAGCAGCCCCTCGTCCTCTACCAGCTCGAGCCCGCTGGCGAAGGCCAGATTGCGCGCGTCGGCTACGATCATTTCCTTGCGGCGCTCGGCATCGATGACGACCTTCGCCGACTCGAGCTTGGCGGCATAGTCGTCGAAACGGCGCACCTTGATGGCTTCGGGCGCGTGGAAACGATGGCCATAAGTGATGTTGCCGGAACGGATGCCGTCGACCTCGAAATCGACCACCACCGGCTCCTCGGTCTCGGGACCGAAGGTGCACACGATCGACTGCAGCGGACGCACCCAGCGCAGGCTGCCCGGCTTGGCAGAGGCCGGTCCCCAGCGCATCGACTTGGGCCAGGGGAAGCTCTTGATGATCGCCGGCATCAGCTCGGCGATGATCTCCTCGGCCGAACGGCCGGGCTTGGAGATGTGGGCGACGTAGAAATCGCCCTTCTTGGGGTCACTATGGACATGCGCTTCGGCAATCGAAGCAAGGCCGGCACCACGCAGGAAGCCCTGGATCGCGGCCTCGGGCGCCTTTGTGCTCGGGCCCTTGCGCTCTTCGCGAATGTCCTTGGAGCGTGGCGTGAGGCCACGGATATCGAGCGTCAGCCGGCGCGGCGTCCAATATTCGCGCGCCGCCTCGTAGGTGAGGCCGGCTTCGACAAGACCATCGGTCAGCATCTTCTTGAGATCGCCCGCCGCCTTGCGCTGCATGCGCGCGGGGATTTCTTCGGAACGAAGTTCGAGCAGCAAATCCGGCATCAGAGTTTCTCCATCCGCATGCCATCTTCTTTCATGCTCGTCTTCGCACTGTCGGCACCCCCCGCTTCCGTCAGAAGGAATGCCTCGCCGCACATCTTGGCGAGGTTGCGCACGCGCAGGATGTAGCTCTGGCGCTCGGTGACCGAGATCACGCCACGCGCGTCGAGCAGGTTGAGCAAATGGCTCGCCTTGATGCATTGGTCATAGGCCGGGAACACCATCTTGTGGTTGGCCTGGTTGCCGCCTTCGGCAGGAGCCCCGGCATCGAGCAGCGCCTTGCATTCGGCTTCGGCGTCCGCGAAATGCCTGAACAGCATGGCGGTGTCGGCGTGCTCGAAATTGTGCCGGGAATATTCCTGCTCAGCCTGCAGGAAGACCTCGCCATAGGTGACCTTATCGTTGCCTTCGAGGCCGTTGAAGTTGAGGTCGTAGACATTGTCCACGCCCTGCACATACATCGCCAGGCGCTCGAGGCCATAGGTCAGCTCGCCGGCGACAGGTGCGCATTCGATGCCGCAGACCTGCTGGAAATAGGTGAACTGCGACACTTCCATGCCGTCGCACCAGCACTCCCAGCCAAGACCGGCCGAGCCGGTGGTCGGGTTCTCCCAATCGTCCTCGACAAAACGGATGTCGTGCACCAGCGGATCGACGCCGATCGCGGCCAGCGAGCCGAGATACAGCTCCTGCAGATTCGCCGGGTTCGGCTTCAGGATCACCTGATACTGGTAATAATGCTGCAGCCGGTTCGGGTTTTCGCCATAGCGCCCGTCCTTGGGACGGCGCGAGGGCTGCACGTAAGCGGCATTCCAGCGCCGGGGTCCGAGAGCGCGCAGCGTCGTGGCCGGATGTAGCGTACCCGCGCCCACTTCCATGTCATAGGGCTGGAGAATGATGCAGCCTTGCGCAGCCCAGAAATTGTGCAGCGTCAGGATAAGCCCCTGAAACGAACGGCTGGGGTGCATGTGGGCGGGCATTTGGTCGATCACGGGCGAAGCTCGATCATTGGCGCGCGCCCCGCACAACTGCGGGGCCGCAAGACGGTTCGTCCTAGCGCATCGGCCCGAAAATCGGAAGCGATTTTCGGAAAGCACGATGCGCAGATTCAAAGACTTAGAGCGTCCTTTGTGCGTCCATTCGGACGCACGGCACTCCAGTCCGGCCATCGGCAAGGGTCAAGCAGTCGCCGCGCGCTGCGGCTCACTTGCCCGGCAGCTGAAGTTCCTGTCCCGGTGCGAGCCGGGCGGGGTCGCCGCGCAGCTGCGGGTTGAGGTCGAGGATCTCGCGATAGCGGTCGCCATCGCCGAGCACTTCGTTGGCAATCGACCACAAGGACTGGCCGCGCTGCACCTTGTAGGCAGCGGGGATGACCTGCACTGCGGGTTCAATCGCCTGCGCGGGTGTCTCGACCTCGCTCTTTTTCTGGCTGTCCGTTGCGGGTGCCGCCGGCTTTACCTCGGTGAGAGGCGGCTTGGCAGGAGCTTCAAGCGCCGTGGGCTTTTCGGGCAGCGGCGCCATGCCGCTGGCGAGCTTCTTTTCGACCTCGGCCAAGACGTTCGGCTCAGGCTTCATGTCGCGGGCATGACGCCACTGGAAGGTGGCCTCAAGCTTCCGCCCGGCACGCCAGTAGGCATCACCAAGGTGGTCGTTCAGAACCGGATCGTCAGGCTTGAGCGAAACGGCGCGCTCCAGCTCTCGCACGGCGTCTTCATAGCGGCCGAGGCGGTAATAGGCCCAGCCGAGCGAATCGATGATGTAGCCGTCGCTCGGCCTGAGGTCCGCAGCCTGCTTGATCATCCCGAGGCCTTCCTCGAGATTGGTGTTCATGTCGACCCAGGAATAGCCGAGATAGTTGAGCACCTGCGGCTGATTGGGAAACAGCTTGAGCGCCTCGCGGAAGTTCGGCTCGGCCTTTGGCCATTCCTTCAGACGCTCATAGGCGATGCCGCGCTGATAGAAAATGTTCCAGTTGGCGTTGGTCGGCGTCTTCAGCACGGCAACCGCCTTGTCGTAGACATCGGCTGCGGCGCGATAGTTTTCCACGGAGGCATAGACCCCGCCAAGCGCCAGATAGCCGCGCATGTCGTCGGGATTGGCGTCGAGCAGCGCCTTGAGATGGCTGACGGCCTCGTCGTGACGCTTGAGATCAGCCAGGTTGAGACCGAGCTGCAACTCAGACAGCCGCTTCAGCGGCGACGACGCAGGCACGCGACGATAAAGGGCGATCGCGGCCTCGCTATCCCGCTGCTGCTCGGCAATGGCTGCGAGCTGCACCAGGAGTTCGTCGCTCTCGGGCTTCAGTGCCAGCGCATATTGCAGGTAGAGCCTGACGAAAGGCTCGCCGCCGCCACGATTGAGCGCGGTCGACAGGTTGAGCAGGATTTCGGCGGCACCATCATTTGGACCGGCCACCAGCGGGGGAATTTTCTCGCCCTTGGTGATCTTCTCACGCAATGCCGCAATCGGCAGCTTGCCGGGCGCGAATTCCTCGGCGCGATCAAGGATCGCCAGCGCTTCGGTCTTCTTGCCGCTGCGTGCCAGGAAGCCGGCATAAGCCTCGGCCGCACGCATCCAGGTCTCGGGTGCCGCGCTGCCGGCGCCAACATTGTCGATCGTGGCGCGGTAGATCTCGTTGGCCTTTTCGTTCTTGCCGGCCGTCTCGGCGATCAAGGCCTGGTGATAGGTCTTGAACAGCTCGTACCATTCGGGGCCGTCGAGCTTGTCGAGGAATTGCAGCCCATCGCCGCCGCGGCCTTCGCCCTGCTTGGCCCAGGCCGTCATGGTGCCGGTGATCAGCCGATCGAGATCGGATTCAAGCGCCAGCTTGAGCCATTTCTCGGCGGCATCGTAGTCTTTCTTGCGAAACGTATCGACTGCTAGCGCCAGCCGCGAAAAGCGCTCCACATCGGGAACCGTCTTCAGCATCTCGGCGTAGGGCAGCGACTCGTCGAACCGTCCCTGCGCGATCAGCGCCAGCATCACACTCTGCTGAAGGGCGGTATCCGCCGGATCAAAAGCGAGCGCGCGCTTGTAATAGGCAATCGCACTGTCGAGGTCGTCATCGGCTTCGGCGGTACGTGCCGCCAGGTAAGCCCCTGAAAACGAACTGATCTCGACTGGCTGGGAGACCTCCTTGGCATATCCAGGCTGGGTCAGGGCGGTAAAGCCCGCAAGAGCCGCCAGGCCCAAAAGCCAGATTGCGCGTCGCTGCCGCATGAAGGTCCTTCCTAGTCAGGTCGTATGGTCATCATGACACCCGCAAGGCGGGATCCGTGGCCGCAACTTCGTTTTCGTTGCCAAGCATGGCCTTTTTGCGGTCACGCTTCAATCCGCCACCACTTTACAATCCGACAACCGGCTTAAGGTTTCCAGAACATGTGCGCCCGCGCGGCGCTATTTCCGACTTCAGACGACGCGGCTGATGCAGAAATCGATGACGTCGAGCAACGCTGCCTTCTGCGGCGTCGATTCAAGCGGGGCGAGCGCGTCGCGGGCGATCTCGCCAAAATGGCTGGCACGGCCGATGGTATCGGCGATCGCACCATGGCGGACCATGAGGCCGACAGCCTTTTCGAGTGCGGCATCGTCGGAAACGCCATCCTCGATGGCGCTCTTCCAGAACGCACGCTCGCCGGCAGTCCCCCGGCGATAGCTCAGGATGACCGGCAGCGTAACCTTGCCCTCTCGGAAATCGTCGCCGACATTCTTGCCGAGGTCCTTGCTCGACCCGCCGTAGTCCAGCGCATCGTCGATGAGCTGGAAGGCAAGGCCAAGGTTCATGCCGTAGGAGCGAAGGGCCGCCTTGTCATTTTTCGAGGCGCCGGCAATCACCGGCCCGACTTCGGCCGCAGCCGAAAACAGTGCCGCGGTCTTGGCCTTGATCACCGCGAAATGCTCGTCTTCGGTGGTTTCGAGGTTCTTGGCCGCGGCCAGCTGCATCACCTCGCCCTCGGCGATGATCGACGCGGCGGAAGAAAGGATATCGAGCGCTTCGAGCGAACCGACCTCGACCATCATGCGGAACGCCTGGCCAAGCAGGAAATCGCCGACAAGCACGCTTGCCTGATTGCCCCAGATGGTGCGCGCGGTCTTCTTGCCCCGGCGCAGATCGCTTTCGTCGACGACATCGTCATGCAGCAGCGTCGCGGTATGCATGAACTCGACCGAGGTGGCGAGCTTGACGTGATTTTCGCCGGAATAGCCGAACATCTGGGCTGCCGCGAGCGTCAGCATCGGACGCAAGCGCTTTCCACCCGATGAGATGAGGTGGTTGGCCACCTCCGGGATCATCTCGACATCGGAGCCGGCCTTGGACAGGATCAGTTCGTTGACCCTGGTCATGTCGGACGAGGTCAGGTCGATCAGATCCTTGATCGACGCGGTGTCCCGCTTTCCCTTCTCGATGTTGAGAACGACACCCAAGGCCAACACTCCCAATTACACAAACGCGTGGTCGCGCGCGCATCTCTTAGGCGATTCTAGGGCGGCATGCACCGTACCCGCAAGTGGCGAATTGGCGCGGTGCAACACACAACGTTTACTTCGCCGCACCAAACTGCGAATTTCGCGCCATGATCGAACTCATCCGCACCAACGACGCCGTCATCATTTCCTTCGTGGAATCGCTGCTGCGCGACTCCGGCATCGGCTGTTTCATCGCCGATCAGAACATGAGCGTGCTCGACGGATCGATCGGCATCCTGCCGCGCCGCGTCATGATCGACGCCGACGACGCTGACGAAGCGCGCCAACTGCTCACAGATGCCGGCATCGAGCACGAAATCCGCCTGAAGTGACAATCCCGCCTCCACCAGCCGAAGATACGGAGCTGCCGCCGCACACGGTGGACGCCTTCCATCGCGGCGATTTCTGGCTGGTCCAGCCCAGGAACGACGGGCATCGCGCCGGCATGGACGCGCTGATGCTGGCGGCCACGGTACCGACTGCCTTTTCCGGTCGGCTTGCCGATTTCGGCGCTGGTGCCGGTGCAGCCGGACTTGCCGTTGCCTCGCGCTGCAAGGCGGCAGGGGTGCTTCTGGTCGAGCTCACCCCCGAAATGGCGCGCTTCGCCAACGCAACTCTTGCCCATCCAGGCAACGCGCATCTCACCCGGCGCGCCTCCGTTCTGGTCGCCGACGTTGGCTTGTCCGGCAAGGCGCGAGCCGAAGCCGGACTTGCCGACGCCTCGCTCGACTTCGTCATCATGAATCCGCCCTTCAATCCTCCCCACCACCGACCGACGCCCGACGCGCTCAAGCGCCAGGCGCATGTCATGGAGGACGGGCTGTTCGAAAGCTGGATCCGCAGCGCCGCCGCCATGGTCAAGCCGCGAGGCGGCTTCGCCATCATCGCAAGGCCGGAGCAATTGGTGCCGATCCTGACTGCGATGGACGGGCGCTTCGGCAAGGCGGAGATCGTTCCCGTGCATCCGCGCGAGGACGCGGCGGCCATTCGCATCATCATACGCGCGGTGCGGGCCTCGCGAGCGCCGCTGGTGCTGTGCCCGCCCTTGGTGCTGCATGAGCAAAACGACAGCTTCTCGCAACGTGCCCAAGACATAAGCAGTGGCCGCTCGGCGCTTTTCGGCGATTGAGCAACGCTTGAGCATTGCGGATGTCACAAGAATACATACATCCCGCATGACACAGACCGGAGAGACTAAGTGAAGAACCCGTTCCGCCGCCTGCTGCCGAAATCCATGCGTGGCGGCGAGGTCATCGTTCCCGTCATCAGGCTGCAAGGCGCCATCATGTCGGGCGGCGGCCAGTTCCGGCCCACTCTTTCGCTGGCAACGACTGCGGGACTGATCGAAAAGGCCTTTTCGATCACCAGCGCGCCGGCCGTCGCCATCTCCATCAATTCGCCCGGCGGTTCGCCGGTGCAGGCGCGGCTGATCTACAAGCGCATCCGCGACCTCGCCGCAGAGAAGAACAAGAAAGTTCTGGTCTTCGTCGAGGATGTGGCTGCCTCCGGCGGCTACATGATCGCAATCGCCGGCGACGAGATCATAGTCGACCCCTCCTCCATCGTCGGTTCGATCGGCGTGGTGTCGTCATCCTTCGGCTTCACCGAACTCATCAAGAAGATCGGCGTCGAGCGGCGCGTCTATACCGCCGGCGAAAACAAGGCGACGCTCGACCCGTTCAAGCCGGAAAAGAAAGAAGACGTCGAGCGGCTCAAGAAGCTGCAGCTCGAGGTCCACCAGACCTTCATCGACATGGTCAAGGATCGCCGTGGGGCGAAACTCAAGGATGACCCCGATTTGTTCACCGGCCTGTTCTGGTCGGGCAAGAAGGGGCTCGAACTCGGCTTGGTCGATGCGCTTGGCGACATGCGCACCGTGCTCAGGGACCGCTATGGCGCCAAGGTGGAACTCAAGCTGATCACTGCACCACGTGGCCTTTTCGGCCGCAGGCTGGGGCTCGGCTCGTCGTTCACGGGCTTCACGCCCGAAGTCGCCGGCGCTGTGGCCTCCGGCCTCGTGGATGCGGCGGAAGAGCGCGCGTTGTGGAGCCGGTTCGGCCTTTGAAAAAGCACGGATAGCGGATTATCATCCGGGGAAACCCCGACTGGCCGGGAACGCCGGCCCCCGACGGGAGGAGAATGACGATGCCTCAGCTCATCTTTTTCGTGCTTGTCGGCGTGGTGGCATATATCGGCTATCGCTCCTTCATCAAGGAAGCCGATAGGGTGACCGCCAAGGTGCGCCGCAACGAAAAGCAGCGCCAGACCGGCGCCAACGGCACGCTGGTCAAGGACCCCGAGACCGGCGAATACCGGCTTGAGAAAGACTGACGACAAGCCTGTGACATTGAACAGCGTTCCGCACGCCGAACTTGCCCCTGCCAAGATCAACCTCGCGCTGCATGTCACCGGCCGGCGTGCGGACGGCTACCATCTGCTCGACTCGCTGGTTGTGTTTGCCGAACTCGGCGACCGCATCACGGTCACCCCTTCGAATGAAAACCGGTTCCACGTCGATGGCCCATTCGCAGGCGACGTGCCGCTGGACAGCGGCAATCTTGTCTTGCGCGCCCGCGACGCGCTGCGCGCAGCTTACCCGCGTCATGCAGCCCAACCTGTTTCGATCTCGCTCGAAAAGAACCTGCCGGTGGCCTCGGGCATAGGCGGCGGGTCGAGCGACGCGGCTGCCACGTTGCGCGCACTGAAACGCATTTGGCGCGTTCCCATCGACACGACAGCGCTCGCCGACCTTGCTTTGCCGCTCGGCGCCGACCTGCCGATGTGCCTGGCGGGGCGCCCACTGTTGGCGCGTGGCATCGGCGAGCGGCTCGAAGCTGTCGAGCATTTCCCCGCGCTGCATCTCGTTCTGGTCAATCCAAGCCTCGCGGTCGAAACCCCTTCCGTCTTCCGCGCGCTGGCTTCACGCGACAACCCGGCCCTTGTGCCGCTCGACACCGCCGATACGGTGCTCGACTGGCTGGCTGCGACGCGCAATGACCTCGAGCCGCCAGCGACGGCCATAGAGCCGTCGATCGCCGAGGTGCTTGCAGCCCTTCGCCGCTCCGGCGCTGCCTTCGCCCGCATGTCGGGTTCCGGCGCCACCTGCTTCGGCATTTTCGACAGCGCTGCGGCTGCCTCGCGCGCCGCCGTGGCCATCTCGGGCGAACATCCCGGTTGGTTCAGCGCCGCGACAGTGACCCGGACCTAGGAGCCCAAGACAATGGCAAGCGAGCCTCGCCCCTTCGTGCCCGTCCGCATAGCGGTGCTCACTGTCTCCGATAGCCGCACGCTGGCCGACGACAAGTCTGGCCAGACACTCGCCGACCGCATCACCGAGGCCGGCCATGTGCTCATGGCGCGTGACATCGTCACCGACGACAAGGAAAAACTCCGGGACCGCGTCACCGCGTGGTCGCTCGATCCCGAAATCGACGTGATCATCACCACTGGCGGCACCGGCTTCACCGGCCGCGACGTCACACCCGAGGCTCTGGAACCGATCTTCGAAAAGCGCATGGACGGCTTTTCAGCGGTCTTCCACCGTATCTCCTACGATAAGATCGGGACGTCGACGATCCAGTCGCGCGCCACCGGCGGGGTGCTCAACGCCACCTTCGTGTTCGTACTGCCGGGTTCGCCCGGTGCGTGCCGCGACGCCTGGGACGGCATCCTCAAGGCCCAGCTCGACTACCGCCACATGCCGTGCAATTTCGTGGAGATCATGCCGCGCCTCGACGAACATCTCAGGCGCGGCGGAAACAAGACCGCCTGAGCCGGATCAGCGCTGCGCCACGACGATTTCACCATCGAGCGTCTTTACCGCAAGCCCGCGCGCGATGCCCTCGGCATCGGCTCCGTTGCGGCCAAGTACAGCTGCCTGCTTCCTCGTAATGACCAGTCCCTGCTCCAATGCGCGCGGCCGCGAGGTCATGCGCTCCCAGAACGGACGGTTGCTTGACCTTGACCGCGTAAAGCGCGCGGCCATCGTCAGCCGGCTCATGTGGCGCACCACGCTCTCCGTCCAGCCCTCGGAGAGGCGGGCTCCCGGTTCGATCATAAGCAGCCAATCGCTCTTGGCCTGCGCGATGCCCGCCTGGATGCCGCCGGTAGCGACATATGCGCAGCCGGCATGCTCGGCAACGTAGTGGGTCTGGTCAGTCGAACCGCGATCGCACACGATCACCTCGCGCACCACACCTTCGACGGCGCCGCCCACCAGCGAGGCCAGCGTGCGCGCCAGCCCCTCCTCGTCGTCCCTGGTTTCGATCAGAACGCTCAGCATCACAGCCGCATATCCGAAAGCCGCCCAAAGCGCCAGCACTGCGGCTCTGCGTACAAAGTTCTTGCTTTGTTCCGCTTTCCAAAATAGGAATAGTTTCATGCCGAACGAATCGACGGACGGTGCCTTTCCCTTCGGGAGATAGTGAAATGGAACCCATTGCACGGGCCGATGTAGCTGCTTTCAAGGGCGGCGGAGCCGGAATGGCCAATGCCATGATCGAAGAAAGCGGCCTGCGCATCAACCACGAGCGCAGGCGCGGTCGTGGCGCGGGCGTCAACCCATCGGGACGCTACGAGCCGGTCAGCCGCCAAGTTTTCGACGACGGGTGGAGCACCATCGAGGAGTTGCCGCCGTTCAAGACCGAGGTCCAGGTCGAAAAGCCGCGCACCATCATCACCCGCAACGAATCGCCCGACATTTCCTTCGACCGTTCGATCAATCCTTATCGCGGCTGCGAGCATGGCTGCGTGTATTGCTTCGCCAGGCCGACGCACAGCTACATGGGCCTTTCGGCGGGGCTCGATTTCGAGTCCAAGCTGTTTGCCAAGCCTGACGCGGCAAGGCTGCTCGACCGCGAACTGTCGAAGGACGGCTACCAGCCACGCACCATCGCCATAGGCACCAACACCGACCCCTACCAGCCGATCGAGAAGCACTGGCGCATCATGCGCGAGGTGCTCGAAGTGCTGGAGGCTCGCAATCACCCTGTCGGCATAGTCACCAAGTCCGCGATGGTTGTCAGGGATATAGATATCCTGAGCCGAATGGCTGAAAAGGGCCTCGCCAAGGTCGCGCTTTCCGTCACCACGCTCGATCGCATGCTGGCCCGCACAATGGAGCCGCGTGCCGCGACCCCGACCAAGCGGCTCGAGGCGATCCGTCAGCTCTCCGAGGCGGGCGTTCCAGTATCGGTGATGGTGGCGCCTATCATCCCGGGCCTCACCGACCAGGAACTCGAACGCATTCTTGACTCGGCAAAGGCCGCAGGTGCGACCGGCGCCGGCTACGTCATCCTGCGCCTGCCTCTGGAAGTCAGTCCCATCTTCAAGGACTGGCTGCTGCGCCACTACCCCGACAGCTACCGTCATGTGCTGTCGCTTGTGCGCTCGATGCGTGACGGCAAGGACTACGATTCCGAATGGGGCAAGCGCATGAAGGGCAAGGGCCCCTATGCCTGGCAGATCGGCCGGCGTTTCGAGATCGCCGCCCAGCGCCTTGGCCTCAATGCAGTGCGCACGCCGCTCAGGACCGACCTGTTCGAGGCCGCGCCCAAGGACCAGTTGCAGTTGACTCTGCTTTGACCAGATACGGCGAGCCAGCTTCGCTGGCTCGCCTCCACCACCCCGTCCGGCCCCTCCCCGTGGCCAGGTGACGGTGCCTTCCCGAACCGCCGCCCCAATCGGTCGGGAAGGACTTGCGGAGAATCGGGGCCGATGCGAGCATCGCCGCACTATGGCTCGCCCGCGTTCCGATTCTCCGCCCCTCTTCGAATTCATCGAAAAGCCCGACTTCGCCTTCGAAAAGAAAGCGATCGCCGGTGGTCTGTGGCCTTGCGCGGGGCTCGATGAAGCCGGGCGGGGACCACTCGCCGGGCCCGTCGTCGCAGCGGCCGTCGTGCTTGATCCCGACAACATTCCAAACGGCCTCGACGATTCGAAACGGCTCTCGGCCATCCAACGTGAGGCGTTGTTCGACGAAGTCCTGGGCAAGGCACTCGGGGTCGCCGTTGCCTCCGTTTCGGCCGACAGCATCGACCGCAGCGATATCCGCAAGGCGAGCCTCGAAGCCATGCGCCGTGCGCTGGCGGGGCTGCCTGTGGCCGCCAGATCGGCACTCGCCGACGGGCGCGACGTGCCACCGGGCTTGGCCTGCACTTGCCGCGCCCTGGTCAAGGGCGATCAGCGCTCGCAGTCCATTGCCGCAGCCTCGATCGTCGCCAAGGTGACCCGTGACCGCATGATGTCCGTCTGCGGATCAAACGACAATCGCTACGGCTTTGAAGTCCATATGGGCTATGCCACCGCCCGTCATCGCGCAGCGATTGTCGAACACGGCGCTGCGGTTCGCCTGCACCGCATTTCCTTCGCTCCCTTCCGGGACTGAGACCGGCAACACGCACCACTTCTTCAGAACACCACCACCTCCAAAACAAAAAAAGCCGCCGGACATGCCAGCGGCTTTTTCAATTCGATCTGGCCTGCCCGATTTAGTTGAGCTTGGCCTTCACTTCCTGAACCGAACCCTTGAACAGGTCGGCGCTGACCTTGGCATCGACCTTGCCGCCGAGGATCTGGCGGGCCGCTTCAACCGCGAGGTCTACAGCGTTGGCGCGGACCTCGTTGACCGCCTCGCGCTCCGCCTGGCCGATCTTCTGCTCGGCAAGCGCGGTCCGGCGAGCAACGTACTCTTCGGTCTTCTTGTGCGCTTCTTCGGCAAGAAGGCCCGCTTCGCGCTTGGCCGACTCGACGATTTCAGCGGCTTCCTTTTCCGCTTCCTTGCGCTTGCGCTGATACTCGGCGAGCAACTGCTGGGCTTCTTCACGAAGCTTGCGTGCATCTTCGAGCTCGGCGCGGATACGGTCGGCGCGATCGTCGAGCGACTTCGACAACATGCCCGGTACCTTCAGGTACAGGACAAGTGCGATGAAAATGACGAGAGCGACTGTGGCCCAGAATGTTGCGTCCATGGCCACTCTCCTACTTGCCCGCTGCCTTGACGGCGGCGGCGATGTCAGCCTTGTCGACCTTGCCGGCACCCAGAGCCTGGACGATCGCGGCAGCGGTGTCTTCAGCGATGGTGCCCACTTCCTTCATGGCATTGGCCTTGATGGTAGCGATGCGAGCCTCAGCCGTGGTCAGCTTCTGGTCGAGCCCGGCTTCGACTTCCTTGCGCTTGGCTTCGGCTTCCGCCTTGGCCGCGTCGCGTGCTTCCTGGCCGATGGCGTTTGCCCTGGCTTTCGCCTCGGCAAGCTCCTGCTCGTATGCGGCAACCGCCGCATCCGCCTCGGACTTCATCCGGGCAGCCTGGTCGAGATCGCCTGCGATGCGATCGCGGCGCACCTCAAGGATACCGCCGACGCGCGGCAGCACGGCGTTCTTCAAGAAGAGATAGAACAGCCCGAAAGTGATCGCGAGCCACAACAGCTGCGACGGATAGGACGACGAATCAAAGGGCGGGAAAACGCCTTTTGCGCCGTGCTCAGCACCCGTGCTCGTATGAGCGCTGGCACCGGCATCGGTCTGAGTTGCTCCAGCCGCTGGTGCGACTTCCTCGGCATAACCCGGTGTGACAAACATCTCTTTCCCCTGTCCATCCTACCGGCCGCAACGCGCGGCCGGTTAAATCGCCTAGCCGGCTCTCACGTGAAGAGGAGCAGCAGCGCGATCAGGAGCGAGAAGATGCCGAGAGCTTCGGTCACGGCGAAGCCGAAAATCAGGCGGCCGAACTGGCCGTCAGCTGCCGACGGGTTGCGCAGGGCGCCCGACAGGTAGTTACCGAAAATGGTGCCCAGGCCGATGCCCGCGCCACCCATGCCGAGGCAGGCAATGCCTGCGCCGATTGCCTTTGCTGCGTCTACTTCCATTGTCCAACTCCTTGTGGATCGAAACTTAGTTGCGATTTCCCGACCGGCGGCAAGCCACCGACGAATTCTTGTTCTTGCTCAGTGGCCCGGGTGCAGGGCGTCGTTGAGATACATGCAGGTCAGCACCGCAAACACGTAGGCTTGCAGGAACGCGACCAGGACTTCCAGGGCGGTGATGGCGACAGTCATCACCAGCGGCAGAAGCGAGCCGGCGACGCCGACCGCGCCAAGCGCGCTGAGCGAGGTTACAAACCCTGCGAAAACCTTGAGCGTGATGTGGCCGGCCAGCATGTTCGCGAAAAGACGAACCGACAGGCTGATCGGACGCGACAGGAACGAGATGACCTCGATCAGGACGACCAGCGGCACCAGGATGCCGGGAACGCCGTGCGGCACGAAGAGCTTGAGGAAGCCGAAGCCGTGCTTCATGAAGCCGTAGACGACGACCGTGCCGATAACCAGCAGCGCCAGCGCGAAGGTGACGATGAGATGGCTGGTGACGGTGAAGAAGTAGGGGAACAGGCCGAGCAGGTTGGCTACGAGCACGAACATGAACAGCGAAAACACGAACGGGAAGAACCGCATGCCTTGCGAGCCGGCGGCGTCTCGTAGCATCGAGGCTACAAATTCGTAGGACATCTCCGAAACCGACTGCATGCGGCTCGGCACCAGGCCGCGGCTCGACGTCGTCAGGAAAAGGAACGCACTGGCGCAGACCACCGTGGCAACCATGAAGGCGGCCGAATTGGTGAAGGAGAAATCGAGGCCGCCGATCTCGATCGGAATCAATTTCGAGATCTGAAACTGATGAATAGGATCGTTGGCCACGTTGGCCCCCCTTCGCCTAAATTGCGCCTTGCAGCGCTGCTATTTCTCTTCCGGTCCGTCCGGCCGTTTGTCGGCCGACCTGATACCGGCTTCGGTAACCATTCCCGCAGAACGCAGGACGTTGAGCACACCGGCGCCGAAGCCGAGCAGCAGGAACACGATCAAGCCCCAAGGCGACGTGCCTGCCAACCGGTCGATGATCCAACCCAGACCGACACCCACCGCGATCCCGGCGATGAACTCGCTGGACAGCTTGAGCGCCTGGCCGTAGCCGGTCACACCATTCGACCCTGTACCCTTTTCCCCTTCGCGGCCTGCCGGGCGTCTTGTCGCAAGAGTTGCTTCAAGCTTGAGCCGGCGGCGCTCTAGTTCATCGTCGCGTCGGTCGTTTTCGTCTCGATTTTCAGGCCGGTCGTTGCCAGATTCGCCCGGCCCTGATGGCTTGGCCATTGCAAACTCCCGCCCGGTCCGAGCGTATCCGTTCGTCCGCTTCAAAGTCGCCGGCAACATAGTTAGAGGGTGGGTGCCCGTCAAGCCACGCAGACACCCATCTAACTAAGTATTTTAGTTAGGAAAATCAGCATCTTGGCGAAGTGCGACATCCTGCCCGCGACTCCAGCCGGCGATCAGGTGCCGAATCCCCGCCCAATCGATGACTCGCCCGACCCGAAGAGCCGGTCTCGGCGACGATTAGCTCCAGCCGCCGCCATAGGTGCGATAGAAGATATGCAGACCGATCTTGGTCATCTTCTTCATGCCGCGCGCCCAACCCGGATTGACGTAGTTGGCGTAGTAGTGGGTCGATGAACCGACCTCCGGGATGAAGATCTTGCCGGCGGTTACCGCCATGGCGATGTCTTGCGCGGTCTTGTAGTGCGACGGGCTGGTGACCCGGTCCTTGATGCCGTCGCAAGCAAACGAGAACTGGCAGCGATTGAACCAGCCATCGTTCTGGTAGACGACGTCGCAAATGCTGCCGGGATAGGCCGGGTTGCGGACGCGGTTGAGGATGACCTGTGCGACGGCCGCCTGGCCGCGCAGCGACTCACCGCGCGCTTCGAAATAGATGCCGGTGGCGAGGCACGCTTGCTCGGCCTTCGAGAACACGCTGGCCGGCAGTGGGTTGGCAAGCCACCAATGATCGCCCTTCCCCATCGGCGGGATGAAACGGCCATTGGCCTGGTCGTCACTGCCAAGCAGCGCTTCGAATGGCGAGGCCCTGGCGTAGTCAGGCTCGGCCGGCGCATAGGCGGTGGCGAGCACGTCGGCATTGTCGTTATTGACCAAGGACGCCAACATCGCCGGCACACCCGGCGAGATCTGCTTCTTGGTTTCCTTGACGTGGAAAGCAGCAGCGATCTGGACTTCCTTGCCCTTGATGTCGGGCTTGGCAAAGGTCAGCTTGAGGCCGCTGTCGAGTGCCGGGTGAAGCAACGAACTGGTGCGCTCGAACACCGAGCCGGCAGTGAAATTCCTTGGCGGGGCGACCCTGGAGATGTTGACGATGCGGCTCTTCTTGTCGACGCGGACGATGCGATCTTCGTCAGGCACATCGGCGGCGCCGAACTTCTTGCCCCTAAACGAGACTGTGCCGACACCGGCGATCTTGACACCCGAACCCGAGATCGGCCCAGTGATGATGCCGTCCACGAAGGGCATTTCGGCGGCATGGACCGAGCCGGCTGCCGATTTTTCGACATAGGAACTCCAGCGCGTGCCCTGTCCTTCAAGGCCGGAGACGAGGCTGGTCATGTCCTGATAGGCGGCGACGGTGGGAAAGCCGAGCCAGATTCCGAGCCCGACGACGGCGGGCGCCAGGATCGAACGTCTACCCTCGCGGGCAGCAGCAAACCGCCGCTTCACAACTCGTCGATGCACGGAAACTCTCCAGGACGCAACACACCCTACTGGAGAGAAAAATGATGCATTAACCTTGATGGAGCGTTAACGCGCGCAATGCTGCGGCAATGTGGCAAGGGCCCGCATGATGCGAGCCCCTTGAACTTCTCAGTGCTTTTTCTTGGCGCGTCCGGCGAACGGGTTGTCGGAGGTGCGAAGCGCCATGCGGATCGGCACGCCGGGCATGTCGAAGGCCTCGCGCAGATTATTGACGAGATAGCGCACATAAGATTGCGGCATCGCGTCGGGGCGCGAGCAGGACAAGACGAAGCCGGGCGGGCGGGTCTTTGCCTGGGTGATGTACTTGATCTTGAGCCGGCGCCCGGCAACCGCGGGTGGCGGATGATGGGCAAGGATGCCCTCGAGCCAGCGGTTGAGCTTGCCGGTCGACACGCGGCTGTTCCAGACGCGGTGGGTCTTCATCACCGCATCCATGAGCTTTTCGAGGCCGCGACCGGTTTCCGCCGACATCGGCACGGCCTGCAAGCCGCGCGCCTGCGGCAACAGCCGCTCGGTCTTCTCGCGCAGTTCGGCGAGCACTTCCTGCGGGTTGTCGATGAGGTCCCACTTATTGAAGGCGATGACGGGTGCCCTGCCCTCACGGATGATCAGATCGGCGATCTGCAAATCCTGCTTTTCGAAAGGGATCGTCGCGTCGAGCACGATGATGACGATCTCTGCGAAACGGATGGCACGCAGGCCGTCCTGTACCGACAGCTTCTCGAGCTTTTCCTGCACCTTGGCCTTGCGGCGCATGCCGGCAGTGTCGAACATCTTGATGCTGCGGCCGTGCCAGTCCCAGTCGACCGAAATCGAATCGCGGGTGATGCCAGCTTCGGGTCCGGTGAGCAGGCGCTCCTCGCCGATCAATGCGTTGATCAGCGTCGACTTGCCGGCGTTGGGGCGGCCGACAACGGCGATCCTAAGCGGCTTCGTTTCGTCATAGGCAAGGACGTCTTCGGCGTCGGGATCGGCGATGTCCTCGCCGATCAGAACGTCGCTTTCAGCGACATCTTCGGCATCGTCCTCGTCATCGGCGAAGACGCGTTCCTTGCCGAGCGCTTCCACGACGGCATCGCGCAAGTCGGGCATGCCCAAGCCATGCTCGGCCGAAATCTGCACCGGTTCGCCAATGCCGAGCTCCCATGCCTCGAGCGCGCCACCCTGGGCGCCGCGCGCCTCGGACTTGTTGGCGACGAGCACCACCGGCTTGCCGGAGCGGCGAACGATCTCGACGAAGGTACGGTCGTCAGGGGTCAGGCCGGCCTTGGCATCGACCATGAAGAAGATGAGGTCGGCTTCGCGGATGGCGATCTCGGTCTGCGCCCGCATGCGGCCCTGCAAGGTCGCAGCACCTGCGTCCTCGAAGCCCGCCGTGTCGATGACATCAAAGACGAGATCGTAGAGCTTGGCCGGATGCACCCTGCGGTCGCGCGTCACGCCGGGCGTGTCGTCGACAAGGGCGATCTTCTTTCCAACCAGGCGGTTGAAGAGGGTGGATTTGCCGACGTTCGGTCGGCCGATTATCGCGATCTTGAAAGCCATCGGGCCCGCATCACGACGCGTTGCCGGAACCGCGGATCAGTTCGGCCAGGAGGTTGGAGCGCTGACGCGCGTTGCGCGGCGCGCCGTCGTCGGAGGAAATCTGCTCGAACAGCTTGAGCGCGTCGGTGAGCTTGCCTTCCTTCCAGGCAGCAAGACCGAGCGCTTCGCGGGCCGAATGGCGCAGCGGGTTGGTGTCGTTGGTCAGCGTCTCGACGCGGCTCGACACGTCGGCATAAGAGCCGTGGTCGACCAGGAGCAGCGCTGCGCGCAAACGCGCAATGTCGCGAATGACGGCCGGGATAGAGGTGTCGGCGGCAACTTCGTCGAAGCCGGCAACAGCGGCCTTGAAGTCGCCCTTGTCGGCCTGGACGGTTGCCGCACGCATGCGGGCCAGCAGCGGATAAGCACCGTAGCCGTCCTTTTCCAGCGCGTCGAAAGCGGCAAGCGCCTCGTCGGCCTTGCCGGAGTTGGCGAGGGTGAGTGCCTGCGAAAACTGATCGCCGGACTGGTTGGCACTGCTCTCGTGCCAATATTCCCAGGCGACAAACAGCCCGGTGCCGATGACGACCAGCACGGCGAGGACGATGGCTGCGGGGCCATAACGGTCCCACAGGGCCTTCGCCTTTTCCTGGCGAATTTCCTCGTTCACCTCACGAAAGAAACTGTCGTCCGACATACTATCCAACCACCTTTGCCCCTCGGGGCCCGTTCTGAGCCTGCGTTTTAGCGGAATTTCGCCGGCATGGAAGGGGGCGGGGCGGAAATTCGGTGGGCGGGGTAGTTCCTCGCCCCGCTTAAGGGGAGAGGGTGGCCGCCCCTCATCCCCCTGCCGGGACCTTCTCCTCATGCACGGGGAGAAGTAGCCACACTTATTCACCGCCACGCCCCGTTGCCGGTCGGGCCATTGTCATCCTTCGACAAGCTCAGGATGAGGAACTCGGGAAGCGGGGCGCGAGGCCGTGCCTTCCGATAGTTTGTATGTGGCGCGAACCTTCGCGCCCCGCCCGGTGTTCTTGCCCCGCTCAGTCGCCTCAGTGCTTGTCGCACCGCCAGCCGCCGCAAGGCCCGGGCTTGGGGGCTCATCACCCAGTGGGAGAACCGACCTCCCACCAGCCCGGCACCGACGCTTCCCTCCGACACCCGGTGCGCACCGGAGTCCCGTGGAAGATCGCCAGATGATGATACGGCGGGTTTCGAGGGCGTGGAAAAACCGGTGCCGTCTATCCACGCAGGATGGTGACAGATGGTGACATTTGAACGGCCTTGAGGCCGATTTTAAAGGTTGCGATCCTTCGCACGTCCCTGTTTGTGCGCGGCTTTGGCGACGCTACGTGAGTTGGCGCACCTTGACGCAGAACGAAGTTGCCGACTTATCGCGCGAATGGAGCTAACATCACCGCAAGGGTCCAGGCCTTCCGAGTACATGACCGAATGGCGTGGAGCGTTCGAGAACGCTGAGGTCAATGCTCTTCATGCCGAGTGCTTCGAGCATCGAGTCTTCGCTGACGATTGGTGGTCACAGGTCAACCGCTTCAGCCTCGGCTGGGTGTGTACCCGTCGTTCGGGGAAGCTCATTGGGTTCGTGAACGTCGCGTGGGATGGCGGGGTCCACGCATTTGTTCTGGACACAATCGTGCCGCCTGCCTTCCAACGCCAGGGTATTGCAAAGGCCCTTATAGGGGAGGCGGTTGGTCGGGCGAAAGAAGCCGGCTGCGAGTGGCTCCATGTGGATTTTGACCCGCACCTGCGGCCATTTTACTTCGACGCTTGCGGGTTCCGCCCTACCGACGCCGGACTCATCGCCTTGAAGTAGCAACAGCGCCTGTCGTCCGCTTTCGAGTTTGCTCAAATCGTCAGCGCAACGGGTGTGTCGTGCCGGCTCACCATGAGACGATAAAGAGCTGAGCTTTTGCATCCTGCTCGAACCGATCAAGAAAATCGCAGAGCGTGGACAAGCTATCCACGCCCACGGCGCAATCGCTACCGTTGGTGCCGCTGCCCGATCGACACGGCCATCCCAACACTTGCCTCAAAAAAGTCGGCTGCCTCATGCCGCATTCCCCAGCCAGCGTAGACATGCCACATTTGGCCGCTACCGCCTGACGTCACCAAATCCCTCGAAATTGTGCAGCAGCCCCCCAGACATGTCCAAAGCGCTTCGCCTCAGTGCCCTTTTTTCCGCGTCGCTGATCGCCCTTCCTGCGATGGCCGCCCCTGCCCCCAAGGTCGAGGACGTCAAGAAGCCGCAGGTGGTGCTGATCTCGTTCGACGGCGCCCATGACGTGGCGCAATGGCAGCGCAGCCGCAATCTGGCCGCCCGCACGGGTGCGCGCTTCACCTATTTTCTGTCCTGTGTGTTCTTGCTTTCGCGCGAAACGCGAGGCGAATACGTCGCGCCCGGAAAATCTGCCGGCAAGTCAAATGTCGGCTTTGCCATGGACAAGCAGGAGGTGGTCGACCGACTCGGCCAGATCAACCTCGCCGCTGCCGAGGGTCACGACATCGCAAGCCACGCCTGTGGCCATTTTGATGGCGGCAAATGGAGCAAGGCGGAGTGGACCAAGGAGTTCGACGCGTTTTCGACCATCATGCGCGATGCCTACAAGATCAACGGCATTTCACCCGAGCCTGCGCAATGGTCCAAGATCGCAGCGTCGGTGTCGGGTTTCCGCGCGCCTTATCTTTCCGACAGCAAGGGGCTGACGGCGGCGCTGCGCGACAAAGGTTTTGCCTACAACGCCAGCGGCGTGTCGCGTGGACCAGAAGAGCCAAGACGCGACGGCGGCATGATGGAATTTGCCCTGCCGCTGATTCCCGAAGGCCCGTCGGAAAAGCGCGTCATCGCAATGGACTACAATCTGTTCGTCCGCCATTCCGGCGGCGTCGACAAGCCGGACGAGGCCGCCAAATACGAAACCCGCGCCTATGACGCGTTTCGGTCGGTCTTCGACAAGCAATATGCGGGCGAGCGCATTCCGCTGCAGATCGGCTTTCACTTCACGCTGATGAATGACGGTGCCTACTGGAAGGCGCTGGAACGCTTCGCCAACGAGGTCTGCGTGAAATCCGACGTCGAGTGCATCAGCTACGCCGACTATGTCGCGCGGCGCCACGAGACGGCGCCGGTGCAGACCGGCGGGTGAACAGCAAACGATCCCAATTCAACGCCGAAACTGCAACGAGCAACGCTAGCCGCAGCAAGCCCGGCGGCGTGAAGTGCGCCGCCAGAGCCAGTGGGCAAGGCCAGGTGCTGGACCCTGGCCGCCCGTTGGCGGCGGCTTCCCACTAGAGAGACCCAATTCCGATCAGCCGATAGCTTCGCTCTCAGGTTCAACACCCGCCTTCTTACGCTCGAGGTAACGCTGGTCGATCTCCGGCAGTGCCTCGCCGGCGAGCGTTGCTTCGAATGCGCGAAGACGTTTGTGCACCGATTGCAGCTCGACGATGGTCGACCAGGAATTGAGCAGGAACTGCAGCGAACCCGTTACGCGACTGAAGGCGTTGGAGATCTGGTTCATCGGGCCAAGCGTGACCTTGTGTGCGACGATCGACGGTCCAAGGATGATGAAGGAGAAGATGTTGTCGGCCTGCAGATAGGTGTAGCGGACAACGTTGAAGTAGATGTAGTGCGCGTAAAGCCGGAAATAATTCCGGCGCACATTTCCGAACAGCTCCTTGGTGGTCGCAGGCTGGGCGCGGTCGGCGTGATCCTCGCCATAGACCAGTTCCTTGCGGTAGGCCGCCTCGACACGCTGGTTGCGAAACTGCAGGCCCGGCAGCTTGATGCCGGCAAGCATGACCGAGGCCGTTCCGAGAAAGCACCAGCCGATAGCGGCGACGATGAGCGGTTGCGGCACGGCGCCGATGATCGGCAGCTCGGTGATGTGCTTCTGCAATTCGATGAGCACAGGCAGAAACGCGATCAGGGTCATGATCGACGCCACGAAGCTCGACCCGAGATCCTCCATGATCTGGGCAAAGCGCATGGTGTCTTCCTGGATACGCTGCGAAGCGCCTTCGATGTGGCGAAGCTTGCTCCAGTTCTGCATGAAGTAGTCGTTCATGGCGGTGCGCCAGCGGAAGATCCAATGCTGGACGACATAAGCGTTGACGACCGAGACGTTCATGCCGATCAGCGCCAGCCAGGCGAAGCTCGCAGCACCGGCGTAGAACTCGGCATTGGTCGAGTTGGTGGTGCCGCCCATCAAGCCCTGAACGTAGTCGAAGAAGGGACCATACCAATTGTTCACGGCGACGCTGACCTGAACGTTGAAGTAGATCAGGAACAGGATGACCGAGGTGACGAGGATCGACCAATGTTGCCAGGGATGCGGCGAGTACCAGCGCCAGAAGGCGTAGAAGAGCAGGACGCCGACGATGTAGTAGACATAAAACCACAAGAACGGCGCCGACAGGAACACGGTAATGCCGATGATCGGGGGTGCACCCGCGGCCGCCGGCGGCAAGCCAAACAAAGCGCCCAATTGTGCCCCGCCAAAGAACCAAAAGAGAACGAGCGCCAGGCTCCACAATGCAGCCGAGGAAAAAAACAGCTTCGGCTGCGGGAAGAAGGATACGAACACGGTTCCGGGTTCCTTTCGGAGACGGGGGTATATGCAATTGGCCGCATGAAGTCACACTTCGCGGCCAATGGGAATCCCCGACTGCCCGCACATATTGCATTGCGCGCCCGATCATGGCGATTTTCGGCTTTTGCAGATTACAGTTAGGTAACGTGGGACATGAACCAGTCAGCCTATGCCGCGGCCGGGCTTTACGCCGCGCTCAATGCCTTCATCCTGTTGTGGCTGACGATGGCGACGGCGCTCGTCAGGCGCAAGCACATGGTGCTGATTGGCGACGGCGGGATAGAGCATCTCGGCCGCACGATGCGCGGTCATGCCAACGCGATCGAAAACGTGCCGGTGATGCTGATCCTGCTTGGGCTCGCAGCGGCACTCGGCGCACCTGCCGTGGCGATACACGTGCTGGGCGCTGCGTTCACCTTCGGGCGCGCGGTGCATGCCTGGCATTTCACCCATGAGCGCGGCCAGCTATGGCAGCGGGCGACTGGATTTGGCCTGAGCATACTGACGCTCACGGCAGCGGCACTTGGCGTGCTCGGGCATGCCATCCTGCTGCTTCTTGCTTGAGCAAGATCCTTTCCGAAAAATCGATATTCGGGGTCGTGCGCTAGGCGCGGCAGGCTCTCTCGCCCAGAACGGGTGCAGCGCGACGAAACCCCGGATTGAGCGGCAAGTCGCCGAGCTCGCGGGCATCCATGCGCTCGATATCGGGGTGGGACAGTGGATCGCGCATCCAACCGAGGAAGCGCTCGCGCTCGGACTCAGTGGTGCATGATGGGGTGCTCAGCAGGCCGCGCAAACTTGATAAAATCTTCATTTGCTTTCTCCGAGGCGTTGATCCTTTCACTCCAAAATCGCTACAATCACACTTCGTTCAATCAAGAACATGCCGGCTAGAGTTTAGAAAATCTTGAATTCCAACCTGAACCGCGTCCATCTCAACGGGCTCCGCGCAGTGGAGAGCGTGGCGCGTGGCGGCTCGCTGGTCAAGGCAGCCGAGGAACTGGGCGTTTCAGTGAGCGCAGTAAGCCAGCAGATCACGCGCACCGAACGGCAGCTTGGCCGGGCGATCTTTCGGCGCAGCGGGTCGGGGCTGGTGCTAACGGCTTTTGGCGTGACGTTCACCGCCAGGCTGACGGCGGGGTTCCAGGAGATTTCGCGCGCCGTCACCCTTGCCGACGAGGCGAACTCCAAGATGCTGGTGGTATCGGTGGCGCCGGCCTTCGCCTCGCGCTTCCTGGTGCCGCGGCTCGCCCGCTTCAACCAGCGCTTTCCCGACCTCAAGCTGAGGATCGACGCCTCGACCGGACTTGTCGATCTCGACCATTCAGACGTGGATCTCGCGATCCGCATGGGCGACGGCAAATGGCCAGGCGTCCGCGCCGAACTGCTTCTGGCGCAGGAGGTGTTTCCGGTTTGCGCGCCCGCGCTGGCCTCGCGACTGAAGTCGCCGTGCGACATTGCACAACTGCCCGTCATCGCCGACGAGAGCACGATGATCAGCTGGGAGCGCTGGTTCGAGGCGGCGGGGCTGAGGCCCTATCCGATCCTGCCGGCGGGGCCCGCTTTCACAGACCCGATCCTCGGCATCGACGCGGCGATCGCCGGCCAGGGCGTGGCACTGGCCTGGCAGCTGTTGTCGGCCGATGCGCTTGCCGACGGGCGGCTGGTGGCGCCGTTCGGCATCACGGTCGCGAGCGGGCTCGGCTACTACCTGGTGACATCGGCGACCGAGCGGCCGCCGCGCAAGGTCAGGGATTTCTCCGGCTGGCTGAGCGAGGAGATCGCCGCGACGATGGCGCGGTTCGGATCAGCCTGAGAAGGCCGCGTCGTAGATCTCGGGCTTGAAGCCGACGATGCGGCGATCGCCGAGATCGAGCACCGGGCGCTTGATCATCGAGGGCTGGGCGAGCATCAGGGCGATGGCCTTGCCGGCATCGATGTCGGCCTTGTCGGCGTCGGGCAGCTTCTTGAAGGTTGTGCCGGCGCGGTTGAGCACGGTCTCCCAGCCGAACTCCTTGACCCACTTTTCCAGCCGCTCGCGATCGATGCCGACGGCCTTGTAGTCGTGGAAATCGTGGGGCACGCCGCGGCCTTCGAGCCAGGTGCGCGCCTTCTTGATCGTGTCGCAGTTCTTGATGCCGTACATGGTCGGAAGGTTCTGGGTGGTGGGCACGTTCGCCTCCGCGCGACAGGCCAGCGGTGGGTTCCGACTCGGCCAATTCAGATGCGGTTTGCTTCCTATATGACGCCTGTTTTGGCAAGCAGCAGGGCCGACACGTAAAGGCCGAAGCCAAAGACGGTGTGGGTGAGCAGGCTGCGCAACCGCGCGACGTTGGGCCTTGGCGTCTTCGACGCAGCGACGCCGGCCCCCATGCCAGGCTGCATGATGAAGAATGGCGCTGCGACCGTCAGCACGCCGACGATCAGCGCCGGAAGCAATGTTGGGTTACGCGCCCAGTCGATACCCCAGGTCGTGAGCAGGAGACCTGCGAAGACGATGCCGATGGCATAGTGCGCGCTCCAGCCGATGACGCGCTCGCCGCGAACAGGCGACGCCTTCGCGATTGCGTCATGCGCGAAGCGTCCGCGCGGGAAGTGGCCGATCCAGCGCCCGACCATCGCAAAGTTGAGCGCCGGGATGCCAAAAAGGAGCTTCGAAAGGATGCCCCAGAGATCCATCACGATCGTTGCGCCGGTGCCGATCAATACCGCGTACACAAGGACTTCCAGCACTTCACCCACCTGCTTTCATCGATGGCGCACCGAAGGCGGCTCCATGCCGCCTGCTGGCTTGCGCATCATTCAATAACTTAATTGAATGATTGATGGAGGAATGATAGGTTAGAGTCAATGACCTCAGCAGAAACCCGGATCTTCGCCGACACCGCCGAACTTGCTCGCACGCTTGGCAACAGCCACAGGCTGATGCTGCTCGAGCATATCGCCCAGGGCGAGCGCTCGGTCGAGCGACTGGCCGAGCTTTGCGGCCTGTCCGTCGCCAACGCTTCGCAGCATCTGCAGCAGCTCAGGCGTGCTGGTTTCGTGGAAACGAGACGAGACGGCAAGCATGTGCTGTACAGGCTGGGAAACGGGCCGATCCTGCCCCTGCTCTCGGCGCTCAGGCAGCAGGCGGAGTGCAATCATTCGCAGATGCGCCAACTCGTGGCGGACGGCATCGGCCGGCGCGAGACGCTTGAAGCGATCTCGCCAGCAGAGTTGCTGGCGCGGATGCAGGAAGGCAGCGTGACCTTGCTCGACGTTCGCTCGCACGAAGAATACGCGCTGGGGCATCTGCCGGGCGCGATCAACATTCCGGCCGAAGAACTCGAGCGACGGTTCGCCGAACTTCCGGCAGACCAGGAGATCGTAGCCTATTGCCGGGGCCTCTACTGCCTTCTTTCCTTGGACGCCATCGCGGCCTTGCATGCGAAGGGCCTGCAGGCACGCCGGCTGGCGAACGGCTTCCCGGAATGGAAGGCCGCCGGACTACCTGTCGAGGCGTATTCGGACCCATCATAACACTATGAAGCCATCACCGCGGGTGTCGGCACATGCGTCGAGCTGCTCTGCTTGACCTAGGACGAAGGGACTAGGTCCAATGCGCTTGTCAAACGCATTCGATCAAATTACATAGGAGCCTAATGATATTCATCCTAAGCGATAGGAAATGCGATGAGCGCCGACGCCCTGAAGAGCGCATTCTTCGATGAATTGCTGAAGGTCAACCGCAAGCTGCGGACGATGTTCGACGCACGGGTGAAGAAGCGCGGGCTGACCCTGGCACGCGCCCGGCTGCTGATGCAGATCGCAGAACGCGAAGGCGACACCCAGGCCGAACTCGCCGAGCTCATGCATATCGAGCAGCCGTCACTCGTGGGGCTTCTCGACGGTCTGGAAAAGAAGGGGCTGGTGGTGCGCTGCACCACCGACGACGACCGCCGCGCCAAGCGGATTTTTCTCACGCCTGCCGCGCGGCGCGAAACCGACGGCATGGTCACCTATGTCGAAGAACTGCGCAGCCAAGTGCTTGCCGGCGTCGACGACGCCGACATCGAAAGCGCGACGCGCGTTCTCGGCATACTGAGCCGCAACATCGGCGAGGCCGCCGAGGACTGAGTGGCCGAGATGCAACGACAAGCTGATGCCGAAGAAGGCCGCGACGAGACCGCGGAACCGCCGCAACCAGATGCCGCGCCGGAGTCGCAAGCGCAGGCGCCTGCCGCCCCACCGGCCTTCGTCCCCAAGCCGCCACTGATGGCCGCGGCCTATGTCGGTGCTTCGGTCATGCTCGGCCTGGCGCAGGGGCTCGGCATGAATCTCGTTGCCGCCAACATCCCCCAGATACAGGGCACGATCGGCGCGACCGTCAACGAAACGACCTGGCTGGTTGCCGCCTACATGGCGCCCAACGTGTCGCTGTCGCTGGCCCTGATCAAGATCAGGACGCAATACGGCCTGCGCAATTTTGCCGAACTCAGCATCCTCGGCTTCGTCATCGCCTGCGTGCTCAATCTGTTCATCCGCGATCTGCCGTCGGCGCTGATCGTGCGCTTCATGAGCGGCATCGCGGCAGCGCCGATGTCGTCGCTGGCGTTCCTCTACATGCTGGAGTCGTTCCCGCCGGAGAAGAAGCTCAATATCGGGCTGCCGATGGCGCTGACCTCGATCACGCTGAGCGCGCCGCTGGCGCGACTGATCTCCCCTGCCCTGTTCGACCTTGGCGGGTTTCATGCCGTAACCATGTTCGAACTCGGCATGGCGATGGTTGCCTTTGCGCTTGTCTATGCCTTGCCCTTGGCACCGCAGCCGCGCGCCAAGGTGATCGAGAAGCTCGACGTGGTCAGCTACCTGCTGATTGCTGTCGGCTTCGGCTCGACCGCGATCGTCCTGGTGCTCGGGCGACTTTACTGGTGGCTGGAAGCGCCGTGGATCGGCATGCTTTTAGCGTTGGCGGTGGTGTGCATCACCGTTGCAGCCGTCATCGAGCTCAACCGCAAGAACCCGCTTCTCGACATTCGCTGGCTGGCGAGCCCACCGATCCTGCATTTCACCGGCGTGTTGCTGATGTTCCGGCTGGTGCTGTCGGAACAGGCGCTCGGGGCTTCCAGCCTCTTCCAGGCCTTGGGATTGACCAACGACCAGACGCGCTCGGTCTACGGAGTCATCCTCGTCGCATCCGTCGCCGGCGGCATGACCTGTGCCGCACTGATGAAGCACGGCAAGGAGGAGCGCATCCATATCGCAGCGTTGATCATGATTGCCGTCGGCGCTTACCTCGACAGTCGCGCCACCAACCTGACGCGGCCGGAACAGGTCTACTACAGCCAGTTCCTGATCGCCTTTGCCGGCGCGCTTATCCTGCCCCCCGCCATGAAGAGCGGACTGATGTCTGCACTCAAGAAGGGCCCCAACTACATATTGAGCTTCATCATCGTCTTTTTGGCGACGCAGAGCCTCGGCGGTTTGCTGGGCTCGGCCGTGTTCACCAGCTTCGTTACGATCCGCGAGCAATTCCACCACAATGTGCTGATCGAACACATCGCGCTGACTGACCCGCTGGTGGCGCAACGTGTCGCCCAGCTCGGCGGCGCCTACTCCAAGGTCATCACGGACAAGGTGCTGGTGAACGCCGAGGGCCTGGTCCTGCTGTCGCAGCAGGCGACGCGCGAAGCCTATGTGCTCGCCTATAACGACGCCTTCATGCTGATCACCGCGATCGCGCTCATACTGCTGTTCCTGCTCATTGCCCACATCGCCATCGTCGCCATCCGCAACAAGATGGCCGCGCCCCCACTCCCAGCTACCGCGTGAACCACCATGCTTACGAAAAGTCTCCGCCTGCTCCGCTCCGCCAGCACATTGCTGGCCATCGCGCTCGGCATCGCCGGGCTGACCTTGATCCTCTATGTCTGGCAATTGCCGCCGTTCACGAGTTCTGTCGTGGTCACCGAGAATGCCTATGTCCGCGGCCAGGCGACCATCCTCGCGCCCCAGCTTTCGGGCTACATCGCACAGGTGACGGTACAGGACTTCCAGGACGTCAAGGCGGGCCAGTTGCTGGTGCAGATCGACGATCGCATCTTTGTACAGAAGCTGGCGCAGGCACGCGCGACACTGGCAGCGCAGCAGGCTGCGCTCGCCAATTCCGAACAGCAGCGGCATTCGGCCGAAGCGCGGGTCAAGTCGGCAGAGGCGCAAGTTGGCTCCGCCAAGGTCGCCTATGACAACGCCCAGTCGAGCTGGGGCCGGATCGAGCCGCTGCTTGAACGCGGCGTGTCGACTCTGAGCGAAGCCGACAAGGTGCGCACGGCACTCGAACAGGCGCGCGCCGCCAACAGCCAGGCAGAAGCCGCGGCCGAAGTCTCGCGTCAGGACCTGCAGTCGACCATCGTCGGCCGCCAGTCGCTGGAGGCGGCCGTCGCCGGCGCGGAGGCCGCCGTGCATCTCGCCGAAATCGACCTCCAGAACACACGCATCCTGGCGCCCGAAGACGGACGGCTCGGCGAAGTGGGCGCACGGCTCGGCCAATATGTGGCACCGGGCACGCAGTTGATGGCGCTGGTTCCCAAACGCACCTGGGTGGTTGCCAACTTCAAGGAAACCCAGCTGGCCAACATGAAGGTCGGACAGCCGGTGACCTTCACCGTCGATGCCCTCGGCCATGCGACCTTGACTGGGCATATCGAGCGCTTTGCCCCGGCCACCGGCTCGGAATTCACCGTGTTGAGACCCGACAACGCCACTGGCAACTTTACCAAGGTGGCGCAGCGCCTGCCGGTTCGCATCAGCATCGATCCGGG
Source organism: Aminobacter sp. AP02 (assembly GCF_003148805.1). Taxonomy (GTDB): domain Bacteria; phylum Pseudomonadota; class Alphaproteobacteria; order Rhizobiales; family Rhizobiaceae; genus Aminobacter. Next base: position 146,000 of record NZ_QGGX01000011.1, read on the forward strand.
CCAGGCGATAGCCGACCAGCTGTCGCCCGGCATGTCGGTGGTGGTGAGCCTCGAAACGAACTCGAGGCCGTCGGCCGAAGCGGCGGCGCGCTGAAGTCCACTTTCGTGTCGAGCCCGGTCGTTTATCCCGGCGGCATCCGCTCGAATGCCTGCAAGGCGGGGTCCATCCCGTCCCAGGCATGACCGCGGACGGTGTATGTCACCACCCGCGGATTGAATTGCGCAGGGTCGTCAAGGCTCGCCGCGTTGACCGCAATCCGGTCCGGCATAGCGACAAAAGTCAGATAGACCGGCGTTCCACAGGTCGGGCAGAAGGCGTGGACCTTTTCGTTGCCGCTATCGGCCGCTACCCGCCACGTGTTCGCTTCACCGGTAATCGTCATATCGGCGCGATTTGGGAAGGTCAGATAGGAGCTGTGCCCCGTGCCACTTCGTTTCTGGCAATCCAGACATTGGCAGTGGTTCTCGAAAATGGGTTCGCTGCCCGTTTCATAGCGGATCGCGCCGCATGCACATCCGCCGCTGAAGCGTTTGGTCATAACATTCTCCCGCAAGTCCTGATCGGCGCCAGGATCAGGCCGATTTCTGCTTGGCGAAAACATCGATGGGACGGCCGGTTTCCAGGAAGGATTTCAGGCTGGACAGCACGATCGGCCAGCCCTTGCTGATGCCCTTCGCCATGCCGCTGCCGGCTTCCAGTTCATCATGGGTGACGGTCAGCCGGACCATGTCGTCATATTCCTCGACGTCGAATGTCACCCGGCTGTAGCTATCCGGATTTGCCGCCTCGGATGGATCAGCCCAGGTGATGACGAGGCGACGCGGCGGCGCGGTCTCGACGACCTTGCCGACAATCCTGACAGCTCGCTCATCGTTGGCCTGAACATGCTCCCACTTCGATCCGGGCTTCCAGTCCGAGACGTTTTCATGGCCCCAGTAGCGCCTGGCGAGTTCCGGTTTGGTGATGGCCTCGAACACCTTTTCCGGCGTCGAAACGATGTAGGTCACGTAGACAAAGCTGGTTTTCTCCTGGGTCATCGTCATTCTCCTTCGAGTTCCTTTTTCAGGTCGTGCAGCAGGCTCAGCCGCTGACGTTCGAATTTCCGTACCCACCGTTCGTAGACCTCGTGCAGTGGCACGGGATTGATGAAATGAAGCTTTTCCCGGCCCCGCCTGACCGTGCTCACCAGATTGGCCGCCTCCAGGATTTCGAGGTGCTGGGTTGCGGACTGCCGGGCCATGTCGAGGTTCTCGCAAAGCTGGCCGAGCGTCTGCCCGTTGTTTTCACACAGCAGATCAAGAAGCCTTCTGCGTGTCGGGTCGCCCAGCGCTTTGAAAACCTTGTCAGCGTCCATCGGCCTCACTCATGTACGGGCCATAATATGCAGGTAAATACCTGCATGTCAAATCGAAGCAGCGGCAGCGCTGGAGATCCGACGTCACGAACAAAAACCGCCTCGCCGAGATCGATTCAATTATTGTCAACAATTGTTGTCGACAAATTTGTTGACTTGTGAGCGATTGAGATTCAATGGTTTCCAGAATTACAGTTTGGACGCACTGCGAGGAGGGTTGGATGGACGCCGAGGCCGGCAAGCGACACGCCACCGATCAGGAAATCTACGAAAAGATCTGGAATGCCATTGCGGAGCGCCAGATCGGCCCCGGAACGCGGCTGAAGGAAGAACAGCTCGCCGATATCTTTACCGCCAGCCGGGCACGCATCCGCCAGGTGCTGCAGAACCTTGCCCGCGACGGGCTGATCACGCTGGTTCCAAATCGCGGCGCCTTTGTATCGAAGCCGTCGATCGAAGAAGCGCGCGACGTGTTCTTTGCGCGGCGCACCATTGAGGAGCGGCTGGTCGAGCGGCTGTGCGCGACGATCGGCTCCGCCGGCATCGAGCGCCTGCGCCAACATGTCGACAACGAGCGCAAGGCGCATCAAGATGGCGATGTCGCGAGCGCCATCCGCCTGTCAGGCGCGTTTCACATGCTGATCGCCGAACTGGCGCAGTCGCAGATCCTCGCCTCCTTGCTGCGCGATCTTGTCTCGCGGACCTCGCTGATCATGGCGATGTACCAACAAAAGGACGTGCTCAACTGCGGCCCCGACGAGCATGCGGCGATCGTTGAAAGCATTACCGCGCGCGACGCCAGGAAGGCGCTGGCGGTCATGCATCACCATCTCGCCCATATCGAAAACCAGCTCGACCTCGAAAGCGAGCGCGTCGTATCCCGCGACCTGGAAGATATTCTCAGCCTCTAGGTTCCATGTTCGAGCAGACATGCTCTGAGAGGCCCACCGGCCTAACTGAAGGCAAAAAGACATGGCGCAGCCAGACATCCTCGTGCGCAACGTAACCGCCGTGACCGTCGATCCCGAACGCCGGGTGATCGAGCGGGCGTGGCTCGCGGTCACTGGCGACCGTATCAGCGGCATCGGCACCGAACACGATGCCGAGCCCTCCGATGCCCGGGAGGTTGTCGACGGCACCGGCATGGTGGCGATGCCCGGCCTGATCGACGCCCATTCCCATGCCGGCCATGGTCTGGTGCGCAACGCCGGTGCAGGCCTCGACACCTGGTTCCAGGCTTGCGAGGAAATCTATGCGCGCGGCTCGACCGTGGCCTTCTGGCGCGCCGAGGCGCGGATGACCCAGCTCGAAAGGCTGCGCGGCGGCATCACCACCGGAATGACGCTGCTCGGTGGCGGCGCCGACATCTACCGCACCGACGACCCGGCCTTTGGCGATGCCCATAGCGGGGCAACCGCGGAATCGGGCTTGCGCACCTTCATGGCGGTGGGACCGGGCCGACCGCCCTTCCCGCGCAGCTATCGCCAGTCTTCAGGCACCGGGCAGGCCCAGGATGTGACTGTCACGTTCGAGCGCCAGCTCGAGGTCAGCGAAAGCCTGATCGACAGCTGGAACGATCTTCTCGGCCGCGGCACCGGCGTGTGCCTGGTGATGCCGGTCTATTACGCCAATGATGTCGCTGAACCGGCCGCGCGCAAGCGCGTCATCGAGATGGGCGAAGCAGTCATGGAGTTGCGCCGTCGCAAGGGCGTGCTGTTCACCCAGGACGGCCACCGCGACGGCTCGATCGCGCTGGCGCGCGATCTTGGCGTCCTCGGTGAGTTCGCACTGCTGGGCCACAGCGTCGACCTCACCGAGGAAGATTTCGCGGCTCTGAAGGAAACCGGCGCCTCGATCATCCACAATCCGAGCGCGATCATGTCCGTCTATGGCCGCTGCCCGGTGCCGGAACTCATCGAGGCAGGCATCACTGTGTGCCTAGGCTCGGATGCCGCCGCACCTGACCGCGGCTACGACATGTTCCGCCACATGGCGCAGTGCATGCACTATCACCGCCGCCACTTTCGCGACCCGGCCTACCTGCCGCCCGGCAAAACGATCGAGATGGCGACGATCGATGCGGCCAGGGCGCTCGGGCTGGAAAGCGAACTCGGCTCCCTGGAGATCGGCAAGAAGGCCGACATCATTTTGATCGACATGCGCAAGCCGCATCTCTACCCGCCGGTGATGCCGGTGACGCGCCTGGCGCATTTCGCCAACGCCGCCGACGTCGACACCGTCATCGTCAATGGCAAGATCTTGATGCGCGGGCGCAAGACCGACCATCTCGACGCCGACGACATCCTCGCCGACGCGGCCGAACAGGCAGCGCTTGCCTTCGAGCGCACCGGACTGACCCATCTGCTCGAAGAGCCACAGGATTTCTGGCGCAACGCGCGCCAGCCGCTTTAGGCCGAGGCGGCCTGAGAGCGCAGCCAGTCGGCGAGCGACGGACGGAAATCGCCGGCGCGTCCGCGCACAGCCTCGGCCGCGCACATCGAATTGAGCACGGCCTCCTGCGTCGCCTCGGCGGCGGCGCGGAAAAGCTCGTCGATCCGGGCTTCGTTGAGCGCGGTCATGGCTATGAAATCGTCGCGCTCGTCATGGTCGAAGGTGGTGGCGGTGCTGAAGCCTAGGGCGATGTCGCCGCTACCATGGCCCCAGTAGGCGCCGAGCCGGGCAAGGCCGGCGCCGCAGCGGCGCACGACGCGCTTGAGCTGGCGATGCTCCATCGCGATGTCGGTCGCCAGCACGATGATGACGGACCCCTTTTCCGCGCCGGCGATGGCGCGAGGGGACGGACGGCGCCCGTCGGGCAAGACGAGATCGCCGGCGCGGCCAAAATTGGAGAGAACCAGCACGCCCACATGATGGGTCTTGCCGCCAAGCTTCAGGCGGCGCGACGAGGTGCCGATGCCACCCTTGAAGCCGAAGCAGCTCATGCCGGCGCCGGCGCCGACATTGCCCTCGGCGACGTCATCTCCGGTCGCCGAGGCAAGCGCGATACGGGCATGGTCCTCGGTGACGGCCAGCGCCTGGATGTCGCTTAGGGCGCCGTCATTGCACTCGCAGACGACCGGATTGACGGTCGCCGTCTCCCGGCCAATGTCCGGGTTCGCGGCGATCGCCTCGCGGATCAGCGCGTTGGCGCAGGTGCCGACGCCAAATGTGTTGGTGAGCAGGACCGGCGTCTCGAGCGTGCCGAGTTCGTCGACCTGGACGAGGCCCGTGCTCTTGCCAAAGCCGTTGATGACATCACTGGCGGCGAGCACCTTGCGGCGATAGAGATTTTGCCCATGCGGCAGGATAGCGGTGACGCCGGTATTGAGGTCGCCAGAGCGGATGGTGTAGTGGCCGACTCGCACCCCCGGCACGTCGGTGATGGCATTGCGGGCGCCCGGCGCAAGCGTGCCGCACAAAATCCCGAAATCCCGCGCTATCATCGACATGACCGCCTGCCTCCCGCTCCAAAACCTACAGGTCCACCGCGCCCTTTTTGGCGAGATGGAGGCCGATGTCCAGTGCTGTCTGCATCGCGCCAAGTGGCGGGAGCGATCGGGCTTGCGGAATGCACAAAATGGGGCCGCACTGACGCGCGACCCCACGGGTTCGAAGTCTCAGCGCACCGGCGGGGCGTACATCAGGCCGCCGGCGTTCCACAGCGCGTTGATGCCGCGATCGATCTTGAGCTTGCTCGACTGGCCGAGATTGCGCTCGAAGATCTCACCGAAATTGCCGACCTTGGAGACGATGTTGTAGCTCCAGCGGGGATCGAGCCCGAGCTGCTGGCCGCTGTCGCCCTCGGCACCGAGGAAGCGCTTGATCGCCGGGTTGGCCGATGTCAGGCCAGCCTCGGCATTGTCCTTGGAGATGCCGAGCTCCTCGGCCTCGAGCAGCGCGAACAGCGTCCAGCGCACGATGTTGAACCACTTGTCGTCGCCCTGGCGCACGGCGGGTCCGAGCGGCTCCTTGGAGATGATCTCGGGCAGAACGATGTAGGCGGCGGGATCGGTGAGCTTGAGGCGCTGGGCATAAAGGGCCGACGCGTCCGTGGTATAGACGTCGCAGCGGCCACCGTCGAAAGCCTTGATGATGCCGTCGGCGGAATCGATGACCACCGGCTCGTACTTCATCTTGTGGGCGGAGAAATAGTCGGCGACGTTCTGCTCCGTGGTCGTGCCCTGCTCGGTGCAGACGGTGGCGCCGTCGAGCTTGAGCGCGCTGTCGACGCCGAGTTCCTTGCGGATCATGAAGCCCTGGCCGTCATAATAGGCGGTGCCGACAAAACGGATGCCGAGGCTGAATCGCGCGACAAGGTCCAGGTGGTCTGGCGCGACAGCACGTCGACCGTGCCCGACTGCAGCGCGGTGAAGCGCTCCTTGGTCGACAGGGGCACGTAGCTGACCTTCTCCGGGTCGCCGAGCACGGCTGCCGCGACGGCGCGGCAGAAGTCGATGTCGAAGCCGGACCACTTGCCGGCATCGTCGGGCGCCGAGAAGCCGGCGACGCCCTGGCTGACGCCACAGGTGACCTTGTCGCGCTGCTTGACGATGTCGAAGGTGTCGGCTGCCGCCGGCATGGCCATCGCGGCCGAGCCGAGCAGAAGTGCCGTAGCAAAAATCTTCCTCATGTTTTCCTCCCTTGGTGCTTCGAGGCAAAGCCTCTGCTTGCCGCCGGCGCGTGGAGGCGCCGGAAGTTCGTGAATTGCCCTGTCGTTGTTTTCCTCCGCGCGTAGCTGTCGCCCGGGTCTGCTATGCCCCTTCGGCGAAAACCGCCGCAAAGGTCTCCTCAAGCACGCCAATAAGATGATCGGCGTTGGCACGACTGAAGATCATCGGCGGGCGCATCTTGAGCACGTTGTCGTGCGGCCCCTCGGTGCCGATCAGCACGCCGCGAGCACGAGCCCCGTCATTGACCTTGCGGGCGAAGGCCGTTGCCGGCGCCTTGGTCTTGCGGTCGGTGACCAGCTCGATACCGAGGAACAGGCCCTGCCCCCTGACGTCGCCGATGGCGTCGTAGCGCTGCTGCATGTCGCGGAAGCGCGCGACGAGATAGGCGCCGACATCGGCCGCATTGTCGCGCAGGCGGTCGCGCTCGATGACGTCGAGCACCGCGAGGCCCGCCGCACAGGACACCGGGTTGCCGCCGAAAGTGTTGAAATACTCCATGCCGTTGTTGAAGCGGTCGGCGATGTCGCGCGTGGTGACCAGCGCCGACATGGGATGGCCGTTGCCGATGGGCTTGCCCATGGTGACGATGTCGGGGACCACGCCTTGCGTCTCGAAGGCCCACCAGTGGCTGCCGACGCGGCCAAAGCCGACCTGCACCTCGTCGGCGATGCAGAGGCCGCCGGCGGCACGCACCATGGCGTAGACTTCCTTCAGATAGCCCTCTGGGAGAAAAACCTGACCGGCGACGCTGGGGATGGATTCGGCGATGAAGAAGGCCGGCGTACGACCTTGCTTGCGCATCGTCTCGATCTGTTCGGCGATGCTCTCGGCGAAGCGTTTTCCGTGTTCCTCGACCGGCCATTCGCTTGGCGCGCGGTAGCTGTCCGGGATGGTCGCCTCGAAGACATGGGCGGGCCGGCCCTTGCCGCCCTTACGCTTGTATTTGTAGGGGCTGATGTCGATCAGCTCCTGGGTGGTGCCGTGATAGGCCCAGTCGAGCACCAGCGCGTCGTTGCTGCCGGTCAAGGTGCGCGACATGCGCAGCGCCAGCGAATTGGCCTCGCTGCCAGAGCAGGCGAAGGAGGCGACCGACAGGCCCTCCGGCAAGGTCGCGGTCAGCCGCTCGGCATAGGTGACGATGGCGTCGTGCAGGTAGCGCGTGTTGGTGTTGAGCCTGGCCGCCTGGTTGGCAATGGCCTCGACCACGTCGGGATGGGCATGGCCGAGATGGCAGACATTGTTGAAGCAGTCGAGATAGGCGCGACCGCGGTCGTCGATCAGCCAGGCGCCCTCGCCGCGCACGAACTTGATCGGCTCGGAATAGGATATCGACAGGTTGGGCAGCAAAGACGCTTTCCGCGCCGCCACGATCTCGGGGCGGGTGCGGCCGGTCTGGTGAAATGTCTCGGGCGGGATGCCGGCAAGCGTTGCGGCATCCGGGAACAGCTCGGCCCAGACGTCGAGATAACGCGCCTCGCCGACGCCGAGGATGTCGCGGGCGGTGAGATCGGGATCGGTCGAAATCTGGAAATGCAGATGCGGCGCCCAGCCACCGTTTTCAGCCGGGGCGCCCATCTCGCCGACGAGCGCGCCGGCGTCCAGCTTCTCGCCCGGCTTCAGGCGCGCCATCGCCTCATGCGCCATGTGGCCCCAGAGCGTCACGAAGGGCGGACATCCCTCGGGTTCGTGCAGAAGTGCGATGAGGCAGCCATAGCCGAGCGGGTCTTCCTCAATCTCGACGCTTTTCACAGTTGCCGCGAGCGGCGTGTAGACCTTCGTGCCCGCAGGCATGAAAAGGTCGAGGCCGAGATGGTGGACCCGGCGGGCGCCCTCTACGAAGCGCGACCAGAAGATGTCGGAGGTGTAGACCGTGCGCGCCTCGCCCCACGGGCCGATGCCGAGATCGACGCCGTGCTCGGCGCACCAGGCATCCCACCAGGCGGTGGCCTTGTCGGGCTGCTGGCCAGCGGAGGTGACGGTCATCGGGTGGGCCGGATCGCCATATGGCACCAGCGCCTTGACCAGGGTTGCGGGGTGGCGGTCGAGCACTGGTGCGAAGCCCTTCCGGTTCGCGTCGATCCAGGCAGTGACTGCCCGGGCGCCTGATGCTGCCTCGAAACCGCAGGCATGGCGCAGGATGGCGGTGGCGAAACGGCGGTTCATCGCGCCGAGGCGGCGCAGCAGCCGCCAGGCCGGCGCCTCCGAGATGGCGAGATAGGGATTGTCGCCGGTCTTTTCCTTGCGCTGGGCCGACAGCGTGACCGAGATGACCAGCCGCATGGCGATGAGATCGAACAGGACGTCGAGTTCTTCTTCGCGCAGCGGATACTCGGCATGAAAGCCGGCGGCGAGCGTGGCTGCGGCGCCGATCGGGTCCTCGACATCGAGGATCGAGTATGCGCAGGCTACCGCCACCTCGGCGATGACGGGCGAATAGAGCGCGTCGCCGAAATCGATGATGCCAGCGATGTGGTCGTGATCGTCCTGGTCGACGAGCACGTTCCAGTCATTGGCATCGTTGTGGATGACCTGGGCGCGCAGGCCGGCGAGACGAGGCGCCACGGCGGCATCGAAATGATCGAGCAGACGGCGCAGCAGGGCACGGTCCGTGACATCGGGAACGTGATGCAGGCGCTGGCGCGCGCCACCGGCCTGGCGGATGTCCCAGTCGAACGAACGCAACGCGCCGGGATGGATGAAGCCCTGCAGCGCGCCGTCGAGCCGGCCAAGCGCGCGGCCGAGGTTTTCGAGCAGCTTCGGGGTTCGCGCCGCCTCGGCCAGCGGCAGACCGGGCAGCCACGAAACCAGCCGCAGCGCATGACGTTCGCCGCCTGCAGTTGTGACCTCGGCCAACGGCGTGCCGTTATGCGAAGTCCTGAGACGCGGCGCGACGACATCGGGGCAGGTACGCGCCAAATGATCGAGCAGCGCCACCTGGAATTCGCTCTCGCTGGCGGGCTCGCTGGCATTGACGACCTTGAGTATCCACTGGGAGCCATCGTCGCCGGCGAGCTTGAAATTCTGATCGCGTTCGCTGTCGAGCGAGGTAACGCGACCGCTCACCCCAAATTGGCTCTCGGCCAGGTCGGCGGCCTCGCCAAAGGAGAATGCGGGCGCGGGGTGGGTCACGTCGGTCATGGGCTATCCGGATTTGCGGTTGATGGAGCTTGGCACGAGCCGAAAAATCGGGCATCCGGCAAAGCGCCGGTTGCACCGGCACTATGACTGCATGGACCGGCACTTTAACGGCACGGATCGGAACCGGGTAATGAAGGAACTCGACGCCAAGGACAGGGACATTCTGGGCATCCTGTCTAAGGAGGCCCGCATCCCGCTGAAGACGCTCGCCGGGCGCATCGGGCTGTCGCGAAGTGCCACCAGTGAACGGGTCGCGGCTCTGGAAAAGAGCGGCGTCATCCGCGGCTATCGCGCCGATATCGGCCAGATGGACCCCAACCTGGTCTCGGCCTTCCTGATGGTGACGCTGGTCTCGACGCCTTCGATGGGCGTGCTCGACCAGCTGGCACGCTATTCGGAGGTGCGGCGGGTCTCGTCGGTGACTGGCCAGCTCGACCTGATGGTCGAGGTCGAGGTGGCTTCGATCGACCGGCTGAACACGCTGCGCGACATCATCGCCACGCACCCAAGCGTGCAAGACCTGACGACGCTGATCGTGCTGCGCCGGGACATCGAACGGCGGGAATAGCCGGCGGCAACAGGTACCGCCGGAAGCCAAGCGGTCAGTTTGCCTGCAGGGCGCGCCGGAGCGCCGATCGCCAGCTGGCGATGAAGGTTGCGGAGACCCGTGCTTCGGGAACCATGGTGTCGAAGCCGTGATAGGCGCCCGGAACCACCGACAGTTCCACCGGCACGCCTGCCTCGACGAGGCGCCCGGCAAAAATCATCGATTCCCGGGCGAACAGGTCGAGCGTGCCGACGCCGATCCAGGTTGCGGGAAGGCCGTGCAGGCTGTTCGCCCGCGCTGGAACTGCGCCCTCGGGTGCGGCGTCCATCACCGGCTTACGCCCGAGCACCGAGGCCCAGCCGAAGGAATTTGACTGCCAGTTCCAGATGAAGGTGCCGACATGGGCGGGCGGCGCTTGCAGGGCGGTGCGGTCGTCGAGCATGGGGTAGCGCAAGGCCTGGAAACGGATCGGCAGTTCGCCACGGTCGCGCGCCCGGAGCGCGACGGCAGCGGCGAGGCCGGCGCCCGCACTTTCACCGAGCAGCGCGATGCGGGTCGGATCGATGCCGAGCTCGCCGGCTGAACGATGCATCCATTCGAGCGCAGCATAGGCGTCGTCGAGACCGGCGGGGAACGGATGCTCGGGCGCGAGGCGATAATCGACCGAAACGATGATTGCGCCGAGATCGGCGGCCAGTTGCTGCAACTCGGCGATCGCCACCTCTGGCTTGCCGACGACGAGGCCACCACCATGGATATGTAGGATCGCCGCCTTGCCTGTGGCCTGCGGCGCGGGGTCGAGCACGACGACACGCAGGCGCGGATTGCCGGCGCCGCCCCGGATGAACCGGTCCTGCGGCTGGATCGCGGGCAATGGCAGCGCCGGCGGAAACTGGGCGGCGCGCACCGCCTCAAGATTGTACATGCCGAGATCGAGCGGCGGGATGTGCTCGAGGATCGGGCGAAGCTCGGGATCGACGAGGATCAACGGGTCGATGCCGGCCACCGGTTCGGCGGCTGGCGCAGCCGTTTCGGCGCGGGCGCCGGACGTCAGGATGAGAGCGGAAAAAAAGGACATGGCGGCGAGTTCCCTGCGGTTGAGGCGCATCTTGGTCTCCTGAGAAGTGTGGTGGATTACTGGCGGGCCGAGGCAGCTTGGCGCGACGGGGCGGAGAAGAGGAAGAAGCCGGCTATCGCGCCGAAGAGCAGGATGACGGCGGCTGCGGTAAAGGTCGTGGCGTGGGCGGCGGCTGCGGCCGGAACGGTGGCGGTGACTGATATCAGCAAGGCGAGGATCGAGGCGCCGCCCATCTGGAGCGAGGTGTTGGTGAGCCCCGAGATCATGCCTGCCTCGCCGTTGCGGGCCGAAGCGGTAGCCGCTTCGGTGAGGCTGACGAAAGAGAATGACGAGCCGAAACCGCCTGCCACGAAGGCTGCGATGGTAAGCAGCAGGTAGGGTTCGCCGGCAGCGACGGGCAGGAACGACAGGGCGAAAGCCGACAGGCTCATCAGGGCAAAGCCGAGGGCGGCGATGCCGCGTGGCGGCATGTAGCCCATGGCCACGGGCGCTGCGCGGGCACCGACGATCGAGGCAAGCGCGAAGGGCAGGAACAGCAGCCCGGTTTCGAGCGCGTCGAGGCCACGCAGTTGCTGGAAGTAGAGCGAGCCGAAGAACAGCGACGTCAGCGGGCCGGCGGAATGGATGAAGATCAGGGCGTTGGCGACGGCGACGGGGCGGTTGCGCAGGACGGCGAGGTCGAGCAGCGGTGCTACGCTGCGGCGCTCGATGAAGACGAAGAGGACGAGCAGGAGGGCGGCCGCCACCCACAGGACAAGTGTAAGCGGCGTCGGATGCGACGTCTGCGCGATGGCAAGGGTGAGCGCGCCAAAGCCGAGGGTGGCGGTGAAGGCGCCGGCCCAGTCCATCGGTGCGGCCGGAGCCTGGCCGTCGCTGGTCTCGCCGGTGACGCGGCGGGTCGCCCAGGCCATGGCCAGCCCGATGGGCACGTTGATCAGCAGTGCCGACGACCAGCCGAAAGTGCTGGTGAGCAGGCCGCCAAGCAGCGTGCCCGAGGCGACGCCGACGGTGGCCGAGGAGGCAAACAGGCCAAGCGCCCGCAGCCGCGCCGGACCGGAGGGATAGTACAGCGTGAGCAAGGCCAGAGAATTGGCGGCGAGCAGGGCGGCGCCGGCACCTTGCAGGGCGCGGGCAGCGATAAGCATCGGCATCGAGACGCTCAAGCCGCCGATCAGCGAGGCAAGCGCGAAGACGACGGCGCCGGCAGCGAAGGCGCCGCGGTGGCCGAGACGGTCGCCAGCACGGCCAGCAAGCAGCAGCAAGCCGCCGAAGGCCAGGGCATAGGCATTGAAGACCCATTGCAGATCGCGCTCGGTGGCGCCGAACGCTTGCGCCAGCGCGGGGCCGGCAACCATGAGGACTACGGCATCGATGACCACCAGGAATTGGGCGCCGCAGATGATCAGGAGCATCAGCGAGGCGGGTTGTGCCGGCGTGCCGGCTTCGGGTGAGGAGTGGGGAAACATCTGGTTCATGGGGACAAAGTAGATTATCCCCTTCTGAGCGATAATTCGTTCAATCTGGAATGACTATCCATGAATGGAGATAATCAACGCGTCGTCCCAAGGGATGAAAGACTGCCACCGGTCGAGGCGGTGGTGATCTTCACCCGCGTGGCCGAGACCGGCAGCTTCACGGCTGCGGCGCGGTCAATGGGGCTGCCGCTGGCAACGGTCAGCAAGCGGGTGGGCGAACTCGAGGAGCATCTCGGCGTCAGGCTGATAACGCGGACGACCCGCCGGCAATCGCTGACGGAGCCGGGCAAGCGGTTCCTGATCCATGGCCGGCTGATCGTCGATGCCTTGCAGCGCGCCGCCGACGAAGCGGCGCAGGCGGTGGCCGAGCCTTCCGGGCGACTGCGGCTGACGATGTCGACTGTGCTGGTCGAGGCCGGGCTGGGACAGCTGATCGCACGCTTCGTCGCGGCCAATCAGAAGCTGCGCTGCGAGATCGACGTCTCCGACCGCTATGTCGACCTCGTCGCCGAGGGCTACGACCTCGCCATCCGCGTCGGCAAGCTGAAGGATTCGACGCTGATCGCCAGGAAGATCGGCAGCACCGAAGCCTCGATGTTTGCGGCACCGGCGCTGGTCGTGGAGCACGGGCTGCCGTCAGGCCCCAAGGCGCTCGAAGCCTATCCGCTGATCGGCGAACAGATTTCGCCCGCCGATACGCAGCAATGGGTGCTGCACCATGCGACGAAGAAACCGGCGAAAGTGGAGTTCAAGCCGCGCATGTCGGCCAACAGCGTGCGCGCCATCGCCGAAGCAATCGAGGCGGGACTGGGCATCGGGCGGCTGCCGACATTCGTCGGCCGGAAGATGGTCGAGCATGGACTGGCCGTGCCGGTGCTGCCGGAGTGGGCCGGACCGGGGCTAGACATTTCGCTGGTCTACGCCGCTCATCGCGGCATGCTGCCCGGCGTCAGGCTCTTGATCGACCAGTTGAGCAGCGAGGCGGGCAAGCTGCTGGCGGGCCACGCCGCGCTGGCAGGACGCTGACTTTCGCGCTATGCGCCTGCGAGCCCTGCCCGAGGCGGAGACCAGACGTGACGATCCGAACAATCGTGAGATTTCCCGACACGCGCCTCCGCCAGGCAGCCGAGCCGGTGGTGGCCTTTGACCAGGGCCTTCGCGAACTCGCGGCCGACCTGCTCGACACGATGCGCGCGGCACCCGGCATCGGCATCACCGCGCCTCATATCGGCGTCGCAAAGCGGGTCGTGGTGCTTCAGCTCGAAGGTCCCGAAAGTGCGCAGACCTACGTCAATCCCGGGATACTCTGGGCCTCCGACGAGATGCTGATGCATACCGAAGGCAGCGTCTCGATGCCCGGGGTGACCGACGAGATCCGCCGGCATAAGCGGGTCCGCATCGGCTATCAGGATCTCGACGGCATCGAGCGGATCGAAGAGGCCGAGGGGCTTCTTGCGGTTTGCCACCAGCACGAGATCGACCAGCTCGACGGGATGTTCTGGACCCAGCGGCTGTCGAAGCTGAAGCGCGACCGGCTGGTCAAGCGTTTCGAGAAGCTGCAGCGATCCCTATAGCGCCCATCGGCGGGCCGACACGCGCCAGCCTCGGCATTGTCCCATCGATACCGCTGCGAACTCCTACTCGGTAATCGGCCATTTCGGCAGCTTGATCCTGGTGTAGGGCAGGCTGGCCAGATGCGAGGTGACTGTGCCTTTCGAGGCGGCGTAGATGACCGCTGAGGCGATCTTTTCGTAGGACGCGCGGAAATGCTGGGTGGATTTCACCACCACGATCCGCTTTCCCGCCAGGTCGCAGCCGATGTTGGTGAACAGGTCGCTGTCGATCGCCTGGGAACGTTCGGAAGCGAGCAGGATTTCGACGCCGCCGCAATCGATCAACGCGCAATCGCCCATCGGCGATGGCACGCCGCCGAGCCCCGTCATCACCAGATTGCGCTTCAGGCTGACAACCCGGCAAGTGACATCGACCGGATCGCCCGAACTCGGCCCGACCTTGCCGCCGACGCGCAACGGCAAGATGGCGCCCTCGCCTGCCTCAAAGACCAGCCGCACGGCGATCGGATCCCACAGCGGGCCGATGACCGCGTCGGAGATGCCGCGATCGAGCATGCGGGAGAGGAAGAAGGTGGAATCGCTGGCTGCACCGCCGCCGGCATTGTCGGCGGTATCGGCGATGACCACAGTGCCGACGGGTGCTTCGAGCGCCTGGTCAAGCGCCTCGTCGATCGAAGGCATTGGCGGCACGATCTCGGTGCGCATGGCGTAGAGGTCGTTGGCCAGGCGTTGCGCCAGCGATTGCGCAAGGTCCTCATTGTCGTCGGTGTAGACCACCACGCGTGTTCCCATCTCAGGCACGTCGGCCCAGGGGAAGCCTTGCGCGATCGAAACCGACAGCACCTTGTCCTTCTGCTCCATGGCGCGGATGCCTCCGATGATCGACAGGCCGGGCTCGGTGGTGGTGCGGATGAAGGTGACCATGCCGGTGTCGACAAGGGCTGCTTTCGGCTCGATCTCGCCGGTGGCGATGCGATGGCAGAGGTTGACCAGCTGGACGCCGCATTCATAGACGTCGGTGTGGGGGTATTCCTTGTAGGTCAAGAGGATGTCGACATTGTCGATCATCTCGGAGGTCATGTGGCAGTGCGGATCGAGCTCGCAGCCGACGACGGTCTCAGGACCGACGATCTGACGGATGCGGGCGAGGATGTCGCCTTCGCAATCGTCGTAGCCGTCGGCGACCATGGCGCCGTGCAGCGACATCAACACCATTTCGACCGGCAGGACGGCGCGCAAATCGTCGAGCAGTTGATCGCGCAGTGTTTCGTAGGCGTGACGGGTTGTCGTTCCGCCCGGTTCCGCCGATGCGCTCAGGCCCTCGAACAGCGTCCAGCCTTCGCGTCGGCCACGTTCGCGCGCCGCCCAGAGCTGGCCGCCGTACAGCGTCATGTGGTCCGGATGCTGGCCGGCGGGATAGTAGTCGCCGCCTTCAACAAAGGCCGTCAGGCCAGTGGGGATGGGCGAAAATGTGTTGGTCTCGGTTGCAAGGACGGCACTGAACACGCGCATGATTAGGACACTCCGCTTGCGGTTTATGAGACATGGATTTCGGCGAGGCCGGCATGCGCCGTCTCGCTGTCGATGACGCTGGCCTCGCCGATCAGCACGAGGCGGCAATCGGGCTCGAATTTCGAAAACGGGCGCAAGGTGGCACGACGGCCGACCATTTGGAGCAAGAAACACTGTCCAGGCCGCTCGAAGAAATTGACGATGCCCTTGGCGCGGATGAGCTTTGGCGCAAGGCTGTCCATGACTGCCTGGAAGCGCTCGAGCGCGACCGGGCCCGATGACTGCCACTCGATCGAGGTGAAGCGCGACGCCGTGATCTTTGCCTGGCCCGGCTGGGCCGGAGGCCGGTCGGTGACGAGCAATGCCTCGATCGGCATGGCATCGCCGTCGGTTTCGAAGACCAGCGCCTTGTTCAGCCACACAAGCTCCGCCCGGAGGGCTTCGCCGGAGGTTTCGCTCAACCCGGTCTTGGAAAGGGCTATGAAATCCGCAGCTTCTACCTGGGCGCGCCACAGCTCGTCGCGCAGGCGGCCAGGATTGGCCGCGACCTCGTCGGCATCGACGACGGCGACAACCGCATCGAGCCTGATGTCGTGCCACAGGATGGGGTCCATCAGCGTTTCGGTGATGCCGCGCGGGTCGGCGACGCCTGATGCTTCGATGACGATGTGATCGGGCTTGACGGGCTGGGAGAGCACCAGCTTGAGGGTACGCAAAAGGTCGCCCTGCAGCGAACAGCAGATGCAGCCGTTCTTCAGGCCGACCACGGTGTCTGCGGCATCGGCGATCAGTTCGGCGTCGATGTTGATGGCGCCGAAATCATTGACGATGGCGCTGATGCGACGACCTTCGGACCGCTGCAAGAGCTGGTTGATGAAGGTCGTCTTGCCGGCGCCGAGAAATCCGGTGACGACGAGTACCAGTACGGTCACGCATCACCTCGCCTGATCGGGCGGCCAGGCGCCGAAGTCTCGTCGAGCAAGCCGTCGCGGATGACCTGCTGTCCGTTGACCAGCACATGGCGCATGCCCTGCGCCGGCAGGTTCATCTCGGCGAAGGTGGCGCGGTCGGCGATCGTAGCGAGATCGAAAATCACGATATCGGCGTCGCAGCCCTGTTGCAGCCGGCCCTTGCGCTTGAACAACGGCGCGCAGCTTTCGACGATCGTCGCCGGAATCAGCGTGCACTTGGCGATTGCCTCAACGAGAGGGATGGCATCGCGCTCGCGCACCCACTGGCGGAGGAAGCGGGTGAAAGTGCCCGAGGATCTGGGATGCGCCGTCTTGTCTGCTGCAAGCGGCCATTCGTCGCCTTCGTAGGGCGAGCCGTCGGGCCGGCTCCACGGCATCGCGTCGGAAGCAATGGCGCCGCCCGGATACATGACAGAGACGTCGAGCAGCGCGCGGTGGCGAGGGTTATCCTCGGTGTCGAGGAAGTGCCAGAGCACCAGCGCCGAGGGATCGGCCTGGCGGACCTTCTTGAGGTCGTCGATGCCGTCGAGGCGGCGATGCGTGGCGACAAGCTCGATGGCGTCGTAGCCGGTGCCGGTGCGGGCGGAAAACGCCGGATCGACGAAGAAACCGGCGCTGACCACAGTCGACCCGGTGCCATAGGGATATGCCTCCGTGGTGATCTTGAGGCCTTGCGCCTGCGCCTTGGCTATCACTGCCGCCGCGCGCTCGACATCCTGCAGGCTGGTGGAGTTGAGATGGCAGATGTGCATGTGCGCGCCGGTGGCGCCGGCAAGCCCGATCAGCGTGACATAGGCCTCGATCGAGCTCTTGGGGTCGATGTTCGACATCTGCGCGATGTGGGTATAGGTCGGCGTGTCGGTCGCAGCCGCGAGATCGCAGATCAGGCTCATCTCCTTGGCGCCGGCGCCTGGCGCATAGCCGGCGGGGATGCCGATGCCGAGCGCGCCTTCGTCGATGCCCTGCCGCGTCAACGCGACGATCTCGGCCGCCTGCGCTTCGGTCGCCGCGTCCGACGACCAGCGCGGGTCGTCAAAGCCGCGTCCCATGACCGTGATCGGCGCTTCGCCCGGCTTGAGCTCCAGCCCGATCATCACTGCCTTGCGGGCAAAGACCCAGGCGGAGGCGGTGCCGTAGTTGAGCACACGCGCGGTTTTCGCCTGCGCCTCGTACCAGCCGCCGACCGGCAAGGCGCCGACTTCCAGTTCGAGCGCCGTGGTCACGCCATCGAATGCCTGCATGCGGTCGGCCGGCACGGACTGGCCATGGGCGTGCAGGTCGATGAAGCCGGGCGCAACGATCAGGCCGGTGGCGTCGATGAACTTGTGCGCCGGGCCGAGATCCGGGCCTATCGCTGCGATCTTGTCGCCCGAAATGGCAATGTCCGAAATCCCGTCGCGGCCGGTCTCGGGGTCGATGACGCGCCCGCCGGTGATCACGATGTCATGCATGGACAGCCCTTTCGGCAGCGCGGCGCTTCTTGCCCGGCACAGCGTCGATCAGCCGGCGGGTGTAGTCGGATTTTGGCGTACGGAAGATTTCGGCCGTCGGGCCGACCTCCTCAAGCACGCCGTGGTTCAAGACGCCGACACGCTGGCACAGATGATCGACGACCGACAGGTCGTGCGAGATGAACAGCATGGCCAGGCCCTGCTCGGTGCAGATCTTGCGCAGCAATTGCAGCACCTGTGCCTGGCTGGAAACGTCGAGCGCCGACACCGGCTCGTCGGCGATGAGCAGCTTCGGGCTGGATGCCAATGCGCGGGCAATGGCGATGCGCTGGCGCTGGCCGCCGGAGAACTGGTGCGGGAAGCGGTCGAGCCAATCGGGGTTGAGACCGACCTGCTGCATCAGCTCGGCGGCGCGCGCGGTCAGGGCAGCGCCCCTGAGATCGGTGTAGGATCTCAGCGGTTCGCCCAGGATGTCGCGCACGCGCCAGCGCGGATCTAGCGAGGCATAAGGGCTTTGGAACACCATCTGCACGTCGCGGCGCTTGTCGCGCAGCGCCTTGCCGCGCAAGGCGAGCCAGTCGCCGCCGTCGAAGGTGACCGAACCGGCGCTCGGCTCAGTCAGCCGGGCGATGATGCGGCCGATGGTCGACTTGCCCGAGCCGCTTTCGCCGACAAGCCCGAAGGCCTCGCCACGCC
This sequence comes from Aminobacter sp. AP02, assembly GCF_003148805.1. Taxonomy (GTDB): domain Bacteria; phylum Pseudomonadota; class Alphaproteobacteria; order Rhizobiales; family Rhizobiaceae; genus Aminobacter. The sequence continues at coordinate 164,467 of NZ_QGGX01000011.1, forward strand.
TGATCGTGAAGCTGACGTCGTTGACGGCGGTGAGTAGGCGCGGCTTCTCGAAGAGGCGGCCCGAAAGGGTGAAATGGCGGACGAGGCCGCTGACTTCGAGCAGAGCGTCATCAGCCATGAGCGGCCTCCGCCTGCATGTGGCCGGCACCGAAGCTCGGCCGCGCGTTGAGCAGTTGCATCGTGTAGGCATGCTTGGGACGGCTGAGCACGTCATCGACGTGGCCGGCCTCGACGATAACGCCGTCCTTCATCACCACCACGTCCTCGCAGACATCGCCGACGACATCGAGGTCATGGCTGATCAGAATCATCGCGGTGCCCTGCTCGCGGCTCAACTCCTGCATCAGGTGCAGGATCTGGGCCTGCACGGTGACATCAAGTGCCGTGGTCGGCTCGTCGGCGATGAGCAAGGCCGGTTTCAGCGCAATGGCGGCGGCGATGACCACGCGCTGGCGCATGCCGCCCGACAGTTGATGCGGATAGGCGTCGATACGGCGGGACGCTTCCTGGATGCCGACGCGTTCGAGCAGGTCGAGGCTGGCCGCGCGGATCGCCTTACGCGACATGTCCAGGCGATGATAGCGGAACACCTCGCCGATCTGGTCGCCGACGGGCATGACCGGGTTCAGCGTCGCCATGGCATCCTGAAACACCATGGCGATGCGGTTGGCGCGCAGCTGGCGCCAGTCGCGGCGCGACAAGGCAAGCATGTCGCGACCTTCGAAGGTGACCGCGCCACCCAGCTTGGCATGCGACGCATCCGTCAGCCCCATCAGCGCATAGCCGATCGAGGATTTGCCCGAGCCGCTTTCGCCGACGACGCCAAGCACCGAACCGGGGGCAACCGAAAAACTGACGCCATCGACCGCGCGGACCGGGCCGTGGCGGCTTGGGTAGTCGACGGTCAGATCCCTGACCGAGAGCAAGGGAGAGGCCGTCATCGTCACATCCGCTCCAGGCGTGGATCGAAGTAGTCGCGCAGGAAATCGCCGAACAGGTTGATGCCGACCGAGGAGATGAGCACCGCGATGCCGGGGGCAATCACGATCCATGGTTGCTCGTAGAGGAAGTCACGGCCTTCCGAGATCATGACGCCCCAGGATGCCGTGGGCGGCTGCACGCCGAGGCCGAGGAAAGACAGCGCTGCCTCGGAGATGATGACCAAAGCTATGTCGAGGGTGGCGACGACAAGCACCGCCGGCAGCACGTTGGGCAGGACGTGGGTGAAGATGATGCGCATCTGCGACACGCCCAGGGTGACGGCGGCATCGACATAGTCGAGCGTGCGGATGCGCATGGTTTCGGAGCGCACGATGCGGGCGAAGTTGATCCACAACGCAAAGGCCAGCGCCATGACCAGCGTGGCGAAGCCCGCCCCCAGCACGGCCATGAAGATCAGCGCCAGAAGCAGGAACGGAAAGGCGAGCTGGAAATCGACGATGCGCATGATGATGGTGTCGACGATGCCGCCGAAATAGCCGGCGAGCGCGCCCAGCGTCGAACCGACGACGAGGGCTATCGACACAACGATCAGCGCCACCTGGATTGAAACCTGGGCGCCCATGATGGTGCGGCTCAGTATGTCGCGGCCCATATTATCGCCGCCAAGCAGGTTGGTGGTGCTGCCGCCGTCTTGCCAGGCGGTCGGAGCGTAGCGCCACTCGATGACCTGCTGGGCGTGGTCGTGGGGAGCGAGGCTCGTCGCGAAGATCGCGCAAAGCACGACGATGGCAATGAGGAACAGGCCGGTCAGCCCCTTGGCGCTGCGGCCCAGGGCGCCAAGGAAGCGGCGCTCGGTCCTGCTAGCGGGCAGCTCGATCACGGCCTCAGTCATCACGCACCCTCGGGTCGATGAAGCGGTATAGGATGTCGACGATCAGGTTCAGCGATATGAACAGTGCCGCTGAAACCAGCACCACCGCCTGGATGATCGGATAGTCGCGGACGTGGATCGAATCGACGGCGAGCCGGCCGATGCCCGGCCAGGCGAAAACCGTCTCGATGACGACGGTGCCCGACAACAGCGCCCCCATCTGCAAGCCGGCCAGAGTCACGATCGGCAACAGCGCATTGCGCAACGCGTGGCGCAGGATGATGATGAGGCGCGGCACGCCCTTGGCGGTGGCGAAGGTGATGTAGTCCTGCTGCAGCACTTCCAGCATGGCCGAGCGGATCAGCCGCGCATTGACCGCGACCAGCACGAAGGCAAGCGAGATCGACGGCAGGATGAAGTAGCGGAAGGCGTTCCAGAAGATGGAGATGTCGCGTTCGACGACGGCGCGGCCGATGCTGGCCAAAGCCGAGCCGCGATAGCCCGAGGCGGGCAGCCAGCGCAGCTCGATGGAGAACCAGAGTATCATCAGCACGGCAAGCAGGAAGCCCGGCATCGACACGCCCAAAACGGCGACAAAGGTGCCGGCATAGTCCAGCCAGCTGTCGCGCTTGAGCGCGGTGACGATGCCGAGCGGGATGGCGATGACGAAGGCCAGCAGCAGCGTCCAGAAGGCGAGTTCGCCGGTCGCCGGCAAGCGGTCGGCGATCAGGCTGGTGACCGGAACGCCCTGGCGGATCGAGGTGCCGAGGTCACCCTGCACGGCATTGCCGAGATAGGTGACGAACTGCTCGGGCACGGAGCGTGTCAGTCCCATCTTTTCGCGCAGCGTGTCCATGTCGGCAACGCTCATGCCGGGATTGCCGGCGGCAATCACGTCGACCGGATCGCCCGGCACGAGCTTGACCAGCGAGGCCACCACAAGGATGACCCCGAGGAGAATGACGGCAGCGTAGAGCAGCCTCGAAACGACCAGCCTCAGCATCAGCAGGCAGGGGTCACGAGGCCATGCCGAGCAGATCGACGCGCAACTCGCCGCCTGGATTCATGCGGGCATCGACCACATCCTTGGCAACGACAGCGAAGTTGAGCGGCTCGAACAGCGGCTTCCAGTAGGCCTCGGTGACGACCTTGGCCTGGATCTTGTCGAGGATCGCCTGCCGTGCCGCCGGATCGGACGTCACCCGCTGTTCCGCGATCATGCCGTCGAGTTCGGCGTTCTCGTGGAAGGCCCGGTTCAGCGCGCCCTTGGTGTGCAGCACCGGATAGACGATGTCGGCGTCGGTGTAGGAATAGGTCGAGATGACCATGTCCTGCCCGCCCTGGGCGGTGAGGGCTGCCCATTGCGCGATCGGCAAGGTTTCGATGACGACCTCGACGCCGATCTCGCGCAGCTGCGCCTGGACCACCTCCGCCGTGCGGCGGATGACGGGCGTATCATTGGCGACGAGCTTGGCCTTGAAGGCTTGGGCGAGGCCGGCCTCGGCCAATAGTGCCTTGGCCTTTTCCGGATCGTAGCCATAAGACAGCTCGGCGGTCTTGGGCGAATAGCCTGCGATCGAGCTTGCGATCGGCGAAGTAGCAGCCACCGCAAAACCGTCGAGCGCAAAGGCGATCAGCCGCTTCTGGTCGATGGCATGCGCGAAGGCCTGGCGCACCTTCGGATTGTCGAAGGGCGGACGCTTCTGGTTGAAGACCAGCGCGCGCATCATCTGGGCCGGGCGCTCGATCATGATGGCATCGGGGTTGCCACGCAGGCGCCGCACGCTGTCGAGCGGCACCGAGGCGCCACCATACATGGCGTTGATTTCACCGGTTTCGAAGGCCGCGATCCGGGTCGAATCCTCGGGATAGTGGAACAGCTCGACCGCATCGACGCGGGCGAGCGCGGCAACCTGGGCATAGTCGCCGTTGCGTTCGAGCCGCATCCCACGATCGGTCGACCACGACACGAACTTGAACGGCCCCGCACCGACCGGCTTGCGACCGAACTGGTCGCCTGACGCTTCCACGGCGGTGCGCGAGATCGGCGCGGAATAGCCGAGCGTCAGGCCGACCCAGACGGCGACGAAAGGCTCCTTGAAGTGGTAGGCGACCGTCAGCGGATCGACGGCTTCGGCGCGCTCCAACGGACCAAGGAAAAAGGCGCTTGGCGATGCCGCCTCAGGCGCCAGATGACGCGCGACGGTCCAGGCGACCGCCTCGGCATCGCAGGGCGTGCCGTCATGGAACTTGACGCCCGGCTTGAGCTTGAAGGTCAGCGTCTTGTTGTCATTGCTGAAGGCCCAGCTTTCGGCAAGGCCCGGCAAGACTTCGCCGTCGAAACCCGCGCGCGCCAGCGGCTCGTAGATCATGTCCATCGTCGTCGAGGACACCGACAGGGTGGTCTTGTGCGGGTCGAGCGTGTCGGGCTCTTCGGAACGGCCGACACGCAACGTGCCGCCGGTCTGCTGGGCCAGCGCCTCGCCGGGCATGCCGAGCATGGCTGCAGCCGTCAGCGCGGCGGCGCCACCGAGGAAGCCGCGGCGCGACAGCGTCACTTGCTTGAAATGGTTGCGTGCCAGCGCGTCGAACTGCTCGGGCGTGAGATTGCGTAGGGACATTGTAGACCTCGCCGTAAGTTGGTTGATCAGGCTCGCTTGAAGGCCAGTTTCTTGATGCGGTCGGAGTTCATCTCGAAGCCGTCTGAAGTCACCGCCAGCGTGGCGTTCCACGGCAGGCCGGGTCGCATGTCGGTGCCGGGCTGGAGCAGGAACCACAGGTCGGCATCCGCCGCGACGATGGGCGCGCTCATGGCGCCGAGCCCGGAGCGCAGGCGGAACTCGCCCTTTGAGGCGTCGCCTGATATCTCGACTTCGAGGTCCTGCGCCTTGTTGACGTAGCGCCCTGCGAGCGGGCGAGCGGCGGTCGCGCCGGCTTGAAGGGGTGCATAGACGCGCGGCGTACCGCAGAAGACGCCGTCCATCTTGCCATCGGCGCGCGGGCTGAGCACCAGGTCGGTGATCGCTCGTTCGGGCTTGGCGCCGCCCTGATGACCGAAGTCGAAGCCGCCGACACCGCCCGAGTTGAGGAAGGTCGTAACGCCGTCCTTGGCGACGATCTCGAAGACGTCGGGGCCACCTTCCTGCCGGTAGCGGCCTGGCGCAAGCGCGATCGGCGCCGGGGCCTTGTCGCCGAAATAGATGTCGGCGATGCGCCGGCCGAGCGCGAAGGAGGCAACCTGGTCGTTGTTGGCGATGATGACGACGCCAAGGCCATGGTCAACGAAGCGGGTCGATTCCGACTTGCCGCCGGCGACCGTGCCGCCATGACCGACAGCGCGCCTGCCGCGATAGACATCGGTGACCAGGCCAAGGCCGTAGAAGCCGGTCGCACCATTGTCGAAGACGCAAGGGGTTGCCATGCGCTCATACATTTCCGGCGTACCGACCTTGGGATCGAACAGGTTTTGCTGCCAGACAATCATGTCGTCGAGGGTCGAGATCATGCCGCCCTCGCCGCCGAGATCGAGGCCCCAGTTGAGGTTGGCCCAGCCTTCGGGGCGCTTGGTGTAGTGTGCGGCGAGCCGCTTCATCGCGTCGCCGTCGCGGATCAGGAGCGAGGTGTCGTCCATGCCGAGCGGGCCGGTGATGCGCTTGCGCAGCACCTTGTTGAAGGTCGCGCCCTCGATCTGCTCGATGATTTCCGACAGCATGAAGAAGCCGGCATTGCAGTAGGTCATGGCGCTGCCGGGCTTGAAGTTCAGCGCATCCTGGCGGGCGATGACATCGCGACCGGCCTGGCGGTCGGACGGGGTGAAGATCGACAGGCCGGCGAAGATCATGGCTTCGAGGTGATCGCGGAAGCCGGAGGTGTTGGACGCCAGATGCTCGAGCGTTACCGGGTGTTCCAGACGCGGCACGTAAGGCAGATGCTTCTGCACCTCATCGGCAAGACTCAGCTTGCCTTCGGCTTCCAGCATCAGGATCAGCAGCACGGTAAACTGCTTGGTCTGCGAGCCGATGCGGATGATCGTCTTGCGGTCCATCGGCACGGAATTGTTGATATTGGCAAGACCGTAGGTGTTGGCGAATATCTCGCGTCCGTTCTCGGTGACCGCCACGACCGCGCCCGGGCTGTCGGGGCCGGTGAATTCATTGAACAGCGCATCGATGCGCGCAGCAAAATCGGCCGGTGCCTTGGTCATGCCGGTCACTCCCTTCCAGTTGTCGGATTGCCGACGGTGCGCAGCACGACGCCGGATGTGCGTGGGAAAACGTTGCCGAAGGGCATCTCGACTGGCGTCGATGCCGTGCCGTCCTGATGCCTATCGCAACGCATGGTACTGCCCTCCCGCAGTGGCCGTGACAGTTCGCCCGAGGCGCCCTGCAGCGCAGGAGCTAACCTGCGAAAATCAAAACTTTTGCCGTTCCCGCTTTTTTGTGATGCAATCGGTAAGATTTCTTTTCACATACGTCAAGTCGTTTGCGTAAACGCTAAATACTTGCCATTTTCAGAAAATGCCGCTCATGCGCGAGGAGCCAGAGACCCGCCGACAGCGGACTCAGGCGGATGCTGCGCTAGAGCAACGCGCCGAAATTGTTCGCTGTGTGGGCTGCGATGGCTGGCCACAGACTGCCGGTGCGACGGCGTAGCCAGCCGCAGACCAGGTCGATGAGAAAAACCGAGGCGATCGTCGTCGCGTCGGGCATGGCCGCCAGCAGCAGCCACCCCGGAAAATGGATGGCCAGGAACGCGACAGCCGTGACACCGTTAGCCAAGGCAGGGCGCCAAAGCTGGGCCAGCCGAGTCTGGATGACGCCCCTGAAATCCAGTTCTTCAACGGTCGCGGCGCCCAGGATCCAGCCAAATTCCGCCGGCGGCAGGTCCGCCAACTGGCCAGCGGAGCCCACGACGCGCACGCGCAGCAGGTTCCATCCCACCACAATGGCAAAGACCAAGGCGGCAGACACACCAACGCGCGCTGTAACCGGGGACAAGCCGAGCCAATTCGCCGGTTTCGGCAGGCGTTGCCACCACAGCCAGGCGATGACCGCAACAGACCGGGTGCGATACCAGGGGCGGACCGGCTCAGGAAGCAGACCAAGCTGCCAGACCACGACAACTGAAGCGATCCAGCTCGGCTCCTGAATCGGGGCTGGAGCAGGTGCTCATCGACCGGACGTGAGCAACCGCCGGTCAGCGATCTATCGAGGCATAGTTGGCAACGATGCTGGAGGTCTGGCTTTCGCCGCTGCGATAGTCCAGCCGCCGCATCGACAGGCCGTAAAGCTCTGAAAGCTTGCTTTCCGTGCACATCGTGGCGACGGGCCCCTCCTCGCCCCTGGCTGAACCGTGCAGCAGTACTGCCCTGTCGGCGATCTCGAGCGCATGGGTCGGCTCGTGCGTCGTCATGATGATGGTGAGACGACGCTCCCGCGAGAGCCGGCGCAGCATCGACAGCACGACCGCCTGGTTGCGGAAATCAAGCGCTGAGGCGGGCTCGTCGAGTAGCAGGATGTCGGCTTCGGAGGCCAGCGCGCGCGCAATCAGGACGAGCTGACGCTCGCCCCCCGACAAGGTGCCGATCGCGCGCTTGGCAAAAGCCTGCAAGCCGACCAGTTCCAGCGCTTCTGACGCATGCCGCCTGTCATGTGCCGTCGCATTCGAAAACAGCCCGACATGACGCGCGCGCCCCATCAGCACGACGTCCGATACCGAATAGGCAAAGGGCGAGGCGAAATGCTGTGGGACATAGCCGACAGTACCGCTGCTGTGGACGGCGCCAGCTGTCGGGGCAATCAGGCCGGCGATGCATTTCAGCAGCGTTGTCTTGCCGCGGCCGTTGCGACCGAGCAGGACCAGGGTCTGCCCCTCCTCGAGCGAAAAGGACAGATCGCGAAACAGCCACGCGGTGTCGGCGCCATAACGAAAGCCCAGCGACTGTGCGTTGATCATCGCTACCAGCCCTCATTGTGAGTGCGATGCAACAGCACCATGAACACCGGCGCACCGACGATGGCGGTAAGCACGCCAAGGGGAATCTCAGCCGGGATCAGGGAGCGCGCCATGACGTCGACAAGCAGCATGAAGCTCGCGCCCAGCAAGGCGGATGCAGGCAACAGCCGACGGTGATCGGGACCGACAAGGGATCGCGCGAAATGCGGCACCACCAGGCCAACCCAGCCAATGATGCCGGAATTGGCGACGCTAGCCGCGGTGATGCCCGTCACGCAGCACAGGACCAGCCATCGCGTCGGCTCGACTTTCAGGCCAAGGCCGCGGGCCTCCTCGTCGCCGAGCGACAGGATGTTGATGCGAAATCGCATCAACAGAAGCGGAAGGGCAAACACGGCAACGATCGGGACCATGTAGAGCGCGCGCTCCGGGGTGGCGCTGGCGAACGATCCCATCAGCCAGAAAACGATGGCCGGAAGCGTGTCGTTGGGATCGGCGAGGTAGGTCGCGAGCGATACAAGTGCGGAAAACAGCGCCGAAATGACGACGCCCGACAGCACCAGCATCAGGATCGACGAGCGACCGGACTTGCGGCTCATCACAACGACAAGCAAAAGGGCAGCGAGCCCGAAGGCAAAGGCCATCGACCACAAGGCAACCGCGCCGAGGCCAAGAAGGATCGCAAAAACGCCACCGAAAGCAGCGCCCGAGGAGACGCCGATCACATGCGGATCAACGAGCGGGTTTCGGAACACGCCCTGTAGCACGGCACCGGAAAGCGCAAGTCCAGCTCCGACGAAGCCGCCGATCAGCATGCGTGGCACGCGCACCAGCTCGACCACCCGCCATACCGGCTCGGCGACGCCGGCCCGGCCTGGGCCGATGCCGAGCCAACCCAGAACGAGAGTCGTCAAATCGCCTAGACCGACGCCATAGCGGCCGATCGACAGCGACCCGACCATCGCCGCGAGAAGCAGCGCAACCAGGGCCGGCATGGCCAGGCCGGTGCCGCTCTTGTTGGCAGCAGCGGCCATGCCGTGATCGTCGACCGCCGAGGACATCACGCTATTCCGGTTTGCGTTGGCCGATACGGTTTGTGGTGCGCAGCAGGTTCGTCGGAGAAGACCAGGGCTTTCAGGATGTCCTGGAACAGATTGGGATCATGACGCGGATCCGAGCAGAACTGCTCGATATGGTCGCCATTGTGCATGAATACCTTGCCGCCGCCCGGCATGCGCCAGACCCAGTCCACCGGGCCTTCATGGATGGTGCCATCTGCAGTCGGCCCACCGATCAGGCACAGCCACTGCGCGCCTTCGGGCGCATCGGCGTAGCCGCGCGAATATTGGCCCAGGATCCCTTCATGGCGGTGGAAATTCTCAAAATCCATGCGGCCGAAATAGCCGCCCGGCTCGGCGGGGCGGATCATCCAGTTGGTGAAAGGCTTGGGGCTGACAGCCTTGAACGGCGACAGGCAAGGCAGCCAGGGAACGATGATGTGGCCGTTGATGAGGAAATGACCACCCGAGGCCAGATAATCGACGAGCTTCGGCTCGATCGACTTCAGGAATATCTGGTCATGCATCCCCGACAGCATGATCACGTCGACATCGCCGAGGTCCCTGCCCTCGAGCTCGTAGATATCGATGGCGCTGTAGCGCCAGTCCTGCGGCACCAGGCCGCCGATGCGATCGATGTTGTAGCTCCTTGTCGAGCGGACGTAGAGCAGGTGCGGCTTGTTTCCGCCACGAAAGCCGATCTCAGCCACGGGTCTGCACCTCCGCCTTGAGCCAGGGGTAGAAGCCGTTGAGAAAACGCGTGGTCGCGGGCATGAAACGGCGGCCATGATGCGTGTGCGGATCAATGGTCGAGGCGATCAGCCTGCCCCCGCCATCGACGGGCAGGTCGAACATCAGGCAACCCTCGTCATTGTCGAGATTAAGGATCGGTGTCGCGGCCTCGGGAAAACGGAAGGCACCGAAGAAGTGCCAGCACATGTCGGCGAGCGGGATCGCCTTGGCCATCGGGTGCAGCGGTTCGGGCTGATAGGCCTCCATGCGCCCACCCGGGCGCATCCACCACTTCCAGTCCTCGGTCTCACGGCTGAACCACTGGACGGAGACGACATCGAGCCATTCGTCCATCCGGTTCGGTTCGAAGACGATCAGGAACCCGCCCTGCGCCAGATAGTCGTTGAGCTGGCGGGCATGCCTGCGCAACAGGTCCTGGTTGGAGAAGTCGGGAACGACGATCGCCTTGAACGCAGTCAGATCGACCCGGTCGAGGAAGCGCAGATAAATCTCTTCATCGAGCCAGGCTTTGTAATCCTGAAAGCACTGCAGCTGCGCGCCATCACCCGATGTGACGAAACCGATGTCCTTCACTTCAGTTGCTCCCGAGCCGTTACTTGGCCGCGCCGAAGCTGTTGGCATAGCCTGCGCTGCTGGCGTTCCAGTCCATCTGCATCAGCTGGTCGATCTGGGCGTCGGTCAGTTCCTTGCCATAGAGGAACTTGAAGCCGTCAAGGACCGCCTTGCGCATGTCGGTGTCGAACAGCTCGGGATAGCCGATTTCGGCGAACCACTGATAGGCAAGCTCACCACCGGCGGCGGTCGCCGGATCGATGGCCGGGGTCTTATAGACACGTGCGTTCTTGACCGCATCGAGGCTGGCGAGAACCGGGTGGCCCAAAATGTCAGCCGGCTTGATCGTGTCGTTGTAGTAGTTGACCAGGATGATGTCTGGGTTCCACTGCAGCAGGGATTCAGCTCCGACCTTGACCGAGCCTTCGGTGAAGCCGGCTTCTGTCGCGGCATTCACAAGGCCCGATGCGGCGAAATAGGCCTCCTCGCGGCCGAAGACGACGAACTCGTTGTCGTTCATGCTGTCGATGAAGACGATGCGCGGACGCTTGCGGTCGGCGGCCGCGAGAACCGACGAGATGTCCTTGACGGTCTTGTCCTCCCAGTCGAGGAAGGCCTGGGCGCGTTCCTGCTTGCCCAGAATCTGACCGAGCATGGTGATGTAGCCACGCCGGGTCTCGCGCGATTCCGTGCTGACCGTCGCCACCTTGATGCCGGCGTTTTCCATCGGCGCGACACGCTCGTCACCCTTGGCCTGCCATTGCAGAACGACGTCGGGTCCGGCCTTGAGGATTTCCTCGACATTGGGGATGAAGTTGGGTGCCACCAGATCGGTGCGGATCTTGGCGATCTCGGGGAACAGCTGGCCGATGACGCCCTTCATCAGAGCGGCCTGCGCGCGCGGATTGATCGCCAGCAGGCGCTCGGTGCCACCATCGATGGCGATCATCGCCTCGGGAATGGGCAGCGGGAAAATCGCGACGTTCTTGACCGGATGCTCGATCTGGAACTGCTGGCCACGGGAATCCGTGATGGAAACCGTCGCGGCCCCAGCGAAGGTGGATGTTGCGATCAACGCGGCGAAGCCAAGGGCCACGGCGGAATGTCGGATAGTCATCATCTGAAATCTCCTGCCGCCATACCGGCGGACAGGCATCGGATAATAATCATGATAATTGGCGTCAAGTTTTTTCTTAGGACTGGCGCATATACGAGGTGCGCTGGCGCGGCGCCGTGCACTTTCAGACCGCAGGCGCCTCCACTGCGCCCCGGACAAGACTCGGACAGCGACAGACACCGCTTGCCGTTCGCCTCCGAGCAGTTCAATCTCCTGGTTGTGGGACCTGTTTTCAAACCAGCCGAGTCTGCCGCAGCCGTCACGAAAGGCTTAGACATGCCAGCCCATCATCTTGCGATTGGTCAGAGCTCACAGCCGCACAGTCACGCCGGGAAATCGCTGCGGCGAGGAGCAACCATCGTAGCCGCGGCCTGCTCCGCCATGATCTTCGGGGTTGCGGGCCAAGCCAATGCTCAGGACGTCACACCTTCGGCGCTGTCGGAGACCTACGGCGACTGGATCGTCCAGTGTGTGAATGCGGCCGCACCCAAGCAGCAGGAACAAGAGCCAGCCACAAAGCGCATCTGCCAGGTGTCGCAGAGCCTGGCGCAGGGAAACTCGAACCAGCGCATCCTGATGATCGTTTTCGAAGACACAGCAAAGGACAAGCAGCCCTTGGCCGGCACCGTCATCGCGCCGTTTGGCATCGACCTGCAATCGGGGCTGGCTTTGCGCATCAAGGACGATGTCTATGCCAAGGCCGCCTACAAGACCTGCCTGCCGCAAGGTTGCGTCGCCCCGGTCGCCGTCGATGCCAAGTTCGAGGCAGCCCTGCGCGCCAACGAGAAGCTGACCGTGGCGATGACCGCGTCGGATACGGGCGCGCCGGTTACCCTAGATGTGTCATTGAAAGGCCTTGCCCAGAGCCTGGACAGACTGAAGAAACTCGCGGCAGCCGGCGGCTGACATGACTGCGGTGTCAGGCATGCCCTGGCGCGCGATGCTGGTTGTTTCGGTGGCGCAGCTGGCAGCGTCTTGCACAAGCCAGGGGCTGGGCCAGGGTTCCTTCGAACCGGCGC